>JBBEBE010000005.1:154347-518641 GCA_040882505.1 Balneolaceae bacterium | reverse complement strand
ACCGACAACATTCACCTTGGAAGGGTGACGCTCTACCAATTGAGCTACGCCCGCGTACTCTCTCGACCTCTTCTCTTCTACCATTCGGACTGCCACATCCGAATGAGTTCAATGCCCAACTCTGTGGGGGGAGCAGGATTCGAACCTGCGAAGGCTCACGCCAACAGATTTACAGTCTGCCCCATTTGGCCACTCTGGAATCCCCCCGGTTTCACTCCGCAGAAGTTTTCAAAATAAACAAAGTTCACGATAGAATCCGAACTCAATTTGCTCCCGCAGAGCCAGAGCCAGTGGCCGGATTCGAACCGACGACCGGCGGTTTACAAAACCGCTGCTCTACCCCTGAGCTACACTGGCCTTTTAATGGTCAACATGTCAAACCACCCCGGAAATTCCCGGAGGCGAAAGACCGGAAATGTAGTCACAAGTTCGAGACTTGTCAACCCCTGACCCTCTTTTTCTTGCCTTTTCGAATGAATTGCCTGTAGAGTAGATAGGCCACGATCCCTCCTCCTACAACCCACCCGTATACCTGCAGGTAGTCTCCAATGACTTGCCAGTTGTCATGTACAATCCAACCCAAGCCAATCAAAATCCAATTCCATGCAAGCGAACTCAACGTAGCATTGATCAGAGTCGTGCGAACCCGGGTTCGATAAATACCTGCGGTAAGCGCTATCACGGACCGTGTACCCGCCAAAAACCGGTTGAAAAGGATCACCCACTGCCCCCACTTCTGCATCCAACGCTTTCCCTTGCCGATCGTTCGATCATCAATCCAGGATGAAAACCATCGATGCTCGTCATCACCAACAATCCGGTACCCCCAAATTGCACCCAATCCATACATCGTTACAAATCCGGCCAAAGCACCCAATGTTGTGACACTCCAAAGTGGTACAAACGAAATGACATCCTGAGCTGCCAGATACCCACCAAAAACGATCAACATGTCTCCCGGTACAAACGGGAATACATTCTCAAGCCATGCAATGACAAAAAAAATTGTCAATATACTCGCCACAGAGAGCGTGTAGATCCACCCAATCACCTCTTCCAGTACCAATGACTCCATGGCATGTTTTCTATGAATCCGACTCAAGAAGAGCCGTCGCGTGTGCAACGATCCCCTCTTTTCTCCCGACAAACCCCATCTGCTCACTTGTTGTCGCTTTTACCGATACATCATCCGGGTCCAGGTGGAGCAACGCTGCCATTCGCTCGCGGATATTCGAGATATGCGGCCGAAGCTTCGGCTCCTCGGCGACCACCGTCGCATCCACATTGACAACCGACCATCCCCGATCGTTTACCATATGCACCACCTCAGTCAGAAGATCTGCACTATTGGCCCCTTTCCACTTCGGGTCCGTGTCCGGGAAGTGCATTCCGATATCCCCGAGCGCGAGCGCTCCCAGCAAGGCATCTGTTACGGCATGCAACAACACATCTGCATCCGAGTGCCCCTCGAGCCCGCATATGTGTGGAATATTGACACCTCCCAATAGCAATGGGCGACCCTCTGCAAACGCATGAACATCATACCCACTCCCGACTCTGATTTTCATTTCAGACGCTCCTCCAACAACCGTTCGGCCAATAATCGTTCGACAGGCCAAGTAAGTTTAAAGTTTCGAGCCTCCCCTTCAACAATCGAAACCTCTTGACCCAACGCCTCTACAAGTGACGCGTCATCAGTCCCTCCACTCATCCGATCCCGCACCCTGTAGGCCTCTTCAAGGATCCTCCGCTCAAAAATCTGAGGTGTCTGCGCCTGCCAGAGATATGCACGATCCGGTGTCTCCACAATCACCTTGCGGTCCACATCGACCCGTTTGATTGTATCCCTGACCGGAATGGCCAGAATAGCCGCACCCGTTTCTGCCGCACGATCCAGACATGCTGATACCGATTCTTGAGATATAAACGGTCGGACAGCGTCGTGAATGGCAATAAGATTCAACTTCTTGTGTACCGCCGCCAATCCCTGCTCAACGGAATCTGCCCGTTCACGACCCCCTGCGACAACCGTCCATTCCACCTCCTCCGGCACCCAATCTCTCCAGGTGCGCACGAGATCCAGCCACCCACCTTTGGTCACAACAACAATTTGCTTCAAGCCCGGTATTGGCAGAAACGCTCGAACGGTATGTTCCAATACCATCCGTTTTCCGACTGTCAAAAATGGCTTGGGAGTCTCTGTTCCCATACGCCGGCCCGAACCGGCTGCTGGTATGACAAGAGCGAACGGCTTCTCCATTCGATCAGACGATGAGCATCGCATCACCAAAGGAGAAGAGGCGATAGTTCTCCTTCTTTGCCTCTTCGTACGCTTCCATCAAAAAGTCATACCCGGCAAATGCTGCAGCCAACATCAATAGTGTCGATTCCGGACGATGGAAATTGGTGATGAGTGATTCGGTGATCTTGAATTCATAAGGCGGATAGATAAACTTGTCCGTCCATCCGGTACCGGGCTTCGACATTCCACTGGCCATTACACTCGTCTCGATAACCCGAACCGCCGTTGACCCACAAGCCACCACTTTGCTGGTTTTACTCTCCAGCGCTTCGTTGATCTTGTCGGATGACTCTTGGGAGATAAAATAATTTTCCGAATCCATCCGGTGCTTTGTCAGATCTTCCACCTCGACGGAACGAAAGGTTCCCCATCCAATGTGTAGCGTAACGGGCACGAAGTGAACCCCCTTTTTCTCGAGCTTGGCTACCATCTTTTCCGTAAAGTGCATACCGGCTGTTGGCGCTGCCACGGCTCCTCTTTCACTTGCAAAAATGGTCTGGTACCGCTCTTTGTCTGCTTCGACCGGTTCCCGTTCGATATAAGGGGGGAGTGGCATTTCACCGATTTCGTCAAGAATCTTGTAGAGATCTTCATTCGGGCCATCATACAAGAAACGAATCGTTCGCCCTCTGGACGTCGTGTTGTCTACCACTTCGGCCATCAGGTCTTCACCAAAATAGAGCTTGTTCCCAATACGAATTTTCCGGGCCGGTTCGACCAGGACATCCCACAACATGTTTTCCGGCTGGAGTTCGCGGAGCAAAAACACCTCAATATCTGCATCCGTTTTCTCTTTCTTTCCCTTCAGCCTCGCAGGAAACACCTTCGTATTGTTGTAGACAACAACATCCCCCTTCTTCAGGTATTTGTGGATATCCGAAAATTTTTCGTGCTTGATCGTCTCTTTTTCACGATCCAGCACCATCAGTCGCGAGGCGTCACGAGGCTCTTGCGCTTCCTCGGGGATGTTCAGATTGTCAAGTTCGTACTTGAAATCGGTGAGCTTCATCTTCATATCGGGCAGACTCCATCAAATTTAGGGGGTTGCGGGCAACTCGATTCGCCCTGAAACAGGTCCGAATTTACCCACACCAATCTTCACGTTAAAAGCTTAATAATATAGTGTTTTCCACTACTTTTGACAAAAGATGTCACGCCCCCTCATGTATGACACTCTTCCGCCTGTTCAGGATCTATTTACTAAAAGCTCCTCATTTGGTATACTGCAGATGTGACTGGACCGTTACACCAGAGGAGGACCCATACATGAACCGATCAGCTCGCTTACCTGTTTTGATTATCTTGTTGTTGATACTGGCTGTTTCAGCAGTGCCGGCAGAAGCACAGTTGCGTGAAGACCTCCGCCGTTCCGGAGACTGGACCGGACCTGTATTCAGAACATCCACTCAGACCGATAACGCATTGACTCGTTGGCTTTCGAGTGTCGACATGGACATGGGCCACTCGTACAGCATGAGTTTTGGCAGTGTCGGAGGTCACTATCAAAACTTGAATGCATACACCAATCACATGCAGTTCCGGTTCAACGAAAAATTGACGGGTAATGTTGATGTGTCCCTTCTCCACTCCCCGTTCGGAGGCAACATGGCCGTCGCCGGGATGGGAACAAGCCCGCTGGGAGGACAGGTCGTGATTGACCGGGCGCAGCTCGATTACAAGCTCTCGCCAAATACCCACTTGTCGGTCCAATTTTCGCAACGACCGTGGTCATCATATGGATATGGATATGGAACCGGGGCCTTCATGAATCGGCATCATCGACTCGGATATTAGGGAAGCTGAATGAACAACGGAGAGGATCGATCTTCCATATTCCTTCACGTCGCAATTGGATTTTTGAGCCTGCTTCTTGCCCTCTTGATACTGGCGCTGATCTACCGTGTCGTTGTCCCGAGAATTGAAAGCGAACGGGACGTTGAGGATCCAATTTTGATCAGTGACATTATTCAACTGGAAGTACTCAATGGATGCGGAGTTCCGGGGCTTGCAAACCGGTTTACAACCGCACTGAGACGACACGGTTTCGATGTTGTCGAATCCGGAAATTTTGATCACTTCAACATGGAAGAGACGATTCTTGTCTCTCGAAACGGCGACCCGGCTAATGCCCGGCGCATCGCCAGAGCTCTCGGCCTTCCGCCAGAGCGTATCGTCACCGAAGCTTCCGGTGACTTCTTTTTGGATGCCACTCTGGTCATTGGAGCCGACTTTGAGTCGCTCGAACTGGATTAAGCATTCGCTTTTTTTCACAGAACAACCCCATTGCATGACAACCAAACCCACGCCCCATACAATTCATGACGAACGATCAGACGACGGTTCCGACTCCCTGGCAGACGTGATCTGCCAGGCGATGCTTGAAATGAAAGCGCGGGATGTTGTCCAACTGGATGTCCGGGACGTGACCACCCTTGCAAACCAATTCATCATCTGTCACGGTACATCCGAGACTCAAATTGGGGCAATAGCCAATCGCGTGGATGAACAGACCCGAGTCCTGTGTAACGAAAAACCTTGGCGAAGAGAGGGGCTGGAAGGGCGTAAATGGATTGTTCTTGACTATGTAGATGTAGTGGTCCACATCTTCAGCGAGGAGTATCGTACCTACTATGATCTCGAGAAGATGTGGAGTGACGGTGTCCGGACCGATATCCGGGATCCGGAACCTGCCGGATAACGAACCCTGCCTCCGAATCGAACCCCGATTCATGCAGCAAGTACCGGAGTACCATGTGGGATAGAGCACTTCGCCCGATACCTCTGTTGTGGACTGCCCTGCTTCTCGTTTTGGGGATGTGGCTGATCCAGACTCAGCATACTCCGGAGAACTCGGAGCTACCGGAAATCTGGAAATCGGAAGCTCGCCAAAGCGTATTGGAAGGTCGGGAACTCTACGAATCGGTACACGACCAGTTGTTGGCTCAGACCCGGAGTCTTGGAGAAGCCTTGCAAGAGGAGCTGCTTGCCGGTGCCAGTCGACAGCAGATCCATCAACAACTCGAAGAGACAGCCGCCTGGAGCAGCACCTTTCTTCGCAACGGCGAGTTGTTGGCTTGGAGTGGGTTCACCAACCTCCGAACTGCAGGTTCACCTGCTCCGGAAACTCCCGATATCAGTCTGATTCGACGTAATCAGTTGACATTATTGGAGAGTACCTGGCCATTCCAAATCGGCGAGGATCGCTACCTTCTGATTCTGGGTCTGCCACTGGAGCAACGTCGACTTATCCCCCTTCAAGACCTCTCCAGTCTGGACTTGGGGCAGCAGCTTCATCAGATTGGTCGGGTTCCGGTTCATCTCCAGTTCACGGACCCGATGGAGAACCGTGTTACACACCAAGAACCACTGCTTGTCGCAGATCGTGATACCGTCGGAGTTCTCTATACACTCGAAGAGGATTTCCCTCACTGGATGAACCAGCGAAATCAACGATCCGAACGACTTCGCTCACTCTTTCAGACGCTTCTGTTTCTCCTCGGTGGTGCTCTGTTTTTACTCTACTCCAGACAGTTGAACTCGATTCCCCGAATATTCCTTCAATCCGGGATCCTCTTCCTTTTGTGGGCACTCTCGTTCGCATACGCTCTTCCTCAAGAGTGGGCCGAACCGTTCTTGGGGGATATTTCCCCTGATCAGAGGCCCAGCTGGAATCGATTGGTCAACTATCTGACCCACGCTCTTTTCCTCTGCTCGTTGACGGTATCTCTGATAACGGCTCTGACACGGAGATGGCGAATCCGAAAACAGGAGAACCGACTCCTTGTATCCATCTCACGACCCGTACTTTTTTCTGCCGGAACTGTTGTTTTATTGTCGTTTTACTTGATTCAGACCCATGCTGTTGGTGAATTTATCCACGTTGCGCTTTTTGATCTGGAACTCTGGCCTCAATTAAGCCACTGGATCATCATGATTGGATCCGGAATCTTCCTCTCTTCAATCCTGGCTCTCACACTCTTCGGTTTCTGGGCACTCTGCAGAATCGAAGGAGACAAGCCTTCATTAATGGTCATCGCCTCTGTTATCAGTTTCTCGTTGCTCTACCTCGCCACCGGCTTGTGGTACAATTCCGTATTGATTGAGCCTGTCCCGTTGATACTCTCGATCTCACTATTCTTTCTGGCTCTGGCAGGCGGTTATGGCTTATTCATGGATCCGGAACTTTGGCTTCGCCTTTCGCGCTTTCGACGAATTTTAATTCTTTCACTCGTGGTTGCAATGGCGAGCCACATGATGATCGCCCAGTTTGACCGGGAACAGACGGATCGTCAACTCCTCGAGATTGCCGAACCCTATCTCGAAAGTGATTTTGAAGATTCATACAATGTGGCCTGGCAACTACTGACCAATCTTGAGCTACATTTACAGTCCCTGAGTCTTCAGGACCTTGAAAACCGCCCAGAGTCGGCCTATTCTCGATTTCAACGCGCTGTTCGAAGTACACTGCGTGACGAGTGGCGAAGTTATTCATTCGACATCGGACTCTACTCGACGAGTGGATCGCTGTTGGCAGAGTACGTGACCAGAATCGACTCCCCTGGTGGACGATCGCCCAATCCACTTCAGATGGAGACGGCCTATACGCAAGAGCGTATCCATCGATCCACCAATCGACCGGTCATCCAACGCATCTCTCCGCGTGAGTCCATCGCTGGAGACGAGTTTCATCGTGGATGGATTCCAATCTTTGATAATCTGTTCCCCGATCGAATCATTGCATGGATAACGGCTTCGGTGCATCGTGAATTTCCAGATTTCAATCGCCCAATCCGTGCCGTTCTCTCTGCTTCATCCGGCAGCGAATGGAAACAATCCTATCATATCTCCCGATATGAAGAGGGTCGCCTGGTTCAACGATTCTCACAGGGCATCTACCGGGATCAACCCGTCTATGACCGACTTTCAGAACGGGAGAGGCAGCTCCTCGAGAATGAGGAATCCGTTCATCTCTCGGTCATTACACAGCAAGGGAGGTTCCGGGAACTAATCCTTCGACTGGGGAGTGGAGACGTACTCAAAGTGAGTACTCCGCAGCCCCGATTCCATCACCACATTTTCTCCATTTTCCGCATTCAGATGAGCTTGATGCTTGTTGCAATCCTCTTCCATCTGTTGTTGCAATGGACCCGAGTCATCCGGTCTCCTTTGTTTGGCTCGTATCGAAGATTTCGGGATCAATTGCTCGACGGACTCCTTCTGGTTACTCTCATTCTACTTCTCGGTCTTGTAATCTCGACACAATTTGTCATGACCCGACAGAGTGAGGACGAACTTGAACGGGAATTGATCTCCAATCTGGATCGGTTGGCCCAGACCATTCAGTCCGATCTTGATATCGGAATGGATGAACCGGGTATTCCACCGGTCTCCCTGGTTCAAGCTGCACAGACTCTTGACTCGGATGCCATCTTCTATCGAAACCTCTGGGTGAGCCACTCAACGACTCCCCAAATCTTCGAGCAACGTCTTCTTCCGTCGGTTCTTCCCTTCTCAGTCGCAGAATTTCTCTATCAGCGAAATCGGGTTCATATGGTTCAGCCATTTAAAATTGGAGAGGAGCCGCTTCTAATTGGATACCGTATCCTGCGGAATGCCAATGACCACGTGACAGGTGTCGTTGCCATTCCTACATTCCTCGATTCCCCTCTCTATCGGGAACAGATGCTCGAAACGACCAGTTATCTTCTACTCTTCTACTTGGTGATCATCATCGGATTCATTCTTGTGACCCTCCTCTTTGCGAGCCATCTGACACGTCCTTTGACACAGATACGGGAGGGTTTGGACAAGATTTCGAGTGGAGATTTAACCACCCAGTTACCGGTACGAAACCAGGATGAGATCGGGATTCTTGCCCAAACCTACAACCGGATGACACTTCGATTGAAAGAGCTTCAGGGGGACCTGGCTCATGCAGAACGAGAAGCCGCTTGGAGAGAGATGGCGCGCCAGATTGCGCACGAGATCAAAAACCCGCTCACACCCATGAAACTCCATCTGCAACATTTACAACGCTTGATCAGCAGTGATCCGGACATACAGAGGGAGTTGAAGGAACAGGCCATTCATGTTTCCGGACGCGTAACCGAACAGATCGAATCTCTGAACCGAATTGCATCCGATTTCTCCAGTTTCGCTCAACCGATTCGGGAACCGCAGTCACGTATCGAACTCAATGGATTGATCCGCTCTTTGGTGGATCTCTATCAATCCGACCCCGACATTCAATTGGAGACGCATCTTGATGAGCGTCCACTCCATGTTGAAGGTTCTGAAGAAAGTTTGCGTAGAGCACTCATCAATGTGATCAAAAACAGCATGGAGGCAAGTCCGCCTGGCTCAACCGTTCGAATTCACACGACCATGGATCATCATGATCTGATCATCGAAATCGAAGATCAGGGATCCGGTATTCCCGACGATCTTATGGATCAAATTTTCCAACCCAATTTCTCGACCAAATCAAGTGGAACAGGTCTCGGTTTGGCGATCACAAAGAAGATCATTGAAGCTCATCACGGAGAGATACAATTCCATTCCGGTGATTCCGGTCAGACAATCTGCAGAATCCGGTTCCCCTCCATGCAACATCATCTCAAACATCCGGGCCCGACCAGCCAAGCAATCGGGAGAAAAAGCTGATATCTTTATTGATTGTCCGAGTGTAGGGTGCGAACGATTCACCCCCCACCAACCAAGACGATCAATCCAGTCGACCGATGGTTTTTCCAGACTTTTTAAAAACGTTTCCATGGAGCGCCGGACGTCAAGAGGCTCGAATAACGCTCACACTCGGCCTTCCGATCATTATTGCACAGCTTCTCCAGATGTCGATGAATTTTGTCGACACCGTGATGGCGGGTCGCCTTTCGGCACTCGACCTCGCGTCGGTAGCCGTCGGATCAAGCATTCTCATGCCGTTCATTGTATTTGGGTTGGGTACAGTGATGGCCATTAATCCGATTGTGGCTCAAAATTTCGGCGGACGCCAGCTCCAGGAGATCGGTACAAACGTGCGACAATCTCTCTGGATCTCTCAAATTATCGCGTTACCTGTCTTTTTTATTATTCGAAATCCGGGTCCGGTCTTTCACTGGATCGGTGTCGAAACGGATGTAGCGGAGGGTGCCACTCACTACCTCCAGGCAATATCCTGGGGGCTGTTTCCCGTCATGGCCTATGGTGCACTCCGTTATTTCAGTGAAGGGATGAGCGTAACGAAACCGGGGATGTACGTCGCCTTGATTGGTACGTTGGCCAATATCCCGCTCAACTACATTCTAATGTACGGGAAACTTGGTTTCCCTCAATTGGGAGCAACTGGTACCGGATATGCCTCTGCAATCGTTTGGGCACTCATGTTTCTATCCATGCTCCTTTTTACTTCACGATTTCGCCCCTATCAACGATTCCATATTTTTCGTGAATTCCATCGCCCCGATCCGGACCAGATGCGTCAAATTCTTGGAATCGGAATACCCATCGGAGTGAGTTCGGCCATGGAGGTCACACTGTTTGCCGCTGTCACCTTGATGATGGGCACCATGGGAACCGTGGCCGTTGCCGGTCATCAGATCGCCATCAACGTCGCTGCACTTGCATTCATGATTCCGTTTGGACTCTCAATGGCCATTACATCCCGCGTCGGACAGGCAGCAGGCAAAGGGCGCTTGGCCGATGCTCGTTTTCGCGGTGTGGTCGGCATTACATTATGCACACTGGCCATGTGCTGTACAGCCCTCTTCATGATCCTCATTCCCGGACCGATTGTTTCGATCTACACATCTGATCTTGCCGTGCGGGACATTGCCATGCAACTCCTCTTTCTGGCTGCCATCTTTCAGGTTTCTGATGGCTTGCAAGTGGGCGCATTCGGTGCACTCCGAGGTCTAAAAGACACTCGTTTCCCGATGGTCGTCAACATTCTCTCTTATGCTCTCTTCGGACTCAGCCTTGCTTGGATACTCGGAATCCATATCGGCATGGGCCCTGTCGGGTTGTGGATTGGATTGATTGCAGGACTCACGCTTACCGGTCTTGGACATAATCTCCGTTTCCTCTTCAAAACCCGAACATAAGCTCATAAAAAACGCCCTGCCGGTAATGGCAGGGCGTTTCAATCAAATTCACAAGACGATTGCCATCACGTGGCACCACCTTGAGGCCGGCAGCGAACCTACTTGGCCGCGTAGTCCCGAAGCACTTTGTGGAGAATTCCTCCATTCCGATAGTACTCGATCTCAACCGGTGTATCGATGCGGCATACGGTCGAAAACCGAACCGTTTCACCACTTTCCTTCTCTGCGACGACCGGAACCTCTTGTCTCGGTTTCAGGTCGTCGTCAAGCTCGATGCTGAACGTTTCGGATCCGTCCAGTCCCAGAGATTCATGCGTCTCCCCGTCTTTGAACTGAAGTGGAAGAACCCCCATCCCTACCAGGTTGGAGCGATGGATTCGCTCATAAGATGCAGCAATAATTGCCTTCACACCCAACAGGATGGTCCCTTTTGCCGCCCAGTCCCGGGAAGATCCAGTTCCATACTCCAGACCAGCGAGCCCGATAAGCGGTGTGCCGCTTTTGTGGTACTTTTCTGCCGCATCAAAGATGGTTGTCACCTCATCTTCAGGGAAGTATTTGGTATACCCGCCTTCCGTTCCCGGTGCCAATTGATTCTTGAACCGAACATTGGCAAATGTACCACGAGTCATCACCCGGTCATTTCCACGTCGAGATCCATAGGAGTTGAAATCCCGTATTTCGACACCGTGATCCTTGAGATATCGTCCCGCCGGACTATCCTCGGCAATATTCCCGGCCGGTGAAATGTGGTCAGTAGTAATCGAATTACCCACTTTAACCAGCGCACGAGCACCCTTGATGGATTGAATCGGTTGCGGATCGCGGCCCATGTCTACGAAGAATGGAGGCTCTTGAATATAGGTAGACTTCTCTTTCCACTCGTATATCTCGCCACCGCTAACCGCAATCTCGTCCCACGTTTCGGATTCAAAGATATCGGAATACATCTTCTCAAACAGATCCGGACGAATGGCTTCGTCCAGGTGCTCAACAATTTCTTCCGAGGTTGGCCAGATATCTTTCAGGTAGACATCCTTCCCATCCTTGTCCTTGCCGATCGGTTCGTGGTCCAGGTCGATATTGACCCGACCTGCCAAGGCATAGGCAACGACCAGAGGCGGAGAAGCCAAATAGTTTGCTTTGACGTTTGGATGAATCCGACCCTCGAAATTGCGGTTTCCGGAGAGAACACCGGCAACGATCAGATCCCCCTCCTTGATCGCCTTGACGACCGGATCTGGAAGTGGACCGGAATTCCCGATACAGGTCGTACAACCGTATCCAACCAGGTTGAATCCGAGTTGATCCAGATAGGGCGTTAGGCCGGCCTCTTTCAAATACTCGGTCACGACCCGGGATCCGGGAGCAAGAGATGTCTTTACATAGGGAGGAACTTTCATTCCTTTCTCGGCTGCTTTTTTCGCGACAATACCGGCGCCCAACATCACGCTGGGATTGGAGGTGTTCGTACAGCTGGTGATGGCGGCAATCACCACATCGCCGTGCTCCATTTCGACAGTTTCGCCGTTCTTATAGACTCCTTTGCTGGCCAGTTTGTCCTGAGCCAGGTTGAATCCCATCGTCGGGTCATCACTGGTCAACGAATTCTGAAAGGTCTCCTTCATATTGCGGAGAGCAATTCGGTCCTGCGGACGTTTCGGACCTGCAAGTGACGTAACCACATCGGAAAGATCCATCTCGATAACTTCTGTATAGACCGGATCCGGTGTGTCATCAGTTCGGAATAGACCCTGCTCCTTCATATAGGCTTCAACGAGCTGAACCTGCTCTTCACTTCTCCCGGTTCGTCGCATGTAACGCAATGCCTCGTCATCAATCGGGAAGAAGCCCATCGTCGCCCCATACTCCGGAGACATATTGGCGATGGTCGCCCGATCCGGCAAACTCATGTTGCTCAGGCCGGGTCCGAAAAACTCGACAAACTTCCCGACCACACCGTGACGCCGCAACAGCTCTGTCACCGTCAACGTCAAGTCAGTGGCTGTGATTCCCTCATGGAGCTCACCGGTCAACTTCACTCCCACGACCTCGGGTACCAACATGTAGATTTGTTGGCCAAGCATGGCCGCTTCTGCCTCAATTCCGCCAACGCCCCACCCGAGAATTCCGAGTCCGTTGATCATGGTCGTATGTGAATCTGTTCCCACCAGGGTATCGGGATACACAATGGTCTCCCCGTTCTCGTCCCGGGTAAAGACTCCCTTGGCCAGGTACTCCAAGTTCACCTGATGCACAATTCCGCGTCCCGGAGGCACCACACGGAAGTTGTCAAACGCTTTCTGGCCCCATTTCAGAAACTCGTATCGTTCATTGTTCCGCTCCATTTCACGCTCGACATTGAACATGAGTGCAGAATCCTGTCCAAACATATCGACCTGCACAGAGTGGTCAATCACAAGATCGACCGGAACCTGTGGATTGATCGATTGAGGATCTCCACCCATACGCTTCATCGCAGATCTCAATGCAGCAAGATCCACAACAGCTGGCACACCGGTAAAATCCTGCAACACGACTCGGGACGGCTTGAATGGAACTTCGCCTTGCGGGTCCTTTGCGTTGTATCCGGCCAATGCCCGGACATCGTCCTCTGTAATGGCAAATCCGTCGTACTCCCGAAGAACCGCCTCAAGCAGAATCTTGATCGAAAACGGCAGCTTGCTCACAGCACCGTAACCGAGTTCTTCCAATTTTTTCAAACTGTACAGGTGGGCAGTACCGGAACCGGTATTGAAAGGGATACGGGTCTTTTGAAGATCGTGTTGTTTACTCATAAACGTTGGGAGATTCTTCGATTAACTTTGAAGTGAAAAACGGTCCTGGCGATACACCGAAACTTCTTTTTTGCCAGACCTTAATTTACGAATCTTTTTCTTTAATTTCTTGCCGTGCCCCTGTAAACACACCTCCCGTGCACGCTTCTGCCCCCTGAAAAACTTTTCCTCTCTAACATTGCAATCGCGCAATAATCACCTTATTTTTTGAAACTTGTCAATTGACCAAAGAAACGAAAAGAGATTTATCGTGAATACGATTAGCAATAAAACGTACTCCGCAAAGCCGGGCGATGTCGAAAAGAAGTGGGTTTTGGTAGATGCAGAGGACCAGCCTCTGGGTCGGATCTCCACCCGGATTGCCTCCCTGTTGCGTGGGAAGAACAAACCACAGTTTACACCACACATGGATACAGGGGATCATGTCATCGTGATCAACGCCGAAAAAGTTCGGCTGACCGGGAAAAAAATGACCGACAAGAAGTATTTCCGTCATACCGGTTATATCGGAAGCGAGACCTACACCTCTGCAGAAGATATGCTCGAAAAAGATCCGGGCTCTCTTGTCAGAAAGGCTGTAAAAGGAATGCTCCCGAAAAACAGACTTGGTCGCAAGCTATTGACCAATATCCGAATCTATGCAGGCCCGGTTCACCCGCACACGGCACAACAACCGGAAAAAATCGAATTGTAATCCACCATGTCACAATCCAACTACATCGGAAGACGCAAAACGTCAACTGCCAGACTTTACATCAAGCCGGGCAAAGGGGAATTTTTGGTCAACAATCGACCACTGGAAGATTTCTTCTCCTCCCAAGCCAGGATCAATATTGTCAACCACCCGTTAACGGCCACCGAACTTGACGGAACGTACGACATCAAGGTGACCGTTCGTGGAGGCGGAACGACTGGACAAGCCGGCGCAATTCAACTTGCTTTGGCTCGTGCACTGGATGACCTGAATGAAGGGCTTCACACCACTCTTAAACAAGAGGGGCTACTGACGCGTGACAGCCGAATGGTGGAACGCAAGAAGTATGGTCAGCCGAAAGCACGGAAGAAGTTTCAGTTCTCCAAACGATAAAACACACCCGGAACTGCCGGCCATTGCCGGTTTGTATCCGTCAATCATCACACATATACAGCGACTCGGGGCTGAGTGTCTCCCAATGGAGATTGGCTATCGGGGAGGACCTGTATAGAGGATAAACTCAAACAGAATCAGATCATGCCCAAAGCAGCATCCATTCAAGACTTGTTGAAATCAGGTGCCCATTTCGGTCACCTCACCCGCCGTTGGAATCCGAAGATGAAAGAGTTCATCTTCATGCAACGGAATGGAATTCACATCATCGACCTCAAGAAATCCCATCAATACCTTCAAGAAGCGCTGGAAGAGGTTACTGCGCTGGCAAGAGAAGGGAAGACGATCCTCTTTGTTGGCACAAAGAAGCAGGCCCAAGAGATTATTCGCAATGAAGCCATCCGATGCGGCATGCCGTTCGTTACTCACCGATGGCTCGGTGGAATGATCACCAACTTCAGTACCGTCCGGAAAAGCATCTCCCGAATGGAGGAGATCGAGCAGATGAGCAAAGACGGAACCTTCGACGAGCTGACCAAGAAAGAGGGTCTGATGCTTGAACGAGAACGAGAAAAGTTGGTCAACACTCTGGGCGGAATTGCCAACATGAACCGGCTCCCGGGAGCGATCTTCGTTGTCGATACCATCAAAGAGCATATTGCTGTCAACGAAGCCGTCAAGTTGAACATTCCGATCATTGCACTCGCCGACACCAACAGTGATCCGGACATTCCCGACCACATTATTCCGTGCAATGACGATTCTGCACGAACGATTCAGTTGATCACTTCCCAAGTGGCCGATGCCATCATCGAAGGAAATGCCGAACGCGAAGCGATCAAAGAGGAAGAAGTCATGGAGAAAGCGGCCGAAGAAGTTCGGGCCGAATCCGCAGATGAAAAAAGTTCTGCTACCCCTACCCGGAAACGACGGCGACGCAAAAAGGATGTCGAAGAGGACCTCACCCCCCAGGATGCCGAGACCGCCGACACATCCGAAAAGGACGCTGAGGAGACTCCTGCTTCCAAGGATGCAGAGAATGACGATGCATCCGGGAACGAGTCCAAAACGGACGCCTAGTCGCCACCTCTCTTCAGAACACAGACAGAGAACCTTTCAACGATAGTTACGGACATGAAAATTAGCGCAAAAGTAGTAAAGGAGCTCCGGGATGCCACAGGCGCCGGGATGATGGATTGCAAAAAAGCTCTTGCAGAAGCGGAAGGAGACATGGAGAAGGCTATTGAACTACTTCGCAAGAAGGGTCAGCAGGTTTCTGAAAAACGGGCAGACCGGGAAGCCAACCAGGGCTTGATTGTCACACGCATTTCAGATGACGGCAAGAAGGCCGTTGCACTGGAAATCAATTGTGAGACCGATTTTGTTGCTCGAAACGAAGAATTTCAACAGGATGCAGAATCGTTCCTGAACGCTGCCTATGAGAACGAGATCGGCAACGTACGAGATCTTTTGAAGATCAAACTTGATTCGATCACCATTGAAGCCAAGCTCGAAGAGATGGTTGGAAAGATTGGCGAAAAGATTGAAATCAATCGCTTGATCCTCCTCCAAACCGAGGGGACGATCGTTGATTACATTCACCCGGGCAACCAGCTCGCTGTTTTGGCTGAATTCGAATCCACCGTGAATGATGAAGACGTCGCACGGGATGTAGCCATGCAAATTGCAGCCATGAATCCTCTGGCCGTAACGCGTGACGAGGTGGACAACTCCGTCATTCAGAAAGAACTGGAGATTGCCAAAGAGCAGCTGATCAATGAAGGGAAACCAACAGAGATTGCAGAAAAAGCGGCTCAGGGAAAACTTCGACGCTTTTATGAAGAGCGTGTCCTGCTGGAACAAAAATTTGTCAAGGACAACGGAATCTCTGTCAAAGAGTACCTTAAGCAGAACGAGACACCTCTAGTCAAATCGTTCCATCGTATTCAGCTTGGCGACGACGCGTAATCTGCCTATTTAACTGTTGCAAAAAGGCTGCCAATTCGGTAGCCTTTTTTTTGACGATCAACTCCCGACAAGAAGGAACAACGAGTGGCCAATCAGTATAAACGAATTCTTCTCAAACTCAGCGGGGAAGCTCTCCTCGGCGCCCAAGGACACGGTATAGACGGTGATATTCTCACTCAGTATGCACGAGAGATCGCAACCGTTCAACAAGAAGGGCTCGAAGTCGCCATTGTGATCGGTGGAGGAAACATCTTCCGCGGAGTAAAAGGGGCAACTGAAGGCATGGATCGGGTTCAGGGAGATTACATGGGGATGCTCGCGACCATGATCAACAGCATCGCTCTCCAGGACGCTCTCGAACGAATCGGGATTCAAACCCGCTTGATGTCTGCCATTCGAATGGAAGAGATTGCAGAGCCATTTATCCGACGCCGGGCCATCCGTCATCTGGAAAAAGGACGAGTCGTCATTTTTGGAGCAGGTACAGGGAATCCATATTTCACGACAGATACAGCTGCTGCGCTCCGCGCCATCGAAATCGAATCAGACGTCATCTTGAAAGGGACCCGTGTCTCGGGAATTTTCGACTCCGATCCGGAAACCAATCCGAATGCGTCCAAATTTGACACCATCACAGGAGATGAAGTCCTTCGTCTCCGACTATCCGTTATGGATTTAACAGCGTTGACTCTTTGTAGAGAGAACGAAACGCCCATCATCGTATTTGACATGAACAAAGTTGGAAATCTGAAACGAGTCGTTTGTTCTGACGAAGCGGTAGGTTCGACCGTTATTTGGGATCATTGACACATTTCTTACCTTCCGTTTTGTACCAAATTCAACTCTGAATCCACGGTTCCCACAACCCTTTCGATATGATTCCCGATTCCTTACAGACGGCAATTAAAGAGGCCGAAGCGTCCATGGACGAAGCGGTTCAATTCTGCAAAAAAGAGTTTACCCAGATTCGGGCCGGGAAAGCGAGCCCCGCACTGATTGAACACATTCGGGTCGAGTATTACGGTACGCAAACTCCGTTGAATCAGCTGGCGACCATCAGCACACCGGAAGCGCGGCTCCTTGTCGTTGAACCCTACGACAAGAGCGCAATTCAGGATGTAGAGAAGGCCATCATGTCTTCCGGCCTCGGGCTAAACCCGAACAATGACGGTCAACTGATTCGAATTCCGTTGCCCATGCTCACCGAAGAGCGCCGAAAAGAGCTTGTTAAGCACGCCAAAGAGATCGCAGAAGAGGCACGGATCAGTATTCGCAATGCGCGTCGAGACGCCAATGATGCCATCAAATCCATCGTCAAGCAGGAGTCTTTGCCGGAAGATTCACAGTATGAGGCCGAAGATCTCGTCCAGAAAAAGACGGATGCCCATATAGAATTGGTTGGCACTCTTCTCGATCAGAAGGAGAAGGATATCCTGACTGTCTGATTTACGGGTTCGGCCCGAACCGGATGAGCACCCTGTGATGCCACGTGAACCTCGATTTGCAGGTCCCCGTTTGACTCCCAACCGACAGCTCCGCCCTTCACATGTATATATCCGAGCTTCAACTTCACGGGTTCAAGAGCTTCGCCAACAAGACCAAGGTGACGTTTGATCGTGGTGTGACGGCCATCGTTGGACCCAACGGCTGCGGGAAGTCGAATATCGTGGACGCACTACGTTGGGTTCTCGGTGAGCAACGCCCCTCTCTGCTCCGATCCAACTCCATGAGCAATGTGATCTTCAACGGAACTGCACGCAAGAAAGCCCAGGGGATGGCTGACGTCTCTCTCACGCTGGTCAATAATCGAGGCCTGTTGCCTACCGAATATAACGAAGTGACCATCACCCGGAGGCTCTACAGATCCGGAGACAGCGAATACTTGATCAATCAATCCACCTGTCGGCTCAAAGATATCATGGAACTCTTCATGGACACCGGTATGGGTGCCGATGCCTACTCGGTCATCGAGCTCAAAATGGTCGAAGAGATCCTGACCGACAAAAACAATGATCGTAGAAAGCTGTTTGAAGAAGCCGCCGGTGTCACCCGCTACAAAGAGAAACGAAAGCAGACATTACGAAAGCTCGACGAAACACGAACCGATCTTCTTCGAGTCGAAGATATTCTCGTCGAAGTCCGAAAAAATACACGATCTCTTGAAATTCAGTCTGAAAAGGCCCTACGAGCCAAAACGTTCCAGACCGAACTGGAACGCTTGGACAAAGCGTGGCATCGTCTGGAATATCAGCAAATCGAAGAGGATCTCCAGCCATTGCGTGATCGAACCCGCGATGCAGAACGCGAGAAGGCTCAACTTCAGAGCAAACTGACCACTCTGGAAGAACAAGACGAATCTGCAAGGCAGCAACTGACGGCGAAAGAACGTGAAGAGGCCGAACACCGAAAGCGTGTCGGCCAATTGATACAGTCGTTGAGAGACCTCGAAACGACCATCCAGATTCATGAAGAGAAAGTTCGAAATGAACGTGGAGTGATCAATCGGTATGAAGAAGATATTCGGCAAAGCCGTACCGATCTTGAAGAACTCAAAACGTTGCGTGAACAAACATTGGCCCGACTTCAGGAGATGGAGGAGGAGCTTGAACGTTCCGAATCGAGTCTCGAGCAGTCCAAGCAGCGCTTCAATGAAATACAGCAGCAGTATACGCGTGAACGACACCAGCTCTACGAGTTGGAGATCTCTACGGCCGAACACAAGAAAGAGCAGTCTGCTCTCCATACCGATCGCATCCGTCTCGAATCCAGATTGGAAAATACCGAAGGAGATCGTGCCCGGATCGAATCCGAAATAAAAGATATGGAGGAGGAGATCTCCATACAGAAAGGTGAGTTGGGACTTATTCAGAAAAAACTGACCCCCCTGAAAGAAGAAGTCGACACGATTCGTAGAAATATCGAAGAAGCCACCAATCGAAAAGAGGAGTTGGAAGGCGAACGAGAGGCATTGCGAGAGTCCATTCGGACACTTCGTAGCCAAGAGGAGTCCTTGCGATCCGAAATTCGTCTTCTCGAAGACCTTGCAGCATCCAACGAGTATTTTCCGACCGGAGTTACCTGGCTTTTGGAAAACCATGCATCCTCTTTCTCCCGTCTGGATGTCGTCTCTTCACTCCTCCACACGGATGAGGAACATGCCGTAGCACTGGAAACAGCGCTGGGAGATTCCATCCATTTTGTAGTTGTCGGCACCATGGAGGAGGCGATTCGTGCAAGTCGACTTCTCAAAGAAAATCGAAAAGGGCAAGCCACATTCATACCTCTGGACGAGCTTCGGGAGAGCTACCCGGTCCTGCGACACTCCATTCTGACGGTCGCCCGTTATGACCCGCCACTTCGTGCGCTCGCCCAACTACTACTGGGAGAGACACTGTTGACGGAAGATCTTGCCCAAGCCCGACGCCTTCTGGGTGACGACGGAACACTTGCTGTCACACTCGATGGAGAGTGGATCAGTCGACATGCCTTTCTCCGGGGAGGCAGTCAGGGAGATCAAGCGGGGGCACGCCTTGGTCTCCGGGACAAACTGGACAAACTGGAAGAAAAGGCCGGTGTCAAGGACGCTCAGCGAACGAAAAAAGAGAAAAAACTCACTCTGTTACAAGAGGAGTTGGATACCATCCAAATTGGAGAGATTCGCACCCGCTTGGAAGAGACCGAGAGAAATGTCCGGACATTGGAGCAACAGACGGGTCAGACACAGTCGACCATCCAGATGTATGAGAAAAGTATCGGGGACCTTAAAAATCGTCTCGTAAATCTGGAGAATAATGAAACCTCTGCTCGTGAGCAGCTGGAACAGCTCTCCCCTCGCGAAGTGGAATTGGAACAGGCGATTCGGCGACTGGAAACACAACAAGAGGAACACAAATCGACTCTTGAAGATCTGGAAAAAGAGCGATCCATTGCTCAAAATCGATTCAATGATGCCCGTTTGTCTCATCAGGATCACAAGAATCGAATCGCCAACTTGATTAAGGATCAGGATCGAGCCAAACACGGAATCGAATCCATTCAGAAACGGATTGAAGAACGCACAACCCTGACTGGTGAAAGTGAACTCGCGATTCGCAATCACAAGGAGACCATTCGAACATCCAGTGATGAACGAACGAAGAAGCGATCTCAGAAGGGTGAGCTGGACGAAGCCTTCACCCTGGCCGAAGCCGCCACCCAAAAGCAGCGAGGAGAAATCCGGGAGTTGGAGAAGGAGATCAAAACCCTTCGGCACCAAAAAGAGGTGAATCTCGAACTTCTGCACCACTTGGAGATGGCCCAAGAAAAGTTGACGATGCGAGCCGAAGGGTTGTCCGATTACATCTGGGAAACCCATGGACTGCTCATGAAACAGTTGGAGGAAACCCTTCCGGACGAGATGGATCGGGAAACGGCCAAGGTGAAAATCTCCGATTTGAAACAGAAATTAAATCGTATCGGGGATGTCAATCCACTTGCCATCGAAGAGTTTGAAGAGGAGAAGGAACGTCTCGCATTTCTTGAAGAGCAAGTCGATGATCTCCATAATGCCGAACGTGAACTCAGGCAGACGATTGAAGAGATCAATGAAACGGCCACCTCACGATTCAACGAGACATTCCAGAAAATTCGGACCAACTTCATCTCGGTGTTCGGAACACTGTTTCAAGAAGACGACTACTGTGATCTTTTGATAGAAGAGGATGTAGAAGATCCACTCGAGGCAAAAATCGAGATCAAAGCCAACCCCAGGGGAAAGCGTCCTTCCGGGATCAATCAACTCTCGGGTGGGGAAAAAACACTCACAGCAATCGCACTCCTCTTTGCAATCTATCTGGTCAAACCCTCCCCTTTCTGTGTTCTGGACGAAGTGGATGCGCCTCTCGATGATGCCAATATCGATCGATTTGCAAATATGATTCGAAGCTTCAGTGAACAGACCCAGTTCATTATCATCACGCACAACAAGAAGACCATGTCCAAAGCGGAGATGATGTACGGTGTAACCATGCCGGAAATTGGTGTCAGCAAATTGGTGGGCGTCCGGCTCGATGATGTGCCGACGGATCCATCCTGATCCAAATCGGATTTCGTATATTTCAGACGGAACCAGAGAAGCAACGCCATGGCACGAAAAAAATTCGACATTCCCGATCTGTATCATTCTCCTGTCATACGTACGATCAAGGAGGCCACCAGAATTGACGACCCTCGAAAGAGGGAGTTCTCACCGTCCACTCTTGACCTTCAGACCGTAAAATTTCTGATCCCGCGCCATTTCGGATTCTGTTACGGAGTCGAGAATGCGATCGATATTGCCTATCGAACACTGGACAAGAATCCCGACAAAGAGATCTATCTGCTCAGCGAGATGATCCACAATCCAACGGTCAATGAGGACCTGCAAAAACGGGGTATTTCTTTTCTCTTCGACACCGATGGAACCGAACGAATTCCAATTGAATCGATTCATCCTGAAAGCCTGGTCATTGTCCCCGCATTTGGCACAACACTCGAGATCGAACGTCGCTTGAAGAACCACGGGATCGACCCCTACCGTTTCAACACAACTTGCCCGTTTGTGGAAAAAGTATGGAAGCGGGGAAAGCAGCTCGGAAAGAAAGGGTACAGTTTGGTGATTCACGGGAAAGCTTGTCACGAAGAGACTCGAGCAACGTTCTCACACGCCTCGGAACACTCCCCAGTTGTTGTCGTATTGAATCCGGCCGAAGCAACGATTCTGGCCGAAATTATGACCGGAAAACGACCCATAAGTGACTTTCAACAATCCTTCGGGGAGACCTCTACCCCTGGTTTTGATCCCCTGCAAGACTTGGAAACATTTGGTGTCATCAACCAGACAACCATGCTGGCCACCGAAACACAAGAGGTGATGCGCATCTTGAAGGATGCTGCCCGTGAACGTTTTGGTGAAACCCGGGCAAATGACCGATTCGCAGATACCTCTGATACACTCTGCTATGCAACGCACGAAAATCAACAAGCCACGTATGGTTTGGCCGATGCCAAACCGGATCTAGCCGTCGTCGTTGGAGGATACAACAGCTCCAACACCATGCATTTGGCAGAAATTCTGGAGAAACACTGTCCCACGTATCACATTCGGGATGCGACCGAATTGAATCAACATACCATTCATCACTTCAATCAATGGACAGGGGCCATGGAGAGTACAGATGGCTGGCTGGAGAACGTACCGGCTTCCCCATCCATTGCTCTGACCTCCGGAGCCTCTTGTCCGGATACATTGGTAGACGAAGTGCTTCTCACCATTCGCGAGTGGTTTCCTGGTGGGCACTCCCTCCAAAAAGCACTCGCGCCTTTTGCGACTACGGTTCAACAATCCTGAAGTAGCGAATTCGGCTTGGACGAATCTGTCTGACCCGAAGCGTCCAAGCGCCATCCATTGTCTCGATCCGGGGTATCAGGGAACCGGTTGTATCGGCCATCAACTCGCTATACTCAATGAATGCGCGAAAGGGTCGAGCCTCCTGAACTGCATTGTACTGCTCAATCGGGACGTCATACCGAATATTGACGGTAGACGGTTGGTACCGGATCTGCTCTTCACCCGGTAAATCCCGAACACGAATTGGAACCGTCATCTCGCCCTCGGTAAATTCTGCCACTTGATACTCTACATGAACGTCAGGTTCATCGAGCTCCAGCCCGTTATCCGGCAGCAGTACCGGAAGTCGAATGTCACCACTTCTGCTCACATCCTGGAGGACAATGGATTCTGTATAGAGTGTATCCACATCAGAAACGACACTCAACGCACCCCGAATGGTCACTCTCTCCGGAGTCACTGTCGGTTCATCAAGAAGTTGATAACGCTCCCTCAACTGAATCTTCAGATTGGGAATCACGACCACATCGCGGGAACGCTTCTCCTCAAGCTCCAACAGAACACGTGCAGGTCGGACTTGTGTAACATTGACATTCGACAAGACCGACAGCTGTTGTTGAACCACTTCGAACAGATTGACATCCTGCTCGGTAGACTCGACCACAAGAGTTGGCGGATTTCGGTACAGAGAGATCAGGTTCCACCCCTCACCCGTCAATCCAACCTGAACAAGACTTGGAGGATCCTGAACAAGTGCCAATTCATCCGACAGATGCTCGACCTGCATCGGGAAATCAACCGAGATTGAAAAATCACGACTCAGATTGACAATGAACCAGAGGCAAAAAGCCAGAATTAGCGACAGACTAAAGACCAATACTTTCTCTTTGGGAAGATATGCACCATCCGTTTCTCGATCCCTCTGGGACGAGTCCTCTTGAAACCAGTGATTGAATCGATCGATCCAGCTTTTCAACATCGGACAATCACCTCCCGAATCACATCACTGCCGACTTCTCGATTCAGGCGTTCGCGAATGGTATATCGATTGGAGTGAAGCTCGTGACGCCAGGCTTCCCCCTTCACATATACCAGTAGCTTGTCTCCATCGAATACGACTTTATCCGTAACAGCCGCTACCCGATCTCCCACAACTGCCGACCAACAGTGCAGTACCATCCCCTTGCGAACCTCTTGATTGCCGGGCAAACGCTTCATATACCCTTTCAGAAGATCACCAAGTGCTTTCGGCCGGTTTGAATAACTCATGTTTCCCTCCTGTGAATGGCCCCGCCTTCGGCCAAAAACCACGAATTGTTGCCACTCCAATCAATTGACATCTGTTCAAACGGTGATTCCGATGCAGACGTAATAAAAATCTGTCCCGGATGATGCTGCAACATTTCGAGAACCAACTGGCATGTCGCCTTATCCAGATTCCCGAATACATCATCCAGTAACATGAGTGGCAGATCATCCAACTCATCCGAATAATAGAAAAGTTGTGCCAATTTCAAAGCTATGGTAAAGAGTCGATGTTGACCCTGTGATCCGTAGTTTCGAAGCTCCATGTCGCCCAGAAAAAATACCACCTCGTCACGATGGGGACCCGTCAATGTCTGTTCTCGTTCCAGCTCACGTTCCCTGCTTTCGGACAGGATCTTGTGATAGTCGGACTCCACCTCTGCCGGGCTCTGACTCGCGTCGCACAGCGTTTGATACACCAAATTCGGTCGATGCTCCATTCCGGAAAGAGCTTCATACTGATTGGCCAAGTATTTTTGCAACCTTTGGATAACGTGATGCCGTGCAATCATCAGCCTTGAACCAAAGCGAACCAACTGTTGATCCCAGGGGTCCAGCATGGATGGTTCAAGTGAAGAGGAGTAGGCCAATTGTTGCAATACCCGATTCCGTTGCTTTCTTACCCGCTGGTAGTGAATCAGATCCCGCAAATAAGACGTAGAAAGTTGGCTGATAAACCCGTCCAAAAAGGAGCGCCGCCAAACCGGTCCTTCATCCGTCAATTTTCGATCTTCGGGACTTAGCACAACCACCGGCACCATTCCGATCAAATCAGAAAAACGATCCAACGGACTCCGATTGACAAAGATCTTCTTCCCCTCGCCTTTGTCATATGAGCACCCGACTCTGAATTCGGACCGAATGTTCCCACGGAACATCCCCTCCAGCATGAACCAGGTCTCACCGGTTTGAACCACATACCGGTCACTACTGGAGACGAAACTCCGACTCATGCAGAGATAGTGTATCGCATCGATCAAACTGGTCTTCCCGGCCCCGTTCTGGCCAGTAAAAACGTTTATTCGAGGTGCTAAATCGACCGTCGTCTCTGTATGGTTTCGGAACTGTTGTATGGAGAGACGATCCAGAATCATGGTCTGCGAGGCTCAAATTCAGATGAGAAGTTGGCCGGAGCCCATTCTTGGCTCCGGACCCCGACTCCTATGCCCTACATCCCGAATACATCTCTGCCCAAAAAGAGAGCCGCATCCCCGAGCTCCTCTTCAATCCGGAGCAGTTGATTGTACTTTGCAATCCGGTCGGTTCGACTCATCGAACCCGTCTTGATTTGCCCCGCATTGGTGGCGACTGCCAAGTCGGCAATCGTGGTATCTTCCGTCTCGCCTGATCGGTGAGAAATAACGGCTGTGTATCCGTTCTTGTGCGCCATCTCGATCGCGTCCAATGTCTCGGTCAGTGTACCGATTTGATTCACTTTTATCAGAATGGAATTGGCAATCCCATTCTTGATTCCTTTTGCCAGGCGCTCTGTATTGGTCACAAAGAGGTCGTCACCAACCAGTTGTACATGTTCTCCAATTTCAACAGTGAGCTTTTTCCACCCGTCCCAATCATTCTCGTCCATCCCATCTTCTATCGAAATAATGGGATACTTTTCGGACCACTCTTTCCAAAAGCCGACCATCGCATCTGCATCTCTTTTACTCCCGTCACTCCAGCGAAACTCGTACACTTTTTCTTCGCTGTTGTAGAATTCCGATGTCGCCGGATCCAGTGCAATCAATATGTCTTCACCCGGTGTATACCCGGCTTTCTCGA
Source organism: Balneolaceae bacterium (assembly GCA_040882505.1). Classification (GTDB taxonomy): domain Bacteria; phylum Bacteroidota; class Rhodothermia; order Balneolales; family Balneolaceae; genus JBBEBE01. The sequence continues at coordinate 492,936 of JBBEBE010000005.1, read as the reverse complement.
CGGCATCCAGAATCACCTCGATGGCCTCTTCATTTGACTTCAAATCGGGAGCAAACCCACCTTCATCCCCGACGGCTGTACTGTAACCCTTGGAGCCAAGAACTTTTTTGAGATTGTGAAAAACTTCTGCACCCATTTGAAGAGCACCGGAAAAATCACTGGCACCGGCAGGCATGATCATAAACTCCTGGAGATCGACATTGTTGTCGGCATGGGATCCGCCGTTAATGATATTCATCATCGGCAACGGCATCAGTTTTGCATTTACTCCTCCCAAATAGCGATACAGCGGCAATCCAAGTGCGTGAGCGGACGCTTTGGCTGCGGCAAGAGATACACCCAGTATTGCATTTGCACCCAACTTGGCTTTGTTTGGTGTTCCATCCAACTCGATCAGGAGGTCATCCAACTCGGTTTGCCGCTCCACCGGAAATCCATGAAGAGCCTCATGTATCACACTGTTCACACCTTCGACTGCTTTCTCAACGGATTTCCCCAGATATTTTGTGGCGTCACCGTCCCGCAGTTCAACGGCTTCATGTTCACCTGTGGAAGCCCCGGATGGTACGGCAGCTCGACCGATGGTACCGTCGGCCAAAATCACATCCACCTCCACCGTCGGATTTCCTCTTGAATCAATAATCTGTCGGCCTACTACCTGGTCAATTATGCTCATATCATCCTGTTTATGTTGCAAATAATTGCGTCCAATCTCGTAACCTGAAAAATACGGCGAATTCCACTGGCAATAAAGAAGAAGAGAGCCCTCTTACCACATTCGGGAGAAAACCAGTCGAATTTGAGGTGTACCGAAAAATGACTGTGCACGGTTGGCCGGTTCCATGACCAGTTCGGTTCCACCCGTCCCGTTCGGTTGCGTTTCGAACGGAAACTCACCGGGAAGAGCTCCGCTTCGCCGTGCCGGGCGATTCGGCTCCATCATCTGCAACCCCTCTCCGAAGTAATAGAAAAGATACCCGAACTGAATCGATGAGAGGCGTGCAAACCGACTCCCCATATCCAGATTTATTTTCAGCTCACCTGCAGCTCCCAGATGCCAGGATCCATCCCCGATTCCGGAAAACACATCATTGATGGGTTCTACGTAGGAGATTCCGAACTCCCGCAGATCTTCGCGATATCCGTTTTGATTCTCGTCTTCAAAGTAGGGATAAGTAAATGCGAGTACCGGCCCGATCCCTGCAGACAGATAGAATCGATAATTGTCTCCCACTTCCCGTGCAAAGAAACGCTGGCGCAGTCCAACCAGCATCGGGATTGTAATGCCTCGCTGGAATTTGTTCGGGACAATCTGTTGACCGAAAAAGAAATCTGTAAATGTCTGCTCACTAACGTCCCGCAACCCGGTAATACCAAGAGAGACATATCCCTCTTTCATAGGGGTCAGGACTTTTCTGAACTCTGTTCCGACTCCAAATCCGTAGTTGTTGAACATGATATCCAGTCCGATACCCGTATGAACCCCTTCATCCATAGGAGTCTTTGGATCGGAAGCAGGGAGAACTGGAGGCTCCTCGATCTGTGCCATGACCTGCAGAGCTCCCGCCCCGCTCCATACAATCATCAAAAGCGTACAGAGAATCAGCTTATGCATTGATTTCGTCTTTCATTATCAGGTTTCTTGTCATCCTTAACGCAAGATCCCGTTCGAACGTTACATCTTAAGAAAAAAAAGAAAACATTGAGAGGCAGAAGCAAGACAAAAGCCTGTCGAACTCCATTTGCTTCTTGTCCTCTAAAGCTTTTTATTCCTGTCGAATAAATCCATCGTACAGAGTATGAGTTCACTGACCAAGTATTATGCATACGGGCCCAAGGCAACCCTGAAACGAATGGCTCCCAAGCTGCTCGACGCGCTGGACCCGAAATATCTTTACACCTACCAGAGTGAGAACGGTGACGACATTCATGTCGCACTATTCGAACAGTATGAAAAGCAGATCAATGCTACAATCAGTCTGCTTTGTGTTATCGAATCGGGGAGCAAGAGAAACCGAATCGAACTCAAAAAGAGCGGAGGCCGGATGGGTTTCCGGGGAAGCTCCCTCTCCGAAGAGAAGAAGATTGAATCGGATGTCGTCGATTTTGTCATGGACTACTGCAAACGTTTTGGCCTCTCTCTGCAAGAAGAGGTAGAGCAAGAGGACGAGAACGCAGAGGAGAACTCCTAACCTCTCCACCGTTCATGACCATTCCCGATGTCTGGACCGTTGTTCGAATGATTGAATGGGCAACGGAGTACTTCCACCAACGAGAGGTTCCGTCTCCCCGACTGAGCATTGAATGGCTTCTCGCACACGTACTGGATGTCCAACGCCTTGAACTTTACCTGATTTTTGATCGGCCCCTCACCGAAGACGAGCGTACTCAACTTCGGGACATGGTCAAACGGCGTGCCGCTCACGAACCCCTTCAATACATATGCGGAGAATGTTCGTTTTTGAACTGCACATTCCGTGTAGACCCGTCCGTCCTGATTCCGAGACAAGAGACGGAACAGCTGGTCCATCTCTTCCTGGAGTCCCAATCCGACGTGCAAACAGAACGTCCGATCCTTCTTGACATCGGAACCGGATCCGGCTGCATCCCCATCTCGATTCAAAAACAGCACCCGGATTGGACATGCCATGGAATCGATCTGTCTGAAAGGGCCCTTCAAAATGCCCGGTGGAACGCCGAACGCAACGGAACCGCGACAGAGTTTCACCTATGTGACCTGATGTCTTTGACCCGTGAGAATGCACCCTTCCCGACTCCGGTCAACTGGATCATTTCCAACCCACCCTACATCTATCCGGACGAAGCAAGGCAGATGGAAAAAGAGGTCCTCGAATATGAACCCAAAGTAGCGCTCTTCGATGAAAATCCGCTTCGATTCTACGAGGCCATTCTTCATTTTTCGGCTGCGACCCTTCGACCGGAAGGCTCTCTCTGGTTGGAGTGCAATCCGGTAGATATTGACACGATTCGGTCGATTGCCACGTCCAGTTTCGACCATATCCGGGTTATCGAGGATCTTGATCAAGTGGACCGGTTTCTCCACTGCAGCAATCCGCGACCGACCCAGCCCTGATCCGGGCCACCCGTTATGTGCAGAGTGTGGATAGATTGTGGATAACTTTTTGATGCAATTTTTCAGGGGGTCTCATTTTGCAAATCAGCCGCCCAGGGGGGATTCAAGCGTGTCAAGTGAATGGGTACTAATTTTTTATTTTTATTCATCTTATTGCAACACATGTATTTAAGGTGTTGTTGAAAATGTTGATAACTTTCATTCGGATGCTCCTCTCCGGTTTGACAGTAGGACAAGAAATCCCCATTTTCGCAAGTGCCATCCGCAATGGAACCCTTCCACTGTGGATAACTGTATTCGTGTCACTGGAACTTCACCAATCGAGATTCGTCGACCTTGGAAACCTTGAACGCAGAAAACGCATGGGAGGAGTGCCTGGAAATCATCCAGGACAACATCAGTTATCAGAAGTTCAAATCCTGGTTCGAACCGATCAAGCCGGTACGATTGGAACAACAAACGCTGACGATTGAAGTCCCGAGTCAATTCTGGTATGAGTGGCTCGAAGAGCACTATTACCAGATGCTCCGATCGACCTTGGTCAAGGTTCTCGGAGAAGAAGGCAAACTCGAATATTCCGTTCTGGTAGAGAAATCGGACCACCTGGAAAACAACCGATCCGTTCGCCTCCCACAACGCCCCATGCCCCCGGAAGAGTCCTCGGATACCTCTCCCATTGGCGAGCATCGACCGGAGTCGATCCAGAATCCGTTTGTTATACCGGGTATCCGGAGAACCCGGATCGAATCGAATCTGAACAACAGTTACGTATTCGAACGCTACATCGAAGGAGACTGTAATCGACTGGCACGATCTGCCGCAATGGCGATTGCAGACAACCCGGGAAAAAATTCGTTCAATCCCTTCTTTGTTTATGGAACAACCGGGCTCGGCAAGACTCACCTCGTCCAGAGCATCGGCAACCGAATCAAACAGCAGTATCGTGACGAACTATCGGTTGTCTATGTTTCTTCGGAGACGTTCACAAACGAGTTTGTTCAAGCAATCCGGAACAACCGTGCCAGCGACTTTTCCATGTTCTACCGAAACATTGACGTACTGTTGGTAGATGACATCCAATTCTTCAGTGGAAAAGAAAAGACGCAAGAGGAGTTTTTCCACATTTTCAATGCGCTTCATCAAGACGGGAAGCAGATCATATTGAGCAGTGACCGGGCACCCAAAGATGTACCGGATATTGAGGATCGTCTCATTTCCCGATTCAGTTGGGGCTTGAGTGCAGACTTGCAGATGCCGGAATACGAAACCCGATATGCCATTCTGGAACGGAAGGCCGGAGACAACGGAATCCAACTCGATCCGAAAATCATTGAGTTCATTGCCCACAATTTCAAATCAAACGTTCGGGACCTTGAAGGAGCCATCATCAAACTCCTGGCAACAGCTTCGTTGAAACATGTCGACGAGATCGATCTCCCCATGGCCAAAACGGTACTTCGGGATATGATCCGGAGCTCCAACACACAAATATCGATCGAATCGATTCAAAACTACGTCTGTGACTACTTCGGAATTGACTCGAACAAAGTCCGGGAGAAGACACGGAAGCAGGAGATCGTGGAGGCGCGGCAAATAGCCATGTATCTCTCCAAACAATTTACCGACTCCAGCCTGAAGACCATTGGCCTTCACTTCGGTGGCAGGGATCACTCAACGGTCATTCATGCCATCTCAACTGTAGAAGAGCGCCTGACCACTCTGCCCAAGTACAAGAGGATATTGAGTGAGTTGGAGAACAAGATTGAAGTCGCCACACTCTAAATGGAAGATCGCCTCACGATCAAATCACTCCTTCTTCAGGGTCGTCACGGGCTCTTTGAAGAGGAGCGAATACGCGGAAACCGATTCGAACTGGATGTCCACTTTTTCGGTGATTTCCGTTCCGGAGGCAAAAAGGATGATCTCTCGCTTGTACCGGACTACTCCTCGGTCGCCGGTATCGCCGGGACTGTACTTGACGGCCCGTCGCACAACCTGATCGAATCACTTTGCAGTACGATTGGAGATCGTCTCTTCAACGAATTTCCCGCAGCGCACAGAATGGTCGTTACCCTCCGGAAAATGGATCCACCTGTCACCCCCCCGGCTTCTTACGCCGAAATCGAGATGCAATGGCAGAGGTAGTCATTGCCATCGGAAGCAATTTGGGAGACCGTACCTCCATGCTTCGAGAGGCAGCGACCGCGTTGAAGAAACTTAGCAGAGATCCTGTTGAATTCTCTTCGGCATGGGAGAGCGCCCCTGTTGGACCTGCCAAATATCCGTTTCTGAACAGCGTGGCCATACTCACGACCGAGCTGCTTCCCATCGATCTTCTCCACGCTCTCAAGAACATTGAAAAACGCGTGGGACGAGACCCTGCCACACCTCGATGGGGACCGAGACTACTGGATCTGGATATCATCTCGTGGGGTCGCTTGGCAATGGATTCCGAGAAACTTATCATTCCCCATCCGGAGTATCGGCAACGACTCTTTGTCCTGCTCCCGCTCCAGGAACTTCGACCGGAGTGGGCGGACCCCATGGATCAGACTCCCATCCGGACCTTGATCACGCAGGCCGATCCCGTCGAGATTGAACAAACCGATATCTCATGGACATCAATATGAGTGGGACACCTCCTCGTTACATCGCTGTCGAGGGGGTCATTGGAGCCGGGAAAACAACCCTTGCCAATCTTCTTGCCCAGAGACACGGCTCCAGACTCGTCTGTGAAGAGTTTGATGACAACCCATTCCTGCCAAAATTTTACTCCAATCCAAAGCGATACGCATTTCAGACACAACTTGCTTTCCTGGCCAGTCGATTCAAACAACAACAGGCGCTCTCACACCACGACTTGTTTCATGAAACGGTCATCTCCGATTATCTGTTTGAGAAGGACCGGATATTTGCCCGATTGAATCTGAACGAAGACGAGCTCCAATTGTATGACTCGATCTATCAAATAATGACCGGAATCGCCGTCAAACCGGATCTAACCATCTACCTGCAGTGTAGTGTCGACCGCCTGACGGAAAACATAAAAAATCGGGGCCGGGAGTATGAAAAACAGATTTCAGAAGGGTATCTTTCAGAGTTGTCGGAGGCGTACAATCACTTTTTCTATCACTACAATCGATCTCCTCTGATCATCGTTAACGTATCGGAAACCGACTTGGAGTCTCGCCCGGATCATCTCGAATATATCGAGAAACAGATATTCCAGACCCCGATACATCAACAGACCCATATTCATCTAATACCGGATACATGATTCGCTGGATCGTCATTGCCCTTTTCATCTACTTCCTGCTTCGACTGATTTCAGGGCCGAGACGCACGTCTGAACGATCCAGATTCAAGGTTCAATTTGGCGGAACCCGGCAGCAGCAAACGCGACCTCGCCAACAGAAACCGTCCATGGATCAGATCGAAGAGGCCGAATACGAAGACGTCACCGAAACAGACCGTTCAGAACAAAAAGAGACGTAATATTTTATGAATTTTGAAGAGACGTACAATCGGGGATATCAACTTCTGCACGAACAGGACTTGGACGAAAGCCTCGATATGGCTCGCAAACTTCAACGCATGAAGCCGGATGCCGCAGAGGGTCATCTTCTGGAGGCCGAGGTCATGCAGAAGCTGACGCAGTGGGAACCGAGCATTCAATCCCTGAATCAAGCGATTGAAATCGATCCGGAAGACGGGAAACTTTACAATCTTCGGGGATACGCCCAACTGAACTGCGAACAACTCGAAGAAGCTTACGAGGATTTTGAACGAGCCATCAAACTCGATGACCTTCCCTCTGCCCATCGTCACATGGTTCTCTATAAATTGATGACCCATGACGGAAAAGGAGCCATTACCTACTTGTTGGAACGGATCAAACAAGATCCGGCCGACGTCGAAAACTGGATTCTGATGGGTGATCTTATGAAAAAAGGCGGGCACGACGACAAGGCCCGAACCTACTACGAACAGGCACTCAAAATGGATCCCGAAAATGAATACGCAAAAAAACAGCTCTCATGAAAATTGTTGACCCAAGCGGAAAAGAAGTAACCAGCAAAGAGAACAAAGAAGCAGGAGAACTGGAAAAACAACTCTCCAAAAAGATGGAAGTCTTGTTGGAGCCGACCATCAATCGACTCCGTCTGAGTGGTGCTCAAATTCCCCAGGAACAGTTGATGCAACTGTCTTCCATGGCCCACCAAATGCTGTTCTACCGAATGGTCTACAATCTGGCGTTGAAAGTAGGTGTAGAGTCCATCGACGAATTGCTTTCGGAAGATGACTTGGAAGAGTTGAAAACGTCCTTAAGTAATCAGCTTCGGGTTGTAGATCCCTCTGAACAGGATTCTGGCGAGGGAAATCCGCAACGGCCTTCAACCGACTGAGCAAGACGAAACTCGTTTGAAAAGCTTGATTGAACTTGAGAATCGTCGTAACATACGGGTCTTGAGTATTCGGGGCGTGGCGTAGTCAGGTAGCGCACTCGGCTGGGGGCCGAGGGGTCGCTGGTTCAAATCCAGTCGCCCCGACCATATTTTCTGCTTTTCGAAGATGATTGAAACTACGCACGTACAGCGTTAGCGAATGAGCATCATTTTCCCGCTCCGGGACGCCTCCTCTGTCGCAACTCGGAACAGATACATACCACTGGCCATTCCATCGGCCAGAAACGGAATGCGATGAATCCCTGCCACCAGCTCCTCATCCACCAAAAGCTGAACTCTTCGCCCCAACAGATCCACAACTTCAACCCGGACCGGACCCGACTCCGGAAGTGAGAATTGAATCATTGTCTGGCTGCGAAACGGATTGGGAAAATTGTTCTCCAGAACCAGCACATCGCTTCGATGGCGCAATTCCCCTTGTGGAACCCTCACCTCTCCGGCCACAACACCTTCACCTGTCGTACTACTCAACAGTACCTGATAGGATACCGGTGTCGCTCCATCCGTAATCCAGACCGTCAGCCGTTCTCCTTCACGAGCCAAAAATGGCAACTGAACCGAATGCAGTCGTTCATCTTCCCGCGTCAAGTCCAGCTCCATTTCAACCGGCGGAACCTGTACCGGATCACTCGCCTCTCCACTGGCCAGGGTTCGTGCAAAAATAGTCGAAGGACGGCCATCCGGGTAGATCCCATAAAGCCCCATTGGGTCCGAAGAATCCAACAACTGAATGATCTGCACCGATACGCGACCCTCCTCCGGGTCACCGCGAGTCTCCTCCTGCATCAGCAGGTTCCAGGGATCGGTACCGTAGAAAAGCGACCGATAGCGACGATCCCGATCGACCCTCACATCTTCGCGATGCCACTCGATCGTGGATCCAGCCAACGAAGATGCACGGATGGAGAGTTCCAACTCTACACCGGCCGGCAGATAGAGCCGGTCCGTTGTCTCGGCATAAGCAATCCCGCTCTCGACCAACCGGTCATTGACCCAGAGATCCACCTCTTCCACCTGATCCGACAGAGATCCGTGTGTCAGCCAAACCCGGCCAGCCGGCAGAGACCGCAACATATTGAGCCTCCGCCCATCTGCAATCCGACCCTCCAGGCTCGCCAATTGATCGGCTTCCTCAATCAGAAGAGACCGGATCTCTTCATGGCTAAATTGGGGGAACACCGAACGTACCAACGCAGCTGCCCCAGCCACAAACGGGGATGCCATCGATGTTCCGGACAGATATTGGTACGCCTCCCCGGGATACGTGCTGTAAATCTGCTCTCCCGGTGCCGCCAAATCCACCCACTGCTCCCCATAGTGTGAAAAACGGGAGAGCTCATCCTCTGCATTGGTCGAAGCCACCGATATGACATTCGACAAATCATACGCTGCCGGATAAATCGCCGTCTCCTCGCCCTCTTCACCGGATGCCGCATTCCCCGACGAGGCAATAACCAGGTGATCATAAAGGTCTCCCGCTTGTCGGATCTTCTCCCGTTGCAACCAAGGCGGGGACGAGGCCGGTCCCCCATAGCTGTGATTGGAAATCTGTGCCCCCCGACTCAGTGCATAATCATACCCCGCAAGAATCGACGCATCCGATGTGATATACTCCCCCGGACGGTTGGGATCTTCACTGAAGATCTTGACGGCCATGAGCCGGACCTGCCAGTTCACACCACTTACACCAATCCCGTTGTCGCCGACCGCACCAATGATCCCGGCAATGTGAGTCCCGTGTCCGTGCGGATCCATCGGATCATCCGAACAGCCCCCTCCAGACATCCCGGAAGGGCTGCAATCGACGCCCGGCCGGCCTTGTTCGTCAACAAACATATTCGGTGCCAAATCCGGATGATTGTAATCGATCCCCGTATCGAAGACGGCCACAACCACCTCGCCCGATCCCCGAGTCACTTCCCATGCCAAGTGAGCCCGACTGTCGGCGCCCGGAACCCCTGATCGACCCGACCGATAGGTCTGCCCTTCATTGTAGAGTCCCCACTGTCGCCAAAAATGAGGGTCATCCGGCAAACGGCCCGCTCTCAACTCGTCTTCTTGCAGGCCCGGCTCCCCCATCACCAGAGGCTCTTGAAGTCGATAGATATAGTTGGGCTGAACCAGATCTACTTCTGGATGGCGAACTCTCGTTCCGACAATCTCTCTTGCTCGATCCGGAGAGACACTCGCACGCCAGAGCTCTTCTCCCACCCGCCGGCTTCGTTCGACACCCAATGATCGCTCGGTTCGCTCACGTTGTCGGTCATCAACTCCTTGTCGATACCGTATGAGCACTTCGCCACGAACCGCCTCTCGCATCACTCCGTCGGCATCCCGAATCCACTCGGTTTCAAACGATTCTGCGGATTGTCCCCAACCGGAGACCGGTATCACTGCCAAGCAGAAAATCATGAACAGCGTCCTGCGAAAACAGCTCTTCACGATCCCTCCATCCCATCCAACGGGCGTCGAGACAGAGCCGGAAGAGTAAAATGGAACCGGGTCCCCTCCCCCGGGGTGCTGTCAAACCAGAGCCTTCCCCCCTGGCTCTCGATATACGAAATGGAAAGAGCCAATCCGAGCCCGCTCCCTTTCTCCTTGGCCGTACCCTCTGTCGTCACCCCTTCCCCTGTTAAAATACGGTCCTGCATCTCTTCGGGAATACCCACACCCCGATCTTCGACCGTCATACGAATCTCATTCCTCTTCTCTTCTCCCCGAACAACAATGACCCCTTTCGGGTGAGAAAATTTAATGGCATTGCCCAACAAATTCCGAAGAACCAAACGGACCACATCCGGATCACTCCAGGATTGAACGCCCACCTCCATTTCGATTTGGAGTGAAAGCTTCTTCTCTTCTGCCTGGCCTGATATGACCTCCCAGACTCGTTCCACAATGGGCTGAACCTCCACAACTTTCGGATGGAGCTCCACGCCTGTCATCTGTGTTTTGGCCCATTCGAGAAGATTCTCCATGGTCATTTGATTCGCCCGAATCCGGCCGCGAAGGCTGCCTCCCATTTGTACAAGCTGTTCGCCGCTAACTTTTCCCTTCTCCAGGAGCTGGAGAAATCCGTCAAACGAGTGGAGGGGGCCTCGAAGATCGTGGGAAACGATGGCCAGAATACGGTTCTTTACCCCGTCCAGTCGATCCAGTTCCCGGTTCTTCTCTTCAAGATCCCGATTCAGACGCATTCGCTCTTTCAGATCACGATAGAGATAGAATGAGATGGTGGCCAAGAAGAGGAACAGAAAGCCTCCACCCATCCCGATCCAGCGTTGGAATGAAATCCTCGCCTCCTGACGTGACTGTTCGGCCATCAACTGTCGATTTTGCTCTTGGCTTCGACGAACTTCGAACCGGGTTTCAAATTCGGCTCGAGCCCGTTCATACTCCTGATTGCTGATCCTCTCGCCGATGGCCGTGCGTGCTTCAAGAGCCGATAGGGCTTGTTGATACTCTCCCAGATCCCGATAATGTTCGTATAGATGCCCTTGAATCTCCAGCATCTGTCTGGAATGCCTGTCCATTTCCAGTCCGTTGAGTGCTTCATGCAACCAACGACCCGAAGAAGCAATACGACCCTCCCTCTGTTCCAGACCGGCCAATGCGACCAATACTTCTGCCTCCCCGATCTGCTCTCCATTTTCACGGAATCCATGCAAGCTCTCCTCAAACCAGCGGCGTGCCAGGCGCGACTCCCCGAACTGCAGATGCCACCTCCCCATTTCCAGAGCCCAAACGTGCCCCAGATCACTCTCCCGAACCCCTTGAACCCTCAATGCTTCCAGGATATCCAGAGCCGCCTGGGTATCTCCACTCTCCCGGAAGAGGCGTGCCAATCCCAAATCCGCCTCTTGTTGCACAGGGTCAATTCCCAGCTCCCGGGCAAGATTTGAGGCTTGTTCCAAATGAATGACGGCTTCCTCGGGATTCCCCAATTCCTGAAATAGCGTACCGATACGTGTCAAAAGACGCGGAATACGGTCCCACCACTCCCAATCTTCTGCCAATGAGAGTGCACGATAGACCTGTTCGAAAGCGATCTCCATCTCCCCCAATCGTTGATGAGCAGTCGACAATCGCATATAGAGATCCAACAGATGAGGGCCCGCTTCTCGGGGAGAGGCCGAACGAATGGCCTGTTGAAGAGTTCGACTCTCCCGTAATATTTCGTTCTCCTGGTGGTACAGATGTGCTTGAAGATCCAGAGAATCCATTCGTACCGGACTCAATCCCATCATCACATCCGGACGTTCAAATGAATCGGAGTCGAAACCCGTTTGAGCCGTCAAGGATTCTGCCGGGAAACCGAAAAGAAGAAGCCCGAAACAGAACCGTGACAACCATTTGAACGGCACGCATCGAAACCGGATCCACCCTCGAATCGACCAGGTCTCCATCTCTGTGGGTGCAGGATATAGAAGAAAACGCATACGCATCTCACATCCATGAACGACTTGAGCGGCGCACGCTCTTGCGCCGGTCGCCGATCCTCGGCTTCAGGGAATCTACAAAATCAGAGGGCCTTTTACTGAAGGATCGGGCTCAACCAACGTTCCATCTCATCCAGATCCAGCCCTTTTCGTCGGGCATAATCCTTTAACTGCTCCATGTCTATTTTTCCCACATTGAAATACTGCGAATCGGGGTGGGCAAAATAGAGCCCGCTTACAGAAGAGGCCGGAGTCATCGCCATCTGCTCGGTCAATTCGATGCCGGTATTCTCTTCAACCTCCAACAGCTTGAAGAGTAGCCGTTTTTCGGTATGGTCCGGTTGGGCGGGATATCCGGAAGCCGGACGAATACCGCGATAGACTTCCCGAATCAACGCTTCGTTGTCCAGTCCCTCATCCGATGCATACCCCCAGAGCTCACGACGAACCTTGGCATGCAGATACTCGGCAAATGCCTCGGCCAATCGATCCCCGAGCGCCTGAGCCATGATCGCATTGTAGTCGTCATGATCCTCTTTGAAGGTCCGTGCCAACTCCATGACCCCGTGACCGGCCGTGACGGCAAAACCTCCTATATAATCGGTTCGACCCGAATCTACCGGTGCCAGATAGTCCGAAAGCGCCTTGTTCGGCTCCCCCCGACGCTTCTTCGTTTGCTGGCGCAAAGAGTGCAGTCTCGCTTTTTCGGCCGTTCGACCTTCATCCTCCCAGACAATGATGTCATCTCCCTCTTGATTGGCAGGGAACAGGCCCGCCACTCCGTGTGCGATAAAAAGTTTCTCTTCGATAATTCGGTCCAGCAATTCATTGGCATCCCGGAACAGCTTTCTTGCCTCCTCACCAGCCTTTTCATCCTCGAGAATGGCTGGATACTTTCCCTTCATTTCCCACGAAATAAAGAACGGAGACCAATCGATGTAGGGTTTCAGCTCATCGATTGGGAGATCCCGAAAGGTCGTGATTCCCATCCGGTTCGGCCGGGCAATCGGGGCAGACGACCAGTCAATCTCTGTAGCATTCGCGCGCGCCTCTTCCAGCGACAACATCTTTTTGCGTGACTTGCGACTGGCGTGTCGCTCACGAGCCTCTTCATACTCCACTTTTATCTCGTCGATAAAGCTCTGTCGCTTCTCCGACTCCGAAAGGAGTTGGCTCACCACCGTCACACTTCGGGAAGCGTCCAGGACATGAATCACCGGTTCACGATAACACGGATCAATTCGTACGGCTGTGTGAACACGCGAGGTCGTTGCCCCGCCAATAAGCAGCGGCAGATCAAACTTCTGTCGCTCCATCTCTTTGGCCACATTCACCATCTCGTCCAGGGACGGGGTGATCAGTCCGCTGAGTCCGACGGCATCGACCTTCTCCTTTTTTGCCTCCTCGAGGATCTTTTGCGCCGGCACCATGACACCCAGATCGATCACTTCGTAGTTGTTGCACCGAAGCACCACACCCACAATGTTCTTGCCAATATCATGAACATCCCCCTTTACGGTCGCCAGAAGGATCTTCGCTTTCGGTTTCGAGGACCCGCTCTTCTTTTTCGCCGCTTCGATATACGGAATCAAATGCGCCACCCCTTTTTTCATGACACGGGCACTCTTGACCACCTGTGGAAGAAACATCTTTCCAGCTCCAAAGAGATCTCCGACAACATCCATTCCAGCCATCATCGGCCCTTCAATCACCTCGATCGGTTCCTCGATATTCTGTCGGGCCTCTTCGACGTCATCGACGATATGGTCCACAATTCCCTTGACCAACGCATGCTCGATCCGCTTTTCGACGGGCCAATCGCGCCACTCGTCCCGCTTCTTCTCCGTAGTGCCCTGCTGCTCGTCCCGAATTTTTTCGGCAAACTCGAGCAGTCGTTCCGTCGCATCTTCGCGACGATTCAGAAGTACATCCTCGATTCGTACCAACAATTCCGGCTCGATCTCTTCATAGACCTCCAACTGCCCGGCATTGACGATGGCCATATCCAAGCCCGCTCGTATCGCATGATACAGAAACGCCGAATGCATGGCTTCCCGCACCCGATTGTTCCCGCGAAACGAGAAGGAGATATTGCTGAGTCCGCCACTCACACTGGTTCTCGGAAGATTCTCCTTGATCCAGCGAGTCGCCTCGATAAATTCGACCGCATAGTTGTTGTGCTCCTCCATGCCGGTCGCCACTGTGAGGATATTGGGATCAAAAATGATATCCTGAGGTGCAAAACCAACCTCCTCTACCAGAATTCGATAGGCCCGGGAACAGATCTCTTTTCGCCGCTCCAGGGTATCTGCCTGACCCTTCTCGTCAAACGCCATGACCATCACCGCAGCACCGAAATCAAGAATCGTCTCGGCTTGTTTGCGAAAGGTCTTCTCCCCCTCCTTCAAGCTGATCGAATTGACCACCCCTTTTCCTTGAATATTCTTCAAGCCGGCTTCCAGAACACTCCACCGGGAGGAGTCGATCACCACGGGAACCCGGGAGATGTCCGGCTCTGAAGCCATCAATCGCAGGAATGTAACCATCACCTCCTCCGACTCGAGCATTCCCTCATCCATGTTTACGTCGACCAGTTGAGCTCCGTTCTCGACCTGCTGCCTGGCCACCGACAACGCCTTTTCGTAGTCCTCCTCCTTGATCAAGTCCCGGAAAACACTCGATCCGGTCACATTGGTCCGCTCCCCGATATTGACAAAGTTGGTTTCGGGTCGAACCACCAACGGCTCCAGGCCACTCAGTCGCAACCACGGTTTCGGTTGGGCCGGAGTACGTGGTTTGTGCCGTTTCGCCTCCTCGGCCATCGCCGCGATGTGATCCGGAGTTGTCCCGCAACAGCCACCCACAATATTGACCATTCCCTCCGACGCATACTCACCGAGCTGTGCGGCCATGAAATCGGGTGTCTCGTTATATTCTCCCATATCGTCAGGGAGGCCCGCATTGGGATAGAGACTGGTAAAGCAGCTGGCCAGCTCCGAAAGTTCGCTGATGTACGGACGCATCTGATCCGATCCCAGAGAGCAGTTGAGCCCGATACTCAACAGGGGATTGGCATGACTCATCGAGATCCAGAACGCCTCGTTGGTCTGCCCCGAAAGTGTTCGCCCGCTCTGATCGACAATGGTCCCGGAAATCATGATCGGAACCTTCTTGCCACGCGATCGAGCCAGCTGATGGATCGCATAGATGGCAGCCTTGGCGTTGAGTGTATCAAAAATGGTTTCCACCAACAGCAGATCCACACCCCCGTCCAGCAATCCCTGGATCTGTATCGTGTAGGCCTCGACAAGCTGGTCAAACGTAATGGCACGATAACCCGGATCTTCCACATCCGGAGAGAGCGAAAGTGTGCGGTTTGTGGGCCCGACCGCCCCTGCAACAAACCGGGGCTTCTCCGGTGTCTGTTTCGAGGCTGCATCCGCTGCCTCCCTTGCCAACGTTGCAGCCGCCACATTCAGCTCATAGGCAATATCGGCCAGCTGATAATCTTCCTGCGAAATCGGATTCGCGTTGAATGTATTGGTTTCGATCAGATCCGATCCAGCCAACAGAAACTCGTCATGAATACTGCGAATCACGTCCGGCTTGGTCAGGCAAAGAAGATCATTGTTCCCCTTCAGCTCTTGATCCAGATCCCGGAATCTGTCTCCTCGAAAATCCACGTCTTCCAAACGACGTTCCTGGATCATGGTTCCCATAGCTCCATCCAGGACAAGGATTCGTTTCTTCAGATGCTCGATAATGGGGTGAGAGAGTTTCATCTTTCGATTTGTTCCAATTGAGCTTATTATGTACGGCTGTAGAAGTCGTCAAGACGGCCCAAGGTACGATTTAACAGACAGAATTAGCAGCATGAAAGTCATTGAACACTACGAACGAGCCAGTGACCCCCTGATCTCTTTCGAGATCATCCCGCCCAAACGGGGTGGATCGGTCAAATCGGTGTTTGATTCGATCGAGAAACTCATGAGTGTCCGTCCGCCTTTCATCGACGTGACGTACCATGCTGCCGAATCGTATGTCGAAGAGCAGCCCGACGGCACGCTCAAACGCTTCATCCGGCGAAAACGACCAGGAACCATCGGGCTTTGCGCCGCCATTCTTCACCGTTTCGACGTCGACCCCGTTCCGCATCTGATTTGCGAAGGGTTCAGCAAGGAGGAGAGCGAAGATGCCCTGATCGAACTCAATTTTTTGGGAATCGACAATGTGTTTGCCATTCGTGGAGACGCATCCGAATCGATGAGCCAACAGCTCAACGGAACCGTCAACAAGTATGCGATTGACCTGGTTCGCCAAATTCAGAACATGAACCATGGAACCTACCTTGAAGAGATTGCAAATGCAGATCCGACCCACTTCTCCGTGGGAGTGGCCGGGTATCCGGAAAAACATTTCGAGGCACCCAACATCGATTGGGACATCGCCCGACTCAAAGAGAAGGTAGATGCGGGAGCCGACTACATTGCGAGTCAGATGTTCTTTGACAATCGTGCATACTTTTCTTTTGTAGAGAAGTGTCGCGATGCTGGAATCCGGGTTCCCATCATCCCCGGAATCAAGGTTCTCACCCACGAAAACCACATCACCAACCTTCCGAGATTCTTTCATTTGAATCTGCCGGAACCCTTTGTCAAAGATCTTGCCGCCAACCCGGATCGGGTCAAAGAGATTGGGATCGAGTGGTGTGTGCAACAGTGCAACGAATTGCTCGACTTTGGCGTACCCGGAATTCACTTCTATGTCATGGGCAATCCGCAACCGGCACTGGATGTCATCGACCGCCTGCCGAGCGGTACATCCGCAAACTGATCCATCGACCCTTCGATTCGGGGTCACTCACGGGGATCCGGATCCGGGCTCATGGAGGGTAGTTGCCCCCGAATTTCTCCATGAGGCCGTCGATCGCTGCCGATACTCACAAACAGATGTCCGCGTTCCAACGCTTCAAGCAGAGAGGGAGGCAGCTTTAATCGATTTGTTTCGGCAGAAAATTTCCCGCCCCGACGATCCTCATCCAGCTCGGCGACAAGCCCCATTAATCGGTTCCCTCTTTTTCCCGGCTCTCCAAAATAGAGGGCCGATGAGCGATACACACTGTTCAAATCGCGAAAGTTTCCTTCCACGATCAGCGAATCCGCCTTCAGTGTGACCTCCAAGACCCCGGAAGCCGGGGTCTCTACCTTCGGAACCTGATGGTATCCAGCCATCTGTACGATCACCGAGGACTGCGCCCAACCGGCCATCGGAAGCAGCCACAGAATCACCGCCCATCCAATTCGTCGCATTCTCTTCTTCATTGTCTCATCCCTGCCTGTAGCATCTCGAATTTTGATTGAACACAGTTAGCCGTATATCCAACTCTGTAACGATTCCAGGAACCATCCGGTTCCGGATTGTTCCATTCAAGAACCCCTCCGCGGAGATTCGACCCACTGTCGAAACCGATCCAAAGACCAACTATTGATCACCCGGTCCGGGGTAAACCACCCTTTGCGTGCCATGGCCACTCCCCACCGGATGTCATCGATGCCGCTGGTCGTATGCGCATCGGGATTAATCGATGTGAGCAGACCTGCCTGCATCGCATGTGCCCCCCATCGCCAATCCAGATCGAGCCGCCACGGATTGGCATTCACTTCAATCACGACCCCCCGTTCGGCAGCGTAACCAATGAGTTCTTCCATATCCAGGTCACTCTCTTCACGCCGGAGAAGCAATCGACCCGTCGGATGACCAATGATGCGGGTTGCCGGATGATCCATCGCCCGTTTGAACCGATCCATCATCTTGCCCCGATCCATCTCGAGCCCCGAATGGACGCTTGCAATCACAAGATCAAACCCGTCAAGCAGATCGTCATCGTAATCAAGAGAGCCATCCGACAGGATATCCGACTCGATCCCCTTGAAGATTTCGAAGGGCGCTCCCTCTTCCCGCAACTGATCGTTGAGTCGATCGATCTCCTCCCACTGACGCTTCACCTCGGATTCCGTCAACCCGCCGGCATAGGCTGCCGATTTTGAGTGATCGCTCATCACCAGATAGGTATACCCGCGTTGCATGGCCGCTCGTGCCATCTCTTCTATACTCGCCTTTCCGTCACTCCAGGTAGAGTGAGCGTGCACGACACCCCGTATCTCCTGCTCCCGAATCAACTCCGGACCTCTTCCCTTTTCGAACTCTTGCTCCTCGCTCATTCCCTCCCGCAGTTCGGGTGGAACCGGAAAGAGATCCAGGACCTTGTAAATCTCCTCCTCGGAACCAACCACCACGGGTCGGTCACGATCGGCCTTTCCCTCCTCGTCCTGATGGAAAAGACCGTACTCATTGAGAACCAAACCCCGCTTTCGCGCCCGTCCCCGCAACATGACATTATGCTCCTTGCTGCCGGTAAAATAGAGCAGTGCCGATGGCCACTGATCCCGACGTACAACGCAAAGATCGACCTGTCGTCCCGACTCTACACGAACCGAACACTTCGTTTCTCCACGTCCAAGTTCGTCCACAACCACCTCCAGTCCTGCAAAATGCTCGATGATCCCTCCGGCCAGACCCGGTTCCGCAGCCACCAAGAGATCGATATCACCGATCGTCTCCCGCTGTCGCCGCAACGAACCCGCCACATCGATCCTGACTGCCGCTTCCAGACGCGAAAGTGCCTGTAAAAACGGTTCGGCCAACTCGGTCGCCTCCGAGAGGTGCGTACGAGTCCGATTCTGTTTGAGCCATTCGATCGAGTCTGCAATCCGGTCCGCCGACTTCTTCCCCAATCCGGAGAGCGAGGCGACCCTTCCGTCCCGACACGCCTCCAGCAGATCGTCCAGCTCGGTAATTTCCAGCTCTTGATGGATTTTGACAATGTTCTTCGGACCCAACCCGGAGATATCGAGCCAGTCCATCAGGCCCTCCGGTACCCGATCTCGAAGATCGTTCAGAACCGGAATTTCGCCACTCTCCAGGAATTGATGGATGTCCTCGGCGATCGATGTGCCGATCCCTTTCAAATCGGTCAACCTTCTCTCCCCGACCAGCTCGTCAAATGATTCACTCATCGACTCCAGGGTGCGCGCCGCACGATCGAACGCGATGGCACGGAACCGATTCTCTCCAGCCAGTTGCATCATCAGATGAATGTCTCGCAACACGTCAATCACGTTCTGCTTCTGGCTCATGGCTTCTCTGTCTGTTTGAATTCGTGTTCCCGGTTCCGTCGGTCACCGTCACTTCAAGGATACCACTTTTCCCCGACGGGTTCATTGATCCGGTCGCCTCAGAGCTCTATATTTGACCCATCATCAACCGAAGGTTGGGGGTGCTTGCCAAAGCGGGCTGAGATCATACCCTACTACCTGATCCGGATAATACCGGCGAAGGGAAACCTGAAATGCCATTTCTGAATAGCAGTTTCAGTTACGCAAGTCTACCTCCTCCACTTCTTATCCGGGGATCCGGTTCAGCCGGCCCCACAATCAGCACCAGACACTTCCAAAGGAAGACGTCTGATAAGCAAGTTGGAGGTTCCATATGAAACCCACTACCCGTCGAATACGACGATTCAAAAGGTGCGGGCTGTTCCTGCTCGTACTTTTGCTCCCGGCCCTCTCGGTCCGGGCGCAACAGATCGAAGGCGTTGTCCGGGATGCCACCACCGCTGAACCGCTCATTGGAGCGACCGTTCAGCCTGTGGACACCACCATCGGCTCCGGAACGGTGACCGACGAAGAGGGGCGATTCATCATCAACGTCTCGGCAGAAGCTCCGGTCGAAATCACCGTCCAGTATCTGGGATACCAACCCGTAACCCTCCAGGCGAGACCGGACGGCGATCCTGTCCGAATCCGCCTGCGGGTCTCGACGATACTCGGAGACGAACTTCTGGTTCGAGCGGTTCGTGCCGATGAGTCTTCTCCCATCGCCTACACCACGATCCAACAGGAGGAGATCGAGCGAGCCGAACAGGCTCAGGATCTGCCCTACCTGCTTCGACGTACGCCGTCGGTCGTCACGACATCCGACGCCGGAGCCGGAATCGGATATACCAGCCTCCGGGTGCGCGGAGTCGACCAAACCCGCATCAACGTCACACTGAACGGAATTCCGGTCAATGACGGAGAGTCACAAAATGTCTTTTGGGTCAACATGCCGGATCTCGCCTCGAGCGTCGAAAGCATCCAGGTTCAGCGGGGAGTCGGAACGTCGACACATGGCGCCGGAGCATTCGGTGCGACCATGAGCATCCAGACCGGTGATCTGGAGTCCGAACCACACATCCAGGCAAGTTCGGTCCTCGGATCGTTCAATACCCGAAAACTCAATCTGGGTGCCGGAACCGGCACCATCGGAGATGGATGGAACCTGCAAACTCGACTCTCCAAGATCGAATCGGACGGGTATATCGATCGGGGTTTCTCCGATCTGAAATCTCTGCACCTCTCTGCCAGCCGATCCGGAGACCGTGGACGACTTCGAATGGATGTCATGACCGGTATGGAGAAAACCTACCAAGCCTGGAACGGGGTTCCGGAACCCATTCTCGAAAACGACGCAACCGGACTGGAACGCTATATTACCAATCTGGGTGGAGATGCGGCCCACCTCCGATCGAATCTGGGCAACCGACGCTTCAACGAGTTCACGTATGAAAACCAGACCGACAACTATCAACAGGACCACTACCACCTGCACTACAGCTGGCAGGCACGGGAGAACTGGATCCTGAACAGCTCGCTGCACTACACGCGAGGGCGAGGGTACTACGAGGAGTATCGAGTCGGAGACGATCTGGCGACGTACGGAATTGAACCGATTCAGATCGGAAACCAGACAATCGAAGAGAGTGACTTGATTCGACAGCGCTGGCTCGACAACCACTTTTACGGGGTGATTCTCTCAAGCCAGTGGTCCCGTTCTTCCTGGGATCTGCAAGTCGGTGGTGGCTATAACGAGTATGACGGAGACCACTTCGGCGAAGTAGTCTGGGCCCGGTATGCCGGATCAAGCGAACCCAGTGACCAATACTATAACAACAACGGGTTCAAGACCGACGGAAACCTCTATGCCAAATGGACCGCCTATGTAACTCCGGCTCTGACCACCTTCCTGGACTTGCAGGGACGTCGCGTGACCTACAACTTTGTCGGACTTCGAGTCGAGGAAGTTCAGGGCGAACAAGAGGTGAGGGATGTTGAACAGCAGGTCGACCTCCACTTCTTCAATCCGAAGGCGGGTATCACTTGGCAAATCGACGATGAACGACGAGCCTTCGCATCCGTCAGTCTCGGCAGTCGGGAACCGAGTCGCCGGGATTATGTAGAGTCGAGCCCCGAGAGTCGTCCCTCTCCGGAGAAGGTCTACGACTACGAACTCGGCTACGAACGCCGTGCGAATCTCTTCCAGTACGGGTTGAACCTCTACTGGATGGACTATCGGGATCCATTGATTCTGACCGGTGCGGTGAACGATGTGGGCGCCTACGTTCGGGAGAATGTCGAGAAAAGCTACCGGGCGGGCATTGAACTGCACGGACAGGCACAATTGACACGAGCTCTCCGATGGGACGGGTCGGTCACCTGGAGCCGAAACCGCATACCGGAGTATGAGTACTACCTGGACAACTATGACCAAGGCGGGCAGGATGTGACCGTCTATGAAGATACCGAAATCGCCTTCTCCCCCACCTGGATTGGTTCGACCGGACTGACCCTGGAAAAGGGACCGTGGTGGACACGCTGGCAACTGGAAACAGTCTCCCGCCAATACATGGACAACACGGCAACAAGAAGCCGGTCGATCGATCCTTACACCGTCCAGCATTTGAGCGGTGGTTGGCGTCTACAACCAAATTCCTGGGTTCACGGTGTGTCTGTGCAGCTACAGGTAAACAATCTCCTGGACCGTCACTATGCCACCAACGGCTATACGTTCGGTTGGATTGCAGGAGGAGGAGAAGAGTACTTCAACTACTTCTATCCGCAAGCGGGCCGCCATGCAAGCCTGAAAGTATCGCTCGAGTTCTAACTTACTCGATCGATTCCTGCCAGAATTGTGGGAAATCGTCCCGGAGCTTCTTCAATTTCGGGGCGATCACCACCTGGCAATATCCCGCATTCGGATTATTGTTGAAGTAGTCCTGATGGTAATTCTCTGCCCGATAATACTCGTCGAGCGGAGTAATTTCCGTTACAATCGGATCTTCCCAAAGGTCGGAAGCCTCCGTCCGATTCAACGATGTTTCCGCGATACGACGCTGCTCCTCGTCATGATAGAAAATCGCGGAACGATACTGCGTTCCGACATCGGCTCCCTGCCGATTAAGCGTGGTCGGATTGTGCGTATGCCAAAAGACCTCCAGAATCTCTTCAAACGAGATTCGCTCGGGATCAAACGTGACACGCGCCACTTCGGCGTGACCGGTTCGACCCGACACAACCTGCCGGTACGTCGGATTCTCCAGATCCCCTCCCGTGAATCCGGCCTCGACAGCGACCACTCCCTGTACACGCTGAAAGACCGCTTCAACACACCAGAAACATCCTGCTCCCAGTGTTGCCTGTTCCAGTCGGTCATTCGTATCGGGTTGGCTTGGTTCGGGTTGTGTCATGGCGATCATCCAAAGGGTTGTCCAGATCCAAATCAAGTTCATCTTCTCCTCCAGTTCGGTGGAACTTCACATTATTCATAACCGAATATGCAGGATCTTCGTGCCCGTACAAGAGATTTACAACATTTAATCGGATGTTCCACTGAATTCCAGTTTGAAACTTTGTATAATGTTCACAGAAATGCCTTCAAGGCTCGAGTCCTTTCGTTTGAATAGACCGATTGGAAAAACCAATACTCGCATGGAAGGCAACACGAAACCGAGAATCTCCATGAACCGATTATTCTCTCCTCTTTTCCTTCTCCTGATTGTTTTCACTCTCCTTGCGAGTAGTTGCAAAATGGCGGACATGTCCAGCTCGGACCGAATTCGAGCAGGTGTCGATATTGACCCGAATCGTACACTCGTCGACCATCTGCGTCAGTTTCCCTCCCTTCGCGTCTTTGATCGGGGAGGAAGTTACGAAGTCCAGATGCGCGGATCGCAATCGATAAGGCAATCCAATCGCGTGCTGTTTGTGGTCAATCGCACACCGGCCGGAAATTATGAAGACGCCAACGCCATGATCAACATGTACAATGTGGAACAGATCGAGGTACTGCCCGGTTCACGGGCTCAGCCGATTTACGGAGATCGGGGAGCGTTCG
The DNA here is from genome assembly GCA_040882505.1 of Balneolaceae bacterium. Classification (GTDB taxonomy): domain Bacteria; phylum Bacteroidota; class Rhodothermia; order Balneolales; family Balneolaceae; genus JBBEBE01. Next base: position 469,666 of record JBBEBE010000005.1, on the reverse strand, counting down.
GGGCCGTCGTCATCACCACAAAATAGGGTTCAACACCCCCGAGAGATTGTTTTTTAGAGAGAGATTGAGTAGAATTCGTTTGTAGACCATCGCCTTTCCCCGACACCATGCCCCCGAAACGCACGTTGCGGGGATGGACGATTTTCCGACCGTGTTCAGCCACAGGAGGTTCGTCATGATTACACGACTCACACTCACGTCAATGCTGCTGTCGCTACTGTTGGCGGGTGGATGCAAATCGACCGAAACGGCAGCCCCTCAAGATTCCGTTGCAACTTCTGGAGAAGTGGACCGTCAAACCACCATACAGGAGATTGCGGAGCAACAACTCAGAGAGAAGGAGAGAGCCCGAACCGGTCTCGAGATTGATCCGAATCGTCCATTGATTGATCATTTGCGACAATTTCCGTCCCTGAACATCATGAATCGCTCTTCCGGCTATGATGTTCGAATGCGGGGCCATCAATCGATTTCACAACCAGACTTGGTCCTTTTTGTGATCAACAACACCCCGGTTGGTCAATCCTACGATCACACCGCATCGATGATCAACATGTACAATGTGGAACGAATCGAGGTTCTCTCGCCCGGATTTGCACAACAACGCTATGGGGAACGCGGAATGTTTGGAGTCGTTGTGATCACGACCCGGGACTAGAGAATCCCGGGGTCGGCATTTCTGTTCGATCCCTACGGAACAGTAACCGGGATCGGTACGCGTACACCTGCCCAATGCAGAACAAGGGTCGCTGATGAATGGCTCACCTCTTCGAATGCAATCAGAAACTGTTCCTGATGATCGGCACTCTCAATCGATACCGCTGCACGGAAGAGATCTTGTGATTCATCATACTGAGTCCCCCAAGAGAGCTTTTCGTTCAGGATCACGGACCACTGCGAAGGACCGGGAACCGTGTAGAGCGACCATGTTCCTGCAGGCAGAGACTCTCCCGCAATCTCGATGGGTCCTGATACCGTTATGTTGGTCGTTTCATTGGCACCGGTTCTCCAGACATTTCCGTACGGAACCAATCCATTTGAAGAGAAGATATCCCGCCCATTGACCGAAGGCCGGCCGTAGGTTACACGGATCTCTGTTGTTCCGACCGTCTGTTCGACAGCAGCGTTTGGGCTCACACGAGGACTGTCATTTCCTCTCTGCTGCGCATGCAATCCAGGTGCAATGGTTATGAGAAACAGGAACAGGGCTGCAAGGGTTATCGTCGTTCTACACATGGTACTCTCCTCAATTCTACTCGTTTCGAAAGATAATCGCGTGGGTGGAAGGCACAGGCACCCTCCAACACCGAAAACAGTCCTCACTCGTTTATTGTGCGGGATGCTCGAAAGCTTGTCCAGCCATGCCGTTCCGGTCCCACATGACCCGCCCTTCCAAAAGCGTCAACTCCGCTTCCAGTAGCCGGTCTCCCGGGTAGCGGATGTTGCGCACATCCAAAAAGCCGAAATCACCCTCCCGAACGTTGAACACCGCCACATCAGCCGGTGCACCGACCGTCAGATGTCCGAACTCTTCACGCTGAATCACCTGAGCCGGCTTCCAGGTGGACGCCTCGATCACTTCCGTGAGAGGCATTCCCATGGCCAGAAACTTGGACATCATATTGGCCATCTCTTTCGCTCCGTCATTCATGGAGTTCAAGTGGAGATCGGTACTGATCACATCGGGATAAAATCCCTGCTCCATGGCTGGAACAGCCGCTTCAAAACTGAACGCCCCACCTCCGTGGCCAACATCAAAGATAATTCCACGATCCCTCGCCTCCTGCACATAGGATTTGATTCGGTAATTCTCGTCCACAATCGACTCCCGACTCCAAGGGTGGTAGGCATAGGCGTGCGTATAGATATCGCCTGGCCGAAAGGTCTCCAAGAGAAGTTTGGAGAGGGAGAGCGGAGGATCATTCCCTCCGAAATCGATCATGACCGGAACATCGGCAAGCTCCCCGGCTTCGACAGCCCGCTCAATGCCCGTAAAGTCCGGAGATTTCCAGACTTTGATTCCGACGATCAGATCCTCATTGTCCAAAATCTGGGCGGCCGTCATCTCCGGGTTGTAGTCGGTGTAATCCTGAACCAGCAGGCTGCTGGAGTGGTCTCCCTCGTCCGATCCTTTGTTTCCGGTAATGGAGAGGATTAACAGCACACGCGTCTCTGCTGCATCCACCTGCTCCTTGGCAAGAGCCAAATTCCGCCACCCGAAGGTACCGGCATCGATCATGGTGGTCACACCCGCCCGAAATGTAAACCCGTCCGGCGGGTCGGCAATCGGTGAAAGGTGTCCGTGCAAATCGATGATTCCGGGTGTGACCAGATGGCCACTGACATCAATCACCTGTTCGGCATTCGATTCCGAAAGATTTGAAGCAACGTGAGAAATGATGCCATCCGTAATTCCGACATCCATGACTTCGTCAATTCCGTTTTTGGGATCCATGACATGCCCCCCTTTGAGAAGCATGTCCATCTGTTGGGCCATTCCGGGCGTAACCAACAACAGTGGGAGAAAAAGTGCGAGGAGAATCCAGTGACCAGATCGTTTCATAAGAAAGAGGGTTGGTTATACAGGGTCTGCCCACGCATCTTAAAGAAAACTCCCGAAACTGCCAACTGAAGTCGATATGGATGTTTTTGGATGAACTATCCCTGAACGCAACCCGGTCACAAATGCTGCGGATGTACACGTCGTACACGTCTTCCGGCAGGCCCGATTTTGTTTTTATCTCCTCTTTTTATACTCTTTCCCGGTAACCCTTTACCCAGCCCTCCCCCCTATGAAACTTCTTCTGCTTCTACTCTGGATCTTTTCGAATGTCGGCATCTCTGAAACCGCTTCCGGAACTCTGAATCCTGAACACTCCGAAGCCACGACTCTAGCTTCCCATGCCGAAATCACCGACCCGGTTGAGCGTCACGAAATCCGCATCCTCCGTCATCAGCCGGTCGAGATGCGCGACGGAACCATCCTCTATGCCGACGTCTATCTTCCTGCCGAACCGGGGGAATATCCAACGATCGTCTCCCGAACCCCCTACGGTGTTCAGCGATCCGGGAGCCACGAGCGATTCATCAAGTTTGCACAGAACGGGTATGCCGCGGTCTTCATGGACATTCGAGGCCGATACGAGAGCGAGGGAGAGTGGGAACCCTTTCGGGACGAAGCCGTGGATGGGTACGACTCCATCGAGTGGGCCGCAGCACAATCCTGGTCCAACGGGGATGTCGCCATGCAGGGGGGCAGCTATCTGGGGCACAATCAGTGGGCCGCAGCATCCCAAGCCCCGCCCTCGTTGGTCGCCATCTTTCCTGCCGTTGCCTCTACCAACCTCTATTCCAACTGGATCACGATGGGTGGAGCCTACCGACTGGCATTCAACTATGGGTGGGGAGTGGTTCGCATGCCCAACCGGATCATGCTTCCGCAGTTCTGGCATACCGAAGAGTACACCCCCGAGGAGCTGAAGTACGAGAACATCCTGATGCAGCTGCCGGTGCGCGAAATGGATCTTCACAGCGCCGGATATGAAGTGAGTCACTACCGCGACTGGGTCGATAATGAGGGGCTCAACGACTACTGGCAGGAGATCAATGACGAGAACCGGTTCGACCAGATGACGGTACCCGCCTACAGCTTTGGCGGTTGGTTCGACATCTTCGTCATGGGAACCATCAACGGGTACATCGGGATGCGAAACGATGGGGCCACGCAATCGGCTCGGAACGGCGCTCGATTACGAATCGGGCCGTGGGGGCATGGAGCTTCGCAACAGGTCGGGGATTTTGACTTTACTCCGGTCGCCTACGTGGATCAGTTCGAAGAGGAGCTCCGATTCTACGACTACCATCTGAAAGGGATCGAAAACGGCGTGGGCGAGGAGAAGCCGGTCCAACTCTTCTATATGGGCGTGAACCAGTGGCGGGGCGAAGATGACTATCCGATCCCCGGTACGGAGTATCGAAACCTCTACCTCTCGAGTAACCGGGGTGCCAACTCGGTTCGGGGAGATGGCAGACTCACCTTTGATCGCCCTTCCAGTAGTGGTACGGATCACTACCGCTACGATCCGGACAACCCCGTTCCAACCCTGGGTGGGAACAACTGTTGTGGCGTTCCGACCGTTGCCGGTCCGAGAGACCAGCGTCCGCTTGAGCGGAGAGAAGATCTTCTGGTCTACACCAGTGACTTTCTGACCGAGGAGGTCACCATCGCCGGCCCTGTCCGTATGAAGCTGCATGCTGCCACGGACGGACGGGACACCGATTGGATGGTAAAACTGGTCGATGTCCATCCGGACGGAACCTCGTTTCCGGTTGCCGAGGGGATGCTGAGAGCCAAATTCCACCAAGGATTGGAGGAGATTCACCTGCTCACGCCCAACCAGGTCTACGAGTTCGACATCGAAATGACCGGTACAGCCAATGTATTCAAACCGGGACACCGCATTCGCGTTTCCATTACGTCGAGCAATTTTCCGCAGTTTGACCGCAACCTGAATACGGGTGCACCTCTGGGCAGCAGCAACGAGGTCCGTGTTGCCAACCAAACCATTCACTTCGGCAGCTCGAATCCGAGCCATATCACCCTGCCCATCGTACCGGGATTTGAATGAGATGAGCCGACCGCTTGACAACGTTTAATCGATACAATAAAAAAACCCTGCAAGCCAATGACTTGCAGGGTTTTTAGTGCCCTGGACTGGAGTCGAACCAGCACGACCTTGCGATCACTGCCCCCTCAAGACAGCGCGTCTACCAATTCCGCCACCAGGGCATCATTCGTCCGGAATACTCCGGGGAATCGAGAGCACCAAATATAGGGCTTTTCCAATTCAAGGAACAACTACTCTGTCAAAATCCATATCTTCCCCACCCGACTGAATCGGTGCTACCCACGTCATAGATTTTAAACCCGAGAACGATTCTCACAATGATTCAAGACTATTTGAACTCTGTAGAAAAATTCATTGTCGTCGGTGACCGTGTATTGATCAAACCGAGAGACATGGAGTCCCGAACCAAAAGCGGATTGGTCCTTCCGGCCACCGTACAGGAGAAAGAGGCGGTACAGAGCGGGTACATCATTAAAACCGGTCCCGGATACACCATCCCGGCAGCAAGTGACGAGGAACCCTGGATGCAGGAGCGGCCGGAACCCAAATTTACCGGCATGCAGGCACAAGAGGGAGATCTGGCCATCTATCTCAAAACCCAGGCGCACGAGATTGAATTCGAAAATGAAAAGTTTCTGATTGTCCCCCACTCGGCCATACTGTTACTCATCCGGGACGACCACATCCTCGAATAGTCTCAATATTCACGTGTCCACCGAAGGTCAATCCCCTGACGACTGTCATCTCCCTGCGTGACCAGCAACTCCAGGTTCTTCGTCAGCATGTATTCCAGCATAAAGAGCGTTTTCGGAGACGACCCGCTGATCTCGTTGAGTACGGCAAAAAAGGTTCGATCGCCCAAATACCAGCCCGTTTTAATGGTGGTTCGGTTTCCCGACCCGGTTCGGTTGTTTTCCACTTCGACCACATCCACGCCCAATTGACGCGCAGCATTGGCTCCGAACCGCTCAATCAGTATCTCCATCGCCACATCGGCAGCCGAGGAATCCCCGCTTCCTCCGGAGAGTGCCTGTTGCCACGACTCCAGGGCGTAGAACGGTCTGCCGAAAAGAGTGTAACTCAGAATATCCTGTAGCTCCAGATAGGGATCGGAATCGAACCTGAATTCCGGATCCTGTACCGTTCCTTCGATGATGTACCAGAGCGTCACGACCTCCGTACTGCGCTGAGGGGTGTGCTGTGTTCGAATCTCCAGCTCCGGGTTGTCGACCGGACCGTAGAACGTGACCAGAGCCTGATCCAGATCAAACTGTCGCCCGAGTGGCCGGGCATACCCATTGACACCCTCCAGAGCTCCAAACATCTCCAACTCCCCGCCGGACTCCTTGACAAGATCGACTTCCCCGACCAACTCCACCTCCATATCCAGATATTGTCGGTTTCGGATAAAAAACTGTCGGTCAAATACGACCGACAGTTCCATGACCATTTGATCATACATGGAGGGTCCGGATTCGTCCGACTCCAGTTCCACATCTTCGACCGACTCTTCCCCAAAGTTCTCCAACTGGACGAATCCACTTCGAAACGTGAGGTTCCCGGACAATTCAGCAGCTTGAAGGGATCCGGTCAACCGGCTGTCCAGATCGATGATCGCATTCAAATTATTACGATTCGCAACTTGAAGCTGTCGGGCTGTCAACGACAGATCCAATTCAGGGTTCAACCCGTTCGAAATATCCATTCGTCCCTGAAGAGTCGCCCGGCCGGGCCCGCTCCGAACGACAAAACGGTCCAGAGTCAGTTCACGACCCGCCATGGTCAGATCGGCCTCTACTCCTTGGAGAGACAGATTAAGAGGCACAACTCGCACCCTGCCTTCGCGCAACCTCCACTCCCCCGTAGACTCCACATCCCCGACCTGCCCTTCCGCTCGCCAAAACCCTGTCAATCGACCCCGCAGATCGCGAAACTGGTCCCGCGGCAACAGGGAAGAGAAGAGAGCCAAATCAATCTGATCACTCCGGACTTCCAAATAGACCGGATCGGAATCCACCGGCTCCAACCGTCGAAGCTCGCGCATATCCAACTCCAGGGGCAACACCCCCTCCAACGTGGCTACACGATTACCTGCCCGATCCAGATATCCGTCGACCCGTAATTCACTCACATTGTGACGATACTCCCACTCCATTTGAAGATCATCCAGATCCAGCCCGGAAAGTCGAGGATTGACGACCCGTATCCCTCCATCAAATGCGGGCGATCCGGCAACGCCACTCAATTCACTCCGGATCTGAAGTTCTCCGCCCAAATCCGGACGACGATCGGCCGGAACAAACCGGCTCCACCATGATAGGTCCCGACCACGAACATCGATCCTCCCCTCTACTGGATGGTCGAAAAACGTGTTCGCAAATCCTGCTGGATCCCCCTGTGCAAAAGGTACTTGCAAGGAAAGATCCAGAAACTCCACCCCCTCCTGCTCCCCGCTTCCCTCGAACCGGAGTTCACCATTTTCCAGAACCCCGTCAATTTGAATTCGGTCCACGCCGGCATCTACCCATTGGACCTCACGAAACTCGATCCTGGATTCGCCTTCCCATTCCCCCGACTCTTCCACCAAATGCACCCATCCGCTCGCCAGCGCCTCGCCATAGACGTCACCCGTCAACGCCTCCTGAAGCGTTGCCAAATCCATCGCCTCTACCTCCATGGAGATCTCCTTCCGATCTACACTCCACCCGGGTACCTGCACCTTCATCCACGCCTCGTCCCGATCCGACTGCATGTGAATCTCCCCAACCGAGAGTGTCGAATCGGTCATCACCACCTCGAATGGATTCATCAGCATGATTCGTTCCTGGGGAGCCCGAACGTCCAGCTCGCGACTCGTTAACCGGCGCTCGTCCACTCCCCAATACAGCCCCCCGGCCCACCGCACCTCGTGGTCTTCACTCTGCAGAACCGTCAAGAGAAGATCCCCCTGGATTCGATCCTGGAGATCGGTCAATCGCGCTTCCAGATCGATCTCCCGGACGGGGTATCCTTGAATCTGCATCTCCCGGGAGTGAAACCGAAGTTGCCCTTCCGAACCGACCGAGCGGACACCCGAAATGTCCCATGTGGTCTCTTCCCCGCGAAAAAACTCTCCGACAACCACTTCAGTCAGGACTCCTTCTCCTTCATACAGCAGATCCCCCTCTTCACTCCGGTAGAGCCGGGCACGTACCGACCCACTCCCCTGCAAATTTTCCACACCGACCAGTGGAGCAAATGGCGCACTGTTTTTCAGCTCCAGGTCGATCTCCATTCGGTTCTGTTCGTCATAGACGTCCATCAGGTGGTGATTCAGCTCTACACTCCCACTCACCATCGGACTCTCGATTCGAAGAGGTGCCACGAGAAGTCGTTCATTTCGTACCTGAAACTCTCCCCGGAGGGTTTCGACCCATTCCCTGTTCACTTGCGAGGAGTCCAGTTGCATCTCGGCGTCAAGCGTCAACATCTCCCGACTCCATCCGCTGCCCTGCCCTTCTATTTGACCATTGAGTCGGGTAGGAAAATCATCCATCGGGAAAAACCGGCCGATATTGAGATCATCAAATTGCCCGACCCATTGAAAGCCGGCATCATCCGGCTGGAGACTGGCCTGCAGGTTCACTTGAAGCGTGCCACTCAGTGGCCGTCCATAGAGATCCATGGACAACGAATCCCTCGTAAACGAACCACTCAGTCGGAGCGTATCGATCGACTCCTGCAACATCCGACTGTCGTTCAACTGCAGATCGAACCGGACCGGTTCCTCCAACGCCAGACCCCGACCGCTTACCTCCAATTGCGGAGAAAGAATCACCTCCCGGGTGACCCCTTCCCACCACGTTCGCAGATCGAGGCTGTCCCCGTTCAGGGCAAACTCCCACTCCGGTTCGGCATCTGCAGCTACCGACCCCGACCCGTCGATTTGCACCTCCTCCAGATCGCGATGGAATCGACCGCTGAATTGGAACTGCCGTTCCTGGAAACGACCGTCCAATTGAACGTGGTCCAACAGGGTTCGCCCCGACAACCGAAGACCTTCCAGATCCATCTCTGCCTGGAGGGACGACGACAGCGGATCGGAGATCGACCCCGTCCCGGCGAGATCCAGTCGCAGATGGTGAATGGACGGCATTCCCTCTCTCCCGGTCAGAAGAACTCCGTCCAGTTCCTGTAGTTCCAGGCCGAGTGATCGGATCGCATACGTCTCTTCTGCCTTCTCGAAGGCCCCCTCAAGACGAATGTGGCGCAATCCTGAACCGGCCTGCAAATCGAGACGCAGAACCGGCTCCGACAGGGTCCCCGAGAACCGGATGTCGGCGGTCACATCCCGCTCCAACCCCTCCAGGTCCCACGCTTTCAGATCTTCCACTGCCAACGGATCCAATCCGATATCGACATCCAACGGACCGTCCGGTTTCAAAAGTGCAGATCCCCGACTTCGAATCCAGCTGCGGCCGCTACTCACAACAAACCGTTCCAACGTGATCTCTTCACCATCCAGCCCGCCCGCCATGGCCACATCCAGATCACGTGGCAAGCGCCCCTGCCGGAGACGCATTCGCAGATCACCGAGCGAAACATCCCACTCTCCGGAACGATACCCCGCACTCGCTCGCAGTGCCAAATCCGAGATTCGCAACGAATCATCCGGCAACGAAGGTGAAGAGACGGAAAGATCGGCATGATCCAGGATCAGCTGATGCAGACGAAACGGAAATAGCTCTCCGGAACGCTCTGTTGAATCGGGTTCGGGCAGCAATTTTTGCACATTCCACCCCCCCTCCGAATCCTCCGAGAGTGTGACGTCCAACGAATCGATCTCCAATAGATCCAACTCTTTTCCCGTCAATAGCCGTACCGGATGGTACCTCACCCGTACACGCCCCGCCCGGCCAACAGACGTCCCGTCCACTCCCCGGATCTCGACCCCGTAAAGCGTCCACTCAGAGAGCAGATCCCCTTCCAATCGATCCAGGGTTATCTCACCATTCAACTGCCGATTCACCTGCTCCACGGCCAACATTCGAACTCGGTCGAGGAGCCAATCACTCTTCAGTGACAAACGAAGGAGGAGCAGACCGGTGAGACACAGAATCAACAACCAGCCGGCCCGTTGCCACCCACGTCCGGATCGTGATGGATCCGGCATTCCTGCAGACTCGCTATGTTGTAGATTCTCATGCATGATTCAAAACGCTTGTCCGATACTGAAATGTATTCCCCAACGAGATCGTTTTTGTACCGGATCCCCCTGATAGATCCCCCGATCGGCATCCGACGGGTTCAACTGATAGGCGATATCCACACGTACCGGCCCGATGGGGGATTCATACCGAATCCCTCCTCCTGCTCCGAACTGCAGCGGCCGATCTCCCAACCGGCGGGCCGATCTCCAGACCTGCCCCCCATCCAGAAACGCAGCCATCCCGAATCGTCGAATGATCGCATCCAGGCTCTGCCGCAACTCGACATTCATACCGGAAAATGCACGCCCGCCCGACGGAACAAACTGTTCAAAGCTGCCGTCACCGTCCAACAAGACCCGTTGCGGGCCCAACTGCTGGCGACTCCAGCCGCGAACCGTATTGGTTCCACCCGTGAAAAAACGGATGTTGGTCGGCAGACTGTCCGTCTCGGGAGTATGAATGACCCCGCCCTGTATTCGGGTGGCCAACATCAGGGTGGGGTTCAGTTCCCGAAAGTTCCGAACCTCCATCGTCGCTTTTCGGTACGCGTAGCTCCCTTCGGAGAAGAGACTCGAAATCTCCAATCCCGGCTGGATATGCCACCCCTCCCCCTGCCGGCTGCGAACCGTATTATAGAGCCCGGTCACGGAAAACGCACCGGTATTGTAGCTCAAAATGGAATCGGGAAGGGAGATATCCTGGTTGCGGGAGAGTTCCTCGTTGAAATTGAGTTCGTAACTAATGGTTCCGGTCAACGAACGGCTGTGCTGGTAGATCATACTATTGGTATAACCGATCCGGAAGAGTTCGAATGCCGGCTCGAGACGCCTCTGGATGTACGGTGCCGACACCAGACTACTCTTGGTATTGAATAGGTACGGAATCAGATAGTCCACACCACCCCGCTGTTCGATAAAGGATGCCCGGGCCGATATTCCGAATCGGTGGGCCCATCCCCCCACATTCCGGTGTTCCCAACCAATCTCGCCCCGTAACTTCTCTTCTTGTCCAAACCCTGCAGAAATACGAATCGCACGCGGCTCCTGCTGGCGAACCCGAATGGTGGCATCAAGCAGACTGTCCGGTGACGCCTCTTCCGGGATGGAGAGAGTGGCAAATCGGAAGAGATGGTGATTAAACAGCTCTCGTTGTGCCTCCTGTATCTCGTCTTCCCGATAGAGATCACCCGGTGACAGTCCGGTCTCCCGAAGAATGACCGACTCCCGGACCGTATACTCCCCCTCTATCGAAAACCCTCCATATCGCATGCGGGGACCGGGTTTGAGCGTCAAACGGATCTCGACCTCTCCCTGCGAGTCGGGCTCGCTCACCTCCAAATCGGCGACTGAATACGCATACCCGTCTTCTTCCATTGCCGATAGAAAGAGGCCGGTTACTTCCGACTCCCGAATCGATTGATATCGAACCCCCGGTTGGAAATTGTGCTGCTGCTCGGCCCTCCGGAAAAGAGCGCTCTCCCGGATACGTCGAGCACTCTCCACGGACCCGTCAATCGACCACTCGAAGGAACCGACACGGAGAGGAGCCCCCTCTGAAATCCGGAAACGAATGCGCTCCTTCCACTCTTTGTCCCCGGGTTCGCGCTCCGTATTCACGGTGACCTGGTCGAATCCGCGACGCTGATAATACCGCTCCAGACGAATTCGGTCACGGCGCAATTCATCTTCATTGACAAGGTAGTCCCCGGTCTTTCCTGTCAACTTCTCCCATAAAGAGGGCGTATCCGTTGCAATCACATTGTTGAGGACAACACGATCATAGGTCTCATTCCCGTCAAACACGACCTCCCAGACCACCGGATCCCGGTCCTGCCCCTGAACCGGTTCCGTCAAAAGACCGTAAACGAACACCAAGGCAAACAAAAGGCGTCTGACAAGTGGGGACATTGTCGCGTATCAGCTCCGGTTTCAGGTTGGAAACAATGTACAAAGCCTTGAACAGAGTTTTGATTCCAAACGGTCAGATTGTACTTTCATTGCAGACACCAATGGTGTTCGGTTCCTCCCACCGGAGGACGAAGAGGGAATCCCGTGAAAATCGGGAGCTGTACCCGCAACTGTCAGCCTTCCGATGCATCGGCATCGGACATGTGACGAGTCTCACCCCACCACTGCCTTCGGGCGGGAAGGTAACTCGGCACGGGCAAGCCAGGAGACCTGCCGATCATCCAACTGTCGCACCTTCGGGCATAAAGGTGGACGAACAGATTCCCATGCATTCATTCCGACCCGTGTGGCAGGGTGCGGCTTGCTCACTGCTTTTGAGTACGTTTCTCTGGTCCGAGATCCCGGCCCGCCCTCTGCACTCCTCTATCCAGACCCCGTTGGCAAGCGATACGACAGACACATCCATCCTGCAGGGAGAGATGGAAGATCTGATCATTCAGTCGACCCGACTTCCGCTTCCATCCCGACAGCAACCGATTCACGTCGAAACCATCCATCTCGACCACTGGGAACGTCTCTCCACAAATCATCTCGGGGATCTGCTCGAGGAGATGAGCAGCCTCACCGTTCGGGATCACGGCCCGGGCTCCATGGCTCTACTCTCCCAAAGAGGGCTCTCTTCCGGACAGACCCAGGTCTTGTGGGAAGGGTTTCCGATCCGCAGCTTGTCGCTGAATCAAACCGATCTCTCTCTACTCTCTGCCCCGCTTTTCAGCTCCCTTGAAGTAAGTCCCGGTACACCCAGCAGCATCTGGGGAGGAGGCGCGTTGGGTGGTTCGCTCCATCTTCGAAGTCGTGCGACCCGTGTGAATCGGCCGGAAGTCATGGCCGGCCTGCATGCGGGGGCATTCGCAAACCGGGGAGGGACGCTCTCGGCCGTGCTGCCACGTGGCAATCACCGATTTCAGTTTCGTGGATTCCACCGACAGGCATCCAACGACTTCGCTTATCGGGATCCACTCACAGATGATTCCGAAAAGAGAGTCCACAATGCAGGCGAGGAGAGTCAGCTTTTGGCAGGCTGGAGCCATGGGAATCTCACCAGCAAGATCTGGGTTTGGGATCGGGAAGAGGAGATTCCCGGCAGCATCCTGCAACAAGGCGAGGAAGCCATTCAGGTCGATCGCGGGTTTCGATGGACCGGTTCAACCCGGATTCCTCTGCAGGATTGGCACCTCTCTCCGGCCGCCTATCTGGAGCAGTACACGTTCCACTACGACAGAGCCGACAACTCCATCCACAGCCGGATTCAGACCCGTCGTCTGTTGACAAGTCTCGACATCGAACGCCCCACATCCGGAACCATCCAGTGGCGAGGCGGCGTTGAAGCGGGTCACGAAGAGATCACAACCAACAACTACACCCAATCACCCATACGTCGTACCCTCGCCGCTCGAATCCATCCACAGATCACCATGATCAACGAACGCCTCCTCTGGACACCGGCCGTTCGCCTGGATCACTACAGCGACTCGGGATGGGTCTGGAGTCCCTCGATCGGATCCAACCTGGAACTGATCCCGGAACGTCTCCATCTGCGCGGATCGGTAAGCCGCAACTTCAACCCGCCCTCGTTCAATGATCTCTACTGGACCCCGGGCGGAAATCCGGATCTGAAGGCAGAACGGGGAGTCACCCTCGAAGGCGGCATTCACTGGGAACCGACCCTGAACGGGTTGAACCGGATCACGGTCACGGTCTACCGCATTCGACTCCGGAATGGGATCTACTGGACGCCCCGACAGGGATCTGTCTGGAGTCCGGAAAATGTGGAGCGGATTCATGCACACGGCTTGGAAACACGTATCGGCGGATCTGTGGACGCCCCTTCTGTAACACTGTCTTGGGGGGCGGCTGCCGACCTGCGGCACAGCCGAATCGGTCGACCCCGATTCAGTGGGGATCAGGCGATCGACCGGCAGATGCGATACATCCCGCTCTGGAGCATTCGATCCCATCTGGAGGCTCATTTCCAGTCCTGGAACAGTCGGCTCTCTTGGAGATGGACCGATCGACGGTACACGACTGCCGATCACAGCTCCTGGCTCGACCCGTTCCACCGTGTGGATCTCCGGTTGAGCCGGGGCGGAACATTGACCGGACGACCGTGGCGGCTCACCGCAGAACTTCGAAATCTGCTGGACAGTCGTTACGAAATGACTCCCTGGTATCCCATGCCGGGACGACACCTCCAGTTCTCGCTCCGGATCGGTCTGTTTGAATCTTGATTCATTCAGACGTCGAATCCCCGACCGTCAACGTCAACCAAACTCATTCCATTCATAACCACAACAACCCCATTCACTCATGAAAACACACTCCACTCTATCTCAGACCCAACATCCCGTTCTTCGAGTTCTTCAACTCTTTCTCTTGGTCACCTTGTTGGCTTCCTGCAACGACTCACTCAGCGACCGTGGCCAACAGGCAGCCCGTCAGGTGGTTCTTGTTGCCAATGAAGGAAACTTCACCGAAGGCAACGGATCCATAAGTTGGCACGACCCGGAGGGAGACGGGACCCTTCAGCGCCGATTCGAACAGGTAAACCAACGACCTTTGGGCGGCATCATTCAGTCCATCACTCGTACCGAATCCCACCTCTACATCGTGACCAACAGTCCGAACAAGATCGAGAAAGTCTCCCTTCCCGACCTTGTTCATGAGCAAACACTCCTCACCGAGGATCCCGCCATTACACCGGTAAAAATTGCCGTCGCGAGCGAGAATCAGGCCTATGTCAGCAGCCTGTACGACCATTCCGTCTATCGGGTAGACCCGGAATCCATGACGATTGAATCCGGTGCCATTGCAACCGGAAACAACCCGCAAGAGGTATTGATCCACGATCGGTATCTGTTCGTTGCCAACAATGGATTCGGCGAGGACGAAACCCTCTCTGTCATCGACATCGACAGCGACCAGACGGTCGAGACCTTGACCGTCGGTCCGGGTCCCCTGCAGATGGAGATGGATGACGCCGGCAGAATCTGGGTTCTGAGCGCCGGGCGAACCGCCTATGACGAAAACTGGAATCGTGTGCCGGAGGAGGATCTCCCGGGCCGGATGGATCTGGTGAATCCGGAATCCCTTCAGGTGACCGACACGATCGAACTGGAAGGGCAGCCATCGGCCTTTGCACTGGATCCTCGCACCGGATATGCCTGGGTTCTGGGCGAGAACCGAATCGACCGGATCGGATTGGACAATCTCGTCCTTGAGCAGAGTGACTTGCCCGCCCGACAATTCCAGACGATCGGCGTGAGCCCTTGGGAGTCCAGGCTCTTTCTGGGAGAGAGCCGCGGGTATGACCAGAGCGGTCAAGTGGTGATCGCCACACCCGAAGGGGCACTGATCGACTCGTTTCAGGTGGGGATTGCCCCGACCGAGATCGAATTCATGGATCTGGATTCACCGGAAATTCAGTAGAAATCGGATTATCTTCCGATCGCATTCTTCGTCGAACGGAATGAACCCGACCATGATCCCACTGAGTCCTCACAAATCTGTACGATTCCGCTTCAATATGGCCAACGGACACCTGCGAATCTGCGTGTTGTTGCTGCTCGTCATCGGGCTGACAAGCTGCGGACCCGACCGAATGGATGATTACTCGGATCTCTCCATCAAGTTGACGAACCAGAATGGAGAGACGGTTCAATTCCCGGAAGACTTTCGGGGGAAACCGGTCATGGTCGGATTTATCTACACGCACTGCCCGGATATCTGCTCCTTCATTACGGCCAACCTCTACAAAACCTGGCAGGAGCTCGATGAAACCGGAGACGCTCACTTTCTTCTGATCACATTTGATCCGGAACGAGACACACCCGACATACTCGCATCCTATGCCGATTCGTTCAATATGAACCGTGCCCCGTTCCAGTTCCTGACCGGTTCTCCGGAGAATATCGAGCGACTCATGGAACGATTCAGTGTTCGCAAGCAGGTCTCGTATACCACAGAGACGGAAGAAGGGAATGAAATCTACTTTCTGAATCACACCGACAAGGTGCTCCTCATTGACCAAGAGTCCCGATTGGTGATGGATTACGGGGGCAGTATGACACCCGTCCACATTTTCAAAACCGACCTCGAACCCCTCTTATGATTCGATCCAACCGACCACCCCGACTCCTCTTGATCCCATTGATGGCCATCCTCTCGTTTGCAGGTTGCCAATCCGATGAAGAGCCGTCTCCCGTCGAATCCGACGGGATTCACATCGAGAATCCATGGGCCCGACCTGCTTCCGAGGGGAGGATGAGTGCCATCTATCTCACACTTACGCAATACGGTGAACCGGCCGATACCCTTTTGGGAGCCTCCAGTGACATCGCCCACCTTGTAGAAATTCACGAAAGCTATGAGGCCGATGACGGTCTGATGGGAATGCGTCATGTCGAGCTGGTCCCGATTCCGGCTGGCGAATCGATACACCTGGAACAGGGGGGTCTCCATATTATGCTGATCCAATTACAACACGCCGTCTCCTCTGGTGATCAGATTGAACTCACCCTGCATTTTGCGCGTGCCGGTGATCTACCGGTTCAGGTCCCGGTAAAGACCGAAGAAAATCCCTGATCCGGATTCACCGGACGCAGTCCCTCTGAACAAACAAAAGCCCTGCCTGGCGGGCGGGGCTTTTGTCTGAATCATCGTTCCGGTTCCGGAATCGTCGAAACCGGTTTGGATTCTCGTCAGGAGACTTTGATTTTCCGGGCGGCCTTCTCCTTCGACTTCGGAATACGAATATTCAGTACTCCGTTGTCGTAATTGGCGGTTACACCCTCTCTGTCTACCACATTCGGAAGTGGAAGAGATCTCGAAAATCGACCGTACCGACTCTCTACACGGTGGAATTTTCGTCCCTCCTCCTCTTCTTTGTGAATTTTTCGTTCGCCACTGATGGTGAGCACATGATCTTCCAGGCTAATTTCGAACTCCTCTTTGCTCATGCCCGGAAGCTCGACGCTGACATCAAAGCTTTTATCCGTTTCGGATACGTTCAGGCCTGGAAAAAACCGGGTTTCAGAATCACTGAAGAGATCTTCGAAGATCTCGTCCAGCCATGTTCCGGTTCCACCATTGCCTTGCATACGGTTTCGAAGTACAACAGGTAGTGCATCTCTTCGCATCAACATCATCATACCTCCATATCTGGTTTGATTTGCAGGCCTGACAGCCTGCGGGGTCCATGATTGTTCTACGTTCATCGCCACAAATGGCATGCCGAGCGCTCAAAAAAACCGATTTCTGCCAACGGTTCAGACGAGCCAAGTCTGACCGACAGAGGTGCCATGTAGTTTTGACAACCGGCTGTCACGGTGGAACCCACATACTGAGAAATTGTCAGTCGGATCCTGGATCCCGCTTTTTCAATCGACAGAGGCAGACTATATTGGAACCGTTCGGAACGTGCCTAACCAGATCCGGGATCCCATGATGAACAAAGCAGACCGAAAGAAGATCATTCAACGACTCCAGGAGATTCTGCAGGACGTTGAACAGGATATCCGTGAACTGGAAGAGCTCACCCAACCCATTGCACCGGACAACGCCATTGGACGAGTCTCCCGAATGGATGCCATCAACAACAAAGCGATCAATGACGCAGCATTGATCAAACAGAAAAAACGACGAAAACGACTTCAAAAAGCCCTGGAACGATCTGAATCCGATTCGTTCGGTCACTGCACACGCTGCGGCGCGCTCATTGCCATGGGGCGCCTGGAGTACATCCCGGATACAACACGATGTGTGGGATGCGTATGAGAGGCGCAATCAGCCGTACACGATACCGGAATCGACTGATCCTCATGGGTGGGGGGATTCTGCTTCTCATCCTGTCTACCCTGTTCTTTCCCGACGGATGGGTCTCCGATCAGAGTGGACATGCCGGGTTCTGGTCGCTTGTTCCCCCGTTGGTCGCCATCATTCTCGCATTCTGGACCCGGGAGGTCGTCAGCGCCCTCTTTATTGGCGTTCTACTCGGCGGGATCATCTCCGGCCAGCAAAACGTGGTCGAACACTTTCTGATCCCTTCGATTGGAACCGAAAGTTTTGCACTGATTCTATTGGTCTATCTTTGGGCGCTGGGAGGGCTCATTGGGATCTGGACCCGTACCGGTGGCGCCGAGCGATTTGCCGCATGGGCTGCGGAACGTGTTGTCAAGGGCCCCCGGAGCGCAAAACTCTTTGCATGGGTGATGGGGCTCATTTTCCATCAAGGAGGTACCATATCGACAGTTCTGACCGGTGCGACCGTGCGACCCATTGCCGATCGACACCGAGTTTCTCATGAAGAGCTCTCCTACATGGTGGACTCGACTGCTTCTCCGGCCGCCACCCTCATCCCCTTCAATGTCTGGCCGTTCTATGTTGGCGGGCTCATCATTGGAACCCTTCCATTTTTGGAGACCACTCAGCAAACCCTTTCGTTTTTCTTTTCGGCACTGCCCTACAATTTTTACGCCATTTTTGCCCTGCTCATCACTCTCCTTTTTGCCATCGAGAAATTACCGTGGGTTCCCGGCAAACGGATGCGCGAGGCGATCCGGAGATCCCGTGAAAGCGGGCAACTCGACCGGGAAGGAGCGCAGCCCATGGCTGCCAAGGAGCTTACCGAATCGAAGATACCGGAGGGATACACGCCCGGTTTGATCGATTTTTTCGGACCCATCGCTACGCTTCTCGGGGTTGCCGTGCTGCCGTATGTCGTCACCTATTTTTTCATGGGACAGACAGACGACCCGCTTCTCATGGTCGCCGAAGCTTTTGTTTTGGCGGTGTTGGCCGGAATGGGAATTGCACTCTTCAAGGGCATGGAGCTCCAGGAAGTGATGGACGGATTTGTAGACGGGTGCAAGGGAGTGACCATCGGGGCGCTCATATTGGCGTTGGCTGTCACCCTCAAGGAGGTTGCCGATGCCGTGGGCACAGCCGCATATGTCGTGGATTTGGTCGGTACACTGATCCCCCCACCTGTTCTTCCCGGCCTCCTCATGGTCCTGTGCATGATCATCGCGTTCTCGACCGGAACCTCATGGGGAACCTATGCCGTCGTTTTCCCGGTGGCCATTCCGTTGGCATGGGCGGTGGTTCCCGATCCATTTTTTCTTACGCTCTGTTTTTCGGCAGTCATCGGAGGCAGTGTATTTGGAGATCAATGCTCACCCATCTCCGATACAAGTATTCTATCCTCTCTCGCTACCGGATGCGATTTAATGGATCATGTCTACTCTCAATTTCCACTTGCGATTGCTGCCGGCCTCTTGGCAATGATCAGCTATGCCGTTATGGTTCTCGTCTGGGTCTGAACTTGTCTGGGTCTGAAGAGGAGTCGACTCCATTCGGAACGAATTTTCTCTCTTCTCTGCTTTTGTCGAAAAGAAAAGATTGTTACCTTTACTGGAATTTAAAATTGAGTAAATGAAGGGGACTCTGGCGACGCCACTGCATACAGACCTGCTTTATCACCGATCCGACACGGGTTCCGTCGTCGGATTTTTTTTGATCTCCACTTTCCTGTCTGATGCGCCGCCCCCTCGCGGAAACCGACCTTTACACTCCGGAAGCTCCGTTTCGGTTCGGCCAGGCGCGCCACCCTCTCGACTCCAAACCCACAACTCCGACCTATGACATCCTATCCGAAAAACAGAGCACGTCTTGCCCTCTCTGACGGAACCGTAGAAACGGGATACGCCATTGGTATTCCAGGAACCGTTGGAGGTGAAATTTGTTTCAACACCTCCATGACCGGTTACCAGGAGATCTTCACCGATCCGAGCTACTACGGTCAGCTGATGATGATGACCTATCCACACATCGGGAACTACGGATTTTCCGAACGTGACGACGAAGCCTCTCGTGTCATGATCTCCGGCCTCATCGTTCGCTCCTACTCTTGGGAGTACAGCAACTTGACGGCAGACGGTCCACTCCAGGATTATCTGGAACGAAACAAGGTGACCGGGATCACCGGAATCGATACCCGAAAACTGGTCCGTCACATTCGCCATGAAGGGGTCATGAATGCCGTGATCTCAACGGAGATCGAGGATGACAAGGAATTGATCCGGATGGCCTCTGACTGGGATGACATGGAGGGATTGGAACTCGCATCCCGGGTTACCCGATCCGAAGCCCAAACCATCCCATCGGACGGACCTTGGCGAGTCGCTGTGTTCGATTACGGAATCAAGCAGAGCATGATTCGCAACTTTGTCAATCGCGGGTGTACACTGCGCATATTCCCCGCTCATGCAGATCTGTCAGAGGTAAAAGAGTGGAATGCCGATGCCTACTTCTTCAGCAATGGCCCGGGCGATCCGGCTGCTACGGCATCCTACGGCGTACCGGCTGTGAATTTTGCAAAAGAGACCGGAAAACCGGTATTCGGAATCTGCCTGGGCCACCAGCTGATGGCTCTCTCTGAAGGCCTTGGCACTCGCAAAATGTTTGTCGGGCACCGGGGAGCGAATCAACCGGTAAAGAACCTGGAAACCGGACTGGTCGAGATTACGACCCAAAACCACGGATTCTCCATCGATGAAGAGTCGACCGGCACCGGCAAAGTGACGGTCACACATCGCAATCTCAATGACCAGACCATTGAAGGAGTCCGCTACGCCAACTTCCCTGGTTTTTCTGTTCAGTACCATCCAGAGGCCTCTCCAGGCCCACACGACTCCTCGTATCTCTTTGACCAGTTTGTCGAGATGATCAACGAGTCAAACGTCACCGCCTGACACGGTCGTCAGGCGGACTGCAGTCGTCTTAACACAGATTCTCAATCACCAAACCGAACACACCAACATGCCACGTCGAGAAGACATCCACAAAATTCTGATCATCGGCTCCGGACCCATTGTGATTGGCCAGGCCTGTGAATTTGACTATTCGGGTACCCAGGCTTGCAAATCTCTACGGGAAGAGGGGTACGAGGTCGTCCTCATAAACTCCAACCCGGCAACCATCATGACCGATCCGATGATGGCCGATGCCATTTATCTGAAGCCGCTTACGGCGAGCTCGATCAAAGAGATTGTCGAGATTGAAAAACCGGATGCGGTTCTTCCAACCATGGGTGGGCAGACCGCTCTGAACCTGGCACGGGATCTCTACCTGGAAGATTACTGGGATCAAAAAGGGATCGACATCATCGGCGTCAATCTGGACGCCGTCAACATTACCGAGGACCGGCAACTATTCCGAAACTTGATGGAAGAGATCGGAATCGACCAGTGCCGGAGCCGAACGGCCGAATCCCTTCTGGATGCCAAAGAGATTGTCGAAGAGTTGGGCGGGCTTCCGATCGTGATCCGGCCCTCGTTTACCCTGGGCGGAACCGGTGGCGGAATTGTCTGGACTGAAGAAGAGTTTGAGCGAAAGGTTTTCCGGGGCCTGGAGATGAGTCCGGTACATCAGGTCCTGATTGAAGAGTCGATCTTTGGCTGGAAAGAGTATGAACTGGAACTTCTCCGGGACAAGAACGACAACGTGGTGATTGTCTGTCCGATTGAAAACCTGGATCCGATGGGCGTGCATACCGGCGATTCCATCACGGTTGCTCCGACGCAAACACTGACCGACAAGCAGTATCAGATGTTGCGTGATGCGGCCATCAAAATGATGCGATCGATCGGTACCTTCGCCGGAGGCTGCAACGTTCAGTTTGCTGCAGACCCGGAATCAGACAAAATCGTGGCCGTCGAGATCAACCCCCGCGTGAGCCGTTCGTCGGCACTCGCCTCCAAAGCGACCGGGTATCCGATCGCCAAGATTGCCACCAAACTGGCTGTCGGATACACCCTGGATGAACTCCCCAACCCGATAACCGGCGTATCATCGGCCTGTTTTGAACCATCCATCGACTATGTGGTCGTTAAAATTCCACGATTCAACTTTGAGAAATTCCCGGGCGTTGACGAAGAGTTGACCACTCAGATGAAAGCGGTTGGTGAAGTCATGTCCATCGGACGAACCTTCCCCGAAGCGCTCAACAAGGCGTGGCAATCGATGGAGGTCGGCCGGGCCGGACTCGGAGCCGACGGGTATGAAGAGTTGGATCGAAAAAAGATCCGTGAACGGCTCGAACGACCCTACTGGGACCGAACACTCAACATCCGGAACGCCTTCAAGCTGGGTACGTCCATCGAAGAGGTGGCCGACATTACCAAAGTGGACCCCTGGTACCTTCAGCAGATTCATTACATGGTCTCCATCGAGAATCGGACCGAAGGTCAGTCCCTCTCCTCGATTAAAAAAGAGGAGATGATGCAGTTGAAACAGGCCGGCTTCTCCGATACACAGATCGCCTTTTTGTTAAGCAAAAGCGGTGAAAAGGTGAGTGAAGATCTGGTACGGGCCCACAGAAAGGAACTGGGTGTTCTTCCGGTCTTTAAACTGGTCGACACCTGTGCGGGCGAGTTTCCTGCCGAAACCCCCTACTACTACTCGACCTATGACGAGGAGAACGAGAGTGTCGTCACCGACAATAAAAAAGTGATCATTCTCGGCAGCGGTCCCAACCGAATCGGACAGGGAATTGAATTTGACTACTCCTGTGTCCATGCCGTCTTCGCCGCTCAAGAAATGGGCTACGAAGCGATCATGATCAATTGCAATCCGGAAACCGTCTCCACGGACTTTGATGTCGCCGACAAGCTCTATTTCGAACCGGTCTACTGGGAACGAGTTCTCGATATTATCGAATTTGAACAACCGGAAGGCATCATCCTTCAGGTGGGGGGACAAACCGCACTCAAATTGGGGAAAAAACTGGTCGAACGAGACATCCGAATCTTCGGGACACCGTTCGAAACCATCGATTTTGCGGAAGACCGGGGGGCCTTTTCCAATCTGCTCACCCGTCTCGATATCCCCTTCCCGGAATACGGGACTGCACGAACCGGGGACAGTGCGATTGAAATCGCCAATCGAATCGGCTATCCGGTGCTCATTCGCCCAAGTTATGTGTTGGGGGGACAAGGAATGCGAATCGCCATCAAAGAATCGGAACTGCGACGGTATGTAGACCGAATTCTGGATACACATCCGGAGAACGACTTTTTGATTGACCGATTTCTCGACAAAGCTGTTGAAGTGGATGTCGACTCCGTCTATGACGGCGACCAACTCCATATTGCCGGCATCATGCAGCACATTGAACCTGCAGGTGTTCACTCCGGAGACTCCACGGCCGTCCTCCCTCCTTACTCATTGAGTGACAACGTGATAAAAACCATTGAAGAGTATCAGGAGAAGATTGCCAACGAAATGGGAATCCTTGGATTTCTGAACGTTCAGTACGCCGTCAAGGACGAAAAGGTCTACGTTCTCGAAGCCAATCCGAGATCGACCCGAACCATTCCTTTCCTGGCCAAAGCAACGGAACGACCGGAAGCAAAAATCGGGGTTCAAGTGATGTTGGGCAAGAAACTCACGGAGTTCGACCTCACCTCCAAACTCACCCAATGGGCGGTCAAGGAGCCGGTCTTTCCATTCGACAAATTCCCTGAAGTGAAGAAAGAGCTCGGTCCGGAGATGAAGTCGACGGGAGAAAGCATCTACTTCATGGAGAACTTTGACGACGAACGATTCAAAAAGCCGTACGAGTTCAAGAATCTCTATCTTTCCAAGTAACCAAAGGGGGGGCGGGCCAACGCCCGATCGCCCCGAATCCCGACGTCATCCATGAAAAAGCCGGAACATCTGGTCGTTGCTTATGGCGGAACATCCCCGGAACACGAGGTTTCGGTCTTGACTGCGATGCAGGCCATCGCAGCTTTGGAATCCAATGGTCATACGGTTCGACCCCTCTACGTCTCCAAATCGGGGCGCTGGTATACGGGCCATCCACTCACAAAACTGGAGAACTACCAAGACCTGGATCGCCTGTTGAACCAGGCAACACCCTGCACGCTGGGACGAAACAGCTATGGCCAACCGGTGCTGACCGAAGACCGGCAGAAACGGTTCGGGCGGAGTGATCAATGGCCGATAGGGATGCTTCTCCTTGCATTTCATGGTGGAGCTGGAGAAAATGGATCGTTCCAGGGGCTTTGCGAAGTATGGGACCTTCCCTACACAGGATGTGATCCGCTTGGATCGGCACTCGGGATGAACAAACGAGTGGCAAAAGACCTTTGCCGGGCCCACGGAATCCCGGTTGTTCCGGATCAATCGGTTCGAGAATCGGAGTGGATCGACAACCGGAAAGAAATTTTGAAGACGATTGATCAACTGGGACCGACGGTCGTTGTAAAGCCGGTCCACCTGGGGAGCAGTATCGGTGTCGCTCGTGCTGCCAATCGAGAAGAGCTGTCGGAAGCGATTGAAGAGGCGTTCCGGTATGACGATGAATTATTGGTTGAGCGGGCGATTGAACCTCTCATGGAGATCAATTGCTCGGTGCTTGGATCCGGATCAAAACTCACAGCCAGTGTCTGTGAACGACCACTGGCTGAACAGGAGCTGCTCTCTTTTCAGGACAAGTATCAAGGGGAGTCGGGGGGGAAAGGAATGGCTTCCGCAACCCGGGAAATTCCGGCCGATATTCCGGATGAGATGACGGACCGAATCCGGAAACTCTCCATTCGAATCTTCTCTCTATTGGGGGCCTCCGGCGTAGCCCGACTCGATTTTCTGATCCAGAGAGAGAGTGGGGAGGTTTATTTCAACGAAATCAACACCATTCCCGGCTCATTCTCATTCTATCTATGGGAACCGTCCGGCATTCCATTCCCCGATTTAATGGAACGTATTCTCGAACTTGGTTTGGACCGACACCGACACAAGACGGGTCGGGTTCAATCCTATGAAACCAATTTATTAAGTGAAAAAGCCCTGACCGGACTGAAAGGTCTCAAGGGCGATAAATAGAGCATGATGGCACCATGACCTTTGCACTGATCGCCAATCCAAATTCCAGCCATGTTTCGGAACCGCTTCGGCGGGTGACCCGTTGGTGTCACCGTCACAAGGCAACCTATCGATTGTCGGCAGATCTCAAGCAGACGGCCTCTCTGGAGAACCATGAACTGCAGACCATCACCCACGACAGCAACGAGACAATGGCCGGCGCCACAATGGCCATTACAATTGGTGGCGATGGAACCATCCTGCATGCAGCACAGCACGTTGCCAAGCGGAAGATTCCGATCCTCGGAATCAACAGTGGTCGACTTGGTTTCATGGCCAACATTCAGGAAGACCAAATCGAAATTGCTCTGGATGCGGTGTTACGTGGCGAGTACAAACTTGACGAACGCTCCATGCTCAAAGCGTGGCTCCCGGACGGACAGACTGTTCATGCGTTGAACGAATTTCTCTTCTCCAAGAAAGAGACGACCACTCTGGTTACCATTACTGCACACTACGGAGATCAACTGGTCAATCGCTATCGGGCCGACGGTCTCATCGTCGCCTCGCCAACCGGTTCAACCGCCTATAATCTCTCTTCCGGAGGTCCAATTGTACTCCCGGGTACACCAGTCATGATCCTTACCCCGATCAATCCACACACCTTGACGACCCGCCCACTCGTCTTGCCTGCAGACCGGCGAGTCAAGATAACGGTCGAAGATGACGATGCCCGGAACGTCCTCTTCTCCAACGACGGGAAATTGCATACGCTTCCCGAACAGAAAGAGGGAATTCAGGTGGGGCTGTCGGATCGATCGGTAAAGTTGGTTCAACTTCTGAATCAAGATTTTTTCGAGACTCTCCGGAGCAAGTTGATGTGGGGAATGGATGTGAGAAGGCCTTGACATGACTATGAATGGATCCGGACATACATGGGTTGTCTGTCTGGATCGACGATAAAACAGAACAGAGACCGACTCTTCAGGAGTCGAATTCACATAATCGAACAAAAAACGAGGTTCGTATGAAAGTAACCGTTGTAGGAGCCGGTGGAAACGTCGGCTCAACCGTTGCCTTGGCCATTGCTCAACGCGATTTTGCCAAAGAAGTGGTCATGGTGGACATCGAGAAAAAAGATGGAGACAAAAGCTTTTACCCATCCAAGGGACGAGCACTGGATCAGTGGGAATCCTCTCCGATTCATGGATTTGACACCCGATTGACCGGAACCATTGATTACAAAGATACAGCCGGATCCGATGTCTGTGTCATCACGGCCGGTATACCGAGGCGACCGGGTATGAGCCGGGATGATCTGTTGGGAATCAATGCCAAAATTGTCTCTTCCGTAACCAAAGAGCTGGTCAAGCACTCTCCAGACACCATTCTGATCGTGGTATCCAATCCACTGGATGTCATGACCTATGTTGCGTATCAGGCGAGCGGACTTCCCTCCAATAAAGTCATGGGAATGGCCGGCATACTTGATACTGCACGATACCGTGCATTCCTGGCCACTGAACTGGACGTCTCCCCGAAAGACATACAAGCATTGTTGATGGGTGGACACGGTGATACCATGGTTCCGCTTCCTCGTTACACAACGGTTTCCGGCATCCCGGTTACACAGTTGATTGAGGGGAAAAAACTGGAGTCCATTGTCGAGCGAACCAAAAAAGGGGGTGGCGAAATCGTTGGATTGATGGGCACTTCTGCATGGTATGCTCCCGGAGCGGCAGCTGCCCAGATGGTCGAAGCCATCATGCTGGATCAAAACCGCATCTTCCCCTGCTGTGCATGGCTTACCGGGCAGTACGGAATTGACGACCTCTATGTTGGCGTGCCGGTCAAGTTGGGTACCGGTGGAATCAAGGAAATTTTGGAGGTTGACTTAAACAACGAAGAGAAGCAACTTCTGGATGAATCAGCTACTCATGTACGCGGTGTACTGGAGGATTTCAAAAAGCTGATGGACGCATAAAAACAATCAACAAGAAGAGGTGCTCAAGGCTTCTTCACTACTTGCAAAAAACCCCGATCCGTTTAACCGATCGGGGTTTTTTTATGCATGGAACTCTCGATCCTCTTCCCGTTGTTGGTTCCTTGCCCAACGCCAGCCGATGACTGCCAATCCAGCTACAAGGATGAGAAACAGAATCAACCGAACGACAACCGGAGGTAAGGGAACGATCGTTTCGAGTCGTGGCGCCATCCCGACAGCCATGATGGATCCGGCCATGAGAAGCAGTCCGCGAACCATGTCATATGGCACGCGAAAATGCCATTGACTGTAACCCCATAGTGCCAACGCCATCGCTCCGTAGCTGAGAACCGTTGCCCAAGCCGAACCGGTCATCCCCATCCAGGGAACCAGAGCAAGATTCCCCAGGATTGTGATCACTCCCCCAGCCAAGGTAATAAGCGGGAGGAGTCTCGTCTTCTCTGCAATGAAAATTCCGGCCGAAAAATGAATGTACCAGCCATGGAACCAATAGGCGAGCATCAGGTAGGGAACGATCTCCAAACCGGCCCAATAGGCACTGCCGATAAGTGTTGCATCCAATAGAGGGATTCGAATCTGTACCAATTCGGTGGCAAAGAGGCACACAAAGAGGAAGATCGGGGCTGCCACCAAATTGAATCCATGAAAGGCCTGTGCAAACAATCGGGGAGAATCTTTCTCTTCCGAGTAGCGCATGAAGAACGGTTGCCACGCCATTCGAAACATTTGAATAAAGAGAAGCATGAAGACCGCCAGCTTGTAACAGGCATTGTAGATTCCGGTAATATCTTCCGGTGTCATGTCGGGACCATAAAGCTGGATGACTCGCTCTGGATCCATGGCATTCAAAAAGAACCGATCCAGAGTCTCGTTCATTGCATACCCAATGCCGGCTGGTACAAACGGCCATCCAAACTGCATGGCCCGCCACGCTGACGACCCGTTCCAACTCCCCTCCAAAAAAAGCGGCGCCGTCACGGTCCAGACCAATAGTGTGACCAATACCGATGCGACCAGATTGCTCAAGAAAACCGCTTCGATTCCTGCACCAAGTCCAAGAATCAACCAGAAGTTGAGCACCACATTCAACACGACATGTGTGGTCTTGAGAGAGGCAAAGAGCCACGTCCGGCGGGAGAGTCGAAGTTCGGCAAACGGTACAATGGAGAGGGTATCAAACCAGAGAATTCCGATCATCATCAAATAGATGCCCGAAACCGATGAATCCAGATTGAGCATCGGAAGAGCCAATGGTTCGACAAGCCACAATGCCCCTCCCAGAATAGAGGCCAACGCGAGGAGAAGGATCTGAAGGGAGCGAAACAGAGTGGCGGCTGTTTCCCGATCTTTTCCATATCGGATATATGCAGACTCCATCCCCATGGTAAAGAGGACGTTGAGAAGTGCAATCGCCGCATAGACAAGACCGACTATACTGAATCGTGCGGGATTGAAAACATCCGTATGGAATGGAACCAATAGATAATTGACGAATCGGGCAAATACACTGCTGATCCCGTAGATCAGAGAGTCGGAGATAAGTTCACGGAGGCGATGCAAGGGTCAGGAGTTCCGAAGTTTGAGGCGAACGGCCTCCACGCCCAGTCGATAACTGTCGCCTCCGAACCCTGCAATGATGCCCAAACTCGCCGCCGCCGTCCACGAGGTGTGCCGGAACGATTCACGACGGTGAAGGTTGGAGAGATGCACTTCGACAACCGGAATCTCGAGTAGTTCCAGTGCATCCCGCAGGGCAATGGATGTATGTGTATACGCCCCCCAATTGGCAACGACTCCATCCACTTCCTCTTCACGAATCTTGTGAATCCGGTCGATCAACTCCCCTTCATGGTTGCTTTGAACCCATTCCATATCAATGGATGGATACGCTTGTCGCACCATCTTTTCGATATCTGCAAGTGTTTCGGATCCATAGTGCCCGGGATCACGGTGACCCAGCAAATTAAGATTGGGGCCGTTGAGAACAACGATGGTCATGATCATCTCCAATTACAACAGTTCCAGATTCCCGACGGATCTACCCGCGGTTCAGTTCGAACGAGATGGCTTCTGCGATCTCTTTCATCTCCTTGTCACTCGGATCCACCCGCTTCCCGAGGGCCATGCTCTGCGACTCGGTATAGATCGGGATCAGATGAATATGAGCGTGAGGTACCTCCAGCCCCTGCACCACAACACCCGTACGCAGAGGTGCCAGTGACCGGTCAATGGCTCTGGCAATTCGTTTGGTAAAAAGCAGCAGCTCAGTCAGTGAATCATCACTCAGGTCGAACAAGTAGTCCGTCTCCTCTTTGGGAACCACAAGGGTGTGTCCCCTGGACACCGGTCCGATATCCAGAAACGCATAACATCGATCCGTCTCCCCCACTTTCCAGGATGGGATCTCCTGCTGAATGATTCGACTGAATATGGTTGCCATCTTTCCCCTTATCCTTGTTGCCGCCCACTACCCGGTTCCACTCCTGTCCGGCATACATGCGCACCGTCCAACCGAAGCTCCATCGCGGCGAATGATACGTCGCAATATACGAGGCACCAATCAGGAAGAAAACTATGTGTGGGGTCGCTCCTTTTTTCCCGTTTTAGGTTTGATTTTAAAAGTGGTTAACCCTTATCTTTGGAATCTGTTGACGTAATGATATGATCCCTGATTCAGGATCAGAAAACGACCATTGCGACACCGGTCGAATCGGTAGCTCAGTTGGTAGAGCAACGGCCTTTTAAGCCGTGGGTCGTGGGTTCGAATCCCACCCGATTCACAACTGAAAGCGCCGACACGCTTTTTGACTCTCTCTTGATTAACCCTTATCGGCTGATACCCGGTAGGGGTTATTTTTTGCAAATCAATCCCGATTTTCCGTAATTGGACGCATACGATATCCGTCCCGATCTACCGAAGACCTGTCAAGTTTCCTTTACCGTGATGCCATCCATGGACCTGAATCGCCTGAACCCCCTGCACTGGCGCAAATCCTACCTGATTGGCTTGTTTGCCGCGTTCATGGTGATTTGGTTTCTTTTTCTGGATACCCACAGTCTCTGGACCCGGTATCAGCTCCATCGGCAGGAAGTTCAGTTGCGAGAGCAGATCGATCAATTGAAGCGGGAGACAGAAGAGCTTCGGGTTCAACTTGAAGCTCTTCAGAACAGCCCCGATTTACTGGAACGAATCGCTCGGGAAGAGTATGGCATGCGACGAGAGGGCGAAACCGTCTATCGGGTCCAGGAATAGCCACGACCGGCCGAATTTTTCTTATCTTGGTCGCACTCTCGAACCAGTCCGTTACCTGGTTCGCCGATCTTTCCAACAAGAAGCAACTTCATGCAGGCAATAGGCATAGATCTCGGGGGAACCAACATCAAGGCGGCCCTGATTGACCAAGAAGATGGAATTTTAAAGAAAGTGGCCATCCCGACCGAAGCGGACCAGGGGAAGGATCATGTATTTGATCGTATCAAGTTGGCCATCGATCGCATTATGGAGGGGCGCAGCGAGAAACCTATCGGGGTAGGCATGGGCTCACCCGGAGTGGTCTCACTGGATCGAACCACCGTGAGCAAACCCCCGAACCTGGCAGGCTGGGAAGTCGTCCGCGTATCGGAAGAGGTCTATCAACGAACCGGATATAGTTGCATCGTCGAAAACGATGCCAATCTTGCCGCCTTGGGCTCCTCCCGTTTTGGAGTGGGTCGTGCATTTGACAGCATGATCATGATTACACTCGGAACCGGTGTAGGCGGTGGAATCATTCTTCACCGGAATCTTTTTCGGGGAGCAACCGGGTCTGCAGCCGAATTGGGGCATGTCATCATCGATTACCACGGACCCCTCTCCAACAGCAATACCCGGGGGGGGATTGAAGCCTATCTGGGTCAGCGATTTTTAAGTCGATATGCTGCCGATCTGATTCGCCAACAACCGGACAATCCTCTTTTCAAGGCCTTTCACGACCGCTTTGATGAACTGGAACCTGTGGATCTCTATCATGCGGCCGAAAGTGGAAATGAATTGGCGGCAGAGATCCTTCAAAAATCCGGTGAAAAGCTGGGATACGCCATTGTCAACTACATCCATATTCTGGATATTCGGAAGATCATCATCAGTGGCGGAGTAGCGAAAGCAGGACACTGGATTATAGACCCGGCCAAAAAAACCGCCCTCTCCTACCTGATGCCTCCCTTCCGAACCGACTTCGAAATTCTGTTTGAACCGTTGGGCAATGACGCCGCACTCTTCGGTGCCTCCAGCCTGGCGATGGAGAATCTGTAGATACACACTATGCACCGCAGGGAGACCCCATACCATGCCATTCGGCTTCGACTCCTTGCGACTCTAACCCTTCTTTTTGTGACAGCAACACCTGCTTGGTCACAACAGGGGGCGGCCAGTCAAGTCCCTGGGGCAAGAGGGGGTGCAGGAAGTGGCTCCACGGTCTCTCCGACGGAAGATGACGGGCGTGTCCGGTTTCAAGCAGCCGATTCACTGATCTTTCAAAGTGGCGAGACTCGGGAAGCAACTCTGTTTGGTTCGGCCCGGGTTTCCAAAGGCGAGAATCAGTTGACTGCCGGAGAGGTGGCTCTCGATTTGAATAGAAATGAAGTTCGTGCACTCAGTGACTCCTCTTCTGATTCGCTCTCCTATCCAACACTCATGCAGGGCTCCAACGAAATTCGCAGCTCTCGTATCCTCTTCAACTACGAAACAGAACGAGGAAAATTCAACGCGGCCGAAGTCCAAATTCAGGACGGTTACCTGACCGGTGACCAGATCAAGAACGTTTCCCGGCAAGAAGTATTTATCGACCAGGGGCGATATTCCACCTGCCCGCCTACACACATGTACTACTACATTGAAGCAGACCGAATGAAAGTGGTCGAAGAGGACGAGATCTTCTTTACGAATGCCCGGCTTTATCTACTGGATATCCCCTACCCGGTCCTCTTTCCTTTTGGATATATACCGTCCGGACTCGGCCCGGATCAGAAGGAGTCCGGGTTTCTGGAGCCGACATATGCGTTCCAGAATGTGTCGGATCGAGGAATTGGCCTCCAAAATCTCGGATGGTTTCAGTACATCAATGACTATTTGACAGCCCAAACGTCCTTCGACATTTTCACCTCCGGTACATTTTTCAATGAGAGCCGCGCACAATATCGCCGAACCGGCTTCTACAATGGATCCGTTACACTGGGATACTCCTCTGAACGAGGACTGGAGCCAACGGACCCGGGGTATACTCGAGCCGTCAACAAACGAGTGACGGTGACCCACAATCAGGATCTCTCTCCCTATGCCAGTCTTAGTGCCAACATCAATCTCCGGACGGCAGACTATTTTCAGCGGACGTCGTATGATATTGACGAACGGGCTCAAACCAGTAGCTCATCCAATCTCTCGTATCGATACCGGCATCCGGACAATCTTTTTACATTCAATGTCTCCAATCGGTTGAATCAGCAGTTCTCCAACAACAGCGCCCGGCTCTCCGGACCACAAATGAACTTCAGCCTGCAGCAATTCACCCCGTTCGAGCCCTCCACTCCACGAATGGAGGGTCCCCGCTGGTATGAAACACTTTCGATCCGATACAGCAATCAGTTTGAGTCGGATTACAACTATCGCCCCGTCAATGGAGCGGACGAATCCATTGGTTGGTTTGACGCACTTCTGGACCCTGCTCTCTATCGCGAGGCGACCGGAGAGGATCGCCACATCGATCTCGGTATGCGTCATCAAGTACAATTGAGTGCCAACAATCTTATTCCGAGTCAATTCATGAACACCAGTGCCGGTTTTTCAATGAATGAGTACTGGTACCCGACGTCTACCCGGAAAGAGTGGGATCCCGATACCGGCACGGTCCTGGAACGAACCGAACAGGGATTTGTCGCCGGTCGGGATTTCTCGACATCGATCAACTTTTCCACAACCATCTACGGCATTTCCCAGCTTGCTATCGGTTCCCTGGAGGGGTTCCGTCACACCCTTCGGCCCAATGTCGGATTTAGCTATCGACCCGATTTCAGTGATCCATCATGGGGGTTCTATCGGGACGTTCAGCGAGACAGTACAGGCAGGACTGAACGCTACTCCATCTTCGAGGATGAAGTGTATGGAGGACCCGGCCGGGGGGAACAGATGAGCATGAATTTCGGGATCAGCAACATCTTCGAAACCAAACAGGTTCGTCGGGATTCCACCGGCGAAATCAATAGCGAGACTCTCCGCTTGATTGACAATCTCAGTGTAAACTCAAGCTACAACTTTGCAGCCGACAGCCTGAATTTCAGCAATATCAACGCCTCTCTCTCTACACGGGTGGTAGAGGGAGTCAATCTCTCGGCCAGCGCAACGTATTCCCTCTATGCACGTGGTTCGAATGGTCAGATTGTTGATCGTTACATTTGGCAGGAGACCGGGAAAATCCTGCAACCCCTCAATTACTCCCTCAGTGCGAACTACTCCATACAAGGAGGCCCCAACGGAAGCCGACCCGTGAATACGCCTGCCTACACGCCCTATGACCCTCTGGATCAACATTTCTTCGGGCCGGTCGACACTCGATTCAATCGAATGCCGCTTCAGTACTATCAATCCCCCTGGGCTGCCAGCTTCAGCCTCAGCTACCGATGGAATTGGGTGCACGAACAGAAGGCACGACAATCTGCCACTCTCAACGTGAACAATATTCGATTCAATTTGACTCCCAAATGGGATGTGAGTACTCGTTTCGGATTTGATTTCATGGATCAGGAGCTGACGCCGTCCCAATTCAGCCTGACACGGAGAATGGTCTGTTGGACACTCAGCTTTCAGTTCAATCCGTTCGGAGAATTCCAGTACTATTTTTTCCGGCTCAGTATCGACAGCGGACAGATTCAGTCCCTCTTCCAAAAACTTCCATTACTGAACAATCTGGAAAGAAGTTCCTCTCCTACCGGGCGCTCCCCGCGATTCTGAACGTGCAGACCTAGTTCCCGTCCGGAAGATGTGTATCGTGGTACCGTTTCAGATACGCAACGACATACTTCCCGAAGAGATCAAATTCCAGGTTCACCCGATCACCGACCGATCGGTGTTTCAGAGTGGTCTTCTCCCAGGTATAAGGAATGATCGCAACGTCCAACCACCCTTTGCCTGTACCGGCAATTGTCAAACTGATTCCATCCAGCGTAATGCTCCCCCGATCGACCACCAAATCCCGAAATGTATCGGCGAACGACACACGAATCATTCGGTCGGTCCCGTCCACTTTTCGAATCTCGACAATTTCACCAGTGGTATCTACGTGTCCCTGTACGATATGTCCATCCAGTGCACGATCCATGGAAACAGCCTGTTCCAGATTGACCGGATCCCCGACCGACAGATCGTTCAGGTTTGTTTTTCGCAGCGTTTCAGCAACACACTGGACCCGAAAGCGGGTCTCGTCACAGGACACAACGGTCAGGCAGACACCCCTCACACTCACACTCTGATCCACGGACAGAGTCGAAGCCATCTCTGCCGTAATGATCAACTCCAGGCTACCCGGCATTGAATGGATCTCTGCCACACGCCCGACCTCCTTGACAATTCCCGTAAACATGGCTTATCGGATTCCTGTTAATCGCATATCCTTTCCACTTCGAGTCCATTCGATCGAACGAAATGACCGAATCTCCTCCATTCGCTCGATTCCCAAACCCAAAACGGATCGAGTCCCTCCGCCCAGCAGCATTGGCGCAATGAATAGCTCCAGCTGATCGACCAAATCTTCCCTGAGAAGAGCCGATCCGAGTCTGGAACCCCCTTCTACCAGAAGAGACGTGACCCCCTCTTCTCCCACGGCTTTCATGGCCTGATGAAGATCGGTATGCCCGTCTCGTTGCCCGACGATACAGATGGTCCCGCGAAAAAAATTGGACTGCATCAATTTGAGCATCGGATCGGTTTCCGCCTCGGCTCTCTCACGATTCCAGGTTACGACAATCGTCTTCTCTTCCAACTGGTCGGAAAACAAATTGAGCTCACGAGAAAGGGAGAACGGGCCATCGATGACCACACGACGTGGTTGTCTGCCTTCCGTCAACCGAACCGTAAGTGACGGGTTGTCCAACTCGGCCGTCTGACGTCCCACCATCACGGCATCATACTCGCTTCGCCATCGATGAACCTGGCGCCTGGACTCCTCGGAACTGATCCAACGGGAATCACCATTTGGTGCCGCAATGTATCCATCCGCCGTTTGTGCAATCTTCAGCGTGACCCACGGCCTTCCAAATTCCATGTAATGGACGTAAAAACGATTGAGTTCACCGGCCTCCTTTTCAAGAAGCCCGACATCCACTTGAATTCCTGCATCTCTCAGACGACTGGTGCCTGCCCCGTTCACAGTCGGATTGGGGTCTTGCATCGCGATGACGACCCGTTCAATCCGAAGATCTGCAATCAAGTCTGCACAAGGGGGGGTCTTCCCGTGGTGGCTGCACGGCTCGAGGGTTACATAGAGCGTTGCACCACGGAGCGATGCCGGATCCTGGACACGATTGAGTGCGTTGACCTCTGCATGTTCATGTCCATAGCGCTCGTGAAACCCTTCTCCGATTATTTCTCCACGACTGGAAAGGATGACACAGCCCACCATCGGATTGGGAGAGACGCTTCCGGCTCCCCGTTGCGCCAGACTCAGGGCGCGCTGCATCATTCGTCTGTCAGTGGGGCTGAATTGCATGCAACGGGGTCGGAAAAAGACGGTTATTGAGAGAGGAACCGGTTTCGGTTGTCACGAATGGTTGCAGACTCACGCAGCTCCTCGATCCAAACTGAATTGTAGGCTGCAAATTTCTGCTGTTCCAGATTCTGCCGAACCCGGGATCGGTCCTCTTGACTCATGTTGGCAGGATCGGCCATATCCAACTCCAAGAGTTCTACCAGATAAAGGCCGCTCTCTCCTTCCAAGAGCGCAGACGTCTCTCCTGGTTGCAGGGAGAAGGCCGAACCGATAATTCCCGGCTCCCGGCCGGCACCCGGAATGGCTTGCCCTCCCATACGAACACTCTCTGCAGACTGGACCTCGACATTCAACGCTTCGGCTGCAGATACCAATGTAACATCCTGTGGTAGTTGATCCTGCACATGGAGAACCGTCTGTTCCCGTCGCTTCTGCTCCCGAATTCGACTTTCAATCTGTCCACGAACTTCCTCCAGGGGACGCGGTCCTTCCGCAATCCGCTCGACAAGCCGTGCTATCACAAACTGATTCGACAGTTCCACAACTTCACTGATCTCGCC
This sequence comes from Balneolaceae bacterium, assembly GCA_040882505.1. Classification (GTDB taxonomy): domain Bacteria; phylum Bacteroidota; class Rhodothermia; order Balneolales; family Balneolaceae; genus JBBEBE01. The sequence continues at coordinate 433,721 of JBBEBE010000005.1, read as the reverse complement.
ACGAGACAGCGTACTCAACTCCCGAATCAACTCCTGCGCAGGACCCAATGCAGGAACGAAGGGTGTTCCCTGTACGGCGCTGGCCGAACTCACCTGCAAGCCTTGATTCCCGGCCTCTTCCCTGAATCCTTCTTCAAGTGCGAAGTACTGGAATTCATCGGCCTGTTCAGCCAATTGATCGACGGTTGCGATCGGATCGGGAATGACACGATAGGTGAGAATGGCAAATTGGATTCGGCCATCCTCTTCGGCAACTTTTTTGAATAGATACGGGTCTCCGTTGATCATGACCAGATCACTCACTTCGCCCGGCTCCAATTCCAATACCGGTGCAAACTCCTCCCGTATATCGTCCGGACTCACAAATGAATCATTGAACGGAATCGCAGACTGTACCTGCTGCAGAAAGGATTGATGATCTTCTGCCTCGATAAACCGTTCGCGTAATTCCTCCACATCCTGAATTGTGCGAGACGTGTCCTCCGCAGTCGGTACTTTTTCAAAGGCTACATACTCAAAACGGTAACTTTCGTCCCGGTGAAACAGGTCTCGGTTGTCGTTGTAAAAATCCCGAACCTCACCATCCGAAATTTCGATCCCGGATGCATCAATCGAGTTGTAGGGTACCCGAACAAACCGAATATCGGCAAAACTGTTCTCTTGTTGCCAGGCTCTCTCGACATCCCGCGACGTTACCTTCATCCCGGAAGTAATGTAGTTGGCCAACTTTTGCTGCTGTCGGTTCTGTCTCAGCTGTTGCTCAATGGCCAACCAGACTTCCTGATTCTCCGGTGCCTCGATGGCTGCACGAAGGGCGATTTGGTCAATCCGACCCGTTTCGTCTTCGAACTGTTGGCGAATGAACGGGTCGGGGTTCTCACCGGTCACCATATTCAGGAGTTCCTGATCCGTCACTCGGATTCCCAGCTGCGCCATGCGTTGTGCCATCAACTTTTCCGTGACCAGATCATTCCAGGCCTGCTCTTCGAATCGGGCACGCATGTCGCCTTGCATTGGCGCTTCCGTCTCTTGGTTGTACTGTTCGAGATAGTAGCTCACACGACTATTGAACTCCTCGAGCGTAATCCGCTCACCATTGACCGATCCCATATCCGTCGGTCCTCCGGCCATCGCATCAAATACCTGCGTATCCTGCAGTACCCACAATATTCCAAATGAAAAGATCAGAACCCAGAGAATAGCGGGGGTACTGTTCCTCATTTTCGACATCACACCCATAGGAATCCTCGTCTTCAACTAATTACAGACTTGCCGGAAGGTACCTTCTGCATACCGGCCCGAAATACTTTAAAAACAGAACAGAAATATACTGCTCACACCTGCGAAGAGCAACGAAATGACCTGTTCACATCCGTTAAAAGACTTCAATCAGGCTCATGTGTCGGAGAAATTGTCCGGGATCTTCCCGAAATGCCTTGATCAGATCCCGGAGTTCTACTGAAAGTGAATCGGTATTCTCATAGAGAGACTCATCATTGACCAATCTTCCGAGTGATCCCTCGCCTCGATTCACTTTCGCCAAAATTTGATTGAGCTGGTCGACAGTCGTATCCATTTCAACTGTCAACGCCCCCAAATCCCGGGACGTACCTTCCAAATTCCGAACCAATGCCTCCAGGTGAGGACGGCTGTTCACTGCTGTCGAGTCGAGCTCGGACAACAGACTGTGAAGGGATTCCAGACTCTGCTCCATCTCTTGCTGTTTCGACTGCAACGTTCGGGAAACAACAGAGGTCGCCTCTTCAAGATGGATCAGTGACGAATTGAGTGCTCGACTACTGGAGTCGTCCAGTGCCTGGTTCAGCTGACCCAAAAACCGATTCAACTCATTCAATGAACCAGAGATGTCGTCACCCAGCACTTGCCCCCTTTCGCCAAGTGTTTCCAACATGGAGTCTACAAAGACCCCTTCGATGGACCCGCCATCTGCAATGGATTCCGGAGACTGCCCTCGCTCGATCACGATGGACTTGCCATCCAGCAGTCCCGATGATGTGAGCAATGCTCTCGAATCATCCGGGATCGGAACATCCACCTCAATGGACATGGTTACACGAACCTGCATTTCGGGCGTCAATTCAACATCTTTGACTGAACCGATCTTCACTCCGTTCATATAGACCAGACCGCCCGTCGCCAACCCGTCGACCCGATCAAAGGTGGACACCACCTCTTGGGGTTGCCGGAAGACCGGAACGTCACTCATAAACCGGAACCCGATGTAGGCCACCGTGAACGCAATCACGACGGTCAGGCCGATTTTCAATTCATTACTCATGGTCCCTCTCCTCTCTTCTCTTCGTCCTCTGATTGGGGTACACCGTATCCGGAATCTGCCTCTACCGGGTCACGATGCATTTGATATTCACTCGCCCGAACAAATCGATTCAACGGCTCATGGTCGCTTTTCCGCAGTTCTTCGATCGATCCAAACCAGTCGAGCCGCTGCCTGTTCAAAAAGGCCACTTTGTCTGCAACTTCCAGAACACTATGCATGTCGTGCGTGACCACGATGGACGTGATCTTGAGTACATCTGAAAGCTCGATAATAAGTTTGTTGATCTCGTCGGCCGTCTCGGGATCAAGGCCGGACGTCGGCTCGTCATACATCAGGTAGTCCGGCTTCAAAATCATGGCCCGCGCCAGTCCAACCCTCTTCCTCATCCCTCCTGAAAGTTCTGCCGTCTCCTTTTCGGCCGATGATTCCAGTCCAACCATTTCGAGGGCTTCCATTACTTTCCTGTGGATCTCTTCCTCGTCGTGATTTGTAAAGTATCGCAGCGGAAATGCCACATTCTCGAATGTATTGATGGAATCGAACAGAGCCGATCCCTGAAAAAGAATCCCGAATCGCTGACGCAACTTCCGAAGACTGACATAATCCTGTTGATGAATATTTACACCATCAATCAGGACCTCCCCGCGATTCGGTGTCATCAATGCATTCAAATGCTTCAAAAGAACCGATTTCCCGCAACCGGATCGCCCAATGACGGCCAACGTTTCGCCATCCGCGACCGAGAAAGAGACATCTTCCCAGATCGTCAGCTCGCCAAACGATTTGGTCAAGTTTCGGATTTCAATCATCTCGGTTCATCCTTCTCTGCTTCGGTTCGACCCGTTCATTGTCTGCCATATTACAGCAACAGTACAGCCAGCATGAAATCGGCCAAGAGAACAAATATACATCCCAAGACGGTCGCTTGCGTTGTACAGGTTCCGACTCCTTCTGCACCACCACTTGCATAATACCCTTTGTAACACGCGATCGATGTGATCACGAACCCGAAAACAAACGATTTTACGAATCCGAAAAGCACATTCCACGGAGTAAAAAACATCTGTGCACCGGTAATAAAATCGGACGATGGAACGACACCGGTCAAAATACCGGCTACAAGGCCTCCACCAATACCGCAAACAGATGCAACGATATACAAAATCGGAAACATCAACAGACCGGCCAACACACGGGGAATCACCAGAAAGGTCACCGAATTGAACCCCATCGATTCGAGCGCGTCAACTTGCTCACTCACCTTCATGGTCCCCAGCTCGGTCGCAATGCGGGCACCCACTTTCCCTGCAAGGACCAATGAGGAGATCACAGCCGCCAATTCGATCAGTATGGATTCGGAAACGATCGAGCCAATGGTGGTCAATGGGATGAAGGACAGCTCCAGTTGATAGGCCGTCTGGATGGTCAAGACCGCACCCGTGAAAAGACCGACCAGTACGATGATTCCCAACGAATCATACCCCACCTTCACCAGTTCATGAACCAGATTCTTCCGGTACGTCTTCACCTCCGTAGAAGATCGGAGTGCCTGATACAGCAGGGACGTATACTTCCCCAACTCTTGCATTGCGTAGATCATGAACCGCGTTCCCGCTTCCCTTGGATCATCGGCTTGCCGGTCGTGATTTTGCCGGATCGGCTCCGTTTCCCCATTCTTGTTCCCGAATAACAGCGTGGGCAAAAGTACGAAATTTTTTGCCCAATTGGGACTGGGTTCCCCTTCCGACTCATTCATTCCCATGGATAAAATCTCTATCTTTCGGGCGTCAGAGCCGGCTTCCTTTCTCCGGAAGGATCCATTTATTCCACGATCCACGAACGTTTGAACGAATCCGGCTACTGAAACCCGACCATCCGTGACCAAAGAATGAGCCATACCCCGTAGTTATGATCCGATATTTGACCGCAGGCGAATCCCATGGACCGGAACTGACCGGTATTGTCGAAGGACTTCCGGCCGGTGTCCATGTCACGGAAGAAGCCATTGCACACCATCTCGCACGTCGCCAACAGGGATATGGTCGTGGAGGGCGCATGGCGTTCGAAAAAGACCACGCCATTCTCACCAGCGGCATCCGCTTCTCCAAAACAATGGGCTCCCCGGTTGCCATGCGTATGGTGAACCGCGCGTACGAAAAAGATGATAGCAACTGGCCGGTTGTCATGGCGAAAGGCGGCGACGGGAAAGGAATAGACCCGATTACCCTGTCCAGACCCGGGCACGCCGATCTTACAGGCGTTCAGAAATACGGGTTTGGAGATATTCGACCGGTTATTGAACGGTCCAGTGCCCGGGAAACCGCGATGCGGGTTGCCTGCTGTTCATTGCCGCGGCTCCTGCTCAAAGAGCTCGGCATTGAAATCGGTGCACATGTCGTTCGAATCGGATCCGTCGGATACGACTCCTGGGAGAGGGTTCGAGAGAAGACGGATCCCTATATCCCGAGTGGCGCCGAATCTCTCTATCTGGATGCAGACAAATCCGATGTACGGTGTCTCGATTCCGAATTGGGCGAGCAGATGAGGGAGGAGATCAAACAGAGGAGGAAAGAGGGTTCCTCTCTCGGAGGCGTCTACGAAATTATCGTTACCGGGCTGCCCGCCGGGCTCGGGAGCTACGTCCACTGGGATCGAAAACTGGATGGTCTGCTTGCACAGAGCATTATGGGTACCCAAGCAATGAAGGCCGTAGAAATTGGATTGGGACTGGAGTCTGCAAGCCGTCCGGGACACGACGTTCACGACGAAATAACGTGGGAAGCGGGACGTTTTGGACGGCGGACACACCGTTCCGGTGGAATCGAGGGGGGAATGTCGACCGGAGAACCCGTCATCATTCGAGGGGCCATGAAACCCATTCCAACAATGATCAAGCCGCTCAAAACCGTCGATTTCAAAACCAAACAGGAACAGGATACACGTTATGAGCGTTCAGATGTATGCGCACTCCCCCGGGCAGTTGTTGTTGCCGAGAGTGTGATCGCACCCGTCCTTGCGAACGCACTGCTCGAAAAATTCGGAGGAGACTCCATGACGGAGCTGAAGAGACGGATCCAACACGAAACCGGATCTGCGGACTGAACCATCCAGACCATGTCATCCAGACGAATCAAACAATTGGCGATACGAGTCCGCGAACACCCGGAAGACAGCTTCTCCAAGTTTGCTCTTGCATTGGAGCTGAAGAAAACCGGAGATGGCCAGCGTGCACTTGCACTATTTGAATCGATACGGAGTCTGGACCCCGGTTATACGGGTGTCTACTATCATCTCGGTAAAACGTATGAACTCCTGCAGAATCCGGAACAAGCCTTGACCGCGTACCGGCAGGGGCTCGATTGCACACCGGACTCGGAGGCACGAACCCGGTCGGAACTTCAGGATGCGCTCGACCAATTGTTAGAGGAGCTCTGAAATCATGACACAACCCTTCCGTTTACACACATTCGCATTCTTTTTGTTGAGCGCCCTTCTGCTTCTGCTCTCCAATGAAGCCACCTGTGCCCAATCCACAGCACCCTCGACCCACCGCGTTCAAGCGGGTGAAACCCTCTATTCAGTCGCCCGGACATATGAGGTCTCTGTTGCAGACTTGCGGGAATGGAACGACCTGTCGAGTGACGAGTTGAGCATCGGCCAGAGCTTGAGAGTTCGACCTCCCGCATCCGATGAAACAACCGAACATGTCGTACAAGCCGGTGAGACCCTCTTCTCCATTGGCAGAGAATATAATGTTACCCTGGCGGAACTACAGGAGTGGAACCGGCTCGAATCAACCCTTCTTTCCCCCGGGCAGCGTCTGCGGATCTACCCGACAGAAAGCGAAAATCCAACCCCTCCGGACATCCAGGAGGATGAACCTGACTCTCCTGTACGGATCGATCGATCCCTTCTGGAAGGGGCAACTGCAACACAGGTCAACAGTTACTACACCGTACGTAGTGGTGATAATCTGGGTCGAATCGCCAATGCACACGATATGAGTGTCCGGGAACTTCGTGAGCTGAACGACCTGTCTGGTGATGTCATTCGCGTGGGTCAACGATTGATTGTTCGACAGGAAAGCCAGACTCCCATCCGTGGGGAAGCTTCCAATTCTGCAGTTTCTCAAGGACGTTTTGACCGTCACCGTGTATCAGCGGGCGACTCTCTCCCACGTATACTCGAACAGTATCAAATGAGTCGGGACGAACTTCAATCCCTCAATCCCGGCATGGATCTGGATCGAATTCGCGAGGGTCAGCAACTTACCGTTCTGGTTCCACCCGAAAGAAATTTCCGAAATCCCTACCGGGATGAGACCAATCTTGAAAATTTGGGAGAGGTTCCGTTGACCAGGTACGAAGATACAGATCGCGCACAACCGACCAGTAGCGGAGAACTCTACAGCCCTGATCTGTTGACAGCGGCGCACGCCTCGATCTCCCTCGGCCAGGTGATCTATGTGGAACACCCCCAGAGCGGGTTGGGGGTCTATGTCAAGATCAATGACCGGACGGAGGGGGATGGACTGCGACTTTCGGGAAAAGCGTTTCAGCTTCTGGGTCTTCGTGACGGGCAACCTGGTCGGGGCATCATCTACCAGGAACTCTGATCCAGTCGGTGCGCCATGGACAACACCTATTTCCGCCAATCCAGTCAGCTTCTCTACAGCTATTTGATGGCTGTACCCCTTCTCCTGCTTTATGAAGGGCTCCTCCGATGGAGCAGTCCGGACACAGAGCTTGCAGTCCGTGTGTCGGTAGATGTGTGGTTTCAGACGCTTATTCACTGGACCGGTCTGGACGCACTTTCGGTGACACTATTTCTGGTTGCGGCGGCTGGACTGGTGATATTGTGGAGAGATCGATCCCGCATTCGCTCCATCAAAGGCCGGTATTTACTTTGGATGGTGCTTGAATCCCTCTTCTATGCACTGATTCTCGCCTTCTTGATTACCATGCTCCTGGATGCCCTTCTCATGGCTTCCGTTCCACACGGTGTTACGAAGTTGCAGATGTTCGCCCTTTCTCTCGGCGCCGGTCTCTACGAGGAACTTTTCTTCCGAGTCATTCTTGTCTCTTTACTGGTTTGGCTCTTCCGGAATGTCTTCAAGAAGAGCTGGATGGTCTCTCTGGTTGCCATCCTGTTGGCAGCACTGATTTTCAGTTCGGTTCACTACATGGGTGCATATGGAGATCCCTGGTCTCTCCACTCCTTTCTTTTTCGTTTTCTGTTTGCCATCGCACTCAACACCCTGTTCCTGAAGCGGGGATTCGGTATTGTGGCCTGGACACACGCCCTTTATGATGTGATGGTCCTGCTCTTCCAGACCACTCTATAGCTATTCTGGAGGGGATCCCGGCAAAATTGCGACCTTTCGGGACGGGTGATTCGGGTCCATACATACCATTGAACAGGTTGATCGAGACAATTGATTAGTGCAACTTGGTCTATCTCACTACTTTGGTGCGAATGGACCGCAAGAAACACGCGTCACGGACGTAAAGAGAAGCACCCCGGACAATTTTTTGCAGTCATCAGGAGTTACACACAAGCAGTTCCATCCGCATCAGATCACGACGATGGTCATGGACGAAGTCAAAACAGAGGATCGAAAGAAGCAGGATGCATTCAATGAGGAGATGATTCCTCATCTGGATGCACTTTACAACTTTGCTCTGCGTTTGACAACGGATCCGGTCGATGCAGAAGATCTGGTTCAAGACACGATTGTCAAGGCGTACCGGTTTTTCAGCAGCTATGAAAAAGGAACCAATGCAAAAGCGTGGCTCTTCCGTATCCTGAAGAATTCCTACATCAACCACTACCGGAAGCAGTCCAAACAGCCCCAACAAGTCGACTACGACGAGGTTTCCTCTTTTTACGAATCCATTCGGGCGGCTCGTACAGATACATCGGATCTGGAAGACAAGATGTATCGAGATCTGCTCGATGACGATATCAACGGTGCTCTGGAGGATCTGCCGGAAGATTTCAGAACCGTCGTTCTGCTCTGTGACATGGAGGGCTTCACCTACGAAGAGATTGCGAACATGCTGGACGTCCCGATCGGAACCATTCGGTCCAGACTCCATCGCGGGCGGAATCTGCTCAAAGCGCAACTCATGGATTATGCACGGAAGCGGGGATATCTCGACGAATAGTTTCCCTGACTTTACGCAGCCGTCCTGTCAGACACAGCCTCCAATGTGATCCGCATGGTCGTTCCCTCTTCCGGATCGGACCGAAGGACTTCGAGACGTCCCTGATGGTACTCTTCGATAATCCGTTTCGTCAAACTGAGTCCCAGGCCCCATCCCCTTTTTTTTGTGCTGAACCCGGGTTTGAATATATCATTCAGATGTTTTTTATCGATTCCATGGCCTGAATCTTCGATATCGATATAGATCTCATCCTCTACCTGACGTAGATAGATCGCCAATACGGCTCGTTGATCGTGCGAACGAATGGCATCCATCGCATTCTTAACGAGATTTTCGAGAGCCCAGTGAAACAGTTCGGGATTCATCATGGCCGGCGACGTTCGCTCCAGCTCACTAATCACCTCAATCCGCTTTCCGATCTGGGGAAGACGAGACTCCATGTATGCAATCACATTCCGAACGATGGGTTCGACGTCCATCTCGCGCAGTGTCGGTTTGGAACCAATCTTGTTGAACCGTTCTGCAATCCGTCGCAATCGAGACACATCATTCTCGATCTCTGCGACGATAGAGCGGGACTGTTCATCACTGGACACCCGATCGCGGAGGAGCTCGATCCATCCGTACAGACTGGATATCGGTGTGCCCAATTGATGGGCGGCCTCTTTCGTCATCCCGACCCAAAGATTGGACTGTTCGGATCGGGTGATGCTTCGGTAGGTTGTAAACCCGATCGCAAACAGAAGAGCCAAAAGTCCGAACTGGATGTACGGAAAGTACCGGAGATACTGCACAGTTTGGCTCTCGCCGTAATAGACATACTGTCGCTGGCTCACACGCCCGTCACCCAGAACAATTTCGATCGGGTCGTGGAGTGTCCCCAACTGTCGAATGATGGCGGGACCCAATTCCCGATCCGGGACAAATCTCGCAATGAGAATCTCCCCCTGCTCGTTGACGACAACCGAAGGCACATGGAACCGATCCCCGAGGATCAGGTTTTCCGTCACAAAATCAAATGTGGATTGCGAGATTTCGGCATCGGAGATCAGCTCCCGAACCGTGTCCGGAACTTCCGGAATGGTCTCCAGGATTCGCAGAGCTTCGTTAAGCCGACTACTCGCTTGTTCATGAACCGGTTGGCTGTTGAACTCAATCGCTTTGGCCCAGAGTTCTACACCCGAGCTCTCTTGCTCCCGGATCTGTTCAATCAGATAGAGATTGTACAGAAACGAACCGGCTCCCAGCAAGAGCACGAGTATAATGAGCACCAGTTTGATGCGGTTCGTTGTCAAAAAGAGTTGCATAACACCTCGAATGGAGCGCAGGGCCAGGAGCCTGTCCGGTCGAAACGCTCGGGGTCAAGCCGACGCTTTCTGCTTTTCATACACAGGTGGAGCCTTCTCTGCAATCGTTTCACGTGTAATGATGCAGCGTTCGACCCCTTTTTGCGACGGCAGTGTGAACATGATATCCAACATGGCATCCTCCAAAATGGATCGCAGTCCACGGGCGCCGGTCTTCCGCTGAATGGCACGGGTAACGATCTCCTCGATGGCCCCGTCCTCGAAAACCAGCTCCACATCTTCCATCTTGAAGAGCTTCTGGTACTGTTTGACAATCGCATTCTTCGGCTTCTTGAGAATGTCGATCATCGCATCACGCGTCAACTGCTCCAAGCCGGCAATCACCGGTAATCGACCGATCAATTCCGGAATCAACCCATATTTTTGAAGATCTTCGGCTTCGACGTGTGTGAAGATCTCTGGATCGTCCTTGTCGAAGGTCGACTGATCTTCGGAAAGAAATCCCATGGAGCTGGTCGACAGTCGTCGGGAAATAATATCTTCCAACCCACTGAATGCCCCTCCACAAACAAAAAGGATGTTCCGCGTATCCAGTTGGATAAAGCTCTGCTCGGGGTGCTTCCGCCCCCCTTTCGGTGGAATATTTGCGACCGTCCCTTCCAGAATCTTCAACAGAGCCTGCTGTACCCCTTCACCCGAAACATCCCGCGTGATGGACGGATTGTCACTCTTGCGAGCCACTTTGTCCACTTCGTCAATGTAGATGATCCCCTGCTGGGCACGTTCCACATCGTAATCGGCAGACTGTAGAAGATTGCTCAAAATACTCTCGACGTCTTCACCGACATACCCGGCTTCCGTCAGTACCGTCGCATCTGCAATTGTAAAGGGGACATCAATAATGGATGCCAGCGTTCGGGCAAGAAGTGTCTTCCCACTCCCGGTCGGGCCAAGAAGCATGATATTGCTCTTCTCGATATCGGTGTCTTCGTATCCCTCGAGATCCTTGCCGTTGATCCGCTTGTAGTGGTTGTAAACAGCAACCGACAGGGTCTTTTTGGCCTGCTCCTGCCCGATCACATAATCATCCAGTCGGGATTTGATCTCCAGTGGCTTCAACGCAGACTGGTATTGCCGATCCCGGCGTCTGGCCAGCGACGCCAAATCACTCTCAATGATACTTGCCGCATCATCGACACACCGATCGCAAATATAGACTTCGGGCCCGGCCACCATGCTGTTTACTTCGTGGCTGGATCGGCCACAAAACGAGCAGTGTACCAGATCTTCTCCCTTCTTTTTACTCATAATCTCACTCCGGCCTCTTCAGGAAACCCTCTGCATTCAAAGGATCCACTCTCTATTTCTTCTCCTTCTTGCGCTCCATCACCTGATCGATCAACCCGTACTCGAGTGCTTCTTCTGCACTCATCCACTTGTTCCGATCGGAATCCTCCATCACCTGCTCCAGATCTCTATTGCAATGGTTTGCCAAAATACCGCTCAAAATCTGTTTGATTCGAAGGATCTCTCTGGCTTCGATCTCGATATCGCTCGCTTGCCCCCGAACGCCTCCCAGCGGCTGGTGAATCATGACGCGGGCATGAGGCAAAATATTGCGCTTGCCTGCTTGACCGGCTGCCAGCAGAACGGCCCCCATCGATGCAGCCATCCCGACGCACGTTGTCGACACATCACAGCGGACATACTGCATGGTGTCGTAGATCGCCAAACCGGCAGATACGACACCCCCCGGGCTGTTGATATAGAGATGGATGTCTTTCTCCGGGTCCTGGGATTCCAGGAACAGGAGTTGAGCGACGATGGAACTGGCAACGGCGTCATTCACGGGTGTCCCGAGAACCACAATACGGTCCTTGAGCAGTCGTGAATAGATATCGTATGCTCGCTCTCCCCGGTTGGTCGTCTCGACCACCATCGGAACCAGGTTGTTCTGAATCTGATCGATTTGATCCATATCGGGTTGTTCAAATAGGGGTTGTCTGATCATGGACGTCTCTTCTGAATCTCGTTTATTGCCATCCGGTATCTACCGCCTCAACGGTTCAACCGGCTGATTTCGTTCACGCGTTGCTCTCCTGCTCCGCCTTTTGCTCTTTTTCCTGCTTTTCGCGGTACTCGTCTTTGCTCAACTCCTTAACATCCACCTCTTCGCGGAGTTTGTCAAACACCTTGTTCTCCCGAATGCTGGTTCTCAGTGACTCGAGCTGTGACGGATCCTGTGCAAAATACTGCTTCATCTGTTCGGCCGTCGCACCATAACGGGCCGCTTCCGTCGTGATGTAAGTATCAATATCGTCCGGAGTGATCTCGATATCATCGTAACTCTCCTGTAATTCCTGATTGATAAAGAACCACTTCGCCTCCCGCTTCGCCTGGCCGGACATTCGCTCTTTGTACCCTTCGAAATCAAAAGTCGGGGGCAAATTTCCTCCGGACTGTTGCTTGAGATACTCGACATAGTTGTTCAGAACCTGCTTCTCGAACACATCCGGAATCTCGAATTCGTGGGCTTCGACCAATACATTGATGATCTCCTGCTTAAAGAGATCACCGCTTGTCTGGTCGTAATAATCCTGCATCTTGCTCTTGATAAAGCTTCGAAACTCTTCCGTATTTCGTGCTTCACCGTTGGACTGCTCTTTTGCAAACTCGTCCGTCAACTCCGCCCTGTCCGGAGACTCCACTTTTTTGACATGCAGTCGAAACCGGTCCTTCTCCTCCCCGTCTCCGGCTTCCATATCGACGACATCTCCACTCTTCTTTCCAACCAACGCTTCGCGAAATTCGGCGGCACCTTCCTCGCTCAGATTCAGAACCTGATCTTCGTCACGCTGCCCTTCGACCGGTTCGCCTTCTTCATCCAGGCTCTCCACATCGACGGTAACCCGGTGATCGGCCTCTATTTTGCCGTCTACAAGCTCCCAGTTCCCCTGGCGTTCAAGTGTCCGTTCGATCTCTTCGTCCACTTCCTCTTCGGTCACATCGTGAACCATTCGCTCGACAGACAAGGTCGAGACATCCACCAATTCAAAGGACGGTTTTTTACCGATTTTAAACGAAACTTCCAGTTCATCGTCTTCCCAGACAAGATCCAGCATTTCGGATTCACCGACCGGATTGTGCTCCGGGACAATCTCTTTCTCGAACACCTCCTGTATATAACCGTTGATCTCTTCCAGTTCGATCTCACTGCCAAACCGCTTTCGGATTATCGAAAGTGGCACACGTCCCGGACGAAATCCGGGAAGAGTAATCTTGCCCTGATACTTTTTGTAGGCTTTTTCGAATCGCTCAGAGAGATCTTCTCTCTTTGCTTTGATGGCAATCTCTTTGTCAACGGACGTCAGGTCCTGGACAGAAATGTTCACGGTCGGTTCTCTTTGGTTTGCTGTTGATACTATCGTGAGTCCACGTACCGGGCATGTTGTTCCGGCATGTGTCGCTGTACGAGAGGGGGGACTCGAACCCCCACACCAGTAAAGGTACCAGATCCTAAATCTGGCGCGTCTACCAATTCCGCCACTCTCGCAATTCCGGTTCGTTCATCGAACCGTCCACGACTGCACAGGTGTTGCGCACATGGAATCCTAAGCCTCCTAAAATAGACTAAAACAACGGCATTTTCAACCTCTACAGCCGCCGACACGCCACCGATTCTCCCGGGTTGAACCGGATACCTCCTATTGTTTCACTCTGCCAAAACCGACATATTGGGCTCGAATGAGGGGGCTCTCTCACATCACCAGCCACAGACTGTACGGATTCAACCATGTTCAAAAACCTTCGACTCATCTATATCACAACTCAGAATCGGGACGAAGCGCGAGAGATTGGCCGAACACTCGTGGAAGAACGATTGGCTGCTTGTGTGAACATCATTGACGGAATGGAATCCATCTATGAGTGGAACGGGGAGATCAAAATCGGGAAAGAAGCCATTTTGATTGCAAAGACTCCCTATTACAATGTGGATCGTCTGACCCGCCGTGTCCGACAGCTTCACAGTTATCAATGTCCCGCCATCCTCTCGATTACACTCACCGAACAAGAGGGGAATGAGGCGTATCTGGACTGGCTTCTCCAACAGTCCGGTAACCCGGGCGAACATTTGCCATCCAACGGGGACGACGACTAGACGCTTGGTAAATCGGGCTCTCGGATCAGGGAATGGGATCGGCAGACGGAATTCGTTGTCTCAAGAGCAACGTCGTCTCATACTCTCTCCCCTCACGCAGAAGGTGCAGAGTCATGTCGTCTCCCTCGTCATATTCCCGGAGAATGGCATTGGCGTGCATTTCACTCAATACCCGATCCTCGCCAATTCTCAGAATGATGTCGCCCGGAAGAACACCCGCCTCAAATGCCGGTCCACCCTGATTCACCTGTGTCACCAGCAGCCCTTGAACAGCCGGAAGACGATACCGAAAGACCAACTGTTCCGTCATCGAGGTATAATCCATCCCCGGATCGTAGTCGAGGCCAACTTGTCCGGAGTGGAGCAACTGGCCGACAATCTGATCTACACGGTTGCTCGGAATGGCAAAGCCGAGTCCGACAAATCCGTCACTGGTCCCACCGGTAAAAATAAAGGTATTTACACCGATCAGCTCCCCATTGCTGTTGACCAGTGGCCCTCCGGAATTTCCCCGGTTGATCGCCGCATCGGTCTGGATCATATCCACATATATTCGCGGATTGTTGGGATCGGGCCTGAAATCACGATTGGTGGCACTGATCACCCCTACCGATACGCTCGGTACCCCGTCTTCAAAAAGCCCAAACGGATTTCCGATGGCGACAGCCCACTCCCCGACAATCGACTGTTCCGAATCGCTGAACTTGATAAACGGAAGAGGCCGATCGACATCAACTTTGAGTAACGAGAGATCCGTCAACTCGTCTGTTCCGACCAACGTTGCAGGACTGTCCGATCCGTCCGGGAGCGACACCCGAATCTCGGTTGGTTGAGAACCGGTCACGTGATGATTGGTTACAATGAGTCCATCTTCGCTGATCAGAAATCCCGATCCCATGTTGGTATACTCACGGGGAACCGGTTCGCCAAAAAAATAGCGGAAAAAATCATCTTGAGGCTGGTTCGAACGCTCTACCCGTTCTGTCACCGTAATACTGACCACAGCCGGGCCTGCCCGCTCGACCGCCCTTGTAATCGCATTTTGACGATGATCACCCACCCCATCCAAGCGGTCACCGTCTTCCGTTTCCGGCTTCTCCAGTGTCTCTTGAACATCGGTCGCCGAGAACGGATCTTCTGCGCGTTCGCCATCCAATGGCATGGATGCTTCGTTTCCGGGCCTGCAGGAAACCAGCAGGATAAACATGAAGAGTCGTATGTTGGACCACCGGATCACCATAAACGCTTGTCGTTACTCGTTGTCCGCCCTGCCCACCTGGAGTGCCCCAAATCGAACCACGTCTCGAATGGCCTCCTCCATGGGTCCGTCGTGTCTTGCTCCGGATGCTTTTTTGTGTCCACCGCCACCCAACTGACGAGCCCATTCATTGACATCTACATTCCCTTTCGATCGCAAACTCATACGAATGCCTACGCCATCCAACTCCTTGATCAATACAGCTGCACGAACACCGGAAAGGGAGAGACCGAAATTAACAAACCCGTCACAATCGTGACTCGCCGTTCCGGTCTCATCCAGCATTGCAGATGTAACGGTCATGATCGCAATCTGATTGCCCTCGTACAGTTTCAATGTATCGAGAACCCGGGAGAGCAATTTGAGCTGCTGGGGTGTACGGGTAGCATAGACCCGTTCGACAATCTCGTTGGGACGAAAATTTCCCCGACGAAGCAGATCGGCAACTGCCGTAACGGTCTCGGCTGTGACACTTTCGTACTGCAACGAGCCGGTATCTGTCAATATACCGGTATATAGCGCTTTGGCACTCAACTCGTCAAGTTGAGCCGGGTCATGCTCCATATAGAGCCGATGAACCAATTCACACGTCGAAGAAGCCTGATCGTCACAAACACTCTCGTCAAAATCATCTGTCGGATCCGGGTGATGATCGATCATGAACGAAGGGCGCGGAAACTGACGCTGTACCTCCTCGTAACTTCCGAACCGGTGAGGTGCATTCCCGTCAAGCACCAGAAATGCATCGCACTGAGCCGTAAGCTCGGCATCCGGCTTGTGAATCTGTACGTCACCGACAAGCCACTCCAGATTGGACGGAACCTCGTCATCATTGAAGGCCAATGCAAAGATTCCGTTCGCTTCCAGCCAACGAGCCATCGCTACCTGTGCGCCGATACAGTCCCCGTCCGGGCGAACGTGCGAGAAGATTCCAATGGACATGTGATTGAGAAGTTCCTTTCGGAGTTGTTCAAACATGGGATTCGTTTACTTTCTGGGGTGTCTACTCTATTTTCAGGCACCTGTCCTTTCCGTGACAGCCACCCAAGGAACGGGTTCTCACGGAGGATTACAACCGTCCAAGCCACCCGAAACGTGAATATACTGATCCTCTGTCACGGTGAACCCCCTCCCGAATCCCTGCTGATATCGGAACGACAACGTTGCGATCTATTCATCGCTGCAGACGGAGGAGCCTGGATTGCCCTTGATCACGGTGTAACCCCGGATGTGGTCATCGGTGATTTGGACAGTTTTCGGGCAGACCGCAGACCGGACGGGCCCTGGACAATTCTTCACGATCCCGACCAGGAGACCAATGACCTGGAGAAAGCACTCGCCCATGCACACTCGGTCGGAGGACAAACCATTGTCCTGTTGGGGGGCACCGGAAAACACCTCGATCACACACTTAAAAATCTCTCGGTCTGTCTTCAGTTCCGCAATCGGTTCGAACATTTACGGATTCTCGAATCGGGCGGTGAACTCTTTTTTCTACCCGAAACGTGGCAGGGCCGTGTCGGGACCGGCCGTTCACTCTCTCTTGTCCCCTTTGGAGGCCCGGTGACCGGCATCCGAACCGACGGCCTTCGCTACCCTCTACACAACGAAACACTTCAAGTCGGTGTGCGGGACGGGAGCTCCAACGAAGCCCTGCAAGAAACGGTCACCATCGAACACGATACTGGGGATCTGTTTCTCTATCTGGCCCGACGTACCAAACCGGAAACGAGTCAACCTTCGGACATCGAACGATCGTGAGTTCTCCATTCCAACCCATCGACTGGATTCTCTTCCTGTTCTACTTTCTGCTGCTGCTCGGACTCACGTTATGGCGGCGAAAACAACAGGAAGATGACGAAACCTTCATGATCGGAGGCCGGCGTCTTTCTCTCTTTGCATTCGTTGCAACCCTGGTCTCCACCTGGTATGGAGGCATCCTTGGTGTGGGCGAGTTCAGCTTTCAGTACGGCATCTCTCAATGGATCGTCATGGGACTCCCCTACTACCTCTTTGCCGGACTGTTTGCCACATTCCTTGCCGGACGGATTCGTGAACACCCTGCCATTTCGCTCCCGGAAGCGATCGGTCAAACGTATGGCGAATCGACCGGCCGCTGGAGTACCCTTCTCATTTTTATCCTGGTCAATCCAGCCCCCTATTTACTCATGCTGGCAACGTTGTTCCACTATATGACCGGAGGCGAGGGTCCATTTCTCCTCTACGCCACGGCCACGGCCTTCTTCTCCATCGTCTATGTCATGGTGGGGGGATTCAACGCCGTTGTCCGTACAGACATCCTCCAAACGCTCTTCATGTTTGCAGGTTTTCTTGTCCTGTTGATCAGTGCGATCTCTGAAATCGGATCACCGGCCGACCTTTGGCGACAGTTGCCGGAACTTCATCGAGATCCCACGGGTGGGCAGTCTCTCTCCTATCTCGCTGTCTGGTTTTTTATTGCACTATGGACGTTTGTAGACCCCGGATTCCATCAACGGGCGGCAGCCGCCAAAACTCCTGAAACAGCTCGAAAAGGCATTGCGCTCTCCATTCTCTGCTGGTTTCTGTTCGACATGCTCACATTAACAACAGCCCTCTACGGCTGGCTATTGCTGGGACCCGATCTGGCCGATCCGGTTCTTGTCTACCCGATCATGGCAAGCGAACTATTACCCGCCGGGTGGCTGGGTCTCTTCTTTTTAACCTTGCTGGCCGTCATCATGTCCACTCTGGACAGTTACCTCTTTTTATCGGGACAAACCATTGGTCGCGACCTGTTTCCGGGAGAAAACAGAACATGGAACCAGCGTACTCGAACCCGGGCCGGCATGGTTGTAGCGGCACTGATTGCCCTGTTGCTCGTCACGATCTATCCAAGTGTCATCGACCTCTGGTATGTGATCGGATCGGTCACCATACCCGGACTACTTATTCCGATTCTCGGCGTCTATATTCCCCTGTTCCGCTGCCAGAGGGAAGCGGCCAGAAAAATCTTGTTCGGGGCAACGAGTCTCTCGCTCACTTGGTTACTCGTTGGAACCTGGACGGCATCCGGACCTGCCTACAGCTTTCTTGGTATCGAGCCGTTCTACCCGGGACTTCTTCTGTCGATCGGAATCTGGTGGAACGACCGCACCAGGGGGCGAAGGATCAGACCGATTTGAGGAGATGCCCCAAATTGAGTTGATGGATCGGGATCATGTATCGATTTGAAAAGACATCCTTCTCGATTCCAAGAAGCCCGGTTCCACGAAAGTCGACCAGACAGTGTGTTTCATCTGCCTTGATGACTTCGCCAATCCCGTAGTATTCCGGACTGGGGCCGTAGTACACCAGATCTCCCGGACAGATCGTATTGATTGCCCGCCGATGGTACGGAAGAATCACTGGAAGGCGATCCAGCCTGTAGGATAATCGTTTTGTCGTCTCTTCCACTACGTTGATCTCTTCTGTTGAAAATCGGTACGACGCCAAATGCGACGGGAACCTCCACCGGATTCGATCCGGATTTCGATCCGTTCTTCAGGGAGATAGGGACCGATCTTCTCGGGCCATTCCACCAATGACAGACCGTCCCCATAAAAATACTCTTCCACTCCAATTTCAAGTGCTTCCTCCGGCTGTTCGAGACGGTAAAAGTCGAAATGATAGAGAGGAAAACCATGATCGGTTTCATACTCCTGAACCAACGGAAAAGTCGGCGAGGTCACTTCGTTGGGGTCCAATCCAAACGCCGATGCCACCCCTTTTGCAAATTGAGTCTTTCCGGTACCGAGGTCTCCAAAGAGGAGGACAATGTCTCCAGACTTCATGGAGACGGCCCAACGTCGAGCCAGATCCATCGTCTCCGCTTCATTTTTCGTCACCACAGTCTCCGCCACCACTTACCTCCCCCGAAGGATGGCTACAGGTAGAATCATCTCCTCCATCGTGACTCCGCCATGCTGGAATGTATCTTTATAGAGATGCTGATACTTGTTGTAATTGGTTGGATAGACAAAATAGTAGTCCTCCCGCGCCAGAATATAGCAGTTGGCCGGAGGATTCACCGGTAATTGATACTCCTCGGGAGCATCCACATAGATGGCCGCCCGCTCATCCACACTCAAGTTTCGGCCATATTTATATCGAAGGTTGGTTGCCGTATCACGATCTCCCCTCACACGCGTATCACGCAACGCCCGAACAGCCCCGTGATCGGTAGTAACCACGATTGTCACATCGTGGTTGGACAGTTCCCGGAACATCTGCAACAAGGCCGAATGCTGAAACCAGGAGCGGGCAAGAGATCGAAAAGCCGACGCATCCGGTGCCAACTCCCGCAGTACATCCGAGTCGGACCTGGAGTGGACCAGCGTATCGACAAAATTGTAAACGATTGCCGTCAAGTCGGTCTGCGTGTAGTTGACAATCTGGTCGGCCAGACGACGGGCACTCTCTGCCTGCAATACTTTCTCGTATTTTACGCCCTGCCGCAACCCCTTGCCCCGCATCAAACGCTCCAATAGTTCCGCTTCGTGCTGGTTCAGGGACGATTCATCCTGCCCCATTGCCCAAAGATCCGGATATCGGCGTGAGATCTCCAGCGGCATCATGCCGGAAAAAATGGCGTTCCGCGAGAAGGGAGTTGCTGTCGGAAGAATGGAGTAGTAATAGTTCGTCTCGATACGGAAGTGGGTTCCAAGAATTCGTTCAAACAGCAACCACTGGTCGTACCGCATACAGTCGATCAAAAAGAAGAAAACAGGTTTTTCCTCCTTCAACAACGGAAACACCACGGACTCCATCAGATCCGGACTCAACATGGGTCGATCACCGGCTGGTTGCCGAAGCCAGGAACGGTATTGCTGCTCGATGAATTGTGAAAAAGCGTGATTGGCCTGCTTGAACTGGTCGGCCAACACCTGCTTCAATCCGTCGTCCCCTCCCTCGAGATCCATCTCCCATCGGGTCAATTGACGGTACATTCGAATCCACTCCCGCCAATCTGTATCGGGATGGAATCGGGAAGAGAGATCCGTGAACTGTCTGAGGTAGCTCTGAGCCGACCTCGCCTGTTGAAGACGCTTTTGATCCAGTATCCGTTTGACGGTGAGCAGAATTTGATTGGGATTCACCGGCTTGATCAGATAATCCGAAATCTGACCTCCGATCGCATCCTCCATGATCGTCTCCTCTTCGCTCTTCGTGATCATCACCACCGGAAGCGAAGGTTGCTCCATCTTGATCTTCTCGAGCGTCGCCAATCCGTCCATTCCCGGCATCTGCTCATCCAGAAAAACCAAATCGAAGGATCGGTCCCGGATCATGGCAACCGCGTCTTCACCGTTCGTCACCGGCGTGATCTCGAACCCTTTTCCTTCCAAAAAGATAATATGGGCCTTGAGCTGGTCAATCTCGTCGTCGGCCCAAAGTATGCGGTTGGTCATCGTCTCTCTCATTCCAGTGAAACAGCACATCACGGCCGGAAGGCAGTTGTGTCTCCGTCCACAAGGTACGCAAAATCAGAGAGAGTCGGGGTGAACCGACGAGACACGAACCCTGGAACGAAGTGCCTCCAATCGCTTGGGTCCGATCCCCCGAATCTCGATCAATTGATCGACCGAAAGATAGGGACCAAACTGCTGCCTCCAACGAACCATCCGTTCTGCATAGACAGGCCCGATCCCCGGAAGCCGGCGAAACGCCTCTGCCGATGCATGGTTCAGATCCAATCGATCGCCCGATGCATCCTCATCCTTCTTCCTGTCTGAAGATCCCTCTTCACTCTCGACGGACACCGTATGCCGACCGGACGGGATTTGATTTGAAGGCAACGGGTTCTGCTCCAGAGAATCGACCCACGACACTCGCTCGACCCACTCCCTGTGCCGGGCTCGTGCTTCTGCCGTCCGTTCCAGGAATATTCGATCCTGTTCACTGTAGTCAGTCAATCGTTTCATCGAAGCATCCTGGAGTGCTGGAATCCATTCAAAACCGATGAGCATAGCGAGTAAACAGAGGGAAACAGCCCGTACTTCCTGACGACTCACCTGTAATCTGTCCATGAAAAAGAATAGCTTCCGTTTCACGGAATTCCCCCATCCCTTTTGCAGTGATTGTTCCTGCAGGTAGGAACAGATGGAGAGACATCCTTACACATTCACCAAAAAATGAGTGGCTCATGGCGGAGAACGGGACAGAATCCATGCAAGCATCCACATTCAACTGGAACAGAGTGCCGGTTGCCACGTGGAAAATCGGGCAGGGCCGGCCCTTGATCCTGATTCATGGGTGGGGCAGTGATTCGTCCACACTCAAACCGTTGGCCCGAAGCCTCTCATCCATTCGAACCTGCCATCTATTGGACCTTCCGGGATTCGGTCAAAGCCCGGAACCCGACAGACCCTTCAGTGTCGACGACTACACCGACCTGGTCTCCGACTGGATCGATTCAATGGGAGAGCCCCCGATGGATCTCCTGGTCCACTCCTATGGTGGACGTATTGCCCTCAAGCTTCTCTCCCGAACAGAAGGAAGGGATCGATTCGACAAGGTTCTGATCACGGGTGGAGCCGGACTTGTACCAAAACGCACAGGGTCCTATTACCGGAAACGAGCATTGGCCATGCTCCTGAAAACACCGCTCAACATTCTTCCACCCGGACTTCGACAAGAGGCAACCGACCGGCTCCGGAAGACACGTATCTGGAAATCTCTGGGATCGTCCGATTACAACAAGCTGTCCGGTGTGATGAGAGAGACCTTTGTCCGGTCCGTCACCGAACCGCTCGATCGTACACTGCCGAATATTGAACAGGAAGTTCTGCTCGTCTGGGGAAAGGAGGATCGAGCGACACCCTTGGAACAGGGACAACGGATGGAAAAGGGAATACGGAATTCCGTTCTTGTCCCGATCGACGGCGCCGGTCACTACGCATTTCTGGATCGACCGAGACAATTCTCGGCGATTGCAACGGCATACTACGAACCTGCCGGTTCCGCAGACTGATTCTCCAGGCTGCACGCCATCTGCTCACGAATCGGCTGATCAAAGTAGTTGTACCACTTCCGAAACGGGCGAAATGCATGGTCGGGATCAAACGGTCGCAGAAATTCGCCGTTCCGGCACTCCTCGCTGCAACACCCTTCCATCTGTTGAGCCCCCTCTTCCGAGCAGACAAAAAGCTTGTTGCACTCAATGTTGGAACAGTTGATATAGCTGTCGGCCGGTTTTCCCGTAATCTCGCAACGTGCAATCGGCTCCAGGCTCTCCCGGTTGACCGGCACAACCAATCGATCATCAAAAACGAAGCATTTCCCCTTGAAATGAACACCGCCTTCCTCTTTTGCGTACCGAAGGATTCCTCCGTGTAGCTGATTCACATCTTCCCAGCCCTTCTGTTTCATCAAAACCGAGAACTTTTCGCAACGAATTCCACCGGTACAGTACATCAGTACTTTTTTCTCCTTCGGGATTTCAGCCTGCTCCAACCACTCCGGAAATTGATGGAAATTCTCCACATCCGGTTTGACCGCCCCTTCAAAATGCCCGACACGAGACTCATAATTGTTGCGCACATCGATGAGCACATACTCCTCGTCCGATTCGAGAACCCCACGCCATTGATCCGGCTCCAGGTACCGCCCTCCCTCGGCCGGGTCTAGCCCCTCGTGGTGGATGGCCACAATCTCCGATCGAACCTTGCAGATCAATTTGGCAAACGGAACGTCGTCTGCATGATCCACCTTGAATTCCGTATTCTCGAATCCCGGTATCGATCGAACATACGCCCGGTACCGCTCCATCTGCTCCGGTGCCCCCCCGATCGTTCCGTTGACCCCCTCCTCGCCGATATAGACCCGGCCCAGGATTTCGTTCTCCTCGAGCCACTCCTTGTGCTCCTTGCAAAAGCTCTCCGGATCTTCTATCGTCTGAAAATGGTAATAGAGCAGTACATCCACCATCACACGTTCCTCGTCTTTGATCGAACATTGATTCCCCAAATCACATCCATACGACGCCAAACCTTTGTTTCGGGTCCTTGATTCATTCGGTTTGTGAAGCAGGAAATATACAAAAATCCGATGGAGAGCGTACACCGGGGCGACTGGATACTCACTACCCGCTGCGACGAAGTAGTTCGACAACGAGATGATCTGCCAACATGCGCCCCTTGGCTGTCAAGACGATCCGCTGTGTATCGGGCTGAACCATTCCCTCCCCAATCTGGTACTCCAACCACTCCTGCTGCCGGACCGTCAATGAATACCCGTAACGTTGGTCCAACTCTGACCGACGAATCCCCTCTACCGTTCGAAGGGCCAGCATCAACCGCTCTTCTGCCAGTTCCATGCCGTCAAGCCGGTCTGCCCGCTGTTTGCCATCCGGGAAATCACCGTTGTCCATTCGTCGGATCCAGGCTCGAAGATCCGACTCATTGGCCCAACGCCACCCTGAACGACCTTCCCTCAAAAAACTGTGTGCGCCCGGGCCGAAGCCCAGATACGAGGTGTGGTTCCAATAATTCCGGTTGTGAAGGGCTTCTCTTCCCGGTTGGCTGAAATTGCTCACTTCGTAGGGAGGCAATCCATTCATGCTCAATTCTTCGACCAACCAATGCATCTGGCTGGCAACCTCCTCGTCATCGGACGGATTCAATCGACCCAGCTCGACCTGCTTTCCCAACCGGGTTCCCGGTTCGATCGTCAGTGAATAGGCCGATAGATGAGGAGGGTTGTAATCGAGCAGGCGATGGACATCCCTCTTCAAATCTTCGATCGTCTGACCCGGAGATCCGTAGATGAGATCTACGGTATACCGGTCAAAACCGGTCGTCGAGAGAAGCGTCAAAGCACGGTGTGCTTGTTCGGCTGTATGGGATCGGTTCATCCAGATCAATCTCTCCGGATCAAACGTTTGAACACCCATACTGGCACGAGTTATTCCCAAATCCAGCAGACCGTGAAGGTAGGCCTCGTTCACGTCGTCCGGATTCATTTCCAGCGTCACCTCCCGGAATCGGACTTGGAACGTATCCCGAACTGCACGTGTCAATCGATCCAGATGCTTCAAAGTAAGCCTGGACGGTGTTCCCCCGCCAAAATAGAGGGTTTCGACCGATTCTTCCGCCAGTGGGTGGTCTGCCCAACTCCGGATCTCCTGAACAAGTGCATCAACATAGCGATCGATCCACCCCTCATCTGTCACAAAATAGAAATCACAGTAGGAACAGGCTTGTCGGCAGAAGGGAACATGTATATAGACACCCAAACTCACGACTCTGCATCATAGAAGGGATTTGAGTCATAGGTATCTTTCTGTTGATACGCGCGTGCATAGGTCACATAACGTTCGGCATGCTCACGAATCGCCCCGACCTCCTCTATTGTCAGTTTGCGAACAGCCCAGGCCGGCGAGCCCATATAGAGATTTCCGGACTCAAGAATCTTCCCGGGAGGCACCAAACTTCCAGCCGCCAGCATAACATCCGGCTCAATCACGGCACGATCCAGAACGACCGATCGGATCCCGACCAACACACGGTCATGAATCGTACATCCGTGAAGGACGGCAGAATGACCGACCGTCACTTGATTCCCGATTCGGGTCGGGCAGGTTCGATGGGTCACATGAATCATGCACTGATCCTGTATGTTGGTTTGCTCCCCGACCCGGATGTGGTGTACATCTCCACGCAGCACGGCCTGAAACCAAACACTGGATTCACTTCCAATGGTTACGTTCCCGATCAAATCTGCACTCGGAGCCACAAACACCGAATCATCATATACCGGAGAGTGGTCCAGAAACGTGTAAATCATAAACCCGTCGTCAAGACTGCTGCATCACCATCTCGACAATCGCGCGGAACTGCTCGTAACTCTGAGGGTTCTGTTGCAACCGTCGACCATTGATGAAATAGGTAGGTGTGGCACGTACTTGACGGCGCTCCCCTTCGGCTCGCTGCATCTCGACCCGATTGCGAATCTCTTCGGAGTTCAGGTCCTCTTCAAACTGCTCCATGTCCAACCCGAGATCGTCGGCATACTGCCGGAAAAGCTCCGGGGCATCCCCACCAGACCAGATCTCCTGCTCTTCAAAGATGCGATCATGCATGGCTTCGCGTTCTCCCTGCTCCGTGGCTGCCTCGACGGCTCGAGCGGCCAGTTCGGCAAAGGCGTGGCCACCGAGCGGAAAATGTCGGTACTGGATCGTCACAAGATCACCAAACTCCCGTTTCAACTCGTTCTCGAGTGGGACATACACCTTGCATGCCGGGCATTGATAATCACTGTACTTGAGAATTTCGACCGGTTGCGGATTTTCGATCGAAGTCGCTTCGGCCGATGCGGTCGACTCCGGTGTTTCGCCGGATCGGAAGGCGTAGAAAAGCACCCCGACAACAACGACAATAAATGCTACCCACGATCCTTTTTGCAACGTCTTGTTCATGAATCCCATCCCTGAATTGGTTTCTGATTGGACGGGAAAGGTAGGGATTTTCGTGGAAAATCCCGACGAACCAGACCTATATTGCTCGCTGGAAAGATTGTGAGTGGCGAGACGATGCAGACGCAGAGTGCGGTTGAAGAGCACGACGCACCGGGCCAACCAAATCGTCGGCCGTTACCGGCTTGACCAAAAAGTCGCTGATCTCGAGGGATCGAACGTCTTCCACGATGGAGCGACTTGAAGAGCCGGACAGAATAATCACAGGAACATCGGAAAAAGAGCGAATCTCTTTGAGCGCATCCACTCCGGACATCTCCCCTTCAAGAGAAATATCCATCAACACCACGTCCGGTTGCAGCTCCCGAACCATCTCCACGGCGCTCATGCCGTCGACGGCCTTCCCGGCAATCTCGTGCCCCAGCTTCTCGAGCAGACGCTCGGTCACAAGCGAGAGAAGTCGATCATCCTCGACAATCAGTACAGACCCTTTTGATTTCACCTGTTCCATATCTGCCTCCGTGATTCGTTGACAGAAGCAATGTATTAAGGTTTTCTAATAGTTAAAAGATTTTAATAAATAGGGTTGGCGGAAACCGAATATTTCAACCAATTGGCCTCGAACAAGCTACCGGCTGCTGCCCGGATCCTTGTCATCCATCGACGACTATTTCAGTGCGCGTCGGTAACGATCCAGCGCGCGTTCACGCGCTTTGGCATGTTCAATGATCGGTTCGGGATAGGCAGTTGTGCCGTATTCAGGAAGAAATTTCCTCGCATAGTGTAAATCCGGATCGAACCGCTCCTGCTGACGGATCGGATTGAAAATCCGGAACCAAGGGGCCGCATCGTGCCCCGAGCCGGCCGCCCACTGCCAGTTGCCCACATTGGAGGCACATTCAAAGTCGATGAGTCGGGATGCAAAATAACGCTCCCCTTTCCGCCAGTCGATCAGCAGGTGTTTACAGAGAAAACCGGCCGCGACCATTCGGGCGCGGTTGTGCATGAAGCCGGTCTCGTTGAGCTCCCGCATGCCGGCATCCACCATCGGATAGCCGGTCTGTCCCTCACACCATGCCTGGAAATGGTCGGGGTTTTCCTCCCATTCAATCCGGTCGTACTCGGGTCTGATTGCGCGATGTACAGATTCCGGATGGTGCCAAAGAACCATTTGAAAAAATTCTCGCCAGACAAGTTCGTTGAGGAACGTCGGGTTGGCTGTTCGTGCCAGCCGAACCAATTCGCGGATGGAGAGGGTGCCAAACCGGAGATGAACGCCGAGTCGAGTGGTTCCCGACTGGCCGGGCAGATCCCGGGTCTCCCTGTACCCCTTTATAATGTCGAGCGGCAATGGACGGGGATCCGCTGCCGGCAGGTCGGAAACCGGTCGAAACCCCAGATCGTCGAGTGACGGGAGAGGAGAAGGATCCAGCTTCTGGAATGCAGACAAATCCACGTCAAAGGACTCCAAATCACTCTCCTGTAGGTGACGGCGCCACTGTTTGGCATACGGCGTGAAGACTTTGAACGGATCTCCCGCCTTCGTCAGAATGTCGGACCGCTCGAAAATGACCTGGTCTTTGTATCCGGAGAGACGAACTCCATTCTCTTTCAAAAGACTCCAAATTGCCTGGTCCCGCTCCCTGGCATACGGCTCGTAATCCCGAACCACACTGACCGATGCCACATTCGACGCCGAAAGTACCTCCCGCCAAACCCCTTCCGGCCTTCCAGTCTTGACCACCAGATCGGAACCAACCGTCTGGAGAGTCTTCTTCAGACGTTGGAGCTGCCGATGAATAAAGTGGACCCGGCGATCCGTTCGATTCTCCAAACGGTCCAAAATATCCCGATCAAAAATAAAGAGTGGCACAACCGGATACCCACTCCGAACAGCCTGATGAAGAACCCGGTGGTCCGTCAAGCGCAGATCCCGTCGGAACCAATGAATATGAACCGGCTGCTCATCCGGCATGATTACCCTTGCATGTACACATTGGCTGCTCCCTTCCGTTCACTCGGTTCAAACCTCAACTCGAAGCGTGTGCCGCCACCCGGACGATTGCGATACTCGTAGCTCCCCTGCAACTGCAGAACCAGGGATTCGATCAACTGAAACCCGAGAGATCTCGTCTCCTTGTCACTCACTCCCGAAGGAAGGCCCACTCCGTTGTCCTCAATGCAAATCGTAACGAGACCGTTCCGTTCGAACAGACCCGCATGGATACGGGCCTCCTCGTTCAGGCTGTCCGGGAATGCGTGTTTGAGTACATTGGTGATCACCTCGTTGGCGATCAGTGAACAGGGAACCGCCTGATTGATGTTTAGCTCGACAGGGCCCAAATCCAAATTCAAAGTGGGTTTTCGCTCACCTGCCATGGAACCGGAGACCTCCTCGATCAACTGCCGAAGGTTCTCCGAAAAATCGATTCGTGAAAAACTGCTCGACCGATAGAGGTGCTCATGTACATTGGCCATCGTCTTGATCCGGCGCATACTGTCATACAGGATCGGCTGTACACGATCCCCTTCGGCTTGATCTGCCTGCAACATCATCATGGCCGAAACCACGGCCAGATTATTCTTCACACGATGATGGATTTCCGCCAATAGCGTCTCCTTCTCTTTGAGGGACGCCACCAGTGCCTGCTCCTGCTTCCGCTTCTCGGTAATGTCGTTTGCGACGATAATCCGTGCATCACGCCCATTGTACGTGATATCGTTCCCCTCCAGCAATGCGTACACAGGTTCCCCACCCTTTCGGGTGTGCACAGCATACATACCGGAAAAATGGCCGGCACCCCGAGCCTTCTGCAGAGATCGATCCAACTGGTCCTGTTCCTCCTTCCCGGCTCGAAGGTCCCGAATTGTCATCGAGAGAAACTCCTCCTTGCTGTACCCGTAATTCTGGATCGCCGCCTGATTGACATCCAGAAACCGTAGCGTTTCCAGGTCAAAAAGCCACATCGGGAGAGGCGTCAAGTTGAACAGGGATCGGTAACTCCGTTCAGACTCGAGCATACGTGATGAAAACGTACGCCGCTCCATACTGTAGCGAATACTCTTGTAGAGCAGTGTCGGGGAGAGCTCATCCTTGAGGAGGTAATCCGAAACGCCTGTAGAGAGTGTTTGAACACTGAAATCCAGATCCCGATACCCCGTCAAGACGATGACCGGTGCCGGCCCGGAGAGCTCCAGCAGACTTTCGACCAACTCCTGACCTTTTTTATCCGGCAGCGAGAGATCGAGCAGGATGGCATCAAACATCTCGCGATGCTTCAACAGTTCGGTTCGGGCATCACTCCACGTGGTCACTTGCGTCAATGTCACCCGCCTCATGACTTCCCGCAGATACTCCTCCGTCAGTAGATAATCCCCCGGATTGTCTTCAATGATCAACAGATGAATGGGCCGATCGTCTCTCACCATACCTACCCTTCTCCCCGATTATGCGAAACGTCCCGTCTCTCCAAAGAGTCCCGTCCCGGAAATTGAAGTCTGAAAACCGACCCTTCACCCGGAACGGAGTTCACCGAGATGGAGCCACCGTGCTGCTCCATGATTTTTTTGCAGATGGCAAGTCCCAGTCCGGAACCGGCAATTTCGTCTCGCGCGTGCAAGCGTCGGAACAGCTGAAAGATCTCCTCATGGTAGGCCTCATCGATTCCCATCCCGTTGTCTTGCACGTCCACGATCCATTGACCCCCCACTTCCTGGCTGCTCACCTTGATTCGGGGTGGAACTCCGTCCCGGTGATACTTCAGTGCATTGGAAATCAGATTCTGCATCACCAGTCGCATGGCCACCGGAACCGCTCGAACCGTGGGAAGAGTCTGTGCTTCTACCCGGCCCGACAAGGCCTCCAGCTCTGCGCCATACAGATTCTGCGCACTCGTCAAACAACTCGAGAGATCCACCTCTTCGAAATGGATATACTTTCTCCCGACTCGCGAATACTCCAGCAGATCGTCAATCAGATCCATCATTCTGCGGGAACCGTCCCGGGCAAACTCGATATACTGTTTTCCCCGATCCTCCAGATGTGAACCGTACCGCTTCTCGAGCAGTTGCATGAAACTATGGATCATCCTGAGTGGTTCCTTCATGTCATGCGACGCCACGGTCGCAAAACTCTCAAGCTCTTGATTGGCCTCGATCAAGTCCTGTTCCAACTCTCGCTGCCTCAGAATCGTTGCCTGCAAACCGTCAAACAGTACAGGAATCATGATAACGGAAATCGAGCTCAAAAAGACCAGGTTCGAAGAGACTCCGATCCATGTGGATACATTGTACTCATGGATTCGCAAGAAATCAAAGAGCCCCAAATAAATAAGAAGGGTGACCCCGATGGAGATCAGCAGATTCAACGCCACCGAGACCATCCCCCAGAACCGACCCAGTATCAGAACCGTTAAAATATTGACGGCCAACAGATAGAGAAGGCCCGGGCCAAAACTTGAGAGTTCAATTAACAGAATGACTGCAATCAGATAGATCCCCCCTACCGACAGCAGCTTTCGCACCAACACCGAAAGACCCGGCAAAAGAAGCACCGACAACATGTACGGGAGAACCAGTATGTCGACCCAAACCAGTATCGGCGAATCGGCTACTCGTGAGACATAAATACCGGGAATCAGGGCGATCAGACTGAGTGGAACAAGCCAGGTCATTGACGAAGCAAAAAGATAATCCTGCCAGTATTGCAGATCTTCCGGCTCATCCTCCGATCGAATGCAGTGTTTGCGAATTCGATCCCGGTACCACTCCCAAAGTGACTGTTTCATCGACCTTCCCGTCTGCCTCTGAATCCATTATACTCCCCATGCATCCTGCACGATACCACTCTGGATCTGGTGAGGCAAGGGATGGATTCAATTGGTCGAATCGGGTCCGAAAATTGGTAGATTCCACGAAGCAGAAGGAATCCCCACGCAATCGCCCCAATAATGATCCGACCGACGCGCACCCGTTTGACCCCGCAACCCGCCCGTTTTCGAATCCTCTTCCTTCTGGTCTTGTCTCTACTGGCCGCCCGGCCGACAATGAGTCAACCTCTCCCGCAAACCAACGACAACGTGGATGGATATCGGGGAATCTGGTTCACACTGGGACAATTCGGTCCATACGGAGACAAATACTCCGGGGGCTTGGGCACCTACACGGCCAACCACATTCCGATGGCGATTCACTCTCCCGAAAGCGGGAAGACGTTTTTCGTCTATGGAGGGGCAACCGGAACCGGAGATCGGCAACTGGTTGTCATGGCTTCATGGTACGATCACACACAGCACCGGGTACCCCAACCGACCGTGGTACATGTGAGCCCTGGTGTCGACGACCCGCACGACAACCCCAGCCTAACCATTGATTCGGACGGGTATCTCTGGATCTTTGTCAGTGGCCGGAGTACGCGCCGTGCCGGGATCATTTACCGAAGCAGCGCTCCCTACTCGACAGACCATTTCGAACGGATCCGGGAAGATGAATTCACCTACCCACAGCCGTGGTGGACCGACAACGGGCTCCTTCACCTGTTCACCCGGTACTCCAATGGCCGGGAGCTCTACCTGGAACGCAGTCCGGACGGTCGAACGTGGGAAGAACCCCGTAAAGTGGCTGGCATCGGAGGACACTACCAAGTGAGCTCCTGGAATGATGGCGTCCTGGGAACCTTTTTCAACCGGCACCCGAATGGAAATGTAGACCGGAGAACCGATCTCTACTATATCCAGAGTCGGGATGGTGGCCAAAGCTGGACAACAGCAGATGGCACAACCGTCGATCTGCCACTCGCAGAGGAGGACCATCCGGCGAGGATCCGCAATCTATCTGCCAACGGCCGTCTGCAGTACACCCTCGATCTGAATTGGGACCGGAACGGACACCCGCTCCTGCTCTATGTCACCAGTGGATCCCATGAAGCGGGCCCGAGTAGTGAACCCCGCTTTTGGGAGCTCTCCCGATGGATCGGATCCGAATGGGTCCACTCTGTCGTGGCACGGTCGGATCACAACTACGATCTGGGAAGCCTGTTTGTCCTGGAAGATCGGTGGGTGGTCGTCGGGCCCACAGGAACCGGGCCGCAAGCCTGGGGAACCGGGGGCGAGTTGGAACGATGGGAGAGCCGGGATCAAGGAGCCACCTGGGAAAAAAAACGACAAATAACCGTCAACAGTGAATTCAATCACACATACGTCCGGCGCCCGCTTCACGCCTCGGACCCCTTCTCCCTCTACTGGGCCGATGGCAATCCGGACGAGATCTCTCCATCCCGACTCTATTTTGGTGAGCTCTCCGGCGAACGGTATTGGCAGCTACCCTATGAGATGGATGGACCGTATGCGACACCGGTCGAATATGAATCGCCCGAACCTCGCCCGGGCTCCAACACTCCCTGATCCCTCCTGTCAGGGATTCGGAATCAGCTCGATCTCAAAAAGCCGGGGCCACAGTTTTCCGGTCACGAAAAGACGATCGTTCTCCGGGTCCCATGCAATCCCGTTGAGCACATTGGGCAGGGGTCCCTGCTCCGGAGGGATCAACAGTCCTCGAAGGTCGACCCTACCTGTTACAGCTCCGCTCACCGGGTCAATGATCAACAGATCCTCCGAGAAAAGTACATTGGCAAAAAGCCGATCCCCGACCATCTCCAGTTCATTCAACAGATCCACCGGCTCTCCCTGCTCCGTGACAACCACGGTCTGTACCACTTCAAAGGATACCGGGTCCAGGAACCGCAAACTGGCACTTCCGTCACTCAGGATCAGATGCGTATCGCTGCTTGTGAGCCCCCACCCTTCACCTGTGTATCGAAACCGGCGAATCTCTCGAAAAGACTCCCGGTCGTAGACAAATCCCAATCCTGCACGATAGGTGATCTGAATGAGTCGGTCCTCCCAACGAGCCAGCCCTTCGCCAAACAGATCCTCTGCCAGATGATGGATCTGTTTCACCTTCCCGCTCTCGAGCTCTACTCGCCGCAGGGAGGACTCTCCGAGCCGGCCTGTACTCTCGTACAGATCCCCGTCGGCAACCAACAGCCCTTGGGTAAACGCATCCGGATCGTGCGGATAGCTCTCGATTACCCGATATCCATACGTAAGGATTTCGGGAGAGCCGGCCGATTGGGCACGGATCGGGTCCACCCTTCCCGGGCCCATAATCAGCATCAAGACAACCAGACAGAGACGGATTCCATGCCGGGCTCGTCGGGTCCGGGTCGGTTCAGCCAATTTGTTCATCGAACCAGTCGAATGCATCTTCCTGCATCTGTTGGTCAAACTTGTGGCCACCAGGGTAGAACTGCGTCCGCAGTTGCGAAGAGGCGCCCGCCTTCTCATACACCTCGTGGAGAATCCGATGGGAACGGCGCTGCTCGTTGTAGTCGAAGATGCTGTCTTCCTCGCAACCGAGAACAAAACGTGGTTTGGGTGCCTGAAGAGAGAAGATTTCGGAGTAGTCCATCTCCCGGGGCAGATGAGGGATATAGATCATCCATGTGTGGGTGAAGGAGTTGTAAAGTAGATAATCCCGCCACGTACTCACCATACAAACACTGGCAGCCGCTTCTACCCTCGGATCCAGTCCGCCAAGCATGACCGAGCGCAACCCTCCGCCCGAAAGGCCGCAGCATCCCAATCGAGAGGCATCTACATCCGGTCGCTCCTCCAAAACATCGAGCGCACGTTGATCCTCGGCCACAAAAACCCCTGGCCAGGTGGTACCGGCACAGAACAGTGACTTGGAGAGAATGTGTTCATGATTTCCGGCCCATTGGTTGTAGGCCACGATATCTTCTTCACGCTCTTCCCGGGTCACATCCCGTCCATCTCTCTTGATTCGATCCGTCACATCGGCGACCCGCACGCGGCGGCTCTCGAACGCAAAGGCATCCGGAACCAAAACAACGTACCCACGTTTGGCCAGTGCATTCGCCCAGGAACGCCCTCCGTAGTAGTTCTCCTGAAAGGGACCCAACATGGGATGTTGTTCAGCGGACGTCTGGGCAATCTTCCGCTTTCCGAAATATTTGTTCCCTCCATGGGAGTGCAGAGCCAACACACCGGGTAGCGGCCCGCTTGCGCCGGCCGGCTTGAGCAGGTACGCCTCTGTGGGAGGACCGTATGGAAGCTGCCAGGATAGGCGTTCGATATGAAGACCGTCATACTGCAGGGTCTCGTGCACAATCACCCGCGGGGTTCCCCCAGCATCCGGACGAGCCAGCAAGTCACTGAACCGTGCCTGCGCTTCCCTCCTCCAATCCTCCAGATGGCGCCAGCGATCATTCCGAAAGGAGAGCCGACCCGGTTCGTGTCCATACAACTGATCGGCCCAAGGACCATACGCTCCGATCATATTGGGTTCGATCACCTGCTGTCCATCCGTCGACTCTTCCTTTGCAGAAAATGCGGCAGCGGTCGGGGGCAACGTCACTCCGGCCCAGCCAGCCAGGCTACCGGCCGAAACGGTTTTCAAGAATTCTTTGCGGGTTTTGGGTTCAGACATATCTCCTCCATCGGATTCAGCTTCCGGTTAGATTCACTACCGGCAATTTAGCATCGTCCCGGAGAATTGCAACGAACCCCACCCTGCAGAAAGCCGGGTTTCCGGAAATTTACTGTGCCGAACGCGTCAAGTCGCCGCCTTCCACACTGGCATAAAAAATGACCAAAATCACCGGCTCCTCACCGACACTCCGGCCATTGTGCATCTCGTTGATGATTTCAGCAGATCCCTGTCCCGCTTCGAGTCGAACCGTTTCGCCCTCTTCGTTGGTTACCTCCAAAATTCCCTGTTGGACATAATTGAACGAGGGAATCGGGTGCAGATGCATCCCCGTCTCTGCTCCGACCGGAATCTGGATCCGCAGCATGCTTGCTTCGGCTGTACCTTCCGGCCACTCGATTGGCTCTCCCCCCCATGTCGTGGTCGTTTTCAGCAGGACCTCACTCTGCGGATAGGCAGACGTCGTTCCGTCGGAAGCCGGGTCCGTTTCGGATGCTGTCCCACTGCATGCCCCCAACAGCAATAGAAGTCCCATCAGTGGCCATTCGATCCAGGTCTTGTCCTTCAATATCATCATCATTGATCTAATTTTGATTCATCCCGTCGAAAGGCGGTCCTCTGCGAGGAGCCCTCCGTTTGTGCCAAGATCGTCATTTTTGGCAACTCTGCGACCCTTCATTCCTGATTGCTTCCACTTGAGCTTCTGTTGAACCCGACTCCTGACCAGCCAACTCCATGCGCACAAAGCTTGCAATGGCGGCCACCTCCTCATTGTCCAGATGAGAAAAAACCGGCATCGCCATCTCGAATTCTCCCGCCGACGAGGAATCAACACCCTCAAGCAGAGATCGAAGAAGATCCGGGACGGCCCCATTCACGATCGGACTCTTGACCAATGAAGGAGCCATTCCATCCAGTCCCTCTCCTTCGGTCCCGTGACAGCTTGAACAGTGCACTTGATAGAGTCGCTCCCGGTCCGATGCACTGTTGGTTACCGGCGAGTCTCCCAAATAGAGAGGAATTCGGTCTTCCTTCCACAAGGGGACTCCCTTCGGACGTTCCGACGGGTCATGGGTATCCAGCGGACGCAGCCGAAATATCTTGTCTCCATGCACCGTCAACGACGGGTCGTGAATATCTGCCCGGGCATGTTGATACCAATCCGTATTGCTGGTCATCAAGTAGACATCACCGTCCATCCCGACGAGAAGATCCCGAATGCGACCTACCTTCTGTTGCAAATAGATGGAGACGTTGGAGACCGTTTCCGTCCCCGGCTCCAGGGATACGACCCGCAATGTCTGTATTCGCAGCGAAGTGAGAAGTAGAGAGGATCGCCACTCCGGGATGGCACCGTGGTCATACCACCCCAACCCGGCAGCAGCCACAACCGGTGTAAACGCATGAATGGGTTCCGTAACATCGGTAGATGCACAGTAGTCCTGTTCGTCTTCGTTGTCACAGAACCCGTGTACATCCGGCCATCCGTAGTTGGCTCCTTTGTGAATTCGGTTCACTTCGTCGTCACTGGATGGACCGTGTTCGGAGGCGAAAATTCGCTCTCCGTCATGTGTGATTCCTTGAATGTTTCGGTGACCAACACTCCAGATTGGCTCCCCTGATGCGGGATTGTCGGACGGAATTGTACCATCCAGATTGTATCGCAGAATCTTCCCGTTCAGATCGTCCCAATCCTGTGCTTTTTCACCAATACTGGCATCCCCCGTGGCGAGCCATAGCTTTCGGTCCGGTCCAATCATCAGCTTGGACCCGCTGTGCCCGGATCCGCCAGGCAGCGGATCTTCGATCACAACCGGATCGACAAGGGTTTCCCCGTCATACCGGTAGCGGACGAGGCGGGAGCCCATCTCTTCACGTTCGTATGTATAGTGAAAATAAACGAACGGATCCGACTCGAAATCCGGATGCAGTTCAGCACTCAAAAGTCCCCGAGCCCGCTCATGAAAAAGGTCCGGAACAGAAAAAACGACCTTTTTTTCCCCGGTTTCAGGATCGGATCGAATCAGCTGGCCGGTTACTTCACTAATCCAGATGGATCCATCCGGTCCGAAGCTGATATCCCGGGGTTGATCCAATCCGTTGATCACCTCCTCGACAGCAAGAAGTGTCGAATCGAGTTGGATCCAGGCGACGGGTTCGATTTCCTGCCTGGCCTCCGCTTCTCGGGGGAGGGTACGTTCACATCCAAACACCTGGGCCAGCAACAGAAGAGTGACCAGAACCCGTTGAGTGTGGGTCCAGTCACCCTGTTTTCTACGATCCATTCCGTTTATTGATCCCAGCCCGGATTCTGTCCAATATCCGGATTCTTTCGAATTTCACTTTCCGGAATGGGCCAGAGATAATCCCGGTCCTCGTCAAACTGATATCCGTTTGGATAGAGATCCTGGAACACATCCAGATTGCCGTCCTGAGTCGTCGGCAGTCCCGGATCATTGTGAAACTGATCCGCTTTGGCACCAATCGCCCGATCACCTTCCAGATAGCCCATGGCTCTCCAACGAAGCAGATCGTCCATACGGAAGTTCTCTGCAGAGAGTTCGACCAATCGCTCTCTCCGGATTTCGTTGATGAGTGGTGATAGGTCCGGATAGGCCCAATCCGGGTCATTTGTAATATTGTTCATTTGCAGATCCGGCATTCCAACCCGGTCTCTCAGGATATTGATCGACGCGTCGAGATCTGCCTGAGTCAACGTACCCAATTCGGCCTTCGCCTCGGCAAAGTTGAGCAACACCTCTGCATATCGATCGTTCAGCGTCGGAGTCTCTTCGTGCTGTGTATGGTGGTAGACCCGATGGGCGTTGTACTGTTTCCGGATGTGGTACCCCGTACTGTTGGAGTGAGAGACATCCTGAAAAAGCCGGGGGAACATGGTATCGTAGTGGTCCACAGACCCGTCTTCATAGATGTACAGTGGATCGTCCTGCGTAAAGATGGATTGGTCCATTCGCGGATCCCGATCCACGACCTCGTCTTCTATTGTATCATCCCCTTGGTAGAGCGGACTCACCGAAATCGGATCACCGTTGATATCCAGATATTGGTCGATCAAATGTTTGGTGAATCCTTTGTGCTCGGGATACGCCAGATAGAAGAGCTTTCTGCCGGCGTTGATATCCTGTTCGATATCCATTTTGGTCCACCACATCGCTTCCGAATGAGAGGCGTAGTCTCGTCGGTTCCGGTTGTTGTAGTAGTCGTTTTCAGGATCTCCTGTATTGTAGATCTCGTAGTAGCCGGAATTCATGATCGCTTCCGAAGAGGCAACGGACTCTGCAAGCAGGGCATCCACATCGGCGGCCGCATCTCCGAATGCCGTTCCGTCATGGTACTTCTGCCAGGTTCCTTCGTAGAGTGCAATTCGGGATTTGAGCAGATGGGCATTCCATTTGCTCAATCTTGAATACCGGTCTCCCGGATCCTCTTTAAGGTGATCAATGGCTTGATCCAAGTCGTCCAGGATGTTCTGTACGACAGTCGTCCGGGGATCCCGCGCCGCATAGAGCTCTTCGGAATCCATCTCCAGAACTTCGTCCACCCAATGGATATCGCCGAAGTTTTGAACCAGCTGCCAGTGGTAGAATGCCCGGAAATAGTAGGCCTCACCAGCCTCCTGCTCGATATCAGCCATGTCTCCTTCCCAGGATTCGACTTGCTCAATCAGATAGTTGGCCCGACGAACATTGGCATAACCGTAGCCCGGCCCGCTGTTGATGGTGATGTCTCCGGCCAGACGGCTCGGTGCGGTATTGGAGTAGACCAGAATATCGGTATGGATATCGCCCCAAGAGTAGGTTCCCCCTGTGGATGGATAAAACCGGTTTGCATAGGTCGTAAAGTGCTCCGGCTCCGTAAAGAAGGAGGCTTCGGTCACCTGATCCAGTGGTTCCACGGCGAGCCAGTCATCTTCACACGAAGCGAGGATCACCAACAAACCGACCAGAAGAAATACTGTTTTAATTCTATACATGATCAATCTCGTTTAATTAGGCTGTTGTCAAAACGTGACGCTTAAACCGAGCGAGAACATTCGGCTGATCGGGTAGGTGCGCATCATGGCATTGGATGCAATCATCCCCTCCGGCTCGAATGCTTTGGGCAGCGACTGGATCGTGAGCAGATTCTCCCCGGAGAAGAAGACGCGAAGATTTTCCAACGGTGTTCGATCTGTCACACTGCTTGGCAGGGTGTAGCCCAATTGAAGGTTTTTGAGTCGGAAGTAGCGCGCATTTTCGATAAATCGAGTCTGCGTCTGCATGTTTTTGTTCCGCTCGGTTCCGAAATAGGGTTTCGGAAGGTAGGCATCCGTGTTCGGGCCAAGGAAGTTGGTCTCATCGGACGGTCGCCAGTAGTCGAGGTGGTGGGAATTTTCGAGCAGGATGGCCGAAGCCGGACTGTTCGTGTGACCCCAGTAGAATTCAGAACCGGATTGCGGTATGAACGGCTGGTCCAGAATTCCCTGCCAGAACATGGAGAAATCCCAGCTTCTCCAATTCATCTCTCCCGTGAAGCTGATCTGGTAACGGGGGCTGGTATTTGTGATGATGGAGAGGTCTCCATGATCATCCAGTGTGGAGCTGCCCGGATCGATGACGCCATCACCATCCAGATCCCGGTACATGATATCTCCAGAGCCCCAGTTGGCGTGATAATACGACTGGTCGGCCATGGCACTCACATCACTCTGGTCCTGCATGATCCGGTCGGTTGTCAGCCCCCAGACATCCCCATACTGCTTACCGGCATACCAGGTGTGAACATTCCCGGTCTCGTTCACATACTCCAGAATGGTGGTCTTGCTGTCTCCAAGGCCCAGACGGGCGTTGTAGAACACTTCACCGATCATGTCTCGCCAAGCGACGGAAAGTTCGAAGCCATTCGTCTCCAATTTTGCATTGTTGGCTCGCGGTGCCGACGTGCCCAGCACGGACGGAAGCTCAATGGAGGGACCCATCATGTCATCCGTGATCCGTTTGTACCAGTCAAATTCGAGCAACAGTCGATCATCCAACGTGGAGAGCTCGAGTCCGAGATTGGTGGTCGTAACCGTCTCCCATGTCAGATATTCGGACCGGATGGCCGGAATATCTGCGTAGAAAGGACGTGTGCCATCCATGATGCGGCCCAACTGTTGATAGACCGGGATCTCCTCGAGATAGAGGTAGTTGGATGCGTTGGGGTTGTGAATCTCTGTGTAGGACTGGCCCGAGTATGCGATCGATGGTGGGCGCAGGGATTGATTTCCGAGTGATCCGTAGGATGCTCTCAATCGCAGCATGTTCACATACGGCTTGATTGGATCCCAAAACTCTTCACGAGAGATATTGTACCCTACCGATGCAGACGGAAACAGCCCCCATCGTTGTCCCTCTTCGAATCGGGAAGATCCGTCATACCGGGCGCTCACTTCGACCATGTAGCGCTCGTCATAGTTGTAGTTCAGTCGACCAAAGAACCCCTGGGTTGCCCAGTGGTTGATCGTGTCGTCCATTTCGGTGTTTCCAAGACCTGTACTCCACGCCGGTACATCCATGGAGATGACATCTCCGGCCGACCCGCTCACCCAGCGATTGTAATCATAGTCCCGTTCGAAACCCCCCATGGCCGAGAAGTAGTGCTCCTCAATCTCCTGCTCATACTGGGTATAAGCGGTCAGTACCGAGTAATAACCGGTTCGGAGTTGCTGATAGATCGAATTCTGCGGGAATCCGATATTTCCTGTGGTCCCGTTCGGGATCTGGGTCGTAACCGGGTACATCTCGTTCACGGTGGTCCCGGACCGGTTGGTGTAGTTGTACCGGATGTTGGTTGTCCACCCATCGATGGGTTCCAGTTCGGTTCCGAGTGTAAACCGGGCATTACTCTGCTCGTTCACAATACGTCCCCCATCTTCCAAAGCAACCACGATCGGATTCCCGTAGGAGCCGTCCAGGTTTTTGTAAGGTGTGGTTGGCCACATGATATTGATGTGCATCCAGTACCCACTCCGGTCTCCCCAGACACCACCATTGGCCCGATCGGTTTCGGTATTCGTATACCGGGCCGAAAAATCGAACTTGGCCCAGTCGGTCGCTTGAGTCGTTACATTCCCGATCAGGTTGTATCGCTTGTAGCTGTCGTTCCCCCATGTGAGAATTCCCGGTTGATCCTGGAATCCGACACTCGTGTAGTACTGGGTGGTTTCGTTGCCTCCCTCTACATTCACGGTGTGCTTCTGTTGAATGGAGTAGTCCGTGAAGAACTTCTGTGGCCAGTTTACATTGTCATTTCCATCCCATCGTCCACGCCAATGGTTGAACGGAGGTTGGTTCGGGTCATAGGGATAGTCATAGGTCCCTTCCATATACCCCTTGATTCGATCTACCTGCGCCGGACCAAAAATATGACCCAGTCCGGCATTCCCTTGTGCCTGGTTAAAGACTGTGGCATAGGTATGGGAGTCCAGCATGGACGGGACATAATACGGGACGTTGGCCGAGGTAATATTGTTGTAGGTCACACGTGCCGGACGATTGCCCCCCTGTTTGGTCTGAATCAGAATCACCCCAAATGCTGCGCGGGAACCGTAGACCGCAGATGCCGATGCATCTTTCAATATGGTAATATCCTCGATTGTGGACGGATCGACCAGGTTCATGTCCATTTCGATACCATCGACGAGAACCAGTGGCGAATTGTCACCGGAGATGGATCCAACGCCCCGAAGCGAGAAATTTTGTTCGGCACCCGGTTCTCCACCCCGCGCATTCATCGATACCAGCATGCTGGGAGAGTGTCCCTGTAAAAGCTGCCCCGTTTGAGGCGCCGGTCGACTGGAAATATCGGCACCGCTGATCGTCTCCAGAGATCCGGTCAGGTTGGCCCGACGCTGGGTCCCGTATCCAACAACCACGACATCGTCAAGAAGTTGCACGTCCTGTGCAAGCTGTACATTGATCTCGCTTCGTCCCTGAATCGGAACCTCCAGTCGCTGATACCCGATATACGTAAAAGCGAGTGTCTCTAGACCTTCCGGAACCTGGACGGAGTAGCTCCCCTCCAGATCCGACTGGGCACCCATGACAGTCCCTGTAACCTCTTCAGAGCCGACGACAATAATGTTCACGCCGGGAAGAGGTTCGCCACTATCGGCATCAACAACCGTACCGGTTACGGTCTCCTGGACGAGTGCATCCGCACCCATGTCCGGTGTACGCATCTGTTCGACGTTGACCGAGATGATTCGATTGATCTGTCGAAATCCCAGACCGGTCTTCTGACCAATCTGTTCCAGAATTGTGGCGACCGTCGCTTGAGGTGCATCCAATGATAGTTGATAGCGACTCCCCTCGATGACCTCTTTGTTATAGAGAAACCGGAGGTTGGCCTGCTTTTCCAGAGACTCGAATATCTCTGTAAGCGACGCTTCTTCCACTTGTACGTTGACGGGGATGTCGTGCATGCTCTGCACACTCATGTCTGATCGGGCAACCAGCATACTTTCTGCCTGCTGGGCCTGGACCGAGGTGACACCCATCATCCACACAACTGACAACAGTGCTGTCAGTCTGCCGAAATGAGATCCACACTTCTTAACGTCTATCATGGCTATCTGTTTGATTTCTGATCCTGTTGATGGTATCTGTCTATTCGATGGTCTATCGGTTTTGTGATTCACACCCTTCACCGGAAAGTGTGACCAGTCGTCCCTCGATCCGGTAATCGATATCAAATGCGTACCCAATGGCATTGAGTACATTCTCGAGCACTTCGTTTCGATGCTCTCCACGTATCACGCACTCTCCAAGTGACGGATCCGCAAACTGGATGTCGACACCATACCAGCGCTCAAGTTCGTTGGCCACCTCGGCCAGTTTCTTGTCGGAATAGAGAAACACGCCTTCATTCCAGGCAACCCACTCCGTCAAATCTCCCTCTCCTCGGGAAATCCGATCGGTTGATGTGTCATAGTTTGCCCACTGCCCGGCCTCCAAAATGATCGGCTCGAATACTTCGTCAGCTGATTCCTCGCGAAGTTCCTGCACGGACACACGCCCATGTGTTACCGCCACGGTTGCTCGTGCCTGATCTCCATAGGAACGAACATTGAAAGAGGTGCCAAGTACCCGGGTTCGAACACCATTGGCATGGACCACGAACGGTTTCTCTTCATTCCGGGCAACAACAAAATATCCTTCTCCTTCCAAGTGAACGTCCCGCAACGAGTCTCCAAACGGACTTTCGAATCGCAGGCGACTGTCGCTGTTCAAATGAACCTGTGTACCGTCCGGAAGGCTGAATCGCACTTTTTCGCCGCGATCGGCCCGTTTTTCTACCATGGTGACCGTCGACTCTCCGGAGGGACCCTTCGAAAGAGGATTCAGCGTAAGCCATGCGAGAGAGAGCGAGAGGGCCAGCACAAGAATCGCCGCAACGCGAAGCAGCATGCCTGAACGACGATGCGCGCGACGATGTACCGGTTGAGGTCGTGTGATCTGACCCTCTCTCATTCTCGCCTCGGTATAGATCTCTTCAAACCAGAGATCAGGGTCTTCCGACATGGAGGGGGGCATTCCAGTCGGAGGGATCGATAGCGTCTGCCAATAGGTGTGCAACGTCTGTTTAATCTCGGGGTCCTGCTCGGCCCGTTCGAGCAGAACGAGCAACTCTGAAAACTCGGCCTCGAAGCATCGGTTCTCCAGGTAGGCCGTCAATAAGTGGTTCAATCGGTTTTTCTGTTTCATTCCTTCAGATTGTTGCATGACTACTACTATAGCTACAACCCGAAACGGAAAGGGGACTATGAATCGGTCGGAATTAATTTGAATCCGGGCCCGGGAAGGCAGTTAAAATCCACTTCATCTTCTTTGAAAGCAACAAGTTGTGGGAATCTCAACCAAGAAGAAGAAACGGGCAGAGAACAGAGATGACCAGATCGGAGTGGCGAATCAGATAGTCCCGTACATCTTTCGATGCTTGTACGATGTGATTCTTGACCGTGTTCTTGGAGATGTTCAATCGAAGAGCAATCACTTCATGCGTGTACCCTTCCATACGAGAGAGTTTGAAGATCAACCGCTTGCGGGGCGAAAGGGCATCCACTGCCTCTTGCAATAACCGGTTACTTTCTTCGGCAAAAAGATCCTCCTCCTGCCGGATCCGTTGTTGCGAGTCTTGAATCTCTTCCCAGATCCTCCCTCTCAACTCGTGATCGTATCCGGCCCGCTTCAAATGGTTCAACGAGAAGTTGCGGGCGATGGTGTGAATGAATCCGCTCAACGATCGATCCGGATCCAACGACTCCCGATGGGTCCAGAGTCGAATAAACGTCTCCTGAACGATGTCTTTGGCCACACTTTCGCTTTTTACCAAGGCCAGACAGTAGAAGGTCAGTTTGACCTGGTATCGGTCAAAGAGCAACTTGAACGATTGGCGGGAGCCTCGCTTCAAGCCGATCACTAGATCCTGGTCGCTCTGATTCGGGGAAGACATTTGAAATTCTGTGCACATTTCGGTTGTCTGCAATATACAACAACCGAAGAACGGCGCAAGACACATCACCGGAACTTCGTATCATTCAAAGAGAAGCGTGCCGAATTGATCGATATCGTGAAAGTTGGATCGGTAGGGTTGCCAACTCCAGTGAACAGACCCTTCATCGTAATCGATCCGGTAGAGATTGGCGCGCCAGGTGGTCCCGCTGGCCGGTCGTTCATTTTCCAACGGACGCAACAGATCGAACGGGATGAACACTTCTGCACTCCATCCGGAAACAGCCGCGCCCGAAAAGGTGCTGTCTGACGGCTCTCCTGACAAGGTGCCGCCGGACTCCAACCCGCGAAGCGAAACCATGTGTTCGGTTTTTCGGGGATGATCGTCGTGATAGGTATGGAAATGAGGCAACCAGTGTGTCAGCTCTCCATCCACATTGTCCACAATGATGGGCAACTCCCGATTCAACGGTGAGAGCTCGTACTCAAAGTAGGTCCGTCGAGTCGGATCGGTCCACAAAAAGAGCTCGATCACATCCTCCTGCCAAAGGCGCTGGAAATGATCCAGCATGGTTGCGGTTACGACGTGATCCACATTGTCGAAAAGAAGGTAGAGACCGTTGTCGGAGTAGAGAAGTTTTGCCCGTGTCCGATAATCGGGGACCCGGTTCGGGTTGGATCGCCGTGTCAAGGTGACCCACTCGGTGTGATCCCAGGCGCGGTCCGACCCGTCCCCGGTAATCTCGAAATCTTCCACATGGCGAACGAGCCACGCTGGAGACGCCCCCTCTGCATCCGGGGTCTGTAGCTCCTGCCCCATCACACCGGTCGGCATCCACATGAGAACCAACAGTCCCATAACAAGAAGGCCCGCCTTCAGGGCAAGCCTCTGCTTTGTCGTCCACTTCTCTCTCCAGAGCCGCCCGCTTGTTCCCGTCATGAGCCATCGTTTTGTTTGGAGGTATCGATCCGAATATCTGCAAGATAGATCCAGTCTCCAAACGAAGAGTCATCCCCATTGCCGGCATTGGCCGCAATATGAACGTACACCGCACCGGACCCCCGATCGGGTGCAATCCAGTCGATGACCCAGGAGATGCGCCCCTCCTCTATTGGTTCGGTACCATTCCCGGAGTGTTGCACATACACCCCCTCCCGGTCGCCAACCGGGGTGGTCGTGATTCGATCGGAGGACCACTCGAACCGCCCGGCCTGCTCACCCTCTTTCAA
This sequence comes from Balneolaceae bacterium, assembly GCA_040882505.1. Taxonomy (GTDB): domain Bacteria; phylum Bacteroidota; class Rhodothermia; order Balneolales; family Balneolaceae; genus JBBEBE01. The sequence goes on along the minus strand of JBBEBE010000005.1, from coordinate 388,867 downwards.
ACGGGCCGACAGCTGGAACCCGCCTTTTTGCAGATCTTCCCGCTCGACAGACACCTTCCACTGGTAGGTCTTCCCGGGTTCCCAGACATCCGGTATGCCCTCCAGGATCAGTGCGCCCTCTTCCGGATTCAGATCGTAATCGAAATGACAACTGTGGCACGTTGGCTCACCGAATCCACCCGTGTAGGGACCATCCAAAGGAGCGGGATAGAGCCCTCCGTGCCCACGAGTCTCCACCTCGCCCCCGGTCCAGAGCCACCCGCCAACAAACGGGAACACGAGTGCCACCACCCAGATCCACCCTGTCCATCTCTGCATGCAATTCCCTCTCGTTCCCCGTTCGGTTCAGCCCGTCCAATCCCGGTTATCGGACAATCAACCGACCGATATGGCCGGTATCGGTCCCAAACCAGAGTGACCGAGTCTCCTCGTCAAAATCCATGTGACGAATCGATCCTTCGGCCGAAGGCACCTCCACCGATGCAACAAACTCTTCGCTCTGTGTGTCGAATGCGATCAGTTTATTGGGCGAAAGTCCGCTGGCCGAGAACCAGACCCGGTCCCGATGATCCTTGAGTACCGCATAGGGTCGAGAATCGGATCCGTCCGGCATGTCCCACTCTTGGAAGGATCCGTCGGCCGGATCATATCGACCGACCTTCCCGGCCGCATAGTCTCCATACCAAACCTTGCCATCCGATGTCACATCCAGTCGGCGCGGACGGGCCTCCTCGCGAGGCAACGCCACCTCCGTCAACTCCATCGTCTGTGGATCGACCGTTGCAATCTTGTGAGTTCCGAACAGAGCAATCCAGGGCCGATTCCCGTCAGGGCCCATCCGGATTCCGTAGGGTCGGGCTCGTTCGGTCGGAATCGCCAGGACACGCGCTTCCCCGGTCTGAACATTGAAATGGCCCACACCATTACCGCCCTGAGCCGTGAACCAGAGATTTCCATCATTGTCAAAAGCAAACGTATGGGGATCCCGTGCGTGCGGGTCACTCATTTCGTATTTGGTAATTTCTCCGGACTCCGGGTCCATCTTCCCGATGTGCCGTGCCCGGTTTCCGGCATACCAGACCCAGCCGTCATCAGCGACCACCACCGTATGGGGCCCGGTTCCGTCATCCAGCGGATGGGAACCGAATGACTCCGTTGCCGGGTCAAAAAACCCGACATAGTCTGCCTGTTGCCCGGCAAAGAAGACCGTACCATCCGGGGCTACATACGGATCGCGAGATCTCGACTCGTCAAATGGAACTCTCCACTCCCGAAGGGATTCCACAACCGGATCGGGTTGAACCGCAAGCTCTCCCACACGGTCATTTTGATCCTCCACACCGGCCGACACCCACAATCCGCCGGCCAGAAACAGACTTCCCAACCCACCCAGCAAACTTGTTTTCAACATACCCGTTCTCCGATTATCCTACTGTTTTTAAACCCTTTGGGTCTGAAACCAATGTAATCGTGCATAGCGAACATTCGCAAGAATTCTCTTTCCATGAAATGTAAAATCTCGTGCTTGACTGCACACCCCTCCTGTCGATCAAATAAACAGATGGTAAACTCCGTCCATCGAGCTTCCATTCCGTCTGCAAGTTTATATATTCAGGGATGATATCAGATCCTTTAACAAGATGGACCAGACACATGACCATACGATTGAACACCGCCCTTGCCACGATTGCAACCCTTCTTCTGTTTTCGGCCTGTACGGCGACAACCAACGAATCCTCCCCGAGTGAGCCGGAACGGCCACAAAATGTGATCTTCATGATCGGAGACGGGATGGGGGTCACACAGTTGACTGCCGGACACGTGACCAACGGACACCACCTGAACATCACCGACCTTCCGGTCGTCGGCTTGGCCACGACCCATCCGCATCCCGAACAGGAGGGCAATGATGTGGTAGACAGTGCCGCCTCGGCAACCGCCATTGCGAGTGGTGTCACCACTCTGAACGGACGGATCGGCATGGATATTCACGAGAATCCGGTCCTCGGCATCCTGCACCACACCCTGGAGCAAGGGTGGTCCACAGGCGTGATCGCCACCAGCTCCATCACCCACGCCACCCCGGCCAGTTTTGTCGCTCATGACCCGAGCCGTCAAAACATGGAAGCGATCGCAGCCGACTTTCTGGATGTGGATCTGGACCTCTTCATTGGTGGTGGCCGTCAGTACTTTGCCGAGCGGGAGACCGACGACCGAAACCTGATTGAAGAGTTGCGCGAGAAGGGATACGCCGTCCATGATGATATTGAAGGCATGCGCAGTGTCGGGTCCGGAAAGCTGGCCGGATTCATCGCCGATGGCGAGCCCGCACGATTTTCCGAAGGTCGCGGCCCCATCCTCCCGCAAGCCACCGGAGTCGGGCTCGACCTGCTCTCCCAAAACCCGAACGGGTTCTTCCTCTCCATTGAAGGCTCCCAAATCGACTGGGCCGGACACGCCAATGACATGGCGTACATCATCGAAGAGATGCACGATTTTGACGCGGCGGTCGGCGCCGTCATGGAGTTTGCCCGTCAGGACGGAAATACGCTGGTCGTCATTACCGCCGACCACGAAACGGGTGGAACCGCCCTGGATCAAGTGGACATTACCAATCACACGGTCACAGGCAACTTCACAACCGGTAGCCACACCGGAGCCATGGTTCCGGTCTTTGCCTACGGACCGGGATCCGAACAGTTCGCGGGCGTCTATCACCAGTCCGAGATCTACTTCAAAGCCATGGGAATTCTCGGCTTCTCTGTCGAATAACCGACCGGACTCTTCCACCTTCGTTCAGGCTCCCCCGGGCAACCGGTTGGAGCCTGCTTTTTCTGTTGAACAAAAGCTTTGATTGTCATGAACCGACGCGACTTTTTGAAATCTTCTGCCATTGCCGGCGGAGTGGGAACACTGGCCCCGTGGGCCGTTGCCCCCGCCCAAACCCGAATGGCCCAACCATCGGGTGGGCTGCAACTGAACATCTTTTCCAAGCATCTCGAATTTCTTGAATACGAGGAGATGGCCCGGGTCACCAAGGCGATGGGATTCGACGGAGTGGATCTGACGGTTCGTGAAACCGGACACGTTGAGCCGGAGAACGTCATCCGGGACCTCCCCCGCGCGGTCGAAGCGATCGAGAAGCATGGGCTCAACCACGACATGATGACCACCTTTGTGGATGACGCCTCCAATCCCGTCGATCGCCGTGTCCTTCAAACCGCCAGTGAGCAGGGCATTCGCTTCTATCGCATGAACTGGTTCCGGTATGACGAGAATCAGAGCCTGCCGGAGTCGATCGCCGGGTACCGGCAACGCATCCACGAATTGGATCGACTCAATCAGGGGTATGATCTGGTTGGTTGCTATCAAAACCATGCCGGAACACTGGTGGGTGCCTCTCTCTGGGAGATTCACGAAATGCTCCAGGATGCCGATCCAGAGAGCTTCGGGGTTCAGTACGACCTTCGTCACGCCGTTGTCGAAGGCGGACTCTCCTGGGAGAACGGGCTACGGCTGGTCGCCCCTCGTATTCGCACCCTCGTACTCAAAGATGTCCGGTGGAGTCAGCGACCCGATGGATCCTGGTATACGGAAAATGTCCCGTTCGGAGAGGGCATGGTGGATTGGTCCCGTTATTTCAAGCTGCTCAAAGAGTACAACATTCAGGTCCCCGTCTCGGTCCACTTTGAATACCCGCTTGGAGGTGCCAACCGTGGTCAGGAGCGTGTCACCATTCATCGGGATCGGATCTACCAGGCCATGATTCGCGATCTGGAGGCGATCCGAACACTCTGGGCATCCGTCTAACCGGCATTCACAAACAGGGACTCCATGAATCAGGAGAACGACAGATACAGCCAAATTCAACCGGAAGCGTTTTACACGTCGGACGAAGAGGAGCGTCTGAAAGCTCTCTACGCCTATGAGATTCTGGATACCCCCGATGAACCCGAATTCGATGCATTGACCCGTCTGGCTCGCCAGATCTGCAATACCGAGCTGTCCCAAATCAACTTTGTAGATCGCAACAGGCAATGGAACAAAGCCTCTGTTCCTGAATCACCGAAAGAGATGATCCGGGGTGGATCGTTCTGCAGCACCACCATCCAGCAAGATCAATTTCTTGTTGTCGAGGATACCACCCAAGATGATCGATTTTCGTTCTACCCGTTTGTCAGAGATGATCCCAATGTTCGATTCTATGCGGGGATCAACCTGAAAAGTGACAGCGGGCACAACATCGGCACAATCTGTGTTCTGGGCCTCCAACCCAAGAAGCTGGAACCGTGGCAGATCGAAAGCCTCCAGATCCTGGCCAGTGAAGTGGAGGCGCGACTCGAACTCAAGCGCAATCAGGCAACACTGAAAAAGCAGAACCTGGAACTGGAGAAGCAAACCACCTTTCTTGAAAACTCCACCGACCTGGTCATGATGCTGGATCCCGTATCGCACGAAATCACCGACATCCATGAACGGGTCATCGAGCTACTCGGGTACACCCGTGAAGAGTTGATCGGTCACCTCCTCGACACACTTGCCCACAAGCCTCTGATTGATGCGCTTTCGACCTGGACAAACAAATCTTCGGACCTCTTTCAGGGAGAGTATCGGCTCAAACATCGAGACGGCTCGGATATCTGGGTCCACCTCCATATGACCGAGAAAGGGGGACAATGGTACGCCACTGCTCAAGACATTACGCAGCGAAAAGTACAGGAGATCAAGCTGGAGGCCTCCCTGAAAGAGAAAGTGGTTCTCATTTCCGAAATCCACCACCGGGTCAAGAACAACCTTGCCATCATTGCCGGGATGCTCGAACTCGAAGCCATGCATATGGACGACGAACAGTCACGTATGGCGCTTCAAAAGAATCAGCTTCGCATCCAATCCATGAGCAACATTCATGAATTGCTCTACGATGGTAACGATTTTGCCAATGTTGCATTCCAGCCCTTCTTGGAAAAGCTCACAAAAAGCATTCGCTCCCTCGTTAAATCCGACCCTCACCCCTTTGAACTCGAGCTGTCGATCGATTCTCTGACACTGAACGTAAATCAAGCGATTCCGGCCGGCCTGCTTTTGAATGAAGTGATCTCCAATACGTGCAAATTTCTGCTTCGACATTTGGAAGCACCCGCTAAATACCACCTCTACCTCGCAGTGTTGGAAGAGGACGGTGAGGTCACGTTCCGGTTCGAAAACAGAAGCGGCTCCATTGCCCTGCAAGAGCCTGTTCCGGACGGCGTTCAAACCCCGTTCAACCTGATCGAGTTGCTCGCCAAACAGCTCCACGCCTCTCTGGAAACCGACCGGGAGACCGAACCCACCACCGTCATCATCCGTTTTCAGAAGCGTACAGAGCGTGGCACGAGCAACGCCTTCCTCATGCCTCCCGAATACAGATGAGTGCGAAATTCATCACACGAGAAGGCGTTTCCTCTTTTTGATCCTCCGTTCAAAGTTCTCGAAAGAATCTGTATCATTCCGCAACCGTTCTTTATTGTCATCGTTGCCTTTGTGGAACGCGCGAATACGACCGTACCAACCCAACAGGAATCCGACCATGTATCCATTTCGAAAGACACTCCTCCCTACACTTGCAGCTAGCATCATGCTGGTTTCCGCTTGTTCACAAGACGAACCCCGGACGCAGGAATCCCCACAAGAGACACCTGCGCTCACATGGGAGACTGTACAAGATGCTACGCACCGTGTACATACCGTAACCGGTTTTGACGGTCCGGAAGCTGTTCGGTACAATCCTGCCCAAGACCTCTACTTCGTCTCCAACTTCACCGGTGGCGGCAACGACCGGGATGCCAACGGGTTCATCTCCAGCGTCTCACCGGAAGGCATGATCGATTCTCTACAATTCATGACCGGTACCGACGAACACCCCCTGCATGCGCCACGCGGAATGTACATCATCGGAACCACCCTCTGGGCTGCCGATATTGATGGTGTACACGGCTTTGACACCACCACCGGTGAACAGACGGATTTCGTCGACTTTACCGAATTCGAACCCGGTTTTCTAAACGATATTGTGGCCGGACCTGACGGAAACCTCTATGTAACCGATACTGGAGGAGCCCGATTTTATATAATCGAAGAGGGAACTCCGTCGGAAGTCATGGAACTTCCCTTTTCTCCGAACGGCATCACTCTGGATCCCGAAAGCCAGCAACTCATCCTGGCTCCCTGGAATGAAGTGATGGAGTTTCATGCCTACGACATTGAGTCCGAATCTCTGACTGTCTTTGACCAGGCCCGAAGTGGTGGTAATTTTGACGGCATTGAGTTCTACCAGGGACGGCTACTCTCGGCCAGCCAAATCGACTCCAGCCTGCATGTGACTCATGACGGCATGGACCAAGTCATCATCACCATGCCTGGACGACCTGCAGATATCGGTCTCGATACCCAACGCAACCAGGTCGCTGTTCCCTACATTGCCCGAAATGAAGTGGATATCTGGCAACTACCGTAATGAAGTCGTAGGTCCCAAAAAAGTTACATAACAGATATTCAATGGCGGTTTTAAACAAGAAGAACAGATTACGTAAAGAGCTGAACCTCTTTGATGTCTACGCCATTAGCACCGGTGCAATGTTCAGCTCCGGGTTTTTCCTCCTGCCGGGCCTTGCCAGTGCCGAAGCAGGGCCGGCCGTCATTCTTGCCTATTTCATTGGGGGCATCATGGTCCTGCCCGCGATGTTGAGCGCGTCGGAATTGGCAACAGCCATGCCGAGGGCAGGCGGTCCCTACTATTTTCTGGACCGAAGTTTGGGACCCATGATCGGTACGGTTGGCGGACTCGGAACCTGGTTCGCCCTGATTTTCAAAAGTGCCTTTGCCCTGATCGGGATGGGTGCCTATCTGTCCATCTATATGGACGTGCCCATCAAGCCGATTGCTGTATCATTTGCACTTCTTTTTATGATGCTGAACATGATCGGAGTCAAAAAATCCGGGCAGATCCAGGGACTCCTTGTGGTGGCCCTCGTTGGAATCCTGATCTTCTTTGTCATTCTGGGTCTGTTCGAAATTTTCTCTTTGAACACCGGTGAAGTGAACCGTCAGCAGATGACACCGTTTTTGCCATTCGGCTTCGAGGGACTGATCTCTACGGTGGGCCTTATTTTCGTTTCTTACGCAGGTCTGACCCAGGTTGCCAGCGTCGCCGAGGAAATCAAGAATCCGGACCGAAACATCCCGTTGGGAATGATCTTGTCCCTGATCACGGCCACGGTGATCTATGTTTTGGGTGTATACATCATGGTCGCTCTCCTGGATCCGAACGTCTTGCGGGAAGATCTGACGCCGGTGGCATCGGCCGCCCGGGAGTTTATGGACTGGCTGCCTTTCGGAAGCGGTCTGCTGTTGGTGGTCATCGCGGCCATTGCCGCATTTGCATCGACCGGAAACGCCGGAATCATGTCTGCGGCCAGATACCCGTTTGCGATGGCTCGAGACAAACTGATCTGGAAGTCCTTTGCAAAGGTGAGTCGTTTTGAAACGCCGTCCATCTCGATCATTTTTACGACCGGGATCATGATCGCATTCATCCTTTTACTGGATGTTGCCGATATCGCAAAGCTTGCAAGTGCCTTCATGCTGTTGATCTTCGGCTTTTTGAATGTGGCTGTCATGATCATGCGCGAAAGTCGTATCGACGAATATGATCCCGGGTTCAGATCCCCTCTTTATCCATGGGTGCAAATCATGGGCATCATCATTACGATCTGGCTGATTGCCGAAATGGGATGGATTTCCATTCTCTTTACAGCCGGAATGGTCATCTGCTGCATAATCTATTATTTCCAGTATGCAAAAGACCGTGTGGTTAGACAGGGAGCCATCTATCATGTGCATGCAAGACTGGGAGAGATGCGCTACGATGCTCTTGAGCGAGAGATGCGTGGAATCATGCGGGAAAAGGGATTGAGAAAAGAGGATCCGTATGAGCAGGCCATCGGCCATGCAGCTGTACTGGATGTTCAGAATGAACAGATGGATTACAGTGAACTGATCGAAAAGGTATCCGGCATTTTGTCGGACCGGATGCCGTTGAACAAAGAGGAGCTTCAGAATATTTTCTCCGAAAAAGGAACCGAGGGGGCCATTCCTATCGGAAAAGATACCGCTTTGAAACATGCCCGCATCGATCTGGATATTGACTCTGAAATTGTGCTGGTTCGGTTCAGAAAAGGAATCGAAATTGAAGATGATCTGTTCGAACATGCCTACACAGATCGGAAAGATATGGAGCAACCGATGGTTGCCTTGATCTTTCTGGTCAGTTCCAAAAAGAAGTCCGGCCAGCATTTGAGGATTCTTGCACATCTCTCGGAGATGATCGACAGTGTAGATTTCACCGAACGCTGGAAACGAGCGAACGATGAAGCGGAATTACGGGAGATCTTGCTTCGAGACGAGCGGTTTATAAACATCACCATCCGACGGAACAACATTACCGAGAGTATGATCGGGAAGAAAGTGAAAGAACTCGAGTTGCCCGGAGAGAGTCTGATCACCATTATCAAGAGGGACGGAAAGATCATTTTCCCTCATGGAAATACGGTCATCAAGGCGGCTGACGAGTTATCCATCATCGGAGAAAAAGTGGATATCGAAGACCTGAAAACGACCGTAAAACAGCGTACCCGTGAGTAATCTTCAGCAGGCTCTATCCATAATGGATGAGGCGAACAGCCAGGATCCCAATCTGGAAACGGTTAACGGCAAGAAGATGCCGAAAGAGCTGATGTATGCTCGTCGAATGACAGAATGGCTGGAAAAACGAGCCCCTGATGCATCCGAAGCTCTCCGGCTTGCGGCTCGCTGCCAACACATCGAACGCTGGGTCATCCCTCGTGAAGATTATCCAATGACCCGGCCTGGCTATCTGAAGTGGCGAAACGAGTTGAAAAAATATCATGCGGACAGAGCGGGAGAGATCTTGAAAGAAGCCGGTTATCCGGAGGAGCAGATCCGAAACGTACAGGATCTGGTGATGAAACGAGGCTTGAAGAGCAATCCGGAAGCTCAAATACTGGAAGATGTCGCCTGCCTGGTATTCCTGGATGCTTACTTTGAAGAATTCTCACGTAAACACCCTGAGGAAAAGTTGATCCGGATTCTTCAGAAGACCTGGCGGAAAATGTCAGAAAAAGGTCGAGAGATGGCGCTCCAACTCCCTCTTTCTGACAATGCGCAGAAACTGATGGAAAAAGCGGTGGCCTAAAGGGAACATTCCAGGCTTGTGGACGCTACAATCCGCATGAAATGCTTACAAAACCGTCCTGTTAGAGTCTTCCTGTTTTTTTTGCTCACTATCCCACTCCTCTCCTGCAATGTTCTGGATGGCGGCAGTGAATTTGTTGAATCGGGGATTGCAAGCTGGTACGGGGCGGATTACCACGGCACACGAACGGCGAATGGCGAGATCTATGATATGAATACACTGACGGCCGCACACAAGACGCTCCCCTTCGGGAGTTATGTCCGAGTGGTAAACAAAGACAATGGCCGTCATGTCACGGTTCGAATCAACAACCGGGGACCCTATGTCGAAGGCCGGGTCATCGACCTGTCCCGTCGGTCGGCTCAAGAATTCGGGATCATCCGAACAGGCCTGGCCCCGGTGGATCTCTATTTGGTAAAGGATCCACGCATTGATGGCCATTGACAGAACCCGCGGCCACCCCTGTTGTCCCCACTTCAATCATCGAATCCCGAATACCCCAAACAAAAAACGCCTTGCAGGATCGTAAGCGATGATCTTGCAAGGCGTTCAGTAGATGTGGGACCGGGCGGAATCGAACCGCCGACACACGGATTTTCAGTCCGTTGCTCTACCAACTGAGCTACAGTCCCAATGCGTTAAAGCAGAGGCCAAATATAACGACTTTTCAAAACGAACAAAACGGAAGATCAACAAACCCTTCGACGACGATCTTTACTCCTGGCTCGGCTTCAGATCTTCCAGTCGCAATTGAAGTGTCCGCCGATCCCTATACTCGTTCTCCTCAATCACATACGCCACATCTACCCTCCCCTTCGCCTCCCTCACCACCGGCAGATACTCATGCATATTGAACCCGATCGCATCAATGACCGGAGAATTCGACGTTCGCACCCGTAATTTCAAGTGACCGTTTCCCACAATCGCAGGCGGCCCGGCCAACTCCACACCACGACTCACAAAAATCGGCTCCTCGTTACCCGGTCCAAACGGTTCAAACTGGCGCAAGTGCTTCCATAGTTGAACATTGACTTGATCCAGCCCCAACTCCCCTTCCACCTGCAACGCCGGTTCGAAATCATTCTCGCGAAGCGCCGATGAAGCCACACTGTTCAACCGTTCTCGAAACGCCTCCAGATTGGAAGGATCGAGCGTGAGACCGGCGGCATACGCGTGACCACCAAACTGTTCGAGCAGATCTTCGCACTTTTTGAGCGCGTCATAGATGTTGAACCCCTCAATGGACCGGGCAGAACCCTTCACTTTTCCATCCACCGTTCCCAAAAGAATTGCCGGACGGCAGTACGCATCCACCATGCGTGAAGCGACAATCCCGATGACCCCCAGATGCCACGCCGGATCGTGAAGCACCATGGCGTGCATCTCCTCCAGACTCTCGAACCGCTCGATCGCAGCCACGGCTTGCTTCTTCGTCTTTTTATCAATCTTTTGGCGCTCCTTGTTGATCTCGTCAAGCGTCTTCGCCATCTGCCGGGCTTTCCCGGGATCTTCACTAATCATCAACTCGACCGCTACACTTGCATCCCCCATTCTCCCGGCCGCATTGATCCGGGGAGCGACCCAAAAAATGATGGACCGGGCGTTCAAGGGTTTCGATCGATTCGCTCCATTCCCGATCAGTGCCGCAATCCCGGGACTCGGATTTTCGTTGATCCGCTCCAGCCCGTAGATCATCAAAATCCGGTTCTCATCCACAACGGGCACGATATCCGCCGCAATCGAAAGGGCCAGTAAATCCAACAAGGGCCACGCCTGCTCTGCCGGACGCCTGAGGGTCTGAAGGGTCGCCTGAACAAGTTTGAACGCCACACCGGCGCCGGAAAGCCCGTCAAACGGATAGCTGCAGTCGGGCCGTTTCGGATCCAGAACCGCCAACGCATCCGGAATCTGACGACCCACCGTATGGTGATCACAAACAATCAGATCCACACCCAGCTCCCGGGCCAGCTGCGCCTCTTCGATGGCTGTAATTCCGCAGTCGACCGTGATAATCAGATCCACCCCTTCTTCGGCCGCCTCCCGAATCCCGTCCAGTTGCACACCATAGCCATCCTTGTATCGATGCGGGATCCGATACGAAGCCTGGAGCCCGAACTGTCGCAGAAAGAGCACCATGATTGATGTGGCGGTGGTCCCGTCCACGTCGTAATCCCCGTAGACGAGAATCTTCTCTGACCGGTCGATTGCCCGGGCCAATCGTGAAGCGGCCGCCTCCATGTCTTTCATCAAGAACGGATCGTGCAGCGACGCCAGGTCGGGACGGAAGAACATACGGGCCTGATCAAACGAATAGACCCGGCGTCGCTCCAACAGTCGGGCAATCGACATCGAAATCCCCAACTCCTCTTCGAGCAGCGCAACCGCTTCTTGTTGTTCCGACTCCAAAAAGACCCAGCGCTTGGTCATCGTCCATCCGTTGTTGAAGAGTGGGTTCAGCCCGGCCCGGCCTGAATTCGCGCGAAAGATAACAGATGCGACGGTCAAAAGAGAGCGTCGGTCCAGTCATTTCGGGACCCTGGACGAGGCCGCTTCTGTGGTGCTCTGAACGATTCTCCCTATCTTCCGGTTAGGCAACAACGCAGCAATCAGAGCAACGAAACGGAGGCCGAATGGCCAGCACAAAAAAAGAGATTTTGTTCAAAGACCGCCTTTTCAAAGGCATCTCCAGGGAAGGGTATTTCAAGGTGTCGGCCGTGAAGACGACCGATGTCGTTCGTACGGCGCAGGAGCGCCACGAGCTCTCTCTGCTCAATACGCTACTGCTTGGCCGTACGTTGACGGCCGCCATGCTGCTCGCCTCCGAACTCAAAGGCGAAGAGCGCCTGAAACTCTCCCTCGAAGGGGAGGGACCCGTGGGCGGGATCGTGGCCGAAGCGAACCGGGTGGGAGAGCTGCGTGGATACGTTCAACAACCCCGGGCAGAACTGGACTACAGCGATCCGGCCAACACCATTGAAGACGGGTTGGGCCTGGGCCTGCTCACCGTCACCAAGGTACTCTACAACGAGGCCGAGCCGCGTCACAGTACGATCGAGCTGCGAGAGAGCGACGTTACGACGGATGTAGCCCACTATCTGGCACAGTCCGAACAGGTACCGTCTGCCCTGCTTCTGGACGTACAAATGGACGATGATGGGGGCGTCTCCCAAGCGGGGGGTCTCCTCATCCAGCGTCTGCCCGGCGCTCCGGACGAGGTACTCGAAACCCTGCAGAATCGACTGATTGACTTTCCTCCGATCGGCAAACTGCTCGAGCAAGAGTTCTACATTGACGAAATCATGCATCGAGCGTGCGAACCCTACGAGGTAGATGAGCTGGATAAACAGCAGGTTCACTTCTTCTGTCGGTGCAACAAGGACCGGTTCATGGCGGCCCTTTCCATGTTGAGCCTTGAGGATCTTCAGGAGATGCAGGGGGAAGGGCAGGAGATCGTCTGTCACTTCTGCAACGAGAAAGTGCAGGTCTCGGCTTCCGAAGTGGAGCGTTTGATCAACGAAGCACAGGCCAAGCGAAACTGAGAAGGGATCCCCACCCCATGAGAAACTTCAACACCCCGATCCTGTACGGGTCGGGGTTGAGAAGGGTTGACACACCCGGTCCCCAAACCTGTCAGATCGCAAATGAAGAGCCGCACCCGCAACTCTCGCTTGCATTGGGGTTTTCGAATGTGAATCCACGAGCATCCAGCCCGTCCGGGTAGTCGATCTGTATGCCATTCAGGTACAGCAGGTGGCGGGGATCGACCAAAATGTCGATTCCCTGGCTCTCGGTAAGTCGATCCTCCTCCTGGCGAATATCGAAACCAAGCTTGTAGTTCAATCCGGAACACCCACCCCCTTCGACGGCGACACGCAGATAGAGATTCTCGTCCAGATTCTCCTCCGACTTGATTCGCCGAATTTGCCGGGCGGCTCGTTCGGTCAGCTGGATCTTCTCCTCGCCTTCGGCAACCTCCTCCTGAATCGGCTGCGGCATGGCCGGGCCGCCCGTCTGGGTGGTATCGCTTGCGTCATCCTCTTCATCGATCAACGATGCGATGACATCGTTTAAATTCTCATCCGACATGGTCCATCTCCGTCTCTGAGTTGTCTCCGTTTGCGCCCCCTACAACAGGGGTCGGGAGCCGGCCGTTCCGTCCGAATCGACCGAAAACACAAAATAATCAACATTGTCGCGATTTGACAGCTCCAATATCCCCGCCCGAACCAGGTTGATCAGGATGCGGGAAGAGCGCCAGGTGGTCACGTGGATCAGCTGGGCATATCGAGCGACGGAAATCTCTCCATACTCGTTCAAAAATCGAAAGAGCTGTCGTTCGTTGTCTCCATATTCGAAGGTGACATGATCTTCCCGGTTGGATTCATGCTTGAGAAGTTCGGTCCGCTCCTCGCTCGCCAACACACTCTCCTCTCCCTGACGCACATAGACCAAGCGACCCGTTTCGGAAGGGATCCAGACCGGTTTCTCCGCTGCCTCCGGGATTTCGACAAGCAACACATCCCCCTCGGGGGTCTGAACCAGCTCCATGATGATCTCCAGCGGGGGTCGGCAGATCTGTTCGGCCGCTTTGGTGAGTAGATACTCCTCTTCGAAAAATGAATCGATTCCGGTAATCTTCCCGTCATCAGCGACTCCGACCAGTACTTTTCCGCCTCGGGTGTTGGCCAGTGCAGCCATTTCACGGGCAATCTTTTCAGGGGTCGGAGTTCGCTTTTTGAACTCCAGATAGAGCCCTTCTCCGCGCTGGATCAGGTGTTTCAGATCGGCGGGCTTCATCGACGAAATCTTCAAAGGTCCGTCGTCGTAATCCATGTGACTAAATCAGTCGCTCCTCTTTGGCCGTGCGGTTCATCAATTCGACAAGAAGATCGGCCGGGTTTTCTCCACCGAACAAGGATCTGCAGACCGCTTCGGTAATCGGCATTTCCACTCCATTGGCATCGGCCCACTCATGCACCGAGCGAGCCGTTTTCACACCTTCGGCCACCATGTTCATCTCCGACTGGATCTGCTGCAGGCTCTCGCCCCGCCCCAACCGGTATCCCACTTGGCGATTCCGACTGTGTTGGCTCGTGCAGGTGACGACCAGGTCGCCCAGACCGGAAAGCCCCGAAAACGTGTCTTGCGAGGCACCCATGTGAAGCCCCATGCGTTTCATCTCGTGGAGCCCCCGGGTCATGAGGGCAGCCTTGGCGTTGTCCCCCATTTCCAGACCATCTGCAATCCCGGCGGCAATCGCCATGATGTTCTTGACCGATCCGCCCACCTCCACACCGATGATATCCTGGTTCAGATAGACCCGGAACATGGAGGTCATAAAAGCTTCTTGAATCTCGCGTGCCGTCCGGCGGGAGTACGAGGAGGCAACCACCGCCGACGGCTTGAGAAGAGCCACCTCCTCGGCATGGCTCGGTCCGTAGAGTACACCGATCCGGTCCTCACTCAAATTCCCGTCGAGCGTCTGAACCGCTACTTGAGACATGGTCATGAAGGTCTTCTCTTCGATTCCTTTGGAGACGATGACCAAGAGAGCCTCTTTGTCGATGGAACCGGCCATCTGTTTGGTAACCGTTCGCACGGCATGTGAAGGTGTGGCGATCAGGATCAGCGATGCACCGCGAACCGCTTCGTCCAGATCGGTCGTCGCTCCGACGCTCGCTGGCAGATCCAGATCGGCCAGATAGTAGGGGTTGCGCCGGTTCTTGTTGATCGATCGAGCTACTTCCTCTTCACGCGCCCAGAGGGATATCCGATTCCTTTTTTCGGCCAACACAATTGCAAGTGCGGTGCCAAAACTGCCGGCACCAATGACGGCCACATCTCTTCCTTCTCTACTCATGGCTCACCCCTTCGCCTTCTTCGGGCGACTCCCTCTCTTCCTTCCGGCTGCACCGGATTGGAACCCGACTCTCCTCTCCCCGCCAGAGGCGACCCATGTTGGCTCGATGTTTCAAAATAATCCACGCAGCCAGAACTCCCGAAAAAATCCGCACACTCGGATCGATCGGCACCTGCCAAAAGGTGACCAACACCATCTGGGAGACCGGATAGATGAAGGTGGCAAGAATGGTCCCCAGTGACACGTATCGCCAAATCCAGATGACGGACACAAAAACAACCAATGTAATCGAGATGGAGATCGGTTCAATGCCGTAGAGCATACCGGCCGCCGTGGCTGCCCCCTTCCCGCCATCAAAAGAGGCGTAAAGCGGATACATATGGCCGATCACGGCCATCACCCCGCACCCGATCCTCAAAAAAGAGTCCACCTCCCAACCGGCCGGCGAGACCGGTCCGCTGGCAATCTGCCAGGCGAACTGGCTGATCACCGTTGTCGTGAGCAGGCCTTTGCCAAAATCGATAAGCAGAACAATCACACCCGGTTTCCAGCCCAAGACGCGAAACGTATTGGTCGCCCCCGCATTCCCGCTCCCGTGGTTTCGGATATCCAGATTGCTCCAGAGTTTCCCCATCCAGAGGGAGCTCGGGATCGATCCGATCAAGTAAGAGAGCAGTAGAACGGTAATCAGAGCTGCCATGAAAAGCGGTTCCGGTATCTGAGCTGCAGCAGGGGCAAACCCGCCCCCGACTGCAAACGGTTAGAGGTGTCGTTCAGCGTGGTAGGAGGATCGGACGAGCGGACCGCTTTCGACATGCTCGATTCCCAATTCTTCGCCAATCTCTTTGTACTCGGCAAACTGATCGGGATGGATCCACTCGATGACCGGGTGATGCATTTTGGTCGGCTGCATGTACTGGCCAATGGTCAGGACATCCACTTCATGCTCGACGCAGTCACTCATCAGCTCGATGACCTCTTCACGGGTCTCCCCAAGACCCACCATGATTCCGCTTTTTGAGCGGATTCCCTGCTGTTTGGTTCGCAGAAGAAGCTCGAGGGAGCGTTCATATCGCGCTTGCGGGCGCACAGTCCGATAGAGACGGGGGACCGTCTCCAAATTGTGACTCAACACGTCGGGCGGGGTGTCGATCACGATCTGCAACGCGTCCCAAACGCCTCGGAAATCGGGGATCAGCGACTCGATCGTAACGCCCGGTATGACCTCCCGCAGCACCTTGTGACACTCGGCAAAAATGGGGGCCCCTCCATCTTTTCGTTCGTCACGATTGACCGACGTAAGAACCACATGCTTCAGGCCCATCTTGCTCGCGGCATCGGCCACACGAGCCGGTTCGTCCCAGTCGAGCCCCTCCGGCGGACGACCGGTTTTGACGGCACAAAACGAACAGGAGCGGGTACAGACATCTCCCAAAATCATGAACGTAGCCGTTCCGGCTCCCCAGCACTCCCCCATATTGGGGCATCGAGCCTCCGAACAGACCGTATTCAGATTGTGTTTGTGGATGGTCTCGGAGACCTCTTTGAACTTCTTTCCCGACGGCAGTTTGACGCGCAACCAGTCGGGTCGTCTCTCTCCGGGGGTCTGTCGTTCTACGACATCAAGCTCTTTGATCATAACAACGTGTCCTCTTCGATTGGAGACCGGAATCTTGATCAACCATCCATCTTTCGGAAAGCTCCAAGAGTCGATCTCTTGAGCCGGGATCCAGACGACTCCCGGGGTCTTTCGGTCACCGCATCAAAGATACGAATAATGACCGTCGATTTCAGTCAGATTGGTGCCGCTCTGCACGCGTCCGTTAAAGACCTCTGCAAAGTGAACCAGGAGGCGTTCGGTGACCTCTCTCCGTTCCAGTGACCGTCCGGCCAGATCGGAGAGGTTGGCCACCCCGCGATCCTGGATTCCACAGGGAACAATGTGTCCGAAATAGGTCAAGTCCGAATTCAGATTGAGGGCAAATCCGTGCATGGTGACCCAGCGCGAACAGCGGATCCCCATCGCACAGATCTTTTGATCCCCGACCCAGACGCCGGTCAGGCCTTCGGTTCGGCCCGCCTGAACACCAAAGTCGGCACAGACCCGAATAATCACCTCTTCAAGCGACCGCAGGTACTTGTGGATGTCGGTCATGTAGCGATCCAGATCCAGAATGGGATAGCCCACCAGCTGGCCCGGACCGTGATAGGTGATATCCCCGCCCCGGTCAATCGGCACATACTGTGCGCCCAACGCCTCGAGCTCGTCATCCGAGCGAAGCAGATGAGAGGCATCTCCGCTCTTGCCCAACGTAAAGACGTGAGGATGTTCGACCAACAGAAGGACATCCCGGGCCGTCGACCGGTAGCCCTCTTCGCGTCTCATCCGCAGTTTCTCGTCAATAAGACGCTTCTGGATCTGCTTCTGAAGCTCCCAGGCCGCCTGATAGTCGATCTGCTCCAGATCGTAGACCTCGATCTCCGGTCGCTCTGTCTCGCTCGCTCGCTTCATGAGAACTGTCTCAAACAAGAGAGGCGGCCAAAGCCATCGCTCTGCCGCCTCGTCGTGAACTCGTTGCAGGGGCCGATTTCCGGCCACCCGCGCGGGGGATTCCCCTTATTTCTTCTTCGGCTTGGATCCCAGGTGGACCCCTTCGCCGTACGCTTCGGCCACCGCTTCCATGACCGCTTCGCTCATGGTCGGGTGCGGGTGAACCGCGCTGATGATCTCGTGTCCGGTGGTTTCCAAATCCCGGGCCACCACCGCCTCTGCGATGAGCTCGGTCACGTGAGAACCGATCATGTGGCATCCGAGCCACTCGCCGTACTGCGCATCAAAGATCACCTTCACAAAGCCCTCTTCGTGACCCAAAGCGGTCGCCTTCCCGCTGGCAGAGAAGGGAAACTTGCCGACGATCACATCGTAGCCCTCTTCTTTTGCCTTCTCCTCGGTGTATCCGACCGAGGCGATCTGGGGCTCACAGTACGTACAGCCCGGAATGTTGGTGTAGTTGATGGACTGCGGATTCTCTCCGGCCAGCTTCTCGACGCAATAGATCGCTTCGTGCGACGCCTTGTGGGCCAACCACGGAGGACCGGCCACATCGCCTACGGCATAGATATTCTTGGCCGAGGTCTGGCAGGTGCTTCGATCGATCTGAATGGTCCCTTTTTCGTGCTTGACGCCCGCCTTGTCCAGTCCCAGGTTCTCCACATTCCCGGTCACACCCACGGCCGAAAGCACAACGTCGGCTTCCAGTATCTCGGATCCCTTCTTCGTCTTGACGGTCACCTTGACGCCTTTGCCTTTCTTCTCCACCTTCTCGACGGAGCTCTCGGTCAGGACGTTGATTCCCTTCTTCTTGTAGATCTTGCCCAACTCTTTGCCCACCTCCTTGTCCTCGACCGGCACCAGAGAATCCATAAGCTCCACGAGAGTCACCTCTGTGCCAATCGTGTTGTAGAAATAGGCAAATTCGACGCCAATGGCTCCGGCACCGCAGATCACCATCTTCTTGGGCTGCTTGTCCAGCTGCATCGCCTGCTCCGAGTTGATCACCATCTTTCCGTCAATCGGCAGCGGTGGAATCTCGCGGGGACGCGCACCGGTCGCAATGATGTACTTGCCGGCTTTGATCGTCTCGACCGTCTTGCCGCTCTCGTCCGTGACCGCCAGTTCGGTCGGCGAGGTGAAGGCGCCGGTGCCCATGAAGACCTCGACCTTGTTGGCCTTCATCAAAAATTGAACCCCCTTGCTCATCTTGTTGGCCACGTTACGGCTCCGCTTGACCATGCCACCAAAATCGGCCGAAAACTCCTTCACATTCACCCCGTAGTCGGCGGCGTGCCCGATCGATTCAAACACCTCGGCAGACCGAAGCAAGGCTTTGGTCGGAATACAGCCGATATTCAGACAGACCCCTCCCAGATGACGCTTCTCGACAATGGCTGTCTTTAAACCGAGTTGAGAAGCCCGAATGGCGGCCACATATCCGCCGGGGCCACTTCCAATCACACAGAGGTCGAATTCTTTTGCCATGATACTGGTTCTCTTTGTAAGGTTAGCGGAGGGAACAACTGAGCCCTCCGATCAGTACATACCGTCACAATCATTCCTTTTCGGGCCGAACCGACTACCAATCAATTCAGCAAAGGAAGGTAAGAAATTTCGGCAACATGTATAAACAACGACGGGGTTGCGACGGGCTGAACCGCCCCTGTACCACGCTGCTGCATCGATTTTCAAACCCAAAAACGTTTGCTCATGAATCTACGGATCTACCGACACCTCTCATGGATCGTTCTGTTACCCATCGTTCTTCTGTGGAGTGGGTGTGAAGATACCTCGACGGGCACCGACAACACCCCGCCGGAGCCCTTCTCCACGACCGAGGGACCGGGGGACGCGAACAGCGACATCATCGCTGGTGGCGATTTTGACACGATCGAACTGGAGATCCAGTACATGCCGGGTCACCAGCCTCAATCCGGAGCCGTAGACAATCTGGTCACCTTTCTTGAACAGTGGAGTGGCAAGACGGTTCGGACGCTCGATCCGGTCGAGATTCCGGCCGGCGAACAGCCCAGCTATACCGCCAACGAGGTGCGGAGCCTGGAGCAGGAGCACCGGGAACACGAGCCCGACCGGGCACGCAACACGCTGCGTCTCTACCACCTCTTCCTGGACGGAGAGTTCGAACAGGATAATGTGCTCGCCATCGCGTATTACAACACCTCGACCGCTTACTTTGGCGCCACATTCGAGGAGACCTCTTCGGGATTGGGATCTCCTTCCCGGGAGCAGGTCGAAGCGAGTGTCCTGCGACACGAAATCGGGCATTTGATGGGCTTGGTAGACAATGGCACAACGATGCAGCAGGATCACAAAGATGCGGAGAACGGAACGCACTGTGACAACGAGAACTGCGTCATGTACTACGCCTACAACCAGCCGGATCTCTTCAGCTCCATTTTTGGATCGGAGATTCCAAATCTGGACGCCGCCTGCCAAGCAGACATTGAAGCGTTAAAAAACGACGAGTAACTCCCTCGTGAGGGCACACCGGGTACGGCTTTTGTGACCCCTTCGATTCGCCCACGTGGCCGGTTCGGCCCGAGTCGGGCAGAGCGCACGGTCGAATCAGCCGTTCTTGAACTTGAACAGCTCGCCTGCGCCCACCTTCTCTTCGGCCTGATTCAGCGCATACTGGCTGTCGAAGAGGACGATCGGGTTCCCCTCCATGTCCTGGGTGATGTGGGTGGAGTAACTGGACTGCAGCTTCTCGATCACCGTTTGGTCTCCGGAGAGCCAACGGGCGGTGTGATAGCTCACCCCCTGTATGTTCAGCTCTACGTTGTACTCGGTCTGCATGCGGTGCTCGACCACTTCGAACTGGAGCACCCCGACGGTCCCGAGCAGCAACTCGTTGCCCACACCGTTGGGCACTTCAAAGACATGCACGACCCCCTCTTCGGAGAGCTGCTTGAGCCCTTCGCGCAACTGCTTCCGCTTGAAGGGATCCTTCGTGGAGACCTTCATGAAATGCTCGGGCGTAAAGAGGGGAATCACGTTGTAGCTCACCTTCTCGCCGGCGTGAAGCGTATTTCCGATCCGGAAGAAGCCGGGGCTGAAGAGCGAGACGATATCTCCCGGCCACGCCTCCTCCATGATCTGGCGCTCGTCGCCCATGAGCGTGTGCGGAGTAGACATCTTGACTTTCTTTCCGGTCTGTACGTGCGTCACGTCCAGACCTCGCTCGAATTTCCCGGAGGCGACGCGTACAAACGCTGCGCAGTCCCGGTGATCCGGATTCATGTTGGCCTGAAGCTTGAAGATGAACCCACTGAAGGGAGCATCCAGGGCCCGCTCCTGGTCCGCTTCGTCCAGATAGCACTGTGGAGAGGGAGCCAACTCCTTGAAGTAGGACAAAAAGACGTCCAACCCGAAGTTGTGCAGGGCCGAACCGAAAAAGACCGGCGAGACTTCTCCTGTCTGGAATTTCTCGCGGTCCATCTCTGCGTACATGTCCTCGATGAGCATCACCTCTTCACGAAGCTGGTCTTTCTCATTGTCGGAAAGGCGGGTTTTGGCCAGCCCCTCTTCCAGATCCAGAATCTCGGTCTCCGCCTTCTGAGCGCCGTGATCCGTTTTGACGTAGAGGTGGAGCTTTTTCCCGATCAGATCGTAGATCCCCTGAAACTTCTGTCCGTAGCCGACCGGCCAGCTGGCGGGAACGGCTTCAATCCCCAGTTTGGATTCTACGTTGCTCAACACTTCGAGCGGGTCCATTCCGGGGCGGTCGCACTTGTTCACAAAGGTGATCACCGGGACCTGGCGCATCCGGCACACTTCGAAGAGTTTTTCGGTCTGCTCCTCGACCCCTTTGGCCACGTCGATCACCATGAGGCCGGAGTCGGCCGCCACCAGGGTTCGCAGGGTATCTTCGGAGAAGTCTTTGTGGCCCGGGGTGTCCAGAAGATTGTATCGAATGCCGTCCTGTTCAAACCGCAGTACTGACGAGGTCACCGAGATCCCCCGCTCCTTCTCGATCGCCATCCAGTCGGAGGCGGCATATCGCGAGGCTTTTCGCTGGCGAATGGAGCCCGCCTCGTGAATCGCGCCTCCGTAGAGGAGCAGCTTCTCGGTGAGTGTGGTCTTCCCGGCATCCGGGTGGGAGATGATCGCAAAGGTGCGGCGGCGTTGCGCTTCGCGAACGATCTCGGAGGGTTTGGTTGCAGTCTGGTTGGCCATGGGTCCGTCAAATTCGGTATAGACCCGAAAGATACGAAGCTTTGTTCAGACCTTCACTTTTTGGCGCAGGCAAGATCTGTGGGCGGTTCGAAGAGTGCCCGTAAGAGGCTTGTCCATCGTCCGATATCCCGTCTGCGGGAATCATTGAACTCCGACAGATTTGCGGGTCAGGGCAGCATGGACGGCCACGGTTCCATTAATATTCGCTTGACCTGTAGCGGGTTGGAGGCAAGCTCCGTAGGGAAGATAGTCAAACGAGTGTCACTCGAGTATCGTGTGTCTTGGAAAGCAACGTAGAGACACCTCTTTTTCAGTAATAAGAAAACCGGAGTTTACCATGGTTCCCACATTCACCCATCTTCGACTTGCGCTGACCGGCCTACTTCTCACTTTTGTTTGGACCGGTTGTGAGGGAAGCTTGTCCTCCCTCTCTGACGATGAACTCTCAACCGGCATTCCGCTATCGAAACAGCACTACGACTTGTCATCTCTCTCAGACGAGGATGCCGTGATTACCCCCTCCTTTACCAATGAGCGAAGTGATACGGTCTACTACCTTGATGTATCACCGATCAATATTCAACGATTGGAAAAAGGTGATTGGAACGATTTTGCAACCTGGTATCTATCGCATCAGATGCAGGCAAAGATTTTGCCGTTGCCACCCGGAGAAACCCTTTCTTCTCCGGAAATTCCTCCACTAAACCTTACTAATCTCTCGAACTACGGTGGAAAATCCGGATTCTATCGCTTCAACTTTTTCATCTATGATACTCCTAACGTGATTCGTGATTCCGAAATACAAAATGACCGACTCCTCCCCGAAGAGGAACGAACCAGCGTCCCGTTTGAAGTGATTATGTGATTATCACCAAGTGTTTTTGAATTATCATTCAAGAATACTATAATCTGTAAACTCTTGACTGAGTTTGATTTCAGTCTTTATTCCATTCTCTAGTGTTCTCATCAATCGCACCGGCACAGTCGTGTCTGCCCGGGAGTCTCGTATGTGGACTCTTCGTGGATAAGCTCCGATTCACGAAATGTAAATCGGAGAAATATACTTCACTAATCAACGGTGAATGATGATGAACACATGTAAACGTCTCACCCAACTCCTCGTACTCATTGCAATCATTTCCGGGTGCAGTTCTGGTCCGGTCGATAGCGGTGAGAGTACACTCCAGTCTGTTCAAGAAACCGCAATTACCGAAAGAGGTGATCGATACGAGCTTCGTGACGTACCGATGCTTGAAGTTGACCTACCCCCCGAGCCACGACCATGGGACACGGATGTCAAGGTTCTCCAAGATTCTATTGCTGCACACGACGGCCAAGCCAAAATCGGATTTAAAGCATCCGACAGCCAACGACTTTTTGAATCAGATGGAATTCGTGCAGCAATATCAGCAGAAGAGTTTCGTCTTGGACTCGAAGAAATGAGAGAAATGGGAGTGACCATCCAGACGGTGTACACATCCATCGGCGCTGCATTTGTAAAGATGGATCCCGAACTGGTTCCCGAGCTCGTAGACCATCCCCGCGTGGACTATATCGAGATCCCGATTAAATACCAATCATTTTCAAATGCATCAACTATATCAGCGATACAGGGGCAATCAATCCATTGGGGATTAAATATGGTCCGTGCTCCTCTTGCTTGGCAGCATGCAACAGGTGACGGTGTGAAATTACTCATTTTGGATTCCGGAATATCCAACCATGAAGATTTACCCACAATTCCATCTGGAAATTGCGACAGTAACTTTGACAACAATAATTGTTTCTCCCAAAATCCACATGGAACAATGGTTTCCGGGACAATATTTGCTAAAGACAACAATCTAGGTACAGTTGGGATATCTCACGGAATAGACTCCGCCGATGTTTACATTTTTAAATACTGCAATACACCATTATGCGATTTTCAATCAGAAGTAATAGATGGAATCGAGTTTGGAATATTGAATAACGTAGATGTAATAAACCTTAGTATTGGGTCTCCAACACACGATACGTGTCTCTCTAATGCGATTTCATCAGCATGGAATGCTGGTATAGTACTCGTGGCAGCTGCAGGAAATAACCCAAGAAGTAACTTTTCGCCCGGTGATGTGATTTACCCTGCAGGATTTAGTCAAGTCATAGGAGTATCAGGGGTTGACTCGAATGGATATTTTGTTGATAGTACCCCATCTGGATGCTCTGAATACTCCAACTTTGGCCCACATGTATCTATTTCTTCACCATTTGAAAGCTATACGACTCGGCCAGGTTATCCTGCATATCAATCGTTGTGTGGCACCTCATTCTCAGCTCCATTAGTTTCTGGTGCTACCGCATTACTCATTGAGCAGAACCCAACTTGGTCCAACACTCAAATCAGAAATCGATTATTGAATACAGCGAACCATCCTTTTGGCTCAATGACCCCTGATCAAGAATATGGTTATGGCGTCCTTGATGCCGCAGCAGCTTTGGGAAATACTCTATCGATTTACCCATCGATAGATGGGCCAAATCAGATTCAACTCAACCAATACGTGGAATTCGAAGCATCTGCGGAAGGTGGGCTAAAACCCTATAGCTTTGAATGGCAAATCGATTATACGTTGACCGGAAACTCCTGGCAAACGGTTGGTTCTTCTGCCTCCTTTTATGGTCATCTGTCGTACACACTGGATGACTTCTTGTTGCGAGTTATTGTCACCGACGCCAATAACGACACGGGAACATCTACGTTTCACCATGTAACGGTGACGTACTAATCGCAATTAAATTCACTCGATTCTCGGGTGTAGCGAATACTCCCAGAGTGACGTATAAGCGTTACAACCCGATGGATACCGTCCGTCACATTTTTCCCGGGATACAAAATCACAAGTTCATCATGAATCGATCCATATTCCATCATTTCCAACTTATACTGGCCAGTGTACTCATCATGATCACGTCCTCTGCATGCACAAAGGGCGTATCGTCGCTGGACAACTCAAACACATTGACGGAACAAGAGCTAAATACAGGATTTCCACTGAACAAAAACCGGCTGGATCTTACGAACCCTGACGAAGATTCGACATTCAAACTCGAATTCATCAATGAGTACAGCGACACACTGTATAGGTTTCAACCTCAGACCATCAGTCTGCAGTTCTACGATAGTGGTGAATGGAAAGACAAGTGGACACTTGACGAGCATTTGATGATCAGCCCGTATTTGAGTCCAGTGCTCCCCGAGGAGAGCATTGGACCCTATGGGATTAACGTCAGAGAACTATTCAGTCAAGAAAAGGATCGATTTCAAAACGGGTTCTATCGATTCCATTTCTACGTTTTCCATCAAAGTTTTGCCTTGCCGGCAGAAGATGTAAACCGTGAGCTCCTCCCCGAGGAGGAGCGAACCAGCGTCCCCTTTGAAGTGATTATGTAGAACAAATCACATTGCAACCGATTCTGAGCTGATTTGAAAAGTACTTTACAGAAATTGTCCGATGGCTCGAAACCTCAAATTCAGGCGTCGCCGATATTTTCCGAAAATATGTTCGGGGCATACTAAACTGACCCTCTTCTCCTTCTCATCGAATTGACCTGTAGCGAGTTGGAGGCAAGCTCCGTAGGGGGAGTATTCACGAACCATCACGATCTCGGAATCTTTACTCAACCAACCGTACCAACGATGTTAAAATCCTCTTCCCTTCTAGTCGCTTCACTGATTCTGGTCCTGCTCGTCTATGGGTGTTCCTCGAATCCCTTTTCAACAACTCAATCTCTATGCCAGTCCGAATCTGATGTCACATTTGCACTCGGCGACAGCACCTATGTACTCCACGATATCCCGGAACTACGGGTAAGTCATCCACCCGAGACACGGCCCTGGGACAAGAGTGTTGACGTTTTGCGAGATTCCATCGCTGCCAACAACGGACGAGCCACCATTGGATTCAAAGAACCGCGAAGTCGTCGTTTTATGACCAGTGGCATACGAAAATCGATTTGTGCAGAAGAGTTCAAACAGGGCCTGTTGAATGTGCAGGAGATGGACACCGAAATCCTCAGAATATTTACAAGTATCGGCTCAGCACATGTTATCATGGATCCCGATTTGGTCTACGACCTGGTGGAGCATCCACGAGTAGACTACATCGAGATCCCGATGCGATACGAGACCTTTCGTGTGACCGGCGACATGCAGACGGCCGAACCGAACAACGATCTGCATGAACAGTCCGAGCGATTCATTGAGTACGCAACTTCGTTGGAGTATTACATAGGCCATCAACTCATCGAAATTCCGGAAGAGAATTTCCTGACCTCCAAAGATGAGATTGAATTCCAGCTCGACGGTCAAAATTACCAGTATCGGAAAATGCCCGAGCACAGCGGCGAGCGCATCTGGAATGGGCGAAGTACGACCACGAACGGAACCGCAACGTTCAGAATCTATGAAGACGAACGAGTTGGGTCCGCCAAGATTTGGGAATCGGAGTTCACGTTCCACATCTATAACTTGGCTCCTGAAGACGGCTTGCACATACTGATGCAGGTCGATCGAAAAAAATTCCCGCCGGATGGATGATGACTACCTGATACCGGAGGTTGATCATTCATGAATGGAGCTGGATTGAATTGCCAACCAGTGTCCCGTTCGAAGTGATCATGTAGCTTCACACTCGTGATCACGGATTCATTCGCCAGTCAATCGGTCTTGGACTGTGTTGAGTAGCGGCGACTTGAGAGGTGGTTCATTCGTCCCTCAAAACAGCCCCAACTGCTGGTCCTGGCGGTCGACTGGCCAGGCAGGCAGGGAGGGGAGGGAGATGAGCGAGGCGAGCTCGCGATGGAAATGACGGGCCAGCTCCGGCGCGGAAACCTTGTCCGGAGAGTGGATAAAGATGTAGGGGTGCAGCCCCTCGCGAATCCAGTTGGCCACCATGATCGCCCACTCCTTGAGCCACGCTTCGTTGTCAATCCAGCGATTTCCTCCCACATAGCGAAGAAACGGTCGGGAGCCGGTGGTCCGGAATCGGGGCGGAGCGGTTGGCTTCTTCCGTTTCGCCTCCAGAACCGACGGGTCACTCGACTTCATATCGTGCAGGCGCCGGGTATCAAAGATCACGCGATCCATGTTCAACTGACGGAGCAGCTCTTCCAGATACCGCTCCTGTCGCCCGTTGTCAAAGAAATCGGGATGGCGAACTTCCACGGCGTAGCTGTACTCGGCCGGAAGCTGTTCGAGAAACCGTTCCAGATCGCCCATCTGCTCATGGGAAAACCGCTCACTGAGTTGCAGATGAAACGGCCCGAGTCGCGTGCGTAGCGGCTCCAGGCGTTTCAGAAACGACATCGCTCTCTCCAATGCGCTGCCGGAGAGCAGGTGTTCGTGCGTCACGGATTTCGGAAACTTGAAACAAAACCGGAACGTCTCCGGAACGGCCTCTTTCCATCGCTGCACCGTCTCGGCGTCCGGAACCCGGTAGAACGTAGTGTTCCCCTCCACCGTCGAAAAGACCGAGGCGTACTGGCTCAGAAACCGGTCCGGTGTGGCATCCTTGCTGAAGAAGACCCCCTTCCACTCCTTCAGGCCCCACTGTGTAGTCCCCAAGTGGTACGGCATTGCTCCCTTGTCGGCTCGGTTCATCCCGCTGGATTCTGGTTGGTGGTTGGTTTCCTGATCGACCGTTTGCACCCATCGTCTCCCCTCAAAGAACGAAAAATCGAAACAAAAGGTGCCTCGGCCTGCGGCCCTGCCCTTTGCATTCGAAATCTCGTCTCCTATATTGCCCCGGAGGCGACCGGCAGTGACCCGTTTCGGGCCCGATCGATCCCGTATTCAGACAAATTGCAGACGGCCGGTCCGCATCCGGCAGACCCAAACCAAACCGTACGAGAATATGCCTTTTACATGGTTGGACTATGCAGTAATTGCCGGTTATGTGCTGCTCATGGCGCTGGTCGGCTGGATCGCCCATCGCCGCGGGCAAAACTCTCTTGAAGACTACTTTGCCGGCGGGAAGGATCTTCCCTGGTGGCTCATCGGGATATCGATGGTGGCCACCACCTTTGCCGCCGACACGCCGCTGGCTGTCACTGGGATTGTCGCCGCCGAAGGGATCGCCGGAAACTGGATCTGGTGGAACTTCATGTTCTCCGGGCTCTTCACCGTCTTTCTCTACGCCAAGCTTTGGAAACGGGCCGATGTCCTGACCGACGTGGAGTTCATCTCCATCCGGTACAGCGGAAAGCCGGCCCGCATCCTGCGCGGCTTTCGTGCCCTCTACCTCGCCTTCCCGATCAACTGCATCATCCTGGGATGGGTCACCGTCGGGATGGCCAAGATTTTGACCGTCATTACGGGCGCCGGGCAGTGGGAGATTTTGATCGTCCTCTACCTGCTCATCGGAATCTACATCGCCATGGCCGGACTTTGGGGAGTGGTGGTCACCGACTTTCTGCAGTTCATCATCGCCATGGGGGGCTCCATTCTTCTCGCTTGGTACGCCGTGGATCACGCCGGCGGGCTCGCCTCGCTCAAAGATCAACTGGCTGCGATGCACGGAGCCGATCTGCAGATCCTCTCTCTCAATCCTCTGAACCATCCCGATATCGCCATCGCCACCGCCCTGGTTTGGGTGGGCATGATGTGGTGGGCCTCCTGGTACCCGGGATCGGAGCCTGGGGGAGGCGGCTACGTCGCCCAGCGCATGTTCTCTGCCAAGGACGAGAAGAACGCCGTGGCCGGAACGCTTCTTTTCAACGTGGCCCATTTTGCATTGCGCCCCTGGCCCTGGATTCTGGTCGCTCTGGTGGCGCTGGTCTCCTATCCCCAACTGGCCGATCCGGAGGAGGGCTACCCGCTCCTGATGCTGGAACTCCTGCCGTCCGGACTGTTGGGCCTGTTGGCTGTCGCCTTCCTTTCTGCCTTTGTCTCGACCGTCTCGACCCACCTGAACTGGGGCGCTTCGTATGTCGTGAATGATTTCTACAAGCCGTTCCTGAAACCCGCCGACCATTTCGAGAGCCCGGAAGCGGCCCAAAAGCACTACGTGATGGTCTCGCGCTGGGCCACGCTGCTCATGATGGTAAGCGCCGTGATCGTCTCCCTGCTCTTTGACACCGTCCGGGGCGGATGGGAGGCGATCCTCTCGCTGGGCGCCGGTACCGGCCTGGTCTATATGCTGCGCTGGTTCTGGTGGCGCATCAACGCCTGGAGCGAAATCGCCGCCATGAGTGGAGCGGCAATCGGGTTCGTCCTCTCCGGCTGGCTCGGCTACGAAGGGTTTGCCGCCCGGATGATCTTCACCATGCTCTTTACCACGCTCGTATGGCTGGTGGCCACGTGGGTGACCTCACCGGACGATGAAGAGACCCTGCAGACCTTTTACGACCGGGTTCGACCCGCCGGCCCCGGATGGACCCGCTTCCGTCGGGAAGGGGACCGCTCCGAATCCCTCTGGCGGGGCATCGGCCAGGTAGCCATCAGCGCCGTGGCCATCATTCTGTTCCTCTACGCCATGGGGCAGCTCTTCTTCGGATCCACCGGTTTGGCCCTGCTCTGGATCGTGATCAGTATCTCACTCCTGTACATCGTCGTTCGGCGAATGAACGCCACCATTCCCGACACGGCAGGACCGCACCACACCCGTAATCAAACCGACGCGTTATGAAACTCGAAGGAAAACAGGCCATCATCACCGGAGGCGGCAGCGGCATAGGCGCCGCCATGGCCAAACGATTTGCCGCCGAAGGTGCACATGTTGTCATTTGGGATCTGGACGAGAAAGGGAGCCGGGCCGTCATGGGCGAGATTCAGTCGTCGGGCGGGATCGCTTCGTTTCATCTCTGCGATGTGGGCAGCACGGAGTCGGTCCGGGGAGCCGCCAATGGGCTGGAGCGCCCGGCGGACATCTTGATCAACAACGCCGGCATCTCGCACATCGGCAACCTGGAAGAGACCAGCGAAGAGGATCTGGACCGCCTCTATCGCGTGAACATCAAGGGGATCTGGACCTGCAGCCGGGCCGTCATCGCCGGCATGAAAGAGAACGGAGGCGGGGTCATTCTGAATATGGCCTCCATCGTCTCGCATATGGGTATCCCCGATCGCTTCGCCTACTCGATGACCAAGGGAGCCGTTCTGACCATGACTTACTCCATGGCCGTGGACTATCTGGATGACGGCATCCGCTGCAACTGCATCGCACCGGCCCGTGTTCACACCCCGTTCGTGGACGACTATCTGGCCAAACACTACCCCGGAAGAGAGAAAGAGATGTACGATACCCTCTCCAAGACCCAACCGATCGGACGGATGGGCCAACCCGAAGAGATCGCCGGGCTGGCGACCTACCTCTGCTCCGACGAAGCCGCCTTTATCACCGGCGCATCCTACCCCATTGACGGGGGATTTTTGAACCTCAAACGGTAAATGACCCATGAAACTGATTCGATTCCACCACGACCAAACCATCCGAACCGGCGTCCAACTCGAGGACGGAACCCGTCTGGACACCTCCGGGTTCGGTGAAGCCTACGATGAACACTTCTTCGAAACCGGGGGGCCAAACCGTCTGCAGGCCTGGATCGACAAGCACGGTGCCAATGCGCCGGTTGTCCCGGACGATGTCCGACTGGCCAGCCCGATCTCACGCCCGTCCAAACTGCTCTGCGTGGGTCTGAACTACGAGAAGCATGCCAAGGAGAGTGGCGCCACCCTTCCCCGGCGACCGGTCCTTTTCATGAAGGCGACCTCGGCCATCACGGGACCCAACGATGATCTGATCCTGCCGCGAGGAAGCAAAAAGACGGACTGGGAAGTGGAACTCGGTTTTGTGGTCGGCAAACGGGCCAGTTATGTCGACGAAGCCAACGCGATGGAGTATGTCGCCGGTTACATTCTCCACAACGACTACAGCGAACGGGAGTTTCAGCTGGAGCACGACGGGCAGTGGGTCAAGGGAAAGAGTGCCGATACCTTTGCGCCCCTGGGGCCCTGGATGGCTACCACCGACGAGATCGAGAATCCCCACGATCTGAACTGCTGGCTCAAACTCAACGGGGAGACGGTTCAGGACAGCAACACCTCGGACCTGATCTTCAACATCCCGCAACTCGTCTCCAAGATCAGTCAGTACATGACACTGCTGCCCGGAGACATTGTCTCCACCGGAACGCCGGAGGGCGTCGGCATGGGGATGAACCCCCAACGATTCCTCAAGCCCGGCGATGTGGTCGAACTCGGCATCGACGGTCTGGGATCGTCGCGGCAACACGTCAAAGCTCCCAAGTAAGAACGGAGATCTCATGACGGTGGGCCTCTTTGTCCCCTGCTACATCGACCAGCTCTACCCGGATGTGGCGCGGGCCACCCTCGATTTGCTCGAACGGATGGGGTACGAGGTGATCATCCCCGAGGGGCAAACCTGCTGTGGACAGCCGATGGCCAACAGCGGATATGAACGGATCACCGCACCCGTCGCGGATCGAATGGCCCGGCTCTTTGTCGATTGCGACTGGGTGGTTGCCCCCTCGGGAAGCTGCGTTCACCACATTCGGGACCACTACGACCGGTTCGACCCGACACCCGCCCTGGAACATCTTCGAACGCGTACCGTCGAACTCTGCGAATTTCTTTCCCGGAAAGACGCACCGGCTCTTCCGGGCACACACTTCCCCTACAAGACCGGACTGCACAATAGCTGTCACGGCGTTCGGGGGCTCGGGCTCTCGACACCCAGCGAGCGGATGGAGCCGCACCGATCGCTCCCGGAACAGCTGCTCTCCCGGGTCACCGGCATCGAACTGGTTCCGCTGGGCAGGCCCGACGAGTGTTGCGGGTTTGGCGGCACCTTCGCCGTCAAGCAGGCGTGCCTCTCCAGCGTGATGGGTCGCGACCGCCTGCGCGATCACGCCGAGAACGGTGTGGACGTCATTACCGGTACGGACACCTCCTGCCTGATGCATCTGGAAGGACTCGCCCGGACGGACCGCTTGCCACTGCGATTTCTGCACATCGCTCAAATCCTCAACCACCGGGCCGAACCGGTTCAACCCGGGGTTTTATGAGCCACGCCCGTCGAGCCGAAGCGTTTCAGAAGGATGCCGAGCGAGCCCGTTGGCACGACGAAACCCTTTGGCAGGTGCGCAGCAAACGAGATCGCGCCGCAGCGGAGGTTCCCGAGTGGGAGGCGTTGCGGGAGGCCGCCTCGCAGATCAAGCGGCACACCCTCTCCCGACTGGATCACTACCTCGAGGAGCTGGAAACCGTGACCCAACGCAACGGGATTGTGGTCCACTGGGCGCGCGACGGCGAGCAGCACAACCGGATCGTGGTCGGACTGCTTCGGGATCGCGGGGTCACCCGGGTCGTCAAGAGCAAGTCAATGCTCACCGAAGAGTGCGGCCTGAACCCGTGGCTCGAGAAGCAGGGAGTCGAGGTAATCGACACCGATCTGGGCGAGCGGATCGTTCAGCTGGCCGGGGAGCGCCCGTCCCACCTGGTCATGCCGGCCATTCACAAAAAGCGCGAGGAGGTGGACGAACTCTTTCACCGAACCATGGGCACCCAACGGAGCGGCGGGGATCCGGTCTATCTGACCCGCGCGGCCCGCAAGGATCTTCGAACCAAGTTTTTGGCGGCCGAAGCGGGGATCACCGGTGTCAACTTTGCCGTGGCCGAAACCGGCGAGCTGGTCATCTGCACCAACGAAGGGAATGCCGATCTGGGCATGCACCTTCCGCCGATCCATATCGCCTGCATGGGGATCGAAAAGGTGATCCCGAAACGCGAGCACCTCGGCGTCTTTCTCCGCCTGCTCGCCCGAAGCGCCACCGGACAGCCGATCACCTCCTACACATCCCATGTGGCCACGCCGCAACCCGGCCGGGAGATCCATCTGGTTCTGGTCGACAACGGGCGTACCGAGCAGCTCGCGCGCAAAGACTTTTACACCTCGCTCTCCTGCATCCGCTGCGCCGCCTGCCTGAACACCTGCCCCATCTATCGACGGAGTGGAGGGCACAGCTACGGGAGCACCATCCCCGGCCCCATCGGGGCCATTCTGGAGCCGGGAAAAGATCTCGAGGCGCACGGCGATCTCCCGTTCGCCTCCACCCTCTGTGGATCGTGCAGCGAGGTCTGCCCGGTCAAGATCCCGATCCACAAGCAGCTCTACCGCTGGCGGCAGCTGGTCACCGAACAGACCCCGGGGCACGTCATGGAAGGCGGGCTGAACCGGTTGGGTGCAGCTCTGTTTCGACACCCCTACCTGTTTGCACGTGTGGCTCGAGGCGTTCGATGGATTCTGCGTTCACTTCCCCGTTCATGGCAACGAAGGATGACTGGAAGATGGGGAGAGAGTCGGGATCTGCCCGGGATTCCGAAAGAGAGTTTTCAGGATTGGGCCCGTACCCGAAGGAGGAAACCATGAGTGATCGTACCGACATTCTTAACCGGGTCCGCGCGGCCCGGCCCGAAGCCGTGGAATGCCCCGACCCCACGGCAGAGTTCGGGTCCGATTCGGAGATCGATCGTTCACGGCTGATCACTGCGTGGAGTGAACACGTTCGATCGGCCGGCGGTGTGGTGCACGCTGTTCCGGACGCGGGCCATGTCAAGGAGTGGGTCCGTGCCCGAACGTGGTCCGGCCCGTTGGTCTCGACCGTACAAGGGTTGAATGATGACCCGTTTCTTCCCGATATCCCGACCACGACAGACGCCATGGACAAGACCGACCTACTGCTTGTCGAGAGCACGCTGGCCGTTGCCGAGAACGGGGCTGTATGGATGTCCGACGAGACAGGTGTCCCCCGGGCGCTCCCGTTTCTCTGTCGGGAGATGGCCGTCATCCTGCCTGCAAGCCGGATCGTATCCACGATGCACGAGGCCTACCGAAAAATTGGATCGAAACCCGTCGGGTGGGGACTTTTCATTGGTGCCCCCTCCAAGACAGCCGACATTGAGCAGTCACTCGTTGTCGGCGCCCACGGACCCGAAGCACTCACTCTCTTTCTTCTCGACAAGTAGTCGAACTAATTAACGCCTTATAGCGTATTCCACGCACAAAATAAGGCATACTCACCAGTTTCCCTTTTTTGCATACACTCTCTCCGGACTCTTTCCTGCCTCTTTGTAAGCGCTATTCCAGACTGCTTTCGGCCATTCCACCCACCAATCGTTTGCCTTATAAAAAAATGGTGAATCGTTTAAATTCTTTAGAAATTTAGTCGTGTTAAGATTTAACCCTAACTTATTTCTGAAATGACACACGTTGAACGATCCCAATACATCCTCTGGAGTGTCAGCCTCCTGCTCGCACTCATCATCCCTGTTGACCTGTTGGCCACCAGTGCCGGCGAACTGGTCGACGCTGCAACGGCCGTCTCGGCTGCGACCACTCCGGGTCAGGTCGAAGCCTCCGGTACCCTCGAGACGTTTGAATCCTCCCCCGAGTATGTCCGCTTTGTCATTGACAACCTCTGGATCCTGATCTCGGCTGTGTTGGTCTTGATCATGCACCTCGGGTTCGCATCGGTCGAAACCGGACTCACCCAGGCAAAGAACACAATCAATGTGATCTACAAGAATGTCTTCATTCTCTGCACGGGCCTGCTCTCCTACGCATTCATCGGCTTCCAGATCATGTACCCGGGCGAATTCAACGGCATCCTCGGGTTCGGCGGATTCGGTATCGGATTCGACAGCAGTGATCCGGCTGCCTTCCTGACCACAGCCTACAACGGGAGCATGACTCTCTGGACCGACTTCATCTTCCAAGCCATGTTTGCCGCCACGGCCGCGACCATCGTCTCGGGCGCCGTTACCGGCCGGATCAAACTCCCCTCCTTCATGATCTTTGCCGCTCTGCTGGTGGCCATCTCCTACCCGATTACTGGTAGCTGGCTCTGGGGGGGTGGATGGTTGGCCGATCTCGGTTTCTACGACTTTGCCGGATCCACACTTGTCCACGCCGTCGGCGGCGCAGCCGGACTGGCCTGCGTCCTCTTGCTGGGTCCCCGAAAAGGAAAGTATGTAAACGGACAGATCTTCCCGATTCCCGGCCACAGCATCCCCCTGGCAACCATTGGCGTATTCCTGCTCTGGTTCGGCTGGTTCGGATTCAACGGTGGATCGGTTCTGAGCGCCGATCCTGTCTCGGTCTCCTACGTCTTTGTAACGACCGCTCTGGCCGCAGCAGCCGGGGCACTCGCCTCGATGATTACCACGCAGGTGGTCTTGAAGAGTCTGGACGCCAGCATGGCACTGAACGGCATTCTGGCCGGCTTGGTCGGAATTACCGCAGGAGCCGATGTCGTAAGCCCGCTCTCGGCCATTGCGATTGGACTGGTGGCCGGGGTTTTGGTTGTCCTCTCCGTTACACTCTTTGACAAACTACAGATCGATGATCCGGTCAGCGCCATCTCGGTACACGGGGTGTGCGGGATCTGGGGAACCCTGGCTGTCGGGATTTTTTCGAGCGAAGCAAATGTCTGGATCCAGCTGCTTGGAACGGCCTCGGTGGTCCTCTTCACCTTTGCCTTCTCCATCGGGCTCTTTGGTCTGATCAAGGCAACGCTCGGTGTCCGAGTAAGCCGACGGGTCGAAAAAGACGGGCTGGACATCTCTGAACACGGCAGCAGCGCCTATCCCTACTTTGCCGGTATTGACATCATTCGATCCACCGGTGGATCCCGGTAGCTCTCATCCTTGCACTCTCTCCCCGCAGCCAGGGATCGCTGTGGGGGGAGCCCCTCCGGGGGTTTTTCCTCTCTTCTTTGTTCCCCTGCTCCTCTCTCGTATATTCCGAAAAAACAGCCCGCTTTCATGCCGTCTTCTCCGCTGTTTTCGATTCTTCTTACAACCCACTCCGATCCGGACCATCTGAATGCACTCCTGCAGTTCATTCGACGCACCGGGATCCCCCGCTGTGAAGTGGTTCTGACCGATTCCAGTGACAACCACCACTGGGCGGCGACGCTTGCCGAACGCGAAAGTACCACTCCGATTCGGGTACTTCCCCTTCCATCCGGTATTTCACGTGCAGGTGCACTGAATCGGGCGTTTCTCCACTCGGACGGCGACTGGATCTGGGCCCCCCATCGGGCTGATCGCCCGAACCACACGGTTCTGTCCGACCTTCTGCGCAAGCTCTCGACCGCACCTGCCACCATCTTCTTGCTTGATGCATTTCCTCCCTCCTCCCCGGCGCAATGGATCGAGCAGTTGCGAAACGGATCCCTTCCGCTGGATGAACAGTGGATCCTGCACCGGGATCTGATTGTTGATCGGGTCGAACCATTTGCCTCCCGTCTACACCCCTATACCGTCCCCTCTCTATCCTACAGCATCGCACACCAGAAAGGATTGGATCGCTCGGATGCCTTTTTTATTCCGGAACGCAGCCATCTGGAGCCGGTTCGACCCGATGTCGTCCAGGAGTTTATTTTTCGGATGACGAGCGAGGCGAAAAGCCCCGACGATCGTCACCGTCTGCTCACCTCGCTTCAATCCATCGAGCTTTTTGACGGGAAAGAAGAGAGTGAAGGGACCCTTCTCACGCGACTCCAAGCGCTGGCCGAGGAGAACCCGCGAGGAGCACTCGAAGAGACCAACCAGGCGATTCGACAGATTGGTGAAACGAAGGAGTTGCTCAAATGGAAGATCCAGTTGCTCGAACGGCTCCGCAGACATGTCGAGGCGGCCGAGCTCAAACACAGACTTCAGCGAGCTACCGATACGGGAGCCTTGAAAACCGGGTCACAAACCGGCTCCCCGCAATCCTCAAAAACGGAAGAAACCGTCATTCATACACTGCCGGTTCAGCCAACACTCTTCTCGGATCCATTGGACGTTCCGCTGGAGGAAGGATTGCCGGACAGAGATCGGAAGGGCGTTCAAACCGAGCCAACCGTTCCCGAATCCGTTGGCGCATCCGATAAGGATGAACCCGTCGATCCAACCCTGACGCCGAAAGAGTCGGAGGAGCCGACTCCGGTCGACGTCCCGGAAGACGAATCGGAAATGGTTCCACCCGAAGAGACCCGGAGACCCCTTCTGTCGGTCATCATCCCGACCACTGCCGGAGGCCGGCGACTTCTCGAAGAGTGCATGGTTGCTCTCACGGCCGCCTGCGATCCGGCGCGAACCGAATGGGTGATCATTGACAATGCCAGTCTGGACGATACGTTTGACTATCTGCGACAACTCGATGAGCGAAACGTGCTCCCGCTACAAATTGTAACGAACGAACAAAATCTGGGATTCTCCCGGGCCATCAACCAAGGCCTGGATCGCGTATCGGGTCGCTATGTACTCATCCTCCACAACGACACCCTCCTGGAGGAGTCGACCATCGACGAACTGATCGCTCATATGGAAGCCGACGAAGATCTTGCCGCAATCGGGCCCTCTGTGGATCGGTGCGAACAACCGGAACAGTGCATCAGCCACACCTCCAGGCTGGATCGTCCACTCCTCTTTACGGATGCACTTGACAGCTGCTGCTTGATGATTCGGGGCGACTTGGGGTTGCGGATGAACGAAGCCTACGGGCCGGCACTGTTCGATGATTTGGATCTCTGTCGCCAGATCGAGCAGAACGATCTCGCGATTGCCATCGCGACTCAATCCCGTGTACAGCACCTCCATCGTCAGACGACCGGGCCGATGGGGCTTTGGTTGGAACCGGAATTGGGGTGGCGAAACGAGGAGATCTATCATACACGCTGGCATCATCGTCCCGACCTGGATGTCCCTGCAGACGGGGACCTCCTTGAACGGATTCATCGAACACCCATGCCGGTCAATCCCCTGAACCCTCCCGGATACTGGTTGGACCAGATCGAGGAGCTCTTCTCTGACGAAGTGCGAACGGAGCTGCAGAACCGAAACCTCTCGGGAGACGATCTGATTCGGATTTGTGAACTGCTTGTCGTCGCCGACAAACGAGATCTTCTTCGACAGATGGAGACGCGAATGGACGATGCACAGGTCCCTCTTCCCGTCTATCTCATTCGGGATCTGATCCGATACTACTACCAGCGAAACATCTATTCACGCTGTCGGCTCTACCTGGAACGTCCCCAGGCAGATGGACCCTGGTTTGATCTCTACCGGTTACGCATTCAAATTCGGGAAAAGGAGATTGATGACGGACCGGTCTTGCTGAACCGCCTTATGGAGCAATATCCGTTTCATCCGGATCTCTACAGACTGGCCGGTGAACTGCACGAGATTCAAGGCAACGACGAGGAACGCGATACCTTCCGGTCCCTGGCCCACCAACTACAGCCAATGGACGGAGAATCCGACATTTTCGAAATCAAGTATTGATCTCTCCGGTGCCGGTATCGGGTCGGACAAGCTCCATGAGTCGATTCAAATCAGCCACCCGATCCTCCTCTTTGCGTCGGGAATAGCTGTACATCAGATTGCGCAGACAGCGCACCACAATCTCCTCGCTGCTGCAACGCTGGAAATGTTCCGGTCTGGGCTGGATCCCGTTCTTCTTCAAATAAAAGTGACACTGATCGTAGGTGACCACACGGCCCCCATCGAACGGATCAATCATCAATTCACGGGTGGTGCCTTGGTAGATGAGCATGAAGTGTACCGGCATATTTACGCCGTAGAAGGGGAAGTTGAGACGGCGCGCCAGAAACAGTACGATCGCTCCCAGCATGACCGGCATCCCGCGACGACGATCCAGGACCCGATCCAGATAGGCGTTCTCCACATTGTGATAGTCGTGGGTCTCTCCCTTGAATTGCAGTTCGCCGAACAGATACTGCAGAAGTGTGTGCATTTTCCGACCCTCGGTCTCTTCGGGAGAGAGTCTGGACGCCACTTCTTGAGCCATTCGGTTCAACCGGCGACGGTGGTACCCCTCGTCCAGAGTCGGATTGCCGAACCGGGACAGTAAAAAGAGTGCAGACTCGAGCCGGGCACGACCCTGAATGCCTTGATGCGCCAGATTGGCAAACTCTTCCATCAACGAAGAGAAGGTGATACGGTGCAGAATCCGTACGATCGCTTCGCGCTCTACCCGATTGTCGCTCTGCACCCGCGCCTGATCCAGTTGAGGGATGGCCCGCTCCCCCCATTCGAGCAGTCGTGCCTCGATCTGTTGCTGGATCAGCGGATCGGGATCCTCGAGCAGGTAGACCAGGGATTCTATTTCTGTATTCATATTCACGGCTGCAAAGGTACCATCTCTTGTTTCC
Organism: Balneolaceae bacterium; assembly: GCA_040882505.1. Classification (GTDB taxonomy): domain Bacteria; phylum Bacteroidota; class Rhodothermia; order Balneolales; family Balneolaceae; genus JBBEBE01. Next base: position 349,786 of record JBBEBE010000005.1, on the reverse strand, counting down.
ATATTCAGAAGAAAGAGAGACTTCCTTCCGCTCTCTCCAAACGGTGACTTGGCAATGAGCGTTCCGTCTGATCTTTGCTTGCGGGAGTGGTATATTCAAGGTTGTTCAAGAGAGTTCGAAGGTGCCATGTCACCCTCTCCGGCCCGCCGGCCGGATTCACCCCAAACCGGAGCGCTTCCTTTGTCACACGAACCATCCGAGGAATCTGTAGACGCACCTCGCCACGAGTGGCGCATCCCCCCCGAGAATCCTGACCCATCACAACCGTCTGCGACTGGCAAGAACCGGATCACATGGAAGGATCTGCTCAAACACGGCAGTCTCTTTTTGATCACCTTTCTGACCGTTACGGCGACCGGAATTCTGTGGGTCGGTCAGACGGCCAATGCCGAATCCTTTATGGATATGGTTCCGGAAGGCGCGCTCTTTGCAATCGTCTTTCTTCTTTTTTTGGGCACGCACGAGATGGGTCATTATGTGGCGGCTGTCCGGCACCGGGTGGCCGTCTCCCTCCCCTGGTTTATCCCCGTTCCCTTCGGAATCGGTACCCTTGGCGCAGTGATCAAGATCAAAGAGCGTGTTTCGGATTCGATCAAGCTGTTCGACATCGGTATTGCCGGGCCCATCGCCGGATTCATTGTCGCGTTGGTCGTACTCCTTTATGGTCTGTTTACTCTACCGGACCCTTCGTTTATCGCTTCGTTTGACCATCATGACGAGATCGTCGCCCATGTCGAACAGTATGGAAGCTGGCCCGACAACCCACCAATCCTTACCGGCGTGGAAAACGGTGAAGAGGGAGGAAGCATGTCCATGATCCTTGGAAATACCCTCCTCTACTCCTTTTTGAGCAGCTTCTTTCCCGATGCCCCCCCGATGTACGAACTCTACCACTACCCCTTTCTGTTTGCCGGATGGTTGGGTCTCTTTTTTACGGCGCTCAATTTGATGCCGGTTGGTCAACTGGATGGAGGACACATTCTCTACTCACTATTGGGATACCGAAAACACAAATTGGTGGCCCGTTCGACATTTGCCGTCATCGTTTCTCTGGCGGGACTCGAAGCGATCCCGATGATCCATGAGAGTCTGCAGGCGTGGATACCCAATCTGTTGCCGCTCTCGCTTGCGATCTGGGGCATCGGGCTCTATCTGATTCTTCGAAAATCGTACCAGCAAGACTCCCAATGGATTGGGCGCGTCTGGAGTGTATCGCTTCTGGCGACGGTGCTTCTCCTCTGGTTCGGATGGTCACCGGCAGCATCCGGTTCCATGATCTGGCTCTTCTGGTCGGCCTTCCTAGCCTGGTTCATCGGGTTGGAGCATCCACCAGCCATTCAGGAGCGTCCACTGACACCGGTACGTCGCTGGCTTGGATGGACAAGTATGGTCATTTTCGTACTTTGCATCTCTCCGAACCCGATCTCCTTTATGTAGACATTCACGCAGCGTACCCAGACCCAAACACACCAATATTCCCGAACCACGAACCCGATTCATTCCATGAGAACCCTCCACACCCTACACACGAGATCCCTGTTGCGCCTGATCCTTCTCTCTCTGTTCCTCTTCCCTCTTACACTCTCGTGTGGCGGGTCTGAAAGCGATCAGCCATTGGACGTACAGGTTGACCAACTCATCGAAGAGAATCGGTATGAAGAGGCTCTGAGTCTTGTCGAGCAGTACGACGGCGAAAGCGGGGATCCAGACCTGCTTCGGGAAAAAATTCATTTGAACTACGGTCTGAACCTGATGACCACGTTCGACGAGAGCGAGATGCGTACCCGAATGAACGAGGCGATGCGACAGTTCATCGAGGTGATTCGCATCAATCCTGAGAATCGGATGGCCCGTGAGCAGATCAACCAGATCCTTGGGGTCTACGACACCATTCCGGACCGCGAACCGGAACCGGACGTCACGGAAAGTTTGAATGAACTGGGTTGGAACCGATAGGATGGCAGACTCGAAACAGAAACGTCACGCACCGGAAATTCGAAACCGGAAGGCACGACACGACTTTCAAGTCGAGGAGACTTACGAGGCCGGTGTGGCATTAAAGGGAACCGAGGTCAAGTCCATTCGTGATGGAAAAGCGAGCTTGCATGAGGCCTTTGCCTATCTGCGAAACGGAGAGCTCTGGCTCAAAAACATGTACATCAAACCGTATGAATTCGGTTCCTACCAGAATCATGACGAGCGACGGGATCGCAAGCTATTGCTGCACAAACGTCAAATTCGGGAAATCGACAAGGCACTGAACCAGAAAGGGATGACGGTTGTGCCGCTCAAAGCGTACTTCAAGAGAGGGAATGTCAAAATATTGATCGGATTGGCCAAGGGGAAAAAGCAGTTCGACAAGCGTCAGGACATTCAGACCAAGGATATCAAGAGAGAGATGGACCGGAAGATCAAAGGCTCCTACAACGTGAACCTTTGATGCCTCCCGACCCGATCCGTTTCTCCTGCTCGTTTTACTCGTCTTCCATCATTGCCTGCAGTCGCTCCATCAACTCCGGATGCTGTTGCAGACTCATGTAAATGGCTTGATAACGATCGACATCCAGCCCCTGATTGGCAATCTCGCTGGTAATCTCCTCGGATGCCGCTGTTTCGATTTCGACCAGTTTCGGCTCCATCTCCTGAATGGACTGCTCCTCTTCGGCGGACATTTCGACCTGATCGGCCATCTGCGGATTCTGCATGGCCATCATCAACTGCTGAAATCGCTGAATGGAAATTCCCTCTTCTTCAATGACACCTCGCATATCCATTTGGGCCTCTTCCTGAATCGGACGGATCGCATCTGAAGTCGCGACAAACGTCAGCAGTTCATCATCACTGATCTCGTCAGGAGCGGGTGCCTGCGGTTGTTGAGGCTGTTGCTGTGGTTGCATCTGTTGAGCCGATACGGCAGTCGCCATCAAAAGGAGTGCGAACAGTCCGGCAAACATTGATTGAATCGTCTTCATAAAAACTCATCTGATTGGTTGGAAATTGTGTATCCGTTGGTCCAACGATCGACTGCCGATCGTATTGCCCAACATACGGAAATAGGTATGGCCACCTGTAAGCCGAATTCTGTCCTCCACCACGTGAAGGGGCAATCATTTGTCTGGGCTGTGGATCACTCCACAGCTCTAGCGTTCTACCCGATTGTATGGTGACAGGCGGCACACAATCTGCGTGAACTTGCACCCCGTGAGGTTTGCATGGCTCACATTATCGCTAATGTGACGGTGGGCTCTTACCCCGCCATTTCACCCTTACCCCGAGATCCAACGGGATCGAGGCGGTATCTTTTCTGTTGCACTGTCTGTCGTCACCCAAGTGACGCCTTCCGGTTAGGAAGCACGGTGCCTGTTGGTGTTCGGACTTTCCTCACCCGATGCAATCTCTGTCCGGATGATCAAAACCCTGAAGAGAGACTGTGCGGGAGCGATTGCCCGGTGGCCATAATCATGAAACCCGGCGTCGGGAAGAATGGTTCCGCCAGGGTGCGTGGCCGGAGTCGGTTGTCAGACTTTCAACTCCTCTTTGGCCTGCTTGAAAAACGAAGGGTCGACCACGATCCGGCCGCTGCTCTCGTCAATAATAATCTTGTTTTTCCGTCGAACCTCGACCTGCACCTGCGGGGGAAGGGCCATTCCAAGGGCGGCTCCTTTCTCCATGGCAACAACAGCGATCCCGTTGGCGAGCCCGTCCCGAAGCCGTTCGTAGCTTCGTTTGTATCGTTTGTCGAGTTCGTCCATCAGCTTTTCCCGGATTCCGAGAAGTTTGTCCTCTTCACTCTGCGTCGACTCGACGACACTTTCCAGATTCTCTTTCTTCTCTTTGTGGATCTCGCGAACCTCTTCGAGACGCTTCTCGGTGGTCTCGAGCTCCGGAACCATCTCTTCCTGCCGTTTCTCAATCTCTTCGATACGACGGCGAAACTCCTCTACCAGCTGTTTTTGAGCTTCGATCTCCTTGGTCAGCGCATCATATTCCCGATTGTTTCGTACTTCGAGTTGCTGATCTTCATACTTGCCGATTTTCTCGAGCGACGTTTTGATCTCCAGCTCTTTTGCGGACTTCTCTGCCTCCAGATCTTTTGTCTCTTGCTCGAGTTGTTCCAGTCGGACTTCGTACCGGGTGATATCGGTCTCGATATCGAGAACTTCTTCAGGGAGATCGCCCCGCAGCTGTTTCAGTTCATCAATTCGGCTGTCGATATACTGAAGATTGGCCAGTTTTTGGAGTACTTCTTCCATGGATTGTTTCGTCTTGTTGGGTTCAGTTCGGCTGTTCTGGTGAATAGATGCGGACCGGATTCGTTACCACGTCGGTCGCCATCACCTCTATCTGTTCAAATCCTTCACTTAATTCCTTTCGAATCGCCTCAACCACAGGAAATTCACTCTCGTAATGACCGACATCGAGAAGCAAAAATGAATCCGACTCCGAGAAATAGTCGTGGTAGCGAACATCTGCTGTCACGAATGCGTCTGCCCCGGCCGCCATTGCTGCAGATCGAAGCGAGGAGCCGGCTCCTCCACACACGGCCACATTCCGAATCCGGTCTGCACGCCCGGAATAGCGAATGGCCGGCACATCGAGTGCCTTGCATACCAGGTGCAGAAACTCTTCCCGGGAGATCCCCTCTTCAGGATACGTGCCCATCACACCCATACCGAAATTATTGGACGGGCTCGCCATATCTACCACCTGAAACGAGCCTTGTTTGAGAACACCCTCGCGTTCCAGAGCATGTTGCAGCTCCTCCAGGTTGTGAGCGTCGATCACCGCTTCAAAACAGCGGAATCCATCTTTTCGACTACTCACCGGAAAATAGTGGGCCTCTTCGGCCGAGTAGTAGTTGAGTAGTTTCAGCACCGCATCGGCATCTTCCAACCGGGTCGTCAACGTAAATTTTTTGCTTCCGGTGTGCGTATGCTTGAGAAACCGGAGATGATCCAACCCAAGGCTGTTGGCCAACACAAACGAAACACCGTCAAGTGCGGCATCCAAATTTGTATGAGCAGAAAAGAGAGCGATGTCGTTCCGGATGAGCTCGAACAGGATTCGACCCTGTTCCTGGTCGGTCGTAATGTTTCGGATGGGCTCGAAAATGAGCGGGTGGTGGGAGACGATCAATTGGCACTTCTTTTTTATCGCCTCACGGACCACGGCTTCGGTCACGTCGAGACAGACCAGAACCCGTTCGACCGGATGTTTCTGATCCCCGACCAGGAGGCCGACATTATCGTAATCCATCTTTACTCCGGGCGGTGCCCATTGCTGCATAAAGTTGGTGATATGTCGGACGGTTGTCTTCACTCCCCTACCCCCTCCGATGGATGTGCTCGTGTGGAAGGCGGTATTGCAGAGGCGTCTGCCCGATCCTGCCTGTACGGTATTGCATCAAAACCATTTTTCGATCTTTCACAGACATCAAAAATACAATTAATTTAGCATCTGCAAAAACCAATTTTTAAGTTTGATTAAACGAACGATCCAGGAAATTCAATTCCAATCAGACACAAGATTCCAGACCGACATGGCCATATGTGATGCCCTCCAAACCGTCCGGGAGACGCTCCTCCAGTCGTGTGAACGCGCCGGTCGATCCCAAGAAGACGTTCAACTCATCGCCGTCAGCAAAACCCGACCCGTCGAAGCGATCCGTGCAGCTCATGCATGCAGTCAGTTTCGTTTTGGGGAGAACCGTGCGCGAGAACTTCAATCAAAAATGGACGAACTCGACGACCTCCCCCTGGAGTGGCACTTCATCGGACCCCTTCAGACGAACAAGATCAAATACATGGTTCCACGGGTAGACTGGATCCATTCGGTCTACAAAAAGAAGTACTTCAAAGAGATCGAGAAACGTGCAGCCCGAGAGGATCGCGTGATTCAGACCCTGATCCAGATCAACATCAGTGACGAAGATCAAAAGCAGGGGATCATACCTGACGAATTGGCCTCTCTGCTCGACTACACGGTCGACCTGAATCATGTGCGGGTTCGCGGGTTGATGGGGATGGCCAGCCACACCGATGACACGAACCGAATCCGCCGCCAGTTTGTCCTTCTTCGTGAAACACTCGAGGCGCATGAACGTATGAAAGGTGGATCCAACAAACTGGATCACCTCTCGATGGGTATGAGCCACGACATGGAGATTGCGATCGAAGAGGGAGCCACGATGGTCCGTATCGGATCGGCCATTTTCGGCGAACAGGACTGAGCTTGCGCTCTTCCAAGTACCAAACTTTTTGTACATTCGGGGTGAACCGGTTCGGCCCGTCCACCCACCCGACCGGAAGCAGCCGCCCGATATGAACCGACGAGGATTGCAATGAAATTGACCGCTCTGGAAATCAAGCAACAGACCTTTGACAAGGCGATCCGTGGATACGATTCTGCCGAAGTACAAGCGTTCCTCACACTTGTCTCCAACGAGTGGGAACATATGGTCACCCTGCAGAGCGAACTTGAAAAGCAGCTGGATGCCCTCAAAGACAAACTCAAACATTACGAACGGGTCGAATCGGCGCTGCACGAAACCCTGCAGACCGCCAAGGACTCGGCCGATCAAAAATTGAGTGGTGCACGGCAGGAGTCCCGGAACATTCTTCAAAAAGCCGAGTTGGAAGCCGAAGAGATTATTCGCGAGGCGTATGATCAGCGTCGAGAAGTACGACAGGACATGATCCGACTGTTGGATCGCCGGAAGGAGCTCATCGCCTCTTTCCGCTCCTATCTTCAGAACGCACAGGAAACCCTGAACCAATTCTCCGACGAGACGGAGGCTGTGATACCACCGGTTGCAAACGAACAACGAGTCCGTACGTCGAATGCACCGAAAGAGGAGGCTCCGGACGACCCGGAGAAACAAGCTTCGGGCGGGGACCCGTCACCGACTCCGGATGACAGGCAGGTATCCGAGTCGAACAGCACACCCGAAGAGACGCTGGATGCGTCGAGTGAATCCTCACCAAAGAAGCCGAAGAAGAGTGGGCAGGACGATCCCCTGGACAACATTCTGGACCAGATCGATTGACCCGGACCCTCTACTCCGACCTCTCTTTTTTCCCTGAAAAATCCGTATCTTTGAATCGACAGGCAGCGTGCGCAATGCATACCGGCCTGCAAACAAACTGCAAGGTACATCACTCATGAGCTTGGACGGATTTGGTGATGAGCTCTATTGGAATGAAGACCAATGGGATGCTCATCTCGAAGAGATTGAACAGAAAAGCGAACAACTCAGGAACTTCATCACCTCTGATCCGACCGGTGTCGAACCGAGGTGGGTCACACTTCTTCGTGAAAATCTGGACGAAGATGATGCCGTAGACGCCTTCATCGAAGAGGAACTTCTTCTGGACGAAGCCTACTTCCCGGAAGAAGACGATGACTGGGACGACGAGGAGATGGATGAAGATGACCTGTTTCTTTTCGAGGACCCTTCGCTCCTGGACGAAGACGATGATGATTTTGACGAAGGAGAGGAGTGGAAGTTCCTCAGTGACGAGTTCACCTTCACCAACTACGGCTCCCTGGAGAATCTGCAGATCTACCGGACGGCAAGGAAACTGGCCGTCGACACGCTAAAGTGGGCCGAATCCGTAGCTCCTGCATACCACAACAAGGCGTACCACGATTTCATCGGACAGATCCTGAAGATCAGTGCAAAGATCGCCGGTGGCTACTCATTCGGTTACGAACAGGACTATCTGGGTGGAAACATCGCCTACAACAAACGGGGTCTTCACTGTGCCAATACCGCTCTGCAACTGCTCCAAATCCAGAAGAGCGCACCTTATATGAACCCGGTTCTCTACAATCGTCTGCACAGTCGACTCTTTGAACTGCGAAACGAGATTGGCATCTACATCCAGGAACTTCGCGACCGATTTAATACCGGGATCGAATAGATCCTCCGGGCTGTATCGACCAATAAACCGGTCTCCGCATTTCGATGAAACCTTTTGACGGCTTCATAAAAAAAGCCGCCCCGAACCCGAGGCGGCTTTTTCTGTATCTTTGTACAGTGACGGACTACTCGTCGTCTGAACCTTTCTTCGCTTTGGATCCCTTCTTCGAAGTTTCCGTCGCACTTCCGATCGCTTCGGCGGCCGACTTCACCCATTCGGCAGGATTTCCTCCGCCAGCTTTGCCGACAAACGGGCTCAACAGGTCGATCGGAAACGGAATAAATGCGAACGTCGCATTCTCTTCGCTGATCTCGTTCATCGTCTGCAAGTACCGAAGTTGAAGCGCAGTCGGTGTCTTCTCGATCATTTTTCCGGCTTCGACCAATTTGGTCGCGGCCTGGAACTCTCCTTCGGCGCTGATAATCTTGGCACGCCGGTCCCGCTCGGTCTCGGCTTGCCGTGCCATGGCGCGCTTCATGCTCTCGGGCAAAATCACATCCCGAACCTCGACCGATACCACTTTGATTCCCCATGGATCCGTATGGGTATCGATGGTGGTTTGAATTTTCTTGTTGATCGCATCCCGCTCGGCCAGCAATTCATCCAGCTCCACCTGGCCAACGATACTACGGAGCGTCGTCTGTGCCAGCATGGAGGTTGCCGCAATATATCGTTCTACCTGAATGACGGCTTTTTCTGCATCGACAACACGAAAAAACGTGATCGCGTCGACTTGAACCGTCACGTTGTCCTTGGTAATCGCTTCCTGGCGATCCACATTGATCGTCAATACGCGGAGGTCGACCCGTTCGATCTTGTCGATGAAGGGAATCAGGATGATCAACCCCGGCCCTTTGGTCATGTGAAACTTTCCGAGACGGAAGACCACCCCTCGTTCATACTCCCGGAGGATCTTGAACATCTGTGGAAGAAAGATCGACAGAAAGACAAATAGGGTAACCACCCATATCATCATATTGGTCAGTGCACCTGCATCACTCATAAGACTCCTCTTGTTGTTCGGATTAGACGTTGGTAGAAACCGGTTCGACCGTCACTGTCAAACCTTCAAATGAAACGATTCGTGCTTGAGCACCCTCGGGAATCTCCTCTTTTGACAGGGCATTCCAGTACTCACCGGCGACCAGTACCCGCCCACCGGCCGGTCCGGTTCCGTCAATCACTTTCACCTCTTTGCCGACCAGAGACTCCAGACCACTGCGGGGTTCATTCATTTGCGCCTTGATTCCACTGGTAACAATCCAGGAAAAAAAGAGGACGGTCATCAGGGTGGCGGGTATGAGCCAGTAGTAGGACAATTGCATCTCCTGTGGTAGATCCTGAAAGAGCATGAGCGCTCCCAGAAAGAACGAGACCGCTCCTCCCGTCAATAGTACCCCGAATGTCGGGGTGAATGCTTCCAGCACAAAGAGGGCGATAGCCACTCCCATCAACAGAAAACCGGCGACATTAATGGGCATGGCGGCCACACCATAGAGTAACAAAATCAGGGCGATCACACCAGCGACTCCCGGAACAATTGCTCCGGGGTTTGTCACCTCTCCCAGAATGCCATAGATGGAGATCATGGTCAATATGAGCATCACCTCCGGCCGAAGAATAAAACTGAAAAAGTTCTCGGCCAGATTGGGCTCGATCCGCTGGATTTTTGCACCCGCTGTCTGAATGACCTCTCCTTCCAATGTCTGACCGTCCAACGAATCGAGAAGGGCGTCCATGTCGGGAGCAATCAAATCAATGACGCCCAGTTCCAGTGCCTCCTGGCTGGTGGCCGCTATTCCATCCCGCACAGCTGCTCGTGCCCACTCTGCGTTGCGCCCCCGCTCGTCGGCAATACTCTGAATGTAGCTCTCGGAAAACTTGAACAGTTTTTTCTGCGCGACGCTGTCGACCTCTCCCCCACCCATCGATACCGGCGAAGCCGCGCCGATAGTTGTTGCAGGAGCCATGGCGGCCACATGGGATGCGAGCGTAATAAATGCCCCGGCGCTTCCGGCACTCGCCCCTTCCGGTGAAACGTACACGACAATCGGCAGTTCGGATGCGAGCATCACCTGCACAATCTCCTGGGTCGACGTCAACAGACCCCCGGGTGTATCCATCTCCATGATGAGCAGCTGATCCCCACGACTTCGAGCCACATCGAGCGAGCGGTTCAAGTAGTTGGTCGTCGTGGGTCCGATCGTTCCGGTCACCCTCATCACACTGATCCCGCCAACCTCTCCTGCAGTCGAAATGCCCTCTTCACCTGACCCGGCGGAATTCCCGCCCGGTTGTGCTGCCAGTGGAACGAACCACCCGACAACCAGAAGAAGCCCTACTGCCGCGAACCATCGAATCTCTTGACTCATTTGAACTCTCCGTTGGATGACTGCTCGTTTGATCCCAACCCGTACACTCTTTCGATCCGTTCCCCGACTCCGGAAACCCCCGGATGGAAGGTCGTAAAAAGACCACACGGTGCAATATACAATCTTTCGAGCGATCCACAGACCGCTCTTCGGGCTGAACCGCTGCCGGACAGCCGAATCTTCCCGTCTCGAAGAAAAATCAAAATCGCCCTTTCCTTGACCCCGGAAAGCATCGTATATTGTGCTTCGCTCTTGCGCCCGTAGCTCAACTGGATAGAGCATCTGGCTTCGGACCAGAAGGTTTGGGGTTCGAATCCCTACGGGCGTACAGACCAAAGCCACCGTTTCGATCTCGAGGCGGTGGCTTTTTTTGTGGGTTCAACTCTGAATATTTTTACGAATTGAGCAGCTTCCCTAAGATATTCTAATCGATTCCCAAACGAGATTATGGGATGTTCTCACAAAGAAGGGGAAGTCGTCCAATACACATACATGAAAGCAGACCACTTGTTTCTGGAAAATCCGAATCCGATGTGGATCTATGACCCATCGGATCTGTCCATCAAGCATGTCAATGAGTCGGCTTGCTCCCTCTATGGGTACTCTGAAAAGGAATTCCTCACTCTGACCATTGCGGATCTGCGCCCTGCAAGCGAGATTCACAAACTCGAAAAAGAAGTATCAAAACGTATCAACTCCTTCAGTGATGCAGGGATATGGATTCATAAGAAAAAGGACGGTGACCTTCTCTACGTACGCGTCTTCTCTCACCCTGTTCATCTTGACGCCAATGAGTACAAATTGGTCTCTGTTCAAAATGTAACCGACAACATCAAAGACCGACAGGAGCTGCAAATGCTCCTGGAAAACAGTTTGGACGGCATCATGCTGACCAGCCCGGACGGTCAAATATTCAAAGCCAACAGAGCCGCCTGCCAACTATTGGGAATGTCGGAGGAACGAATCATTGAATTGGGTCGGGACGGCATCGTGTTCCAGGATTCCAAGCTGCAGGAAGCCCTTGAGAGACGCAGACAGTCGGGTACATTTTCTGGAGAGTTGACCTTCTTGCACAGTTCCGGGCAGAAGATTCCCGTAGAAATGAGCACATCTGTCTTCACCAACTTGCAGGGTGAACATCGGACCAGCATGATTTTTCGGGATGTTACTGATAAACGTGAACTTGAACGTCTACTGGATCAGGCATACAGCCTGGCACGAATTGGCGTGTGGGAATTGAACCTGCAAAATGGACAGCTCTATTGGTCTTCAATCACAACTGAGATTCATGAGGTCGATACCGATTTTGTACCTGACCTGGAATCCGGAATTGGATTTTATAAAGAGGGTGTGTCTCGAACGATCATTCAGGACGTTGTTGAAAGGGCGGTAAATGAGGGCATACCCTGGGATGAAGAGCTTCAAATTGTTACAGCCAAAGGGAATGAACGGTGGGTCCGATCAAAGGGCGAGCCTGTATTCGTCGATGGAATCTGCCGGAGTATTTATGGAATCTTTCAAGACATCCATGATCGAAAACAGGCTCAGTCAGCGGTACATGATGCTCTTCAAGAGCGTCAACGCATTTTGGAGAGTATCGGCGACGGATTTTTCTCGGTCAATCGCGACTGGATCGTGACCTATTGGAACAGCGCAGCTGAACAGATGCTCGAAACTCCGAAAGAGGATATTCTGGGCAAAAACTTGTGGGAGGTGTTCCATGATGCCACGGAACTTCCCTCCTACATCAACTATCACCGTGTCATGGACCGGGGAGTCTCGATCGAATTCGAAGATTATTACGAACCCTTGGAGCGATGGTACGATATCAGTGCATACCCTTCAGAAGAGGGCATCTCGGTCTACTTCAAGGATACCACCAACCAGAAAAACCAGGAGGCAGATCTTAGGCAGTCACTCAAAGAGAAAGAGACGTTGCTCACGGAAATTCATCATCGTGTAAAGAACAATCTGGCCGTGGTTTCAAGCATGTTACAGATTCAGGCCTACGATACTCCGGACAAAACACTTCAGTTGACACTCGAAGACAGTGTTCGCCGAATCAAGACCATCGGTTCCATTCATGAATTGCTGTATCACTCAAACAGCTTTTCAAGACTGGAAATCGATCAAAACATCAGGAAACTGATCAGCGATATTGCAGAAACATTTCGTCCGGGTATTGACCTGGAAGTTACCTTCGACCTCCAGAAAGTGAGCTTGAATATCAATCAAGCGATCCCCGTCTCACTCATTCTGAACGAGGTGGTCACCAATATTTTCAAACACGCTTTTGACCATGACTCGGAGGGTATGCTTCACGTGAACATGACAGAGCATGAACGCACAATCAAGATACAGATTACGGATAACGGAAAAGGACTTCCGCCGGATTTCGGAATCTCCATAAAGACAGGTTCCCTGGGATTGAAACTGATCGAAATCTTGTCTGAACAGATCGCAGCCGACTGTCGTTATGAATCTTCCGACGAAAGGACGCATTTCATCTTAACATTTGAAAAATCAGATTCGAAAGGATCAAGTAGCGCATTACTTGAAAGTCCTGTTTCCAACGTTTCTGAATAGCCTTCCTTCTGTACCACTTCTTTTACCTTCCTGATTTCACCTCTTCTCACGACCTGATCTATCGATCCAGTTTCTCACTCTTTTAAAAAAACTCTGTCTCCGTCTTGGAAAAGCCGGATTCTGCCCTTAGTTTAGATGCGGTCTAAATAAACGGGAAGATCCCGAACAACACATACTGAAAGAAACATTCAATCTGATGATGGACGCACAAACCACTCTCTCCAAACTCACACTGATCTTGATTGCCGGCCTTTTCGCTGTCTCCTGCGGAACCGAATCCGATGGCGAACCGGTACTGAACGAACCCCCCACCTACTCCTTTGAACGCAACGGTGAAAGCTCGGTTTCGTTCAGCGGGCAAACCACACGTATTCAGATGGGAGACGAACTCTTTGTCTCCATGCTCGACTTTGACAACAGTACCGAAGAGCTTCTGCTTCAGATGTACCGCAATCAAACGGCCGACGGGAACGACGCCGACCCTTGGTCCGATGCCGATCTGAACGCATCCGACAAGAGCATCAAAAGCAAAGTAGCGGCCTCCAGTGATTATTTCGCCTCCAATGCGACCCTGAGCGCCGAGCTCAAAAACGATTTCGAAACCTGGATCAGCGCTCAAATCAACGAAGTGTTCCCGAATCGGAACGTTCTTGCCCAACCGGGAATTGCTGGACAGATCGCACAGGGATCCAGCACACGCTACGTCAGTGGCGAAGGCCTGGAGTATGACCAGTTGGTCAACAAATCCCTGATCGGTGCCCTGATGGCCGACCAGATGCTCAACAACTATTTGAGTCCCTCGGTTCTGGATGCCGGAACCAACCGGGATAACAACGATGACGGTGTCACTGAGAGCGGAACCACCTACACCACGATGGAGCACAAATGGGACGAGGCGTACGGATACATCTATGGTACCGCCCAGAACCCGGCCAACCCGAACGCCACCATCGGTGACGACGACCGATTTTTGAACAAGTATGTCGGACAAGTGAGCGAGGACGAGGACTTCTCTCATTTGGCAACCGACATCTTCGATGCCTTCAAAAAAGGTCGGGCTGCCATTGTAGCCGGTGAATACGAGATTCGTGACCAACAGGCAGAGATCATTCGGGAAGCCATCTCCAAAGCCATTGCCGTTCGGGGCGTCTACTACCTGCAGGCCGGCAAGCGCCAGCTCTCCGAAGAGACCCCGCAGTACGGAGCCGCGTTCCACTCCCTCTCCGAAGGGTACGGATTCATCTACAGTTTGCAATTCACACGTGAGCCGGGGACCAACGAACCCTATTTGAGTAACAGCGAAGTAACCGATCTTCTGGACCGACTGTTGGGAGATGGTGAAAATGGGTTGTGGGATGTCACCGGCGAGACGCTGGACGAACTCTCCGCCGAGATTGCCGACCACTTTGAGTTCACGGTCGAAGAAGCTGCAGCCAATTAAGCCGGACCCATGAAAACATTCTTCTCACGCTTTTCTGTCCTGTTGGCGCTTCCCGTGCTACTCCTCGCTGCCTGCAGCGGGGAGAGTGGCGTGGGGCCCGCCGGAGACAACTTTGATCGGCGGGCGATGCTCGTTCACTGGGCCGACGGAATCATCATTCCCTCCTTCGCCTCGTTCGAATCCGATGCCGCTGCACTGGATCAAGCCGCAACCGGCTTCGCCGAAAGTCCGTCTCAATCCACGCTCGACGAGCTTCGAACCGCATGGGAAGAGGCGTACCTCGGGTTTCAGTGGGTCTCCATGTTCGAAGTTGGACCGGCCATGACCCACATGCTTCGCGACTATGTGAACCTATACCCGACCAAACCCGACGAAATTCACCAGAGCGTCGAGAGCGGCGAGTGGAACCTGGAGCTTCCCTCGCTGATGGATGCCCAAGGCTTTCCGGCCCTCGACTACCTGCTCTACGGCCTGGAAGAGAGTGATGCCGAGCTGCTCGCCCGCTATCAGAGCGGGCCCGACGCCGAGATCTGGAGAGCCTACCTTTCCGATGTGAGCGCTCGCATTCATCTCCTAGCCGGAACGGTTCATACCGAGTGGGAGACAGAGTATCGTGACCAGTATGTTGAGAACGACGATGATGGGGAAACAGCCTCGGTAGATCGGACTGTCAATGGCTACATCTTTGATTACGAGAAGCATCTGCGCGCCGGCAAGGTGGGTATCCCGGCAGGAGTATTACCTGGTGCTGGTTTTAATACGGGAACCCTCCTGCCTGGACATGTCGAAGCTCCCTACCGCGGGGATCTCTCCCGCGAGTTACTCCTGGAGGCGCTCACAGCCGCCGAGCGGTTCTTCCGTGGTCAGGCCTTCCAGGGTAGCACGAGTGGACCCAGCTTGGAAGCGTACCTCGACTACCTAAACGAGTTGCGGGGAGAACCCCTGCTGGCTACACAGATCCTGGATCAATTCGAAGTGGCGCGTCAAGCCATTTTGGAGCTGGATGAGAATCTGAAATTGCAGGTTGATCAGGAGAACAGCCTCATGCTCCAAGCGTACGACGCTTTGCAACGAAATGTGGTCTACCTGAAAACAGACATGCTTCAGGCTCTTGGAATCAACGTTTCCTATACCGACACCGACGGAGATTGACCCCGTGAACCTACCGCCATACAAGCGAGATCAGACGACACGGACATGACCCTGGAAACATCCACATGGTCCCGAACCTTGAGCCGGGAGGTGCCAGCAGCGCCCCTGGCTCTTTTTCGTATGCTCTTCGGCACGTTGATGCTCTGGAGTATTTTGCGGTTCGTGGCCAATGGCTGGGTACAGTCCCTCTATCTGGACCCTTCATTCCACTTCTCCTACTACGGATTCTCCTGGGTAACGCCCGTCGAGCAGGCGACCTGGCTCCTCTTTTTCGTTGCCGGCCTCGCGTCCATCGGCGTCCTCTTTGGATGGAAAACCCGGGTCAGCACGCTGCTCTTTTTTCTGAGCTTTACCTGGATCGAGCTCATGGACAAGACCACCTATCTGAACCACTACTACTTCGTCTCCATCCTCTCGTTCCTGATGCTTTTTCTGCCGATGGGATGCAGCTACTCCCTGGACGCCTGGAAGGATCCGGAACAGCGGAAGGGAACCATTCCGGCGTGGACTGTGTACGCGATCCAGCTCCTGATGGCCATCGTCTGGCTTCATGCCGGTCTGGCCAAATTCAACTCCGACTGGCTTCTCCGCGCCATGCCACTCTCCATCTGGCTTCCACCAATGGGGAGCATGCCGCTTCTCGGAGACCTCTTTCAGGAGCGGTGGGTTCACTACGCCTTCAGTTGGGGGGGAGCGCTGTATGACCTGAGCATCCCGTTCCTTCTGTTTTGGAATCGAACACGAGTCTTCGCTCTGCTGCTGGTCGTCGGATTCCACCTGATGACCGGTCTGCTCTTTCCGATCGGTATGTTCCCGTACATCATGATCGCCGCCGCCTTCATCTTCATGGACCCGGCGGTTCACCAACGACTGCTCGACCGTTTGGCCGGGTGGCTGAATCTACCTATGGACCGCCTCCGGAACGACCGGACATGGGCTCCCGATTCGGGAATCGGGTCCCGGCTCCGGCTGGCAGGACTCTCGCTCTTTTTTCTTCTGCAACTCCTGCTTCCGTGGCGGTATCTTCTCTACCCTGGCGAACTCTTCTGGACCGAGGAGGGGTTCCGTTTCTCCTGGCGGGTCATGCTCATGGAGAAGACCGGACAGACCGACATTCGAATCTCCGATCCGGACAGCGGACGATCCTGGATGGTGGACAACAACGAGCACCTGACCCGATTTCAGGAGGAACAGATGTCCACACAACCCGACATGATTCTGGACTATGCCCACTGGCTCGCCGAGACGTACCGCCGTCAGGGGATGCCAAACGTTCACGTGTATGCCGAGAGTTATGTCGCCCTGAACGGCCGACCCAGCCAACGATTCATCGATCCGACCATCGATTTGGCAGCTCAACCCCGAAATCTGAAACCGAAATCCTGGATACTCCCGTTACATGACACGATCCACGGTCTGTAGTTTTGTTTTTTTTCTCGCTGCCATTCTCCCCCTTCAGGCGCAGCATACGCTCTCCGGTCGCATCGTTGACGACCGGACGGGAGAGCCTCTGCCTCGTGTAGAAATCTTCAACGAAACTCTTCAGGAGACCCATCGCGGTCGGGCCGACGGAACGTTCGAGTTGGCTGGCCTGGAAAACGGGCCCTACACCCTGCTCCTCTTTACACTTGGATACGAGGTGAAACGAGAAGTGGTCCAAATGGACGGATCCGACCGAGAGATGGAGATTCGGCTCACGGAAATCGCCCGCGAATTGAGCGAAGTCGCCGTGACCGAACAGAGGGAGGAGATCTTCGCCATGCGCCAACTCCGCGAAGTCGAAGGGACCTCCATCTTTGCCGGTCGCAAATCGGAAGTGATCCTCATGGATCAGATCCACGTAAATCAATCTTCCAACCGGGCACGACAGATCTACAGTCAGGTCTCGGGGCTCAATGTTTACGACGCCGACGCCGCTGGCCTGCAACTCCATATTGGCGGGCGCGGATTGGACCCGAACCGGTCGGCCAATTTCAATACCCGCCAGAACGGGTACGACATCAGTGCCGATGTTCTCGGGTATCCGGAGAGTTACTACACCCCGCCTGCAGAGGCCCTCTCGAGTATCCAGATGGTTCGGGGTGCCGCCTCCCTGCAGTACGGCACCCAGTTTGGCGGGTTGGTCAACTTCTTGCTCAAACGGCCCGACCGAACCACCCCACTCACGGTCACCACTCGCCAGTCGGTCGGCTCGGATGCCCTCTTTACCTCCTTCAACAGCCTTTCCGGGCAGTCCGGGCCGGTCGGCTACTATGGCTATGCCCACTACAAACGGGGAGACGGATTCCGGCCCCATTCCGATTTTGACTCCTGGAACCTCTACGGCTACACCGATTACGCCCTCTCCGACTGGACCACCCTCTCCCTGGAGTTCACCTGGCTGCGCTACCTCGCCCAACAGCCGGGCGGTCTTACCGACGCCATGTTCTACCAGGACCCCTGGCAGAGCAATCGGGAACGAAACTGGTTCCGGGTCCATTGGCGATTGGCCGCCCTCAAACTGAATCATGAACCGGGCCCCCGCAGCGACCTGTCACTCACCCTCTTCGGACTGGATGCCACCCGGGAAGCGCTTGGATTCCGGACCCACCGGGTCTCACAGGCCGATGATCCGTCCGAACCGCGGGATCTGCTCATCGGACGGTTCCAGAACTGGGGTCTGGAAGGACGGTATCTGCAGCGGTACACCCTCGGTGATCAATCCGCGGTCTTCCTGATCGGCAGCAAGTACTACCACTCGTCCAACGAAGCCACCCAGGGACCGGGGCCTGACGGAGACGAGGCGGTGTTTGAGATGCAGAACGACCGGTTTCCGTCCTACCCTTACCAGTCCGATTTCGATTTCCCGAACCGCAATCTTGCACTCTTCACCGAGAACATCTTCTACCTTCGCGAGAATCTCACCATCACCCCGGGCCTTCGGTTCGAATACATCCGCACAGCAAGTGAGGGTACCTTCCGACGTATCCAGTACGATCTGACAGGCACACCCATTCTGAACCTCGAGATGGAGGACAACCGGGTCTTCGACCGAACCCTTCTTCTGGGTGGTCTGGGGCTCAGCTATCTGCCGCGAACCGGCCTGGAGCTCTACGGCAACATCTCGCAAAACTACCGCTCGGTCACCTTCAATGACATCCGCGTGGTGAACCCGTCGTTCCAGGTAGACCCCGACATCACTGACGAACGGGGATTCACCGCCGACCTGGGTCTTCGCGGTCGAATCGGAGACCGACTCCGATACGATCTGAACGGATTTGCACTCTACTACGACCGTCGCCTCGGCGAAGTCCTGCGAGCCGAAACCCGACTCAATTCCGAAGGAGAGAAAGAACCGACCGGACGGATCGTGCGGTTTCGCGGCAACATCGGAACTGCACTGATGACCGGGCTGGAGAGCTTGGTCGATCTGAACATGCGGGACTGGATCGGCCTGGGACCGGAGGGACGATTCTCCCTCTTCGTCAACACCGCCTGGACTCACTCCCGATACCTCTCCTCGGAAATTCCGGGCGTGGAGGGCAACCGGGTCGAGTTTATCCCTACGCTGAACCTGAAAAGCGGCCTTCGGTTCGGGTATCGACGCTGGCAGGGACAACTCCAATACACCGCCCTCTCGCGTCAATATACCGACGCCTCCAACGCACAACAGGACCGACGGGACAATCAGAGCGGCATTCGGGGAGCCGTCCCGGCCTACGACGTCCTGGACCTCTCGCTCGCCTGGAGCTACCGATTTCTTACGATCGAAAGCGGAGTAGACAACGTGTTGAACCAAACCTATTTCACGCGACGAGCGACCGGTTATCCAGGGCCGGGGATCCTGCCGTCGGCACCCCGTACCTGGCATCTGACCCTGCAGATGAGCTTCTGAACGGGCGGAACCAAGGAAGCCCACCCATTGTGCGGAATCTGAAGAATCACACATGGACGCTCTCGGAAGACCGCATCCTGTGCGTCTCGATCCGACTGCTCAGATCTTGATCAACACACGCTTCTGGTAGAGAAAGTGGCAGAGATACCATTGAACCGCGAGGGCCGTGAGCGCTGTTCCCAGAGCGACTCCTCCGGCGGGTAGACCGAGTGGCTGCAGGACCCCTTCGGTAAAGATGGAGAGGTACCCGTTGAGCCACTGCTTACCCACCGTTTCGGCAAACATGTAGATGAAGATGGAGTTCATCCCGACCACACTAAAGAGATAGACTCCACGCTGGTGCCCCTTGATATCGATCCACCAGTAGCAGAGAGCCAATACCAAAAGTGCCCATCCACCACTGGCGAAAACAAACGAGGAGGTCGAGATTCGTTTGATGATCGGAGTCACTCCGCTCCAATCAAGCAAAAGACCGGCGAGAAGTGCGGCGGCTCCGGCAATGGCCAGGACCTTCACTTTCTCCATCTCCGGACGATTGTCTGCCAGAACCTTGCCGGCAAGTACACCCCAGATGGTGTGCGCAGCTGTCGGAAGCGCGTTAATGGCGACCCACCCCCCTCCACTGGTCTTGCCCATGAGCAGGAGATCAAACCAACTTCCGGCGTTCTGCCCCATCACGAACGGTTGGTCAAATCCGGGGACCGGGAAAAACCGGTAGAGAAGTTCCACACCCAACAGAAGCCCGAGTGAAAACAGAAGCTGGGAACGAAGCGGCCAGCGAACAATCAGGTAGGCGATCAGGATGGTCACCGAGAGCTGAGAGAGCACATTCCATAGCTCCCAGACCAACTCCCCACTGTAGCCACAGTGTAAAATGACTCCGAGAGCCAACAGGATTCCACAACGCCTGAGGATGTGCCGAGTGGCAACCGGCCAATCTTCCTCGCGACGAACACGTTTCTTCAGGGAGAAGACCATCGCCACGCCCACGATAAACATGAAGAACGGCTGAATCAGATCCCAAAAGTAGAGACCGTTCCACGCATGGTGGGTAAACTGGGTTGCCAGGGCGTGCGACCAGGTCCCCTCCGGCGTGTACTCCCGAAAGACACGGTAGAGTCGCGTCCCTTCAGCAACCAGAAGAAGCATCGTGGCTCCGCGGAACAGATCCAGGGAGAGAAGCCGTTTTGTAGGCGGGTTGGTCGAGGAATCAGCTCTATTCATAGGTGTCGGCGGTTCCGAGCCCGGTGGCCTCGGACTTGTAGAACTCCAGAGTAAACCGGGCTCCCGTTTCGGGGGATTCGTAGCGCTGCGATCCGTGCAGCTGTTCGGTCAATACATCGATCAGACTCATGCCCAACGTATTGGGTTTTCTTACATCGAAATCTTCCGGGAGACCTACGCCGTCATCCTCGACCACAATCGACACACAATTGTCTGATTCACTCAAGGAAACCCGCACCGTGCCACTATCCCGCCCGGCAAAGGCGTACTTCATGATGTTGGTCACCACTTCGTTCAAGATGAGAGAGCAGGGAATGGCTTGATTGATGTTCAGCTCCACATCTTCGCACTCAAACTCCAGTACAATTTCGCTACTGGCAGAAAAGGTCTGAACAATGTTCCGAATCAGGTTTCGAATATTTTCTTGAAACTCGAGTTTGGCAAAGTTGCGCGACTGGTAGAGCTGCTCGTGTATGGTCGCCATCGTGCTGATCCGGCCGACACTCTCCAGAAGTCGGGTACGAACTTCTCGGCTTCCACCATCTTCTGCCTGAAGCTGCATCATGCCGGAGACTACGGCGAGATTGTTTTTGACCCGGTGATGAATCTCGGATAGTAGAGTCTCCTTCTCGTTGAGCGACTCGATCAACAATTTCCGCTGCTTTTTACGCTCCGAGATGTCCCGACCGATGGAGATCCAGTGTGTGTACTCTCCACGCTCGTCACGAACCGGTACCAAGGATGCGTAAATCCAGAACGGGGTCCCGTCCTTTTTGTAGTTAATGAACTCCGCTGTTGCCGGCTCGTAGTTTCGAATCGCAATTCGAAGTTTCTCTCGCTCTTCCGAACTTGTCTCCGGTCCATTCAGAATAGAGAGCGTCTTGCCCGCAACTTCGCTCGCCGTATAGCCGGTCATCCGTGTAAAACCCTGATTTACATAGAGAATTTTTCGTCCGGGAAGGGTGGTCGGCTCCGATTCGATGATAACGACTGCTTCGTTGGTATTGGTCACCACCGATTCCAGGAGCCGGAGTCGCTGCTCTTCCTGCTTCTGACGAGTGATGTCCCTCTCAATGGCGATGAACTCGGTACACTCCCCCTTCTCGTTGAAGACCGGGTTGATCTTCAGATCCAGCCAGTACGGCTTGCCGTCCCGGTTGTAGTTGAGGATCTCCTCCTGGATCATCTCCCGCTTTCGCACCGCTTCGCTCAACCGACGAACCGTCTGTCGGTCGGTCCCGCTCCCCTGGAGAAGAAATCCCGGTTTCTTGCCTTGTACTTCGGCAAGCGAGAACCCGGTCATCTTTTCAAATGCGTGATTGACCCAGGTGATGCGACCTTCCGGATTGGTGATCACCACCGAATCGTTGGCGTGGGAGGCGACCAGGGAGAGCTGACGCAGTTCCACATTGGTCTTCTTGAGCTGGTGAATATCCCGTCCGTAGAGAATCAACCTCTCCTCTTCGCCCCAGGGTGCCAGATGCCAGGAGATCCATCGGTAATCTCCGCGAATGCTCTGAACCCGATGCTCGATCACTTGTTCGCCCGTACAATCGATCAGAATCTCTTCGGTCTTCTCCCGGTCGTCCGGGTGGACCAGCTCCAAAAGCGGGTAGTCAATCAGATGACGATCCTCGAATCCGAGAAGTCTCGAAAAGGTCTGATTAATCCGGACAAATCGACCCTGGGAGTTGAGAACGCCGACCAGATCCGGTGAAACGTTGATGAAGCGATCGGTCGTCTGACGATGCCGCTCGGCCTCCTCTTCCAGCTCCTTCTCCCGCGTGATATCGATCATCAATCCGCGCAGTTTTCCGGTCTTTTCAGCCGACTGGGCCGTCACCACATCCCGTAACCAGATGTAGTGTCCGTCTGCATGCTGCATTCGGTACTCGAACTGGTGATTACGCCCCTTCTGAGTCTCGTAGATACAGGTCTGCACCGCAGCGTCTCGATCGTCCGGGTGAATGTGGTTTTGCCAAAAATTCGGTTCTGCCAACCACTCCTCGGGTTTGTAACCCAGGATCTGCTTCACTTGCGGGCTTATGTAGAGAAATTCAAATGTGTCTGCCCGGCTCTCCCAGACGATGCCGTCGAGAGAGTGAATCAGATCCTGATAGCTTCGTTCTTCCCGGGAGCCTGCTTCATGGATTGAGGGAACGCTCATGGATGGACCCGACCTTCTGACCAGCCTCGAATGAACCCGATGTTTTGAGCCACATCGGGAACACTCTCCAGCCAGTTGGATTCATATTCGATCGAAATGTGCCCGCCAAAGGATTGGCGCTCGAGCTCTGAGAGGATCGCCGGAATATCGGAAAGGCCGGTTCCGTAGATCACATCCTGTCCCTCCCGATTGCGGGCATTCACATCCTTGAGATGGAGTGACACGATACGCCCTTCCAGGATTTGCAACGCCTCGACCGGATTCAATTCCGACCGGACCCAGTGTCCGGTATCGGCGCTCACACCAATCCGTGGATCGGCTCCTTTCAGAATGGAGGCCACATACTCCGGATTCCAAATTCGATACGATGGATCTTCCGGGTTCTTCGGATGGTTGTGTATGGCCACCCGGATGTCATACTCTTCGACAAAAGGAGTCACCGCCTCTACATCTTCGCGCGTATGCAACTCGGTCGTGACCGCCTGTACTCCCAACTTCCGTGCAAATTCGAAGACAGACCGGGTCTGCTCCTCACTCTGAAATCGAACCACTCCGAAATTGACCGGCTGCAGATCCTCTGCATCCAACGCACCTTTCAAACGCTCGAACGCTTCCGAACTCATCTCGGGTCCCACTCGCTCGTCACTCTCCGGCGAAAGGGGTTGGCCGGGGTAGAGCTCGATGACACGTGCACCGGCGGCAACACTCTTCTCGATCGCCTCCAGAGCCGAAAACCGGCTGAATGTAAACGCCTGTGTGCCGACCACAAAGTCTCCTGTGTAGCGATCCGCTTCAACATCCATGGCGGGAACCCGGTCGATTGGCGGGCTCGTATCCGATGTGGCTGCCCCGGACGAGCCTGCAGGCTCACCGCCGGAACACGCCGTGCAAAGCAGGAACAGTCCTGCCATGAAGGGGGACTTCCAGTTCCATGTTCGTCTCGTTCGTTGGTCCATCATCTGCCTCGTTCATTGAGTGAAAAATAGATCTTGTCGTGTACCCGGTACGTGTCTGGTCGGGTGGAACCGGATCAAAAATCCCGTCAGGGCTTCGGCATCAGTTTCCAACCGTTCCGGTGCAGCAGCTGCTTGCGAAGCCAGGCGGGCCGATCGGTGGTGATGCCGTCGACTCCCAGTTCAATCGCCAGCTCGGCCGCTTCCGGATCGTTTACGGTCCAGATGTAATACCCGAGTCCGGAATCCCGAATCTTTTGAACCTCTGATGCCTGCGTGGCCGGCCCGGCAAACTGCAGGTTCAGCCCGTCCAAACCGGCCTCCACGGCTCTCCCCACCAGTTCATCCATGGAAGGAGACCACTCGCCGGTTTCAGCATCCTGACGAAACGAGGAGAGCCAGTAGACCGGCGTTCGCGGACGCAATTGCTTGGTTTTGGCTGCCACCTCGTACTCGAAAGCAATCACGACCAGTTGATGGGGAAACAGCCCTGAACGGTCGAAGGCCTCGAGCATCGGCTCAACTGTATCCGTACCGGTTTTGATTTCGATAAACATCCGTTTTCCCGTTGGAACGAAGGAGATCGCCTCGTCGAGGCTTATGACCCGCTCTCCACGCCACTGCTCAGCTTTCCAACTGCCCACCTCCAACTCCTGGAGTTCGGCCAGAGTCTGGTCAATGACCGCTCGGTCCCGACCTCCGGTTCGCTCCGTCGTGCGGTCGTGAAACAGAGCCAGTTTGCCATCTTTTGTACGATAAATATCCACTTCGACCCCGTCGGCATGCAGCTGCCAAGCGAGCTGTATCGAGGCCAGGGTGTTCTCCGGTGCGAGCCAGGAGGCCCCCCGGTGAGCGACAAATTCGGGGAGATGTGCGCTGGATTGGGGGTGGTCGGAGGTGGACTGGGCGTGCGTCATGGTTGGAATCGTCAGGGTCATTAACAGGGTCAGGAGGAGCCGATCGCGGAATCGGGGGGATAGAAGCCATAAATGTGGGGTCATCGATCGGTCGGAGGTCATGCAGTGTTTGGTTCTACAACTGGTTGCGGGTAGGAATCAGGAAAAGATTACTGATTTTTATCTATAATTTCTTAATGTGAAGGGTATTTAGTGATCTCATTGCGCGCATGCAAGGATCGCCAATCAAAGAGGATTCATCAAACCAGGTAGGAGACCCACTTTATGTTGAATAGAAAAGAGATGCTCAAAACAATGGCCGCACTACCCGTCATTGGCGGACTGGCCGGAACCGGAATTGTACGAGATGCCGCAGGTACTGCGCTCAAAGCACCGAAGTACCAGCGAGATTTCTTCACGGAACTGGGCGTTCGAAAGTTTATCAATTGCCGGGGAACCATCACAACGATGACCGCATCGCTCATGCCACCCGACGTGGTCGAAGCGATCAGTTATGCCACACACCACTTTGTTCCGCTCAATGATCTGAACCTGAAAGTCGGCGAACGGATTGCCGAGATGCTGGAGTGTGAGGCCGCTCACGTGACAGCGGGTGCCGCGTCGGCCATCGTTTTGGGGACATCGGCCTGTATTACCGGAACCGATCGGGCCCGAATGCGCGATCTGCCCATTGTTGAGGGCAACCGCCCCGAAGTGATTATTCAGACCACGCATCGCATGGGATATGACCGTATGGTTCGAAACACCGGTGCACGGTTTGTCGAAGTGGACAGCGCAGCCGAGATGGAAGCAGCGATCAACGAGAACACCGTCATGGCTTTCTTCTTTAACGCGGCGGGTGAGCATCGAATCCCCCATGAAGAGTTTGTTGCCATCGGAAAACGGCATGGTGTTCCGACCATGAACGATGCAGCTGCCGATACACCTCCAAGAGAGAACCTCTTCAAATATACCCGTATGGGTTTTGATCTGGTCATCTTCTCGGGTGGAAAGGGAATTCGCGGCCCCCAAAGTGCCGGCCTTCTTCTCGGACGCAAGGATCTGATCGAAGCGGCCCGGTTGAACCACAGCCCGAATGCCAACATCGGTCGCGGCATGAAGGTGAACAAAGAAGAGATCCTCGGAATGATGGTGGCTCTGGAGCGCTTTCTTGCCATCGATGAAGAGGAAGAGCATGAAATGTGGCTCTCCTGGGTGAACCGAATCGGTGAGCATGTCCGACAAGCTCCCTCCGTGGAAACGGAAGTCTACATGCCACCCGTTGCCAACCATGTTCCCCACCTTCGCATTACGTGGGACGAGTCGCGTGTGAATGCTTCTCCGGTCGATGTACGCAGGGAACTCCAGGACGGTCACCCCTCCATCGAAGTCGCCGGCGGTCGGGATGCGCTTGAGCTGAACGTCTTCATGATGAAACCCGAAGAGGTGGGTGTCGTGGGTCGTCGAATCCGTGACGTACTGCAGAGCCACGCCTGAATCCGATCCATTCGAAACACAAACCAAGACCGATGATTCACACATTCGGAACGCTTCGTCAACTGTCGGGTATGATTCTGGCTTCTCTTTTCATGGCAACCGGGCTGTCCGGTTGCGGTGGGGAGAGGTCCCCCGAAGATTCCCCTCATATTCTCTTTATTGCCGGTGCCCCGTCCCACGGGTTCGGCAATCACGAGCACTTGGGGGGCTCCACTCTTCTGGCTCGAACACTTGAGAGGTCGGATGCAGACATCACGACACAGGTGGTTAGTGGCTGGCCAAGGGATGCGTCCCTTCTTGAAGAGGCCGATGCCATCATCATCTACTCCAATGGAGGGACTCAGCACCCGGCGTTGGACCATCTGGACGAACTGGAATCGGTCCTTGAGGACGGTACCGGTTTTGTTACGTTGCACTACGCCGTCGAAGTGCCCACCGGTGATGCCGGAGAGGTCTTTCTGAAGGGGAACGGGGGGTATTTCGAAACCCACTGGTCGGTCAATCCGATCTGGACGGCAGACATCGAACAACTTCCGACCCACCCGATCCGAAACGGTGTGGATCCATTTACGCTTCATGACGAGTGGTACTACCACATGCGATTCTCCGATGATCCCATCCAACCCATACTGACGGCGCTCCCGCCCCCGGAGACCCTGGAACGCGAGGACGGGCCGCACTCCAACAATCCACATGTCCGGGAGGCGGTTCTGGAACGTAAAGAGCCCCAGCATCTGGCTTGGGCATTTGAACGCCCTTCAGGTGGACGTGGCTTCGGATTCACCGGAGGCCACTACCACTGGAATTGGGGTGTGGATCATGTGCAACGACTCGTCGCAAATGCGATCCTCTGGAGTGCCGGAGTCCCGGTCCCGGAAAAGGGGGTGTCGGTGGAACCGATGAATGTTCTTGAGCTGGCTGCCTTGACAGACGATCCGATTCCGGAGGATTGGAATTGGCGAGAGATTCAGCAACAACTCGATGCCGCCAACGGGCGGGTTACCGATCTGGATGTGATTGACAGTAGGTGATGGTTTCGGGTGACCCGGAGTTTTTCACGCGAGTTTGAAGTATTTAACCCGTCGGATGTGTCGTTCAGAGACATCCGACGAAAGAGAATCATATCCATGAAATCTCCTCATATTCCAAACAAGTACTCACTTGACCGCCGTGACTGGCTCAAACGAACGGCACTGGCGACCGCCGGATTGTTGGGAAGCGGAATCGTTTCAAAAGGTCAATCATTCTCTCATACCGACCACACTCCTGCCGTCCAAAACGGGCGAATCCGACAAGTCATCGTCTCCTGGCCCTACATGAATTTTGGAGACCAATGGTCTCTGGAGGAGCTCTGCCTGGCCGCAAACGAGCTTGGAACGGAGGGACTCGAACTATTGGGTCCGGACGCCTGGCCCACACTTGAGAAGCACGGGCTTGTCTGTGCCATGGCCACCAACGGGATGCCGGACCCTCCATTCGAGAAGGGACTCAACAATCCACGCTACCAACCAGAGGTGATCCGACGAACGGAACAACGCATCGAGGAGTGTGCAGCAGCCGGAGTCCCATCCGTCATCGCTTTTACAGGCTTCTCCCAACTGGATCTGGATCACCCGGAGAAAGGAGAGATCGACCCCGTGACAGGTGCCAACTACACGGTGGAAGGACTCAAACAACTGGCCCGAACAGCCGAACGACACGGTGTGACCATCTGTATGGAACACCTGAACTCCCGTGTTTCCAATGATGACAACCGGGGGCATCCCGGTTACCAGGGTGATGATATCGACGACTGCGCGGAGATCATTCGCCGGGTCGGTTCACCACGCGTCAAACTGCTCTTCGACATCTATCACGTGCAGATCATGAATGGAGATGTGATCCAACGAATCCGGGACTACGGAACCGATCTGATCGGCCATATCCATACGGCAGGTGTTCCCGGACGTGGGGAGCTCGACGCTACCCAGGAGCTCAACTACCCGGCTGTCATGAAGGCGCTACTCGACATAGGGTATGAAGGATATGTGGGACAAGAGTTCATTCCGACTCGGGACCCCATGAACGGCTTACACGAGGCCGTCTCTCTCTGCGATGTCTGATCTCTGCACAGGCACGTAGTATCGCTTCTTTATTCGACCCTATCGCCCTTCTGGTTGGATAACCCACATCCTCTCTGATTCCATATTTAAATTTGTTGCACAAAAAAAGGGGTACGAGCCGCAAAGCCCGTACCCCTTTTCGAATGTCTGGAACAGATCAGATCTGCTCAGACAACGAATTCATGCATTACTGCATGTTTTCGTTGTTGGTGGTTTTCTTGTCCCACCAGAGTTCGGTGGCTGCGTTGTCCGCCCCACCAAGAAGCCCTGCGGCAGCCTCGACAGCCGCGCTGTTGTTGGAGACTTCTACGTCCGCGAAGGGAAGACGTTTCATCATTACGTCTTCAGGAACATCTCCGTTGTCTGACGCAATTCGCGGGAACATCTTCGGATAGCCCGTACGTCGCGCTTCTGCCCACGCTTCGATGCCGTCCGGATAGAGCGCCAACCACTTCTGCGTGATGATCTGCTCGAGATTTCGCTCGAAGCCACCCAACAGATCCCAAGCAACAGGAACATCGGTCATGGCCGCGATATCCCAGCTTGGCTGGTCGGGATTCGTGTAATCGGCCGGTGTCGCCGTGCTGGAGATATACGCGTCGATATCACCTTGAGCAACGACATCGTATTCGGGATTCGACATGTCGGATTCGATTCCGGTTTCATACGCCTCTTGAGCAGAAATCACGCCCATGTTCCATCCACGAAGTGCACCCTCGGCACGCAGGAACCACACTTCTGCAGCCCGCATGACTTCGTATGGGTGGAAGGCTCCACTGCTTTCCGGCAACCAACGGGTATCCACGTCGGAGTAGAGCGGATTTACCGTTACCCCTTTGTCCGGTCGCGGAAGGCCGTTGCGAAGGCCGCGAAGCTCATCGTCCCAATCTTCATTAACCGGATTGTTGAACATCCTGTCGGCGCGAGGATCGTCATACCCTTCCAGGTAGCTCTCCATCGTGGCGCTCATTCGGAATTCACCCCAGTTGGTGATGGTGGTCATCTGATTCCGGCTGTTGGTTCCGGTCGCAACCATTGCGTTGTCTGCATTGTCCTCGATCACTCCGATAGAGTGACTGACCGCAGCCTCGGCATGGTCCTTTGCCAGTGTCTCGTCGGCATAGACGACCCGCATGGCGAGTCGCAGTCGAAGCGAGTTGGCGAACTTGATCCACTGTGTGACGTTCCCGTCATACACCAGATCATGGCCCTGGAACGGGGCTTGGTTCAGGTTGGCATCCAACACGCCGATTGCGGTTACCAGATCATCAAACATGGCGCTGTACACCTCTGCCTGCGAATCATATGGAACACTGGTCTCCCCGTTTCCATACTCGCTGTAGATGATCGGGCCCCACTGATCCGTGATCGTGTGGAAGATTTGAACCTTCCAGATCTTGGCGATCGCATTCTGCACCGGCAGATCTGCACCGGCAGTAAAGTCGATCAGTCCCTGGATCTGAGGTGCAGGGGTTCCATAGATGAAGTTCCATGCGGAATTCACCCAACTTCCAACCGGTACGTTCTGGTCGGAATCAAAGTTCTCTGCCGTCGTGGCAAAGTACTGTGCATAGAGGTCACCAAAGAGGTTTTTACCAATTTGGTAACCACCGCCGCCTCGGACCCCGTAGAACTGGGATTGAGCAAATTGGAATCCAATTTGACTCGCATCCAGATTGTCTGCAGGCAGACGATCCGACGGGGTATTCAGCTCCGTAAAGTCGGTACAGGAGACTGCAACGAAGGCCACAATAAGTGCCAGCAGTCCCATACCGGGTAATCTGTGATTTTTCATAGTTGTCTGTTTCATAGTGAATCCTATATCAAAAAATTGAAGTCAGGACTTTCATTAAAAGTCGACTTTGATGTTGGCACCGAAGGTACGTGTCGTCGGTGGCGCAAAAGACTCAAAGCCTGGTGCTGCCCTACCTGTGCCCAACATCAGATCCGGATCCAGGTTCTCGGACGCTCTGTGGATAAAGAAGAGATTTCTTCCCACCAACGAGACCGTCACATTGCTGACCGGAAGCGTCGAGATCACGGACTCGGGGAGTCGGTATCCCACTGTCAATTCGCGGAGTCGCGTGTTGGTCGCACTCTCAACGAACGCTTCACCAACCGGTGCATTTCGTCCGCCAAGCTGACGCCAAAACGACTCAGCATCCGTGGTAGCGGTATTGGGTCCAACCTCGTTTCCATTGGCATCCACCATTACAGCCGACTCGTTTTTGAAGACAGTCTCTCCGAATACGAGGTCTCCTTCACGACCGGGAATTGTTTGCTGGTCGACACCATCCGCATACGATACTGCATTCGAGAACGACGCGACCGTTCCACCCTGTCGGTGATCGATCAGGAAGCTCAAGTGCCAGTTTCTGTATGCGATGTTGGAAGAGAATCCTCCCGTCCAATCCGGCTCATAATTGGCAACCATGACGGTTTTTCCGCCGGTAACCAACGGAAGGCCATTGCTTTGGTCGACAAGTACTTGTCCTTCATCATTTCGTTGGAATCCACGCGAGTAGACATTTCCGAAGGCTTCACCCTCTTCCACGAATACTTCCCGCAAAAAGTCGGATCCAATGGAGAGTCGTGGACGTTCGTCAGAGATCTCGACCACCTTGTTTCGGTTCAGACCGAAGGTAAAGTCGGCATCCCAAACAAGTCCCATTCGCTCAACCGGCGTCGTGTTCAACGTAAACTCGATCCCTTTGTTCTCGATGTTCCCGCCGTTCGTGAAGAACGAGGAGGCACCGGAACCGATCGGGAGAGCTACCGTAAAGAGCTGGTTGGTCGTGTTGGTCTGGTAGGCCGTTACGTCCAGTCCAAGTCGTCCCTGGAAGAAGCGGATATCTGCCCCCACTTCGTAGGACTCGGTCATCTCCGGCTTCAGATCGGTGTTCGGCAGGGTTCCACTCAACGAAAGGAAACCCTGGTTTCCGCCGGCAGAAATACTGGCAAACCGCTGAAGCTGGAATGGAGAGGCGGAACTACCCACTTGGGCATACGAGACACGAAGTCGAGCCAGCGAAACAGCTTCCGGCATCTCGATCAAGTCGCTCAGGATGGTCGTCAAACCAACCGAAGGATAGAAGTACGAGTTGTTTTCTTCCGGAAGCGTTGAGCTCCAGTCGTTCCGTCCGGTAATGTCCAGATAGATCGCATCCCGCCATCCAATTTGACCGAAGGCGTACAGGGATCGAACATCCTTCGGAGATCCGATACTGTGAGACGCGTTCGGTGTCTGCGTATTGGAAATGGCGAAGAAGTTCGGGATGGTCATCCCCGGGTTGGAGCTGGTATTCACATACACATGCTCGTTCCGCTGCTGCTGGACGTTTCCACCCAGATTGGCGTTTACAGACCACTGATCCGTCAGATCCTGCTGGTAGGCCAGAAGGAAATCGGTGTTGAGCTCCAGCTCATAGCCCTGGTTCTCAGCGTAGTACCCGTTGTCAGCGATAATGTAGGAGTCATTGTATCGCCTTTCCTCTGCCGTGGTGCTTCGTCGGTTAAACGCACCGCGAACCATGAAGTTCAGGTAATCGGTGATCTCGTAGTCCAATGAGGCGAGAGCCATGGTCCGGTCCACTCCATGTTCGGAGAGGTTCCGGTTGAGTACCCAGTACGGGTTGTTCCCGCCGTTGGATCCCGGTGCCCAGTAGTGCTGCCGATTGTTACCTGCGTTGTCCGTAAACTCGAACTGCGCAATATCCGATGTACGGATGTTTCGTGGCAACCGGTACGTGTTCCGGGTCGGGTTGGCAAAGTTACCACCCTGTGCCAGCATGTTGTCTTTGATCTCACGCATGTAGGTCAACCGGCTGTCCAGTGTGAGGCGGTCGCTCAACTGCGAAGTGATTCGCAGGTTCACGTTGTTCCGCTCCAGCTCGTTGCCCGGGAAGATCCCCTGCGCCGTGGTGTAGGTGTAGGAGAAGACCGTCTGGGTAGTCTCGCCACCAACGCTGGCGGTCAGGTTGCTTGCATTGTTGTAACCGGTACGGAAGACGTCGTTGACGTTGTCCGGTTGTGCTTCAAACGCATAGGTCTGCCCAAAGTTGGGATGGTTCGGGTCGATGGTCCAGTGAGGAACCTGTTGCCCGTCCAGTCGAGGCCCCCAAGAGAACTCGGACCCTTGGTTGTACTGCCCGCCGGAACCCTGACCATACTCGTTCTGAAAATCTCTCAGAATGTTGGCCTGGCTCATGGTGAAGTTGTTGCTAAAGCTCACATTCACAACGCCGGCTTCCGCACGATTCGTGCTGATCACGATCGCGCCGTTCTGGGCAGCACTTCCGTAGAGAGCAGCCGCGTTCGGGCCTTTCAGGACTTCGACACTCGCGATGTCATCGGGAGAGAGGTCCTGTGGGTCGCCGCCCATCGGTACACCATCAATGATGTAGAGTGGCTGGCTTCCTCCGGAAATGGATCGGTTTCCCCGAAGAACGACACGTGTCGCTCCACCGACACCGGAACCGTCCTGAGTCACGGACATCCCGCCGACTCGACCTGCGAAAGAGGCCATCACGTTCGTCTCTCGTGCAGCGGCCAATGTTTCGGTATCCACATTCTGGGTACTGTAGGAGAGCGATCGCGCTTCCCGTTCAATACCGAATGCGGTAACGATGAGCTCATCTCCTTCCAGCGCAAGGGCTGTCATGGCAACTTCAATCTCGTCCCGGCCATTCAAGGCGATGGTCTGAGACTCAAAGCCGACGTACGAGAAGATCAGCGTCGAATTCAGTGAAGGGACATCGAGAGAGAACTCTCCGTCCATGTCCGTCACGGTCCCACTGTCGGTCCCCTGAATACGGATATTTACCCCGGGTAGAGGCAATCCATCTTCAGCGGTGGTTACCGTACCGGTCACTTCCTGCGCTTGAACTTCGGAAACGAAGCCAACCGAAAGAAGAGCGGCTACGAACACCGACAGTCCTTTGATTAGTAACTGTTTCAACATATTTGCTCCTTTAGAGTTAGTTGTAGTAAGTATGAGGCGTAGTATTCCCACACACACCTAGTAAGAAACAACCTTTTTTTACAAATGAAAAATACTTTTTACTTCTCCCGAACGTTGGAAAGGGTTGTTCAGAGGTTAAAAAAGCGCTTGCGGACCCCGATTCTGTGCGTAAAGGCGTTCAAGACACGCTCCGGATCCAACCCGATCAATCGAAGCGGGTTCTCCAGACCTGCCCGCAACAACTCCTCCGGGCCGAACCAACCGGTATCGGCCAGTACGTTCATGCACTCGAGCATCGTGGCCGAGGAACCGACCAGGTAACCGGTTTCCGGGTTGCTCAGATAGCCGGAGGGCTCCAGGACCACCTCGTTTCCAAGTGCGTTGTAGCGACCCGGAGGCATCCCGGCGATGGGAGAGGCGTCGCTGACCACAAGAAAACGATCGATCCCCTTGACACGCCAGATCACTTTGAGCAGCGATTCAGGAAGGTGATGACCGTCGCTGATCACCATGGCGGTCAGATCATCACAGGCAAGCCCGTCAACCAGCGGATTGCGGTGTCGATTCACGGTTGCCGGCATCCCGTTCCCCAAATGGGTCAGCGCTGTCGCCCCGGCATCGGCCAAACGTTGCATCTGCTCTCCGTTGGCGAGCTGATGGCCCAATGAGACCGTAATCCCTTGTTTTACCGCGTGACGACAGAGTTCCTCTGCCCCCTCACACTCTGCCGCAATCGTGATCAGGCGGATGTTCCCGCTCGCCCACCCCTGTAACCGATCCAGGAATGCCGGGTCGGGCGGGAGCACCCAAGACGGATTGTGCGCCCCGATCGCCCCCTCCTCGGGGGAGAGAAACGGACCCTCCACATGAAATCCCAGCAGATGTCCGGAAAGTTCCTCGTGGTCCATCATCGACGCCATGAGCGCAAGGTTCCGCTTGAACCGCTCCGGACTCGAGGTGATGATGGTGGGAAGAAAGGCGACCGTACCCCGCTCGATGAGACCGCGACACGCCGTCAAAAACGTCTCCCGGGTCAGCTCCCCGGAAGAGAAGTCCACCCCCATAAACCCGTTCACTTGCAGATCCACAAATCCGGGAAACGTTTGAACGCCCGAATCCAACGTTTTCAGATACCCGAACCTCTCGTCTTGTTCATTCATCGTCCCGCTCCCGAATTCCATCTTGTTCACCCACCCATTTTGCCACGATCCATACCGGTCACTCCACCTAAGGTGTCAGCTCTTCCGGTGTCCACTCTCGACTTCGCCCCTCGGTCGCCACCCGAACCTCGCGCACCTGCTCCGGAGAGACCGGTTCGGCCCGATGGCCCCACGACTGCCGCATCCATGTGAGAAGATGGGCCACCTCCTCGTCACCGAGGTAACGATGCGCCGGCATCACATTCCCGCTCCCCTCCGACCGACTCCACTCCCCACCACTGAATCCATCCAGAACAATTCGGATGAGCGCCTCCGGAGACCCGTTCACCCAATCGCTTCCAACCAGGGCCGGTGCCGCACCGGCCATTCCCTCGCCATTGGACCCGTGACACGCTTGACAGGTCGGCCAAAGCCGGGCCCCCTCTCGCATACGCCGATCATCGGTTGCCAACTGCTCGCCGGTTGTCTGGCTGATCCGTTCCAGGATGGGGCGATAGAGTGTCGCCCACCGGGGATCCACGTCTTCGTTTTCACTCTTCTCGATCTGTTCTGCCGGGTCGAACCACTCGCGCAGAAGATCCAACCAAGCGGCCTCTTCACCCGCCACACCGGTCAGGGCCATCTCGTGAAAGCGAAGATCGTCTGGATGCTGTTGCAAAATCTCCATTCGGGCCAGACGCAGCTCTTCCCCGTGGGCCGCTCCCAATGTCGCCAGAAGCTGGAGTTGTGTATAGGGAGCTCTTTCGCTCTCCACAAGCCTGAAAAGGGCCTCGGTCACGTCTTCATCTCCTTCTTGTACAGCCGGTTCCAGAATCCGGATCGCGGCCGCCCGGACACGCGGATGAGGATCTCCGAGAGCTTCCAGCGCCGTCATTCGAAGCTTGCTGGCCGGATAGATCGCCCGATCATAACCTTCCAGTGTCCAGAGCGCTTGAAGGCGGTGGGTCGGCTCCAACTCATCCGACGTTGTATAGGCTTCCAGCGTAGAAATTTCCGAGGCCGGAGAACGCTCCACAAGCAGTTGTTGGGCACGATCCCGATAGAATCCGTTCGCGTGAACGAGAAGCTCGCTCCACTCCGACGGATTCCGTTCGCTCATACGGACCCGTTCCCGCCGTATGGGACGATCGGACCGAACCACCCGCCAGATGCGACCAAACTGTCCCGGACCGGACGGGAGGTGGAGGTCATGCTCCACGGCATAGTCCCGCAAGTGATCGGTCAGATAGCGGGCATGCTGGAAGATTCCCCGATACATGTCAATAATGTAGAGGGCTCCGTCCGGTCCGGTGTAAAGATTGACCGGGCGGAACCGTTCGTCCGGTGTGGTCAAAAACTCCCGCCCTTCGTACGGGTGCAGCGCTGTCTCGTCGATCGCCGCTGGATCTTCGTTCAGACCGGTGTAGCGCCGGACCAGATTGGCCGCCGGCTCTCCCACAAAAATGTCTCCGTAAAAGTTCTCCCCGAACTGATCACCGCGATAGGCGTGCGCACCGGATGCCGCTGTCATTCGCAGGAGCGTCCCGTCTTCCCGCACCTGAATACCCACTCGATATCCCCGATTTACTCCGGTTGCAAAGGGTGGCCAGACAATCTCGCTTTCGGCCAGACTCTCGTAGATCCCTTCGGTCACCTGCACATCCGGGTGTCGGCCGCTGTAGCCGTAGGGGACCAGGTGTGAGGTGATGGCCCGACTGTTCTGCGAGGCGATGAGCCTCCCCCAATCGTCCTGACTGATTCCCCATTGCGGCAACGCCTCTATCTCCCGGACCTTCCACCCGTTCTCTTCGGGCCGAACCGATACCGCTCCCTGGTCTGCGCTGTGAATCCAATTGTCCATTGCCCAGAGCAGTCCGTTGGGCATATGCTCTACATTGGCCACGTCCGGATCGCCATAGCGGTCGCTGATCACCTCCTTCTTGTCAGCGATTCCGTCTCCGGTCGTATCCTGGTAGTACCAGAGCCGGGGCGGTTCGGCAATCAAAACTCCGCGATCGAGAACCTTGATCGCACGGGGAAGGATGAGTTCATCGGCAAATACCCGTCGACGGTCGACCCGGCCGTCAGCATCGCTGTCGCTCAATACCACAATCCGGCCCTGGGGTACCCGCTCCCGGACGGACGTCTCTGCGTCACTCCGGTCCCAAACCGGCATGTAGGAGATCATCTCGGCGACCCAGAAATTCCCGTCCCGGTCGATATCCATCGCCACAGGATCGACCACATCCGGCTCACTGGCCACCAGCTCCACCTCGAACCCCTCTTCGAGATGGAATCGAGCCAACGCCTCGTCCGGTGGGAGAGGCGGTTTGACCAGCCCGGACCACGCACTGTAATCGAGTTTGACTGTACCGGCCGGCTGCTCCCCCTGCTCTGCCAGTGAAGAATCGGCATAAAGAGGTGTTGTCGAGGTCGGTTGAGCCGTGTCCGTCCGGGTGCAGCCAGACAAGATGAGCGCAATAAACAGAAAAAGATGCTGGGAAACGGGGCATCGTTTGATACGCATGGGATCCATTGTGGTCAGGTTCGTGAAATCATCCGTTTCGGAATGTAGGGAACCGCTCTACTCCTTTCACGGCTTATTCCGATTCGTTGGAAGTACGCAGCAGTGATCCGTTCAGAAGAAATCGGTCGGGCGCCGGTCCCGCATCCTCTTTGATCCAGACATTCCGGAACCGGACCGACCCGGGATGCTCCTGCAGCAGAAGAGGACCCAGCGGAACCTCCTCGAGCTGTCCGCCTCGCCCGGTCCCTCCTTCCAGGACCTCATTGTCAATCACACGCACACCGTTGTACCAAACCGACAGACGAACGGGTTCTGCCTTCTCTCCCTCTTCATTGAACGTCGGAGCGTGAAACCAGACGTCAAACGTCTGCCATCGAAGAGGAGGAAGGCTCATGTTGAGCGCCGGTTTGACTTCCCGGTAGAGCGATCCGCTGCTGTTGAGCATGGGTTCCAGCCCGAACGAATCCATAATCTGCACTTCGTACCGATCCTGAATATAGAGACCGCTGTTCGTACGACGCTGATCGGATGCACACGGCATCCAGCTGAGCCACACCTCGGCATGCAGTCGGATGTCTCCAAACTCCCGACGCGTTTTCGCTCCGCTGTGAAGACCGGATTCACTCATGGTGGCTCCCTCCTGCCAATTCTCCAGATCCGACTCCATACCCTGAAACAGGGGGACGACTCCCTCTCCGGGTTCCAGACCCAGCGTTGCGCTCTCCCGGTAGACCCGATCCAGATAACCCAGATAATTCTTCTCTTCGTCCAGCACCGTCACATGGCTGTCCAGATAGAGCAGCGAATAACCCTCCTCCGGCGCCAACTCCAACCGGCCGTCTACCCGTTTCCCCTCGACGCCCAGCCACTCCGGCGGCCGCTCCCCGTGATCCTCTGCTCCGGGCAACCCCCCCTTGTATACCGATCCGCGCACTCGATCCGGCCCGTAAAGTGACATCTGCAGTCCCACCCGGGTCGAATCGGTCGATCCCGGCAACAGAGCCCGACCTTCAAACTCCCCCTGAAGATCGGTCCCCGGAACACCGTCCACCTCCGACGGATCGATCCAGCTCATCGTCGAATCGGCACACGCGCCCGATCCCGAGAGTTGTTCACCGGCCGAAACCTCCATATCCGGACCCTGGCACGCCGACGCCAAGAGCCAAAGTCCTGCAACTCCTGCCCAGCCGGCGACTCTCCGGATTCGGGCACCCCGTTTTTGAACAGACTCTGTTGTCGATCTCATGCGCAATTTCTCCACGTTTTGGATATCGATAGCTGTAGGTACCGTCCGCCAGGACCCTGTCTCGTCCAGCCGAGCTTCCCTTCAAGTAATCGGTTAAGCTACTGAACCTCAAATGGCTCTTCAAGTTGTCCCTTTTTACACCTCCTTTTGGCGATAACTCGTTACAGCTCACTTGTTTTTCAGAACAGAAGACGTAATTTAGATGGTCTCGACATTCTGACCAAGTCGTGGAGTCCACTCCACACCGGGTCGGTCCGTTCCACGTGGCGCCAGCGACCCTTTGAACGGTGAACCTGAATCAATCGAATCACGACGTCTCATGCATCAACTCGACTGGATCGCTCTCTGCCTCTTCTTTTTCGTCATGGTCGTGATCGGATTGTGGTCGTTTCGTCAAGTCGGCGATTCCGGAGACTTCTTTGTTGCCGGCGGAAAGCTCCCTTGGTGGTTGTCGGGCATCTCTCACCATATCTCCGGTTACAGTGGCGCGGTCTTTGTCGCCTACGCCGGCATCGCTTACACCCACGGTTTTACCATCTATGTCTGGTGGGCGTTCATGATCGCCATTGCCATCTTTGTCGGGGCCGTCTTCATCGCCCCGCGCTGGTCCCGGCTCCGAAGCTCGGCCAACATCCAATCCCCGACCGAATATCTGAAAAAGCGATACAACCTGCCCACTCAACAAGTGATGGCGTGGAGTGGTGTGCTACTGAAACTGTTTGATGTGGGCGCCAAATGGGCAGCCATTGCGATCTTGCTCAATGCCTTTACCGGAACCTCTCTGCTGTTCGGGATTCTGCTGGCGGGCGGCATCTCACTCATCTACATCACGGTCGGAGGACTCTGGGCCGATGTCTGGACCGATCTTGCCCAGTTTGTGGTCCAAATTGTTGCCGGGGTGCTCATGTTTTTCATCATACTGGACATGATGGGCGGATGGGGCGCGATCACCGGAATCTGGGAAAGGCTTCCGGAGGGGCACGGCAGCCTCTTCAATGACCCGTACTCCGGTGGATTTGCCCTCACATTCCTGATCATCTTCTTTTTTAGTTACAACGGCGGAACCTGGAACCTGGCCACCCGCTATATCTCCTCCCCCTCGGGATCGGATGCACGCAAGGCGGCCATGCTCTCGGGAGCTCTCTATCTGATCTGGCCTCTCATCCTCTTTTTCCCGATGTGGGCGGCCCCCCTGATTCTCCCCGATCTGGAGGACCCCACCCGATCCTACGCACTGATTACCCAGGAGTTACTGCCACCCGGACTGGTCGGGTTGGTTCTCGCCTCCATGTTTGCCAACACCATGTCGATGACCTCGTCGGATGCCAACACCATCTCGGCCGTCATTACACGAGACATCCTGCCCAATCTCTCCCGTAAATTCCGGGATCTGTCACGTAAACAGTCCCTGCGACTGGCGCGCGCCTCCACCTTTACCTTTACCGGATTGACCCTGGTGGTTGCCATCTATGCCGACTCGTTCGGGGGCGTGTTGGGGCTCATCATCACCTGGTTCGGTGCCCTCGTAGGGCCCATCTCCATTCCGATGATTCTGGGTCTGTTGCCGGCCTTTCGTCATTGTGATTCCCGCGCGGCCATCCTCTCGATCGTCGCCGGTCTGCTCGGATTTGTCGTTGCCAACTATGTATTTGAGCCGAGTCAGGCCATTCAAGTGCTCACACCCATTGGCACCTCTCTGATCGTCTATACGGTCATGGGCTGGGTGAGCCGAAACAACGAACTTCATCCCGATATCGAGGAGATGTTGAATCGACTGGAGAGTGATCAAAACGCAACCTCGACCGACCCTGTATCCTGAATCGAAGACGGGACGAACCACCCCATGAAGATTGACTATCGCACCCATATCGAAGAGCGACTCCTCCCCTTTTGGGAGCGGGCATTCGACCGGGAATACGGCGGGGTCTTCACATGTTTCGACAACCGGGGCGAGACCTTGGCAAGCCGGGACAAGTATGTTTGGTCGCAGGGACGCGTTGTCTGGCTTCTGGGCCGGCTACTGCCGATGATCCGGAAGGGACGGATCGAGGCGGATGAATCCCTCTACCGGGATCAGCTTGAGCGAAGTGGCCATTTCCTGATCAAGAACGCCTTTTTGGAGACCGGCTCCGTTGCCTGGCTTCTGGAGCAGGACGGAGCCGTCAAAACGGAACCGAATGAACCGGCCGACAAAAGCATCTATGCCGACTGTTTTGTGGTGATCGGCCTGGCACAAGGGGGGGCCACCCTGAACCGGTCCGACTGGATCGACCGAGCCTGCTCTCTCTATGACTC
Source organism: Balneolaceae bacterium (assembly GCA_040882505.1). Classification (GTDB taxonomy): domain Bacteria; phylum Bacteroidota; class Rhodothermia; order Balneolales; family Balneolaceae; genus JBBEBE01. The sequence goes on along the minus strand of JBBEBE010000005.1, from coordinate 309,433 downwards.
CATTGTCGAACGAATCGAATCCGGTACCTACCGTACCGACCCCTACCCGATTCCAGAGGCGTATGAAGCGCACTCCATTCCGATGATTCTGCTGAATGTGGCACAGACACTGGCCGATGCACTCGGTGAAGTGAAACGAAAAGATGAATCAGAGGCGTACCAAGAGGCGGCCGTTGAGTGGATGGAACAGATCCTCTCCCGGTTTCTGCGACCGGACGGACGAATCCTCGAAATGCGCTCCACTCCCGATGCCCAACAGAACACGCTGCTGGGCCGTCACGTCAACCCCGGCCACGCCCTGGAATCGATCTGGTTTATCCTGGACACGGCTCGGAATACCGGTCGGGACGAACTCATTCCCAAGGCGTCCCGTGCCGCTTTATACGCACTGGAGCGTGGTTGGGACAAGATCCATGGCGGGATCTACCGCTTTGTCGATGAATCGGGGTACGATCCGATTGGTGACAAAATTGGAACACCCATGGAGTCGCTCATTCTGGAGACCTGGAGCACCAAACTCTGGTGGCCGCATTCCGAAGCACTCTACACGACCCGGCTGCTCTGGACGCTGACCGGCGAACCTCACTTCCGTGAGTGGCTCAACCGGTTGGAGAGCTATGTCTTTTCTACCTTTCCCCACCCAGACCCGACGGTTGGCGAGTGGATCCAGATTCGAAACCGGCAGGGAGAACCTCTCGAAAAAGTGGTGGCCCTCCCGGTCAAAGACCCCTTTCACATTCTGCGAAACATGATCTGCATTCTGGACCTGCTGGATCAACAGGTACATGAATCCAAACCTTAAGTCACAAGACCATGAAGAACATAAACCGAAAAACGTTTCTCGCAATGAGCGGGGCGGCCGGGCTCGGACTGGGCCTCACCGGACCCTCGGCATTTGCCAGACAGCCAGTCTCTGCCAACAGCAAGATCTCCCTCGCATTCATGGGGGTCAACTCCAGGGGATCGGCACTCGCTCGGGGCTTTTCCGGACTGGAACGTTCCGAAATCCGGTACATCTGTGATCCGGACGAGAACGCCATTCAAAAAGGGATCGAAGCAGCCGGGCAAGGAAACACATCACAATCCCCGGAAGGAATGACCGATTTCCGCCGGGCACTCGAGGATCCGACGCTCGATGCCATTGTGATCGCCTGCCCGATTCACTGGCACACCCCGGCAGCCATCCTGGCCCTGCAAGCAGGCAAACATGTCTATGTCGAAAAACCGTGCAGTCAAAACCTGTTTGAAGGGCAACTGCTTGTCCAAGCGGCCAACAAGTACAACAAGGTGGTTCAAATGGGGAACCAGCGCCGCTCCTGGCCCAATGTCCAGAAGGGAATCCAGCTGCTCAAAGAGGGCGTCATCGGACGGGCCTACTATGCCAAGTGCTGGTATGCGACCAAACGGGGATCCATCGGATTTGGCAAACCGGCTTCTGTTCCCTCCAATCTTGACTTTGACCTCTGGCAGGGACCGGCTCCACGCCGGGATTTCCAAGACAATCTGGTTCACTACAACTGGCACTGGTTCTGGCACTGGGGAGCGGGTGAACTGCTCAACAACGGCACCCACTTTGTCGATCTGGCTCGCTGGGGACTCGATGTGGACTATCCGATCTCGGTGAGCTCGCATGGAGGACGCTATCACTTCCATGACGATCAGCAGACTCCCGACACGCAGATCGTCTCCTGGGACTTCAAGGGCGGGAAGACGATTACCTGGGAAGCGAAGAGTTGCAATCCGAGAGGACACGAAGGGTCGGCGACCGGCGTCTCCTTCCACGGAGAGAACGGAACTCTCATTATCGACGGCAACGGTTATACGCTCTACGACATGGACAACAATGTCGTTCAGGATTCCGAAAGTGATCCGGCCGACGTTGTGGATCGAACCGGGCCCGGACAAAGTCTGGATCAAGGGCATCAGAACAACTTTTTCGATGCGATTCAGAACGGCATTACGCCCAACTCCGTTATTCAGGACGTCAACACCAGTGTCCATCTCTGTCATTTGGGCAACGTGGCTCACCGGGTCGGACGAACCGTCCACTGCGATACCCACGACGGTACGATTGTGGGCGACCGGGAAGCGATGCAGTACTGGAAACGAACCTACGAGCCGGGCTGGGAACCGACGCTCTGATCCCCTAATCATCATTCAAGAAGGAGAAACTCATGAGTCATTCACTGGACAGAAAATCATTTCTCGCATCCATGGCACTGGCTGGTGCCGGCGTTACACTAACCGGAAACAGTGCATTTGCACATCGCCGACAACCGGACAACGATCCGGTTCCGGTCGGCATAATTGGATTGGACACCTCGCACAGCATCGCCTTTACCCGGCTCATCAACTCCCCGCAGAGTGGCGTACCGACCGGATTCAAGGTCGTTGCCGCCCATCCCTACGGAAGCCGGAACCTGGAAGCATCCAACAGCCGAATTCCCGGATACGTCGAACAGATTCGGGAGATGGGGGTCGACGTGGTCGACTCCATCGATGAGCTCTTGCAGCGCTGCGAAGTCATCCTTTTGGAGACCAATGATGGCCATCCCCGACTGGACCAAGCAACGCAAGTCATTGAAGCCGGAAAGCGGATGTTCATCGACAAACCGGTGTCCGCTTCCCTGCGGGACACCATCCGAATCTACCAACTTGCAGAAGAGCATGGCGTCCCCGTTTGGTCCAGCTCTTCACTCCGTTACATGGAAGTTGCCCAACAGGTCCGACACGAAGGAGCGGCCGGCGAGGTTCTGGGAGCCGAGACCTACAGTCCGGCCAGTCTGGAACCGACCCATCCGGACCTCTTCTGGTATGGCATTCACGGCGTCGAAATCCTCTACACTCTGATGGGAACCGGTTGTCAATCGGTCCAACGCATTAAAACCGACGGAGCCGATGTGGTGACCGGTCTGTGGGCAGGAGATCGGATCGGTACCTTCCGGGGAATCCGGGAGGGAGATGCCGGCTACGGAGGTCGTGTCTACGGCTCCGAAGCGATCCTGGATCTGGGAGACTTTGGCGGATATGGTCCATTACTGGATCACATCCTGGACTTCTTCCGAACCGGAGAGGTTCCCGTATCGGCCGAAGAGACCATTGAGCTCTATGCGTTCATGGAAGCGGCCGACGAAAGCACGCGGCAACAAGGTCGCGCGGTTTCCATCGCGGAGGTCATCGCGAATGCACGCTCCTGATCAGGCCGGGAGCAGGCGAACCAACAGGCCGGTATCTTCGGTCACAAAATAGATGAATCCGTCGGGTGCAGACCGCACCTGGCGGACTCGTCCGATGTGTGGCAGAAGATGCTCGTCTTGTGGGTCTCCATCCTCATACCCGAAGGTACGATTGAGGAGTCGCTGTCGAAGGGACCCCACAAAGAGATCCCCGTACCACCCCTCGTATCGTCGACTTCTGTTGAAATCCATGCCTGATGGAGAGATGGAGGGCGTCCAGTGGTGAACCGGCGGAACGGTCCCGTCAAGCAGCGTATCCGGAGTGACATAGGTACTGTCATACTCCAGGCTGTAGGTCGCCAGCGGCCATCCGTAGTTCCCCCCCTTTTCGAGTCGGTTCAACTCGTCACCGCCAAATTCGCCATGTTCATTGGACCAAATCTCGTCCCGTTCCGGGTGGGGTACGAGTGCTTGGTGTTCACGATGTCCGTAGCTGTAGATCTCCGGCAACGCATCATCGCGTCCGACAAACGGATTGTCCTCTGGTATGGATCCATCGTCGTGAAGTCGCATCGTCTTTCCGGAGTGGTGCAACAGATCCTGGGAGTTCATCCGTTCACCGCGGATACCGACCGCGAAGTAGAGATATCCCTCGCGATCAAATGCAATTCGGCTGCCCGTCCAACCCCCTCCGCCCCGAACCGGTCCGGCAGCGTACAACTCTTCAATATTCCGGAGTTGATCTCCTTCGACAGTGCCACGCATCAATTTGCTGTAGGCGTGCCCCTCTTCGTCAGGTTCGACGTAGACGGAGAAGTAGAGCCACCCGGTCTCTTCAAAGTCCGGATGGATGCGAAGATCACGCAACCCTTCCGGCAGGTGCGGCTCCATGGCCACGGTCTGATCGCGCACACCGTTGGTTATTTGAATGGTTCCGTTGCGTTGGGCAATCAGTATTCGACCGTCCGGCAGAAATTCCATTCCCCAGGGCCGGTTCAACCCGGTCAGTAGTGTGTCTGCCACAAATTCCTGAACCTCGGACGACACAATCTCCGGCATGGGGTCAGGCATCGGGAAGTAGTGTTCGGCGTCGAATGTTTCGGATTGGCACCCCGAAAGGATGATGAAGAAAAAAATCGGCAGCAGACCGATGTTTCGTAACGGCTGTTTCATATCGTGTTGTGGCAAAGGTAAGGATTCCGTCTGTTGTCGAGCCGGTCACTGAACGGGTTCAGCCCGATGTGTACCCTCCCCGTTACCGGAATGTCCGTCGCATCGGGGAGGGGTATCGAACGAAGGTCAACTCAGAACCCGGTCAAAAATTTCGTTCAACCGTCTGGCGACCACGCGTTCCTGACCCGGCCGCGCCATCGCCATGCAGACAAAGACGCCCTGGCCGAGCCACCCTTTCGTGGCGGTTTCAATGGAGGGATGTCCCTCCCGAAGCTCTCGAATCAAGTCTTGGTGGGTAAATTCGAGGGCGTCCTCATCCCAGTCGATCCGCACTTGCGGGAAGTGGTTCCCGATCTCCTGCACAATGATCTCGGTCTCCAGTTGCGGGTAGCGATCAAGCGCCTCACGGATTGTGTCTGCAATCTCGTCTTGTTCGCGTCTCCACGCGACTTCGTCCATCTTCAGAAACTGCTCCACGGCGACCAACAGGCCCAGCATCTCCTCTTTGTTTACCTTCATCCCGCGTCCAATGGAGTTGGAGTTGGGGGAGTGATTCATTCGGGCGGCGTCAATGAGATCTTTCCGTCCCGTCAGAAGCCCCGTGCTTTGGGGGCCCCGCAGCCCCTTTCCTCCAGAGATGGTCACCAGATCGAAGCCCATCTCGTTGTATTTCCAGATATTTTCGGCCGGTGGTACGTCGGCTGCGCAGTCGATGAATACGGGAATGCCGTGTTTTTTCCCGAGTTGCAGAAAGGTCTCGTCCCGAATCTCTCCCCAGAAATTGGCGGCGTTCATGAAGAGCATCATTGCGGTCCGTTCGTTGATGGCCGCCTCCAACTCTTCGACCGTCTCTACCTCGACAAACCGGATACCTGTATTCCGAACGGCATGATCGTAGGAGTATCGGTGGCGACGCTGCACGATCACTTCGGCTCGCGGTCCCGGCAAATTGGGAATGTCGTGAATCTTCTGTCGATCCGTTCCGGTGAGAACAGCCGCTGTCCCGAGTGTCAACGCCGAGGCAGCGCCCGCCGTCACCATGGCGGCTTCGGCCCGGCAGAGAGTGGCCAGTCGCTCCCCGACCCGGTCGGCGAACTCATTCATGTCTACATATTGATGGACGCCGAACTGAATCGCCTGAACCACCTCCGGCAACATAAGCGAGCCTCCCAGATAGGTGTGTGTTCCCGTCGCATTAATCAGGGTTCGCACACCCAATTCGTTGTAAAAATCCCGGTAGGGCAGCGCATCGGTCTGTCGCTGCAGCTCGGCTTCCTCCGCCGTCAACCCTTGATATCGCTCGTTGGTTTCGTGGTTCGTGTCGTTTTTTCCCCTCAACCAGCCGGCACCCAATACAGGGGCCGAGGCGAGCCAGGAGAGCATCTCCTTTCGTTTCATCATCTGCCTGTCTTCAGTATGCTGGATTATCGTTGCACATCATCCTCTTGCCAGGGTCGGGCGGCCAGGCCGTTCAGGTCCCATACCACCCGGCCTTCGCGCAGTGTTACTTCCGCTTCCCAGATCCGGTCTCCCTGCAACCGTTCGCCACCGGAATCGACAAACCCGAATGACCCTTCTTTGAGATTCAGAATGGCAATATCTGCAACGGCTCCTTCACTCAAGTGGCCCAGATCTTCTCGTCCCACCATCTTCGCCGTACCCCATGTGGCTCGTGAAAGGAGGTCGGAAGGGTCCATCCCCAAATTCATGAACTTGGACATCACATTGAGCATGTTCTTCATCCCGGCATTCATGCTGAACCGGTGCAGATCGGTCCCGAACGCATCCGGCAAGAACCCCTGCTCCAGAGCTGGTGCCGCCAGATCGTAATGAAAGCTTACACCTCCATGTCCAGTATCGAAGAAAACACCTCTCTCGCGTGCAGCGATCATGTCGGGTCGAACCCTTCCCTCTTGGTTCAGAATATGTTCACGATCATGAACCGCCCCGTAGATATGAGTCAGGATATCTCCCTCTTCGAGTCGTTCGAGGATTTCACCCATGGGCAACTCCGGAAGATGGCACTCGACAAACAGACGGGTTCCACTCTCGCGGGCCGCCTGCTGCGCCCGCTCGAAGGGTGTCCAGTCGGGCGAATAGAAATGGCCGATCTTCGTGCCCACCAACCAGTCGTCATGCTCCTCGAGAGCGGCAACTGTACGCTCCACATCCATGTCTTCGACTCGCTGGTTGTGGTTGTGATCCAGCATCCCGTATCCCACAATGTTCAGGAATGCCAGGACTCTCGTGGTTGAGGGGTCCACGACATTCTCCTTGAACTGCTCGACATTTCGCCATCCCGATGTTCCGGCATCGACGACTGTGGTAATGCCGTTTCGAAGTGTAAAGTTGTCGGGGGAGACGCTTGAAAAGCCGCTGGCAAATGCGCCGGAGAATCCTCCGTCATCGGCCCCGATTCGCGGGCCCGTGAAGTAGTGTCCGTGAGGATTGATCAAACCGGGCGCTACATAGAGCCCGGTCGCGTCGATTCGCTGGGTAGCCTGTTCCGGGTCAATCTCCGGCGATACACGTGCGATGCGCCCATCCAACAGGGCCACGTCCATCACCTGGTCCACACCGTTTCGGGCATCGACCACGTGACCGTTATCGATCAACAGATCATAAACCGGGTCCGGGTCGGACTGGCAAGAGGCCAGTCCGATTCCGAGTCCGATCAGTAAAAGCGTTATTCGTCCCATGTTGGCTCTACCCAGTCCGGAGCACTGATTCCATTCAGGTCGTAAACGATGCGGCCTGCACGTACAGTGAGCTCGGTTTCGAGTTTCTCATCGCCTTCGACTCGCTGTCCGCGAGCATCCAGGAATCCGAAGGATCCTTCATGCTTTTGAAGGACGGCAATATCTGCTTCTGCTCCGACGCTCAAGTGACCCAGCTCTTCGCGCTGCAGGACTTGTGCCGGTTTCCATGTGACACGCTCGATGACATCTTCCAGACTCATGCCAATCGCCAGAAACTTGGACATGACATTGTTCAGGTTTTTCATGCCGGCATTCATGCTGTTCCGGTAGAGATCGGTCGAAATGGTGTTGGGCCAGAATCCTTGTCGGCTACCCGGTATGGCTTGGTCCCACTGAAACCCACCTGCTCCATGGCCCACATCGAAAATAATTCCTCGATCCTGCGCCGGCAAAATGAAATCACGGAGATTTCCACTCTCGTCAATGGCTCCCTGGCGGCTGGAGCTCCCGAAATGCGTATGCGTCAGGATATCTCCCGGTCGTAGTTTCTCCATCAGAAGCGTCTCGAGGGAGAGAGGAGGTTGGTGACCGCCAAAATCGACCATCACCGGAACACCGGCCAGATTTCCGGCTTCGACAGCTCGTTCGACCGGTCCGAAATCGTCTCCCCGATAGTGGTGTGCTTTGATACCGACCACAAAATCGTCATTCTCGTTGATCATGAAGGCCGTCGCATCGGGCTGCATTCCGTCAAGATAGTTGGAGTGGACACTGCCCAGCATGCCGTCTTCGGCGATGGAAACAAAGGCAAGAATCCGGGCCTGAGACTCTTCGACCGTCTGTTTGCGAAAGGTCGGGAGATCCCTCCACCCGGATGATCCGGCATCGACCATGGTCGTTACACCCGTCCGGAAGGCGAATGCATCCGGCCGAACACTACCGAAACTGTTGTTGATCTCGAATCCCGAGTAGCCCACCTCTTCCGTTCCGAAAAAGATGTGCGTGTGCATGTCGATCAGACCGGGTACCACATAGAGGCCCTCGGCATCGGCCACGCGCCGGGCTCGGTTGGCATCGATGGAACGCGATACTTCGGCAATCTTGCCGTCAATAACGGCCACATCCATCGTCTGGTTAATACCGTTCTTCGGATCGACAACATGTCCACCCTTGATCAGCAGATCGATCTGCTGAGCCTGCATGGCAAGCGGAAATAGAACCAGTGCCATCATCAGGCCGGTCCATCGTCGTACGCGCTGGCCGACGGTTCGTCTCTTGGTTGGTTGCGACGTGTTTGCCACGCCTGCTTTATTGAGTTGTTTCATGATCTGTTCATTCATCTGATTCCGGTTCATGTACTTCAAACAGATCGGCCCGACATTTGCCGGGCCGTCTGGTGCTTCGATTCATGTTCTTACTGATTTCGCCACTCTTCGGAAGCAGAGAGACCGTTCAGGTCCCACATGATTCGACCGGCACGAAGGGTCATTTCTGCTTCCAGTTTGTACTTGCCGGTCAATTTGTTCCCGGGAGGGCGCACGTCGACAAACCCGAATTCCCCTTCCCGCATTCCGAGAACAGCAATGTCGGCTTCTGCTCCTTCACTCAAGTGGCCAAGCTCTTCGCGCTGAATAACCTGAGACGGCTTCCAGGTCGACGCGTGAATGACATCTTCGAGCGACATGCCCATGTTGATGAATTTGGACATCACGTTGAGCATGTTGCGCATCCCGGCATTGGAGCTCCCTTGGTGAAGGTCGGTACTGATTACATCCGGTACCAAGCCCTGCTCATAGGCCGGCATCACGATCGGCCATCGAAAACTGGCGCCTCCGTGTCCGACATCAAAGATGACGCCACGTTCCTGCGCCTGAAGAATGCCCGGCCGGAGGGTTCCGTTGTCATCCAGAACGGCCTCGCGTCCCGATCCGCCCCCTCCGTACATATGTGTATAGATATCCCCGGGTCGCAACTTTTCGAGTACCAATGTTTCGATGGAAAGCGGTGGATTGGCACTACCGAAATCGACCATCACGGGCACTCCACCTCGTTCGCCTGCTTCCACGAGACGCTCGATCGGCTCCCAATCATGCCCGCGGTAGTGAGCAATTTTGATCCCGACCACCCAATCGTTCTGTCGGGCAATCATCCCGGTCATGACCGGATCCATGTCATTCAGATTCTGCTCGAAATGTCCCCCTTTCATCCCCTCGCCAATGATATTCAGAAACGAAAGAACACGTGTCGCGGAGTTGTCAATCGTCTGGGCTTTGAACGTTTCATAGTTCTTCCACCCCGCACCTCCGACATCCACCATCGTGGTCACTCCGTACTTGAAGCTGTAGGAATCGGGTTTGACGGCATAGTAGCTGTTGCTCAAATACCGATCCTGATCGGTACCAAAGAAGACGTGTGTATGGATGTCTACCAACCCGGGAACCACATAGAGACCCCTCACATCAATCACTTGCTCCGCTTGCGAAGCGGGAATGTTGCGTGCCACGCGCGAAATTCGGTCACCCGTTACCGCCACATCCATGACCTGGTTAATGCTGTTTTTTGAATCCATGACATGGCCGCCTTTGAGCAGGATGTCATATTGTTGAGCCTGTAACGGATGGCTCATCCCGAGGGACAGGAGCATCAGCAACAGAAATATGCCGGCTGCACGAAGAAATGTGTTCTTCGATTCTGACCGGTGGTTGTCATCGTTGACGGTTTGTATCTGCATGTTCATTCGTCTGTTGGTTCAATCTGCCACGCTGCGAACAACGCGGCGGTTAGGGTTCATCACATTCGATCCATACCGTTCCGTTCGGAATCGGCAATGGGTTGTTCCAAAAATTTTATCGGTTCACTTGGTCCATCTCCCATGGCGTGGCGGCCAGTCCGTTCAGGTCCCAAACGACACGCCCGGCCCGCAAGGTCAATTCGGCTGTCAGTTTGCGATCTCCGTCCATTTTGAATTCCCGGGAGTCCACAAAACCGAATGCCCCCTCTTCCATACGAAAGACGGCCAGATCGGCGACGGCCCCCACACTCAGGTGACCCAAATCCTCACGTTGAATCGATTGAGCCGAACGCCAGCTGGCCCGTTCAATCGCATCCTGCAGCGACATGCCCATGTTGATGAATTTGGACATGACATTGACCATGTCTTTCATGCCGTCATTCATGCTGAACCGGTGGAGATCCGTTCCGAATGTATCCGGCCAGAACCCCTGTTCCACGGACGGAATGGCCTGGGCAAACCGAAAACTTCCCCCCCCATGACCGACATCAAAGAGAATTCCCCGATCTCTTGCCTCCCACACATACGCTTGTATGTCGCCATCTTCCGTGAGCAGGGAGCGACGTCCAGGCTCGTAGGAGTGGGTAAAGATATCACCCGGTTCCATTCGGGACAGTACGTCCTCTACATCCAGGTGCGGGAGATTGCACTCCAACTGAAAAGGGGTTCCGGCTTCCCGGGCCACCTGCATCGCCTGATCGAGCGGTTCGAGATAGTTTTCGGCGGCGTAGTGCCCAAACCGAATACCGACGATATGGTCCGGCCAGGCGCGCATGACCTGGAGCGTCTTCTCCGAATCCATATCGGACCGGTCATTGTTGTATTCGGTTCCATAAAGGCCGTGACCGACCAGATTGATAAAGGCCAATACACGGGTGTGAGACGGTTCAATCACTTGATGATAAAACTGTTCAAAATTCCGCCATCCAGAGTTCCCGGGATCCACAACTGTCGTAATTCCGTTGCGCAGTGTGAAATCATCGGGAGATACACTGGAAAATCCGTCTGCAAACCGGCCCGGTTCTGGCCCTACAAAGACATGAGCGTGCACATCAATCAATCCGGGAGTTACGTAGAGACCGTTTGCTTGAACCACCTGTGCGGCTTCCGATGCCGGAATATCTTTCGCGACCCTGGCAATCCGGTCACCGGTCACGGCGACATCCATGACTTCATCAATGCCGTTTTTCGCATCGATGACATGCCCCCCTTTGATCAACATATCGTAGGACTGCGCCTGAACAAGGTCAGGCAGGCCCGCACATGTAATACTGAGAGCGAACACGAGGAAAAAGCGCTCCCATTTTCCGAACAATACATGGTGAATACGGCTGAGTAGAGACGATACATCAGAAACCAACCAACCGCCGTGAGTCTCTCTGAGGGAACGGGTTTTCGTAGATGGATTCATACAATCAATGTTGTTGGTGGAAGCTGCCTCCTGTCGAACGTTGGTTCACGTTCCGAACCGGGCCATTGGAGAAAGATAGAGAATGCATCCCATTGAAGGTAGAGCCTCGCTTGAACCCTTGCCAATCCCGTGTGTCGAGACAACAGAACCATGAATTCTACGTTTCATATTGTTTCTTTCATTCTGAATGGCCCCCTTGACACTTGCCTTTTCTTTTCTTTTTACCTGAATTCGCCTATCATGCCGGTTCATATTGAATGATTATTCCAATCCTGAATTTTCCATGCCAACCTACCTGGGTATCCCTCAAGAGACACTCGAAGAGAACGGAGCCATCCACACTGCTCGTGAAATCGCAGGTCAACCAGCCCTCTGGAGGGCCATTGCAGACCATCTGCTCGATTCAAATGAATGGAAATCATTTCTGAATCCACTCTTTGCACGCAACGATCTCTCCATTGTATTGACGGGGGCCGGCAGCTCTGATTTTATCGGCAAATCGGCCGAACCGATCTTGAAACGTTCCCTGAAACGTTCTGTCCGGTCCATTTCGACCACGACTTTGGTCACCCATTATCGAGACTACCTGGATGCCGACACACCCGTGCTGTTGGTCTCCTTTGCCCGATCGGGCAACAGTCCCGAAAGCCTGGCTGCCGTTGAGCGAGTAGACAACTGGTGCCGCGAGGTCTGGCACCTGGTCATTACATGCAATCCGGACGGGGCGTTGGCTCGAGGACAAAAGGATACGGATCGAGGGTACGTGCTTTTGCTCCCTCCCGAAGCGCATGACAAAAGTCTGGCCATGACCGGCAGTTTCACCGGAATGTTGTTGGCGTTGTTGCTGGCCTCGGATCCGGAAGAGACTCGATGGTCTCGCGAATCGGTACTCAATCTCTCCCGGAATGCCGAAGACCTTCTGAAGAACGAGGTGGAACGTCTGCAGACATTGGCTCGTGAACCGTTTGAACGAGCTGTCTTTCTTGGGTCGGGCCCTCTGTTCGGCATTGCAAGAGAAGCGCACCTCAAACTCCAGGAATTGACAGACGGAGAGGTCATCTGTACATATGATTCGTTTCTCGGATTCCGGCACGGGCCCAAAGCACTGGTCAACGAGAAGACCCTGGTCGTCTATCTCTTTTCGAATGACCCGTCCGTCTTTCGGTACGAGGCAGACTTGGCGAAGCAGATCGAATCGGAAGACCGCGCCATGGAAACCCTATCCATTCTTCCGGACGCTTCGCAAGCAGAAAAACGTCCGGATTCAAATCCGGTCATACTGGCTTCGGGCGGGATAAACCCGGCAGATGCCTTGCTCCCTCTGACTTTGTTGCCGGTACAGATCCTCGCTTTTTATACCTCACTTGAGCGGGGATACGAACCGGACCAGCCCTCCAAAAAAGGAACCATCTCCCGCGTGGTACAAGGCGTAACGATCTACCCCGATCCAATAAACGGGGAGGGTACCGAATGATTCTGGTTCTCTGCCCCAATCCATCCGTCGATACGCAAATTCATGTAGACCAACTGGAGCCCGGTCGGATTCATGCGTCCCGCTCAACGACTCCCTGGCCGGGTGGAAAAGGCGTACATGTTGCTCTTGCTGCACGGGAGCTGGGCGCAGAGGTCGAACTGGCCGGATTCTGGGCCGGTCCCACAGGGGCATGGATTCGTCAAGAGTGTGAACGTCGCGGCGTTTCAACGCACGGTCCCGAATTGGAAGGGTGGACACGTCGATGCGTGACGTACCTGGAGAGTGATGGCCGGGAGACCGAAGTCCGGGAGACGGGTGCATCGCTTGGACGTTCGAGCATGAAAGAGTGGAATGAGGTTCTGGATCCCCTTCTGAAACGAGCCTCTCTCGTTTGCGTAAGTGGTTCCTGGCCCGCAGGCACACCCGCCCAGCCCTACCAGTGGTTGAGCGACCGATGCCGGGACCTGTCCATTCCACTCTGGGTCGATGCTTCCGGCGTGTGGTTAGAGGCAGCCGTTGAGACCGGTCCGTACGGCCTGCATGTAAACCGGGACGAGGTGAACGAACTGTTGGGTGATTCACTTTCTGCTGGAGAAGCTGCACGAAAGCTTGTACTCTCCTGTGAAGTGGCGGCTGTGACAGACGGAGCCGATGGCCTGTGGCTTGCTCACCATGATCAGTTGGTGCATGGACGGTGCTCTGTAGACACGGTCATCAGTACGGTCGGGTGCGGGGATTGTTTGACAGGCGGGCTTCTTGCTGCGCAGGCCGAAAACCGCAGCCTGAGCGATCAAGTGAGACATTCGGTCGCCGCAGGATCGGCCAACTGCCTTTCCGGGGAGTTGGGACTGATCCAGAGAGCAGATGTAGAACGTCTGCTTCCAACTGTAGAATTGACAGACCATCGCAGACCATGAATGATTCAGTTGCCGAATATGACCTGTTGGTCGCCGGTGAACTCAACGTAGACCTGATCATGGATCGCATTGAGGGGAAACCGGAAGTGGGGAAAGAGAGGTTGGCTCGATCCATGACGTTGACTCTGGGGAGCTCTTCGGCCATCTTTGCTTCCAATATCTCTTCATTGGGCAGCCGGACGGCATTCGCCGGTTTGACGGGTCTCGACTCCTTCGGAGAACTTGTTCTCAACTCATTGCAAGAGAAGAGAGTTCATACGGAGTGGATTGCGACTCGTGAAGATCGACAAACAGGTGCCACCATCGCATTCAACATGGACCAAGAGCGGATGATGGTCACCCATCCCGGTCCGATGGAAGAGTTTTCGATTCAAGACCTGCCGATGGATCAACTCCACCGTTTTCGCCATCTTCATATTTCGTCTATCTTCCTGCAGCCCGGTCTGAAACGAGACTTGACAGAGATTTTATCCAAGGCACAATCGGCCGGATTAACCACCTCCCTGGACCCTCAATGGGATCCGGACGAGTCGTGGGACCTCGACCTTGACAACCTGCTTCCTCTACTCGATTGGTTTCTGCCAAACGAACGGGAGTTGCAGGCATTGACACATACATCCGAGCTCGAATCAGCCATTCGAACGGTGGCCACCTACTCCTGCCGCACGGTCGTCAAAATGGGCACAGACGGTGCACGTGCTGTCGGCGCCGGTCGGCCGGAACAGGTCGTTCCGGCATATGTCCTTCCGGATTTTCGGGATGCAATCGGTGCCGGAGACAGCTTCAATGCCGGACTGATCCATTCCATCCTGCAAGGTACATCGGAAGAGACGGCTCTTCGCTATGCATCCATCGCAGCTGCCGTCAGTACCACCGGTTCGGGTGGAACCACTGCACTGTCGGGACCGGAGCTGGTCCATTCAACCGCAATCAAGATAAATGTCCCCATTCATGACACTTAAAGAGAAATTCAACGAGCTCGAATCCAGTGGCGGTGCGCTTCTGGCGACCAATTTTTACAACTTTGAAACCGTAACCGGTGTACTCCGGGCCGCTGCAAATCTGAACGTGCCAATCATCCTTCAGGCAAGTCCGTCTACCATCAACTATTTGGGTGTAGAGATGACGGCCGCCATCGGAAAAACGGCAATGCGGGATCACGGGGTACAGGGATGGCTTCATCTGGACCATGCAGAAGATCCGGAAATGATCCGTGCCTGCCTGGAAGCCGGATTCGACTCGGTCATGATCGATGCAAGCGAGAAGTCCATCGACAAAAATGTAGAGATCACGTCCCGAATCGTTGACCTGGCATCCCGCTTCGATGCAAATGTAGAAGCAGAGCTGGGTTATGTGGCCAAATTGGGTCAGTCTCACGAAAAAGAGGGCTTTACAAAACCAGACGAAGCCGCCGATTTTGTCCAACGAACCGGTGTCAATGCGCTGGCCGTCGCCATCGGATCGGCCCACGGATTCTACACAAAGGATCCGAAGCTGGATCTGGATCTGCTCTCCGAGATTCACTCGGCCACTGATGCTGCTCTGGTTCTGCACGGAGGGTCCGGTATTCCGGACGAACAGCTTCAGGAGGGCATTCGACGCGGGATACGGAAAATAAACCTGGCAACGGAGATCAAAAACATCTTCATGAAAACGGTTCAGAAGGAGCTGTCCGGATCGGACGAGATCGATCTGCGTCAGGTCTTTCCACCGGCCATGGATCAGGTTACCACGCTTGTTACAGCCAAATTGAAGACCGTTCGCAGTGCCTGATGTACGGAATGAATCCCGATCAGTCCCGTCGACGATTGCGTTGAAATGAATTCAAACCCACCCTTGATGACATGAAACCGAAAACCCGAGACCTGTACGACTCGATCCAGAAGATAGACGCTCACGTTCACATGAACCTGGACCGCGACGCCCTTCAGGACGTAGGGGCGAACGAGGGGTTCTCGTACATGAGCATCAACACAGACATCCCGGAATTTGATCCTCCAAAGAAACAGATGGAGACGATCCTCAAACGACAGACGTCCGGCGCTGTCCCCGTTGGGTTCATGACCACCTTCACAATGAAAGGATTTGGGTCGGAAGGCTGGGTGGAACAATCCCTGAATGCGATCCAGACCGGCCTGAACAACGGCGCGTGTGGGGTCAAGATCTGGAAGAACATCGGGATGGAGATCCAAGATGACCAGGACCGATTCGTCATGGTCGATGACCCGCGACTGGACCCGATTTTCGAGTTCATGGAGTCGAACGGCGTTGTCTTGATCGCCCATCTGGGCGAGCCGAAGAACTGCTGGCTTCCACTCGAGGAGATGACCGTCTCCAGTGACCGGGACTACTTCTCCCGCCATCCACGCTATCACATGTACAAGAATCCGGAGTTCCCGTCCTACGAGGAGCAGTTGGCGGCACGAGAGCGGCGACTGGCCAAGCACCCGGATCTGAAATTCATTGGACTCCACCTGGCCAGCCTGGAGTGGAGCGTAGAGAAGGTGGCACGGTGGCTCGATGCCCACCCGAACGCGGGCGTCGACCTGGCCGAGCGTGTTTGTCATCTGCAATACCAAGCTGTTGACGAACGGGCGAAGGTGATTGACTTTGTGACCCGGTATCAGGATCGCATCATCTACGGCAGTGATCAGATCGATGACAATGAGAACGTCTCGACAGA
The DNA here is from genome assembly GCA_040882505.1 of Balneolaceae bacterium. Taxonomy (GTDB): domain Bacteria; phylum Bacteroidota; class Rhodothermia; order Balneolales; family Balneolaceae; genus JBBEBE01. Next base: position 293,109 of record JBBEBE010000005.1, on the reverse strand, counting down.
TGAGATGCAATCCACCATCCGTGACAAGTGGCATCGAGAGTTCCAATTTTTTGCCGAAGACTCCGAACAAACCGCCTGGAATGTGGATCAACCGTTTCGCGGACTGGGTCTTCCGGAGTCGATCATTCACAAACTGTTCCGGGAAAATGCAATTCGCTATTATCCACGACTGGTGTAACGGTCTCAAACTCTCACTCAAGACGGACCCATGTATTTAGCGCTCATTGACTGGTTGATCATTGCTCTCTATCTGCTCTTCTCACTGGCCGTCGGATTCTGGGTCATGAACCGTGCAGGGGAGAGCGCCAATGAATTTTTCGCTGCCGGCAAGAACATGCCGTGGTGGCTTCTGGGAATCTCGATGGTGGCGACCACGTTTTCGACCGAGGTTCCCAACCTGGTCACCGATATTGTTCGGCAAAATGGAGTTGCCGGGAATTGGTCCTGGTGGGCTTTTTTGCTCACCGGCATGCTTACGGTCTTTGTCTATGCCAACCTCTGGCGGCGATCCGGCATCCTGACCGATGTCGAGTTCTACGAGCTACGCTACAGCGGGACATCGGCCGCATTCCTGCGAGGGTTCCGTGCTGTCTATCTGGGCTTGATCTTCAACGTACTCATCATGGCATCGGTATCACTGGCCGCCATCAAGATGGGGACGGTTCTGCTCGGTATTACTCCCTTTCAAACCATTCTGATTGCAGGAACCGTAACGGTTGTCTACAGTGCACTCGGCGGCCTTCGGGGAGTCTTGATTACCGACTTTTTCCAATTTTTCCTCTCCATGATCGGAGGAATTGCCGCGGCCTGGTTTGCGATCAAACACCCGTCCATCGGTACCGTATCCACTCTCTTTTCCAACGAGGCGGTCCAGCCACTCATGGCGCTCTTCCCTGATTTCTCCGATACCTCTCAACTTTGGACGATCCTTATTATTCCGTTGGCCGTTCAGTGGTGGAGTGTCTACTACCCGGGGGCAGAGCCGGGCGGGGGTGGATATGTGGCACAACGAATGTTTGCTGCCAAAAATGAGGACCACTCCATCGGCGCGGTCTTTCTGTTCAATGCTCTGCACTACGCTCTGCGCCCGTGGCCCTGGATCATTGTCGCCCTCTGTTCAGTCATCGTCTTTCCCGACCTGGACTCCATCCGGCAGGCGTTCCCGCATGCTGCCGACATGGTGGGCCACGATATGGGCTACCCTGCCATGCTGTCGTTTCTGCCGGCAGGTTGGATGGGTCTGGTGGTCGCTGCCCTCATTGCAGCCTATATGTCCACGATTTCGACGCACTTGAATTGGGGGTCGAGTTATCTTGTCAATGACCTCTACAAACGATTTCTGAAGCCAGGAGCCTCCGAACAGGAACAAGTGAAGGTCGGCCGGATCTCTACGGCGGTTCTGATGATCATCGCCGGATGGCTGGCCCTGCAGATGCAGTCGGCTCTGGACAACTTCCAGATCATTCTTCAGATTGGGGCCGGAACGGGTCTTCTCTTTATTCTCCGTTGGTTCTGGTGGCGCATAAACGCCTGGAGCGAGGTCACCGGAATGGTTGTCTCCTTTCTGGTGGCTCTCTACTTTCGGTTTGGACACGCATCGACCGGCCTGCCGGCATTGAATGGTACCCAAGAGCTGCTGTTCGGTATTTTGATTACCACAATCGCCTGGCTCATCGTCACATGGCTCACACGCCCGACGGACGAGGACACGTTGATCTCTTTCTGTCAATTGATACGCCCGGGCGGACCTGGTTGGGAGACCATCCATAAACGGGCAGAGGAGCGCGGAATTCGACGAACCGATGTCGAAGACGAAGCCTGGCGAGTACCGCAGGGGATCTGGTGTATGCTTCTGGGCTGCGTCTTTGTCTACGGTATCCTCTTTGCAACCGGATACTGGATCTATGGATATCTGATTCCGGCGATTGGCACCACCATCGCCTCGATTGTATCCGGTTGGATGCTCATCGGTGCCTGGCGCAAGCTGGTGGCTCTCACACCCGAACAGGAGAAAGGGGGCATCGAGTGACCAAGGGCCGCTTCGACGAGAAGCGGCCGATTCGGCCCGTCGAACCTCAGTTTAGACCAGCCTCGTATCTCCCACCCGTTCGAGATTTACATCCATCACAGGTCGGTTGCTGCTCCAGGTTCCACCCGTAAAATCGGGGATATCGGCCGGGTTGGATCGGTTGGCAACCGACCACTCACTGAGTGGAATAATCGAGCTCCAGCTGGCGGCGTCATAGACCGTCAAGTCGAGCGGGTGACCGGCACGAAGAGAGTCGACCAATCGCCAAAGCATCATGGTATCGGCCCCGCCGTGACCACCGATCTGTTCGGACATCTCCCCGACCCGGCGAGTAATCTCCGGGGTATACCTCTCCACAACCGCCTGATGTTCCTCTTCCGGCAACCATCCGTCGTGACTGTTCGCGATTCGTTCCTCCGGAAACCCGCGTGCAATTCCCTCTGTACCGCTAATCAAATGGATTCGGGAGTAGGGTCTCGGCGAGGTCACATCGTGCTGAAGCATGATGGTTCGGCCTTGAACAGTCCTCAACATGCTCACATTCATGTTGCCCCGAAAACTTCGTTCGGCAAACTCCTCGAAAAACGGCTCCTCTCGGGCCAGCTCCCGTGCACGATCCTGCATCATGAAATCATTGCTGGACATGGAGACCATGTAGTCTAGTCGGTCTCCGTGGTTGATGTTCATTGCCAGGGCCACCATTCCGAGACCGTGGTGAGGATAGAGATTTCCATTCCGTTTCGAATTTTCCCGAAGACGCCACATATCGTGATATTCGTCAAAATCGAAATTGTGACGCATCAACTGGTGGATGTAGGCCCCCTCTCCGTGAATCAAATCCCCGAAAAACCCGTCCCGTGCCATATTCAGAGTGACCATTTCGAAAAAACTGTAGCACATGTTCGTCATCTGATAACAGTGCTTGCGAGTCCGTTCGGAGGTTTCAACAAGCTGAAAGCACTCCTCCAACGTGATCGCTGCCGGGATTTCGGTTGCCACATGCTTCCCGCTCTCCATGGAGTAGACACACATGGGGGCATGCAGGTGCCACGGTGTACAGACCAGAATCAGATCCAGATCGTCCCGGTCGCATACCCGTTTCCACTCCTCTTCTCCGATATAGGTGTCCGGGCTGAACCGCATGGCGTCTATTCGACTCATCCGATCCTCGGCCTCCCGAATCGCACTCTCTTCCACATCACAAATGGCCCGAACATCGACACCTTCGATATGATTGAGCCGGGATACAGCCCCGTTTCCCCGATTTCCCATGCCGATAATTCCGACCCGAACCAGATCAATCGCCGGAGCGGCATACCCATGCATGTTGAAGATCTGTTCCCGTTCCAGGGGACGAGAGTCCGCCGAATCCGAAGAAGATCCAGAACTGCAGTTGGAGAGCGTGAAAAGACCGGTACCTGCCAGTCCACTCATTTTCAAAAACTCTTTTCGTGTGTTTTTCATGAGCGTTGATTTTCTTTTCCTTTACCGGTTATACAGTGGAGGCGATGCTTTCCTTTGGATCAGAATAGGAAATCCGTGTCGGATTTTGAAATCGGGATCAGACCAAGACCAGATCAATTTTTCGCCGATGCAGATCGTGTACATGACGTGCCCCCAGCCCCTTGTCTGTGATCAATGTGTCAATGGACCCCATTTCACAAATCAATGAGAAGCTTTGACGACCGAATTTACTGGAGTCGGTGACGGCAATCACCTGCCGCGCATGACGAACCATGACCCGGTTCAGCCCGGCTTCCAGTGGATTGGGTGTGGTGAGTCCGAACTCTGGATCGATCCCGTCCACACCGAGAAATAGTTTGTCAAAGTAGTAGTTTGACAGCGTCGCTTCTGCCTCTGGGCCGACGAGGGAGTGCGAAGCGCGCCTGAATGCTCCTCCCGTAAGCATGACGTCGAGATGGGTAGAGTGCGTCAGTTCCAATGCAATACTGATCGAGTTGGTCATGACCGTCAACGACTCGATCTGGTGGAGGTGACGAGCGATCTCCAATGTGGTGCTTCCGGAATCCAAAAGAATGGTCTCACCGGGCCGGACCCGTTTAACCGCCTCGCGTGCAATTCGTCTTTTTTCTTCTTGATACCGTTTCTGGCGATCTTCCAGTGTCGGATCTTCATAAACATTCCGTTTGAGCAGGGCACCGCCGTGGGTTCGATGAAGAATGCCCATCTTCTCGAAATAATCGAGATCGTTCCGAATGGTCACGGTCGTCACACCCATCTTTTCGCTGAGCTCGTCTACACGTACTTTCCCCCTCTCATACAAAATGGCGCGGATCTCGTCTCTCCTCTCTACGGTAGATCTCATGGTCAATTGTCCTCCCGATTCTCCCGTTTACAACGTATGAATACGTGTTCGATTCTGCGCAATGTACGAATTGGAGGCAAGAATGTGTGTGATGGCCCACAGGCCGTCTTTGACCGTGAATCGGACCCTTTATTGGCACCCGAACGTTGGAATAAAGCTCCCGATTTCGTTCTTTACAGCGTGTCGCAGGATCTACAACCACGGAACCCTTTGCAATCCTCATGTATCGAGTTCATCTGAAAAATTTTGAAGGTCCGCTGGACTTGCTCCTCTTTTTCATCCGGCGCGATGAGCTCGACATTTATGATATTCCGGTCTCCCATATTACCCATGAATTTCTCGATTACATCCACCTGATGGAGGAGCTGGATCTGGATGTAGCCAGTGAATTCATCTACATGGCCAGCCTGTTGATGTCTATCAAAGCCCGCATGATGCTGCCGAGAGAGCCGGGCGAGGCGGATGAACTGGATGAAGAGGATCCCCGTTACGAACTGGTCCAGCGGCTGCTTGAGTACAAACGATACAAGGAGATGGCTCAGAAAATGACCCGTCTGGACCATGAGTCCCGTATGGAGTATACGCGACAGTATCTGGAGGAGGATCAAGTCGAGAAGCAGGTGAATGGTGAAGCGCTCAAGGATGTCACCATGTTTGAGCTGATGGCTGCATTCCGGAATGTGCTGTCGGATATCAAACGTGACCGGGTCGTACACAGAGTCGAGAAGGTACAGTTTACGGTCGAGGATCAAACTCATTTTGTTCTGGAGAGCCTGCGTACAGCAGGAAAACGCCTCTCGTTTGCCTACCTGTGTCGGGCCATGCACCACAAAATCCAGGTCGTCACTACTTTTCTCGCTGTTCTTGAAATGGTCAAAGAGCAGCAAATCGATCTCTATGTCGAAGAGGATCCGACGGATTTCCATCTGGATCTGAAACCCATTAGTGAACTGATCCCCTCCTGACGAGAAAGGGTCGACCCGAACGAGACGGAAGGAACATGAAGCGTTTGATCCTAGTATTGGCTGCTCTTGTGTTCACGGGTTCTGCGTTTCTCTGGACGACCCTTCCGGATATCGACTGGCGTTTGTACGAGATGTCCATTCTGGAAGAGTCCTCCCCGGAAAAACTTCAGACCCATCTGAACGTTCTTGCCCACGATTCACTGTCCGGGAGGGAGACCGGTCTATCTGGCCAACGAATAGCGGCTGCCTATCTGGAGTCGTTTTATCAGGATCTCGGATTGGAGACCGTTCCGGGGCACGAGAGTTTCCGGCAGACCTTCCATATTTTGGCCGAACAGACGGACAGTTTGGTCGTTGTCCTGAACGGGGCACCCGGTTCCCCTCTGGAAGGCACGACCCGCTTTCGGCTCACGCCCGATTCTCCCTCACCGTGGATTCCGCTTTTTCATCATTCCGGAGTTCTGGAAGGCGAGATCGTCTTTGCCGGGTTTGGAATCCAGGATCCAGAGAGTGGATGGACGCATCTTGACGGCACCGATCTGCAGAATCGGTGGGTCCTGCTTTTCGACGATCTACCCGGTTCGGTTCGGGATCAGCTCCCGAACGGAGACCGATGGACGTCCGGTTACCGATTTTCCGAACTGATCCAGACGCACAACGCACTGGGCGTGGTTGTGATAGGAGATGAGAGCCCGGAGCAGTATGACGTGTGGATGAATCATGCCCGGGAGGTCATTCAAAAACCACGAAATGCCCGATTGGCCAGTCAGTATCCGAATTCGACCCGAAGCGATGCCCCCAAAGGGTACCTGAAAGTCTCCCCCGATCTCGCTGCACAACTTTTGGGCCTCGACGGTGTACAAAATCTGGAGAATCTCCGTCGAGATCTCGCAGACAATGGTCATCAATTCGAACCGCGACCATTGGGGTCTACCCTTCGGGTCGACCCCCATATTCAGACCCGCTCTCTGGAAACGGAGAATATCGCGGCATGGTTGCCGGGTTCCGATTCAGAATTGAACGATGAAGCCATCATTCTCACAGCACATTATGACCATATCGGAACCGGGTACCCCACAACCACGGGGGACGGTATCTTCAACGGGGCCGATGACAACGGAAGCGGGACCGTCGCACTCATGGCCATTGCCCGCAGTCTCCAGCAGACGGCCAGGTCGGGAGCTGTTCCGCACCGCTCCATTCTGTTTCTCCATCTGAGTGGGGAGGAGATGGGACTTCTCGGATCGCGATATTACAGTGATCATCCCCTCTATCCGATTGAGAAGAGCATCGTCAATCTAAATGCAGACATGATCGGAAGTCGGTCTACCGTAGGTGAGAAACAAGGCGGAGAAGATGCAATCTATATTATCGGTGCCGATTTGGTATCTGCCGATTTGGACAGTCTTCTTGTGATGGCCAATCAAGAGGGTCCGGGATTGATGCTGGATCGTCGATTCAACGATTTACAAGATTCCAATCAATTCTATCGACGAAGTGATCACTGGAATTTTGCACGACTCAATATTCCGTTCATCTTCTTTTTTACGGGTATTCATGAACGCTACCATGATCCACTGGACCACACTGAAACCGTCGATTTGGAGAAGTTGGGCAAGAGTACCCGATTGATTCACGCCACTCTGCTCCATGTTGCCAATGCACGAACTTCTCCACGAATGGATCGATTCCTGCCTCCCCGTTAGCTCGAGAAAAGCCTGTGTCAGCTGCCAATCAGAATAAACGAACTCCAGTGGCTCGGAAACGACGTTTCCGACTGATCGATCAGAGCCAGTTGTGCATCCCGAAGTGCCGACGAAACAGACGCCCCATTAAAGAGACGGCGGTAGAGATGTTCCATCAACTGAGCCGTTGCCCGATCATTGACCTTCCAAAGTGAAACGACCAGGTTTTGTGATCCACTCTTCAAAAATGCCCGGGAAAAACCGATGACCCCCTCTCCTCGTGCCAACGTCCCCAAACCGGTCTCACAGGCACTGAGTACGACCAGGTATGCATTCAGATTCAATGCTTCGATATCACTCAAAAAGAGGGTTCCATTGGTACGGGATCCGTCTGATGGCGAAAGCAGTATTCCCGACAAGGATGGCTGTCTCTCATGAACATACGCGTGAGTAGCCATGTGGATGTATCGATACTTGGTGAGGTCCAACGCCCGAAGACGATCCGGTGTCGCCTCTGAATCCATCAACAGTGTGTTCTCCTTTCGATCGAACAGGGAAGCCATGAGACCCTGAGACCGGCGCCGGGTATCTGCAATGACTTCCACCTCGTATTTGCTGAGCGGAAGTGGTGACAACAGCCCGGCAACAGGGGCTGCTGCCTGCGGAACGACAACATCCCGATCTACACGTGTCCAGGGTGCAACGGCAAGGAATCCTTCACCCCGTACCGGATCCTGATTCCTTGTCTCCTGATAGATCATGAGTGACGGAGCGTAGCTCAATTCATACTTCCGAATCAAATACGGCCACTCCCAACTCCGATTGTGAGCCACTTGCTCCGATAACAGAAGATTGAACGGGAGATAATTCAAGTGTGCGTCCGGCAACACCAATAGTTGACGATAGGAGGAGGTAATCGGCTCGATTGGTTGGATCAAGTGTCGATAGAGTTGTCGGGAGGCTTTTCGAAATGTGGTGCGGTCCTCGGTTCGAATCGATTCACGCAGCATTCCAATCCACCCCTCGATTCTCTGCCCACCCTCCAGTCGGTGAACAGACAGGTGATTCTGCCCGATCAAGGTTACATAAAGATTCTCCCGGCCAAACAGATAACTTACAACGACCTGATCCGGAGCCACTACTTGATTCTGTACCGTTTGAAGGGGCATCAATTCACGCTGCATTCGCCAATTTCCGTACTCGGGATTTGTCCGGGCAACGTGCTGCAACCAGATCTCTTTTTCGTGATGAAGCTGAAAGAGCGAATCCTGAACCTCTTCCAATCGGGTCCGGTTCTCCAATCGACCCGATACGTTCAATCGATCCAGTTCATGATGAAGACGAGAAATCTTCTTGAGCATCGATTTCTCTTTCTCAACGAGCGACGTCGGAAGATGATCAAGGTCGTCCAGATCGGACCATCGAGTCTGTTCACGAGACACTCTTGCTTTTCCCGCTTCACCAATCAAATAGATCTCTTCAAGATAGAGTGCGTCTCCCGTCTGTTTCCAAAGTTGATAGGCCACATCGACAGCGTGTTCAAACAGGGAGTAGTGATTTCGATTCAGTACCAGTTTGGAGTCCTCGTCCTGAAACCGGAGTTGGATTTTTTCCATGGTCTGAATGGCCAATAAATACGCAGAGTAGGCAGCGGTCAAGTACGTCGACTCTCCATTCGTCGTGTAGAGAGTTTGAAGGACCTCCGCCTTCCCTTGAATCACATCGAGAAACAGGCGTGCATGAAGGCTTCCGGAATAGGATGGATGAGAGAATCGATCTGCCGGAATCTCGACAGGGGTGAGAATTTTCTGTGCCTGGACATAGGCATCCAGTGCCCGATTCCACTCTGCAAGATCTTTGTAAATCCGTGCCATGCCAAGCCAGATTTCTGCGTGGCCGGGGTGCCTCTGCAGGTAGCGACTCTCCGCAATGTCCAGGGCTCGTTGATATTCGTCCATCGCTTGGTCGGTCTCGCCCAATTTGCGATATATTTCGGCCCGACCCAGATAGATGGGTATACGCAATGGATGATCGGCCTCGATCTTTTCGTCCCATGCACGCATTGCCGAGTCAAATTTCTCCAACGCATGTTGCAGCTCTCCCCGCATCAGATCATAGGTTGCCAACTGCAGATACAATTTGGGCATCTCGGGATGGTTGTCATCAAACCGGTCACGGGCCAGCTCCATGGCCTGACGGAGTTGGCGTTGTGATGATTCTCCGTCACCCAACTGTGCATAACTGTAGCCTGCAAGCCCGTGAGCCTGAAGCAGGGTCGATGCGTACTCCCTCTTGTGCGACTTCAATCGCCGAATGGCACTTACAAAATAGTCGACTGCAAGTGCATGATCTCCAAGTGCAGCATAGATGCGCCCTCGGTTCAACCGGTTGATGGTTACTTCAAGATGCCCCTCATCGTAGATTTTGAGGAGCAGATCCCGCTGCTGTTGAAACAGATCCAACGCATCATTCAGATGTCCAAGTTCAAATCGTGCCGTCGCCAGATTCCGAATCACCTTCTGGGAGAGCCAGACCTGTTCATGCCGGTTCTCCATTCGCTCCATTCGCGCAAGAGCACTTCGAAAGTAAATTTCTGCCCGGGCATAATCACCGGAGGCTTCGTGAGCCAATCCGTTGACCATGAGAGATCGTACTTGACGGATCGGTCGTCGATCACTCTCCATGGAGGTTGCCAGTGCGCGTTCGGCCCACCTGATCGCCTCCTCCGTCCGATACTGATGCAACGCAAATCCAGATCGCATTCGATAGAGATCCGACCACAGGATGTCCCCCTCCCGAACGCTATTCTCAAGCACCGTCTCCATCTCGTTCAGGATCTCCCCTCCACGCTCAAAATCCTGTTTCTGAATCTGAATAAGTACCCGATAGGCATACCCTTCCATTCGATCCTCCATAGGGATACCCGTTTTCACAAAATAACGGAGAAGATCTTCGGCACGATTCAGATCTCCGCTCCGAAACCGTTCGACCGCTTCACGGAGGAGCGCCGGGCGATTCGGATCGGATGGTTGGAGTTCCGCTGCTTCGATTCGTATCCCGCTCGTCCCGTCCCAGTCCGGTCCGGGCATCAGAATAAGCAGCCATACCGTGAAGATGAGATTCATGGAGTCGACTCTTCCTGGAAGAGAGCTTGTACAAACCGGGCGCGATCGAATACTTGGAGATCCTCAATCTTTTCGCCAACACCGATATATTTCACCGGCACATCCAGTTCGTTGGAAATACCTATGACAATTCCCCCTCGAGCCGTACCGTCCAATTTGGTCAATACCAGACCCGTGATCTCGACCACTTCCAAAAAGGCTTTCGCTTGCTGCATGGCATTTTGACCGGTCGATGCATCCAGCACCAACAGGACTTCATGCGGAGCATCCGGTATCACTTTTGAGAGAACCCGTTTGATCTTCGCCAGCTCCTCCATCAGGGATTTTTTGTTGTGGAGGCGTCCGGCTGTGTCGATCAAGGCAACATCCGCACCACGGCCAAGGGCAGCCGAGACGGTGTCATACGCAACAGATGCAGGGTCTGCCTGTTGCCCTTGCTGGATAACCGGTACTCCCGCTCGCTCACTCCAGATTTTCAGCTGTTCGACGGCAGCCGCCCGAAACGTATCGGCTGCACCAAGTATCACGTTTTTCCCTGCACGTTTGTAGAGATGAGCCAACTTTCCAATCGTTGTGGTTTTACCAACGCCATTGACCCCTACCACCAAAACGATGTGCGGTTTATTCCGGAATTCTGCATCAAACTCGGACGGTCGCTCGGGTTCTCTTTCACGAAGCAAGGCCGTTATTTCCTCTGTGAGCAGTGCATAGAATTCATCGTTCCCAAAGTAACCGTCACTGCCAACCCGTTTCTCGATCCGGTCGATGATCTCCAGAGTCGTTCGAACCCCTACGTCCGAAGAGATCAGGATCTCCTCAAGTTCATCCAACAGCTCCGGATCGACGTGTGTCTTGCCTGCGACGGCTTTTCCCAACTTTTGAAGCAGACTGCTTCGGCTTTTGTCGACCCCTTTGTCCAGCTTCTCCTTCCGCTTCAGTCCCAGTTTGTCCAGCCAACTCATGGTATGCTCTCCTCTACGGTTCGCGTCGTTGCGTTCCTTCTGTTAGATCAGTTAAACTCGGCTCCCTTACAAATTCTGTAGAAACGAACGCCGTAATGAATAAACGAGATGCCCATCACGAATACAGAAAGCCACATCAACCATTGATGCAATATAATCGCATCCCGACAAAAAAAGATGGCTACCCAATACACGGCCATCACATTGACCGATATTTTACCCGACATGACAGCCATGGCAACTTTGCCCCGCAATCGTTTGATCCATGCCGAACCCGTCATGATCATCAAATCCCGTGCAACGCCGATACAGAAATACCAAACCGGAATCCATCCGATCAAGACGGTGTACCCAAACAAGAAAAAAGCCATCAACTTGTCAGAAACGGGGTCAAGCACCTTCCCCAGCTCCGAAATCTCGTTCCGCTTGCGGGCGACCCATCCATCTGCATAATCAGAAAAAATGGCTATCAATATGAGTAGAACGACCCAGACATTCGATTCATATCCATTGGATGCATGGATCCAGAGAATCGGGCCTGTCAATAAAATCCTGGTCAATGAGATCAGGTTCGACCACGTAAAAAGATCCTGCTTGACGGACAGTTTTCGGCCATCAATATTTGTAAGTTTGTGTTGGGTCATTCATTCGTTCTGTTGCACGAAGTGAGCCCAAAGGTACCGATTTTTTTCAACTGCCGGAATGGAATCCGGGAACGAGGATTCATATGTGTTCCAGACTGAACCGTGACAGACGAGAGCTGGTCGAGCAGGAACTCTCGAGTGAATCGATCTATCAGGGAGAGTTGTTGCGCGTCTACAAGGATCGCGTCCGCCTTCCCGATGGCGAAGAGTCTACACGAGAGTGGATTCGTCATCCGGGAGCATGCGCCATCGTCCCGGTCTTCCCCGATGGAACCATCCAACTCGTTCGGCAATACCGTTACCCCGTGCGGCAGCTCTTTCTCGAAGTCCCGGCCGGAAAGATTGATCCGGGCGAACCGCCCGAAAAAACAGCCCGTCGGGAGACTCTGGAAGAGACCGGCTGGAAACCTGCCTCTATCGCCTATGCCGGTCACTTCTACCCGGTTATCGGTTATTCAGACGAAATCATTCATACGTGGGTTGCCTGGGATCTCGAAAAAGCGGAAACCGGGATGGACGATGACGAATTTCTTGAACCTGAAATCCTTCATTTCCGGGAAGCCATCAGAGGAGTTGCAGACGGTACGATCACGGACGGGAAGACGATTTGTGCTCTGCAGCAAGCGGCGAATTGGTGGCGGTCCAATGGTCCGTTTTCGATCCATTTCTGATCGCCCGGTTCCTCCACCCTGCTCACATCCGAAAGGATTCATTCCTGTGGGTCGAGCAACCCTTCTTTTTTGCAGACTGAGTAGAGATCTTCATGCAGATGCTCCAGATCGGGTCGAACCACTCCCCGACGACGCAACTCGGCAAGTTCTGCCTCCGTCATCATGGCAATACAGCCTAAAGCTCTCAGTTCTTGGTCCAAATTTCTCGGGTTGATCAATCGCATCTTCTCTGGTTGAAGGCCGTCGGGAGCCAATCGTCGGTCGGCCAGACAGTAGAAACGGTCTTCCGGCTTCTCTCCGAAATCAATGGTGTCGATCCGAGTCTCTTCGATGGAAATACTCATCTCACTTCATTCATTTTTATTCGTAAATCAGGGATCAGATGTGTCGATCCAGAAAATCCCGTGCTTTGACCAACTCGATGACTTCGCCGGATTCACTGTCCAGAATTGCAACCTGAAAAAGAGAGATAATCGCCTGGCTCTCGATGCAGCCAATCGCCTCTTTCAATGTGTCACACTCCTCTTTCTCACTGACAAGATCGTTGACGCCTTCAATTCGATAGCGGTACAAACGGCCCGGGGATGCCTTCACTCTGGATCGGTCCGATGATGCAGATTCGCCATTGAAATAGTCCCTGAGAGCCTCTTCGGTGACAAACCATTTCACACCGAGTTTTCGTCCACGAAGCTTCCCTTCGCGAAGATACATGCGAAGAGTCACCTTGCTCACACCCAACAGTTCATGAAGGTCATCAATCGAGTAGAGAGTTAAATCCCCGACATGTTTGGACATGGAACCTCGTGTTCAACCGTTTACTCAAGTGAGATCGGCCACGGGTGTCGCTTCTCCACGACTCTTCCACTGTTCGGCGATCTCCCGGACCCAATTCATGGCTCGATCCACATTGATATAAACTACCGGAATCAGAATCAAGGTAATCAGTGTGGATGCTGTCAATCCACCTACGACTACACGAGCCAATGCAGCCTGAATTTCACCACCGGCTCCCCATCCAAATGAAAGCGGCAGGAGACCGAGAACCGTCGTAAGCGTTGTCATCAAAATGGGACGCAGACGCAGACGACCCGCCTGTACAACTGCCTCCTGGACGCCGAGACCGTGTTCACGTCGCATCAAATTGATGTAGTCCACCAGTACAATGGCATTGTTGACCACAATACCGATCAACATGATAATCCCCATAATACTCTGCATGTTGAGTGACGTTCCCGTCAACAGCATCACCGGTACCACACCAACCAACGCCAGAGGGACGGATGCCATCACAATCAATGGATCCACAAATCGCTCAAACTGTGCCGCCATCACCATATAGATGAGCAAAATGGCCATGACGATCGACATGATGAAATCCCGCTGCGCTTTTTGCTGCTCTTCGTACTCTGCTCCGTAGGAGAGTGTAAATCCTTCCGGAAGTACCATCCCGGAAAGTTCTGCCTGGATCTGTTCGATGGCATACCCGAGCGGAACACCACTTTCAAGATCTGCCGAAATTCCGGTAATTCGCTGACCATTGTACCGATTGATGTTCGTCGGCCCCCGTCCGGATTCTTGATCAATCACGGTCGAAACCGGAATCACCTCGCCTGATGGCGTCGTCACGGAGATATTGTTCAAATCAAGCGTACTCATCCGGTCTTCCTCCCGAAGTCGAACCATGATATCATACTCCTCTCCACCCTCTCGAAACATCCCGGCCCGGCTCCCGCCAACATTGGTCTGAATGGCCTGTCCGACTGCCCGAACAGTCAGGCCCAGTTCGGCAATTCTCTCCCGGTCAAATACAATATTCTGTTCCGGACGCCCATCCTGTCGATCCGAACGTGCCCCCCGGATCTCCGGAATACGCTCGATTCGATTGCGAATTTCGTCGGCAAGTTCGTCGGCCCGTTCAAGATCAAACCCACGAAGTTCGAGCCGTACGGCTTCATTTCCACCTCCGCCACCACCAAATATGCGGTTCAGAATCCAGAGACCGGATTGTGCCCGTACGCGGACAGACCCCCCGGGAATCGTTCCCTCCAGTTTGTTTCGCAACTCATCCGCCAATTCAAACGAGTTCACATTTCGCAACTCTTGGTCAACCAGGGCCAACTCTACTTCGGCCCGCCCGTTTCGTAGATCCGTCGTTAAATAATCCACTTCCTCCATGGGAACGATTTCCCGAACCCGTTGCTCAAGCTCTTGGAGATAATCCTGAGTGATGGCAATATTGAGTCCTTCCGACATGAAAAAATCGATTTCGATCTCGTCCGCTTCCGTCTCCGGAGCCAACTCCATGGGTATCCGATTCCAAAGAAGGACAGCACCCATCAGAAGAATGGCTGTCGAACCGAAAACGACCCATTTGTGACGAATGGACCGGGTAAGAAGATGTTCATAATTCGTCTCTTGACGGCTGAACCATTGCTGAAACCGTCCTTTGGGCTCCCTTCCATCCGGATCAGGCTTAATGGTCATGAACCGACTTGAAAGCATGGGCACCAGTGTCAACGCCACAAAGAGCGAACAAGCCAGTGCAAAAACCACGACCAGTGCCAACTCCTGAAACATGGTTCCCGTTATTGTCTGCATGAACACAATGGGCAGAAAAATGACGGACGTGGTCAACGTCGATGCGACAATGGCACCTCCCACTTCTCGTGTTCCTTTCAAGGCACTCTCCTCTCGTGACGAGCCCTTGGTTCGAAGGCGGACAATGTTCTCCAACACGACAATGGCGTTGTCTACGATCATTCCGACACCCAGCGCCAGCCCGCCAAAACTCATCTGATTGAGCGTCAGATCATTGAAATAGAGCAGACCAAAGGTGGCGATGATGGAGATGGGAATCGAAAGTGCGATGATAAAGGTGGTCGATCCATTTCTCAGGAACAGGTAGAGGATCAGGATGGCCAACAACCCTCCCCAAATTGCAGATTCCTGAACATTCTGAATGGAGTCCTGAATAAAATCACTTTGATCGGTGACGATTATCAACTCCATGTCGTCCCGCATCTCGTTGATCCGCTCCACCTCGC
The DNA here is from genome assembly GCA_040882505.1 of Balneolaceae bacterium. GTDB lineage: Bacteria > Bacteroidota > Rhodothermia > Balneolales > Balneolaceae > JBBEBE01. The sequence goes on along the minus strand of JBBEBE010000005.1, from coordinate 277,658 downwards.
GATGAACACCCTCCGAAACCGCGACCGTATTGGCACCGCTCTGTTTTCGAATGCCCATTCGAAGCATCGGAACACCGTCGATGTGGATGACTCGATTGATATCCCGATAGGTGTCCTCCACATTCGCAACGTCCTGTACACGAACCGGCCGGCCATTGACCTGCTGGATTATCGTATTGGCAATCTGGTCCACACTCTGAAATTCACCCAGTGTCCGAACGTAGATATCGCTGACCCCTTGACGTACGTTCCCTCCCGGCATGGTTTGATTCTCTGCCGATATAGCCGACGTCACATCCTGAGCAGAAAGGCCACTGGCAATCAGACGGTCACGCTTCAGATTTACCCGTATTTCACGATAGATCCCCCCCCAGACATCGATAGCGCCCACACCAGGTACCTGCTCCAACTGCTTGGAGACCTCTCGATCCAGTACCAACGTCAACTCGTCCAATGGACGGTTCGACTTGGCCCCCAATATAATGACCGGAAAATCGTTGGGGTCAAATTTTCGAATCCGTGGCGGATCAGCCTCCTCGGGCAAGTTGTGGCGGACACGGTCAATGGCTGCCCGAACATCGTTGGCTGCCTCGTCCAGATTGATCCCCTGAGAGAAGATCAGACTGACACTACTCTGTCCTTCAGACGAACTGGACCACATCTCCTCCAGATTGGACACACCAGACAGTGCGTTCTCCATCTGATCCGTCACAATGTTCTCGATCTCTTCCGGCCCCACATTGGGGTAGCTTACCTGGACGGTCAGGCGTGGAAACTCGATCGGTGGCAACAGATCGACCGGTAGATAGCGGAACCCCACAACACCGAGCACAAGCACGATAAGATAGACCATCGTTGTCGCGATGGGACGTTTTACGGAGATATCTGTCAGGCCCATGATAAATGGATTAAAAAGTTTGTGTGATCCCGTTTCAGGACCCTTGGGACGAGGACACAGACGCCATCTCAAGTTCCATCATCTGTCGAAGGATTCGTTGTGGCTGTGTACTCTGCATCGCCAGTATTCGCTCCCAGGTGGCGGCTCGAATTCGGGCTTGAAGATCGTCCCTTCCCACCATCATACTCTGGCCGACAGTGACGATCCAATCTCCGCTATTGATTCCGACCACACCTGCAGACTCTCGTCCTCTGGCAACCACCTGAATCGGTCGGAATTCCAGTACTGTCGGTTCACTGAGTGGCGGTGGGTTGTCACTGTCTACCTCGGTGACCGGTTCGACCTCGATCCCGAAACCGGGTGCCACGTAGATCCCTTCAATTCCCGTTCTCGGATGCCGATAGATTGCGCTGAGTGGAACGATGGTTGCCTGTTCACTTTCTCCATATAGAATATCGACGGTCACAAACATTCCTGGAAGGAGGTGACCACTGTTGTTTTCCAGTTCAACTTCGGCTTGTGTGCTAAAACTTCCAGCCTCCAAAAAGGGTGAGATCCGGCTTATTTCACTGTAGAGTAATGTATCCCCGAACGATTCTGAAAAAATCCGGGCTGTCTGTCCGGATTCGATGTAACCAAGCATATTTTCCGTCAAACTGACGAGAACTCTCGCTCTCGAGATGTCTCCAACGACAAAGAGTCGGGTCGTTGCCGATACCTGCATGCCACGTTCGACAGCCCGTCCTCCAACGACACCATCGATCGGTGAACGAATCACCGTCCGGGTCAACTCGTTTTCCATCTCGCTTACCGTGGAACGGGCTTGATCGACCTGCGCAACCGTCAAATCATACTCCGCTTCTGCGGAAGCCACCTGAGCCTGAATGGTTTCCAACTCTGCAGTACTGATCAGATCACGCTCGGCCAAGATCTCTTGTCGTCGATACTCACTCCTCGCTTCGTCTGCTCGTGCCTGTGCTTGTCGTGCCCGTGCTTCGCTGACTCTCAAGCTGGCTCGGGCCTGATTCACCCTCTCTTCATATTCACGATTCTCCAGGCGGACAAGCGGATCTCCGCGTCGTACCCGATCTCCATTCTCGACATAGACTTCCTCGACCGGCGCCGAAATTCTTGGATAGATCTCTACCTGGTTTTCTGCACGAACGACTCCGCTCAAACGTTCTTCCAACGGCAAGGAGCCGAATCGAGCCTGAATGGCTTCAACGGCCGGTATGGGCATGTCTGAACGGTTGTTGTTTTCGGCTGTTTCGGATCCACAGCTCGTCATCCATAATAGTATGCAGAGACTGCCGGGTAGCATTATCCAGGTGGGGAACTTCATCAGTAACTCTTGATATGGGTTGGTGTCTTCAGATCGAGTTCACTCGAGGTGCTTGTTCGCACACACTTGAAAATAGGCGAAGGAGATGTTAAAAGGTTTAAATTTGCTGTTCAGCGATTCGATCCCCTTCGCTTTGACGTCCCACTCAACAGCCTTAACTTGCAAATCGTGCCCGATGGAGAGCTTTTTTTGCCGACCGAGTTTGGCAGAACCAAGTTTTTCGCATGCCTATCGGTCGCTCTCTTTTGCAGGACATGAGGTCACCACTGTGAAAACAGGAATCTGAAAGAAGATCCGTCATGAAACGAAAAGCTTGGACGACCCTGATCATTACTCTTTTTCTGGGCGTCTTTCTCTACTACTCCTACCAGCAGATCCAACCGGAAGAGATCGAAAATGCGCCGGACTGGCTCTCGTTGCAGGATGCACTTGTGCTGGCGGGTGAGGAAGAATCGGTCAACGACAAGTTGATACTCATCGATATTTACGAATCCGGCTGCCGGTTCTGTCGTCAGATGGAACGGGAGGTTTACCCGTCCGAATCGATTCGAACCCTGATTGATCGCTCTTTCCATCCGGTCAAAGTAAATGGCAACTCGGACGAACCGGTTCGTTATCGTGGCGAAGAGATGACCGGACGAGATTTTGCTTCCTTGATGGGTGTCACCGCCTTCCCTTATACAGTGGTCATGGATGCCGACGGGAATGTCATTGACAATCGACGGGGCTACATGGGTGTTTCAGACTTGAGCCGATTTCTGAATCAAGCATTGCGTGGGCAGGTCAATTCATGAGTAACGAAGAGCCACTGGAGTCGTACCGGATCGGATCCATTTCCGTGGAGATTCATACGACCGAAAATCCCAAACGACTACAGGTTCTGTGCAACGACGGTACATTCCAGTCCGGTTTTACGGTAAGCGAGTATGAGTATACCTTCTACAAACGACACATGAATCAGAAGATTCTACACGCCTACAAACGGGGTCATGACGAGGAGAACGGGGAGTCGGACACCACCCCTTGACGTCATCCATTCACCACATTTTCCGGCTCTCCTTTCAAAAATGCATCCAGATTTTGAACAACGATCTCCATGAGGCGTTGACGTGACTCGACCGTTGCCCAGGCAAAATGCGGAGTCATTACACAGTTTGGAGCGCCCAGAAGTGGATGATCGGTCGAAGGCGGCTCGGAAGAGAGCACATCCAGACCGGCGCCCGCAATTTCTCCCTCTTCAAGGGCTACCCGAAGCGCCGGTTCATCAATGACTGCACCACGTGATGTATTGATCAGAAACGCAGACGATTGCATCCGTTTCAACGAATCCGTCGATATTAACCCTTCGGTTTCCGGTACCAGCGGACAGTGAAGGGACAGGACGTCCGATGCTTCCAAAATCTCGTCAATGCTTGCCCATCGGAAGTTGCTTCTCGCCGATTGGTCATCGGGAGTTCGCCGATGACCCAACAGGTTCATCCCAAAACCGGTGGCAATATCGGCCACCCGTTGACCGATCGTACCAAACCCGATAATTCCCATGGTCTTCCCGCTCAACTCCACAAGTGAGTGATTCCAGAAGGAGAAATCTTTGGACCGACACCATGCCCCGTCCATGACCTGGTCACTGTGTACGCGGGTATGGTGACAAAGCTCCAACAAAAGCGCAAAGACCAGCTGGGCAACGGAATCCGTGCTGTATCCAGCTGCATTGGAGACAGTAACTCCTTGTTCCCGAGCTGCTTGTACATCGACCTGGTCAAATCCGGTTGCCATGACCCCGATATATGAAAGATCCGGTAGTTGCTGCATCATCTCTCCGGTAATCGGCGTTTTGTTGGTAAACAGGACCGTAGCTCCCTCACTGCGCGGAACCACCTTCTCTTTCGGCGTACGGTCGTAAACCGTCAACTCCCCGCGGGCTTGCAACGTCTTCCAGCTCAAATCTCCGGGATTCAATGTATAACCATCCAGTACAACCATCTTGAGACTGCTCGACATGTCCATACCTCTATCTGTTATTTCCGATTTAATCCTTCACGTGGCTACCGAATCAACATGGCATCGCCGAATGAGTAGAACCTGTACGACTCGCGGACGGCATGTCGATAGATTCGGTGCATTTCATCCAGACCCGTCATGGCAGACACCAGCATCAAGAGTGTGCTCTTGGGCAGGTGAAAATTGGTGATCAATGACTGAACTCGTCTGAATGGATCCCCCGGTTTGATGAAAATATCGGTCTCCCCGACCTCTCCCCGAAGATTCCCCATCCGGTCTGCAGCCGATTCCAACACTCGTACCGACGTCGTACCGACAGCCGTGATATGAGGGGCCCGATTCAACCGTTCCGCTGTATCGGCATCGATTTGATACCACTCACTGTGCATGACATGATCCTCGATTCGATCTGTTTTGACAGGTGAAAACGTTCCAAGGCCTACATGCAGTGTTACCTCTTCCCAGGACACTCCCTGCCTCTTCAGTGACTGAATGAGCTCCGGTGTAAAGTGAAGGCCGGCTGTCGGCGCCGCTTTGCTTCCGGAATCCCGGGCAAAGACAGTCTGGTATCTTTCGGAGAGAGATTCGTCCTGTCGAATGTAGGGTGGAAATGGCGTAGAACGAACGTCGTCAAAGATGGGGTCATCAAGAGGGTGGCTCAATTCAAGAGTACGCAATCCATCCGGTGAGACATCCAGAACCTCCGCCGTCAGCTGATCCGTCAAGGCCACTTTTTTCCCTTTCCGGAAGTGGCGTCCGGGTCGAGTCATCGCTTCGAGCATCGTTGGATGGATGACACGAGTGGCAAATATCTCCCGTTTTCCTCCATCAAACAATAGCCGGCATTTTTCGACCTTGCTGTTGTTGGCCACCAATGTGGTATCACGTGGCAACCAATTCGGAAGGTCATAAAAGTGACTGTCCGTGATGGTCCGGCTCTCCCGGTCATAGACCAGAAGTCGCGAGTGGTCACGAGGAGTGACGGGTCGCTGTGCAATCAGGGACTCGGGCAGTTCGTAGTCAAAATCTTCAAGCTCATACGACACGAAAGGCTCCCTACTTCACCAACTGTTGATGTGCCGATCGGACCGCTTCTGCAATTCCGTACGGTCCGATCCCGATCTCGTCATGAAGTTCTCGCTGGGTACCGTGTTCAATGACCCGATCCGGAACACCCAGAATCCGCACGGGAATTCGATCCGTACGAGAAATCAGTGCTTCGGCAACGGCCGAGCCGAAGCCACCCAATTCGGTTCCGTCTTCCAGGGTAATCAGATACTCATACTCCTCGACAATATGATTCAACAACTCCAGATCCAACGGTTTTGCAAACCGCATGTCATAATGTCCCGGCGAAAGCCCGTCCCGCTCCAGTTCCGGGAGGATCTCTGCAACATAATTTCCGATTGGACCGAATGAAAGAATTGCGATCTCCTCTCCCCGTCGGATTTCACGACCCTTTCCGGGGACGATCTCCTTGAATTCTCTCCGAATGTCCATCCCGGTAGCACGACCTCGAGGGTACCGAATTGCCCAGGATGTCTCTCTGTGACGAGTGGAACTATACATCAAATTCCGTAAATCCTGTTCATCCATCGGGGAGCAAACCACGATGTTGGGGACCGACCTCAGGTACGAGACATCATAAAGACCGTGATGTGTGGGCCCATCTGCACCCACCACTCCAGCCCGATCAATACAGTATGTAACCGACAGATTTTGAATGGCCACATCGTGTACAATTTGATCATACCCTCGCTGCAGAAATGTGGAATAGAGAGCTGCAAACGGATGTTTCCCTTCTGCAGCAAGTCCGGCTGCAAACGTGATGGCATGCTGTTCGGCAATCCCGACGTCGAACGCGCGATCCGGGAACCGGTTCATCATGGGCCAAACACTGGAACCGGACGGCATGGCCGGCGTAATAGCCACAATGGACGGATCCTGTTCTGCCAATTCGACCAACGCATCGCCAAATACATCCTGATACTTGGGCGGGGATGGTTTCCTGGTCGGTTCAGCCAGAGATTTTCCGGTGATCTTGTCAAATGGACTGCTCTGAGCGTGCCACTTGGTCTGTTCCCGTTCGGCCGGTGCAAATCCCTTCCCTTTGACGGTGACAACATGGAGAAGTTTGGGGCCCGATATGGTTCTCAAATCTTCCAGATGACGGCGAAGAGTATCGATATTGTGCCCATCCACGGGACCGTAGTACTTGAATCCGAGGGCCTGGAAAAGAGCACCGGGAGTCACCGCGGCCGTGACGGCTCGCTCCAGCCGCGATGCTGCTTTGCGCATCTTCTCGCCGGCACCCTTGAAATGACCCAGCAGGTCATAAATTTCGTCTCGTACCTTGTTAAACGTTTTGCTGGTGGTAATTTCGGCCAGGTACTCCTTGAGTGCCCCCACATTGGGATCGATCGACATGTTGTTGTCATTGAGAACCACCAGTAAATCCCGATCCATCGCACCGGCATTGTTCATCGCCTCGAATGCCATGCCTGCTGTCATCGCTCCGTCTCCGATGACCGCGACCACTTTCCGGTCGGCTTGGTCCAGATCTCTTGCCACGGCCATTCCAAGAGCCGCCGAAATAGAGGTACTGGAGTGGCCGACTCCGAATGCGTCATACTCGCTCTCACTCCGTTTGGGAAAGCCGGACAACCCATGATACAGGCGGTTGGTGTGAAACTCTTCCCGACGACCCGTTAAAATTTTATGCCCGTACGCCTGGTGTCCGACATCCCAAATCAACCGATCGTTCGGTGTGTGATAGACGTAGTGAAGTGCCGTCGTGAGTTCGACGACTCCGAGGCTGGCTCCAAAATGACCGCCATGAATGGAGACCGTTTCGATGATGTATTCCCGAAGTTCGTCACATACCTGTACAAGCTGATCCGGTCGCAATCGCCTCAGATCGGCCGGGCTCCGAATACCGGATAACAAGGGACCGGTCTTCACATTCTCTCTACTCATACGTTCGGGCTATTGCGGGCTCTCTCCTCCGGAAGAATCCGGATGGAGCTTTTCTATGCGAAGCGCTGCATTCTCCAACGTCTCGTTGCAGAATGCAGAGAGCTTCATTCCCTGCTCGTAGAGCTCAATCGACTCCTCGAGCGACACGTCAGGATCTTCGAGTCGCTTGACCACCGTTTCCAACTGGTTCAAGGCCTCTTCAAATGTCGGTTTCTTCTCTTCACTCATCGGGATCGTCTCTCCGGTTCACGGGGTGAGTATGAAGTTAAATCTTCACGGTCTCGCATTCAAACCGACAATCACTTCCAGCGAACCAGATCGATTCCAGATCCGTCACTGACCATTCGTACGGCTCCCGACCCGGCCGTCATCCGTACATCCGACCCTTGACGATGCAACCGTTCGAGAGTCTCCCGGTGCGGGTGCCCGTACCGATTCATCCAGCCAGCCGATATGATCGTCCAAGACGGATCCACGAAACGAAGAAAGAGTCGTTGTGAACTGGTTTTCGATCCATGATGTCCTGCCTTCAACACGTCCACCCCCAGCCACGTTCCATACGTTCGCACAAGATCCGACTCCTGCCTGCGTTCGGCATCCCCGGTAAGCAGAAACGATGTCTCGCCATAGACCAGCTTGATCACCAAGGATCGGTTGTTCACCGTCGCGTCCACCACCCGGGTATCGAGAACATAGAGTCGAAGAGCCGGATCCATCTCCCATATCTCTCCGCCATCGAGCACTTGGATCGGGACACCCAACATATCCAGGGATTCGGCAGACGCATCGCTGTCGGCCCGCGAAGCGCGAACGATACTCCCGATCGCCATCTCCTCGCTCAGGGAGAGCACCCCGCCCGTATGATCGGCATGTGGGTGAGTGAGCAGCAATGTATCGATTCGTTCCACCCCGGAAGCGTTCAGATAGGGAATCAATACCTGTTCGGCGGCCTGTTTCGGCCCGGCATCGACAAGTAGATGCAACCCGTTCGGGGTTTGTATGTGTATCGCATCCCCCTGCCCCACATCCAATACGGTCACAACAAGCTGGTGTCTCTGTGCGATGTGTGAATAAGATTCAAAGACCAGCAATAGCAACATCATGTACCCATACCATGTGCGTTTCTGGCTGTCCAGTATCCATGTATATCCCTTTGTACTCAGGACAAGTGCGGGTACCAACACGATCCAAACCCACCAACCGGGTACCCGTGTCGCCCAGGACAACGTCGATAAATGCTCTGTCCAGTAGAGGATCCACAGGATCACCCATTCAACCATCCCGACCAAAACCCCTCCATCCAGGTGCAGTGCATTCAACAGGACCCACCCCCAACCCGACAGGGTGACAAGAGGAACAAGTGGAACCACCAACACGTTGGCAAGAGGTGCTACGACCGAGATCTCTCCAAACCACCAGACAAGGAATGGAGCCAAGGCAACCTGGAGTATGGCTGTCATCAATACCATGGACAGCACCTTTCGGAACCACGTACTCGATACGAACGATCTCAGCTTTCTTTCGACAGGAGCATACAGGATCCGTATGGACCACACAGCAACCATGGACAGTTGGAATCCTGGATGTTGGATCCAGACCGGTCTCCACAGCAGCAAGATCATTCCAGCCAACAGCAGCAAATGTGTAGTCGGAAGTCGCCGCATCGGTATCATGAGCAATCCTGCCAACCAGCTCATCAAGGCAGCTCGGGAAACCGACGGGCTCTGTTCTGCAATTTCTACATAGAGCAGGAGGACACAACCGGTTCCGATCCAGATCAGTAGCCCGCTCCAGTGCCAACGGAATTTTACGAACAGCCACCAAAAGGGAGCCACAATTAATCCAACGTGGAGACCGGATACGGCCATGAGATGAGACACTCCGGCCCTGGACAGTTGTGCTTCTGTTACGGGATCCAAACCCGAACGATCCCCCGTCAGCAACGCACGGAGAACGGATTTCATGGGTTCATCGATTGGAATTCGGCTCAGTTGAGCGCGAATCCGGGATGCGGTTGTTGACAACCGATGGGTCCATTCAACAGGCCATGGTTTTTCGACAGAAAAGATCTCCAACAGAGTGGCTTCGGCATGAAACCCCTCTCGTACCCTCCATGCCTGCGGGTCGAATAGATGTGGGGCACGGATTCGGGATTGCCGAATCTGGTGCACGGAAGAGACCACTCGATCGCCAATTTTGTACGCCTCCATGGACATGTCTGTTTCATGCGCGTACAATCGTATCCGTCCTTTCCCGTGCGTACTGGTTTCCTCCAGGGAAACGACTAGAATCTCCAGGATCATCCAATCCCTTCCACGACGTGTCTGGCCCTTCTGTCTAACGATGCCCGACATGGTAACCGGCCGATCCACCGGTACAAGATACCGTTCGATCCACTCTTCCTGGTCACGGTGTTGTTGGATGGGTTCTACACTTCTCCAGACTGCAAACAAGATCAACGCAAGCGTACAACACAGTCGAGTGTACCGGCCAATCGGTGAGCGTGCACGAATGGAGAGAAGGGATGGAACAAGAAGCAGGAGACAGAGGAGTGGAAGGATCCGGCTGAACCGACCCATCCATGGCTCGGTCAGCAAACCGGTGGTCAATCCCAACAAACAGAGAATCGCCAGACGCGGGATCGGGTGGTAAATGGTCAGGGACGGAGCCTGCATGGGAGACCCTTTTCTGACAAGAGCCCCCGAGACAACAAACCTTACAATGGATCACCGGATCTTTGGAAAACTGGCGTTCGACGGATCGAAATCAACGACTTACGATTCCTCTTCCCGGCGTCCTGCATTGCCCAATTTGAGACAGACGGTGGAAAGATCATCCATTTCATGGTCACTAAGCACCGAAAATTCCTCTCGAATCTTTTCCAGATGTTTTGGAAAGAGGTCCGTGATGAAGGTTCGACCTTTCGGGGTCAGGTGAATGACCAGTGATCGGCGATCTTTACGGTCTCGCCGTCGTTCGACCCACCCCTGTCGCTCCAGATTGTCTATGACGAGGGTAATATTGCCACCACTTTTGAGCAACTTTTCGCCAATGGTCCGTTGATTCAACGGTCCGAGATGATGGAGCACCTCCAGTGTACCGAACTGACTCTGGGTCAACGAGTGTTCGGAAAGATGGCGAACCAGACGGGCATTCATGCTCTCGTACGCACGCATGAACTTGATGTATGTATTCAAGGTCTGAACATCTTTCTCGTCGCCCTCGTACTTGGTTCCCATATCTCTCCATTCATTCGAACAATCCATCACCAAATCCGCAGCTGCGGTTCGACATGAATTACTGATCTGCCTTGAGAATCGCAAATTTTCGCTTGCCTACTCTGAGCGTCACCTTCCCTCCCGGTTCAAGTGTGAGCTCGAACCCTGGATCCTGAACTTTCTCTTCGTCAATGGAGACGCCACCCTGCTTCATGAGTCGTTTGCTTTCGCCATTCGACCCCGTTAGTTCGAGGTCAGAGATAATATCAAGCAGACGGACGGGTACACCTGCCGGCAAACGTGATTCGGCGGCATCCTCCGGAACAGATTTCTCTATGACAACCTGCTCAAACCAGATTCTGGCTTCTTTTGCAGCCTCTTCTCCGTGGTACTGTTTGGTAATCTGAAGAGCCAGATTGTGCTTGCCATCCCGGGGATTTCCCTCTGCTTCCCGTTTGCGCTCTTCGAGTTCATCGGCATCAAGATCCGTCAACAGATCATACCACTCGGAGATACGCTCGTCCGGTATCCGGAGCACTTTCCCGTACATCTCGTTCGCATCCTCGGATATCCCGATATAGTTGTCATACGACTTGGACATCTTCTTCTCTCCGTCGGTTCCAACCAGAAGAGGCATTGTCAAGCAAATCTGAGGGTCCTGCCCGTCGAGCTGTTGGAGGTGACGCCCAACCAATAGATTGAATTTTTGATCCGTTCCGCCCAGTTCGACATCGGTTTTCAAGTGGACCGAATCCTGACCCTGCGCCAATGGATAGAGAAATTCATGCAGGGAGATCGGTTCATTTGCTTCGAATCGTTTGGAAAAATCGTCCCGCTCGATCATCCGGGCAACCGTCATTCTGGAGCTTAATTGAATCACTTCATCAAACGTGAGTGGCCCGAGCCATTCCGAATTGTAGACGATTTCCAAACGTTCCAGATCCAGAATCTTTCCGGCTTGTTCAAGATAGCTTTTGGCATTCTCTACAATCTCTTCTCGTGTAAGAGGAGGGCGGGTTTTGTTTTGCCCGGATGGATCACCAATCCGTGCCGTAAAATCGCCGATGATCAGAATGGCCTGGTGACCACAATCCTGAAACTGTCTCAATTTTCGCAGGATCACGGAATGACCCAGGTGAAGATCCGGACGGGTCGGGTCGCAACCCAACTTTACTCGCAGGGGTCTCTTTTTCTGATGCGATCGGTTGATGTGTTCTTTCAGTCCCTCTTCGGGGAGGATCTCGACCACACCTCTTGCAAGCAATTCCAGTTGTTCATCCACAGTTCGCAATGATGACATGAGTATCTGTATCTGTTGACTATTGAAGGGTTTCGGCCACGATTCGAATCCGTGACACCGAATGGGACGGCACGGAGGCGTTCAACCAGGATTCGGGGATCCAGCCACCCGGGATCCACTCTGCCAGAAGTGTCGGAATGGCATCGGTCAATAATGGGTAAATAAGCGATGTGCCCGTCGTTTCCGGTCCGGGAACTCCGACCAAGGCTGCGATCAGCAAAATTGCCATCAATAAAAGCGTGGCTTTTACGGTACCAAACATCATACCGGCCAGACGATTGATGATATTCAAATGAATGGTTTCAAGCACTTTTTGAATGATCAGAGCGAGTAGCAAAGCAAGCAGATAGACGGAAAGAAAGAGCATGGAGGCCGCGACAACCTGAAGAGCGGTTTCAGAAACATCCAGAAAGAGATGAATCCATTGTGCCATCGGATCCAGATAGTGTGTCATGACCCACAAGGCCGCAAGGAGGCCGGCAACGGAGAAAAGTTCGCGAATCAACCCGTTACGATATCCCTGTACGGAAAAAAAGAGAAGGATCGCAAGCAGGATCAGATCGAACAGGTTCATGCCTGTTACCGGTTCAGCTCTTCTTTGACCAGGCGACTGATCACCGATCCGTCGGCCTGCCCCTTTAATTTGGGTACCAGTTTCCCCATGACACGTCCCATATCAGACATATCACTCGCACCTGTTTCAGAGAGAACCTCTTTCACGATTTTTCGGATCTCCTCCTCACTGAGTGTCTCCGGAAGGTACGATTCGATAATGACCAACTCGGATTTCTCTTGTTGAACCAATTCGTCCCGGCCGGCCTGTTCAAACTGCTCGATCGACTCGCGACGCTGTTTGGCAGATTTTACCAACACATCCAGAACCTGTTCATCGGTAAGCGTTGCATCTCCACCCTTTCGCTCGTCAATTTCGCGCTCCATGAGTTTCGATTTCAGAGAACGCAAAACGCGAAGGCGATCCTTCTGCTTGCCTTTCATCGCCTCTTTCATGTCTGCCAAAATCCGCTCTTTCAGTGTCATGATCGACTCTCCCGACTGTACGTTCTTTGTATGGTATCAAAAAAAAAGGTTCCATCCGTCTACCGAATGCAACCTTTTACGAAGACGCGGTTCCAACTCAGGAGCGATTCTCCTGAATGAACTTCTGTGCACGATCCTGGTCGACCATCGACTCTTTGTACGCAAATTTTCCTTCGCTGTTGCGAGATGCAATAATCACTTTTGCCATCTTGCGGTGGGCGCCCTTCATCTGTAGTGCCTGCTCACCAAATGCCTGTTTCTTCGCCATGATCTGAGATTATTTGATTTCTTTGTGAACCGTGTGCTTTCTCAACACCGGATTGTACTTTTTCAGCTCCATCCGGTCCGGTGTGTTCCGACGATTTTTCATCGTCACATATCGGGAACTTCCCGGTTTCTCGGTGCACTCTACAATGACCTGTACTCGATTGCCTTTTGCCATAGTTGTGACCTATACCTCTTTAACGAGCGTTCCGTTCTTTCGGGCCTCTCTCAAGACCGCAGAAATACCCTTCTTGTTGATCGTACGAATGGTCTTTGCCGTCACTTTCAGCGTAACCCATCGATCTTCTTCAGGAACATAGAACCGTTGTTTCTGAAGATTCAGGTGAAAACGATGCTTCGTCTTGTTGTTCGATTTGGAAGACCGGTAACCATTAAGCGGTCGTTTTCCTGTGATATCATCCCTTCGAGCCATAATGCCGTGTAACTAGCGTTGACAGTTTTTGAATAGACTTAAAATTTAAGTCAATAATGCAGAAACATCAAGAAGGCAATCTGCAATTTCTTTCCTCCCACAAGACGACTCCAAAGCCTGTGAATTCGCCCCCAGAGGCCCGATCTCGGTCAAGCGGGCACACACTCCCGGATCTTTGTATTTGTGCATATATACACTATTTTCTGCCCTGACAGAGCCTATTGCAAGCGCGAATCAACCCACCTATTTTCATGGCAAAAAAACAGAGTTCGGATTACAAAGCGTCCAATATTCAGGTCTTGGAGGGATTGGAAGCTGTTCGCAAACGTCCGTCCATGTATATCGGAGATACTGCCCAGAGAGGCCTTCACCACCTGATCAATGAAGTGGTGGACAACTCGATCGACGAGGCTCTGGCTGGACACTGTGATCACATAACCATCAGTATTCATGATGATGGCTCGCTCACGGTTGCCGACAATGGGCGTGGTATTCCGGTCGATGAACATCCCAAATTGAAACTACCGGCTGTCGAGGTTGTCCTGACCAAACTGCATGCCGGTGGAAAGTTCGACAAGGATAGTTATAAAGTATCCGGGGGTCTGCATGGCGTCGGTGTCAGCTGTGTAAACGCGCTCTCCTCTCTCTTTCAGGCTGAAGTACATCGGGATGGTGAAATCCATGTCATGGAATTTCAATTTGGTGCGACCACCAAGCCCTTGCAGGTTACCGGCAAGACCGACAAAACCGGGACCATTATTCGGTTCAAACCGGATGAACAGATCTTTACGCAGGGCACGGATTTCAAGTTCAGTGTTATTGCCGACAGGATGCGTGAATTGGCGTTTCTGAACCCGCAAATCACCATCGAGATTACCGATGAACGGGTCGAAGAGAATGATGAGGAAGACACAGAACGCCACGAAATCTATCACTATGCAGGTGGCGTCGTCGATTTTGTCAAATACCTCGACGAGAATCGTGAAACCATGATGGATGAACCCATCTACATCTCTGGAGAGGTGGAATTGGTACCGGTCGAGCTGGCCATTCAGTACAACCGTTCGTATTCCGAGAACATCTTCTCGTATGTCAACAACATCAATACGCGCGAGGGAGGAACCCACATCTCCGGATTTCGCCGTGCATTGACTCGTTGTCTGAAAAACTATGCAGAGAAGAACAAGATCATCAAGAGCAACAGCAAGATCTCCATTTCCGGAGAGGATTTTCGAGAGGGCTTGACAGGTGTACTGAGTGTCAAGGTTCCGGAGCCGCAGTTCGAGGGTCAGACCAAAACCAAACTCGGAAACTCCGAAGTTCAAAGTGCGGTGGAAGTTGTTGTATACGAGAAACTCTCCGAGTATCTCGAACAGAATCCCAAGATTGCCAAACAGATCCTGGAAAAGGTCGTTCTCGCTGCCGAAGCTCGTGAAGCTGCCCGAAAAGCTCGACAACTTATTCAGAGAAAAAGTGTGATGAGCGGTGGCGGACTCCCTGGAAAGTTGGCAGACTGCTCCATCAATGATCCGGAACATTGCGAGATTTACCTTGTAGAGGGTGATTCCGCCGGTGGTTCTGCTAAAATGGGGCGAAACAGAAGTTTTCAAGCCATCCTTCCACTACGGGGAAAAATCCTCAATGTTGAAAAAGCCAAGATCAACAAGATCTTGGAGAACAAAGAGATTCAGGCCATGATCACAGCCCTCGGAGCCGGTATTGGTCACGGGGAGGAAGATTTTGACCTTGAAAAACTTCGCTATCACAAGATCATCATCATGACAGATGCCGATGTGGATGGATCCCACATCCGGACATTGTTGCTCACATTTTTCTAT
Source organism: Balneolaceae bacterium (assembly GCA_040882505.1). Classification (GTDB taxonomy): domain Bacteria; phylum Bacteroidota; class Rhodothermia; order Balneolales; family Balneolaceae; genus JBBEBE01. Next base: position 262,350 of record JBBEBE010000005.1, on the reverse strand, counting down.
CGGTACATGCAACCTCTGATCGAACAGGGGCACGTCTTTATTGCGACTCCCCCCCTTTATCGGATCACCGCTTCCCGTGGGCAGATCGAATATGCATGGGATGATCCAACCCGGGACTCGATCATCAAAGCGTTCAGAAAACAGAAGAAAAAATTTGATGTCTCTCGGTACAAAGGCTTGGGAGAGATGAATCCTGGACAGCTTTGGGAAACGACCATGGACCCAGAAACCCGGACTCTTCAACAGGTAACCGTCGAAAACGGGATGGCGGCCGACAAAATGTTCTCCACTCTGATGGGAGACGATGTAGCGCCGCGACGAGAGTTCATTGAAAAGAACGCTCGTTACGCAACCCTCGATATTTAAGGACGACCACCACCATCGACTGATTTTTTTTTAATCAAACCATACGAGACGCTGAATGGCACGTGAGAAAATTATACCGATAGCCATCGAGAACGAGATGCAATCCTCATACATCGACTACTCCATGTCGGTGATTGTATCGCGTGCCTTGCCGGATGTCCGGGACGGGCTCAAACCGGTTCACCGCCGTGTTCTTTACGGAATGAGTGAATTGGGAATGCTGCACAACCGAAACTACAAGAAAAGTGCTCGTATTGTTGGAGAAGTACTCGGTAAGTATCACCCCCATGGTGATTCGGCCGTCTACGACTCCATTGTTCGTATGGTTCAGGACTTCTCTCTGCGATATCCGTTGGTTGACGGTCAAGGGAATTTCGGTTCGGTTGACGGGGATTCTGCCGCTGCCATGAGGTACACGGAAGTTCGCATGCAGCGAATTGCCGAAGAGATGTTGACCGACATCAATAAAGAGACGGTCGATTATCAACAAAACTTCGATGATACCCTCCATGAGCCGACGGTCTTACCGTCCATGCTTCCCAATCTTCTCATCAACGGAGCATCCGGAATTGCAGTGGGTATGGCAACCAACATGCCACCACACAATCTCGGTGAGGTCGTCGACGGAGTCATTGCCACCATGGATAATCCGGAGATTGAATCTTCCGAGTTGATGAAACTCATTACCGCACCGGATTTTCCAACTGGCGGAATCATTTACGGCTACGAAGGAGTCAAAGAAGCTTATGAAACCGGTCGTGGAAAGATCACGCTTCGTGCTCGCGCCAATATGGAGGAGCTTCGCAGCAATCGTGAACAGATTGTTGTCACGGAGATTCCTTATCAAGTAAACAAAGCCACACTCATTCAGAAAATCGCAGAGCTTGTCAACCTGGACAAGATTTCGGAAATCTCCGAAGTGCGTGATGAATCGGATCGTGAGGGAATGCGCATTGTCATTATCCTCAAACGAGGAGCCAATGCTGGAGTTGTGCTGAATCAACTCTACAAATACACCCAGATGCAGCAGACCTTCGGCGTCATCAATCTTGCATTGGTGAAGGGTCGACCGAAAGTAATGGCACTCAAAGAGTTGATTCGACACTTTATCGAACATCGTGTCGAAGTCATCATCCGGCGTACCATGTACGATCTGGATCAGGCAGAGGCTCGGGCCCATATCCTTGAAGGGCTCAAAATTGCACTCGACAACCTGGATGAGGTCATCAAAACTATCCGTGCTGCCTCCAATCCACAAATCGCAAATCAGGAGCTTCGCAAGAAGTTTGCATTGACCGACATACAGGCCAAAGCAATCCTGGATATGCGTCTTCAAAAACTTACCGGGCTGGAACGGGAGAAGATCGATCAGGAGTATCGGGACATCGTTGACCGGATCACAGAATACCGAAGCATCCTTCAAAACCGGGATCAACAGTTTGCCATTATCAGGGAAGAGCTAAAAGACCTGAAGGATCGTTACAACGACGATCGACGGACACAGATTGTCTATTCGGCAGATGATTTCAATGTCGAAGACATGATCGCCGATGAGGATGTGGTTGTCACCATTTCCAACAAGGGATTCATCAAGCGAATGCCCGTAAGCGGGTATCGCCGTCAACGTCGTGGTGGCAAAGGAATGAAGGGGACGACGACCAAAGATGACGAATATGTAGAACACCTCTTTGTTGCAACCAACCACAACTATATTCTCTTTTTCACAGAAAATGGGAACTGTTACTGGTTGCGTGTCTACGAAATTCCGGAGGGGTCACGCCTTGCTCGTGGACGGGCCATCGTCAATTTGATCGACATCGAGAAAGAGGATCGGATCAAAGCCTTTGTACCTGTTAAAACGCTGGATGATGAAGAGTATATCCAGAATCACTTCATTATGATGTCGACCAAAAACGGACAGATTAAGAAAACTCGTCTCGAAGCGTACAGTCGACCGAGACGGGACGGGATTATTGCCATCAACATCAAAGAGGGCGACACTCTATTGGAGGCTGCACTTACCAACGGAGAGAGTACGGTTATCCTGGCCAACAAAAGTGGACGAGCGATCCGGTTTGATGAATCGGAAGTTCGTGATATGGGTCGGAACACCTCTGGTGTGCGCGGAATGACCCTGGGAAGTGATGGGGAGTTGGTCGACATGGTTGTTATTCGAAATACGAATGAAGCAACCGTTCTCGCCATATCTGAAAAAGGGTATGGCAAACGATCTCTTGTCGCAGACTACAGAGAACAGAGTCGTGGCGGGAAGGGAGTTATTACGCTCAAAGTGACACCCAAAACCGGGTCTCTCATCGCGCTCAAGGAAGTATCGGATGACGATGATTTGATGGTTATCACCGAGAGAGGAAAGGTTATTCGTATGGAGTGCAAAGGATTACGGACTATGGGGAGAAATACCCAAGGTGTCCGAATCATGCGACTTGATGACGAAGGGAAAATTGCAGGCGTCACAAGAGTTGTAAACGAGGACGACGAAGAGGATGCGCCAAAAATCTGACGCTCAGGACTCGTTCAGCATTCGATGGAGTAAAGACTGTCTCATTTGAACCAGCTCTTTTGGTGCCAGAATCCGGATGCCATCTCCGAATTGAAGGAGCCATTCGTTGATGTAGGGCAAATTGTCGAACCGAAAGCCAACCTTAAAAAGTTTGGCAGAAACCCTCTCTTTCTTAAATAATTTTGTCGGCAAATGGAGCTCTAAGCGATTCAAATAGGTTTGGGATACCTGACATATGACTTCCTTCTCTGTGCCGTCAAATCGAAAAATAAGGCCCTCTACGTCAATTTCGTCCGGTGGGTCGAAATTTTTGTCCAAAATAGACAGGCGACTCGTCTTGTGAAGGATAAAATTCCGGATTCCATTCCGTTCGTGAGAATATCCAATCACATTCCAGTGATCCTGAAAATAGACGAGCAAGTACGGATTTAATGTTCGCCTCTCAAGATCGCCGCCTCCGGATTCAGGGTAATCAAATTCTATTTGAGCTCTCTCCGAAATGGCTGCGCCCACACGATACCAATCTCCGCCCTTTCGCTTGATCGTTCCGAAACGCTGATACGGATCCACGACGGTATGCTCTTCCAGGGAATCCATCCAGCGTTTTAAACGATCCGGCAGGACCTCTTTTACTTTCAAGGCGACACCATGCGCTTCTTCAACCAGTGATTGGTCCACTTGGGACAACACAAACTGCAAGCCAATCATTACGGTTCCAAGCTCCCGTTCTGTAAACATGATGGGCGGGATTTTGTATCCAGGCATGATTCCATAGCCCCCACCCTCCTCCAGTGTGACGGGTACATTCAGTTCAGACAATGTTCGCATGTCCCGAAAAATGGTCCGTTTGCTCACCTGAAATCTGTCAGCCAATTCACCGGCTGTCCATTTTCTTCTGCCGTCCTGCAGTAAAAGGATCAGCTTCATCCGTCGTTCCGAACTTTTGAGTCGCTCCATGGATTCTGTCTTTGATCAACCAGTAAGGATGTTACCCGGATCGATCCAGGCTCAACATTCCCTTTTTATCGAAGAAGGGTTCATGATCAAACATAAATCGATCCAAACGGGTTTGAAACCCCTCCAATCCTTGCATGGCCTCGTCAACATCCGGCTCCGTAACACCTTTGTAAAGAATCAATCGGCCCCAGGGTTTATCCTGAATCAAGGACAATAAACGTGTAACCGGAAAGGCATGCTTGGAAATCACACCACAATACTCGGGCCACTTGATCGACTCGATGGATCCCGATCGAATTTCAACCTGATCCAGCCCCAATGATTGAACGATCTGTTTGACTGCAATCATCTTTTTTTCGCTTCGATCGTTGAGAATCCATGTTTTCACAGGCGCAACGATCGCCAATGGAATGCCCGGCAAACCACCACCGGTTCCAGCATCCACCCACGTATGGGCCATATCCAGCATCCCCATCGCTTCTGGCAGCAGGCTGTGAATCACATGCTCTTCTACTGTTTCACGTGAAACAGATCGGCTCATCAGGTTCAGTCGATCATTCCACCAAAAAAGTTGGTCGATGTACTCCTGAATCTTCTCATCGTGCTTTTTGGCCAATGCCTGTGCAGATAACAACGTTTCACGTGAAACATCATGTGTCATATCCGGCTCAGCTTTTTAGATAGACAGCGAGGACAGCGACATCACTTGCACTTACGCCACTGATTCGGCTCGCTTGTCCCAGCGTCTCCGGCAGCACGCGCTTCAATTTCTGTCTTCCCTCTGTAGAGAGACTTTGAAGCCGATCGTAATTCAACTCTTCGGGAATCGGTTCGTTTTCCTGTTTACGTAGCTCCTGCACCATCTCGCGCTCCCGATCAATATATCCCTCGTACTTGATCTGGATCTCTGCCTGCTCAAGCACACGCTTGTTCCTCGTAATGGATTCAATTTGTCCCTTAAGTTCCGTATCCGCATCCAGTACATCCTGCAAATGAACCTCGGGGCGAGGAATTAATGTTTCTGCTTTTACAGGCTGTTTCATTGTCGACGTCCCTTTCCTCTCCAGCATCGAATCCATCTGTTCAGGACGGACAGTGTAGGACGATAAAAGGCTCAATACTTCTTCGAGTTCTTGTCGCTTGGATTGGGCACGTTCGACACGTTCCGAAGAAGCCAGCCCCAGTTCTGCACCCAAATGCGTAAGTCGCAGATCGGCGTTGTCTTGCCTCAAAAGAATACGGTGTTCTGCACGGGATGTAAACATTCGATAGGGCTCTTCCGTCCCCTTGTTGATCAAATCGTCAATCAATACACCGATATACGCATCGGATCTTCCAAGGACAAACGGCTCTTTATGATCCACAAATCGAGCAGCATTGATACCCGCCATCAAGCCCTGACATGCAGCTTCCTCATAACCGGTTGTTCCATTGATCTGCCCGGCAAAAAAGAGACCCTTCACACTCTTCGTCTCCATCGATCGCTTGATTTGATAAGGAGGAAAATAGTCATACTCAATCGCATACCCCGGCCGAAGGATGATCACCTCTTCAAACCCTTGAATTTTACGCATCGATTCGACTTGAACCTCCTCCGGCAGGGACGTCGAAAATCCGTTTACATACATCTCGTATGTGTTCCACCCTTCAGGTTCAACAAAAAGTTGATGCGATTCTTTATCTGCAAACCGGTTTATTTTGTCTTCGATACTCGGACAGTATCGTGGACCTACTGATTGTATTCGGCCGTTGAACATCGGGCTTCTGTCGAAACCCGTTCGCAGTGTATCGTGAACATCAGTATTGGTATTTGCAATCCAACAGGTCAGTTGATCGTCGACTCCCGGCAGAGAATCCGTCATAAAAGAAAACGGAGAAGGGTCATCATCACCATATTGAATCTCCATTTGATCCAGTTTCAAACTACGCCCGTCTACTCTTGGGGGGGTTCCGGTTTTCAATCGACCGACGGTAAAGCCTGCTTTCTCCAAATCTGCAGAGATTCCCTTGGAGGCTCTCTCTCCGGATCTGCCCCCTCCAAATTGAGTGTCTCCGATGTGAATGAGTCCATTTCCAAATGTTCCCGTTGTAAGAACAACGGACGAGGCAAGAAATTCCTGTCCGGTTTGTGTCACCACACCACGTATACTGCTCATTCCTTCATCCATGATCAGACCTGTAACATGGTCTTGCCTCAAGTGAAGGTTGTCACGACTTTCCAACAATGCACGCATTTCCTGCGAGTAGAGCATTCGGTCACTCTGACACCGGGGGCTCCACATTGCCGGCCCTTTGCTTCGATTGAGCATTCGAAACTGTACACCCGTTCGATCACTGACCATTCCACTAAGACCTCCCAAGGCATCGATTTCACGAACAAGCTGTCCCTTGGCCACCCCACCCATCGCCGGGTTGCAAGACATTTTTGCGATCGCTTCCAAATTCATGGTGATCATTAACGTCTTGGCTCCCATGGCAGAAGAAGCTCCCGCTGCTTCACTTCCGGCATGTCCACCACCAACGACGATCACGTCATACGATGAGTACAGACTCATATTCAGTTGTTTTTATTAATCTTGGGAGATATTACAATTCAAATGATCCCTGAAAAGCAATCCAATCGATACCAACAAAAAAAGCCTTTCCCATCATCATGGAAAAGGCTTTTTATTTGCGATCCGGACGAGATTCGAACTCGCGACCTCCTGCGTGACAGGCAGGCGTTCTAACCAGCTGAACTACCGGACCGTCTTTACTGATTCAATAAAGAGCCCAAATATAAGCAGTTCGACATTCCCATGTCAACAACGATCACACTCTTTATTTTTTTGGATTACAATGCCGTTTCGATGGCTCGAATCAATCGTGAAGACTCCGGTTTTATCCGGCTACTGAACCGATTCAACAATTCACCGTCTCGACCGATCAGAAACTTTCCAAAATTCCACTTGATCGTTCCTTTCAAATCACGATTCGCCACCTGTGTCAAATAGTGAAAAAGAGGTTGTACGTTCTCTCCTTTGACCGAGCCCTTCTCAAACAACGGAAAGGTGACACCAAATCTTCGTTTACAAAATTCCTGGATATCCTCGTTGCTGCCCGGTTCCTGCTGTCCAAAATCGTTGCTGGGAAATCCCAGTACGGTTAACCCGCGATCTTTGTACGTTTTCCAAAGAGACTCCAATCCCTCGTATTGAGGAGTAAATCCGCATTCTGACGCAGTATTAACGATCAGAAGTAAATCCCCCCTCCAATTCTCCAGGGATGTTTTTTGTCCTTCAATCGTCTGAAGCGGGTACGTATAGATGGTATCAGGTTCACTTGTTGTCATATCTACTCTGTATCTGTCCGGGTTTTCTCTTAAAATGACCATGGATGTCTGTAATCACCATCGGTGATGTTTCGCTAGCTCAAACCAAAATGATGAATCAAATGTTCAGTCCAGAATCCAGCCGTTTCCAACTTCTACTATTGGGTCTTTTTTCAATACTTGTTGTGACAGAGCCTGTTCATGCCCAAATGTTCAGCCAGGGATCTACGAATCAAGAGCAAACGCTCGGAAACAGTCAGCTAATGATTGGAACCGAGTGGATCGATTTCAACTATCAGGGTCCCACGAATCCAACGGCTTTGCCAACAGACCGCTATGATGTGCAAGGGAACGCTCTGATTTTGCAACTGGAAACACAAACGATCGACATGTATATCCGTGGATTGGGTAAACTGACTGGATCTTCCAATGAATCCATGTTCAATCTCGGGGCACGTCTTCACAATCAATTCCAACTATTCCGGAAAGGACTCTTCCGTATTCACGTGCCCATACAGCTGCATACCGATCTTTTGCGCACACGAAGAGATGCATCGAATCGACAATTTCAGCAGACCATTGTTCAGGCTGGTGCCGGATTGGCTTCAACCATCGGATCGCCACGTTCTGTTCAAGCAACCTTCTCTCTACTTCCATCATATGGTTTCAGCAACTCTGCCGGTGCGTTCTTCGGTGGATCCGTTCGATCCTTGCAAGGCCGTTCCCGAATACAAATTCCCGGTATCCTGCCCAACCGCATGATTGTGATCGGATATGATTACCGGTTCAGAAAGTACGATATTGATATCGATTCCTACGATTATCAGTTACAATCCCATACCGTCGTCATAGGATTTACGTTTTAGTCTGCATGAAAAGTGAAACTCTGAACACACATCTTGAAGAGCTCTGTGAACGGGCCGGTTATACAATCCGGAAAGAGAGGGGATCTTTTCGGGGAGACTCCTGTTTGATGCAGGGTGATCGTCTGATTGTCATCAACAAGAGCAGGCCGGTCGATACCCAGAACATGATCCTTGCCAATATCCTTCGCGACGTGGAGATTGAAGATCTCTACATTAAACCAGCCGTTCGGAAAGAGATTCGAGCCATGTGGGATCGCCTGGATCAATTTGAATCCGAACCGGACGATTCGTGAAAAACAGATCAACGCACAGCCTCACGTTTCTCGGAACCGGAACATCCATGGGTGTACCCGTTGCCGGAGGGTTTGATCGGTATCGAATCAGCGATGATCCAAAAAATGAACGAACCCGCTGTTCGGCCTGGCTACAGTCAAACGAGGCGTCTGTCTTAATTGATGTCAGTCCGGAGTTCCGCATTCAATCCATTCGCGCTGCCATTCCTCAAATAGATCTGGTCCTTGTCACCCATGAGCATATGGACCATATCGCAGGCCTGGACGACTTGCGTGCCTACAATTTTGCTCAACAATCTTCGATCCCCCTTTTTACGTCCCGGCGAACTGCAGAATCCATTCGATCCCGGTTCGACTACATGTTTGGAGAGGGCCGGTATCCTGGTGCTACAGAAATAGATATGGATGCCATCGAGGAGAGTCGGGAATTTCGGGACTTGACCATTACACCCCTTCCGGTTCATCACGGATCCCTTGAAATACTTGGATTCCGGATCGGGGATCTGTGTTACATGACAGATACCAAACATGTCCCGGACTCAACCAAACAACTGATCGAAGGTTGTCATACATTGGTGGTCAGTGGTCTTCGTTGGGAGCCCGAACACCCGACCCACATGACGATCCCGGAAGCCATTGCCCTCTCCTCGGAAGTACGAGCGTCAACTACCTACCTCATTCACATGAATAGTCAAGTCGAACATCGGGACACCGAAGAGAAGTTGCCGGACTCCATCCATCTGGCGCATGATCAACTGACAATCGAAATTCCGGTTCCGTAACACAGAGTCCTTTCTGATCAGAGATACGATTTTCCAGTATCCTGTTTCTGAAGTTCCTGAACCACCTCTTTGACCTGTTGGCTCTTATCCAGTTTACAGATCAGCAAGGCATCTTCTGTATCGATCACAGCTATATCCGATACCCCGACAACTGCGATCAGTTTTCCGCTCCCTGCTCGAGTGAAAAGATTTTCACTATCGATCGCAATGACAGGTCCATCCATACGGTCCAATCCGGCAATTCGGTTATTGGCCATGTCACGGACGGATTCCCAACTCCCGAGATCACTCCACCCAAAGTCACCCGGCAGAACTTCAATGGATTCGGCATGTTCCATGATTCCATAATCAATGGAGAGTGATTCTGCCTCTTGATAAAATTGATCAATGGTCTCTTGTCGTCGATCCCCGTTTCGAATCGCCTCCAGTTTGGAGTACATGCCCGGTTGGTACTGTTCAAACGCCTTCAATATTGTGGAGACTTTCCAAACGAACATTCCGCTGTTCCACAGAAAAGATCCGGATTCCAGGAACTGAATGGCCGTCTTCAGATCCGGTTTTTCATGGAAACGATCTGCACGATAGACGGGCGGGTGAGTATGTTCGTCCAGACACTCCCCCGTTTCGATGTACCCATAACCGGTTTCCGGCCGATTGGCTTTGATCCCGATCGTCAACAACGCTTCGGAATCATCGGCCCGTTGAACCGCACGTGCCAATGTCTTTTGAAAGGACTCCACATCCCGGATGTAGTGGTCCGAAGGCAGTACCATCATCACGGCATCCGGTTCTTCCAATGCAATGAGCTGAGCAGAGAGCGCGACACAGGGAGCCGTATTTTTTCCGATTCGCTCGAGAATAAATGTCCGGTCCGAACTGGTTGACAGCTGTTCTCTGGCAATTGTTTCATACATCGTCCCGGTCACCAGTCGATGACGCTCGGGTGCTGAGAGTCCTTTGAGTCGATCCACCGTTAACTGAAGCAGGGATTGGCCTCCCACAAGCGGGAGAAATTGCTTCGGCCTTTGAACACGACTGGCGGGCCAAAATCGGGTTCCGGTACCCCCTGCCATGATGACGGCATAGGTACGTTCGTAGAGAGAGTCCTCGAGTCGTGCAGTCATGAGATTGAGCGGGTTGTGTCCAAACAGATCTGTTTGGAATTCGTGTCTTACGGTTTTAGTGAGAGGGCTTTTCGAACAAGTTCAGAAACCGTTCCACCGGGTAGATCTTTCCGTGCCTGGTCAATCCATCCCTCTGCTTCTGTACGAGAAAACCCGAGAGCTTCCAGGGCATCCAGCGCCTCCAATTGAACAGACCCGGACGCAGCTTGTCTTTTACCAACGTCCCTGTCCGACCCAGAGACGTTGTCCAACGACCCCTTCAATTCAAGTGAAAGACGTTCGGCACTCTTCTTTCCAATACCAGATATGGTCGCAAGAGTTTTCACATCACCCGCTTGAATTGCACGTACAAGAGCATCTGCATCCATTCCCGAGAGAATGGTAAGCGCCAGTTTTGGGCCGATCCCCTTGACAGTAATCAGAGATTCGAAGAGCATCTGTTCACGACGATGAAGGAATCCGAAAAGTCGCTGATCACTATCCGTAATATGGTGATGAATCGCCAGGATGACCTCTTCAGACGTCCCCGCAAGGGATCGTCGAGCAGAATCAGAGACAAATACCCGATATCCAACGCCGCCAACATCCAAAATGAGAGCACTCTCTTCCCGTTGAATGATCGTCCCTTTCAATCTGGCAATCATCGTACCCGGTCCGGATTTTCATCTACAAATGCTGCCCATCCCGATTTCTTGTTATTCTGATGATACGTACGGGTACGGGTGAGTCCGGCAGGGCGCTTCTGTTCGAGTTGATGACACCAAGCGATGGCCAATGCATCACTGGCATCACTGGCCATCGATTCATTCTCAACGGAGACGAGTCGACAAAGCATCCCTGCCACCTGTTTCTTGCTCGCATTTCCATTCCCGGTAACCGCCTTCTTGATCGCCTTCGGATAGTACTCCGTAACCGGGAGTCCCGATTTCCGGATGGCAAGCATCGCAGCGGCCTGGGCGCGTCCCAACTTGAGCATCGCCAGCGGGTCCACACTGTAGACCGGCGTTTCGATCGCAGCATCTGTCGGGTTGAACCGTTTGATCAATCCGGCTACCTCCATGAAAATTCGGTCCAAACGCTCCGATTGATTGTCGATGTTTGCGAGACGGATAACTCCCACCTCCAATGCGACCCAGCCATGGCTCTCTTCTGCAAGAAGTGCATACCCCGTTTGTCGGGAACCAGGATCGATACCTAGGATGACCGGGCGTTTGCTCATGGTCTCGCCTTGGACAGGATTGAACCGTTGTTATTCGTCACCGGATGCCGGGCTCTCGTTCAGTTGGGCCAAGGCAAAAATCATCTCTTCAGAAATGCCGCTGGTTACAAAACCGCCATCATGATAGAGATTCTGCATGGTCACTTTTCGAGTCAAATCCGAAAAAAGCGTGACACAGTAGTCCGCGCACTCTTCGGCCGTGGGATTCCCGAGGGGTGCGATTTTGTCTGCAAACTCGTACATCGCATCAAATCCTTTGATCCCTGTCCCTGCCGACGTCTTTGTGGGTGCCTGCGAAACCGTGTTCACACGAATCCCGCGATCGGCCAAGCGGCTGCCGTAGTTTCGGGCAATACTCTCAAGCAATGCTTTGGCATCATTCATGTCTGAATACTTGGAGAAGATCCGTTGGGCTCCGATATAGGACAGTGCAACAACACTTCCGCCATCATTCAACAGGCCCTCTTTCTCGGCATAACTCAACACTTTGTGCAACGAGATGGCCGAGATATCGAGCGTCTGATTCAAAAATGTATAGTTGAGATCCTTGTAATCGCGCTTCTTCCGAACATTCGGAGACATTCCGATGGCGTGCAGAATGAAATCCACACTTCCCAAATCCTGCTTGAGTTGTTCCATCAATTTTTGAACATCATTATTGTCGGAGACATCGCAGGGGTAGATACTGGCACCGGTTTCTTCTGCCAATTGATTCAACTGACCCAGTCGCAGGGCAATCGGTGCATTGGAGAGTGCAAATGTAGCCCCCTCCCGATGACAGGCTTCAGCAATTTTCCAAGCGATACTGCGATCGTCCAATGCTCCAAAAATGATCCCCTTTTTCCCTTTCAACAATCCGTAAGATTCTTTCTCTGCCATATCCGTTTTTCTCTGAGTCTCACATTGAATACCTCCGCTTGCTCGCTCGGGAGGTCCCGTATCAGCAGAAGATAAACATAAAAAGCCGGGAATAAAGTGACGAGAGGCAACCACGAGGCGATCAGATCTTGCAAGAATTATCCACAATGGATGTTGATAAGCGGGGTGATAGTCCGTACTTTTCGAGACTTTACAACAGGTGAACAATCTCAACAACGATCGGGAATCACGACTGAACGTCTGTCATGTTTCAGAATCTGTCCACAAAACTCGAAAAAGCGGTCCAGTCCCTCAAGGGACAATCGCGCATCAGCGACGTCAACATTGCAGAGACGGTGCGCGAGATCCGTCGTGCCCTTCTGGATGCCGATGTACATTTTGATGTCGCCAAGGAGATCACCGAATCGATTCAGGAGAAAGCTCTCGGACAGGATGTCCTGACCAGCGTCAATCCGGGCCAGCAGTTCACCAAAATTGTCAATGACCATCTGGTTCAGCTATTGGGCGGTGAAACGGTCGGCCTGGCAGTCGCCCATACACCCCCAACGGTGATCTTGATCGCCGGGCTTCAGGGTTCAGGTAAAACCACCTTCAGTGGAAAGCTGGCCCGATACCTCAAGACAGAAAACAACCGAAATCCGCTGCTTGCAGCAGCCGATGTCTATCGTCCCGCAGCCATTGATCAGCTTAAAACGCTGGGTGAACAGATTGGTGTTCCGGTCTACTCCATCGAACAGAAAGATGCCGTTCGTGTCGCGAAAGAGGCGGTATCGATGGCCAAAAGTCTTGCGCTCGATACCGTCATTATCGATACGGCGGGCCGGATGCATGTCGACGAAGAGATGATGAAAGAGGTCGCCGATATTAAAAAGGCGGTTCAACCCGACGAAATACTCTTTGTCGTCGACTCCATGACGGGACAAGATGCTGTCAATACGGCAAAAGCATTTGACGAACAGCTCTCTTTTGATGGTGTCGTTCTAACCAAACTGGATGGAGATACCCGCGGGGGTGCTGCGCTCTCCATCAAAACGGTGGTCCAGAAGCCGATCAAGTTTGCAAGTACCGGAGAGAAGCTGGATGCACTCTCTGCCTTCCATCCCGACCGGATGGCTCGACGGATCCTCGGAATGGGCGATGTGGTCTCTCTGGTCGAGAAAGCTCAATCCCAATTTGACGATGAGCAGGCCGACCAGCTCAAAAAGAAAATCAAGACCGAGCAGTTCGATCTGAATGACTTTTACGATCAGATTCAGAAGGTCAAAAAAATGGGTAATCTGACCGACTTGGTCGGAATGATTCCAGGAGCGGGAAAGGCCCTCGACAATGCCGATCTGGATCAAGACACATTCAAACCGATTGAAGCGATTATTCAATCGATGACTCCGGATGAGCGGACAGACCCCTCTCTATTGAACGGAAGTCGAAGAAAACGAATTGCACAGGGGTCCGGGACGTCTGTGCGTGAAATCAATCAGCTGATCAAGCAGTTCGATCAGATGAAGAAGATGATGAAGACCGTCAGTAAAACCGGTCGGATCGGCCAGGCCCTCCAGGGGCTTCGAGGTGGGGGATCCCCCATGGGTCGGTAATCCGGACAGGATAACAAACCAAAAGTTAAGGAGCAGATCATTGATTAGATTACGTTTACAAAGAAGAGGTCGAAGAAAACGACCCTATTTCCATATAGTCGCCGCCGACCAGCGGTCCCCACGAGATGGTCGCGTGATTGAACGATTGGGTCGTTACGACAATGTCAGTGAAAACAAACAATTGACACTGGATGAAGAACGCGTCATTCATTGGCTACGGGTGGGTGCCCAGCCGAGTGACACCGTTCGTTCCCTGCTGAAGCGGGAAGGAATCATGTACAAACTTCACCTGATTCGCTGGGGAAAATCGGAAGAGGAGATTGAGGCCGCACTTGAAGAGTGGAGGTCCAGCCGATCTTCTGGTGACGAGGAAGCAACCAGTCGAAAAGAGCAACAGAAGAGTCTGCTCGAGGCAGAAGCCAAAGAGTACAAGAAGCTGCTGGAAGAGAAGGCGGCGCAGGCGGCTCGAGAAGCTGAAGCTGCTCGATTGGAAGCAGAAAAAGCCGAAGCGGATGCAAAAGAAGACGAGTCCGAAGAGGTAGAAGCGTCAACCGACGAGCCAGCAGAAGAGGCGAAAGCCGATGTCTCCGAAGATCCGGAAGACGAAACACCGACCACCGAAGAAGCAGAAGCTTCAACCGATGAACCTGCAGAAGAAGCGAAAGCCGATGTCACCGACGAGCCGGAAGAAGTCGAGGCTTCAAATGACGAACCTGCAGAAGAGGTGAAGAAGGAGAAAGAAGACACCGCAACCGCTGGCAACGTCTCGACGGATATGAATGCCAACGAAGCGATCGATCATATTAAAAATACCCCACTGGACCAGCTCGATGGGTTTGTCAGCGATGCAGAAGAACGCGTGACCGTACAACGTGCCTGGGAAAGCAAAAAAGGGGAAGAGTAAACCCACGGGAAACCTGACTGCCGTATGAATTTTTCCATTCATCGGTTCATTGAAGCAGGGACCGTTCGCGGAGTCCATGGTTTGGATGGCGGATTGTCGATCGAATGGTCGCACTCCGATCCGGATTTGGCTTCCCGTTTGGATCGGCTCTTTGTCAAAAACGAACGTGGAGACATGGAGCCGTACCGAATCATTGAAGCAAGGTTTTCACTGAAAAGAGGAAGACCATCGTTCTTTGTACAGTTTGACCGAATTACCAATCGATCCGAAGCAGAAGCGTTGCGACATCGAATCGTCTATCTCCATCCGGAAGATCTTCCGGAATCGGCGGTAAACGAACAAGCGGAAGCCGAAACGCCGAAACGGCTGATCGGATATCGCGTCGTGGATAAAACAGGTTCGGACTGGGGTATCGTCTCGGAAGTCCTCGAGAATCCGGCACACCCCATATTGGAAATCAGTACCCATCGGAGTCCATCCGGGTCACTGCTCGTTCCATTTGTCGAACATTATATTCCAACCGTGAATGATGCTCGGAAAGAGCTGATCGCCACGAAACTGGAAGATTTGATCCTGAAATAATCATGCTTCGAATTGATCTCATATCGGCCGTGCCCAACCTTCTTTCCAGTCCACTGGACGGGAGTATCATCGGGCGCGCTCGAAAAGAGGGCGTGGTAGAGATCCACACGCACGACTTGAGGGACTACTCGGAAGACCGACACCGCAAGGTCGACGACTATCCGTATGGAGGGGCTGCCGGAATGGTACTGACGCCGCAGCCCATCTTCGCCTGTATTGAAGCACTGCAGGCCGAACGGGACTATGACCACATCATCTTTACTGCTCCGGATGGTGAACGGTATGAACAGTCCGATGCAAACGAGCTTTCCCTCTCGTCGAATCTGATCCTTCTGTGTGGGCACTACAAGGGGGTAGACCAACGTGTTCGCGATACACTTGTAACCAAAGAGTACTCTATCGGAGATGTGGTTCTCTCCGGTGGTGAGCTTCCGGCCCTCATGATCACGGATTCAATTGTGCGTCTTCTGCCGGGAGCCTTGGGGGATTCGGAAAGTGCCTTGACTGATTCATTTCAGGAACGGTTGTTGGCGGCCCCGGTCTATACTCGTCCAGCCACCTTTCGTGATATGGACGTACCAAAGATATTGAGATCCGGTCATCACCAAAACGTGGAAGACTGGCAACGGAATCAGGCTATCAAACGAACACGTGAACGTCGACCCGACCTTTACGAACAATTTATTAACGAGACAAAATCCCAATAAGAGGAAGATCATGGACAAGCTGAAACTGATTGAACAGACAGTAGCCAACGACTCCATTCCGGAGTTTACTGCAGGCGATACCGTCAATATTCACTACCGGGTTCGCGAGGGAGAAAAAGAGCGGATTCAGCAGTACAAAGGAATTGTAATCAATGAGCGGGGAAGTGGAGCCAACAAAACCTTCACCGTCCGTAAAATAAGCGGGAATGTGGGTGTTGAGCGAATTTTCCCACTCTACTCGCCGTTTATCGCACAAATTGAAGTTGTGAAACGCGGAAAGGTCCGACGGTCCAAGCTCTTTTACCTTCGAAATCTCCGGGGAAAGGCCGCACGGATTCAGGATCGCGAAAGCAGCAAACGATAATCAACGCTCCCATTTTTCTCAATCAGGCGTAATCGTATTCATTATGAAGATCATCCTATTTGGACCTCCAGGGGCAGGAAAAGGAACCCAAGCCGCCCGAATTCGAGAGTACTACAAGATTGCCCACCTGTCTACAGGGGACATCTTTCGGTCGGCCATCAAGAACAAAACCGAGCTCGGCAAGAGGGTTAAAGGCATCCTTGATGCCGGTGAGCTGGTTCCTGATCAGACGGTGGTAGACCTGGTTGCGGAGGAGATCAAGAAGCCCGAATACAACGATGGTTATATTCTGGACGGATTTCCCCGAACGGTTTCTCAGGCACAATCTTTCGATGATCTACTATCGAAAGACGGAGAATCGATCGATGCTTTCTTGACACTTGAAGTGCCGGAAGAGGAGTTGATTCGACGAATTCTGAGTCGGGGAGAAGATCGTAGTGATGATACGGAAGAGGGTGTCAAGCGCCGGCTGGAAGTGTACAACAACGAGACTCGTCCGGTTAAAGACCACTACAAAGAGAGTGGTACCTACCATGAAATTACCGGTACAGGCACCATCGATGAAATATTCAGTGAAATTAAGAAAAATCTGGATTCACTTGTCTCTTGAGAGCCCCGGATACCTTGTTATCTAGCTCTCCGGACCTGCAACACTCCCGGGTGTTCTCCCGCGAATCTGCAGGAGGAGTTCGGGTAGATCCGTTAAACTGTTCGGTGGGGTGACAACCGAATCATACCCGGCACCATACACTCCCATGGGAACCCGGTTACGGGTGTGCGTCCGGATGGACAGATCTTCCATATTCCCGTGATCCGAGCAGATAACCAGTGTGTCCTCCTCTCCCATCTGCTCCATTAGTTCCCCCAAGAAACCATTGAGTCGAGTTAAAATTTCCATTGCTTGACCCATATTTTGTTTATGGCCCGCCCGGTCCGACAAGTAGTATTCAAAAAGAATCAGGTCGTACGTATCTCCCATTTTGATCATTCGACTGGCGGCTTCGTTCATTGAAACAAGAGGCACATTCAAACCGAGACGATCTCTCCATACTTGTTGATCCAATTCTGCTGTTAGGGCTCTTCCCTCCAGTACATCTTGTTGACGGTTCAATCGAAGACCACTGTGGACAGACATATATGTTGTACAACTCCATCGTTTTGGAATCGAATCTGATTGAAAAAACCGGTCGGGATAGGCATTGATAAAGAGTGGATTTCCGCCGACAGATATCCACTGATGAAAGAGACTCTTCTTTTTCAAGACCGGCTTGGATGTCGAATGAGGAAACGGACCAAAATGCTTGCCGGCCCGTCGTGAACAGTTGATCCCCGTAAACAAAGATGCCTGACCGGTACCGCTTTGTGGGAGTCCCTCCACATTCAGACACGCATCCACCGACCAGACCCTTGAGCGTTCTCCGATCAGTTCATTCTGGTAACCCTCCACCCATGGCCGGCCTCCACTCCATCGATTCAATGAATCAAATTCACCCATCGAAAAAGGATTATCCTCTGATTGCAAACCGAATCCGATACCGTCAATAAAAAGCAGATAAATCGACATTACATCCCTTTCTCCAGAAGGATGGTTACCGGCCCTGAATTCACGGATGAGACCTCCATCATGGCACCAAAAGAACCCGTCGAGACTGAAATTCCGCGATCACGAACCGCTTGTATCAACGCTTCATAAATGGGTTCTGCATGTTCCGGCCTGGCCGCGTGTACAAAGGATGGTCTCGTACCTTTCGACGCATCGGCATAGAGCGTAAACTGAGAAACCATACAGATTTCTCCACCTGAATCCATCACCGACCGATTCATCTTACCCTCTTCATCCGGAAAGATTCGAAGAGAACACACCTTGTTTGCCATCCATTCTACATGTGATAATTCATCCGAATCATGTACACCTACATAGACCAATAACCCATGTCCGATTTGACCCATTCTCGTACCCTTTACATCGACGGACGCGCTGGAAACTCTCTGAACAACCAATTTCATACGTGTATAACTGTGTGAATAATCCGTGAACAAGATGGTATTCGTGTGGATATCATTCAATTCTAAGGAAACGGAATATCTTCTCCACACAACTACCCGATTCTCCACACCTTTTTTCCGGATTACCCCTCTGTTGATAAATCAATCCCAAACCATGTAAGAACGATATCCAGAATGTGAACAACCCGGTAGATAATCCATAAATCATTATTGTCCAATAAGTTAGTATCCACATACTTATCCACATTACTTCCACAATTCAAAAAACCATTCCGAAGAATCTTGTTATTCACCTTTCCACAGCCTCCTACTAAGAACTACTAATATATAATTCTATCTATTGTTAACCGTAAAGGGGTGTTGAAAACACACCTGATTGAACCCCATGAGTTCTTTGATTCTTTCTATATTTGAAGGGAATTCAAAAAGATCCGATATGAGTCAGAAAAAACCTGTTACCTACAAAGAGTCCGGTGTCGATATCAAGGCTGGAGAGGAGTTGGTCTCCAGTATCAAAGGAATGGTTAAAGAGACCCACGATAATCGTGTACTTTCGAATATTGGTGGGTTTGGTGGTCTCTATGCACCGGATTTGACAACGTATGACCAACCTGTTTTTGTAAGTAGTGTCGATGGTGTAGGAACCAAATTAATTGTTGCGTTCAAAGCGGGTCGTTACGACACCGTTGGCCAGGATCTTGTAAACCATTGTATCAATGACATTGCTGTTTGTGGGGCAACTCCTCTCTTCTTTTTGGACTATTTTTCTACAGGTAAACTGGATCAGGAAATTGGATTCGATGTGATTTCCGGTTTCGCCAAAGCTTGTCGTGAAAACAGTGTCGCCTTGATTGGTGGTGAAACTGCAGAAATGCCAGACATTTACAAAGAAGGGGAATTTGATCTGGCTGGTACAATTGTCGGAATTGTAAACAAACCGGATTTGATTGTTGGTAAACAGATCGAGAAGGGAGATCATTTAATCGCATTACCAAGCAGCGGTCTTCATACCAATGGATATTCTCTTGCCCGGAAGGTACTTTTCTCGGAATATGAGATCGATGATACGCCTGAAGAGTTGGGGATTCCACTGAGTGATGCACTGCTGGCCGTTCACAAATCCTATTTAAAATCGATTCAAGAGATCAAACGGATCGATGGTGTTCACGGATTTTCACACATTACAGGTGGTGGAATTGTCGGAAATACCCAGCGAATTCTTCCGGATGGCCTCTCCCTTCAAATCGATTGGGATCAATGGAAGCGGCCTGCCCTATTTGATCTTATTCAAACCGTTGGTTCGGTTCCTGAAGAGGATATGAGACAAACGTTTAATTTGGGTGTGGGTCTTGTGATGGTTGTCTCTTCTACGGTTGTAGAACTTGTTCAATCCACATTAACGTCGATGGGTGAATCGTCCTTCAAGATTGGAACTGTAGAATAGTCCTTGAAATTCCTGTCACTCAAAAATCACCTCCATACAAAAACCCTTTTTGCCGATTCCAGTCGTACACCCATCCAACACCGAGATCGACTGCAAATCTTCCCCATTGACCACGAAATCGGAGACCGGCTCCCAATTGGGTACGTGAATTCGCTCCTTCAATGGTCGACCTTCCTGTTGGTAAAATCGTCTCTCCGAACAGCACGCCAAACAGTCCGTGAGCGTGAGCCGGGAGAAGCAGACCACCCCGATCCATCCACCAGATTGGAACCGTCCAACGATGCTCCAGTACCAGTGCTTCCCGAACCCGATCCAATCCATTGGATTGATAGCTTCCGGTTAACAACCGACCGATGGAATAGCGACCCTGTATGGTCTGTTGCACCATCCGGACACCCAAACGACCGGTTCCGTTGGTATCGTTGAACAACCGAAGATACCGATAGACTCCCGCAGACAGTGAACGTTCTCCGTACCCCGGAAACAAGATCTGTTCCGCTCCTGTTCTTCTGGACGACAGAATCGCTTCTCCTTGAAGAAAAAAGATCCAACCCGACCCTGGCTGCATCTCGCGAAGTTGTTGACGAATCCGGTGTTGGTAAGAAATCAATAGCGAAGAGGTAAGTGTTTCAATACCATTTTCACCGAAAAGCGTACGGTCTCTCTCCCGGAATACTTGTTCATCCTGAATTTGAACACGCGGTACGACTTGCAGCGTGGAGTGATCAGGTCGGTTCCACCAGGTCCATCTCATTGGAATAGAGAGAGAAGCCCCGTCTCGACGTGTTAAAAGCTGGTAGTATCGATCGGTTTGATCAATTGTTCCCAGAGACGGAACCGAATGAAATCGAGGACGACGATAGAGTTCCAACTCCACACTTGGCCATTGATGACTGTTTCGGTAGACCATTTCTCCCCAAATTTGGTCGGCCATCCACCCACTCTGCATGTGATAGGTTTCCCGACTCAATAGTTCGGTCGAGGCGATCTGAATCCCTGCCATCCAGGTTTCGTCTTCATACTGTCTCCAGAGGGGGAGAACCATACGTGGTTTGACCCATGAGATACCCGGTTGATAGGGTCTTGAGGAAGCTTCTTCGGGATTTGACTCTCTATTCATTCGATCTCCCGAATTCTTGTCAAAAAGTCGCCACTGCGCGGGAGAGTGCGTGCGTTGAAGGGAGCTGGATTGATGTGTGGGTACGGATGCCATTCTGGGCTTGTAAACTCCGCCAACCGGTTCTACCCAAACGATGTCACGACCGGATGGAGACCAGTCCGGTTCCAGTTGATGGGTGTTGTCATCTGTCCATTGTGTCAACGTTGCAGGTTCAACCCGATAGTGGTACAGATCATACGTTCCGTTTCGATCAGAAGAGAAGAGAAGCTCCTCTTGATAAGGATGCCAGACCGGATCCCGAATCACTTTTTCAGAAAAGTAGAGTGTGGGTGGTTCCTGTAGATTTTCTTCCCATCGACCCTCTCGAATAATCCAAAGCCCCACCTCTTTTCCACGACGTGCCGTAACAGCGAACAATCCGTCGATCGATGGGTGTAGAACGATCTGTTCAAATTGACCGTCGGGAGGGGGTTCCATAACAGGTTCAACCACTCCGGAATCGGGATGAATGCGAACCAGTCGATTCCGTTCACCAACGATTTGGAGTGCGAGAATGGACGATCCCTGGTCCAAAGGGTTGTAGAGTCGTGCAAAACGAGTCAATCGTTTTTGTTCACCCGTGTCCGGATTCATACGAAATAGATCCAAAAAACGGGTGGTGTCAAATCTGGGACGGGATCGATAGTCGGAGTAGATCCATGAGGATCCATCCGGTGAACGGGAAAGATCCATGGCTTCTCCGACTCCGGTGATCAGTCGTGTCGACCATGTTTGCGTATCCAGATTCCAGACTCCCAATCCCGGATCCATGGAGACACCTTCTCGATAGAAGAGAATCTCCCTGTTGGACATCCATTTTGGGGATCGGTAGAGTGTCTGGTCGGAATTCGGGACACCTGCCAATCGATGTCCAAACGAGGGCTTTACAGGTGTGGGTTCAATATTCAACGCCTCTGTATCATCTATAAACTGCTTGTAGAGTTGATTGGGCCACTGTCCCGTGGACCGACGCAAGGAGAACCCGAACCCGAAAAACGGCCATTGGGAGTGGGCTCGTATCGTCTTTTTGTAGATCTCATCTCCATATTCTGAAAGAAGCCAATCTGTCCAGTACCAAGAGCCCGAATAGTGTCGATTCAGAGGGTAATGGTACCGAGAGGGGTGAGCCAATTGTCCCATTCCCCAGGGTCGATCGGCTCGACGGGCATCCAGAAACGGGGACAGAAAAAGGGAATGAACTCCACGACCGGTGACGTCCGGAAGGGTTTCGGTTTCTGCCCAGACCGCGATTCCCTCGAACATTCCTGACGGTGCGGTGGCGTGAAGGGATCTGACAAGGTCGGGTGAGAAGGGGCGAAGCCACCGAATGACTCCCGGTGCATGGTGATTGTAGTGAAGTGCATGCACCAATTCATGCGGGATCACTTGGTCAAGCCAGCTCGACGATCGTGGATGAAATGCGAGGCCCCGGCGTGGCGAAAGATAAATTTCCGATCGAAAATGGACCGGAGATACAAATCCGTTGTTTTGATCGTTGACAGCGTTGAGAATCAAGGGAAATCGATTCAGGGATCCCCCCACGTGATGTTGCAATCGAGGATAGCTATCCGTGGAAATTCGGGCGGCGCGCTGCGCTTCTCGTTCGAACCCGGACGGGTAGAGGATCCGGACAGGACCTGCATTCAACTCCATCCAGTCGAGAGAAGACGGCCATGTTCGGTTTTCATAAATTTGAGCTGCGGCCGGTTCGACCCGAACAAGAACCGTTCCAAGCAGTAAGATTGCAATGACTGTTCGGATCGAATCATGCATGGTCACCTTCCAGGAACCTTTTCCGGTTCATTTATTTTGTAGTAATTGAGAGTGGGAGAAACATAACGAAAAAATGGAGGTGAAGAGAGCAGGAGCCAATTTGTACAGCCCAATCGATCTGTTTCGGCCGGATGGTGCAGACCATTCCCCAGGCACGCACCCGGCCCCAACCCCAACCATTGATGATACAGGAGTTCGAGATGAAGAAAGAGACTTTGGACCGGCTGGTTCAATCCCGGGAAGCGATCAACTTGACCCTAACTCTTCCAACCTTCAAGAAAGGAGAAGAGGTACAGCAGAATCCCATACGATTCAAAAATCTGCTGAATGAAGCCGAAACCGAACTTGAACGGGCCGGATGCTCCAAACAGGAGGCAGAACGTATGCTTCGGGAACCGAGAGAGAATCTGGATGATCTTCGGTTTTGGAATCACACCGATCGTGGACTGGTCCTCTATCTCAATGAATCCATCTACGAGATTTTCCAACTTCCGTATGAACTTCCGGAGCAGGTTTATGTGCAGGATCACTTTATGGTCACTCCATTGATTCCGATGACGAGCTTGAGTGGTTCTTGGAGCATGCTTGCCATTAGCCCAAAGAACATGAGGCTGCTTCGATGTACCCGGGACGACGTACACGACATTACACCGAATGATATCTTTACCAGCGTAGAGAGTTTTTTGGACGAGAAGCCGGAGGTTCACCGGCAGTTCCATACTGCGGGTTCCGGCATGTTTACGCACGGAGGAAATGATGATGACGGGAAGACGGCCCTTCGAAAATATCTGCACGGCGTTGAGGAGAGTGTGACACGTATTTTGAATCGAAGTGATGAACCCCTCTTGTTGGCTGGAACCGAAGAGGCAGCGGTTCTTTACCGATCAATGAACAAGTATGGACGTCTTCTCGATCCGATCGTGACCGGGTCTACGGATGATCGATCCGATCAGGAGTTGAGGGATGCCGGGTGGTCACTGATTCAGGAGCAGTTCCTGAAAGAGATGCACCAATCGCTTGCAAAACTGGATTCAATCGATAGCGAGACGTTCACCAATCATCTCGAAACCATCGTTCAGTCTACGGTCATGGGTCGAACCGATACGCTGTTTCTTGCCATGGGCGAACAGGCGTGGGGTGCGTACGATCCGGATGCCAACACGGTACATTACCGAAACGGAGACCACCGGGGAGCAACGGAGTTGATGAATTGGACAGCCATTCAGGCAATGGAGAAAGGCGCTCGTGTCTATGTGCTTCCGAAGGAGGAGATGCCGGACGCGTCCAGTGCGTTGGCTCTCTTTCGATTTTGATCGAACTGAAAGACCATTCGATCGGTTCCGTTATGAGATTCACAACGAAATCTCTATTCTCTGCAGGACGGGTCTTCCGGTGATCCGTCCATCCGGCAATCGGTTGACCTGCCGATTGATGAATTCGAAACAGAGAACAGGGGGATTGCATGGAGACCAAACAACCGAATCAACCTACCGAGAGCGTCGGACGTGTGGTCTTTCTCTCCTCCGTCGCGGCCATCGGTGGGTTTCTGTTTGGCTTTGACAGCGGGGTGATCAATGGAACGGTAGACGCCCTGCAGCAGGCCTTCGATTCCGACGCGGTAGGAACCGGATTCAACGTTGCGTCGATGCTCCTCGGTTGTGCCACCGGGGCCTTTTTTGCCGGTTCAATGGCCGACAAATTTGGTCGCCGAACGGTCATGATAGCGACGGCAATCGCATTTGTGATCAGTGCGTGGGGATCGGGTATCGCCTCCTCTTCCGAGTCTTTCGTTCTCTTCCGTATTCTGGGAGGATTGGCAGTCGGGGGTGCCAGTATCATCGCGCCGGCGTATATCAGTGAAATTGCCCCACCCTCTATTCGTGGCCGATTGACCTCCCTGCAGCAACTGATGATTGTCATCGGTCTCTTTTGTGCATTTCTGAGCAACTATTTGATTGCAGGATCTGCGGGCGGAGCAACGCTCGAGCATTGGGGCGGGTTTGGTGCCTGGCAGTGGATGTTCTGGGCCGAGATGATTCCTGCAACGATTTACTTTCTTGCCCTTCTTTTCATCCCTGAATCTCCGCGCTATTTGGTGGCTGCCGGGCGGGCCGACGAAGCGGAGTCGGTTCTTGCCTCCATCATGCCTTTCGAGAAAGCGAAAGAGCTGGTCGCCCGTATTCGGGAGACGGTACTGGAAAGTCGGAAACCAACGCTTTCCGACATCTTTGTGAAAGAGAGTCGACGTGTCCACCCCATTATTTGGGTCGGTGTCGCCCTCTCTGTACTACAGCAATTTACCGGTATCAACGTGGTCTTCTACTATGGCGCCGTATTGTGGCAATCGGCCGGATTTACAGAGTCGGATGCCCTGTTGACCAATGTGATCAATGGATCGGTCAATATCGCTTTCACCTTTGTTGCGATTGCACTGATCGATCGGGTCGGCCGAAAGCCTCTCTTGTTGATCGGGGCACTTGGACAGGCGGTGATGTTGGGGCTGTTGGCGATTATCTTTGCAACAGGAGACCTGACTCCGGCTGGAGACCTCCAGTTGAATGAAACTCAGGGGTTGTGGGCACTGTTGGCAGCCAACGCTTACATCGCCTTTTTTGCCTGTACGTGGGGCCCGATTGTGTGGGTTCTGTTGGGGGAGATGTTTCCAAACCGGTTTCGGGGCGCGGCCCTGGCCGTCTGTGGTCTTCTCCACTGGCTGGCCAACTTCAGCATCACCCTCTCCTTCCCGATTCTGCTTGCATCGATTGGGTTGGGACCGGCATACGGGATTTATGCGTTCTTCGGCCTGGTCGCATGGTTTGCCGTTCGAACCTGGGTGCGTGAGACCAAAGGCCTCACGCTGGAAGAGATGTCCGGAGAGCTATAGTCGGTCAGGAGGCGGCGCTTGCCGGCTCCTTCCGGTTCACAACTTCGTAGATAAAGTAGGGTGGCAGGCAGAGGAGTTCGAATTCTGTGGAGTAGTTGCCGAATACCTCCATGACGGGTTTTTTCAGGTGACCACTCGTTTGATAGGCGAGAAACCTTCCATCCGCTTTGAGAATGGTCTGCGTCGCTTCGAGTACTTTGATCTTTCGATCTTTCTTGAGAAACGAGAAAGGAATTCCGGATACCACATAATCGACCTGACCCACCTCTTCCGGTTCGAGATGGTCGACGATATCTCCGGCTCGTCCGTGGATGACCCGGGCTCTTGGGTCCGTAAGACTCTCGTTCAGATGAGCAGCAAAATCCTTGTTGTTTTCAACCATGATCAACTTGGAGCCCTCCGTCATCCGTTCCAGAAAATAGCGGGAGAAGACCCCGTCTCCGGGGCCATACTCGACAATAATCAGGTCCCGGTCAAAATCGATATGGCTGCAGACTTTGCGTACACACCGTTTGGACGTTGGCGTAATCGAGGCGACATCGGGGTCGCGAAGGAAATTCTTGATAAACTTAATCGTACTCATGTTATCACGTGTCAAAGTTCACCTTTCAGTTGTTCAATCTGGTCTCGGATTCTGGCTGCTTCTTCGAACTCCATGTTTTTCGCCGCCTGTATCATGGAATCGGTCAGATATTCGAGAAATTTTTCTTTGCTATCAAACGTAACCTCACGCATGGCCGGTGCCTTGTAGGCGATACCGTCTTCCCGAATGTCGATCACCTCCATCGGTTCGGAGAGCTCCTCTCCTTCCGGCAGAAAACCTCGATTCGAAATCAGGGATGGATCGACCAGCGGCTTTAGTTCCTTCTGTACGGTTCTGGGCTCGATCCCGTGCTTTTCGTTGTAGGCTCGTTGAATCGCTCGTCGTCGTTCGGTCTCCTTGAGGACCGCTTCAATACTGCGCGTTCGCTTGTCGGCATAGAGGATCGCTTTTCCGTTGACGTTTCGGGCAGCGCGTCCGATGATCTGGAAGAGGGAGGTTTCCGAGCGCAGAAATCCCTCCTTGTCGGCATCCAGAACGGCTACCAGGCTCAGTTCCGGAATATCGATCCCCTCTCTGAGCAAATTGATGCCGACCAAGACCTGAAAATCGCCCCGTCGAAATTTGTAGAGGACTTCGATTCGCTCCAGCGCATCCAGATCGCTATGCATGTAGGCCGAGGGAATACCAAGATCTTTCAAGTATTGACTCAACTCTTCACTCAACCGTTTGGTGAGTGTGATGCAGAGTACTCGTTCGCCGGTTGCCGCCCGTTTTCGAATCTCGTCGATCAAATCATCGACCTGATTTCCCAGTGGACGAAGTTCGATTTCCGGCTCCATCAATCCAGTGGGCCGAATGATCTGCTCGACCACGACACCATTGGACGCTTCCAGCTCATAGTCAGAGGGTGTGGCACTGACAAAGATACTCTGTCGAGCCATCGTCTCCCACTCTTCAAACGTAAGCGGCCGGTTGTCCATGGCTGACGGGAGACGGAATCCGTGCTCCACGAGTTCCCGTTTGCGGGAACGGTCGCCCCCATACATGGCACCGATTTGTGGAATGGTTTGGTGAGATTCGTCCACAACCATTAGAAAATCATCCGGGAAATAGTCGATCAGGCAGTATGGGCGCTCTCCCTCCTTTCGATTACTCAGATATCGGGAATAATTCTCGATTCCGGCGCAGTATCCCACCTCCTGCATCATTTCAATATCGAACAGCGTTCGCTGTTCGAGCCGTTTTGCTTCCAGAAACTTCTCTTCGGCCTGGAGGATATCGATCCGTTCGTCCAGTTCACGACGAATATGATCGATCGTCTCATTCAGTCGGGCCTTGGTGGTTACGTAATGAGATGCCGGATAGATGGTAAATTGGGAGATCCGGTCATTCACGGTACCGGTCAATGGGTCGAAGAGTTCGAGCTCTTCAATTTCGTCGCCCCAAAATGTGATTCGGAGCGCTTCGTCGGAGTAGGCGGGAAAGAGATCCACGACATCTCCCCGGACCCGGAAGGTACCCCGACTGAATTCAAGATCGTCACGGCGGTAGTGCAGGTCGACAAGATCATAGAGCAGTTTGTTTCGGGGGATCTCTTCCCCCTGCTCCAGACGGATAATCAACTTTTCGTATTCAGACGGAGATCCAATGCCGTAGATACAACTGACCGATGAGACGATGATGACATCACGCCGTCCGGAGAGCAGTGAACTGGTCGCCCGTAACCGAAGTCGTTGGATCTCTTCATTGATCGACAAATCCTTCTCGATGTATTTGTCCTGTGAAGAGAGATACGCCTCCGGTTGGTAATAATCGTAGTAAGAGATAAAAAATTCGACCCGATTCTCCGGAAAGAAGTCACTCAATTCCCGATAGAGCTGTGCCGCGAGCGTTTTGTTGTGGCTCATGACCAGTGTGGGACGTTCCACCTCCTCAATCACACCGGCGATGGTTCGGGTTTTTCCGGATCCTGTAATTCCGAGAAGCGTCTGGAACCGGTCGCCCTGGCGAATGCCTTCGGTCAGTTCCTTGATCGCTTTGGGCTGGTCTCCGGCTGGAGACCATGGAGAGTGCAACTTGAATGTGGACATAAGCCTCAAAATACAAACTACAGATGCGGTTTGAAAAAAGAGGTTTGCAAGCATTTCCTGCTGTCTGCTACATTTCTTCCCGAATTGGGATACCTTTCAGCGTCCCGACAATCAGAACAGGCAACGGATATCTTCAACGATGAACGATCAGGAACATCTGAAATCCCAACGCGAGAAGATCGACGACATTGACAATCGACTTCTCGATCTTCTCCGCGAGCGAAACGAAGTGGCTCGGGACGTGGTCCGTCAGAAGGTCCAGAGCCGTCTTCCCATCTTTGTCGAGCAGCGTGAACACGAGAAGACACATGCCTTCCGAAAGAAGGCCGAGGAGCGGGGGTTGGATCCGGAGTGGGCAGAGGATTTTCTGAGGATGATTATGTCCTCTTCGCGAGCCAGCCAATCCAATATCCAGTTCCCGCGGTCGACCAGTGAACCGAAATCGATTCTGATTGTCGGGGGGGAAGGCGAAATGGGGCGCCTCTACCGGTCCATCGCCGAACGAACGGGGCATACGGTACACTCCATCGACAAGGGGAACTGGCATGAACTGGATCAATATGCAGACAATTTGGATCTGGTCATCGTCTCGGTGCCGATTCGGGTGACGCTGGATGTCATTCGTCGACTCTGTGCCAAAATCGGACCAGAGACCATCCTCGCAGATTTTACCAGCAACAAGTCCGAGCCTCTTCAGGCGATGCTGGACCATCACGAAGGTCCGGTCGTCGGTCTCCATCCAATGCATGGGCCGGATGTGTCCAATCTCTCCAAACAGCTGATGGTGGTCTGTCCGGGACGCCGAATGGAGCACGTTTCCTGGTTTCTGGAGCAGTGCGAGTTATGGGGAATGCGTCTTTTGGAGGCCGACCCAGCCAAACATGATCACGTCATGCACCTTGTTCAGGGGCTGCGCCACTTTGTTGCTCTGCTGCATGGGTCGTTTATGAAAGAGTATGACCTGAAACCGGAAGACATGCTCGACTATTCGAGTCCGATCTACAGGGCCGAACTGATGATGACGGGCCGAATCTTTGCTCAGGACGCAGAACTCTATGCCGATATCGTACTCTCCACCGAAGAGAGACGAGATCTGCTCCTCTCCTTTTTCGATCACCATCAAAAGTTGGTGAAGATGATACGAAACGATGACAAAGAGAGCTTCATCAAAGAGTTTGAAGGGGTCACCGACTTTTTCGGTTCCTTTGCCACCCAGGCACTGGAAGAGAGCGGGTATCTGATCAACCGGTTGGCCGATCGATTTTCCTGATCCTGTTCGTCGGTTTTACGGTCGGATCGAGATGGATACCGGGGGTTTTTCACCCGAGACGTTTTCAAGTGCCTCCAGTCCTTGTCGAACCCGATCGGTGATATCCCGAAATGATGCGGCCGAGGGGGATTCAGGATCCGAGATCACGATTGGTTTCCCGTTGTCGGACGCCTGCATGATCGGTTCCCGTAACGGCACTTCTCCCAAAAAGGGAACATCCATTTTCCGGGCCATTTTTCGAGCTCCGTGTTTGCCGAAAATGTAGTACTTCTTGTCCGGCATGTCTTCGGGTACGAAATACGCCATGTTTTCGACAACACCCAGAACCGGAACATTCACTTTGTCAAACATGGCGACTCCTTTCCGGACATCGTCGAGGGCGACGTTTTGGGGGGTGGATACGATGATGGCTCCCGTAAGCGGGATGGTCTGGACAATCGTCAATTGAATATCTCCGGTGCCCGGCGGCAGGTCCAGAACCATGTAGTCCAGCTCGCCCCAACGTACCTCCTGCATGAACTGTTTGACGGCACTCGTTGCCATGGGCCCTCTCCAAATCATCGCTTGATCCGGATCGATCAAAAAGCCCATCGAAACCAGTTGTACACCATATTTTTCGATCGGAAGGAGCTTTTTGTCCGTCGTGATGGAGGGACGTTCATGAACGTCAAAGAGTGTCGGAACACTGGGACCGTAGATATCCGTATCCATCAGACCCACCCGGGCACCTGTACGTGCCAGAGACACCGCCAGATTGGCGGCGACGGTGGACTTCCCGACTCCGCCTTTGCCGGAAGCAACGGCAATGACATGTTTGACTCCCGGTAGCAGGGGACTCTCCGGAGTGGATCCTTTCGTGGGTTGCTGATCGGCTTCTTCCCGCCCCTTCGAGAGATTTACTCCGACGGTGATGTCGAACACGGCTTCACGATCTACCAACTTCCGGATGGTCTCTTCACACCGTTTTTTCAGTTCAACTGCGAGCCGGTCATCTTTGGACGGCATTTCCAGCGTAAACGTGATGAACTTCTCCTGGACGACCAGATCCTGTATCATCTCCAGTTGGATAAGGTCCTGGTGCTTTTCAGGGTGTAAAACGTGCGCAAGCGCTGTTCGAACCTGCTCTTTCTCAATAGCCATATCAGGGTGGATGGGTCTTTTTTGTGCGGGCGAAGAATCCATGCACGCCCGCTTTTGCCGAGACGCCAAGATACGAAAACCGGACGCCATTCTTAAGTGGGGACTCCGTTGAACCCTGCTCCGGGATTGGCTCCATAGATGTGGAAGAATTTGGTTACATTCCGGCTTTGGCTGGCAGACGACCAAGGTTCTGCCTGCTTTGAAAATCCAATCGAAAGAATCGTCTATGTCGGAAGCCACTCCCCTGTTTGCCGAACACGAACGACTAAACGCCAAAATGACCGATTTCGCCGGATACCGGATGCCGGTACAGTACACCGGCATCGTGCAGGAACACCAGGCCGTCCGTGAATGCGCGGGGCTGTTCGATGTCTCTCACATGGCAGAAATTCAGGTATCCGGTCCCAAAGCAAAGGAGTTTTTACAGTGGGTTACCGTGAATGACCCAGCACGGCTCTATCCCGGAAAGGCGCAGTATACCATGATGTGTCGGGAGGACGGAGGAATTCTGGATGACCTGCTTCTCTATTGCTTGAATGAAGAGCTCTACATGCTGGTTGTCAATGCTTCCAACCGAAAGAAGATTTGGGATCATCTTGTATCGCATGCCCGGGACCGGTTTCAACAAGCCGTTGATCTTGCAGACCGTTCGGATCAGACGGCACTGATCGCCATTCAGGGGCCGGCATCGGAAAAAATTCTTTCGTCCTTGGTTTCGTTCCCCTCTCATAGCCGGTCCTTGAGTTCAATTTCCTCCTTTTCGTTTCAGGTGGGTCGTGTGGCGGGAGAGACGGGTGTACTCGTCTCAACGACCGGATATACCGGTGAAGACGGGTTTGAACTCTATATCGATACAGAGCGGAGCCACCCTGCCACGATCTGGCAGGCCCTGCTGGAGGCGGGGAAATCGGAGGGATTGTTGCCTGCCGGGTTGGGTGCTCGTGATACGCTCCGTCTGGAAGCAGGCCTTCCACTTTATGGAAACGATTTGAACGAAGATCGTACCCCCATACAGGCCGGATTGGGATGGGTTGTCAAGTTGGACCGGGATCCATTCATCGGTTCCGAAGCTCTTGAAAAAGAGAAAAAGTCGGGACCTGACCGAAAACTAATCGGTTTTGAAACGGGGGATCCAAAACAGATCCCCAGAGCCGGATATCCCCTTTTGGACGAATCGGATCGTGAAATCGGCCGAGTCACCAGCGGGACGGCTTCACCGACACTTGGGTCGGGAATAGGAATGGGATATCTTCCGGCAGACCGGTGTGTTGCGGGGGAGACAATCCGGATCGGGATTCGAAAACGTATCGTCGAGGCAACGATAACTCCCCTGCCGTTTTACAAAAAATCTACGCAGTAGGGAGTATCAGAGCATGACAACAGGCAGTCGGATGGACGTTTACTCTTCCGTTCATACATTTCAGGAAGAGCAGATTCGGAACAAAGTGATCGTGGTCGTCGATGTACTGCGAGCCACGTCAACGATCGTAACCGCTCTGGCAAACGGAGCAAAGGGAGTGATTCCGGTCGAAGATATGGGAGAAGCGAGCCGAATTGCGCAGAGTGTGGATTCGTCGAATATCCTCCTTTGTGGCGAGAAAGACGGAGTCAAAATTGAAGGCTACGATCTGGGTAATTCTCCACTGGAGTATACCCGGGATCGGGTAAAAGGGCGGTCGCTCATTTTGAATACGACCAACGGTACGAAAGCGATTAAAAAAGCGAACCAGTCCAGAGAGCTTTTTATCGCCTCTTTTTTGAATCTGGATGCAGTGGTTCAACGTCTTCGGGAGGTAGAGGGGGAGATTGTCATCGTCTGTTCCGGATGGAAGGGTCGTCTCTCGCTGGAAGATCTGCTTCTGGCCGGAAACATCATTCATGACTGGTCTGGAGGAACACTGGCCATGGATGCAAGTGACGGAGCTCGAATTGCGTTTACACTCTATGAGAGATACAAACACGAGATTGAAGAGGTGATCCTGCACTCGAATCATGCAGCCCGTCTGCGGGAGTTGATCGGGGAGGAGGATATCCGGTATTGTTGCCAGTCAAACACAACGGGGGTTCTCCCGATCTTGAACGAAGGAATCATTACAGATTGTTATGCCATCCAGGAAATCTAAACAGAACGGGCTCTTTTCGGGACTTGCCCCGCGGCGAAAAATGGAGGTACTCGGCATTTTACTCATGTCGGTAGCCTCTCTTTTGTTGTTGAGCATCGTCTCTCACCATCCGTCCGACTACGGGGTTCTTCAGACCATCTCTCCTGGCTCCTACTTTTCTGTGGACCAATCCCCTGCACTTCGAATTCAGAACTGGTTGGGACCGGTCGGTGCCTGGGTGTCTCATCTATTTGTGTATACCCTTTTCGGGTATATGAGTGGAGTTCTGCCACTGTTGATTATTTTGGCTGGCTGGTCGCTTTTTCGAGACAAGTCTTTGGCCGAGCTCATCTGGCCTTCCGTCTACGGTATCTGGATGATGATCCTCATCGGATCACTATTGGGTTGGTTTTACCACGTGTTGGAGGTTCCGGATTCGGTTTGGAGCGGGAATACCGGTGTCGCGTTGGCTCGCATTCTACAGAATCTGACCGGAATCGGATCGATTGTGATTCTTTTCATCCTTTTTTTGGTGACGGTTTTGATTCCGTTGGATCGGGATCTTCAAAAAACGGTCGATTTTCTGAAACAGTCTTGGAACGAGAAACGGGAGACCGTTCGAGGTTGGTTTGGGTCCCGGTCAAGTCCTCGAGTACAGGGACCGAAGGATCCCGATCCAAGCGAGGAGGTGAACGCGCCCGGGCCGTCCAAACCCGAGAGAAATACCGATGCAGAGGGTCCGACAATTGCCGACTCATTTAGCCGGAACCAGGATGCAGGGTCCCATGAATCCGGTGAAACGGATGATGAACTTGAAGAGATTTTAAAACGATCCCGGGAGAAAGAAGCCGAGCAGGCTCAGATCCGGGATGCAGAACAAAAATCACTGGACGAGAGACCGGATCGGGCGGTACTTGAGCGATCGGAATCGGCAGACTCTGAAGAGGATGTCGAAATTTCAGTTTTTGTAGGCGAGGGAGACGAAGAGGCCGATGCGCGGGAGCTGGATCGAAAAAACAGAGACAAAGCGAAAGACGTACCGGTGATCAAGTACAAATTTCCCACCATGGATCTTCTGGACCAGCCTCCGGAAAAGGGAAATCAGGTAGACATGGAGGAGATTCGCGAAAACAAGCGGATCATTCTGGATAAATTGAAGCGTCACAAAATCGAGATTTTGGGGATCAATGCGATCGTTGGCCCAACCGTAACGCTTTATGAGTTGGAACCGGCACCGGATGTGAAGATCAGCAAGATTCAGAGTTATGCCAATGACCTGAAAATGGCAACGGCAGCTCATGGATTGCGCATCATTGCACCGATTCCGGGACGGGCAGCTGTTGGCATCGAAGTTCCCAACAGTTCGCGTGAAACCGTATACATACGCAGTGTCCTGAACACGCGTAAATTTGTGGAGACCGATTTTGAATTGCCGGTGGCATTCGGCAAGAC
Source organism: Balneolaceae bacterium (assembly GCA_040882505.1). Taxonomy (GTDB): domain Bacteria; phylum Bacteroidota; class Rhodothermia; order Balneolales; family Balneolaceae; genus JBBEBE01. Next base: position 228,019 of record JBBEBE010000005.1, on the reverse strand, counting down.
GATCGAGAACGAGGTGTTCATGCTCGACTTGACCAAGATGCCTCATCTGTTGATGGCCGGTGCAACGGGATCGGGGAAATCGGTCGGAATCAATACCATCATTACCTGCCTGCTTTACAAGTGCCATCCGGATGACTTGAAATTTGTTCTGGTGGATCCGAAAAAGATCGAGCTCTCTCTCTATCGCTATATTCAGAATCATTTTCTGGCCGTTCTTCCCGGCGCCGAAGAACCGATTGTAACTGATACCGCACAGGTACTCGAGACGCTGGAGAGCGTCTGTGCCGAGATGGACCAACGATATGATCTTCTCAAAATGGCGATGGTGCGCGATATTCGGGCCTACAATGAAAAGTTTAAATCGGGTGAGCTGGAAGAAGAGCTGGGACACCGACACCTTCCATACATCGTTGTCATTATCGACGAGTTGGCCGACTTGATGATGACGGCCGGCAAGCAGATTGAAGAGCCGATCGCCCGACTGGCTCAGTTGGCACGAGCCATTGGAATTCACCTGGTGGTGGCCACTCAACGGCCGTCCGTCAATGTGATCACCGGAACCATCAAAGCCAATTTCCCGGCTCGAATCGCCTACCAGGTTGCTTCCAAAGTGGATTCCAGAACCATACTGGATACTGGTGGAGCCGATCAGTTGGTGGGACGTGGAGACATGCTTTTTACCAACGGGGGTGGGATGACACGAATCCAAAACGCGTTTGTATCAACGGAGGAAGTGGAGCGAATCGCCACGTTTGTCGGGGATCAAAAAGGGTACAAGCAACCTTTTTACCTTCCAGTCGTTAAAGAGGAGGCAGAAGGGATCCCCGATCCACTTGATGAAATTGACGAGCTCTTTACGGCAGCCGCCAAGGTGGTGATCCTTCACCAACAAGGGTCGGTTTCTCTTCTGCAGCGCAAATTGAAAATCGGCTACAATCGTGCCGGACGGATCATCGACCAACTCTTTAATGCGGGTATCGTGGGTGCCTATCAAGGGAGTTCGGCTCGGGATGTGTTGATTGATACCGAAGAGCAGCTGGAGGAGATCATCAATGAATTGGGAATACGATCGTAACTACCGTCCCGTACGGATCACAGCATGGATGGTCCTGTTTCTTGTTGGCTTTGCATCGATTGTCGAAGCACAACATCCGCACTTTGATCGATTGCAGGAGCGATTCGCCAACGGCGAGATGTTGACGGCAAACTTTGTACACACCTACCAGGACTCCTATACAGGGGAACAGAACCGGTCCGATGGCGAGATCTGGATCGCTCAAAACGCCTACCGGGTAGAGGATCCCCGACAGACCATGATCGTGGATGGAGAAATTTCGCGGATCTACGATGCCGTCCGAAACCGTCTGTTGATCAATACATATATCGAAGAGGAGGACGATTTTGCGCCTTCCCGAATGTTGCAGGGAGTTCGAGAGGTGTACGATGTGTCGGAGGTTGAGAGCCGTTCCGGCATTTCCATCCGACTCACAACCGATGACCCGTTTGAACTCTTTTACGAGGTCGAAATTATACTGACACCGGAAGGTGTACCCTTGGAGATCCGGGCATTGGATCAAGCAGACAACCTCTTGACGACTCGATTCGAATCCGGTCGTTTTACGAGTGTGGACTCTGCCATGTTTGAACTGGATCTTCCCGGAGATGTGGAGCGAATCGATCTCAGAGAGTAGTGTATGAATCGATCACCCCGGCTTTGGCATTGGTTTCCTCCCCTGCTGATCACCGTTGGCTTGCTGTGGTTGGCCTTCTCCGGTGCATCGGTACGGGAATTGGTCCGGGAAGCAGGGAATCTTTCAATCTGGTGGGTCGTCCCCTTTCTTCTCGTTCTCTTTTTGAGTCATCTTTTTCGGGCGATACGCTGGAACTTGCTCCTGCCGGTAAACGTACCACTACATACATTGATGGCCGGTGTCATGACCGGCTACATGACACATTATCTGGTTCCGAGGTCTGGAGAGGTGGCTCGTCCATATTATGTAGCCAGCCAGAGTGGCCAGCGCGGGAGTCGATTGCTTGGAACGGTGCTGTTGGAACGTGGCGTTGATGTGGGAACGCTCTTTTTTCTGCTGTTGATCACCCTTCCGATGCTGGATGGCGAGTGGCGTGAACTCCGGTTGTTGCTGGGTTGGGAGCTTCCGACAGAACTCTCCCCGCTACTTTTCATAGGTGTGGGTGTTTTCTTGATCTTTTTATGGGTTGGAATTTGGATCGCAAGAAGCTGGCAACCCGCCCCGGACTCCCGGTTGGAACGAATTGGGCGATGGATTCGTGAACTGACCGAAGGGTTGCGGTCACTCCGGAACGTGAAGAGCTGGCCACGGTTTTTATGGACAACCGGACTCATATGGGGGGGCTATCTGTTGATGAGTTTCCTGCCACTCTACATGCTGGACTTGCCAGTACGGTATGATCTCGGATTGCGTGAGGCGTGGTTGCTTACCCTGGTGTCGACACTGGGGGTAGCCATTCCGACACCAGGGGGGATTGGAAGTTATCATCTGTTGGTGCAACAGAGTCTCTGGGTTTTTTATGGCGTCCCACTATCGACCGGACTGCTTTATGCAACGGTAACCCACGCGTCTACGGCGATCGGGGTCTTTTTTGTTGGAGCCATCTCCCTCTGGGCAGACAAGCGGTGGAGTCTTGGTTGATAGCCGGGCAGGGGGTCTTGGATTGTTTTCACAGGGGGGAAATCCCATTCCGGATGTTCGCTCTGTCGTGTCAATGCATTTGAAAATTTCATACATTCCCGACAATAGAATCATGCCGAGCAACCTCCTTATGCAACCGAACCCATTGTTGAGAGGCTTCCTGTATCTGATGATCCTTCTCTGGAGTATGCCGCTGGCAGCCCAAGAGACTCGTGGAGGAGAAGATGCGTTGTTGCCGGAAATCGATCCACAGGATATCGAGATCCGCAGCCAGTACAGTGCCCGTTTCCCGGGACTGGACCGTCAACCCATTCTCGGTTTTACACCCGGGTCACGTGTATTCCAGACCAATCCGGATCGAGTACCGTTCATGGAGGATCGCGAGGAGCGTGCGGCCCAACTACCGGTGGGAGAGCTTGGACGCCCCGACCCCCCAGACTACGCGTTTTTTCCATATACCCCTTCCCGTCGTGGATATGCCCGGATAGGCGCCGGATCCTTCCTGTCACCATCGGCCGATCTCTGGATCTCCGAGGAAGTATCGAATCAGCAATTTTTAACGGCCGAGTTGGATTATCTTTCCGGGAACGGGCATCTGGATCAAGCGAGCTCTTTCCGACAGTTTGATTTCCGTGGCGGCTACACCGGCAGAGCGAGTGAACGGTCCTTGCTGGAAGTCTGGTTGAGCGGACTCAGCGATTTTAATCATCTGATTCTTCCGGCTGGTGCACCGACCGATACCGATCCGGGAAAAAAGACCGTCAGCCATTTTCAGGCTGGCACAGCCTTGCAGTACTATCGTAGCCGAACCGACTATCTGGATCTGAGGCTGGATGCAACTCTCGGAACCATTGAGCTCATCGATGAACAAGGACCCCACGCCGATCAATTGCGTGAATGGGATACGTCACTGGCAGCACACTACATTTGGGCCGGTGGCCAGCTGGAAGAGACATGGCGAGTTGGGGGTGAGATCCAGGCGGGTGGATATCAATCCGACCGGATTGCCGGAGCTTCCAATTGGAGCATTGTCGGCCTGAATGGACGTTATCAACGGTTGATAAACTACCAGACTCAGGTATCGGCCGAATTGGGAGGGGATCTTGTATCCGACCCGATCGGTCCCGTGCGCGTGCATTTCTCTCCGATGGTCAACGTGGAGCACTCCTTCTCCGATCTGCTGGGAATGTCGGCCTGGCTGGATGGCGATACAAATTTGCAGCGCCATCGGGATCTCCACCAATCCAACCGGTTTTTGGCGACAGGTGAGCATGTGGTCGCCCGATATGACTTGGAAACCGGAGGGCAGATTCTGTTGGAACCGTTGCCATCCAATCAGATTCGTATCGGTGCGCTTTACAGATCCAGCAAAGATCATCGATGGTTCGAACAAGACCCTGCGGGAGGCGTGCCTGCCGTCTACCGGGTTCGATATGACGATGTCACCGTTTCTCGCGCATTTGCCGGGCTCAGTGTCGATTTGATGCAAGAACGAATATGGTTCGATGTCGAGGGATATCTGCAGAACTCCCGAATTACGGATCAACAAAAATTACCGTTTGCAGAGGAGTACGGCCTGAACGGTGCCGTGACCATTCAACCTGTATCTCTTGTTCACTTTGAGTTTTGGGGGGATTTTCGCGGACCAAGAGCCCTTCCGGGTGGAGGGACTCTCGCTGCTTTTCTGAATTTGGGAACCCGATTGGAACTGCGTCTGGGAGATTCGTTTGGTATCTACGGAGAGATGAACAACTTGTTGAACCAGGAGTTCGAAATCTGGCAGGGGTATGAAGAACGGCCGATGCAGGTGTACGGTGGCGTAACAATGCACTTCTGAAACCGGAGTCGAAATGGATACGAAAATGAAAAAAGAGTTTGTTCAGGCCCTTCGGGAGATCATTCGGGAGGAGGCTGTTCAGAATCGTCCGGTCGTGATTGATGGACTGGGGCGATTCGAAACCGTTCATGAAGAGCAGGTCCAGAAGAAAATGAAGAATGGAGATGTGGTGATGATGCCTCCCAAGGAGACGTTGCGATTGGTTCCGGAGAAGGAGCGGAGGTCGTAGATGGAGTACAACGAGCTGATTGGGGAGATTGTACGCAAATCCGGTTTGACGGAAGAGGACGTTCGAGAGCAGATTCGACAGCTCGTCGATCAGATTGAGGAGACTGCAGAGGCTGGTAAGGCACTCGAAATTCGCGGGATGGGAATGTTCTATCTTTCCGCGAAGGGGGAGTTGGTGTTTGATGCATCCGATGAGCTGGCCATGGAGATCAACTACCGGTACGCCGGGATGGAACCGGTGATGATTACACCCGGATCCAGTCGTCGGAAAGAGACACCATCCAGCCCGCCGGGCGGGGACGAAGTTGAGCAAACACTCTCCGAACTGTTTGGAGAGGAAACCGACGAGAAGGAGAGCGAAGAAGGGTCCGGACCGGAAGAACCAGAAGCATTGAACACCACGACCGGGAAAGAGAAGACGTCAGAAATACCGGAAGAGCCTGAGGAAAAGAAAAAAGAGACGTCGACGGCGGGTACTGCGAAGAAGAAAAAACCCGCAACAAAGCGGCCGATGCCGAAGCCGCGAGAGAGAAAACGAGGCTGGTTTCGTCGAAAGAAGAAGGAGCGAGATCCCATTCGCCACTTGATCAAGACGCTCATTACCATCGTGATTCTCGGCATCCTCTTTCACTTTACCCTGGAAGAGCTCAAGGATCGTGGAATCATCACCGATGAACCCCTCATGAAAACAGAGGTCAAACCGTTGCCGGAACCCCCGAAGATTGAAGAGGGACCCTGGTACGGGATGTATGGAACGGTTGAACCGTTTGATCAGTATCACACCATTGCACTTCATGCTGTGAGCAATCGGAGCCGGGCAGACGAATTGGTTGGTGATCTTCGTTCCGAAGGGTACCGGGGCGTTCTCTCCTCCGTCGAACATCCGGAGCATGGAACTCTATGGCGAATATCAATTGGTCAGTTCGAGACGGAAGCCGATGCGCGCAGGTCGGCCATGTTCCTTCCGGAACCACTGCGGCAAAACATCTTTGTTGCCGAGATTCTCACACCTTAACTCAACAACCGAACATAAATGATCCATTTTCTTCTAGCCCAACAGATTGAATCGGCCGATTCACTCACGGAATCGACCGACTCCCTGGCAGAGTTGATGATGGAGGAGTCCTCCATGTCACTCTTTGACATTCTGATGCAGGGAGGCTTGTTGATGATTCCCATCTTTCTGCTCTCTGTCATGGCAATCTATGTCATTGCCGAGCGGTGGCGGATGATCAATAGCTCCAAAATGGATGTCGACGCGTTTTTGACCAATATCGAGTCAACGCTCAAGAGCGGAGATCAAGCGCGGGCATTGGAGCAGTGTGATCGGCAGAACAAACCGCTCGCCCGTATTCTAAAGAGCGGAATTCGCCGGCTCGGGCGACCTCTGAGAGACATCGAGGAGGCGATTCACAATGCCGGGAAGAAGGAAATTTATGAACTGGAGACACGGATGAATTGGTTGGCTACGATTGCCGGTGTGGCCCCGCTGATCGGATTTACCGGGACGGTGACCGGGATGATACGGGCATTCATGGATATCCAGTCGCTACAGGGGAATGTGAACCCGAGTGTTCTGGCTGGAGGAATTTGGGAGGCACTTATTACAACGGCTTTCGGGCTCATTGTCGGGATTATTGCCTTTGGTTTCTACAACTTCCTGCTTGGAAAGATCAACCGTATGGTATTTGAGCTGGAGAATGCATCGGCCGATTTCATGGATCTTCTTCAGTCACCGGCGGCCCGCAAGGGACGGCAGGAGGGCCAGTAATCATGGATTTTCGTAAAGACAGCAAACGGTCAGAGCCGTTGACACTGTTTTCGCAGTCTTCGTTGACCGACATCATCCTTCTGCTGCTCATCTTCTTTCTGCTTACCTCTTCGTTTGTCACCAACGTGGGAATTCGAGTTGATATCCCGAGGGCAGAAGCCGGAACGAGTACCGATTCGCAGCATATTTCGGTTGCCATCACTGCGGACGGGACCTTCTATGTCGGTACCGAATTGGTAACGGCAAGCGAGCTTTCCGGAGCCATCCGGCAAGCCTATCAAGAGAACCCCCAGGGAACATTGGTGATTCGGGCCGATCGTGAATCCAGGGTCGATGATGCTGTTCGGGTGATGAACATTGGACAGGCTCTTCGAATGAATATTGTGATGGCCACCGAGCGGTCACGAAATTAGTGTGTCAATGGAGCGACTCCTATGCTGGAACGGCTGAAAAGCTATTTTGATCAAGATGAGCGGCAATTTGCAGCCCGTGTAACGGGTGGGTTGCATCTGCTTCTTCTGATCATCGCTCTACTCTACCAGATTCATTTTATGGTGGATGCCCGACCCTCGTATATTGAAGTCACACTCGGGGAGTTTCAAAGCGGAATGGAGGCAGAATTTGCCGAACAGCAACCCGAAGAGGTGGCGACTCGACCCAATCCGTCAGAAACCGAACCGGAAGAGGTGGAGCCGGATGTACCGGAACCGGAAGATGTACCCGAACCTGTCACGGAAGACCCTGCGCGTCAGGTAGACCTGGCCGACGAGGTGGAGCCGATCGAAGCCGATCCGATTGAAACACCCGATACGGATCAGATCAATCCGGAGGCGAGTCAGGTTCAGGAAGAAGAGCCACAAACAGCACCTCCGGTCGCACAAGAGGATGACCAAATCCGGGACGGTGACGAACTCAGTGGGGATGTCGAGGGATTGGAGGGGGATGTTGCCGCTGTGCAGGGTTTGGGACAAGATGAAGATCTCTCCTCTCCGTACGATCTTCGTTGGGAAGGGGAATTGAACCGGTCTCCAATGGTTCAGCCGCTTCCCGAAAATACCCAGGGAGAGGAAGCCGTCATCACGGTTCGTTTCGAAGTGTTTCCGAATGGCTCGGTCGGTCGAATTGTACCGATACGAAAGATGAATCCGGAACTGGAACGTGAGGTGCTCAATACCCTTCGCAACTGGCGGTTCTCCCGATTACCGTCCGGAATCCCCCAGGAACCACAATGGGGCTTGATTACATTTCGTTTCGTCCTCGACTGATCCAGGCAGGGGGCCCCCCTGCGACTGCAGGATCTTCATTTTTCCACGCTGCCGGTCTCCTGACGTCCATCGATCGTGCGTGTTTCGATCGGAATGGGTGACGTCTTGAAATTCAAATCTCTTTGCGGGAACGGAATTTCAATATTGTTTTCCCGGAAGGCCCGGACAATCGACTGATTGAGCTCGTTACGAATGTGTCGGTACTCCTTCACATTCGGGACCCAAACTCTGAGTTCCATATTCCAGGAGGATTCCCCGAATTCACGGAGGTGAACTTCCGATTTGGGGTATTTCATGACATCCGGATGGTTGTCCGCCAATCCTTTCAAAACAGACAGGACCGTATCGAGGTCCGATCCGTAGGAGACCCCGACTTCAATATCGAGACGGAAAGTCGGATCTCCGTGAGAGTAGTTGACGACATTGCTTCCGACGAACTCCTGATTGGGGACGATAATGGAGATGTTGTTCAGCGTTCTGATTTTGGTCGATCGAATATTGATCTCGAGTACATCCCCTTCCACACCGGCCACTTCGACCCGATCCCCGACGCTGATGGGGCGTTCAAAGAGGACAATGAGCCCGGAAATGAAGTTGTTGGTGATATTCTGAAGACCGAACCCGATCCCGACCGAGAGAAGACCAAAAATGACGGCCAGGCTGCTGAGGTCCAGACCGATGAACTGGATCGAGACCATCAGACCGATCCCCCATATGATGTAGTAGGTGATTCGGGAGAGCGTGTATTGGAGGCCGGATTCGATTTCGAATCGTGGCAGAATCCGCTTCAGGAGTACTCGTCGTGTAAACGAGGCGAGAAAAAAGAAGAAGGTAATGACCACCAGAAAGATCAGAATCGAGAGAATCGTAACCGGTGTCTGCTGAAGTTGGAAAAGGGTCGTGGTGAGCAGTTCGTGAGCGTGACTGATGATTTCACTCCAGCTCATGGATTCCGGGAGCAGTTGCAGAATCGGGTTCATTTGGTGTCCTCCTTGAAATAGATATTGTGATCCGGCTGGAATCCGGGTTGGGTCAGAGAGGCACGGAAGTCGAGATCACGGAAGGTATTATAGGCACTCATTGCTACAAAATCCTGGTCAAACAGGGCAAAAACGGCCGATCCACTGCCGGTCATGGACGCGTAATCAGCGCCAAGTTCATAGAGTTGATCCCGGATATGTCCAACCATTTCATACCGTCCGATGACGGGCGGTTCCAAATCATTCTCCAACAGGTAGCGCCATTCACTGACCGGCTCCTCTTCCAGTACGCCACGGAGTGAAAAATCCGGGCCGATTCGGGGCTGACAGAGCTGGTACGCTTCGGCCGTCGAACTCTCGAACCCGGGAAATACAGTCAGAATCCAGTGCTCTTCCGGTTGGATGGGAAGAGGTGTCATCTCCTGACCCAAGCCGCTGGCAATGGCCGGTTCGGCCCGAAGAAAGAAAGCGATATCGCTTCCCAACGGGCGACTCAGGTCTACCAGTTCGTCCGCAGAGAGTCCGGTTTCCTCAATGTGGTTGAGCATCCGGAGAAGCGTGGCTGCATTACTGCTGCCCCCCCCCAATCCGGCACCCGCCGGGATCTGTTTGTCTACATGGACCCGGTACGAAGACTTGAGCCCGATATACCGCTCGAAGTAGGTGTAGGCTTGTGAAATCAAGTTCCGTTTGTCGGTTGGAATGGTCGCATCGGTCATCGTCAGTGACCACTCGTCGGCCACCTGCAGATGAAACCGGTCCCGCCAATCAATGAAACAGAGTCCGGTTTCGATCCGGTGATATCCGGTCGGCAGACGTTCCAGGACACGAAGTCCCAGGTTGATTTTGGCGAATGATTCGGCAATCCAGGTTTTCAAGAGGGTACGAATTGGTTTGCGATCAAGGGTGTGTCGATGTTTGCAGCCCCGGGAATCGGGTCGTTCGGGTGAGCACGTACCCGGGCAACTTCCCGGTTGGCTCGCCGTTGCGTCGAACCCACTCTCCATTGACCATCACATCATCAAATCCGGTGGACAGTCGGTGCGGGTCGGTGAAGGTGGCGTGATCACGGACGTGCTGTGGGTCAAAGATAAGAAGATCTGCCCGATATCCCGGCCGGAGAAGACCACGATCTCTCAAGTGGTGACTCTGTGCAGGAAGGGACGTTCCGGCCCGGATCGCTTCTTCCAGTGTCACGGACTCTCTTTCAAAGACGTATCGAGCGATTTTTCGGGCAAATGTGCCATTGTTGCGAGGGTGTGGAACCCCTTCACCCATGGCGACCAATCCACCGTCTGACGAGGTCATGGTAAACGGCTGCCGCATCAACGTTTCAATATCCTCTTCCTGCATGTTGAAGGAGATGATGCCCGGGCTGCTCTTCTCCAGAAGATGCAGTGCAGCATCCACTGGATGCATCTCCAAATCCAGTGCGATCTCCTGTAGATTCAACGCTTCATACACTGGAAATGCCTGGCTGTTGCGAATGGAGATTCGTTCGGCTCCTCCCCGTCGAGCCAGGTTGACGACGGCTTCTTCCCGGATACGCTGCCGGGTTTCACGGTTCTCAAGACGTTTCCGAAAGTCTTCCCCTCCCCCTTCGAGCGCCCATCGTGGTATGAGGGCGGCAGAAAGGCTGGTGGCCGATGCATTGTACGGGTACTGGTCGGCTACGACATCCACGCCTCGCTCGCGTGCTTCACGGAGGGTTTGGACCAACGTTTCAGATTTTCCCCAGACGTTTGGTCCGAGTACCTTGATATGGGAGACCACACCGGTGGCGCCGCTCTCTTCTGCTATCCGGATCACCTCTTCGACAGCAGCGACTACCCCGATGGTGTAGTCCGACTCATCCCGAATGTGACTCTGATAGACTCCGTTGAACTCTGCGACGACGCGGGCCAGTTCAATCAGCTCTTCGGTTGGTGCAAAACTCCCCGGTGCATAAAAAAGCCCGGAAGAGAGCCCGACCGCTCCCGCTTCCATCGCCTCGCGAACCAGGGATTTCATCGTGTTCAACTCTTCCGTTGTGGCATCCCGATCTTCCAAACCGATCACATGCCTTCGGAGGGATCCATGGGGAATCATCTGGGCAACGTGGACGCCAAGACCACCGGCTTCCAGTCGGGCACGCTGTTCCGCCAAATCCACGGGGCCTCCGCCATCAGGGTTCACGATGACGGTCGTGATGCCCTGAGCCGACAGGGGGATGGCTGTACGCAGGGTGGAGTCGGTCAATGCACCCCCGGTGTGGGAATGAACATCGATAAACCCCGGACTTGCCACCCGTCCTTCGGCATCGATTCGTTCATCAGCAGTTGCACTCTGTAGGGATCCCCGGCCACCGATGGCGGCAATTTGCCCGTTGAGGATGGCGATCTCGCCATAAAACCAGGGGTTCCCGGATCCGTCCAGGACCCGTGCATTTTCGATGATCGTATCGTATCGATCGGTTTGAGACGAGTGAATGCAGTGGGTAAAGAGCAGAAGCAGAGTGGAGAAGAGAGTTGCTGTTCGCAACACGTGAAAAGATCTCATGGGATGACGGATCAAGGTTGAGTGTACGATTCGAGCCGGCAATGTAGAGCAAGTGCCGGGTAGTTGAAAGCGCAGCGAACAGGAGAGTGGCACGAATCGTCCTTTGGATACGTTTACCTGTTACAACTCCTTCGGGCCGAACCGCTGAGGTCTCGCTGTTTGGTTCTTAAGAGGTCAGAACCTATCATTGGGTGTTGCGCCAGAGACGATCGAGAGCCGGCTCCGTGCGCAACGAAGGAGCAAACCGGAAAGAGAAGAAGGAAATTATGAGCAAGAAGAAACTGGATGTACTGGTGGTCGGGTGCGGGAATATGGGCGCATCCCACGCCAAAGCGTACCATCGACTGGACGATTTCAACATTGTAGGACTGGTGTCTCGCGGCCCGGAGAGCCGGGAGCGATTGAACAAAGAGCTGGGGGGTGGAATCGCTCTCTTCAGTGACTTTTATGAAGCGATCGAGAAGACGTCTCCCGATGCCGTCTCCATCAGTACCTATCCGACAACCCACGCAGAGTATACCCTTGCTTCACTGGAAGCCGGGGCTCATGTATTTGTCGAAAAGCCGATCTCCGAGACCGTCGAAGAGGCGGAGAAGATCGCAGCCACAGCGAAGAAGGTGAACAAGAAAGTGGTGGTTGGCTACATTCTGCGTCACCATCCGGGGTGGAAGATTTTTGTCGATCGGGCTCAAACGCTTGGTTCGCCACTGGTGATGCGAATGAATCTGAACCAGCAGAGTACCGGAGACGATTGGCGGGTACACAAGAGCATTATGGAGGCGATGTCCCCGATTGTGGATTGTGGTGTTCACTATGTGGACATGATGTGTCAAATGACCGGATCTCGGCCCAAACATGTGCACGCCATCGGTGCACGATTGGCCGACAGTCTCAAATCAGGTATGTACAACTATGGTCAGCTTCAGGTCGTCTTTGAAGATGGCTCGGTGGGTTGGTACGAATCCGGTTGGGGCCCCATGATGAGTGAACAGGCCTATGTGATCAAGGATGTGATCGGACCGCGAGGCAGCATCAGCATTATGAAAGAGGGATTGGATGATCAACCCAGGGGAGCGTCGGCGAATGTAGAAGATCACGTGACGGTCGAACGATTACGCTACCATCCAGCCGATGTGGATGCGAACGAACAGCTGACAAAGGAGGATGAGATTATTGAAGCCCCCAAAGAGGCCGATCATGACGAGCTCTGTTTCTACGAACAGAGGTACTTCCTGAAGACCATCCAGGAGGATATGGATCTGACGGACCATCTGAATGATGTCGTCAACACGCTCAAAATTGTTTTGGCTGCCGATGAATCGTTCCGAACCGGAAAGGTGGTCGAACTCTGACTCTGAATTGAATTTCGATTCGACCCGTATGAAAAAGCCCGGAAAATCGGGCTTTTTCTGTGATCGGGAGGGTGGGTTTCATTCGCAGGGTCGAATGGGATGTCCATTCCATCAGGAGAGCAACTTGTTGCCCACCTCTTTCATAAAGTCCAACGCGGCCGCACGCTCGTTGGGGATTTTGCCGTCAAGGATGGCCTCTTTCACAGCGTTTTTGACACGCCCGATCATGGGTCCTTCCTGGACACCGAGTTCGTTCATGATATCCTCTCCGGACACCGGATTCTTCCAGTTCCGGATTCGATCTTTCTTCTCTACTTCATGAATCCGCTTTTCTACCCGGTCAAAATTTCGAAGGTAGGTGCGTACTTTGCGTTCATTTTTACTGGTGATATCTGCACGACAGAGGACCATCAGATCCTCTATTTCGTCGCCCGCTTCATAGATCAGGCGACGAATGGCACTGTCGGTAACCTCTTCCGAAACGAGCGCGATGGGTCGCAAATGGAGTCGGACAAGTTTCTGTACTCGTTTCATTCGTTCGTCCAGCGGCAGACTCAAGCGACGAAAGATCTTCGGAACCCATTTGGCACCGATGGCATCGTGGCCATGAAAGGTCCATCCGACGTCGTTTGAAAATCGTTTGGTGGGCGGTTTGGCAATGTCATGAAGAATGGCCGACCAGCGTAACCACAAGTCGTCCGAAACCCGGGCAACGTTGTCAAGAACTTCGAGTGTGTGCCAAAAATTGTCTTTGTGGCGAACTCCGTTGATCTCTTCGACACCCTGCAACCGAATCATCTCCGGTAGAAACTGTTCCAATAATCCGGAGGTAAGAAGGTGGGCAAACCCGACGGACGGCAAAGGGGACAAAATGATCTTGTTCAGCTCTTCGGTAATCCTCTCCTTTGAAATAATGGAGAGCCGGTGTGCCATGGATTGAATGCCATTCCAGGTGCTCTGTTCGATTTCGAAGCCGAGTTGTGTTGCAAAACGGATCGCACGCATCATTCGAAGCGGGTCGTCCTGGAATGTGGTTTCAGGATCGATTGGAGTACGAATGATCCGTTGCTGGAGATCCCGAACCCCGTGAAATGGATCCAGTAAAACACCGAAGGTCGTCGGGTTCAGGGACCAACTGAGTGCATTGATGGTTAAATCCCTTCGTAGCTGATCCTCTTCCAGCGTTCCATCTTCGACGATTGGTTTTCGGGATTCGGATCGATAACTCTCCTTCCGTGCACCGACAAACTCGAGGTCCATTCCGCCGTATCGAACGTGTGCCGTTCCAAATTGTTTGAACACGGTGAGCTTGGAATCAGGCAGGTGGCGGGCGACATCACGAGCCAGGGTCAGACCCGATCCGAGTGTCACAATGTCGATATCCGGTTCAGTGTGATTCAGACGGTTCAAGAAGTAGTCGCGTACATACCCTCCAACGACATAGGCCTCTTGGCCCAATGACTCAGCAATCTCGCCGATTCGCTTCAACAGGGTGAGGTGTTCTTCCGGTAACTCTTTCAAGGGATCGTTCGGGTTGGGGTCATTCGGAATGTTTTACGCTGGAGTGATCTCCCAGATGGATGGAGCCGTTTAAACCGGAGACAACAGTGTGTTGACCCACGGTCGATCGCTCGAGCGTCGAATCGATAATTGTCGTGTGGTCGTGAACAAGGCTCTCTCGAATGGTGGAGTTCTTCAATGTGACTCCGGTGCCGATCGAAACGGACGGCCCGATTTCACAATTTTCGATCGTGACATTCTCTGCGATATAGACCGGCGGATGGATGGTTGCATGTGGAAATCGGGCCGGGTCGACCGCCGGGTTCTCTTTGGCCAACATCTCGCAAGAGGTATCGAGCCAGGCATCGATGGTTCCACAGTCCATCCACTCATCCACGGTTGCTGTTCGAAAGGTCTTCCCCTCTTTCAAAAGGGCATCCAGTGCATCCGTGAGCTGGTACTCCCCTCCGTGTCCAGTGATGTTTCGATCGATCAAACGGGCAATCTGATCGCGTAGCTGGGAGGCTTCGCGGAAATAGTAGACCCCGATGATTGCCAGATTGGAGATCGGTTTCGATGGCTTCTCTACAAAATCGGTAATGGTCTCTCCCTCGTGAACGGCCACACCGAATCGGGAAGGATCTTCAACCTCTTTGAGCCATATAATGCTGTCGGCCCCATCCAGTTCAACTTTGGTCTTTCGGTCAAAGAGTGTATCTGCAAAGACAATGATCGCCTCACCTTGTAGATCATCGCGCGCGCTGTAAACGGCGTGTGCGGTTCCGAGTGCTTTTTGCTGAACCCTGAATGTGGCAGTTGCGCCTTGCCGGTGACTCATTTCGGTCAAACGATCCCGGATGTCACTCCCGAAGTCGGGACCCAGGATATAGACTATTTCGTCGATTTTTCGATCAATGGTTCGACCGAATGTCTGAACGATCCGTTCGACAATCATGGTGCCGGCAACCGGAAGGAGCGGCTTTGGAGTGGTGTGGGAGTGAGGGCGAACACGGGTGCCGCGTCCGGCCATCGGAATGATCAACTTCATAAGATCGGTGTCAACAGGGGTTGTGATTGTCGGTCTGAACTCCATGGATCCACAACAGAGCTCGGTTCTGGATCAACGGTGCAGAGTGATGGATCTTTTCCATATTTTGACCCGGCCCGGGTGCCGTTCAGACCGGCCCCAAATATAAACGTTCAGGGAGAGATTATCGACCAATCCTCCTGCCAACGCCAATTGGAGTTCTTTTGACACTTTACGACTGGTTTGTCACGCTGACGGCACTATTATCCATGGGTATCCTGCTGCGTTCCACCTCGCGGCGGGCGCTTTACTTTCTGCAGATGATGCAGCAGAATGGGTACAAATGGCGAGAGTTTTTTGGGTGGGTCATGGACCACTTCTACGCACGGGTGGTTCGACCCGAACACACACTGCTACTCATTGTTACGGTTTCACTTCTGTTCTACCTGTCACAGCGTTTGACGGCGACAGCCTCACTGCTGGTTCTGAGTGTATACACCCTCTTCTGGTTTTTGAATGCTCCGGGAAGCGGAACGCCCATGTCCGGAAAAAAACCACTGGTATTTACGGCGAGAGCCAAACGATTGGCTCTTCTTTTTGGGTTGCTGGTCTTCCTGTCGCTGTACATGACACTCGATCTTGTATGGCAGGTTTCGGGAATTCAGAGCGGGTCACTGGATGTACCGGCATACCGACTTCTGCTTCCGGTTCGACCCGAGCTACTGTGGATGGGACTTTTGTTGGTCGACATGACTCTTCCTTTTGCCTTGATCGTGGCGGGTTGGCTTGCACTTCCGATCGAGCGTTGGATACAAAATGGGTTCAAACGGCAAGCCCGGGAGAAACTGTCGGCCCTGTCAGGCGTCAAAGTGATCGGAATTACCGGTAGCTATGGCAAGACCAGTACGAAATTCATGATACGTGATCTACTTTCCGAGAGGTACCGGGTCTGTGCGACACCGGGTAGTTACAATACACCGATGGGGATCTGCAAAGTAATTAACCAGGATCTTGATGCGCAGCATCAGATTCTCATCCTCGAGATGGGTGCACGATATGAAGGAGATCTATCCGAGTTGTGTGATATTGCAGAGCCGCAGATTTCAGTGGTGACCAATGTCGGTTTGGCGCATCTGGAGACGTTTGGATCGCAAGATGCCATTGCACGGGAGAAGTCGGTGTTGGCACAACGGGTTCGACCCGGAGGGTTGGTGGTTCTGAATGGTGATGACGAGAGAGTGGCAGGGATGGCTTCACTGGCCGGGCATGCACGAGTGGTTCGAACCGGAAAATCGGCCGGGACCGTATGGGCCGGAGAACCGGTGTATGGACCAGACGGTATGTCGTTCACTCTCTTTTGGCGAAATATGGAGGAGGTCATTGAGTCGGTCGACGTGCAGATGAAACTTCTCGGGAGACACAATGTAGAGAACTTTCTTCTGGCGGCTGCCGTCGCTCTCGCAGAAGGAATTCGTCTGGAGACCATTGCCGTATCGGCCCGTCGGATCCAACCGGTAGAGCATCGACTCGAGCTTAGAAAACAGGGCGATGTGACGATTATTGATGATGCGTTCAATTCCAATCCGGCCGGTGCCCGGGAGGCGATTCGGGTTCTCTCCTCTTTTCAATCCGGTCGCCGTATTCTGGTCACTCCCGGAATGGTCGAGCTGGGAGATGCGCAAGAGGAGGAGCATCTTGGCCTGGGTCGATGGATCGGACAGACGCCGTTGGAGAGGGTCTATCTGGTTGGTGAACGGCAGACAGCCTCCATTTTGAAGGGAATCCGGGAGACGGGATCGGATCTGTCGGTCGAAGTGGTTGCTTCCCTTGAAGAGGCCAACCGGAAGATTCGAAACGATCTTCTGGCAGGAGATGTCATTCTCTACGAGAACGATCTGCCGGACAGTTACGACGAAGGGTAAGGGAACGGGGCTCTATTCATAGCGTACGGCTTCTGCCGGATCAATGGCTGCAGCCCTGCGGGACGGGTACCAACTGGCTGCCAAACAGAGAAACAGGCTTCCACCGAGGACAATGGCGACATCGGAACCGTTCAACGAAACCGGATACGCATCCAGAATGAAGGAGGAAGAGAGGCGAATGAGGCCGAGTCGATCCTGAAGAGTGACCAAAAGCAATCCGAGCCCTCCCCCAAGAAACGAACCAATGAATCCGATGAGAAGTCCCTGCATGCGGAAGATCTGACCGATTTGAACAGAGGTCATCCCCATTGTGCGGAGAATTCCGATATCTCTCCGTTTTTGCAGGACAAGCATTGTGAGGGATCCGACAATATTGAGTACAGCCACCAGGACAATGATCATCAGAATGAAGTAAGACCCCCATTTTTCCAGTTCCATCACATCATAGAGTGGGCGCTGAAGATCGTACCACGTCTGAACCGACCACTCCGGGCCGAGCGTCTGAAGAATTTGGTTGCGAACCTGATCGGCGTTGTCGGGTTGAGAGAGAGAGAGATCCAGACCGTTGATTCGGTCTCGCTGACCAAATAGTCGCTGGGCAGCTTCCAAATCCATCAATAGTTGATCACCGGGTGTGATCTCCTGAATCGAGAAGACACCACGTACTTGAAAACGAGCTGTTCGGGGGGCAGAGAACTGGGTGAGTGCACGCCGCATTCCGGCAGCACTCAAGAGAACCAGTTCGTCCCCCTCTCGAAGACGGTATCGTCGCTGAAGGGATTGAGAGATGATGATACCGGGTTGACCGTTACGAACGTCCAGATCGATGGATCCCGATACGAGATGGGAGTCGACGGGATTGACTTGGAGAAATGTTTCCGGATCGACGCCGCGAACCGATACGACTTCACTCTCCCCGGGTCGGAGGGTGAGCATGGATTTACCGCGTAGATAGGGCGTTACCGTGACGATCCCTTCAAGTTCCTGCAACGAATCGATCTGTTCAAATGGATCGTGAAACGGCTGTTCGGAGATGTGTTCGATCCGTATGTCGGGATCCTGTGCCTGCAGAATCCCGTGAATGACATCGTAAAATCCGTTGAAGACGGACAGTATGGCGATGAGCAACGCCGTGCCGACGGTGACCCCCGCGATGCTGAGCCACGTCAACACCGAGAGCAGAGTGATCCGCTGGCCCGAAAACAGATAGCGCCTTGCGATAAACGGGATCGGCTTCATAGAGAGTGGGTCACGCGAATCGGCTGGAGATCTCCAGCTTTTTAAAGAGATCGTCATTTACTATCTTGAGCGGGTTCCAGAATAATCAATTCACACATGCCATTCCAATTGAATCACCTTCCCGACCGGACCAAAAAACCTCGTACCAAGGGGCTGACACTGGCACTGGACAAAGGATACAGTGTTCGACAAGCGGAGGATTTTTGCGAGGTGTCGTGCGATCACGTAGACATCATCAAGTTGGGTTGGGGAACGGCGTATGTAACCCAGAATCTGGATCGAAAGCTGGATGTGTACCGGGAGTACGACATCCCGGTCTACTTTGGCGGGACTCTGTTTGAAGCTTACGTTCTGCGTGATCAGCTGGAAAACTATGTCGAGCTGCTTCATCAGTACAATATCCGCTATGTCGAGGTTTCGAACGGAACTATTTGGCTCTCCGACAAGCGAAAAGTGGAGATTATCCGACGACTCAGTGAAGAGTTTACCGTTCTTTCCGAGGTAGGAAGCAAAAACCCCAACGACATTATTCCACCCTACAAATGGGTGCGGATGATTGAGCAGGAGCTGGAAGCCGGTGCCTGGAAGATTATTTGTGAAGCACGAGAAAGCGGTACCGTTGGTGTTTTTCGTCCCAACGGCGAAGTCCGGTCGGGATTGATTGACGAGATCACCGACCAGATACCTTCGGAACATCTGATCTTCGAAGCTCCGCAAAAAGAGCAACAGGTCTGGTTTATCCGTAAATTCGGAAGCAATGTGAATCTCGGAAACATCCAGCCGATGGAGGTGATTCCGGTGGAAACACTCCGGCTTGGGTTGCGGGGAGACACGCTGTTTGATTTCTATTCGCTGAACGACGAGTCCATTGGAAATCTCTATCCGAAAAATGGCGAAAATGGAGGATCGGCAGATCCGGAATAGTCACTTCTATTAGCACGAGAGTATCATGAAGATATTATACGCAGCCGCAGAAATTGCTCCTTTTGCACGAATGACCTATACGGCCGATCTGCTACGTTTTCTGCCGGCGTCATTGCAGGACAAAGGGTTCGAAATCCGAATCCTTCTTCCAAAGTACGGCACGATCAACGATCGTCGTAACCGACTGCACGAGGTGATTCGGCTCTCCGGGATTGAAGTAGAGGTCGGCGATACGGTCGAGAGCATGAAGATCAAGGTCGCAAGCATTCCAAATGCGAAACTTCAGGTGTACTTTCTGGACAACGATACCTACTTCAAACGAAAGGGGATGTTCCATGATACCAAGTCGGAAGAGTGGTATCCGGACAACGCCGAACGACTGGTCTTTTACAACAAAGGAGTTCTTGAAACGGTCATGAGTCTCGGGTGGGAGCCGGACATTATTCACTGTCACGACTGGCCGGCCGGCCTCATCCCCCTTTTGGCCCGAACGAAGTATAAAGACGAGGCGATCTTCAAGAAGACGAAAATCGTCTACAATCTGCATCATCCGGAGAACAAGGGTGTCTTTGACAATGACCGGATTCTGGATCTTCTCGGGCTTCCCGAAGATGTGTCCAGAGAAGAGTTGGTAAAGGATGGATCGACAGACCTCCTTCGTCTGGGTCTGCAATACAGCGATCATGTGGTTACCGGAAACCACCTTTCGGACCAGTTTGACGATCTGTTCAAAGAATTAAAAATCAAGCCTTCCAAGATCCAGGGATCCCCGGAAGATGTTTCCAGCAAGTTTGCCGACTATTATCAGGAGATTGCCGGCTCCGTTGACAAGGATGAATAATAGAACCGACAGGGTCTCCGTTACCAAACCCGTCAGATAGAATTACCACTTCACAGACAAGGTCACGTGCAGGTCATAACCAGATTGTTTAAAGTCGCCGCTCCGGTGGTGCTGTTTCTTATTTTTATCACAGCGTGTGAAGATCCCGGAGGAGTCGGAAGTGATTTCCTGGACTCCGAGGGCAAGCTCGAAACCCGAACCCTGCCTGTGCAGTCCCTGGATCCGGTTCAATCGAGTGCATACAGTGGAAATCTTTCATTCATGGCTCTCGGAGAGGTTGATGACCCGCTTTTTGGACGCTATCGATCCGTGGGATTAATCAAGCCGGCAATCGATACGACATCGATCGGCTCGGATGTCACCGGAGAGATTCCGTTTCAACTACGGTTGGTCTTTTCCGGAGCTGTATACGGGGATACACTCACGTCTGCAACGTTCGAAATCTACCGAGCAGAAGATGTGTGGCGAGGCAACGAGTTGAAGTTCGAAGAGAGCCAGCCGTTTGATTCTGCCGAGAAAGTGGGAGAATTTACGGTAAACCAGAACGAAACGGTGGAAGTGGATCTCTCCCAGACCTGGCGTGAAGAGTTTGAGGCCTATCTTTCCAATCAGGAGGTTGATCGGGATTCGACGTATCGGGAGGAGTTCCCCGGCCTGGCAATTGTTCCTGCAGACGGAACAGAAAAGATGCTTTTTGCCGTCATGCAGAGCAGCAGTTCCGACGCAGACAACCTGGATCAAACCCGCTTTGTCCGGACGCCACCCGAAGATTCCGGTGAAGAAGAGGAAGATGAGGATCCCCGACAGTTCCTGCCTCCTCTGGATTGGGGATATGTTGGTGAGCGGGATCCTGCAGGACAAGCCGATCCGGAAAGTATCCATCTTCTGAGTACGCTTCATTCATTTGGAGAACTCGAGACGGGACTGACATCGGAGGAGGTGGAGAATCGAAATTTGGTTCACGTCCAACTGGTCGTGAATGTCAATCGGCAAAGCCTGGAGGCCAACCTGCCGGATCATTTCAATCGCCCGGCTGTGAATCAGTTGCAGCTTCACCGGGTCAATTCCGATCGGGTCGGTGACTGGATTTTTTCCCGGCAACCCGATTTTGTCGCTCTCTATGATGAAGAGACGGACAGCTACCGATTCAATATCACCAGTCACGTTCGGGATCTGCTCTATGATGCTCCCCGACCTGGAACGTTTTATATGACGGCACAGTCCATGAACGGTGTACTCTTTACCATACCACTGTACAACGACCAGGCATCGGATGACGACCGTCGCCCCAGAATTGTAATTACTTCGGTCAATTCGGACGAATCATGATCTACCGACTACTCTCAATCACTGTATGGGCCTTGTTTCCAGCGCTGCTGATGGCACAGGGCGAGGAACGCCAGAACCACACGGGTTCGGCGTATTCACATGTCGCATTTGGTGAACCCTTGGATCTTTATGCCGCGGGAGCCTCTGGGACAGGTTTGCGCGGGGTAAGTTCATTTGACAATTATGTCGTCAACAGTGCCAATCCTGCACTTTGGGGCGTAGGAGCGTACTCTCGGGGAGCATTGTCTCTGGATATGCAGCATTTGAATGCAACACAGGGCGTGAATCAGTCTGCCCGGAACCGTTATATGATCGAGCGATTTCAGTTGATCCTACCGATTCAGCGTAATCGGTTGGGACTTTCAGTCGGGTTCATGCCGGTCACGCGCTCCAACTTCTCACTGGAGAATGAAGGATCCATGACGTCTGATCAACTCGATGTGGAGTTCCTCAACCAGGTCGAAGGTACCGGAGGTGTAAATCGGGCAGAAGCGGGTCTTGGATATCGGATAAACAGCAACATTGCTGTTGGTTACGCGATGAACTACTACTTCGCATCACTCAATCGCTATCACCGTTTTGATTTCGACAACGCTGCGTTTGGAAGCATGACCTATGATGAACAATTGACCGGGACCGGTTTGGGGCACCGATTCGGACTGTTCCTTCGGAGGGGAGATCTGCTGAATGAAGGCGACGACTGGGCTGCCGGGTTCAATATTTTTCTCCCGACCGAATTGGATATGAGTCGAGATGTGGAATCTTATCGACTGGTACGCAATCAGAATCAGCGAGTCGATCTCCTTGGAGACTCATCGGTACGTAACGGAACGATCGAGTTGCCGTTAGAATTTAATATGGGTCTTACGTATACTCCAAGCCGTTATTTTGTATTGCATGCAGAATGGCTGGAGCAGAAGTTCGGGAGTGCCCGGTACACCTTCCAGGCTTCCCAGGAACAAATGCTCCGAAATCGACGTAGAATGGGTGGAGGGTTTGAATTCCATCCGTATCGAAATGATGAAGCGGGAGGTTTCTTTTCCAGATTCAAGTATAGTGCCGGTGCCTCGAAGGATACCGGATACTTGAACGTGGGTGGAGATACCGTAGATACTGTAACGCTTCATGCCGGGTTGGGAATTCTGTCCGGCCGCACAGCATCCTCTGTAGACATCGGATTTTATATGGGCTTCAGGGGTGCTGAAAATTCACAGCAAGTGGATGAACGTATTTGGGGACTCAAGGTTACGCTCAATTTGGCCGAAATCATGTTTGTTCCCCCGATGTTTCAGTAATCTAATCGTCTGATCCCGAATGAATGGATGGACGAGTAACAAGGTTTCAGGTAGTAATCATCACAAGCACAACATCATGAAAAAGCTGATTCTCGTTACCGGCCTACTGCTGGCTCTTACCACGACAGCATCTGCTCAGGGAGGCGAAGCAGAGCCTCCGTACGGTATGGGGCATTTGGAGGCCTATTCTCTCTTTTACGAAAATTATCGAACCGGGGACTACGAAATGGCCCTTACGTTTGGTGAATGGATGCTCGAAGCGAAACCGAGAGAGATTCAGGGACACAGTAGTTTCTCCCTGGACCGACAGTTTGAGCGACTGATCGACATTTATGCTGGCCTGGCCGAACAGGAGAGCGATCCAACGGTCCGTAGAGAGTATTATCAAAAAGCACTTGGCGTCTACGATCTCGCGATGGAGACCTTTACGGAGGAGGAAATTGACGAGTTTCGTTGGATTAACCGGAAGGGCCGTTTCTATCAAGAGAACCGGGATTATATTGAAAATGCAATGGACCAAGCGTACGAGCAGTACCAGAAAGCCTATGCGCTGGATCCCGAGCAGTTTGTGGAAACTGCCGACGGCTATTATGCCCGAATCCTGTTGGATCACGTTGCCAGCAATGGAGAGCGGGACGAAGCACTTGCCATGATTGAGCAGATGGAACCGCTTGCGAGTGCATCCCTTCAGGAAGCAATCGATGAAGCACGAAACGGTCTTTTCTCCGATCCGTCCGAGCGGGTCGTATTTTTGGAAGAGCAACTGGCCGGCAGCGAAAATCCGGAAGAGATTCTTGAGGAGCTGGCCGGGCTCTACGAAGAGCTGGATGATCAAGAGAAGGCAACAGAGACAGCTACCCGGCTGTATGATCTGAATCCAGACTTTGATCATACAATGGCTATGGCCGATTTGGCACTCGCCAATGCACAGAACAGCGAGGCACTTCGGTATCTGAACGAAGCAGAGGAGAAGGCAGCATCCGATGCACATCGGGTGAATGTCTTGCTCCAGATTGCCGATGTCCAGCAGCAGCAGGGGGATCTTCAGCAAGCCCGTCAGACAACTCGCCGTGCTCTCCAGCTCGATGGAAATTCCGGTGACGCGTACATGAGGCTGGCCAGCATTTATGCAGCAGCGGTAAACCGGTGTACATCCGATCGAAGCATGGAGCGTCGGGATCGTACGGTATACTGGCTGGTTCTGGATTACCTGGATCGGGCACGAGATGCATCCCCGTCCCTGAGTAGCACGGTGAATCGGCAATATGCATCGTACGAAGCAGTACAACCGTCTACGGAAGATAAATTCTTCAACGGATGGGAAGCAGGGGATTCGTTCCAAATTGATGATAGTGTGGATGCCTGCTACGGTTGGATCAACGAGTCGACCACTGTTCGGTAATCCACAGAACAGACGAATTCATGAATATCGAGAAGAGCCGCAGGTCCAACCTGTACGGCTCTTCTCTTTTTCTTATCTTTGGGCATACAGTTGAGGGTGACACGCCTGCCTCGCCCCCTCCTGCCCGCAAGTTCCGAGACATCAACATCGATCCTGCTCTCGTTTTTTGTTCAACCAACCGCACGGTTTGCTTTGATTGAAACAGAGAGCTCCACGAATGAAACCATCACCAACAGAGAACCATGGCACGGTCCAACAAGAATCGAGGACGCAACAAGCAGAAAGGAAACAAAGGAAAAAAGACCGGAAACGTTTTTATTCCCAAGTTTGTAGAGAATAAAAACGTACGGCTTGGCGGTCGTTATCACGGAGTACTTGAAACGAATGCCAAAGGGTACGGATTCATTCGCAAGATCGATTTTGAATTCGGTTTCGAGCCGAGAGATCCGTTTTTGATGCCAGAGTTTGTAAAGCATCACGAACTGAAACCGGGTCTTGTCCTCGAAGGGGAGTTTGAGGAGGACCAGCATGGAAATCGCCGTGTCAAAAGTATTGATCGCATCAACGGGCGTCCGTCTGCAGAGTGGCAGAAAGTAAATCGATTCGAATTGCAGACGCCCATTATGCCCGTGGACCACATTCAACTGGGGTTGGACCCGGAAGAGCTGGAACTGCGCGTCATTGATCTCGTTGCACCCATTGGCCGTGGACAACGCTCCCTGATTGTAGCTCCTCCCCGCACGGGAAAGACGGTTCTTCTCAAAAAAATTGCAAAAAGTCTGACCGAGAACCATCCGGATATTCACACGTCCATTCTACTGGTGGACGAGCGACCGGAAGAGGTGACCGATTTTTTGCGTACCACACAGGCCGAAGTATTTGCCTCCTCCAATGACAAACCAACACTCAGTCACGTCCGGATCGCAGAGTTGGCACTTGGTTATGCCAAGCGCCGTGCCGAATGTGGAGAGCATTCCGTTCTGCTTATCGACTCTCTTACCCGGTTGGGCCGGGCATACAATGCTGTTCAGACGAATAGCGGTCGGACACTTTCAGGTGGCCTGGACATCCGGGCACTCGAAATTCCGAAAAAGATTTTTGGATCTGCCAGAAATATCGAAAATGGGGGTTCCCTGACCATTATCGCGACTTGCTTGGTGGAGACCAACTCCCGGATGGATGATCTGATTTTTGAAGAGTTCAAAGGGACCGGCAACATGGAACTTGTATTGGATCGCGAGTTGGCCAACGACCGGATCTTTCCGGCCATCAATATTGCGGCATCCGGCACACGAAATGAAGATCGATTCATTCGGAACAAAATGGAAGAGCGGAACATGGTTCGTCGCTTTTTGCTCAAGAAGAATCCGAAGGAATCGATGAACATGCTTCTGAAAGTACTTCGGCAAACCGACAGCAACGAAGAGCTCTTTGCGCAGATTGCTGCGACAACATGATATCTGGTTCCACACAGAGAGTCGTGGAGGAGTCGGGATTGCGTACGTTTACGTCTGTGTAGGAGGGTTGTCTCCTCCCTGATACCGGTCGAGTCGGAATTGACGTCCCAAATAAAGCTTGCGAGCCTCCTCATCCTCTGCCAAACCTTCAGCTGTGCCCTCCTTCAGAATGGAGCCTTCAAACATGAGATAGGCACGATCGGTGATGGCAAGTGTTTCGTGGACATTGTGGTCGGTAATAAAGATCCCGATTCCTTTCTCTTTCAATCGGTAGACAATCTCCTGAATGTCTTCTACAGCAATCGGATCGACCCCGGCAAAAGGCTCATCAAGCAGCATGAAACGAGGATTTCGGAGAAGAGCTCGTGCAATCTCGGTCCTCCGTCTCTCCCCACCAGAGAGACTGTACCCTTTGGTGTCGACGACGCGCTTCAGGCCGAACTCTTCAATCATTCGGTCGGCTTGATCCCGAATCTCCGATCGACCCAATGAGAAAAACTCGAGAATCGATTCCAAATTCTCGCGAACGGTCAAATTTCGGAAGACGCTCGCCTCTTGTGTCAGGTAACCGATTCCAAGGCGTGCACGTTGAAACATCGGCATCCGGGTCATGCAGGTTTGATCCAGGAAAATGTCTCCATGGTCGGGCCGAACCAGTCCCGTGAACATATTGAAGGTTGTGGTTTTCCCGGCACCATTCGGTCCCAAGAGTCCGACAATCTCGCCTTGCCGAACTTCAATGGAAACATCGTCTACGACACACCGTTTACGGAAAGATTTGACCAGGGTACGACTGTAAAGCCGTGAAGCAGAAGAGGTCGATTCATTCGGCATCATCGTCCTGGTCCGGTTTGTGAGCAAGTGATGGTCAGGCGATCGAGAGTTCTTCAAACAGAGAGTCGAAGATCTGGCGTCCATCTGCAGACCCCAGAATGGATTCCACAGCTCGTTCAGGGTGCGGCATCATACCCAATACGTTACGCTGTTCATTAACGATACCGGCTATGTTGTCAACCGATCCATTGATGTTTGCTTCAGGTGTGGTTTCACCTGTTGCGGTACAGTAGCGGAATAGAACCTGATCGGCATCCTTGAGCTTGGCCAATCCATCCGAATCGATGAAGTAATTTCCCTCCCCGTGAGAAACCGGGATTTGAAGGACTGTGCCGGGTGAAAGGTGCCGGGTAAACATGGATTGGTCACTCTCTACTCGAAGGTGTGTCTGCTTGCAGATGAATCGTAGCTTGTCATTGTGGAGCATGGCACCCGGCAACAGATCTGCCTCAAGAAGAATCTGGAATCCATTGCAAATCCCCATGACCGGCCTCCCCTCGTTTGCATAGGTTGTCAGTGCTCCCATGACAGGGGAGAAACGTGCAATGGCACCAGACCGGAGATAATCACCATAGGAGAATCCTCCAGGTACGATGAGTAGATCCACACCGGAAAGATCCGTCTCTTTGTGCCAGATAAATCGTGTTTCGGCACCCAACACATGCTTCATGGCATGGTAGGCATCGTGATCACAGTTGGATCCTGGAAATACGAGTACTCCGATGGTTTTGGACACGAGTTTTACCCTTTGATTTCGGTCATCAATTGAATTTCCTGCAGTATGGACTGAACCTTGAGGCACGGCTCGAGTCGATCTTCATAAACGTTCGCTTTTCCATGGTGATGCACCTGTAGAGTCAACTCTTTTGCCCGCTTCACAGAGCAACCGGTCGCCTTGACCAGCTGTGCAGTCACTTCCTCAAATGTGTGAACGTCATCATTGTAGAGAATAACAGTCCACGGCGAATCCGTGCGATCGACCTCTTGTTCTTCGATCTGGGTCTCCGGCTCTTTTGACGGAGCGGTCCGGGGTTTCGCCGGAACGGATTCACGGGAGAGTCCGGTCATGGTCAAACGGATTCGATCTCGATTTGGTAATCTTCCATCACTTCGTTGGCCAACAATTTCCGTGCTGCTTCGTCTGCCACGGATTGGGCCATTTTTTCATTGGCAGCTTCAATATCCAGTTCGATCGATTTACCGATCCTTACCCGGTTTATCGAGTCCATTCCAAGATTTTGAAGGGCTTGATGTGCAGCCTTGCCCTGCGGATCGAGAATGGAGGTGCGCAATGTAATCGTGATGGTCGCTTTGTACATAATCGCGTCTGAATACGGGTTGTCAGTAGGACAAAAAGGTACCATTAATTTTTGTCAGCTGCTACCAGAACGCCTGCTGGAATGTAGCGTCAATACCTTCCCGGCGAGTTGATCCGGCGTGTAAGAAGCCGCATCCATCCAATGAATGAATGACCAGGGTCGAAACCAAGTCAGTTGTCGTTTTGCATAGCGTCTGCTCGCTGTCTTGATGGCGGTCGTTGCCTCCTCCAGACTCCAGGCTCCTTCGAGATACTGTTGAATCTCTCGATATCCGACAGAGGTCATGATTTGGGCTTCCGTCGGGATATCGGAGTTCATCAAGGATCTGGTTTCGTCGATGAGACCCTCTTCAAGCATCCGGTCGACTCTCTCTTCAATTCGGCGATACAATTGTGCCCGATCCCAATGAAGGCCGACAACGACCAGATCTTCGGGAGGCTGAATGGTACGACGGTCAAATCGGTGAAAAGAGTGGAGCGTGCGACCTGTCTGCATCCATACATCGAGGGCTCTCAGAATACGGTGACGATTGTGACCATCCATTTTGGAAGCAGTCTTCGGGTCAATTGTTCGAAGTTCGTTGTACAGGGATTCGACACCCTCCTGATCCATTCTGGCTTCCAGGTCAGCGATATTGGCTGGATTGGCCGGAGGAAGCGGGTCCAGTGGTTGAAGAATGGACTGTAGATGAAGTGTACTCCCACCGACATAGAGAAGGGGTGTGTTTCGTTGAGTCAATTCCTGTTCAACCGATTCACGTCTTTTGTTGAAAGCGGATACGCTCTCCTTCTGTTTCGGATCGAGGCATGCGACGTTGTGATGACGGATTCGGCGCAGCTGGTCATCGGTGGGTTGTGCTGTGCCGATTGGAACACCCCGAAAACACTGCCTTGAGTCTACCGAAAGGATTTCGCCTCCGATTCGTTCGGCAACCGCCACACCGATTTCCGATTTTCCAGAGGCCGTGGGTCCAAGGATCATTCTGCGGATGGATGTAGAATTCATGCCGCAAAGGTAGAGAATATTACGAGCTCTTTCCTCTCTTGCGGTCTCTATCCAGCCCGGTTTACCGGTTGTTTAAAGTAAGAGGATTTATTAGTATGGGCAGACTGTTTAACCCCCGACCGACACTCTCTAGGGAGAGACAACCGTATCCTCTAACCTGTTCATGGAATGAAATTTAACGTAACCAGCAGTGATCTGAACAAAGGGTTGTCTGCCGTCATTGGTGCCGTTCCGACCAAAGCGACACTGCCCATTCTCGAGACTATTTTGTTCGAATCCGAAGACGGGAAATTGAAGTTGACCGCAACCGATCTGGAGATCTCCATCATTGAGTACATCGATGCAGAGGTCGAAGAGGAGGGATCTGTTGCGATACCTGCTCGACGATTGTTGGATACCTTGAAGCAGCTTCCTTCGATTCCGGTCTTTTTCAAGGTCGATGACCGAAACCAGATCGAATTCAAAACGGATCGCGGAACGTACAAGCTGGTGGGTGAATCGGCAGACGAATTTCCTGAGACTGCGGATATGAGCGACGGTGTGACGTTTGTAACGGATACAGATGTTATTCGGAAAGGCATCCAGAAGACTCTTTTTGCCGTCTCTTCAGACGACCTTCGCCCGGCGATGATGGGGGTCTATTTCGAGATTCTTCCAACCGGAACCCGATTTGTTGCGACGGACGGTCACCGGTTGGTTCGGTACATGAACAAGAAGTTGAAAGGTGAAGAAGAGACCCGGTTCATTGTTCCGGACAAAGCACTCTCGCTTGTGCAGAAAGCACTTGGTGGCGAGACATGTGAATTGACACTTTCACGGGATTATGCTCGATTCAAAAGCGGAAAAGCAGTGATCGTGGCTCGACTCATTAGCGAGCAATATCCCAACTACGATTCAGTCATACCGCGCGACAACGACAAGATATTGCGAATCTCTCGGGAAGAGATGTTGTCCGCTGTTCGCCGGGTTGCAGTTTTTTCCAGTACAACGACACGGCAGATCCGTCTGGAATTGGCCGAAGACAAATTGATACTCCGTGCCGAAGATCTGGACATGAGCAGTGAGGCGAAAGAGACGGTTGCTTGCGAATATCAGAGTGAACCAATGGAGATCGGCTTCAATGCCAAATACCTTGCCGATGTACTGGGAAATGTGTCGGATGAAGAGGTCGTCTTCGAATTTTCGACTCCAAACCGCGCAGGAATCGTCAAGCCGGGTGAAGAAGAGGAAGAGGAGAAGATCTTCATGTTGGTGATGCCGGTCATGCTCAACAGCTACTCCTGATCCATAAAGCAGCATGTCCAGACTGGTCACGCTTACCACTGATTTTGGGCTCCAGGATCACTATGTGGCCGTCATGAAGGCGGTCATTTTGGGGAAGACTCCTACGGCTCGTCTGGTCGATATTTCTCACGAGATTCCACCCCATGATGTGATGGCCGGTGCGTGGGTTCTTCGAAATGCCTATCCACACTTTCCGGCCAAAACCGTGCATCTGGTCGTTGTGGATCCGGGAGTGGGGACACATCGAAAGCCGATTATTGTCGAACTGGATGACCAACTTTTTGTTGGACCCGACAACGGTGTGTTTTCACTGTTGACGGCCAGAGATTCCTTTCGGGCGTGGGAGATCAATGATCCGGAAATCAGGCACGCCGGCAACTCGTCAACATTTCATGGTCGTGACCTGTTTGCCCCGGCAGCCGCACGTCTTGCGGCCGGGATCTCGCCAACGAAATTGGGAGATCGAATCGATGAACTTGTTACCTATCGGTGGGCAAGACCCATTGCCGATCCGGCAGGAATTCAGGGCTGGATTGTTCATATCGACCGATTCGGGAATCTGATCTCGAACATCCCGGAGGAGATGATTCGAAAAACAGTGGCGGGTCGTCCCCTCAAAATTTATGTCGGAAACACCATTATGGAAGAGATCTCTGCCACGTATGCATCCGTTGAAGAGGGGGATCCTCTCGCATGTATCGGCAGTTCCGGAATGCTGGAGATCGCTGTCAACAAAGGAAATGCTGCAGAGATGCTGGGTGTCGTCAAGGGTGCTCAAATTTCATTGGTCACCCAGACCGGTCCCCGCTGATTCACACCTCTCCAAGCTACATTCGATCCGGAGCGTCGATTCCCAGTATGGTGAGTCCGTTGGCCAGGATTCGAGCAACCGTCGCAGCCAATTGCGCACGTACCTGAGTCAATTCCGGTTCTTCTCCGATGATTCGGCAGTCGTGATAGAAAGAGGTAAATGCAGAGGCGAGCTCATTCAGGTAGTTGATCAACCGATGTGGTTCCATGCTTGAAGCAGCCGACTCGATTGTCCCCTGAAATTCGAGCATCCGCTTGATGAGTTCCAACTCATTCTCGTGAGTCAGGAGCGAGAGGTCCGATTCATCATCGAGCGAATGGGTCTCTTGAACGTTCCGAAGAATGGATTGAATTCGGGCGTGCGCATACTGAAGATAGAAGACCGGATTTTTTTCGCCATCCTCTTTTGCTCGTGCAATATCGAACTCGAGGTGGGTCGACGGGGATCTCATCAAAAAGAAAAAGCGTGTAACATCGGCTCCAACCTCGTCCATCAGTTCGTCCAGCGTGACAAAATTGGCTTTTCTCGTACTCATTTTGAAGGGGACACCCTCTTTGACGATGGTCACAAATTGATAGACCAGAACGTCCACACGATCCGCATTCAGTCCCAGAGCCCCGACGGCGTTCATGACATCCGGATAGGTATCAATATGGTCGGCACCGAAAATATCGATACAGGTATCGTAGCCACGATTCAATTTGTTGCAGTGATAAGCGATGTCGGGGAGTCGATAGGTCGGCTCTCCGCTGCTTTTTATCAGTACGGTATCCTTGTCTTTTCCAAATTGTGTGGTTCGAAACCATACGGCACCGTCTTCATCGTAAACCAGCCCTTTTTCGCGGAGATCGGAGACGGTCTTTTCGATGGATCCATCTTCATAGAGATCATGTTCGTTGAAATAGTGATCCATCCGGATCCCCATTCGCTCCAAAGTCGACTGGATTTCCTGGAAAATCTCCTGCTCGGCCCGTTTCCTGAACGGCGTTTCGTCCTCGGAATCTCTGAGTGAGTTCCCGCTTTCTTCAATCAGTTTTGAGGCAATTTCGCCAATATACTCTCCTTCATAGCCTCCTTCCGGAAGTTCGGCTTCCTCGCCCAACTGCTGGCGATAGCGAGCTTGTACACTCTGTCCCAACACACGCATCTGTCTTCCGGCGTTGTTGAAGTAGTATTCGCGATCAACATCGGCCCCGGTCCACTCAAAGAGTCGTGCAACCGTGTCGCCCAGTACGGCATTTCGTCCATGACCGACCGTAAGGGGTCCGGTAGGATTGGCACTGACAAATTCGACCAGAATGCGTTCTCCTTCCCTCTTCCGGGTTTTTCCGATCGAATCTCCCTTCTGGATCATCTGTTCGAGGGATTTGGTGAGCCAATCAGACGCAAAGCGGATGTTGATGAATCCAGGTCCGGCTATTTCGGCAGAAGCGACACGCTGGGGATCCCACGATATCCCGTCCAGGAGTTTGCCCGCAATTTCTCGTGGATTGCCACCCAACTGGGATCGGAGCACCATGGCCAGATTGGATGCCGCATCTCCGTGTGAGGCATCTCGTGGTTTTTCAATCCGGATCTCCGGAAGGTCGGCTCTTTTCAATCCAAGTTTCTCTGCTGCAGAAGCGAACTGTTCAATCAGATAATCGTTCATGGACCGTTTTCAGGTTATTCGGAAAAATCATCCAAATATACCCTTTTCTGTCGGCCAATGGAACCAGGTGGCTAGAAGAGTCCCCGACTACGAAGGCTTACAAAATGATCCCCGGCAATAATGATATGGTCATCGAGCGGGATGCCGAGAAGGCGTCCCGACTCATGGAGTCGTCGGGTCAGCTGAACATCGGCGGCGGACTCCCGTGCCTGTCCTGACGGATGGTTGTGTAGCACAAGAATGCTCCTGGCTCGATGCAGAATGGCCCGGCGGAAGACATCGGATGGATCGACAATCGTTGCAGTTGCACCTCCCTGGCTCACGGTTTCGTGACCTGTCAAGCGCTTGGCGTTGTTGAGGAATGCAACCATGAATACTTCGTGCGAGAGATCCCGCAGGCGGGGAGAAAAATAGGCGGCGGCATCTTCTGGAGATCGAATGGTGACGGAGGTACCGATGGTCGCTGTTTCCAGACGCCTGGAGAGCTCGAACGCGGCCTCCAACGTAACCGCTTTTACTCGGGCTATTCCCGGAATAAGTGTCAGTTCCCGCCAATCGCAGCGGGTCAGTTTGCGAAGTGTTGGATAGCGCTGCACCACGTGGCGGGAGGTCTCCAGTACGTTCATTTCTGCGGAGCCGGTTCGAATCAGGATGGCAAGAAGTTCGGCATTCGAAAGGGTTCCGGACCCAAACCGGATGAGTTTTTCGCGTGGCAATTCATCTTTTGAAAGCTGTTGAATCGGGGTCATGACGAAGATTCGGGAAACATTCACGGTTTCGGGACGTTCGTTGGAGTGCATCTCGGACACGGTGCCCCGCTCTGAACATAGGAGGAGTTGGAGGGTTCAACCTTACAGCGGACTTTTTACAGACATCTTGTTACCTTGATCGGTCTGAATGCAGAATTTGAGGAGAATGCATGACTGATATTGGAGAAACGGTCGATCTCGATTTTCACGTTCGTGCTGTCATCAGCGGGGAAGAGAAAGAGGTCCTGTTTACCGATTTACTGGGTGACTGGACCGTCGTTACCGTCTATATGAGGAACAACACCTCTGGTTGCGATCGGCAGAATCGGAGTTTGGCAGCTGAGCAGAAGTGGTTTCAGCAGAGGGGTGTTACATTGATTGCGATCAGCAAAGATGGCTGTCGCTCTCACCGGCGTTATGCCGAGAAAATTGGAATTGACTACGTACTGGTGTCGGATCCCGATCACCGTTTTGCCGAGGCCACCGACTCCATTGTCGAAAAAAAGATGTACGGGAAGACGTTTGAAGGACCCTCCCGATCGGCTTGGTTGCTGGATCGAGAAGGCGTGTTGCGTGGGCGAATTGAGAAGATAGATACGAAGGATCATGCCAGCGAAGTCCAAGCGCTGGTGCAGATGGTCCAGGAACGAGATTAACGATACGGGAGAGAGATGAAGTCATTGGTCATCGTAGAGTCGCCGGCAAAAACAAAAACCATCCGTCAGTATTTGCCCAAGGGGTACGAAGTGGACTCCTCCATGGGGCACATACGGGACTTGCCTTCGTCGGCCAAAGAGGTGCCGGCCAAGTACAAGAAGGAGTCCTGGTCCAACCTTGGGATCAATGTGGAGAACGACTTCGAACCACTCTATGTGGTTCCAGCCAGCAAGAAGAAGGTGGTCAAGCGGTTGAAAGATCGCCTAAAGGAGTGTGACGAACTTATACTTGCAACGGACGAAGACCGGGAGGGAGAAGCGATCTCCTGGCATTTGGTCGAGCTCTTGAAGCCGAATGTACCGGTCAAGCGGATGGCATTTCGTGAAATCACGCAGGAAGCCGTCGAAGCTGCGATGAAACAGTTTCGGGAGATTGACATGAATTTGGTGCACGCTCAGGAAACGCGTCGCATGATCGATCGTTTGGCGGGTTACACGATCTCTCCTTTGCTTTGGAAAAAGATATCTCCCGGATTGTCCGCCGGCCGGGTTCAATCCGTCGCCGTGGCCATTTTGGTCGATCGGGAGAGAGAGCGGATGAAGTTTCGAAGTGGAACGTACTATGACTTGAAAGCCCTGCTGAATCGGAAAGGGGATACGGGTACATTTCCGGCAGTACTCTCGAGTGTCGATGGAAAGCGTATTGCCAGCGGTAAAGATTTCGACGAAAACACGGGGACACTGAAAAAGCCTGGGAAGGTGGTTCTTCTGGACGAAAAGCAGGCTGGAGAGCTTCGTACCCGACTCGAAAACGCTGCGTGGTCGGTTACGGATGTGGATGTTTCGACCAAAAAGCGACATCCTGCACCCCCATTCATCACATCGACTCTGCAACAGGAGGC
This sequence comes from Balneolaceae bacterium, assembly GCA_040882505.1. GTDB lineage: Bacteria > Bacteroidota > Rhodothermia > Balneolales > Balneolaceae > JBBEBE01. The sequence continues at coordinate 193,229 of JBBEBE010000005.1, read as the reverse complement.
AAACCGGAAGTTGGGATTATCGGCTCGTGATACCATGAGTCTGGCACAACGGCTCTATGAGAGCGGTCTGATTACTTACATGAGAACCGACTCGACCCATCTTTCCAACCAAGCAATTCAGGCAGCCAGAAGCGAGGTAACAAAACAGTACGGCGAGGAGTATCTCTTTGAGCGGGTCCGCAACTATTCGAGCAAAAGCAAGTCTGCTCAAGAGGCGCACGAGGCTATTCGGCCGGCAGGGTCCAGTTTTCGCCATCCGGATAAAACAGGATTGACCGGCAACCTTTTCCGGATCTACGATTTGATCTGGAAACGAACCATCGCAACACAGATGGCAGAAGCTGAATTGGAATTCACCAATGTTACGGTTACGGCCGATACCGGAGAAGAGAGAGCTGATTTTCGAGCCAACGGTAAACGAATCCTCTTCCCGGGTTTTTTCCGTGCCTACGTTGAGGGGAGTGACGATCCGGATGCGGCAATCGAGAATCAAGAGATTCCATTGCCGGCTCTGAACAAAGGGGATGAGACCGATTTGAAAGATCTGGAGAGCATCGAGCATGAAACGAAGCCACCGGCCCGATTTACGGAAGCGACTTTGGTTCGGGATCTGGAGCGACAGGGAATCGGTCGTCCCAGTACCTATGCGTCCATTATCAGTACCATACAGGATCGGGGGTATGTTCTTTCGGAGGGAAAAACTTTGGTCCCGACGTTTACCGCTTTTGCTGTAACAGAACTTCTGGAGAACCACTTTCCGGAACTGGTCGACCGGGAATTCACCTCTGGCATGGAGGATCAGCTTGACCAGATCGCCCGTGGGGAATTGGATTCCCTCTCCTATCTGGTCTCGTATTACAGTGGCGAAACAGGTCTGAAGGCGAAGGTGGACAATCGGGAAGATCAGATCGATCCTCGCGAGGCACGCAAACTGAACTTACCACTCCCGGATCTGAACGGAATGGAAGTATTTGTTGGTCGGTTCGGCCCGTATGTACGACAAGCCGATGGAGACGAGGAGGTCACAACCTCTCTTCCGGCCGACCTGTTTCCCGGAGATCTCACAGTGGAAAAACTTCAAGAGTTGATTCGGACGGAAGAGAAGGGACCGCAATCTCTGGGTGAAGATCCGGAGACCGGTCAATCCATTTTTCTTCTCAATGGACGGTACGGTCCGTATGTCCAGCTTGGGGAGGTGACCGACGATAACAAAAAACCGAAACGTGCATCGCTGCTGAAAGGGATGAAACCGGAAGAGGTCGATTTGGAGCTCTCTCTACGGTTGTTGGAGCTCCCCAGAACGTTGGGTGTGCATCCAGAGACCGGCAAAGAGGTGCGTGCAGGCGTCGGGCGATACGGACCGTTTGTTGTCCATGACGGCACGTTCAAGTCCCTGCCTCGAACCGACAGCGTGCTCACCGTTGAGTTGGATCGGGCACTGGAGCTTTTGAAGCAGAAAGGAAGTGGTCGCCGGAAGAGTTCTGAAATCAAGTCGTTGGGCGATCACCCCACGCGCAAAGATGAAATACGGGTAATGGACGGTCGATACGGCCCGTATCTCAAAGTCGGGAAAAAGAATGTCTCTCTTCCCAAAGAGGTGAAACCCGAAGAGGTGACATTGGAGAAGGCGATTGCATTGATCGACGAGAAATTGGGCAGTTCCTGAGTTGACACTGCCCATCGGGCCATGTATAATGATCCGTTCAGGCCGGTAGATGGCCGGCAGAACCCGTCCATGTAACGATGCTCACCGCCATGGAGAAGCGTTCGGATCACCATTTCAGCTATCCTTCCAACATTCACGAGCTCGATCTCGCCACAATGGTGACCATGTACCGGTCACGTGGAGAGCCGCGGAATGCGGGCCCGGGGGATTATCTGGCGTGTGCACACAGCCACCAACTGCTCAAAGAGGGGAAGTGGTGGTTTGGCCTGTACTACGGTCAGCGTGCTTGGGACAGTTTATTGACCAATGGGTCGGAGGGGTACCCTTTGACCGAGGTAGAACTACAGGTACTGGGACTGGCTTCTCTGGGACGGGAGGATCCGTTTCATCGTGATTTCATCGAAAAAAACTCGGGGACCATTCCCAAGTTGGCCTATCTTGTGATCAATGATCTGAAACAATTCGGATTCCTGGACGAATCCGATGAAGGATTGCTCCATCTGACATCTGCTGGTGACAAAGCACTTTTTGGAATTTCTCGACGAATCTATCGTCGTTCATTTTCAGATGACATGCTCACCGGATTGACTCGGGATGCCGAGGATGTTCTGCAGGGAAGTGGTAAAGGGCCTACCCGTCAGGCAACTCTCTTCTGAATTGGAATTGAACCGGTCGTTTTTTATCACTATCGTGGATCGTCAAAGCGGAAAGAGGTTGTAACTCATTCTGCTGGTGGTAGTTAAAAAACCGAAGTTCATGGATTATACCCCGCTGGTCAAAGCCGTTCAAGATGGGGATCAAGTAACGGCAAACAAGCTCGTCTCCGAAGCGACTCCGATCTTGGTACGGATGTTGATGGCTCGAATGAATGCATCCCGTCAGGATGCAGAAGATGCCGTACAGGCGATGTTTGTCTATATCATCGAAGCAATCCGTGAGGGGAGAATCCATAATCCGAGCGGCCTGCTTGCCTACATGATCAAAACGTGCAGACACAACTATCTGAAGAGTCGACGGGAGTATACGGTCGATTACGAAGAGGGAATGGCTGCCGAACCAGCTACAGAAGCGGTTCAATTGGAACGGCTCATCGAATCGGAGCGGATGGATCTCTATCGGGAATGTGTCGACAATCTGAAAGAGGACTATCGGGAATTTTTTGACTTTTGGATCTCCCATCCCGATACCCCTGCCACCGATGTAGCCAGAGAGTTTGAAATCTCTGTCAATAACGCCTGGACACGGAAACATCGGGTGATCAAGTGGTTGCAGGAGTGCATTCAGCGAAAACTTGGAACCCGTATAAACAGCAAATAAAGTTGAGAAGAAAATAAAAGTGTAAGGATCTTCCTGATGATGGATCCTACCCGTAGAGACAGAGAAATATCCGAATTCAGGTACCCGGGTGTGGAGACTCGGGATCGGGGGGAGTCACGGGGATTTGACGTGAAAAGTCGGTCTGTACAGATTAAAGAGGGATCAGGGGAGACATCATGAACGATATGGACAACAGACAAACATTACGGAAACAGGTCGATCAATATTTGAAGGGAGAGTTGACAACGTCCGAGGCAGATCGATTCTGGGCAGGTGTGCTTCGGTATCCGGAGCTGCTCGATGAAATGGAAGCCGAGGCAGCTGCCCGACTCTTGATTCAATCGGCCAGAGAGGGGAAGACCGCTCCGAAACGAGAGTCCGTTTCCGGAACAGGGACCCTTGGTAAATCGATCCCGGGAACCCGGGTTTCGCCCCTGCATTGGATTGTAGCGATGACGGTTGTGGTCGTTCTGGTGACGGGTTTGGTACTCTGGAAGAGTCAAACCGAAGATACGATTCCGAATCGAATCGAGTTGACGGAGATGATTGCCCCCGACATCTATCGGGACAGTCAGAGAGGATATGATGAAGAGGATGTGTTGATCAACGAAGGGTTGGCTCAGGCTCTTCGGGAGAAGACCCAGGATGCCATCGAGATATATCGTGATTTACTGGCCAGGGAGCTGACCAGTAGCCAGGAAGACGCTGTACGAATCAATCTCGCTATTCTCTACTTCAATACCGGCGCTTTTGAAAAGGCACAGAGTGAGTTGAACAGATTGTTGGAGTCTTCACGTCTGGATCGTCCGGAACGCTTGTCGGGGAAGGTCTGGTGGATGCTGGGAGTGAATCAAGTGAAGCTGGGTAAACCGGAATCTGCCATCCACTCATTTTCAGAAGCGCTGAAATTCGAACAGATACACGACGAACAGATCCGGGAGTGGAGCCGGTCCCTTCGTTGATGCAGACCCGCACAAGTATACGGATGATACGAGGGGTCCCATTGCAATGCCGTGCCGAAGATGACTATCTTCATGACACTCGCAGATAGATATCTTAACCGGACTGGCCGTGCAAAACCCGCTACTCAACCCTTCGGATCGCGAAGAGGCTTTTGAACAGACCCTTCGCCCTCTCAGTCTGGATGATTTTATTGGCCAGGAGAAGGTCATTCGAAATCTGCACGTCTTTATTCAAGCGGCGCGTAAACGAGAAGAAGCACTGGACCATGTGATTCTGTCGGGTCCACCCGGGCTTGGGAAAACCACACTGGCACACATTATCGCTGCTGAAATGGGTGTTCGGATACGGCCGACCACCGGCCCGGTTTTGGACAAACCCGGAGATCTGGCCGGTCTGCTCACCAGCCTCGAAGAGGGAGATGTTCTTTTCATTGACGAGATTCATCGACTCAATCCGATCATTGAAGAGTATCTCTATTCCGCGATGGAGGACTACAAGCTAGATATCGTTATAGACTCCGGTCCCAATGCCCGCAGCGTTCAAATCGAGCTTGCCAGGTTTACACTCATTGGAGCCACAACCCGAAAAGGATTGTTGACAGCGCCGTTGCGTGCCCGATTCGGCATCGACATGCGCCTGGACTACTATGAAATACCTCTGCTGCATCGCATCGCCCTGCGAACGGCTTCGATTCTCGGGACCGGATTGAGCGAAGAGGGGGCACACGAGATTGCCCGTCGAAGCCGGGGAACACCCCGTATTGTAAACAAACTACTTCGTCGAACACGGGATTTTGCACAGGTTGCAGACATGGAGACGATCGATGCAGCGATTGCAGACAAAGCGTTGAATGCGTTGGATGTGGATCAGAACGGACTGGACGAGATGGATGTTCGAATCCTTCGGGCCATTATCGAAAATTACAGTGGAGGGCCGGTCGGTTTGGGTACCCTTTCCGTAGCTGTGGGTGAGGATAAAGGAACAATCGAAGAGGTGTACGAACCCTACCTTATTCAGGAAGGATTTCTCCAACGCACCATGAAAGGAAGAGTCGTTACCGCCAAAAGTTATCAATATTTGGGGGTGCACCCTCCGTCATCGGGCGACAAAGGCCTCTTTGAGTAGATCGCCCGGGTCTCTTTTTTTTGCTCCACGAAACGTACTTTCGTAGTTTCTTCCGGTCCGGGAACGGACCGTGAATGCAACTCAATGATTGACTGAATCCATACTCTCATGAAGCAACTCTTTACATCAGAATCGGTATCCGAAGGACATCCAGACAAAGTTGCCGATCAGATTTCAGATGCCATTCTGGATGAACTACTGGCCCATGACGCCGATTCCCGTGCAGCCGTCGAGACATTGGTTACGACCGGGTTGGCGGTCATCTCCGGAGAAGTGTCCAGTCGGGCTCAAATTGATGTACAAGACGTTGTACGTCGGGTGATTCGGGAGATCGGATATGATCGTCCCGCCTATCGATTCGATGGAGACTCCTGCGGAGTCCTTACATCGATCCATCAGCAGAGTGCCGATATCGCACAAGGCGTCGATTCAAGTAAGGAGAAAGATCAAGGAGCCGGTGATCAAGGCATGATGTTCGGGTATGCCATGAACGAAACCGAGGAGCTCATGCCAATGAGCCTTCAATACTCACACAATTTGTTGCGGGAGTTGGCCCGAATCCGAAAGGAGACCGATCTGATGCCATGGCTCGCGCCAGACAGCAAAAGTCAGGTGACAATCGAATATGACCAAGACGGGAAACCGAAACGCGTACATACGATCGTTTTGTCGACTCAGCATCACGAAGATGTGACACAGGAAGAGATTCGTAAAGCAATCCGGGAGAAGTTGATCGAACAGGTCATCCCCGAATCGCTTCTGGACGACCATACCATTCTGCATGTGAATCCGACAGGGCGATTTGTGATCGGCGGCCCTCACGGGGATACAGGCCTTACAGGTCGAAAAATCATCGTTGATACGTACGGTGGTTGGGGAGCTCACGGCGGAGGAGCGTTCTCCGGCAAGGATCCGTCGAAGGTGGATCGCAGCGCTGCGTACGCCTCACGTTATGTTGCCAAAAACATCGTGGCCGCTGGCCTGGCAGACCGATGTCTTGTACAGCTTGCCTATGCGATTGGAGTGACGGAACCGGTATCCATTAACGTAAACACCTATGGATCCGGAAACGTGAGCGATCTGGAGCTTGCACAAGCTGTGACGAAATCCATTGACCTGCGACCGGCCGGAATTGTGGATCGATTCCAACTCAAGCGGCCAATCTACAGACCAACAGCCGCATATGGTCATTTTGGCCGTCCGGAATTTCCGTGGGAGAAGACGGATCTGGCAAACGACCTTGCAAGCGTACTCTGATTCACAAGTACGAGAATCCGGGCAGTGATCGATCCAAGGGCATCTGTCCGGCATGCCCGGTTGGATCTTTCTTGGTTTACCCGGCTCCGTTCATCTTTTCAAAGACTTTATAGAGGCCCTGGGTCCCGAGCTCTTCGTATCCGAGGGACATGGCAGCTGTGTAGAACTGTTCGGCAAGTGCGAGTCCGGGAAGTGCGAGTTGCATCCTGTGCGCTTCGTCCAGTGCAATGCGCATGTCCTTGACAAAGTGTTTGATGAAGAAGCCAGGGTCGTAGTTTTTCTCGGCAATTTGTGGCCCGAGTTGGTTGATGGACCAGGAACCTGCGGCTCCCTTCCCGATGACTTCGATGACCTGCTGTTGGTCCATACCGGCTTTCCAGGCATACAGAAGGGATTCGACGACTCCAATCATGGTCCCTGCGATCAGGATTTGGTTGCACATTTTGGTATGCTGACCCTTGCCGGGTCCCCCCATGAGACGAATATTCTTGCCCATGACGGAAAAGAGAGGTTCTACTCGATCGAAAGCCTCTTGTTCGGCGCCAACCATGATGGCCAGGGTTCCTTCTTTGGCACCGATATCCCCGCCAGAGACCGGGGCATCGATACTCTGAACTCCCTTTTTTGCAGATTCCCGATGAATCCGTTCGGCAAGCGCCGGTGTGGATGTCGTCATATCGACCAGAATGCTCCCCTTGGAGGCCGTTTCCAGAACCCCGTTTTTGCCGAGAATGACCTGTTCCACATCATTGGGGAAACCTACTATGGTAAAGACAATATCAGCGTCCAGTGCAGCTTCTGCAGGACTTTCTGCCCATACAGCACCGTTTTTGATCAGTGGCTCGGCTTTTGAGCGTGTCCGGTTGTAGACTCGAAGGGAGTGTCCGTTGTCTGCAAGATGTTGTGCCATGGAGATGCCCATGACACCGGTACCGATCCATCCAATGTTCATCGTTTTGGGGGTCTGAATTCAGGGGTTGATGCAGTTAAGATAGAGAAAACGGTTGCTGCTTGTGAAATGGAATCTCCAACTGCTCCCCTTCCCGGTCGTGCGTTAACCCGGAAACGGTAACACCGAGCAGACGAATCGCTCGATCTCCGGCCTCGGTGGATGTGAGCAGTTCCTGTGCAGTCTGCTGCAGTTCCCGTCCGGTCTGGATGGGCGCTCCAAGGGTTTGACTCCGGGTAACGGTTTCAAAATCATCGTATCGAACCTTGAGTGTAACGGTTCGGCCCGATGTTTCCAGTCGTTCCAGGGAGTGAAAGACCTCGGTTGCAAGCTGTTCAATCCACGTGGAAAGGGTCTCCAGGTCCGTATGATCCTCGGGAAACGTGTGCTCTTTTCCGACCGATTTACGGACTCGGTCTGGCGTGACCGGTCGATCATCCATTCCACGGGCGATGCGATAGTAGTGGTGCCCGGCCTTGCCAAAGTGGCGAACCAGTTCCCATTCGTTCATCTCCTTCAAATCGGCTCCCGTAAAGATTCCAAGTGCCCGCATTTTCTTCCCGGTCGCCCGTCCGATTCCGTGGAATGATTCGATCTCGAGTCGGTCCAGAAAGGATTCGATTTCATGAGGAAGAATCACGTGATATCCATCCGGCTTGTTCACATCTGACGCCATTTTGGCAAGAAATTTGTTGATCGAGATGCCGGCCGAAGCCGTGAGGCCGGTCTCCTGTCGTATTTCGTGCCGTATCCGTTGCGCCACCCGAATCGCCGACTGTTTTCCCTCTTCGGTATGACTGACATCGAGATACGCTTCATCCAGGGAGAGGGGTTCAATTCGGTCGGTATGGCGTGTAAAGATTTCGCGAATGTGTCGGGAAACGTTCCGGTAGATCTCGAATCGTGGTCGGACAAAAATGGCTGTCGGACAGAGCTGTCGTGCACGGGATGCCGGCATGGCCGAGTGGATCCCCCACCGACGTGCTTCATAACTGGCTGCGGCAACCACGCCCCGGCTGTCGGGGCGTCCGCCGACGATGACTGGTTGCCCTCGCCATTCCGGGTGATCTCGTTGCTCGACCGATGCAAAGAATGCATCCATGTCGATATGAAGGATCTTCCGTACCGGATTGTGATCTCTGGAGGGCATGATTGGGAGCGGTTTCCTGGAGCATTCCAGGACAAGATTTATTACCTTCTGACCATCCATCGGGTCTGCCGGCCAACCGCCTTCAATGCAGCTTCAAAGAGGGTGAAACGAGAGAGCCGTCGATGATCCCGGAACCTTCAAAATGTAAGGAAGAGACAGGACAATGGAAGAATTCAATGGTATAATGATCTACTGGTTGATCTCCGTCGGGCTGCTGGTCGGACTGGGTACGGATTTGGTACTTGGCTATCGAAGCATGGGTCAGATGAAAAATGTGGTTGCAGGTGCGCTGGGAACACTGGTGCTGGGGATCGTTTTTATTGCAGCCGGATTGAGTGCTCCGTTGCTGTTTGCAGCCATGGGTACTCTCGGATTGCTGTTTCTTTGCAACGCGTTCAGTGTCCATCCGATTCACGAACCGGACGCCCGAATAGAACGAAGATAAATGAGAATCAGACACCGCTGCTCTCGCCCGGGGAGAGAGTCGGTCATGTGTATCTCGGTACCCGGGCATGAAATTTCAGGCTGGAGATTGGATGTCGAATGAGTATCGGTTTTTTGATCAGGTCAATATCGCCTTTGACAAGGCAGCGGCTTACACCTCTTTTGACGAGGGATTGCTCAAGCAGATCAAGATGTGCAACAATGTGCTTCGGGTGGCGTTTCCCCTGGAGCGAGACGATGGAAGCATTGAAGTGATCGAGGGGTGGCGGGTTCAGCACAGCCATCACAAACAGCCGACCAAGGGCGGAATCCGCTACGCCACGACCGTCAATGAAGACGAGACCATGGCATTGGCGGCTTTGATGTCCTACAAATGCGCCGTGGTGAATGTGCCGTTCGGTGGTGCCAAGGGGGGTATCCGGATCGAAAAGTCCAATTACAGCGAGAGCGAATTGGAGCGAATTACCCGGCGCTATACGTTCGAGCTCTTCAAAAAAGACTTTATCGGACCGAATAACGATGTACCTGCACCGGATTACGGTACCGGGGAGCAGGAGATGGCCTGGATCATGGATACCTATCGCCAGCTCACTTCCGAACTGAATGCCGAAGGGGCCGTTACCGGAAAACCGATCTCCCACGGGGGGATTCGTGGTCGAAAAGAGGCGACGGGCCGGGGAGTCTATTTCGGAGTCCAGGAAGCGTGCAACGATGTTGCCGACATGAAGGCAATTGGTCTGGAACCGGGTATTGAAGGAAAACGATTTGTCATACAGGGGCTCGGGAATGTAGGGTATCATGCGGCTCTCTATATGACCGAAGCGGGAGCCCGAATGGTGGGAGTGGCCGAGCGTGAAGGATCCATTTATTCCGAAAAAGGAATAGACCTGGAAGCATTGATGGCCTGGAGAGCTGAAACCGGGTCCATACTGGGATTTGAAGGGGGTACCGATCTGGATGACCGGAACGCAGTTTTGGAATCGGAGTGTGACATTCTTATTCCGGCGGCTCTGGAGAACCAGATCCATGCAGAGAACGCTCCACGAATCCAGGCAAAAATAATCGCCGAAGCTGCCAATGGACCGACGACATCGGATGCCCATGCCAACTTGAAGGAGCGGGGCGTGTTGATCATTCCCGACAATTACCTCAACGCCGGTGGGGTAACGGTCTCCTATTTCGAGTGGCTCAAAAATCTGTCGCACGTCCGGTTTGGTCGGCTGGGAAGACGTCATGAAGAGGTAACCATTCGTCAATTGCTCAAAGAGATCGAGACGGTGACGGGGCAGACCATCGATAACGAGACCAAATCACGCCTGTCGCAAGGAGCTGGCGAACGAGAGCTCGTGGAGTCGGGTCTTGCAGAGACCATGTCCAGTGCCTATCAGGAGATCAACGAGATCCGCAAAGAGCACCATGTCGATTTGAGGACGGCATCCCTGATCAACGCCATTGAAAAAATCGGTATTCTCTATCAATCGATGGGGATCTTTCCCTGATCGGCGGAACCATCAACGCAACGGGAAGTCGCCATGAGCGAATCGTATAGAGCCCTGACACGTGCGTACCGACCGCAGACATTTGATGATGTGGTCTCGCAGGAGCATGTGCGGGATACGTTGCAAAACGCCATTCGCAACAATCGGATCTCGCACGCCTACATGTTCTGTGGTCCGAGAGGAGTGGGAAAAACGACGATGGCCAGGGTACTGGCTCGTGCCGTCAATGATGTCGGGGAGGATCTTGACGGTGAAGATCTGACTCGGACCCTGAACATCATAGAGATGGATGCCGCCTCCAATCGGAGTATCGAGGATATTCGAGCCCTCAAAGAGGTCATTCGGGTTCCGCCCCAAAATGGCCGGTACAAGATTTTTATTATTGACGAGGTTCACATGCTCACCAAAGAGGCGTTCAATGCGCTTCTGAAAACACTGGAAGAACCTCCAGAGCATGCCATCTTTATTTTTGCCACGACCGAACCGCACAAAGTACTTCCTACAATCCTCTCCCGGGTGCAGCGGTTCGACTTCAAACGGATCGGGGTGCGCGAGATTGTGGATCGGTTGCGCTTCATCTGCAATAAAGAGTCGATCGAGGTCGACGAAGAATCGCTTCATTTGATCGCTCGCCAAGCGGATGGTGCCCTGCGCGATGCATTGGGCATGATGGATCAGGCCGTTGCATTTTGTGGACGAACCGTCCGTTACGAGGAGTTGCTCAAAGCGCTCAATTTGGTGGGGACACGAGAGCTGTTCGAATTGGTGCGCCGGATCCTGGAGAGGGATAGCGAAGGCGGGCTCCGCATGGTCCAGCGACTGATCCATGACGGCGTGGATATCCAGGAATTTCTCGTTTCATTGACCGACCATCTGCGGAATCTCTATGTGGCTACTCATTCCGGAAGATTGGGTCTGATCGAGGCATCGGACGAGATGCGAGCACAGTACGTTGAGCAAGCAAACGCTCTTTCAGAAGAGGACTGGATGCGGATGCTGCATCTGGTCAGTCAGACACAACTGACGTTGCGGGATGCGCGTCAACCGGTGATCCAGTTCGAGATCCTGTTGCTCAAGTTGATTCACATGGGACGTGCACAGGAGATCGCTACGCTGATTGACGAAGTCCGGGAGCTAAAAAAAAAAGGGATTGAACCGGTAGGCGATCCGGATTCGAACGGCCAATATTCGAAACCGGACACGGGTCGAACCGACCCTTCCGGTGATCATGACCATGCAAGCGCCGAATCGGAAGCGGCTCCCTCTTCGGTCGATGCACAAGGGGATTCGCCTGACGAGTCGAGTCGGGACGGGCATCCGGTACACGCGGTACCGGACGCCGACAAGAGATCCGAACCGGCACAATCGGAAGAGGTCGCGGACGATCCTGCAGGTGCGGGTCTCGATGGAGATAATCTTTTTGGAAGACCCTCTCTTGGGTCGGATGCCGAAGAATCTTCGGTCGATACCCGATCAGGTTCTGTGGAACAATCCCCGGAATCTGCATCACTGAAGGGGAATGGCGATTCCGATGATCGGCCCTCTTTTTCCGGGTCGGATTCAGGAAACGAAGATGACGAGGCCGAACACGCGTCCGTTGAGCGACGACCGCTGAACATCGATCAGGTCGTGGAGCAGTGGGATCAGCTGTTGGAGCTGGCCGAACAGAAAGCACCCCGAATGCTCTACTTTCAGTTGCAAAGAGTTCAATGCCGGGATCTGACCGGCAACCAGCTGGAGGTCGAAGTCGAGAATGAATTTGCCAGTCGGTTGTTGGACGAAAACCAGGAACTTCTATCACAATTACTGGCTCGTGTTTTGGGACGCACCATTCGCGTGAAAGGAATCGTTACGGTGTCCAAGGAGCCGACTCGTGAACGAATGAGCCCGTATGAACGCTTTCAGGAGATACAGAAGAAGGATCCGACACTCAAGAAGATTGTCGAGCTCTTTGGAGCAGAATTGGAGTATTAATCGTAAACGGATGAGCGGAGAGTCAATATCATGAATATGGCAGATATGTTTGGAAAGGTTACCGACATGCAGAACAAAATGAAAGAGGCACAGGAGCAGCTCGGTGATCTGATCGTGGAGGCCGAAGCCGGTGGAGGCATGGTAAAGGTAACGGCCAACGGGAAACGGGAGATTCTCAAAATCGACCTGGACCGGGATGTGGTCGATCCGGAGGAGAAGGAGATGCTCGAGGATTTGGTTGTCGCAGGTGTGAACAAGGCACTGGAGAAGGCGGAGGCTGCCGGGAAGGAGCGGATGCAAGAGATCTACAAAGATATGATACCTGGCGGAGGCTCCATTCCCGGGCTTGACCTCTCAAAGTTTGGGCTCTGATTCATGCAGCTTACATCAGAAGCACTTGAACGGGCCATTGAAGAGCTCTCCCGTCTGCCGGGAACCGGTCGTAAATCGGCACGCCGGATTGCCATGTTTCTTCTCAAGCAGAGCCAAGAGCAGGTGTTTGAGCTGACCAAGGCTCTCGAAGAGCTCAAGCGGTCAGTTACCCGATGTACGATATGTGGAACCATATCGGACGAAACACCCTGCTCGATCTGCAGCCATCCACGTCGTGAAAACGGGCAAATATGCGTTGTCGAGGAGTTTCAGGACGTCTACTATATCGAGAAGACCAACGAGTTTCAGGGTCGTTACCATGTTCTTGGAGGGGTGATCTCCCCCATGCAGAGCATTGGTCCGGACGACCTTCGCATCCGGGAATTAATGGAGCGCCTGAATTCGGAAGAGTCCATAGAAGAGGTGATTTTGGCCCTGAATCCGGATGCAGAGGGCGAGGCCACCTCGTTTTACATCAACAAGTTGCTCAAACCGTACGAGGTGAATGTGACCCGAATTGCCTACGGCATTCCGATGGGATCACAGCTTGAGTATATTGATGAAGCGACGCTGAGCAGAGCTTTTGCCAGTCGCAATCCGTTCTGAGAGACGGATCCCCACGAATCCAAACGGAGAGGATGATGCGGCACGATTCCGGTTTTCGACCCAAGTTTGATTCTGCACTTCTGACGGGAGTCCTCCTCTGTGTGACCATGATCGCCGGATTGGCCGATCCGCTCCATGCACAGCGCCCACTCGGCTGGCAACAGGAAGTTGCCTATATCATGGACGTGACACTCGATGCAGAGACACACCGACTGGATGCGGAGCAACGGATGACCCTTTACAACCAGTCACCCGATACACTGGATCGTGTCTTTATTCATCTCTATTTCAATGCATTCCAGCCGGGTAGTCGCATGGATGTCCGGACCCGATCGCTGCCGGATCCCGATTCCCGTGTCGGGGACCGGATCTCCCGTCTTTCCGGGGAAGAGAGGGGTTTTCATCGTGTGAATACCCTTGAACGGGATGGCCAGCCGGTTGAATGGCAGGTAGATGGAACCCTCATGGCGGTATCTCTGGAGGATCCACTTCTTCCGGGACAATCCCTGCAGCTGGATATGGAGTGGGAAGGACAAGTACCTCTTCAAATTCGACGTTCCGGACGAAACAACGCCGAGGGAATCGACTATTCCATGGCTCAGTGGTTTCCCAAATTTGCAAATTATGACCGGCACGGATGGCACACGGAGCCGTACATCGGACGGGAGTTCTTTGCACCATTCGGGACCTTCGATCTCTCCATTACGATGGATCGCGAGTACTTTGTAGCCGCCACTGGCCTGCAGCAGGGGGAACCGGAGCCGACGGGTGAAAGAGCCTTGACATGGCGATTTCTGTCGGAACAGGTACATGATGTGATGTGGGCCGCCGATCGGGAGTACCGAGAGGCCAGTCTGGAGATGCGCACTGGACCCACACTCCGATTCTACTATCAGACCGATCCGGTCGCCGTAAACGCATCCGAAACGGAGCAGCAAGCGTTGTTGAGAAACTGGGAAGCTCTTCCCGACTATACAGCTCGTGCATTCGATTGGATGGCCAACCACGTTGGCCCGTATCCCTACCCGGAATACAAGGTGATTCAAGGAGGGGATGGTGGCATGGAGTATGGATCCGGAACCCTGATTACCGGCAACCGTTCTCTGGAGAGCCTGGTGGGTGTGACGGTTCACGAACTTGTTCACGCCTGGTTTCAGGGGGTGCTGGCGACCAACGAGAGTCGGGAGGCCTGGATGGACGAAGGGACCACCTCATGGCTCTCGTCACGTATCATGGCCGAGCTCTTTGGAGATCAAACAGAGGACCGGATGGAGAATCACTACCGGAATTATCAGGCGATTGTGGATGCCGGACTGGAAGAACCCATGCATCGTCACTCCGACCGATTCGACCGAAACGTAGCCTACTCCATCGCTTCCTACTCCAAAGGAGCCATCTTCTACCACCAACTCGGGCATATCGTTGGCGAAGAAGCCCTTGATCGCGGGCTCAAACGTTTCTATCTGGAACACGCTTATGGCCATCCGACCGGAGAAGATCTTCTGCGGGCCATCGAACGTGAGTCGGGCATGCAGTTGGATGGGTACTACGATGATTGGATCGAATCGACACGAACCATCGACTATGCCATCACAGACGTATCCCGGCTGGAAGAAGGGGTTCACGTACATCTGGAGAATCTAGGAGAGATTCCGATGCCGGTTGACCTTCTGGTTCGGCTCACCTCGGGCGATTCGCATGTGTATCACATTCCATTGGCAATGACTTGGGGGACGAAACCTGCCGAGGGGGATCCGGAGCGGTGGCACAGGTCCGAATCCTGGAGATGGGTAGACTCTCGATACGATCTGGAACTACCGTTCGGGTGGGATCAAATTGAATCGTTGGAACTGAATCCTGGTGGTCGGGTAGCCGATGTCGTACCTGCCAATGATCGTTGGAAACCGTCGGAATCGACACCGTAACCAAAGTTGTTACATCTCGCCTTTTTGCAGACGGCGGATGTAGTGTTGCCACTGCAGGGCACTTCCGGTCAGAGTGAACTGCAGGGTCCCGTCCGGAGTGGTCAGACTGATTTTTCGAGCCTGTTCTACGGATACGGTGTACAGGTTCTCCAAGTCGATCTCCTTTCGGGTCGAACCGAACCGATATCGAATGCCATCCGGATAGAGCCAGATGGCTCCTTCCCCGAGCGTCACACGTTCGTTGGATCTACCCAATGTATAGAAGGTGGATTGAACCTCTTCGAGAAGATGTCCTTCCGGTGCTCGATCCATGGGGAGGGCTCGCATTCGGTCATACAGATCAATCAACGAATGAACCTCCCCGTGGGTATCGTGAAGTCGTCCGGCCAGATCCATCCGATAGTTGAGGGATCCTGTCCGACTCGAAAACCGGTCGCCGCCCCAGCTGTAGATTGAATCGCTGACACCGGTTTCGGGACAGCGGTAGAGCAGACGCTCGATTCCGGACGAGAGGGACCAACCCCGGGTCGGAATCACGGATGAAGGGGCGTCATACTCGTTGAATCGGATCGCTTGTTTGCACGTCTCGGAAAACGTCTCAAAATCCGGGAAGTCGGATGCGTGGAGTGGATTGAGCCAGTGTACGTCGACCGAGCTTTGGCGAGGTACACGTGCCCAACGTGGCCAGGAAAGATAGGACCCGTGAATCCGGACCGGGTGGATCGGAATACCCATTTTCCAAAATAGCTTGAGTGTAGCCTCGATAAGTGGTTTGGGCCGGCCATCCCACCGACGCCCCCCTTCGGGAAAGATCACGATCATTCGTTGCTGGTCGATCATTTTGAGTACCTGCCGAATGACACCCGGTTCCGGGACATACTTACTCGTCGGAACGATTCCAATGCTGTCCATGAAGAGTCTCGGAATCGTTTTGTGAAACTGGTCTCTGGTCATGACACCGGCTGTCGGCTCGTTCTGCAACTTCATGTTGAGCATGAAGGGATCAAAATAGTTGGAGTGGTTCCCGTAAATAAAACAGGGACCGGTGAGCGGCATGTTTTCCGGGTTCACCATTCGGGGACGAAAGAGACAATCGGTCGCAGGGATAATGGTTTTCCTCATGAACGGGAAGGTCCAGTTGGAGTACCCCCGGGAATTTTTTTTGAACGTGTAGGCCATTAGTCGTGATTACGGATCATGCAGAAATGCCGTCGTGTTCCAGCGTATGGTTGAAGGTCAACGATCAAAGTCCCCTGCCTCCTTGCGCTTGAAATAGGATCGTGTGGCATCCATCACCCGTGGAGCCAACAGAAGAGTGGCGGTCATGGTCGGGATAGCCATCAAGGCAAACATACCGTCGATCAGATTGATGACCATGTCAATCGTGGTGATCGATCCGATAAAGATGGTAAACAGATAGAAATAGAGGTAGGATCGGTTCCACTTCGATCCGACCAGAAAGCCAAGACATTTGGATCCGTAGTAGGAGTAGGTAAACATGGTCGTAATGCTGAAGATAAACACACAAAGGAGGAGCAACCATGAACCCACGCCCGGAATCCCCTCTTGAAATGCGACAGCTGTCATGGTAATTCCGTCTACCCCGGGTTCGCTCCAGGCACCGGTCAGCAGCAGTGCGAGCGCCGTCATGGTGCAGACAATGAGCGTATCAATGGCCGGTTCCAACATGCCGACCAGTCCTTCCCGAACCGGTTCCCGAGTTTTGGCGGCTCCGTGAGCCATCGCTTCGGTTCCGATTCCGGCCTCATTGGAGAACGCGCCCCGTCGAATACCGTTGGAGATGACCACCCCGAGGGCTCCTCCAGCAACGGCTTGCCCACTGAATGCATCCTCGACAATCCATATCAGCGTGGCAGGGATTTCGGTCCAGTGCGATAGAAGAATATACACAACGGTACCTGCGTAGATGAGTACCATGGCGGGTACCAATCGGGAAGCAACCGTGCCAATTCTCCGTATGCCGCCAAGAACAACCATGGCAATCAGGACAACCAGAAGAATTCCTACGATGATGTCGGAAAGGCGAAAGCCCGTTTCTGTAAGGAAGGAATCGGCCAGAAGTCGTTGGTCGACCCCCAATAGATTATTCGGGACGAGCAGGGTGTCCCGGATGATCTGAACCAACTGATTGGCATTGAACATGGGTGTGCAGCCGATCAGGCCGGCCAGTGAAAAGAAGACAGCCAGCGGGCGCCATTTGGCACCCAGTCCTTCGACAATATAATACATCGGCCCGCCCTGGAGCTCCCCTTCCCGGTCCCGACCCCGATAGAGAATGGAGAGAGTGCAGGTAAAATACTTGGAGGCCATGCCAACAAGCGCAGTGATCCACATCCAGAAGATGGCCCCGGGCCCGCCCGTGCCGAGAGCGATGGCGACACCGCTAATGTTTCCCATTCCAATCGTGGCAGCCAGCGCACTGGTAAGTGCCTGGAAATGGTCAATTTCACCCGGCGCGTTGGGGTCCTGGTATTTGCCTGTGAGAACACGGAGTCCGTGTCCAATATGACGGTAGGGAATAAATCGACTGTAGATCAGGAAAAAGAGTCCTCCTCCCACCAATAGCAGAAGCAGAGGCGGTCCCCATGCCAGATCGGCAAACCGTGCAAAAAGTCGTTCGAGAGATTCCAGGGCGTTTCGTGGTTGGGTTGGTGCCTTTTCAGGCTGCAAAACGGATTCAATAAATCAATTCCCGCCCTTAGATACAAGAACGTCCGGGGGCTATCCCAAATCGAAGAAGAGGTGAATTCCGCTCAGGATAAATTGAACACTGATGGCCAGGGCGATGAACCCCATCATTCGGGTGAGTACATTCATCCCGGTCGTCCCGATGGTTTTCATGGTGGCGGGAGAGATTCGAAGGATCAGATACGCAATTCCGACAACAAGTGTAATCGAGACAGAGTGAACCAGATAGTCCATAAATCCGGTTGCCTGCGAGGCAAAGCCGATGACGACGGCAATGCTACCGGGTCCGGAGAGCATCGGCATGGCCAACGGACTGAAGGTGATGTCGTCTTTTTTCAGGGCCGCTTCTTCGTCTTCGGGACTCAATTTTTTTCCCGCTTTCTCTGGATTCAGCATTGAGAACGCAGTGCGCATGATAATGAGGCCGCCGGCGATCCGGATCCCCGACAAGCTGATTCCGAAGAAGCTCAGGATCGCCGTTCCTGCATAGAGGAAGACCGTCAGTACGGCAAACGCATAGAAGGTGGTCCACTTTGCTGTGGTAATCCGTTCCCGATCGCTATAGTCCGTTGTAAGCGAAAGAAACACCGGCATCATGGCGGGAGGATTCGCCACCGAGAAGAGAGAGGAGAAGCTGGCTGCCAGCAGTCCGAGCGCGCTCAGGATCAGCTCCGGAGATTCGGTTGTCCAGTTTGTGAAAAACTCCATGAGACGTGCCCGCCGGACGGACGATTCGGTTCGGATTCTGGCGGGTCGCAGGTGGGCCCGCCGGTGTGATTCAATGTTCGGTCAGCAATGGTGCAATATATTGACCCGTGTGGCTATCGGCAACGCTTGCAATCTGCTCGGGGGTTCCCTCTGCGACCAATTGCCCCCCTGCAAATCCTCCTTCGGGTCCGATATCGATAATCCAGTCGGCAGACTTGATGACGTCCAGGTTGTGCTCGATGATAATGACCGAGTGTCCTTGGTCAACCAGCTCGTTGAATGAACGAAGCAGTCGGTTGATATCCTCGAAGTGAAGACCGGTTGTCGGTTCGTCAAAGAAGTAGAGCGTGTGTTCACTGTTTTTCCGCGAGAGGAAACGAGCCAGTTTGACCCGTTGTGCTTCGCCTCCGGAGAGTGTTGTGGCGCTCTGTCCCAGACGCAGATAGCCAAGACCGACATCTTCGAGTGGTTGCAGCCGTCCGGAGATGGCGGGCTCCTCTTCAAAAAAGCGGATGGCATCGGATACCGACATCTCCAGTACGTCATGGATCGATTGTCCCTGAAACTTGACGGAGAGAATCTCCTTGCGGTACCGTTTTCCATGACAGGTGTCGCAGACCAGTTCAATGTCGGCCATGAACTGCATTTCAATCTTCTGAATCCCTTCCCCTTCGCACTGCTCGCACCGCCCACCCTGCACATTGAACGAGAAGTGACCGGGGGAGAATCCCATGATGTTGGCTTGTCGAGTGGAGGCAAAGAGATTCCGGATCCCGTCGAACGCTTTGGTGTACGTAGCCGGATTGGACCTGGACGAGCGGCCAATGGGCGACTGATCGACCATTTCGACCGCCTTGACATGATGGATACCTTTGAGGCGACGATGGCGGCCCACCTTTTCATTCCAGCTACCCAGCTCCTTCTGAATGGCTGCATAAAGTGTGTCGTGGACAAGAGTCGATTTTCCCGATCCACTCACTCCGGTTACGCAGACCAATTTGCCAAGCGGGAACGATATATCGAGGCTCTTCAGATTGTGCTCACACGCTCCTTCGACACGAAGCTCGGTTCCATTCCCGTTCCGACGCTTCGCGGGGATGGGAATCTCCATCCGTCCACTCAAATACTTTCCGGTGAGCGTATCGGCAGACTGCAGCTCCTCATAGGTTCCGGAGAATACCACCTCTCCACCCCAGGTACCGGCAAACGGTCCCATGTCCAGTATATGGTCGGCTGCGGCCATCATCTCCGGGTCGTGTTCAACCACAAGCACCGTATTCCCGATGTTTCGCAATGACTCCAGGATGCGGATCAATCGGTCATTGTCTCGGGGGTGAAGACCGATCGTCGGTTCGTCCAATACATAGAGCGATCCGATGAGCGAGCTTCCCAGGGAGTTGGCCAGGCTTATTCGCTGAGACTCTCCCCCGCTCAACGTGTTGGTTAGGCGATCCAGTGTCAAATAATCGAGGCCGACTTCATCCAGAAACCGAAGCCGTTTACGAATTTCGTAGAGAATCTGACCGGCGACCTCCTCTTGAAACGGGCTCAACTCCAGTTCTTCAAACCACGGGCGCGCGTGGCCGATGGTCATCTCCGTCACCTCTCCGATATGCAGCCCCTGAATGGTGACGTAGAGAGCCTCTTTGCGAACACGATACCCTTCACACTCCGGGCAGCGACTGTAGCCCCGATAGCGGGCATGGAAGACCCGCATGTGTACTTTGTAGAACTGGTCTCGAGTCTCCTTGAAGAATCGGTTCACCCCGATATACTCCTCTTTTCCGTCCCAGATGATCTTGACCACCTCATTTGGAAGATCCTGATAAGGGGTGTCGATCGGCAGACTGTAGCGGGCCGCAACTTTGATCAGATCTTTGTGGTGTCGGCTGAATTTTGGAGAGTTGAATGGAGCGATGGCCCCTTCCCGTATCGAGAGTTCCGGGTCGGGAATGACCTTTCCTTCATCGATTCCCGAGACCTTTCCGAATCCTTCACAGGTTCCACACGCTCCATAAGGATTGTTGAAGGAGAACATCTGCGGGGTCGGCTCCAGAAACTCCATACCGTCCCGTTCGAACCGTTCGCTGAAGTGGCGTTCCGGCCCTTTTCGTATTTTGACGCTGCATCGACCCTTTCCTTGGAGCAGGGCCATCTCGATCGATTCGGCCAATCGTGTCCGGGCTCCATCTTCCTCTTTGAGTACCAAGCGGTCGACCAGGACCCTCCAATCGTCGCTCTTGAGGGAGCCGCCCTCGGGGCGATCCCGTGTCAAATCGATGAGCGTCTCCTCTTTTCGGTGAACCAACCGTGTGTATCCCTTTTCAAGCAGAAGATCCAGAACAGCGTCTCCGATCTTTTTTTCCGCTTCCGGAGGGGCAAAGAGGATCATGCACTTGGTACCGTCGTCAAATTCCTCCAGAAGTTCCCGGATGATGGAGGTAGAGGTATCTTTTCGAACCGGTTTTCCGCTTTTCGGAGAAAAGGTGGTCCCAATCCTGGCAAAGAGCAGTCGAATGTAGTCGTAGATCTCGGTGGAGGTTCCCACGGTGGATCGCGGATTGGACGAGCTGTTCTTCTGCTGGATCGCCATGGCCGGAGAGATCCCCTGCATGAAGTCGACATCCGGTTTGTCCATGCGCTCCAGAAACTGACGGGCATAACTGGAGAGACTTTCGACGTATCGACGCTGCCCTTCGGCATAGATGGTGTCAAAGGCGAGACTCGATTTTCCGGATCCGGATACTCCCGTGATGACGGTCATTCGGTTTCGGGGAATCTCGACATCGATGTTCTTCAAATTGTGAACCCGGGCACCCCGTACAACGATGGGCCGATCCGAAGCGAGGCTCGCCTGCGACGGCTCGGCAGGATCGTGTCGGGTCTGGTTGGATTCACTCATCGGCAATCACTATTCTGGGTTGGCTCGGAAACGTGGAAATATACGAAAAAAAGAGGGCTTATCGTACCGCGAAACCTTCCAAAAAACCGGTTCAACCCGGTGGATCGGCGGGGCAATGGACGGGTCGAACCGCAAACGGCTCACGAAGGAGTCTCGTGCTTTGCTGCAGACTTCCTGCGATGGAGATCTCCCCAAACGATGGCCAGAAGGAAGAGAATTGTGACTCCTACGCCCCACATTCCGGCGTTGATCCAGATCACATAGGCGCTCACGATGATGAAGAGCAGGATAATGGAGAGCATGACACTGTTCAGAATCCAGCGTCGTCGTCCCTCCGGTCGCTCGCGTCCCATCAGGTCTCGATTGTTCATCATCAGGTAGAACGTGAAGTAGGCACTGGGCAGGAGTATGAATGCAAAGACGGATGTGGGGATAGCCAGCCAGAAGGAAGCTTTCTGCCAAAGAAAAGGCCCGAGAGCACCGGTGGCAGCGGCCAGGGATCCCAATCGCAGAGTCCATCCGGTGTGGGGTTTTCCGGTCATTTCGCAGACGACCATTCCGGAGACCAACATGTGGAGTATGATCGAGGAGAGAGTCATACCGAGGACACCCAAGCCGAAGATGAGTCGGGCGAAGAGGCTTCCGGTCAGGGGTTCGAGAGATCGCGCCAGATCGAACGCGTCCCGGGTGAGCAGGGTAGCGGCCATTCTGATGTCGGCCTCCGGAAGAGACATCCGGAGCGAGGACGGGTCTGCATCGGGAGCGAGCGGCTCGCCAAGCGCCGTTGATCGTTCGTTCAGCAGGGAGACGAACTCCTGCTGGTGGGTTGCGGAAGGTACCAGAAGCTGGTCGACCGTCTCTGTGTCGGCAATGAAACCAGGTTGGGCAACCCCATGGAATTGGTGGGCACCGGCGATAATGACGCAGCTGGTTGCCAGGGCAAACGGAATGAGCATTCCGGTACTCAAATCAAAAATGGCCAGCCCACGATGCTCTTTTCCCCATCCACGCCGCCGCAGGGAGTATGCGAGAAGGAACGTGGCGTTCACTCCGCTGGCGGCTGCGGCCACGGCAATCATCACTTCCCGCTGTTTTCGTACGATCAGGTCGCTCCAGAAGGTCCGTGCATCGGTCGACATGGCCTCGAGCAACGGCTGATACGCATCGGCCGGTTGGAAAAAGAGGGTCGGGTCGGGAAGGGTTCCCCGAAGAATGCTGCTCCAGTCGAGCCCTCCCGGGAGTGTCGCCAGTCGAAGCACCACGCCGATGAAACACGCAACGATGAGCCAGATCATCACTTTCAGGACATTCTCAAAGAGCTGTACAGCTTGGCCGCTTTTGCTGTATTGCCATGTGATGGAGGTAACCAGAAGGAAGATGGAGAGCGTGATCAATATTCGGGAGAGACCGTCTCCCAGCAAGCCACCGGGACCGAGAAGCTCCGGGGCAAGGTTTTGCTGCAGGACGCCATTGGCCAGAGCGTACTGGGGCATCGCCCAGACCATGCAGGAGAGCAGAGAGGCCAGGGCCCAGGACCAACCAAGGACGGGGTTGATCTCCTCGTTGATCGCCTGAAAGGGAGGTTTGTCACTGGTGAGTACCACATAACTGAGTGCGCCGAACATCACAACGGTGAGCGCCATGGCGACGGGTTGCAGCCAGATCATCTGAACGCCGGTGAGGACACCCAGATAGAGACTGCCGGCGAGGGAGCCGCCCCCAAGCATCAAGGCGCTTTGGAGCCAACCGGGACCTGCCAAACGTGTCCAGACACGAAGTCGCGCAGCAAGACCGCGTTGGTTGGCATCGGCCAGTTGACGTCGCTCCTGTTCGACAATCGATTCGTCGGTATTCATTCAGATAGGGTTCGTTGTGAGCATTGATTTCATTGCCGGAGTCAGCCCCATTCAAAAGAGACGATAACCGGTAGTTTCGGCGAGTCGAGTATGGACACCGGATCGGGTCGGGTCATTCGGGTGAGGCGCCGTTGTGGGCGTAACCCAAGTCGGAGCAGGTGCCGGTCCATGTCGGGTCTGTCCGGAAGATCCAAAAGTACCGGTTCGTCCGGATGGCGTCTTCCGAGTTCGGAAATCAGAAGGCTCGCCTGTTCCGGGGAATCGGCCATGACCGGTCCGATATGTCGGAATCGTTCGCCGGGCCGGCTCATGGCAAATCCCCGAACCCTTCCGTCACGCACGAGTACCACACCGGTTGTGTGCGCCTCATTGAGAAGCGTTCGAATCAGAAATCGACGATCGACCCCACTGAATTGATGATCCAACGCGACAACGGGCTCCGTCCACTCCTTTTCGATGGAATGCAGATCCGGGGTTGACGGGGTCTCTGGTTGAACCGACCCGCTCCAGCGACTCAGGGTCGTAACGGCATGAAATCCCTCGCTTTGATACAGTGGAAGGCCCAAGTGAGTCGCATCGAGGCCCACGATCTGAAGGGATCGCTTGTCGGCTTCTCTGAGCACCTCCTGGAAAAGTCTGCGACCATATCCGTTTCCCCGACAGGATCGGGACACGAGCATCATGCCGATCCAGCCCACCCGGTCGCCCAGAGAGACCAGAGTCACCGTCCCGATGAGATCCCCATTCAAAAACCCCCCGATGCAACCCATCGGATCCAGATCCAGAAGGCGCTCCCAGTCTCGCCTTGTCTGGTTCCATCCCGCGTCCAACGAGAGCTGGCGGGCTTCGTCCAGATGACGAGTTGCGAGTCGGGAAATGGTCAGACTGGACGGAGCGCTCATTGGCCGAGGGTTGTCAAATTGCGGATGACTGCTGAGATCACGATAGGAAAAGGAGTGAAGAGGAGAAAGTTCATTTTCCGGTGGCGGTCACGTAAGTTGTGGCCAAACCGAATGGAGATCAAGATGGCACAAGAGACGTTGCTGGGAATTGATGTGGGAAGCTCGTTTATCAAAGGAGCATGGATGGACGCCGAAACGGGAGAGGTACTGGCTCGTGCAAGCCATCCGGAGCGAGAGGAGATGCCAATCGATACCCCCGAGCCGGGATGGGCCGAACAGGATCCCGATCGTTGGTGGAACGGTGTCGTTCGAGTCGTTCAAACCCTGATAGCGACAGAAGGGGTATCGCCACAACAGCTGAAAGGGATCGGGATTGCTTACCAGATGCATGGTTTGGTAGCCGTCGACAAACGTGGCCGACCGGTTCGACCCGCCATCATCTGGTGCGACAGTCGGGCTGTGGATATCGGCCGGGAGGCCCTTCAGGAATTGGGTGAAGACTATTGCCTGAAGGAGCTGCTCAACTCGCCCGGCAACTTTACGGCATCGAAACTCCGTTGGGTACGGGAGAACGAGCCGGACCGGTTTCGCGAGATCGACCGCGTCTTTCTTCCAGGAGATTATCTGGCCTGGCGAATGACGGGCAAAGCCGGAACCACCCGGAGCGGGCTCTCCGAAGCAACTCTCTGGAATGCAAAAGAGGAGAAGTTGGCACAGAGACTGCTCACCCATTACGGAATTCCCGAGCGAATGATCCCGCCGGCAACCGGGTCTTTTGAAACGCCAGGTGGCCTGACCCGGGAGGCGGCTGGCAAGCTGGGATTGCCTGCAGGCGTCCCCGTATCCTACCGGGCGGGAGATCAACCCAACAACGCTCTCGCCCTGGGAGCCATGGATCCGGGGGAGGTCGCAGCCACCGCCGGAACATCGGGGGTTCTCTACGGAATTACGGATCAACCTCTATACGATCGTCGATCGCGTGTAAACACCTTTGTTCATGTCAATCACGAGCCGGAGCAACCCCGCTACGGTGTACTGCTCTGCATCAACGGAGCCGGTAGTCTATACGCCTGGCTCCGGCGTCAGATGGGGTGGTCTCGTCCGGTCTCCTATGATTCGATGAACCAGATGGCAGCTACGGTTGCGCCAGGCAGTGACGGTTTGGTGGTGCTTCCTTTTGGCAACGGTTCCGAGCGTGTACTCGAAAATGCCCGTCCTGGCGGGCAGGTACTGGGGCTCGACTTTCAACGACACTCCCCTGCCCATACGATCCGGGCGGCCCAGGAGGGGGTCGCCTTCGCTATGGTCTACGGCTGCCGTATCATGCAGCAGATGGGGCTGGAGATCACCACCGTACGGGCAGCCCACGCCAATCTCTTTTTGAGCCCGGTCTTTCGGGAGAGCTTTCGACACGCTGCCGGTGTGGAGCTGGAGATTGTCGATACCGATGGAGCCGTCGGTGCAGCCCGGGGCGCCGCAGTTGGCGTCGGACTTTGGACACTCGCCGATCTCACGACGAGAGGACTCCCGATGGTCTCCCTGCCGGAGAGCGAGACAGATCCAAAGGCGATTCGTCGTGCCTACAGCCACTGGGAGGCAACACTTCGGCAGAAGATCCATTCCGAAGTGTAATTTCCACCGACTCGGCATGGACATTCCGGCTCCATGAAATGAACAGAATAAGCAGATTCCCATGAACCGATGGACCAGCGACTACTTCTCGACGATAAATCCCGTTCCGTTTGAAGGGCCGGATTCCGACAACCCGCTCGCCTTCAAATACTACCAACCCGATCGTGTGGTCGCCGGAAAACCGATGAGCGAACATTTTCGGTTCGCGGTCTGTTGGTGGCACTCCTTTGTGAACGGGTTGGACGATCCGTTCGGCGTCGGAACCCGTCATTTTCCTTGGGAGAGACACGCAGATCCGATGGATCAGGCACGGGAACGCATGGATGCCGCCTTCGATTTTTTTACCAAGCTTGGGGTTCCGTTCTACTGTTTTCATGACCGGGATCTGGCGCCGGCCGGCGAGACGCCCGCCCAATCGGAAGCGCAGCTTCGGACCCTGGTCGATCTGGCCAAGAGCTACCAGAAAGAGACCGGCATGAACCTTCTCTGGGGAACGGCCAATCTGTTTACTCATCCGCGCTACGCCAATGGAGCCGCGACCAATCCCGATTTTCAGGTGGTCACGCATGCGGCGGCACAGGTCAAAGCGGCCCTGGACGCCACCATCGCCCTCGGAGGGGCCAATTATGTCTTTTGGGGAGGCCGCGAAGGGTATCTCTCGTTGCTCAATACCGATATGAAACGCGAGCAGGATCACCTGGGGGAATTTCTGCGCATGGTCCGTGATTACGGGCGAAAATCAGGGTTTGAAGGCACGTTTCTGATCGAACCCAAGCCCATGGAACCGACCAAGCACCAATATGATTACGACGCTGCGACCGTGATCGGGTTCCTGCGGGAACAAGAGCTGGACAGGGATTTCAAGCTCAATATCGAGACCAACCATGTAACGCTGGCAGGCCACAGCCTGGAGCATGATCTGACACTGGCCGCCCAGAACGGTCTGCTGGGCAGTATCGATGCCAACTGCGGGGATGCCCAGAACGGGTGGGATACGGACTACTTTCCCCTCGATCTGATGGACGCCGTCAAAACGATGCTCATTCTGCTCGAGCATGGCGGATTGGCGCCGGGCGGGTTCAACTTCGATGCCAAACTGCGTCGCAACTCGACCGACATCGAGGATCTCTTTCTGGCTCACATCGGGGGAATGGATACCCTGGCAAGGGGACTCCTTATTGCCGACCGGATCCGTGAAGAGTCACCTCTGCTTGCCATGAGGGACGAGCGGTACGCCTCTTTTGACAAGGGAGACGGCGCGCGGTTCGAGCGGGGCGATCTGACCCTGAAGGAAATTGCCAACAAGGCGAACGAGGGCGAGCCGGAGATGCGTAGCGGCAAGCAGGAGTACCTGGAGACGCTGTTGATGAATTTCATTCGCTAGTCACACCGCGCCTGCCCGCCTTTTCCATTCGATCAACCCCGGGAATGTAGATTCTTCCGGGTTGAACCGAAGGGTGCGGGTTCGACCCCATCAGGCTCGAAACCCGTCCCTCAGAGTCCGAGGATCTTGCGGTTTTTCGCCTCGTCCGAACCGGCGCCGGCAAAGTCGTCAAACGCCTTCTCCGTCCGTCGAATCATGTGGTCGGCGATGAAGGGTGCCCCTTCGGCCGCTCCCTGCTCGGGATGTTTCAGGCAGCACTCCCACTCCAGAACGGCCCAGCCGTCAAAGCCGTGTTGGGTCAGTTTTGAGAAGATCCCCTTGAAATCCACCTGGCCATCGCCGAGAGAGCGGAAGCGTCCGGCCCGATCGGTCCACCCCTGGTATCCGCCATAGACTCCCTGTTTTCCGGTCGGGTTGAACTCGGCGTCCTTGACGTGGAACATGCGGATCCGGTCGTGGTAGAGGTCGATGAACGCCAGATAGTCGAGCTGCTGAAGAAGAAAGTGGCTTGGATCGTAGAGAATGTTGGCGCGGGGGTGATTGCTCGTTGCCTCCAAAAACCGTTCGTAGGTGACCCCGTCGTGCAGATCTTCGCCCGGGTGCAGCTCGTAGCAGAGATCGACACCCGCTTCGTCAAAGGTGTTCAGGATGGGAATCCACCGTTTGGCCAGCTCTTCGAATCCTGTTTCGACCAATCCAGTGGGTCGTTGCGGCCATGGATAGACCGTCTGCCAGAGTAGGGCGCCGGAGAAGGTGGCGTGCTCTGTAATGCCGAGTCGCTGGCTGGCCTGGGCCGCCCATTCGAGCTGGCGAACCGCCCACTCGGTTCGCTCTTTTGGTTTCCCGTGCAGCCTTTCGGGCGCGAAGCTGTCGAAAAGTTCATCGTAGGCGGGGTGGACCGCCACCAGTTGCCCTTGCAGGTGGGTCGAGAGCTCGGTGATCTCCAGGCCCGCCTGCCGGACGATACCCTGAATTTCGTCGGCATAATCCTGGCTGGTGGCCAGTTTTTCGAGATCGACACAGCGGGCATCCCAGGTGGGGATTTGAACCCCTTTGTAGCCCAGGCCGGCGGCCCATTTGCAGATTGAAGAGAGGGAGTTGAAGGGGGCGTCGTCGCCCATGAACTGGGCTAAAAAAAGTGCGGGTCCTTTCATGATGTCTGGGGTTCGTTGTATTCCACAAATGGAGTCCACTTCGCGTCGCCCTTTGAGGAGGCAATCACGGTATCGATAAAGGCGATGCCACGGACGCCATCTTCG
This sequence comes from Balneolaceae bacterium, assembly GCA_040882505.1. Lineage (GTDB taxonomy): Bacteria > Bacteroidota > Rhodothermia > Balneolales > Balneolaceae > JBBEBE01. The sequence continues at coordinate 164,630 of JBBEBE010000005.1, read as the reverse complement.
ACGGTTGGAAAATCGTAGAGATCGGTCTGGGGTTTTTCGCCGCCGGCACGCCGTTGCAGGGCGAAGGCGACATTGCGGTAGAGGTTGGCAAACGCCTCCAGGTATCCTTCCGGGTGTCCGGCCGGAACGCGCGTGTGCACCTGAGCCACTTCACTCAAATAGGGCATCCCAGTACGCCACTTCTCTTCGGGGCGGTCTCCATGGCGAACCCAAAGCGTATTGGGTTCCATCTGGTGCCACTCGAACCCGCCTTTTTCGCCATACACATAGATCTTGAGCGAGTTCTCCTCACCGGCGCTCACCTGGCTGGCATGCAGAACCCCTTTTGCGCCGCCTTCGAAACGAAGCAGAACATTGCCGTCATCGTCGAGTCGTCGTCCCGGGACGAACGCCGTCAGATCGGCGCAGAGCTCTTTGATCTGCAAACCGGTTACATATTCGGCCAGATTCTCGGCATGAGTCCCGATGTCTCCCATCGCGCCGGCTGGACCCGAGCGAGCCGGATCGGTGCGCCATGCGGCCTGCTTGTTCTCCTCCTCGAGCTTGTCGGAGAGCCATCCCTGCGGGTATTCGACCACCACCTTGCGAAGGGTGCCCAGCTCCCCGTTTCGAATGAGCTCGCGCGCTTCCTTGACCATTGGGTAGCCCGTGTAGGTGTGTGTAAGTGCAAACAGAAGTCCGGTATCGTTCACCAGCCGGCGCAGCTCTTTGGCCTCCTCCAGGCTTACGGTCATCGGCTTGTCGCAAATCACATGAAATCCATTCTCCAGCGCCGCCTTGGCCGCCGGGAAGTGGACATGGTTGGGCGTCACGATCGAGACCAACTCCATCCGCTCCTCCTCGGGACGTTCCTTCTCCTTCTGGATCATCTCCTCAAAGGTGCCATACACGCGGTCGGCGGGCAGGTAGAGCTCTTCGCCACTTTTTCGGGACCGTTCCGGATCGCTGCTGAACGCCCCGCAAACCAGTTCAATGTGCCCATCCAGAGCGGCCGCCATTCGGTGAACCTCTCCGATAAAGGCGCCAATGCCGCCACCAATCATTCCCATCCGTATCTTTCGTCTGTTCATGGTCTCTCCGGTATTGTCTACTGGTTTGCGAATCTTGAAATCTCCTCATCCAGCAAGATGATTACGTCTTGAACTGGCCGGGGAGAGGGTTCAAATTGCTGTTCTCACGGCACGTTGTCAACTGTGGATCGGAGGATGATTACCGAGCTTCTATTCAAGATATTTAACGTTTTCGCCTACTGTGGATGTCCGGCACGTATTGCACAAAAATCAACCTCTTAAACCCCAAAAATTTAACTTTTTTTCAAAAAAACGACGATAATGCCCACATTATTAGAATCCTTACCGGAGGTATTTGTATCCAATACACAGATCTCTTCACAGGTATCACAAGCAGTTGCGGATGGAAAGCTGAAAAAGATCGCTTCGAAGTTGTACACAAAGAATCTTGTGGACGAGCCAGAGCTTATCGTAAAGCGAAACTGGTACCACCTGCTCAGAGAGTATTTCCCGGATGCACTGATAGCAGACCGAACCGCTCTTGAAAATCGGCCAGCCGGGGATGGATCCGTTTTTATCGTATCCGATAAAAAGCGGAGAGTCGAACTTCCCGGAATCACGTTTTATCCGCGAAAAGGATATGGCAGGATAGAGAGCGATTTACCGTTCATCAATGATCTGTACATTACATCCGAACCCCGTGCACTTTTGGAGAACATGAGACCGTCGCGTGCTCGCACAAGCTCTGTGAGTCGAACTCTTTCTCGGGAGGAAATGGAGAAAAAGTTGGACAAGCTTATTCGACTAAAAGGGGCACACCACATCAATCGCATACGTGACAAGGCCGGTATCATCGCCGACGAACTTGGACTCCAGAGGGAATTCAAAATATTGGAGGGTTTGATCGGCGCACTTCAAGGGACCCGAGAGGCAGAGCTGAAAACAGATGTAGCGAAGGCACGCAAAGGAAAAGAGCCATTTGATCCCGATCGTGCAGACCTCTTTCTAAAACTTTTTGAGGACTTGAAAAAAGTTGCTCCGGATTCCAGGGCTGCCGGGGATCTTTCCCAAGACGAACGGATACATATTTCGTTCTTTGAAGCCTACTTCTCCAATTTTATTGAAGGTACCGAGTTTGACGTAAGTGAAGCCGAGGACATTGTTTTCCGGAATGAAATACCTGTTGAACGACCCGATGATGCTCACGATGTGTTGGGGACATATAAGATCGTTTCCAACTATCATGAAATGAGCCAGATTCCAAAAGATTTTGATGACTTCATTGCCAAAATGAAGTATCGACACTCAGAAATCATGACGGCCAGAAAGGGTAAACGTCCCGGACAGTTCAAAACCAAAGTGAATAGAGCCGGGGGTACAGAATTTGTCCATTCAGATCTTGTGGAAGGTACTCTTCGAAAGGGATTCGAGATATATAGAGCACTGGAGTACTCCTTTCACAGGGCAGTTTATCTGATGTTTCTTGTGAGTGAGGTTCACCCATTCGCAGACGGAAACGGACGGTTGGCTCGTGTCATGATGAATGCAGAGTTGGTGTCTGTTCAGGATCAGAAAATCATGATACCTATCGTGTATCGAAACAACTATCTGGCCGCACTGAAGTCGATGACCAACTACGGGAACTCCACCCCATTGATACGTACACTGGACTTTGCTCAAAAATTCACTCAGTCCATTGATTGGAAGAAGTATGATACGGCCAGAAAACAACTTGCGTCATGCAACGCGTTTCTCGATCCAACGGAAGCAGACCGGAACGGGATTCGATTACGACTGCCGGAGTAATCCCGGTCCCGGTATTGGGTATACTAAACCCCAAAAATTTAATTTTACCTCCTCTTAACTCCCAAATAGTTAAATCCCGGAACGATCATCGTTCGTTAAACCCCAAAAAATCAAACCCTCCGTCGGTTTCTGACTGGACCCGTTCCCGTTGGAGCTGTGCCACGGCCGTTTCGGTCGGGACCAGGCACCCTACCCACAGGAGCCCCCCCAGAAGCAGGGAACTCAGGCTCCGTCCCAACCCGCTGGTCCCATTCGATCGAACACCAAGTAAGCAGAGGGTCCTCATGAACATTGGAATAAAAGGTTGAACAAGTCGTCGATTACGGGATCTCCTCAACAGCCATCAGCGTCGCTCGAATTCTGACCGCCTGTTCCTGCTGAACCCGGTAGAAGAGAAGGCCTGGCGGTTCAATTTGATACTCTTCCAGTCGAAATGTCCACGCGGCCTGCAGGTGCAGCGTTTCATGATCCAGAGTCAGGATCCCGTTGATCTCCACGGGTTGCGAAATGCCGTGGATGGTGAACTCTCCAACGGCCGTGACCGTCTGCGTATCTTGTCGGGTCGGGTCGAACCGCTCCTTCAGGTGGCCGGTAAACTCGGCAAAGGGGAACTCCTTGATCTGAAGCGTTCGAGCCATGTCGCGATCCCGGCGCCGAAGACCGGTCTCCAGCGTAGACAGATCCAGATAGAAATCCACCACGTTCTCATCCAGATCGATTATGCCGGTCAAATGATCCGACCGGCCCGTAAAGGTGTGCAAAGGGACACTGGAGGTGAACTCTGCGGTCCCGTTGTCGGTATAGAAAAGGGACGGTTCCTGAATCGGCAATCGATCCGGAGGTTCCGCTGTCCCACCGGTCGCCTGAAGACCGACCAGCAAGGCTGTAGCGAACCCGAGAACAAAGGGTCCCATTCGATCTGTTTGTTGTTTGGATAGCTTCACCATCTCACGGGCTCACCCTCCCGTGCTCTCCAGTGCCTTGTTGAACCGATTCGGCTGTCGGGTCAATGACCGTGACCGAGCCGTTCATACCCACGTGCGGGATGCAGAAGTAGTCAAAATCTCCCGCTTCGGTAAACGTGACTGAATAGTCGGCGCCCGGTGCCAGGTTCCCGCTGTTGAATTCGTCGTCGTGCTGCCGGTTGGATCCACTGGTGACTGTATGGGTCATGCTGCTCTGGTTGCGCCAGGTGACCGTCTCGCCCACTTCGATTTGGATCGAGGACGGAGTGAAGGTCGTACCAGTCATAATGACTTCATTTTCTGCGGGTTCGTCCCCTCCCCCGTTGCCTCCACCACCATTCCCTCCGGTGTTGGAATCGGTTGGGCCGCCGCCGCAAGCGGCAAGTGTGAGTAACAGAAGCCCAATGAGAAAAACGAATAGTGCATGACGGTGGAAGGAATCACTCAAGAACCCTTCGTCGGAATCAGATGAAATGGGACACATGGCGGTCTGGATCTGTGAACGGTGGTGCTTCTGTCTCTATCCAGCCTGTACGTGCGTGAAAGCGGAAGGGTTGCCTCGGGGGATGAGTGAATTAAAGAAAGCGTAGGTGTCGTTCACAGTCTTGGTCGATATGAGCCGAATAACAACTCCAATCGGCTCACTAATCAGTCGTATTTGAGCCGAATAATGGATGGGTTCAAAGACCGTCAAGAGAAGGTGCTTCGGAGAATGCTGGAAGAGGGCCCCGATGGATTCGAAGGAGGAATGAATGCCAGAAAGTACATCGGCATCGCCAAAACATCCAACGCGACGGCCACCCGGGACATGCAGGACCTATTGGAGATTGGAGCGTTCAAACGGTTGGAAAATTGCATCGAGGGTCTTATTCGGTATCAGGATCTGACGTATCGTTCTCACTGGTAGGACGTATTGTAAGAATCTCTATGTGATTGTCTAGAATTTCGTAAACAATCAGATAGGTTTTTCTGATGATCAATGCCCGAATTCTCTACTCTTGAAAAACGGTGATTTACGCCCGAGCAAGGGGTGTTGCTTTAACGCATCAACTCGTTGTTCAAACTCCTCTACCAATTCCAATGCACTATGGACTTCAATGATACCGTGCAACGGCTAGCAATGAGTGCGAATGTACGTTGACCCTTTCCATCCGCTGATCGTTCCGGAGTTTGACAAGTGGGGAATACAGTTGACCCTGGGTTGGGAATAGTCGCGACCCTTGACAAGTGGATCAACTCCGATGAGAGGAGAAGCTTCAACACCGTCTTGAGGGCCATGGCATGTTTCAATCCTTGTTCTAGTGGATCAACTCCGATGAGATTCAGACGAGTAGCTGTACCTGTATCAAGATCCGGTTTCAATCCTTGTTCTAGTGGATCAACTCCGATGAGAATCGCACTGCCGGCTCACCTTGATCCGGTTCAATTTGGTTTCAATCCTTGTTCTAGTGGATCAACTCCGATGAGTTCAATTCTCTCCTCAATATACTCCTTGTGGAATTTCTGTTTCAATCCTTGTTCTAGTGGATCAACTCCGATGAGGAGATGTTGGAGATTGGAATACATAGGACATAGAAAGTTTCAATCCTTGTTCTAGTGGATCAACTCCGATGAGGAGAGAAGTGGTTACACACTCATCCGGATCATGCCCCGTTTCAATCCTTGTTCTAGTGGATCAACTCCGATGAGATAATCAAGGAGTCTGTTGACGGCCTTGTTTCCGGTTTCAATCCTTGTTCTAGTGGATCAACTCCGATGAGAACGTGCAGCACCATCGGAAGTTTTTCGCACTCATGTTTCAATCCTTGTTCTAGTGGATCAACTCCGATGAGAAAAGATGACTTCTTGGATCAATATGAGTTTCTCATGTTTCAATCCTTGTTCTAGTGGATCAACTCCGATGAGAGATCTGGAATCAACTCATGCGGATCCATCCGGTGTAGTTTCAATCCTTGTTCTAGTGGATCAACTCCGATGAGATTCTGGTCCCTTCTGTTTGTTACAGGTGGGGCAGTTTCAATCCTTGTTCTAGTGGATCAACTCCGATGAGCACTTTATGTCAACATCTCGATCGTTTTGGGTATTGGTTTCAATCCTTGTTCTAGTGGATCAACTCCGATGAGTGTTTATGGTTAACATCAACAAGCTCTCCTGCTTTGTTTCAATCCTTGTTCTAGTGGATCAACTCCGATGAGTCCTTGGAGTCCTTCGTTCAGCCGGTATGGATGAGATGTTTCAATCCTTGTTCTAGTGGATCAACTCCGATGAGGAGAAGATGCTGAAAGAGGCTGAAGAGGCGGAGGAAGTTTCAATCCTTGTTCTAGTGGATCAACTCCGATGAGCGGCCAGCAGGCCCTTGAGCGACTGGCTGTCGTTTCTGTTTCAATCCTTGTTCTAGTGGATCAACTCCGATGAGAGGCCCTGACCGAGACACAGGTGGTGGAGTGGTGGTTTCAATCCTTGTTCTAGTGGATCAACTCCGATGAGAACCGGGATTTTCTTATCTGCCTCCTCAATGCGTTGTTTCAATCCTTGTTCTAGTGGATCAACTCCGATGAGTCAACAGGCTACTCATGGACTCTCTCCATATCCACATGTTTCAATCCTTGTTCTAGTGGATCAACTCCGATGAGGTCAACTTCATGATCATTCCGATTGGGAAGCTGAGTTTCAATCCTTGTTCTAGTGGATCAACTCCGATGAGCTTCACCGCTTTGTATCTTCCGTTCGTGGATGCGTCATGTTTCAATCCTTGTTCTAGTGGATCAACTCCGATGAGTCAACAGGCTACTCATGGACTCTCTCCATATCCACATGTTTCAATCCTTGTTCTAGTGGATCAACTCCGATGAGGTCAACTTCATGATCATTCCGATTGGGAAGCTGAGTTTCAATCCTTGTTCTAGTGGATCAACTCCGATGAGCTTCACCGCTTTGTATCTTCCGTTCGTGGATGCGTCATGTTTCAATCCTTGTTCTAGTGGATCAACTCCGATGAGTACGGGGCCGATGGGTCACGCCGGATCAAGTTGAAGAGTTTCAATCCTTGTTCTAGTGGATCAACTCCGATGAGGATGTCGCGTGTGATGTTGTACTCGCTTCGACTCAGTTTCAATCCTTGTTCTAGTGGATCAACTCCGATGAGTTTGAACTTTTCCTTCACCGTCTCAACAGCATTGGGTTTCAATCCTTGTTCTAGTGGATCAACTCCGATGAGTCTGCCGATTCCTTCGAATGGTCCTGGAATTCATCGGGTTTCAATCCTTGTTCTAGTGGATCAACTCCGATGAGCGCCTCCGCCCCGCCCTCCAGGTCGGCGACAATATTGCGTTTCAATCCTTGTTCTAGTGGATCAACTCCGATGAGGCAAATGATTGACGTGCAACAACTTGGGTTTTTGTGGTTTCAATCCTTGTTCTAGTGGATCAACTCCGATGAGGATCCTTCGGTGCATTGGACAAGTGCTAAAGGTGCATTCAGTTTCAATCCTTGTTCTAGTGGATCAACTCCGATGAGGTGCTGCTGAATCAGGAATAGAAGCTGTTTATCAAGTTTCAATCCTTGTTCTAGTGGATCAACTCCGATGAGTGTGAAGACGCCTTTTCCACATGACCACATCATCTTGTTTCAATCCTTGTTCTAGTGGATCAACTCCGATGAGCAGGTTCGCGCCCAGGCGTTACTGCTTCAGGCTTAGTTTCAATCCTTGTTCTAGTGGATCAACTCCGATGAGGTACTTGATGTCTGATTTCATGCCTTCCTCCTTGCGTCGTTTCAATCCTTGTTCTAGTGGATCAACTCCGATGAGGAAACCTTGGACAGATATACTGTGTATCTCGACTAGTTTCAATCCTTGTTCTAGTGGATCAACTCCGATGAGCAAACAGGAGAAAAAACCATGTTCTCGATATACTTGTTTCAATCCTTGTTCTAGTGGATCAACTCCGATGAGTGCAAGGCCACCAACCGCCTTGAACTCCTTACAATGTTTCAATCCTTGTTCTAGTGGATCAACTCCGATGAGCTCTTCTTATTATACAACTCAAGTACGTTGTTTATGTTTCAATCCTTGTTCTAGTGGATCAACTCCGATGAGAATAAAGGAGTTCATAGACAACCCAAGCAGTGAAGTTTCAATCCTTGTTCTAGTGGATCAACTCCGATGAGAAGAAAGGGTACATATCGACCCTCAACTCGTTCCTGTTTCAATCCTTGTTCTAGTGGATCAACTCCGATGAGAGCATTGGCTCCTTTCTGCCACGTAACGGCCTCGCGTTTCAATCCTTGTTCTAGTGGATCAACTCCGATGAGCAGAGATTACAAGGGAGCAAGGAGCAAAGAAGCATGTTTCAATCCTTGTTCTAGTGGATCAACTCCGATGAGCCAGCTGGCCAAGGCCAACCGGCCGCGCTGCCGGAGTTTCAATCCTTGTTCTAGTGGATCAACTCCGATGAGCGTCTTCGTCTGATGGTGTGGGGATTACTCTTTTAGGTTTCAATCCTTGTTCTAGTGGATCAACTCCGATGAGGCGACCACGTCCTCATCGGCCGTCCCTGAGCTTACGTTTCAATCCTTGTTCTAGTGGATCAACTCCGATGAGGAACCGGATCACGAAACCGCCCGAAAGGGCCTGTTGTTTCAATCCTTGTTCTAGTGGATCAACTCCGATGAGATCCAGATACAGCAGTACGCGCGGGTCGATCCCCAAGTTTCAATCCTTGTTCTAGTGGATCAACTCCGATGAGATTCAATAGGTTCACTGACAGAAATCAAAAATCAGTTTCAATCCTTGTTCTAGTGGATCAACTCCGATGAGAAAAAAGGAAAACGCTGAAGAAAGCTTCATCCTTCGTTTCAATCCTTGTTCTAGTGGATCAACTCCGATGAGACGACGTAGAGGCCGAGCGAGCGGCCGTCGAGAAGATGTTTCAATCCTTGTTCTAGTGGATCAACTCCGATGAGTTACGAGATGACCCCAAGAGGGGTCGGCGAACTTTCGTTTCAATCCTTGTTCTAGTGGATCAACTCCGATGAGGAGATACCCCTCATGGCTCCTTTTATATTATCTCGAGTTTCAATCCTTGTTCTAGTGGATCAACTCCGATGAGGCGACCTACGGATCTGGATGGGTTTATAACTGAAAGTTTCAATCCTTGTTCTAGTGGATCAACTCCGATGAGTCTCTGCCCCCCAACGGCATCACTCACTACATTCCTGTTTCAATCCTTGTTCTAGTGGATCAACTCCGATGAGCTGGATAAGACCATGCACATCATACCGGAACTACCGTTTCAATCCTTGTTCTAGTGGATCAACTCCGATGAGAACGAAACAAAAGGAGAACAAAGCATGAATCTGATGTTTCAATCCTTGTTCTAGTGGATCAACTCCGATGAGAAACGAAAGCGGGAACCATCGGCCGGAAAATTGTCGTTTCAATCCTTGTTCTAGTGGATCAACTCCGATGAGCAATCAGATATGGAAGTAGTCGGAAAAGGGAACGAGTTTCAATCCTTGTTCTAGTGGATCAACTCCGATGAGCTGTTATTCGAGGATGGGTTCAAATCAGGAATAGGCTCTTTGTTTCAATCCTTGTTCTAGTGGATCAACTCCGATGAGTGTCGCCAACTGGCTACGGGAAAATGGATACACGGGTTTCAATCCTTGTTCTAGTGGATCAACTCCGATGAGAATTCTCTTCAATGGTGCAGATAGCCGGATACTGAGTTTCAATCCTTGTTCTAGTGGATCAACTCCGATGAGCTTTTGTGGACAGGCTCTTCCCACAATTCCGACACGTTTCAATCCTTGTTCTAGTGGATCAACTCCGATGAGCTGGATATTATTGATGGTGCAATTCTCGACTACATGTTTCAATCCTTGTTCTAGTGGATCAACTCCGATGAGCTTCTTTTCCAGCTTTTCAGTCAGGCCAAGCAGATGTTTCAATCCTTGTTCTAGTGGATCAACTCCGATGAGACTCCGGCGCAGAACTCCAAGACTTTTGTTTTCAAGTTTCAATCCTTGTTCTAGTGGATCAACTCCGATGAGCTCGAAGGGATCACGAAGATCGAGAAGCTGCTGGGGTTTCAATCCTTGTTCTAGTGGATCAACTCCGATGAGTTGTATATCAGCGCACAATACCCGCCGAAACTACCAGTTTCAATCCTTGTTCTAGTGGATCAACTCCGATGAGAGGGATGTTCAAGGAGGACTCGATACAGAGGTTGCGTTTCAATCCTTGTTCTAGTGGATCAACTCCGATGAGGCGCCGGAACGTGTGTAACAGTTACACAGCTACAGTTTCAATCCTTGTTCTAGTGGATCAACTCCGATGAGTAATCGGGTTAACTTTCTCTCTCGAATTTATCCGTGTTTCAATCCTTGTTCTAGTGGATCAACTCCGATGAGGGATGAACCTACATGAAATAACCGACGGGGCGGCTTGTTTCAATCCTTGTTCTAGTGGATCAACTCCGATGAGAATCAGCACATGGCAACA
>JBBEBE010000005.1:0-154247 GCA_040882505.1 Balneolaceae bacterium | reverse complement strand
CAACCCGCTCTTCTCCGCGTTTCAATCCTTGTTCTAGTGGATCAACTCCGATGAGAATCAGCACATGGCAACATTAGATTTAGGAAAAAACTGTTTCAATCCTTGTTCTAGTGGATCAACTCCGATGAGCTCCCTCTACGAGCGTATACAACCCGCTCTTCTCCGCGTTTCAATCCTTGTTCTAGTGGATCAACTCCGATGAGTTGTCGGTTGGTTTGTGGTTGGTAGTCTTTCCCGTGTTTCAATCCTTGTTCTAGTGGATCAACTCCGATGAGATCCACCAGTACCCGGAGTACGTTTCTTCTATTTGTTGTTTCAATCCTTGTTCTAGTGGATCAACTCCGATGAGAACTCCGGCACGATCTCCGGGATCGCAAGAGAGATGTGTTTCAATCCTTGTTCTAGTGGATCAACTCCGATGAGTCCACTTTTAAGCGGTGCCTTTGGGATCTTTACATCTCGTTTCAATCCTTGTTCTAGTGGATCAACTCCGATGAGTATGCTTAGTCCCATCACCCAACCACAACCCCAAGTTTCAATCCTTGTTCTAGTGGATCAACTCCGATGAGATACACCAAGTCTCTCTTCGGTTCGAGGAGCACCGTTTCAATCCTTGTTCTAGTGGATCAACTCCGATGAGTTTCGCTTAATTCAACGAATATAAGTGGAAATTCAAGTTTCAATCCTTGTTCTAGTGGATCAACTCCGATGAGATGATACAATCCATTCACCACAAACACATCTTTTGAGTTTCAATCCTTGTTCTAGTGGATCAACTCCGATGAGAGAAGTCAATTCGGCTGGCTTCCGGGAAGGTATTCCGTTTCAATCCTTGTTCTAGTGGATCAACTCCGATGAGTGAGTAGGAGTTTTTTTCGACTCTAATGTGCCGTGTTTCAATCCTTGTTCTAGTGGATCAACTCCGATGAATTTCATTTATAGCGGATACTATCTACCAATGAAGTTTCAATCCTTGTTCTAGTGGATCAACTCCGATGAAAGCCGGAAGCGATACTGGCAGAATTGGAAAGTGGGTTTCAATCCTTGTTCTAGTGGATCAACTCCGATGAATGCCAAGAAACAACTGCTCAACAAACGCTCTGCCACGTTTCAATCCTTGTTCTAGTGGATCAACTCCGATGAGGCCCCTTACCGGGAAGCTAATAAAAATCAGAAGCATAGCGTCTACTGATCGCTTATTAATATTGTGCCTTTTATTAAAAAAACTATGCATTCTATGATTAGAAGATGAATTTTCCGAAAAATCAAAAACTTGTAATGATACTCTGTTCAAAAAGTTACGGAGGCAAAGAACCAATGAGTTAATAAATATAGTCCTGGAACCTCCAGTTCTTTGATTACCCAGTCCGAAGGTTAGAAAAGAAGTTACTGGATGCAAATATTCCGATAAGTACAATCCATACATCTTTTTTTATAACGCGTTGCTTTAGGAAACCTATTGTTTACGATGATATCAATTATTTCTTTGGCAAGCTCTTTCACCCGTTGTTTTTGATCTTCACCAATCTCAATTTCGATTACCCTATTTTTACTTCGGGTATATACAAGAAATCCTCGATTCACGGGTCGGTTAAAATTGTCTTCGATCAACCAAGCGTAGCATGCTATTTGCGTTCTATACGTAGAAAAAACCTTGTCTTTGTACTGGGCAAATTTGTAGTCAAGGGGAGCCATCGTCTGGTCATCAAGTTCTAACACTTCGTCAACCTGACCCCGAAGCTTGTCATTTGTCAGGTATTGCTCCTGATGTTTATCAACAACGCCTAACTTTTTTCGTAAATAACTCTTGTTCAAGCGGGTTTTTCTCTCGTGAAGATAACGCCCCCGCATAGCCTTGTACGACTTTTCTTCAAATTGAGGAATTGCTAAAACTTTTTCGAAATAGACAAATCTTGGACAGTATAAATATTGAATAATTTCGGATGGAGTGATACTGATCGCACTCATATGAATAGAGCTTTGATTTCATCCGTTATTCGTTTTTTATCAAAGGCCTGCCCAAGAAGAGCAGTAGCCTTCAACTCATCTTTGCTCATCGGAAATATGTAGACCGAATCGACATTCTCATCCATCAACTCTTCTATTTCAAGTTGCAGAGAGTCTTTTTCATTAGTTTCGAGGGTACCGAGAAACACCGAGTATTGGACTCGATAAAGCCCCGAACGTTGACAAGCCTTTGAAATTTTTGTCCGGGCTCTGTCATCTATGATATCATACATCACCCAGCAAATCATGGCTCTATCAATTGGTTCGCAAAGGTATGGGCATCCTGCTGAATCGTATTCATCCGAGTTTGATTCCGGCCACGATACCGAATCTTATCCGTATCAAAACGCTGAATAAATGCCCCAACAATCAACTTTTTTCCTTGCTTTGATAAGCCAATACCATTAGGGATCGAAACGTAGTGATCCTGATTAACTTTTTTTCCGGAGAAAAGCCGATAAATCGTCAAATCGACAAACGGTCGATAGGGTTCAATAAAGTCAAATACAAAACTGGTCTGGTTATAATCATCTCGATGCAAGAATCCGACATAGGGATCCAGTCCGGCTATCATAATACTTTTTTCAATTCGACTATAAAGGATTCCATAACCATAATTGAGAAATGCATTAAAGGGATCAAGTGCCGGACGATAACTGCGGCCTTTAAACTGGTATTCTTTTGAGAGCAGACTTGAAAGCAATTCAAAATAGACCCGGCCAGCCGTTCCTTCATGGCCACGTATTTTATCTGCAATATCATCCACCACAGTAGCTTCCAGTTTTTCAACCCTTGTCTTTTGGATAGATAGTTTATCTAAAACAATGTCAATTTTCTCTGATTCAGCTTTCCGATGTTTCTTCAGCTGTTTAATAAAATCAATCTGATTCTGAATTTTTTCTGATACCCAACATTTCACCCAATCCACTGCTTCCTGATTGAGACTTGCCTGAAGCTGTCTTTTCCTGATTTTAGTGGTACTTCCGAGCTTGCTGTGCCATACTCTTCCTATTGGTGCCCCATCACCCTCAGCAAACACGATATCAATGTTGTGTGACAAAGCGGTTTTCACCGCTTCCCATGTTAGTGATGTACCACGGTCGAGAACTATGGCCGTCACTTTCTTGGGTGGAATCCTCTTTTTTATCTTTTCTCCATCCTCAGTGTACTTCACCTGGAACATACCGTCGCGTATATGAAGAAAGGAACCGAATGTTGTAATGTATAGCTGCATAACTGATCATGTTCTTTAACAGAATGTGCGGGAATAACTTGATTGGATAGCTGACTTAAATTACTATTTTAAACATAAATTGAAAGGAGAGAATAAATAGTGCCGACTGTCCTCAGAATTGCTGGGTATCGCTTCTTTTTTTTCAGTAATGAGGGAAATGAACCGGTTCACATCCACGTTGAAAGCGGAGATGGCTACTGCAAATTTTGGATCCATCCGTTAACTGTTGCATATTCAAGTGGATATGATGCGTCAGAATTGAACAAGATCCGGAAACTTGTTAAGAGCAATCAGATTCAAATTGAAAATTCCTGGGATGAGTACTTCAATCAAACATAAACTTTCAAAGGCAACTAATCTTCGGTTTGAGGATAAAAAGTTGATTGTCCATCTGGATGACGGCAGAGAATTGGCGGTGCCTCTTAAAAGGTTTCCGAAACTGCGAAATGCCACGCCAGAAGATTTAAATCAGTGGCGATTCATCGGTAACGGGATCGGCATTCACTGGGAAAGATTGGATGAAGATATTTCTGTCGAAGGATTGCTTCAGGGAAGTTCATCATAAATTCCCTTCCCTCATCAGCAAATAACTTGGTGCAACCTATATTTGCCGGATTGTACCAAATCCCCGGGCAACCTGTTTACCCAAACCAATGTAGTCGGGAAGTGCAACGTTGGTTTCAAATGATCCGGAAAAGACCAGCATCTGGTTATTCTTGAACTTGGTTTTCTTTTCTGTGAATGTGCCAGTGGCATGGATTCTCTTTTCCACAAACAGGTCCATGGACTTAAAGAATGAAAGAATGTTACCTACCAGTGTTCGCTCCAGAAGGTCTTGTGCTTCTGAAGAACTAGCATCCGAGTAGCGCTGAAAATTCTTTTGATTCAGAGCCATCCAATAGGTTTTAAAATTGTAGGTATAGAACTTTTCGTTAACACCTAGTTCCCGTTTTATTCCCTCAATGTTTTTTTGGTGCACAGGAATGATTCGTCCATCAATATTCAGCTCTCTGATTTTCAAAAAAAGTTCAGTTAACAAACTTGCCCCCTCTTTGATTCCAATCAGAGTCGGGGTTCCATCCAGTACCTTGTATTGAACCTGTGGATAGGCATATCGCAACTCCCCGTTTCCCATGTGGTTGTGCAACAATTCCGACTTCTCTTTGAATAGTTTTCCAATATAGCCTCGAAGTTTGTGGGCATCACGGGTTTGAAGTTGAATTTCGGGAAAGCGGATGATGGTTTGGGGGAGGTTCATGAATACAGACTATAGGATTACAATCTTAAAACATAATAGAGGTCTCTGTATCATCCTTTCGGATAAAACCAGTTGTATCAGCACGATAATAAAATCCAGAAAGATCTGGCTTGACCCAAAGAATCTCTTCCGTAAGCAAATTTTCTTCTTTCTTTAACTCTCTTATGTTATGTAGATAATCCGGTACGGTGAGAATTCTTTGGTGAAATGATCTTTTAAATTTTCTCTCGAATTCGTGTCTTGGCATTTCGTTTTTCAAAAGCAATTGGAATGCTCTTCTGGCTTCAGACCCCTCCATATCTTCTGGCAATTCTACAAATACGGAAACACCATTCTGTGAGTTTTCAATGATCTTGAAGTCACTAACAGTTGTAAATTTTTTAGCCTTTGAGCTACTAGGATGCCCGTACTTTAGATTTTTCATTGCATCAAAAATCTCTTTCGATTTCCTAAAGTCAGCTTGAGTCTCATTTGAAACAGCTGCAAAATACTGCTCTACAACTTCCTTATAATCCTTTTCAAATATCTCGTCACTTGTCAATGCGGAACGAGCATTGGATTCAGTTGCATGACCATAAATACGTTGGCAATCACCAAAATCTACAACATATAAAGGAGCTCCTTTTCGATCTCCCGAATTTTCACGGTTGATTCTACCGGCCACCTGCACGATGGAATCGATAGGTCCCAAATCACGAAATCCCATATCGAAATCGAGATCCACCCCGGCCTCAACGACCTGTGTCGACACGAGAATGCATGTCTTGGTTGTGAGCAGGTTCTTGATCCTTTCAATTCGTTGTTTTCTCTCCACCGGAGTAATGTTGGTTGAGAGATAAATAAGTTCAACGTCCTTGTCCTGTAAATGGACCTTAAGCAATCCAAATAGTTCAATAGATCTGCTCACCTTGTTCAAGACGATCAGACAACTTTGTGGAGATGACCATTTTGAAAAAAAGTATTCCACGAATGCTTCATTGTCGATTTTTTCTTCTATCAACGGAACGATCCGGGTCCTGTTGAAACAGGAAAAAACCTCCCAATCACGTTTCAGCAGGTTGAACGGCTTTAGGTGCTCCTCTTCTATTTTAATCTCTAACTCTCTCTCCATCAGTTCAAATAACTTTGGCTGGGTAGCTGTCATGAGAATTACTCGGGCATTCAGGTATCTGCACAGATAATAGAGTGCAGCTCCAATAACCGGAAGCTTTTCGATAGAAAGGGTCTGAACCTCATCCAGAATGATAATAGATTCAGCAAAATGGTGGAATTTTTTCAGAAGCTTGTTCCTGTTTCCAATGAGTGTTTGAAACAGTTGAACAAACGAGGTGATGACGATATCGCTTTGCCACGTATCCCAAGCCATTTTTTTTCTTGAATAGGAGCGCTCTTCATCTTTTAAACTATTCTCATCAGCTTTATCGGCACCGAATACATCGGCATATTGATAATGTCCGAGGATTTTTCCCTCTCCAAGAGTTACCTCATATTCACTCAGAGCTTGCTCAATGATGTTGATGAAAGGAAGGCCATATATGATTTGCGGAAGATACCCTTCTTCGGTTTCAATCTTTTTCCGGAGTTTCAAGCTAAAATCGAGAGCCGTCATGGTTTTACCAATACCCGTCGGCGCCGCGAGCGTAAAGATTTTTTTTTGAAGAATATCTTTTTGACCAAGGTTTTTGACGACTTCTGATCTAACAAAATTTCGAAGCTCATTTTGTGAAAAAGTCTGCAAGTCACCTTCCGGGTACAATGGTTTGCCAAAATTTGGGCGCTTATCCACAGCGTTTTCCGGTAAAGAGACGGGCCCGTACGGTTCTGTGTCGGAGGCATCCAGTTTGTCGGATTCAATCAGCAGAGAAAAGAGATAGTTCAGGATGTAGTAGTATTCGATAGAGTCTGCTTTTTTCAGTTTTTTTTTGTAAAGGTTGAAAAGAGTTTTTGGTTCTGTGAATTGAACAAAATTTGCATTGAAATCCGGAAAGTGTTCGCTTAATTCAGTGGCTTGGTTCAGTTTTGTTGCCTGCTTTTCAAACGTATCACGAATTTCCCATTTATTTTCATTGTAATGATCCGGCCACAGGACTTGGTCGAAATTAATCAGATTGCTGTGGTGAAGTTTTATCAGGAAATAAGCAAACAAAGCATTTTGGGGCTTGTCTTTTAATAAGCTAAACGCCGCATGTGCTCCTAAACTGGAATGAGTTTTTAAATGTCGGTCGGCTTTTTCAGGCTCTAACAAATATGTTTGAAAATAGCTGGTATATTTTCCCAGATCATGGAGCCAGCAAACACAGTCCAGAAGGGACCTGTACATCTCTGAGTGTGAGAATGAAATTGATTTGGAATAATTTCCTATGGCTTTGTTACGGACTCCTCTCAGATGATCAATCAGATATTTACTGCCAACCCGTTTTCCCTCTTCATCAATCCTGCTGTGTGAATACACCGGCATACTCTAAGAATTGAATATTTTCGTTTTTATTACCCGCCCCAGGTAATTGATAATATGTGCCGTCGAGCTTTACATGCATCGGGAAAGGACGATTGGCAAAGAGTACCCGATTCATCCTGTAGACTTCGCGTCCCTTTTTTCCACCAATAAAGTCAGCCGGCAATAGCTCTTCTTCTATGTGATTGAATTTGATCTCCGGATCTTCGGGAAAATCGATTTCCAAGACCTGGTCACTATTGCAGGCAGAGTGTAGATCGACCCATTGATCATCTGCATGCACGGATGTTGCATCGACCGCTTCTACAGTGGAAATAAAAGCAGAGAATCCCGCAATACCTAAGCTGATATTGAACATTCGTTTACCAGCCAGGAGTTGATTTTTTAGATTGTCATATAGCACGGGATCCTTACCGGCAGCGAGATAGATCTTGTAACAGATCAAATCACGTTTCAGATCATGGGCTGTCACGATTTCGAAGGGTGTTTGAATTCTTCCACTTTGTCCTGTGAAGTCACTCCTACTCGTTATTTTTAAATAATTGAGTCGATGGAAGGTTTTTTTCACGTTCTCCAACACTCTTACACCAACGAGCAGATTTTCCGTTCGGAATTTCTGATAGTAGGTGTCTTTCTCTTCTCCCAAAACAGCGGCTAATATTCCGATGATTGTCGTACGAGGCGGAATAGAGTAACTCATTGCCGTATTGTTGCCATGGAATTTTCGAAAATGGGCGAATTTACCCTTTATGTGAAACGTAAGTACTTCCATAAACTTAGGCACTGAATATGATTCCTTCTGCCATTTTGACATTTACCCTATGTATCGCTTTACCTTCTCCCTGATTCTCTTTTATCAACTTTTCAAGTCGAGAGAAGTCAACTTCCAGATCATGATACTTTCTGACTTTTTTAAAATCATCAACCCCGTTTTTTGGTTTGCAGTCAATGTAATCACGCAGATCACCAAAATGGCCGTTATTAAACCCATTGTTGTATATGATTTCCAAATAAAGCTTCGGATATTGATTCAATTTCGAGCGAGTCGGCAGCGCAGGAATAGCATTCCAGATAGCCTCCCGGAATACGTCCATGTCATCATCTGATAATCCTGTAGATCGAGCTGCAAACTTATTAGCTACTCCGTGGAAGGCGAGTAGACTGTAATGGATCCTGTAATCTTTGCCAAATGTGCTGCTGTCGTCATTCATAATTGTAACTATAGAATCCGATTCAATCGGGTAGACTTCATTTAGTGAATATCCCCAATTGATTTGCACAGGCCCTGTGTAGGCTTGGGTGAACCCACCCACGGCAAACGCACTTCCAAACAAGCGGATATCCAGAAATGTCTCCTTGACAATCTTGTCAAGAATGAACGTATTTAATGTCCTGTTTTTTTTGTTTTGTAACTCCTTGAAAACGCCCTCTTCACCTTTCATTTTTGAGATGATTGTTTCAAACGCTTCCTTCATCTCTTCATTCTCCTCAAAGTACTCATCTATTAGTTTTGGGTCTGTCAGGAGACGATTGATCACGAGTTCAAGCTTTTGATCGGGATTCACCTTTTTACCGTCTTCCATAGACACAAAAACAGGGCGCTCTTTCTGCATAAAGTAATCCCGAAGATATCTTTTTAACCTGGTATCAGTAACCAGGTTTGTTTGAGTGTCATAATCCATCCGGGGTTTGTTCTCTTGGTCAGGATCCCCATTCGGATTACAATTGATTGCCTCATAGATAAACAGAAAGTCGGTATTGTGATTTATCGTATTCATTGTTCCTTTGATTGGTTGTCAGATTTAGTTAGCCCAAAAGAATAGCCTGCCATCAAATAGAATACATTCTGCTCTTTAGGCAAAGACCAGTTTTTTTCATTAAACCTTTCCCGGAATCGGGCAAAATCCCAGTCGGTTTCACGGTGAATATTATACTGACGCGCTTTTTCAGCCATGTCCAAACTTAATCTTACAATCGCTTGCACATCCATTCCATTAAAGTTGACCTTGTTCAGAACTGGTTTTGATTTATGGCCTTTTTTATACTGGGCGTACGCAATGGATGAGAGAACTCGTCCCAGATAGAAGATGGCTTTCTCATCATTTCCATAATCCATTTTTTCGAAGAACCTATTAATTCTTTGCTGAAATTCGGAGTTGGTAATTTTATTGTTTTCTTCTTGAGTGATTTCTCTTTCCATGTCGATAAGATTTAATTGTTTGAGAGCGTAAATCAATGCAGAGTATTTGAATACGGCATCCTTGATAGCGAAATCAAATGATTCAAATTTGTCGAAAATATTCGGAAATGCTCTGTACCGACCGTACCAGTGACAAAGTGCCAGAGTGATAAAGTGGTCAAACAGTACGTCAGTTTTAATTGGACGTTGTTCAAGGATGTCCTTGAAAAGATTCAGAACAGGATTAAGTTTAGATTTTTGCCCATCCCGGACTGGGATCATTCTATAGATTAATTGCAGGTTGAATCCGTATCTGTCGCCGATATAATCTCTGAACTGAAGACTTGTCTTACCGAAAAGTTCAATCAGCTTCTTTAAGTAAGCGCTGTTTACATCGTTAATGTGATTTATAACCTTAAAAGAATTGCCATCTGATTCAAAAGCGATATAGTTGATCCAAAACAGATCAATTTGTGGGAAACTCTTCTCGATCTCTGTGTCAAGAGACTGATACCTGAAAAGTAGATCGGACGATGTGTCAATAAAGATCTCTATTGTATGTATATCAAACTCTTCATTAAGATCTTTATGTAATAAACTTGGAACGACTATATGACTTATCCCAGCAATATTTGTTTTTAGTCTCTTAAGCACATAGTCGGAAGCGCGATCAAGTGACGAAAGTGTTTCAGGATCAGCCTGAAAGTTTTTTCTGAAATCAAATGAAAATCCAGAGGCATAGTTGGCCGCGGTTTTCTGAAAAATCTTATGAATGTTATATCGTCCAGAGAAATCCGCTACCACTGTCTTGTCAGAAATATTTCCACCTACATAATCGATGCCTTTTTTAACATTTTCCGATGGACGAAACTTTCCAATGATAAAATCTTCATATTCATCCAATTTTGTCAATTGGATTGGATCTCCATCTTGGATATGTTCGGATCGTATGAGCGAGTAGAAAAGGACCACCTCTTCGCTATTGCCAAAACCTAGATTATCCTTAAAGCCACCGAGATCTAACGTTGATCGTTGAATAGCAAGTGTTTCGTTGATTTCTTTTAGAGCAGCATAGATAAGACTGTTTTTAAATTCAGAATTGAAATCTGTCATGGAATCCATCATGCTGCCATCATCGCCTTCATGTTTTCCAAACAGGGTTTCTTCCAGCATTTGAAAATTTTTCTGTTCCACCGTCAAAGCACATTTTTTCCCCCTTGGCCCCCATATTCTGGGTGAAATATAGCGAAACTTCACAGCGGTGCTTTCCTCTTTAAAAAGCTTCATTTCGTCATTTAGAAATCTTATCTCCCGATTAATACAGTCAAATAAAATTGGGCAAACCCAATTATTTTTATCCGGGTTAAATTTCGGATCTGTTATCAAACTTGCCCAGACACCTTGGCCCTCTAACAGCTGATCACCTATTTTTTTTAGTGTGTCAAGCATATTCTACATATTGAATGTTCTGACTTTCTAAGTAATCGAAAGACCATCTTACCTTATATTTTCTCGACATGATAATATGATGTGCTTAGGTAAATGTTAATTCTTCTATTCAATGAACCTGAGACCACCCTCAGCCCCAATGTTGGAATTTGTTTTGACAAATAGTGTCACCGTTTGTTGAAACATTTCAAAGTTGATTGATTAGCCGCTTTACATCCACTTTGCCGTCTGGGCTCGTTTTCTCAGGTAGTCCAGAAAGGGTTTCGGTGCCACCGGCGTTGCTTCACCAGGTAGGCCCAGAACAAAGCGCCCGATCCCCTCAAAACCACGAACGCGAATTGTAATTTGATTGTCAGACTCTTGAATCGAACCCATGAGTTGAACCTCTGGATACTCTTCGATGAGCAGGGATGCCGCTCTGCGGTTGCAGTCCAGCGTGACTTCCACCTCGGGAGTCCCGTTCATTCCGAACGGATCCGGTGGCGAAACTTTGTGCCGGTCGCCCGGTTCAAAATAGATTCCGGTTCGCTCGACGGATTCAATTCGTTCCGGTTTGTAGAGACGAACCGAACCCTCCTCTTGATCGTACGCCTGCAGGTACCGAAGATTGGTCGCAAACCCGATCGGTTCAACCCGACGGGTCTGTTCGGTACGGGTACCAGTCGATTGATAGTTGCACAACAGGATCACTTCCCGCTGATGAATCGCTTCGATCACATCGTGAATGACGCGGCCCAACGAATGATCGACAATCAAATCGATCATCAGATCGGGATGGGTCAGATGGTGTAGTTTTTGCAGCAGGGATGCTCGTTTCGGAGAGTGGGAGGGTAGGCTGTAGATCGCCTCGCTCATAGTGGCAAGCTCGTCATCCGTCAATGCCGGCAGGAGAGGAATATTCGTTTCGCTCGTATCGATTCGGTAACGGTTTCGTTCGTTGACAAGTGTGAACCCGATCTCTTTGAGTATGTTGAGATACCGGTAGATCGTCCGGTCGGTGACATCATAGCGTCGAGCCAATCTCTTGACGGGGTATCCCACCCCCTGGCTCAGGAGCCGAATGAGCTGTAGCAGGGTAACGAGTCGTTTGTGTTCCCCCATGAGAATCGGGATTTTCGCATCGGTATGCGGTATGTTGCCGGGTCGTGAACGTCAACCAATGGTTCATTCTTGAAGCAAGTAGTGAAAACCTTGCAGGAAAGTCAATTGGAACTGTCTAATCTGTGGCCGACTCTAACCGGGAGTGGGAAGGTTTGCTGGAGCTGAGGTAGACTTACATGGTATCGTTTCGGAGTCGTATTGATAACCGTTATGTAAGCTTTTGGCGATATGTTTAACATGGTTCCGGAACGTGTCAAAAAATTCCGAAATCGTTAACACGTTCTGCCAACCTCTCCCCAAGTTTCAGAACTGTTTCGCTGTCATAGTGCCAGGGGTCTTGCCAGACGACCGGTTCCGGAATGGAAACCAAGTCGATTGCGGGGTCTTCGGACGCTACGGCTGTCTGTGACTCCCGAATCTGTTCTGCCCACGGCATGGAAAGGGTACCGTTCGGAAGCGTTCCCCCCTTGGACAGGCGGACCAACAGGATGGGCAGGGTCGGGTGATTGGCCAGATTCCGAACCCGAGTGAAGAAAGATCCGAGATGCTTTTCATAGGCCTCGGCAATCGGACGATTGAAGGCCGCATCGCTCTCTCCCTGGATCCAGATGAAAAGAGATGGCCGGGGGTCGATGTGTAGACGGGTATTCGGAAGGGGCAATTTCTGGCAACGAGTAGCCGCTTCCCGCAGATAGGTGAACTGATTGCGAATGCCTCGATCATCCAGAGCAGGGTCCCAGGTCCCCCAATCGCTCGGGGGGTCGGGATGGAGGGACGAGCCCCCTTTGGCGACCTTGAGCAGGGCCAGTGGAGCCTCTGGTCGCAGCTTCATCAACCGACGCGAGAAGGAGAGTTCCACACCAAATCGGTCGGAGAGATGGAGTCCCCTTCTGTCCTGGGAGACACCATATCCAAAGCCCGGTATCAGGGGGTGCCATTGTGTGAAGGGATCCGTCGACTCCCCATCCTTCCGTCGATTCGGACTGTAGATCCAGTGATTCACCGGAACGCCCCGAAGTCCGGCGGGCAACTCCCGGTTCCACCCCATGCCCTCCATATTGGATTGACCGGCCATCCAGATGAGAGGAATCGTGTTCATACGGGTCTGTACGTGTGCCATGAGAAAACAGGGATTGCAACGAGACACGTTCAGGATTTTACTCTAATGATTCAAGAAATGCTTTAAACGTATTTATTTTGTACTATACATGTACATTTTAAAATAATCCATATCCTGATGGCAACCGTACGAATCGAACTGGACCAAGACATTCAACCGTTATCCGAGTTCAGAAAACATGCTGCCGAGTTTATCGAGAGAATCAAAGAACAGAAGCGATCGATTGTCTTGACTCAGCACGGGAAAAGCGCCGCGGTATTGGTGGATGTATTGGAGTATCAACGGATGCTGGACAAACTGGATTTGATCGATGAGTTAATGACGGCAGAGCGGCAGATCGAGAGAGGGGAAGTTGTTTCGAATGAAGAGGCCAAACAGTTGATCAAAGACTCATTGGAGAGATGGAGATAGTTTGGACTCGGCTGGCGCTATCCAACGTGGATGAATTCATCAGGTATATTTCTCGAGATAGTGTCGGAAATGCGCATGCGTGGGCAGAGGAGTTGGTACAAAGAACGGATCAATTGACAGATCATCCCGAGTCTGGTCGAATGGTCCCGGAGTTCAATGATCCTCTTCTTCGGGAATGGATTTTCGGGAACTATCGAGTCCACTACAGAATATCTGCGTCACAAGAGAGGGTATTCATTCAGACAGTTCGTCATGTTCGTCAACAGCCCTTGAAATCAAGCGATGAGTTGCGAAGGTAGGTGCGGGAAAATAACTTGTCGGTTACGAACACCTTGAAGGCCCGATGGATCGGAGTCTTCCCAACCCGAATTGGATCCAGCCACCCATGTCTGATCTTCCCCGCTCGACAAATCCGCTCGGTTCGGCCCGTCCCGACCGACGGACCTTTCTGAAGACCGGGGGCCGGCTGGCCGCTGCGTTGCTTGCCGGCTCCATGCTGCCGGGAGCCATTCATGCTGCAAATCGCTCTACCCGAACTCACCCCCGATATGCCGGGCCGATCATCGACATTCACCAACACACACGGTACCACGACCGCAACGATCTGCAGATGGTGCGTCATCAGCGGGAGATGGGAATGTCGCATACGATTCTTCTGCCAGCCGGGGAGTATGTGAATACGCCGGCAACGCATGATGGCGAGTCGAACGGACTGGGCGGTGTGAATGCCGGCGGAAATGCCTCCTGTCGGGCACTGGCCAATCGCTATCCGGGTGAGTTTCTTTTCGGAGCCAATGCGGTTCCCGACATGCCGGATGCCACTCGCCGGATCGAAACAGCGCTCGAACAGGGAGCATGCGTCATTGGCGAGATGAAGTACGGTCTGGCGTGCGACTCCCCACAGATGAAACGAATATACGAGGTTGCCCGTGCTTGGGACGTTCCGGTGCTGCTGCACTGGCAGCACGATCGTTACAATCTCGGCTTCGATCGGTTCCACAAGGTCTTGGAAGAGTTTCCGGATGTGAATTTTATTGGTCACGCCCAAACTTGGTGGGTGAACATCGACAAGGCTCACGAGGATCAGAGTGTTCTCTATCCGGACGGGTCGGTGACGGCCGGTGGGTGGACCGATACGCTTCTCAGCGACTACGGAAACTGTTACGGCGACCTCTCGGCCGGGTCGGGGCTCAATGCGTTGCGACGGGATCCCGAACACGCGGCCTGGTTTCTGGAGAAGCACCAAGAGAAGCTACTCTACGGGAGTGACTGCGCCGACGCTGTGGGAACAGGGCCCGATTGTCAGGGATACGGGACACTTGAAACGGTCCGTTCGCTCTGTACAAGCCGGCAGATGGAGGAGAAATTGCTCCATGGAAATGCCCGGACGCTCTTCCACTTGGAGGGGAAGATATGAACGGGTTGAACCGGGGGAGTTGGACATGGATGTTGCGGTGTCTGATGTGGATCACAGGGGCCACACTTCTCGTCTCTTGCCAGGAAGGGACGACCCCCTCCTACACCGACCCCCTCTCTCCGGAAGCGTCGTTGGAGGCGATGCAGCACGATCCGAATGTTCGGGTAGAGCTTTTTGCCGCCGAGCCGTATGTCGTGGACCCGGTGGAGATGGTCTTCGATGAATCCGGCGCGGTCTATGTGATGGAGATGTCGGACTACCCCTACAAGCCGCCCGAACTGCAGGAGACCGAGGTCGTGGGCCAACCAGAGCAGTATCCCTCGGATCCAGCCATTACCGAGGCGGGGGGAACCATTCGGCAGTTGATGGATTCGGACGGAGATGGACGAATCGATACGACGCAGCTCTATGCCACAGGAATCAAGGAGGGGACGAGCCTTCTTCCCTGGAACGGAGGCCTGCTGGTGACGTCCGCCCCCGACATTCTCTTTCTGAAGGATACAACGGGTGACGGTGTGGCCGATCATCGCGAAGTCCTCTTCACCGGATTTTCGACCACCAACGTACAGGCACAGGTAACCAGCCTGCGGTTCGGCCCGGACAACTGGGTGTATGCCTCCAACGACGGCCGGCCGGGTGAGATTCAATCTCTTCGGGACCCCGATCACCCGCCCGTGTACGTTGAGGGGGCCGATTTCCGGTTCCGCCCGTGGAGTGGTGAAATGGAGCGGGCCACCGGTGTGGGCCGGGTGGGTCGGACATTCAACGATCGGGGCCACTACTTCATGACCTCGGCGGTGCCGCACATTCGCCAGGCGGTGATTGCCGATCGGTACCTGCACCGCCAACCGGACCGGTCTATCGGGGCCATCGAAAACAGCAATCGGCACGGTCTCTGGATGGGTCAATGGACACCTCCTCCCTACTGGAGAGTCGAACGGAGCAAGCGGCGGCAGGCGCAGTACGACGAGGCGGGGCTGGACCGGACCGAGGATGTGAGTGGGCAGTTTACCGGCGCGACGGGAGGGGTTTACTACGGAAGTTCGGGGATAAAGGCCTGGACTGGAGATCACTTTACCGGAGAACATGCCGGGAGTTTGGTGCACCGCGACCGGATGCACCCGCATGAATCCGAACCGGTCTGGAGTGCAACCCGACACCCGGACGAGGAGAGTCGCGAATTTTTGGCGTCGACGGATCCGTGGTTCAAACCGACGACGGTGACGGTGGGGCCGGACGGCGCTCTCTACGTGGTCGACATGTACCGTCAACACACCGAACACCCGATTGCGATTCCGGAAGACCTGAAGACGAATCCCGATCTGGAATTTGGAAACGGACGGGATCGGGGACGAATCTACCGGGTGACGCATGCAACGGCCGAGGTTCCGTCTCTGGCGGAATTGGAACCGGGAAAGGCTGGCCCTGATGAGTGGCTCGCTTGGTTGGCCCACCCGGATCAGTGGTGGAGGTTGACCGGGCAGAGGCTCCTCGTGGAGAGGCAGGTGGGGTCACGTATTCCGGAGCTCAGAGAGATGGTGTCGGATCATGAGAGTCGGTACGGTCGTCTGCACGCCCTGCTGGTATTGGATGGACTGGATGCACTGGGGAGGTCCGATCTTCGAGTGGCTCTTCAGGATGAGTGGGCCGGGGTTCGCGAGCATGCCGTTCGGCTCGCTGAACTGGACACGGAGCTACTCCCGCTGTTGATCGAGCGCCTGAACGATGAAGATCCGTTTGTTGCCCTGCAGGCGACTCTTTCGGTAGGGTGGCACGACACACCGGACGCACGAGCGGCCTTGATCCGGGTATTGGAGGAGAAACGAAATTCGCTTTGGTTTCGGCGAGCCGTGTCCACCGCCATGACGACGTTTCCGGAGTCGGTGCGTTCAAAACTGATGGAGTTGTAGTGCGTGAATGGAATTTGAAATCAATCCGGAGGAAGCTGAAGAGTGTTGAATTCAGATGAAAGAACCCGCCTGGAAGATCTCTCCAGGCCGGAGTGGGTAGACAGGGAACATCCGTGCCAACATGGAGGGTCCCTGAGCCGGACCGATTTTTTGAGACGATTGGTCCGAACAGGATGGGTGCTGGTTGGAACTGTTGCCCTTGTAGCGTGTCGCCCGGAAGAGCGTTCAAACGACAGCGGTTCCACCCGAACAGAAACAGCCCCGGCCACCACGACGGATTGTGGAGACGTGAGTGGCCTGTCGGCAGAAGAGCGAGAGACCCGGGAACTCTACGGGTATGTCGAAACATCCTCGTTTCCCGATTCCACCTGCGAGAACTGCAGTCTCTATCTGCCGCCGGACGAAACGGGTGGCTGCGGAGGCTGTATTCTCTTTTCCGGTCCGGTATTCGCCGACGGGTATTGCGACTACTGGGCGCCGGTCGATCAGGGGTAATTCTTATGCAGTGACAGCCATTCCTGCACGATATCCGGCCCATACCAGAAGAAAGCCACCGACGAAATGGAGGGTGATATAGAGGAAAAACAAAGTTGATGAGCTTTTGAGCAGAGTGAGTCCCTCGAGACCGAAACTGGAGTAGGTAGTGAATCCGCCCAGAAATCCGGTCACCAGAAGAAGATAGAGTCCCGATTCGAGCATCTCTTTCGATTCCATCCATTGAACGGCCCACCCGATCAAAAAGCAGCCGATCAGATTGACAAGCAGTGTTGCACTCCATAGATGGGAACGAATTCCCGAAAGCGGGAGTAGAAGAGAGATCAAATATCTGCAGGTAACCCCGGCTGCACCGCCGGCAGCAACCATCAGGATCTGTTTCATGGAGTTGCGGGAGTTTGGTATTCGGAATTACGAATATTCGTGTTCGCTTTTTCCCGAATAATTATGCATAATTACATGATTTTCCAATCATTATTCGTCGTCCAAAAGCAACCGAAGTCGATTCATTGGAACGAGTGTTTTTAGAAGATAGCCCCAATTACCG
This sequence comes from Balneolaceae bacterium, assembly GCA_040882505.1. Classification (GTDB taxonomy): domain Bacteria; phylum Bacteroidota; class Rhodothermia; order Balneolales; family Balneolaceae; genus JBBEBE01. The sequence goes on along the minus strand of JBBEBE010000005.1, from coordinate 136,664 downwards.
GAGTTGTTTCCTGGTCCGTTTGATCGGAATCGGGTGCATATGGTTATCAACCAGCGTCCAGGCACAGCAACCGGACCTCCGTTTCCACAATCTGTCCACAAGTGACGGCCTCTCCCAATCCGTGGTGCAGACGATCTATCAGGACAGCGAGGGGTTCATGTGGTTCGGGACGCAGGACGGACTGAACCGGTATGACGGATATGATGTTCAGACCTATCGGGCAGATCCGTCCCGGCCGTGGACGCTTTCACACAATGACATTCGGGTGATCTATGAAGATTCCGACAGCACGCTCTGGGTTGGAACTCAATCGGGCGGGCTGAACCGGTACGATCGGGATCTGGATCGATTCTTTGCGTATGAACGGGATCCGGACGCTCCCGAGGGGCTGCGAACCAATGCGGTGTGGGATCTTCTGGAAGATCATCGGGGAGATTTTTGGGTGGCGACGGCAAGGGGGCTATACCGGATGGATCGGGAGACGGGGACATTCCAGATTCCAGACATGTTGGTCGATGGTCTACCCTCGCCGGAGGTGACGGCCCTGTTCGAATGCGAATCGAACCAACTCTGGATCGGTACGACCAATGGTCTGGCACGTATGGACCGGGATCGAGAGGAGTTGGAGGTCATACCGAGTGGACCGAGCGGTGTAGAAGGACTGGTTCGGGTGATCCTTCAGGATCATGCCGGTACGATTTGGATCGGTACGGAAGAGGAGGGGCTCTATTTCAAAGAGGAGGGAGCAACGGAGTTTGAGCGCTTTGGTATGAATGGAAACCCGGTGTCTTTGGTGGACAATACGGTAGCCGCCATGATCGAGGATCGGGAAGGGAAACTCTGGCTCGGATCCGGTAGCCGGGGGCTGCAGATCCTGAATCGGGATCGAACCCGATTGATGCACTACGAGCAGGATCAGACGGATCCGTGGAGTCTGAACGGGAATGGCGTGAATGCACTCTATCGTGGTGATGACGGAATTATTTGGGTGGGTGCATTTGCCGGTGGAATCAACTTTCTGCAGGAGTCGAATGAGCGATTCCGGGTCTACCAGAGCAATCCGATGAATCCGAACAGCCTGAGCAACAACAGCGTCCGCGGCTTTCTGGAGGCAGAGAATGGCGATTTTTGGGTGGCGACCGATGGAGGGGGCCTCAATTTGTTTGACCGTGAGAGCGGACAGTTTGAAGCGATTCAGCGGAACCCTGCCCAGCCAGGCGGGTTGCGAAGTGATGCGATTCTTGCCCTGCACGAGAACGAAGAAGGAATCTGGATTGGGAGCTACAATGGGGGTGTCGACCGGATGGATCCGCAAACGCACCGCATCCGTCCGGTGTTGTCTCACGATCCGGAAGACAGCTTGTCGTTGGGAAGTGATGATGTCTACTCGGTCACGGAGACAAGCGACGGGAAGCTCTGGTTTGCACTGAACAGGGGTGGGATCTCGGTTTGGGATTCGGAGTCCGGAGAGATGATGAACTACCGGGCCAATCCGGACAATCCGGAAGATCGATCGACGGTGAACAACAACGACCTTCGCATGGTCCATGAGGATGAGGAGGGGATGATCTGGATCGGCGGGTATGGAGACAGCGGCCTCATGCGACTGGATCGGGAGAGTGGCCAATTTACCTTTTATGACTTGAACCAGGGACGGGGTTACTACAGCAGCGCCATTCATGATGCGTATGAAGATCGCGAGGGACGGTTTTGGCTGGCCACTCGCGGAGGAGGGCTCGTGCAGATGGATCGGGCCACCGAGAGCTTTCGATACTGGACGACCGAAGAGGGGCTCTCCGGTAATATGGTGCACGCCATTGAAGAGGATGAACGTGGACGTCTCTGGCTTGGCACAAACAACGGAATCACCCGGTTCAATCCCCGGACCGGTGAGATGCAGACCTATCATGTAGAAGACGGATTGCAGAGCAATGAGTTCAACCCGCGTTCATCCTACAAAGATTCCGATGGGTACCTCTATTTCGGGGGCGTGAACGGGTTCAACCGGTTTCATCCGGACAGTGTGCGGGTGGACACGTGGGTGCCGACACCAATACTGACGTCGTTTCAGATATTCAATCAAGAGGTAGAGCCGGGCTCGGAATCTCCGTTGCAGCGACAGATTACACAGGCAGAGCAGATCGAGATTCCGCATACAGCATCGGTGATCAGTTTTGGGTTCAGCGCCCTGGATTTCCGACCCCTGAAAGGAAACCGGTTCGAGTATCGCCTCGAGGGGTTCGAATCGGATTGGAGTACCGTTTCGGGGGATCGTCAGGTCACCTATACCAACATTGACCCGGGGAGCTATGATTTTCAGGTTCGGGTAAGCAATCGGGACGGGATTCGGGGCGAACCGATTTCGGTCCGCTTGATCGTTACCCCTCCTTTTTGGCAAGAGACGTGGTTTCTATTGATGCTCACTGTGACCATTCTTGGCATGATATGGGCCATGATTCAGTGGAGGGTTTGGCAGGTGCGAAAGCAGAATCGTCGCTTGGCAGAGACCATTCAGTCCAGAACCGAGGAGTTGCAACATGCCAACGATACAAAGGACCGGCTCTTTTCCATTTTGGCTCACGATCTGAATAATGTAGCCAGCGGGATCCTGGGTCTGACGGATCTGCTCAAGGAGAGTGTGGAGAAGGAGGACCGGGAAGAGACGCGAATGTACAGTAATTACCTATTCAATACGACCGGCCAGCTGGTGGGGATGCTGAAAAACCTGCTCGAATGGGCTCGTTCACAGACCGGAGCCCTCGAAAATCGTCCCTCTCATCTTCGTCTGGATACAATGGTGGAACAGGTTGTGCTACAGGAACGCAGTCGTGCCGTACAGAAAGGGATTGATCTCTCAGTGATCATCGATCCGGACCTGCGTATCTGGGCCGATCCCGATATGCTCTCGGTGGTGCTTCGGAATTTGATTCACAATGCACTCAAATTTACGGAATCGGGTGGATCGGTATCCGTGACCGCGGAGGCGGAAGAGCACCATGTTCGGATGTCGGTTTCTGATACAGGGTTGGGGATGAGTGAGGAGGTGGTGCGGGATCTGTTCGAAAACAAAAAACAGTTGACCACAAAGGGAACGGCAAGAGAGAACGGTACCGGACTCGGTATTTCGCTCTGTATCGATTTTGTGGAGCGAATGGGTGGCAAGATTCATGTGCAGAGTCGTCCGGGAGACGGAACGACGATCTCCTTCACGGTACCAACGAATCCAGTGTAGCCGTCAATTCTGCACGTTCTGTTGTATATTTTGTACGCATGGAGATCGTTCCTGAACTCCGGTTCAGAATGGAAAGCAATCTTTTAGAGTAACGAATAAAAAAAAACGCACAATGAGTATTGACGATCGACTGGCCGACACCGTCCGGGATTTGAAAATGAACAAGGTTCAACGGCACATTTTTCTCTGTGCCGATCAGACCGCACCCAAGTGTTGCAAGAAGGAGGTCGGGATCAAGTCCTGGATCTACCTCAAGGAGCGTCTCATCGATTTGGGGCTGGAGACGTTCGGCGGTGTGTTTCGCACAAAAGCGAACTGTCTTCGCGTCTGCATGCGCGGGCCCATCGCGGTCGTCTATCCGGAAGGAGTCTGGTACCACTCCTGTACTCCCCAAGTGATCGAGCGTATTCTCAAAGAACACCTGATCGATGGAGAGCCGGTTCGGGAATACATGATTGACACCGGCTTAGAGGACGTGGAACTGGAACCCCTCGCTCAGGAGTAGACCGGCGTTTTTAATCGGTCCATTGCTGGATGTTCGGACAGTCGTCGGCGCTCTCGTTCGACGGTTTCGGGGATGGAGAGGAGATTCTCCTCCCCGTACGGAGTCGATTCGGCAATTTCCAGAATCAATTGGATACTCGCTTCCAGGTTTTGATGGTAGGCGCGGAGCTCTTTCCAAGCACGTTCGTCTTCTCCTTTCAGTTCTTCGTCGTACAGTGCCTCATCCATTCGTTGTATGAGCCGGTCACAGGTGAGTCGAAGTTCGTTGGCAAACATGTGGGGACGGTTTGTCGGAACCAGGGATGGTTCACTCCCGTCGATGTGGTGCATCATCTCTTCCAATGTGTAGGAACGGTTGAACCAGGCAATGTTGGGACCCGGACAGATCGACTGCCGGCCGTAAGAAGGTTTTCGAATCCCCAGCCGGATCAGCGCTCCATTGCCGAGATGTTGACACAGGCAGCTTTTCTCCAGAACCCCGGAGATTGTGCGGTCCTTGACCGATTCCGGAAGCCCACTCTCCTTGACGGACTGGATTTTGAGTAACTGGTATTGCGTTGATGCTGTGCAGATGGGATTCTCGGTGAACTCGGTGTTGGACACGAGAAACCCCTTGGGACAAGCGGACCCGGGTTTGTTGGTTTTTGCCCTCTCTGCTGTGTACTGCTCAGACCCGGAATCCCGAACGGTATTGAATGGAACTCCGAGGGGAGAAAATGCACTGAGGAATAGGTCTTTCTCGCCGGCATTTTCGAGAAGAGACGTTGTTTCCTGGTCTACACAGGTCGCCTCCGGAACAAGTAGAAACGGGCTTCCCCACCCGGTTCGGTCCATTCCGTATGCGTCGGTCAGGCGGCGATGCTCTCCATGTGTGCCAATCCCGCCTTGTACAGTAAGTCGGACCGGTTCGATCGAGTCGGGATTCGGGAGTTCCCAGTTCATTTTCTCGTAAAATGCGTCAATGAGCGGTTGGAAGCTTGTTCGAAGTTGAGTGCGTTTCTCTTGAAACTCTTTCAGGATGGCCGGAAGGAGGTGTCCTCCGGCATCGAAGGCATGCCCCCCGCAATTGAGTCCCGATTCGATGCGAAATTCAGAAACCTCCAGACCCTTTTTGGCCAGAAACTTTCCTTGAATCAGCGCCGACCGGAAGTCGCTCACCTTCAAAACGATCTGTTTTCGGATCGCACCGGATGAATCCCGATAGAAATCCCGAAACTGCGACAGATAACTATACAAACCCGGGTTGAACCCGGCAGACAGGACCAGCGAGAGATCCAGTGAACTGTTGGCAACTCCACGAAGAGCACTGTGCCCGTCCCGATAGTGGTCACTCATGAACACTTCTCCCTTTTCCGGGTGAAGTGCATCTACCTTCGCCATGATATTTACTTCGATTCTGCCCGGTTTGATAGCGGATTCCAGTTTGTGAATCTCTTCCGGAGACCGTGCAGGCTCTGAACTCTTCCGGAGTCGGTGGTAGAGACCACCGATCGTGCTTTCCGGGTCGAGAAGTCGGAAGTAGCGGTCTTTTTCGCTATCCGAAAAAAGAGGCGTTGCACGAAGAGTCTCCATGCGTGAATCGATTATGGTTCGTACACACTCCAGCCAGGCAGTGATTCGTTTCTCTCTGCCGTCCGGATCACTTGCCGAAATCGATTCGTACGGGAGGGACCACAGATTGCAGTAGTATCTGCGAAGGGTCTCGATGAGTTGATCATCAACGACCGACATGGTGCTCTGGATACCGAAGTGAGCCGTACGGATGGGGGTGTCGAGGGAGTGTCCGGTTCCCATGACCGGGATGTGGAATGCATGCATGATGTGACCTTCTTCGGGTTTTTTGTGATTCGAGACGGACTCGGCGGAATCAGACCGGATAGGACCGGTTCAACCATGAAGGTAGGGAGCTATTAGTAGAATTCATACTATTTTGTCTTATATTAGTCAGGGCTTCGATACAACCTGTTCAAGAATCCAGAAAATCAGGGAGAGTCTCGAGAGATTTTATTCTTTACGAGATCTTCAAGGTCGAGACGTTCAATGGCACTGACGGCAGCCTCCATGGCTCCTTCCTGGCAGAGTCCCTGTATGGATGCATCCTGGAATCCTTCGCGTGCAGCGTCGATGCAGGCGTCTCGAACAGATTGAGCAACCCGGACGGATTCCATGGGTAGATCATCGGGAGGTTGTCCGGAAGTGGATATGTGAGAAGATGGACGTTTCATGGGGATGTGGTTTGTCGTCACTACAGTTCCATGGAAGAAGATGAGGAAATTTCAACAGAGAAATGTTATTTTATTCTGCTGTAAAATGAATAAACAGCTTGGTGAAATCGGGTGAACCCGACACCGATTGGTTGATGAATCCGGTTACGATGCCCCTCTGCTGCGATCAGAGTCGTGTCCGGAAAATTGGAACTCCACATCTCGGATGTATGACACAAAACGGCACGTCAGTAGCGGACAAACGAACCGATCTACGCTTTTCTTCAGTAGACGATTTTATGAATCATCTGGCCCAACGAAATCCGGGCGAGAAAAACTTCCTGGAATCTGTTCAAGAAGTGGTCGAGTCGGTTTGGGACCTGATCAACGTTGAACGAAGATACAGCGAGTTCAATATTCTCGAACGAATCACCGAACCGGAACGCATGATTCTTTTTCGTGTTCCCTGGGTAGATGATGACGGAACCGTACATGTGAATCGTGGCTTTCGGATCGAATTCAGTTCGGTATTGGGCCCATACAAAGGCGGACTTCGATTTCATCCGAGCGTCAATCTGGATGTCCTGAAGTTTCTCGGTTTTGAACAGACCTTCAAAAACAGTCTGACCACGTTGTCCATGGGTGGAGGCAAAGGCGGGTCTGATTTCGATCCCAAAGGCCGATCCGATCAAGAAGTGATGCGATTTTGTCACTCCTTTATGAGTGAACTTTATCGTCATATCGGTGCGCGCACAGATGTTCCGGCAGGTGATATCGGAGTGGGGGCACGGGAGATCGGGTATCTGTTCGGACAGTATAAAAAGCTGACCAACCGGTTTGATGGAACATTGACCGGAAAAAGTCTGAATTGGGGAGGGTCTCCAATGCGGGCCGAGGCAACCGGGTATGGAACGGTATACTTTGTTCAAGAGCTTTTGGCCACTCGGGAAGAGACTCTGGAAGGAAAGAAAGTGGTCATCTCCGGGTCCGGAAATGTGGCTCAATACGCGGCCGAAAAAGCCATGCAATTGGGTGGATCCGTGGTTGCACTGTCCGATTCCAGAGGAACGGTACATATCCCGTCCGGGATGAATGAAGAACAGCTGGAATATGTAAAGCATCTGAAAAATGTAAAACGTGAGTCGATCTCCGAATTTGCAGAAGAATTTGGCTTCTCTTGGCATGAAAGCGCCAAACCATGGGGAGTCAAATGCGACGTTGCCCTTCCGTGTGCAACGGAAAACGAACTCGATGAGGAAGATGCAAAGACTCTATTGGGCAATGGTTGTTATGTCATTGCAGAAGGGGCAAACAAACCGTGTACCCCGGCTGCACTCGATATTGTTCATCAGAAGAAACTTCTCTTTGGCCCGGGCAAGGCTGCCAATGCCGGTGGCGTCGCGGTTTCCGGATTGGAGATGAGTCAAAACGGCATGCACACACAGTGGACTCGGGAAAAGGTAGATAACCGACTGCACAATATTATGAGGAGTATTCACGAGAAGTGTGTACAGTATGGAGATACCCGGGATGGCGTAGACTACATTCGGGGAGCCAATGTAGGTGGATTCATCAAAGTGGCAGATTCCATGATCGAACAGGGAGTTGTCTAAGGATCGATTCGGATGTCTGACGGCTGGTGGAAGATCCTCTTGAGAACCATTGAACAGACAACGAATCTGTTCGACACAAAATTTTAAGACAAGTTTGTCTTATTCTGTGAAAGAGCCTATCTTTCTTGTGGAGTAAGGCTCTTTGTTTGATCTATATATAAGACACCATACTCTTTAATCCATATAATGGAATGAACGCATTCCGAAACACACGAACGAGGTACCCAGATGCAGATTCAAGCGTTGAACAACATTGAACCCGACCAAACGACTGTGGGCGAATTGGTCGCCCAAAACTACCATGCGGCCGGTATCTTCCGGAAATACGGAGTCGACTTTTGCTGTGGGGGTGGAGTGACGGTTCGCAAGGCATGTGAAACGAAAGGAATAGAGGAGAGTGAGTTGATCGATGAATTGTGTGGAATACAAAAATCAACACCTACGGACGCCGAAAATTTTTATGCGTGGCAACCCGATGTTCTGATCGAACACATCATGGATACCCACCACAATTATGTTCGATCGAAGACGGAAGAGATCGGATACTATGCAGCGAAGGTCGCTCGTGTTCATGGTCAAAACCATCCCGAGAATCGAGAGATCTGGTCCCTGTTTGTGGAGTTGACAAATGAATTGTTGACGCACTTGAAGGAAGAAGAAGAGACCGTATTTCCTGCCATTCAAGCCCTTTACAAAGGACGTCTCGAGAGGAAATCGACCGAACAAGAAGAGGCCATTATAAATGAGTCTCTGGGTGAAATGGAATCCGACCATGAACATGCCGGATCCATTATGGCATCCATCCGTGAAAAAAGTAATCAGTATACACCTCCTGAAGATGCCTGTACGACGTACCGAATCCTTTACCAAAATTTGAAGGATTTTGAAGAGGATTTGCACAAGCATGTGCATTTGGAGAACAACATTCTGTTTGAACAGGCAAAATCATTGTTGGCATGACCCCCATCTCTCAGTGGGGATTGAGATTGGGACTGTTTTGGTTATTCAGCGGTGTGACTCTGGCTGGTCTGGCAGAGTCACCCTGGCTGAGTAGCTATTATGTCAGGCCTCTCTGGATTCACATGTTGGTCTTGGGATGGATGACACAATGGATTTTTGCCATATCGATCTGGATGTTTCCTCGATCAAAACATGGATATCGCGAGAGGGAGAATATTCGAACGTGGTCGTTGCTGGTCTGTTGGAATATTGCACTTGTCGGAAGAGCCTTGTTTGAAGTTCGGATCATGGAGACATCATCGGTACTGAGACAAGGATCCATGACCTTGTCCGTGCTTCTGTTTTGGATTGCAACGGTCTTGTATGTGACGGAAATCTGGCCGAGAGTGCGTGTCAAGAAACAACGATCGAAAAGGGATCAGCGAGGTGTGACGACGTGAATGGTACATCTGTATGGATGATTCGCATGTCATTGATCTGGTTAATGGTCGCTGTATTCACGGGAGGTTGTTTGTTGTTGGCCAATGCGGGAGTTCTACCCATTGAAACCGGGGGCTGGCTTCCCGTACACTTGACAAGTGCACTCGGTGGGTGGATGACTGGAATAATCCTGGGTACAGGACTTTGGATGCTCCCTCGATTCATTTGTCAGGACGGGACGTTTCGTCGTTTTGATATGTGGTGGCAACCGGTACTGGTCCACGGAGGTGTGGCTGTTTGGGTGATATTCTGGATTTTTGGCAGCCATCTCTGGTTTGGGCCGGTTATTTGGATGATCGGAGTGTGGTCGACTCTTCCGGCAATTTGGATTCGCAGTGGTGGATTAAGGCCTGGTTAAGAGGAGAGTGAAAGACGAAGTTCTACAGAGAGCAAGATCTATCCAGGATTGCAAGGTTGGTTCACGAAACAGAAAAGAGTAATTTAAGACAAGAGAATGTGAAATCAGAAACGGGGATAAATCACGCTCGTATGTTGCTATCCAAGTCGTGCGTCTACGGTTTGCGCGCTGCACTATTTCTTTCTGCCGGTGAGCAGGGTCAATACATTCCAATTCGGAGTATGAGTGAAAAGTTGGACATTTCGTTCCACTTTTTAACCAAAATCCTGCAGCAACTTACGGCCGAAGGTCTTCTGGAATCCTACAAAGGCCCGAATGGTGGAGTTCGTCTTACGCGTGGTAGTGACGAAGTGAGCCTCTTGGATATCGTGCGCGCGATAGACGGAGATGCCATGTTCAAAGAGTGTGCGTTGGGACTACCTGGTTGTGGTCACATGACCCCCTGTCCGATGCATGACAAGTGGACGGTTACCCGTGAACAGATCCGCGACATGCTAGAAGGAACGACTCTCAAGGAGCTGAGTTCGCGGGGGAAGGAGTTCAATTTACGGATAAACGCAACGGGTGGATTTGAAGGATTTGCATAATAAATCAATTGGCAAGATATCTGTTTGTACTCAGTTATAGGATTTAATTCTCTTTTTTCTTTTAATAAAGAATTCCCAATAACGGGATGCACGGAACGGTCGGATTGCACGACCTCATTTGTAGGGGATCCTCTTACGCCTGTAGTGTCGAATCCTACAGTCGATTCAGCACCATCCCTGTGAATGTCATCCGTAACTCTCGTGTAGATTGGCATCTCAACCCTATAAACTCATAGAACAATCATGATGAAACGAACAACAGCGACACTCACACTCTTGATTTCGATTTTTCTTGTCTCCTGTGGTGGATCCGGTGACAGTGATTCTGATGCTTCCGGCGAAACGTCCAATGCACCGGCACAGGAGGAGTCTTCTGGTGAACTGAGCGCATTCGAACAGGAACACGGAATTGGTCCGGTGACCGAACCGCTGAACATAGGCGACGGAGTGGATTCGGCTCTGGCGGAGCAGGGGCAATCGATTTTCGAGATGAAATGCACAGCCTGCCACGAAATGGAAAACCGGCTTGTGGGTCCACCGCTCGGTGATGTAACCGAACGACGCTCTAACGAGTTCATCATGAACTTCATTCTGAATCCTGCGGGGATGACACAGGATCATCCGGTCGGCAAAGAGCTATTGGCGGAATACATGACGCCAATGCCGTTTCAGAATGTAAGCGAAGAGGAAGCGAGAGCGATACTGGAATACTTCCGGTTGGTCGCTTCCAACTAACCAACAACGGAAGTGCAGATGAGGTCTATCCGAGACCATTCATTCGGTACGTCTTCGGATCGACATACTGAACTTCACCTAATCGAGAGCGACCATGATACAAAAAAAAAGTGAGTGGCCGGCCGGGCGAATCGTCTTCTCTGGTCTGGCTGTGGCACTGGTACTGTTTCTAACCGGATGCCCGTCACAAGACTCCATGATGGGTTCCGGAGATGCTGCACAAAAAGTGTATGTAGCACCCGGCGAGTATGATGAGTACTACGCTTTTTTGTCCGGTGGTTACAGTGGACAGTTGAGCGTTTGGGGACTGCCGTCTGCGCGAATTTTGAAAGACATTCCGGTTTTTTCCCAGGATCCGATGTCCGGGTACGGATATTCGGAAGAGACCAAATCCCTTCTTCAAACATCGTACGGGTTTATTCCATGGGATGACTCTCACCACCCGCACATATCCCAAACGGACGGGATGTCGGACGGTCGGTGGATCTTCATCAATGCAAACAATACACCACGAATCGCACGGATTGATCTGACAACGTTCGAGACACAAGAGATCCTGGAACTCCCCAACACCGGCGGGAACCACGCGTCCTCGTTTGTGACGTCCAACAGTGAATATGTGATCGGAGCGACCCGGTTCAGTATTCCATACGAAAAGGATCTGGACGTCCCGATCAGTAGCTACAAGGATAATTTTGACGGAGCATTGAGCTTTATCAAAGTCGATCCGGAGAGCGGTCGAATGAATCTGGATTTTCAAATTCTGGTTCCGCCTTACAACTACGATTTGGGCCGTCCCGGAAAAGGGGTATCCAAAGATTGGGTCTTCTTTACGACCTACAACACCGAAGAGGCGCACACCCTGATGGAGGTGAACGCCTCCAGAAATGACAAGGACTACATCGCAGCCATCCACTGGACAGAGATCGCCAAAGCGGTCGAGGAAGGTGCGGGCGAAGTGATGAGCGCCGAGTATTACCACAACTACTATACAGAGGAGGCGATCGCTGTATCGGAGGTGAACGATCAAGTTCGGGTACTTAGCATCGATGATGTAGAGGGGAATATCTACTTCTTGCCAACGCCGAAGTCACCCCACGGTGTGGATCTGGACCCAAGTGGAGAACTAATCGTGGCTGGCGGGAAGCTGGCTACTGTGATTCCGGTTCACTCCTTCAGTCAGATGCTTGAAGCGATCGAAAATGAAGATTACGAGGGTGAAATTGAGGGCGTTCCGGTGCTACGGTATACATCGACCATCGCAGGAGAAGTGGAAAACCCTGGACTGGGCCCGCTTCACACGGAGTTTGATGGGAACGGATACGCGTATACATCGGTCTATATCTCGAGCGAGATTGTGAAGTGGTCTCTGGAGTCATTTGAAGTGGTCGATCGAGTCGACTCTTACTACTCCATCGGTCACCTCTTGATCACCGGTGGAGACACCGTGGATCCGGATGCAAAATACATGCTCGGTCTGACGAAAACAGCGAAGGATCGTTACCTGCCGACAGGACCCAAGCAGAACCATCCGGCGCAGCTCTACGACATATCGGGAGACAAGATCGAGTTGATCTACGACTTCCCGACCATTGGAGAACCGCACTACGCGCAGGCGATCACCGCTTCCAAAATCATGGATAATTCAAAGCAGATCTACGAAATGGAAGACAACAATCACCCTCATGCAACCAAAGGGGCAGCCCAGGCACGCGTTGAGCGAAATGGAGATAATGTTCATGTCTACATGAGCAGTATCCGCAGCAACTTCCGACCCGACAATATCGAGGGGGTAAAAGTCGGTGATACGGTCTACATCCATTTGACAAACCTGGAACAGGAGTGGGATGTGGTTCATGGAATTGGGATCAAAGGAGCCAATACATCTGAACTACTGGTGGTTCCGGGTCAAACCAAAACATTGAAGTGGGAGCCCAATCGACCGGGCATCTACCCCTTCTACTGTACTGCGTTCTGTTCTGCTCTCCATCAGGAGATGTCCGGTTATGTACGAGTTTCGCCGGCCTCCAGCGATGTCGAGATCGCCTGGACGACAGGCGGTGAGTTGTAAACGAGTTGGATCTACCTCGTGTCCCGGCAGAGGCCGGGGCACAAGATCCCCGTATCCGGACCCTGGGTGACACCTGGTCCGGATTTTAATGAGACTTTCACGCCTTGCGGCGAACTACTGAAAGGGTTGATGATGAAGATGAGACGACGATCACGAGGTTGGATTGCGGCAGCTGCACTACTGCTCATGTCGCTCTATTGGGTTCCGTTCTGGAGTATCTCCATGACCGCCCCGCAGTATCCGGGTGGAATCGGAATGCATATCTCCATCAATAATGTGGAGGGGCACAACCGGCATGATCTGCAGAGCATTAATACGCTGAATCATTACATCGGAATGAAGGAGATCGTGAAGGAGGATTTTCGTGAATTTGTGATCATGCCATGGGTGATGGGCTTTATGATCGTCTTGGGTTTGATTGCTGCAATTCACGGGGATCGCCGATGGTTGTGGGTTTGGTTGGGTTTGATGGTGATCCTGGGTGTGGTAGGATTTATCGACTACTACCTCTGGGGATACGATTACGGTCACAATCTCAATCCCGACGCTCCCATAAAGGTGCCGGGAATGACGTACCAACCTCCTCTGATCGGCTGTAAACAACTACTGAACATCAATGCCTGCTCTTGGCCCTGGGTCGGGTCCATCTTTCTCGGGTTGTCCATCGGGATGGCCGGAGTTGCAATGTGGTACGAAAAGAGATAAACGGGTACCGGGATGAGGTTTGGTAAAGCAGAGAACAGACGGGGTTCCTGCATGTCAACAAGGAGACCAACAATGGGGATCATCCAATGATGAAAGGACACACGTTATATTGGAGCGGAGTGGCTGCGCTTTGTGCCGGTACGATACTACTGTCTTGTAGTGCCACTCCAGAATCCACGGAGCATACATCCGGTGCATCGATAGATGCAACCAATCAACTCGCCTATGACGGCTCGTCCGTCTGTGCCTTTTCAGGTGAACCGATCGAAACGGTTCGATACGGTGGCCGCTTGACACTTGTCAGTGGAGAGATCCTGGAGTTCATGTCTGCAGAGTGCCTGGCCGGGTACGTTCTTCAAATGAAGAATTCGGAATCGGTCGAGCGACTCGAAGTGACCGATTTCACCCATGGAAAGCGACTCATGGACGTAGAGAAAATGGTCTTCCTTCACAGTCGGTTGCGGCCAAGTCCGAACGGAATGAATCTGTCGGCCATCGAAGCCGCCGACAAAAAGATGCGTAGCTACATCTATGATGCCTATCCGGGCCCCATGCTTACGTGGAACGAAGTGTTGGATCTGGTGCGCGAAGAGTGGAACCTGACGGCTGTTTCGGAAAATACGGGAGGGATGCAATGAGGAGAACAAGCCAGGCATCCATCGGCGTTGTGCTGTTGTTCGTATTGATTCTGAGTGGATGTACGCAGGGTCCGCGGGAATTGTCCATGGGAGAAGAGGAGTGTGCCCATTGTCGCATGATGCTTTCGGAATCGGCCTATGCTTCACAGGTGGTCATGAATCGGGGGCGTTCCTTTCCGTTTGATTCGATTGAATGCATGGTGGCTTTTTGGGTTACACACATCGAACCGGAGTCGATTCATTCTGTATGGGTTCCCGATTTCAGGAATGAAGATGTGTGGCTGGATGCGACAACAGCGGTTTATTTGCAGAGTGAAACGATGCGAAGTCCGATGGGTCTTTCTCTCTCGGCATACGACTCTGAAGAGAGTGCACGTCTGCAGATGGAAGAGAGTGGAGGCAGACTTCTCTCCTGGGAGGAACTGCAAGAGTTGGTTGCTGTCGAATGGGAGTTGATTTCGGAGGGGCAAACGGGGAATCAATATGAATAGACTTGACCTGGTACGTCAATTCGTTCCGATTCTGATCCTCGTTTGGATGATTCCGACACCGGCCCTTCATGCTCAATGGGTTGTTGGACCTGAAGAGGAGTTGGCTACCATACAGGATGCTCTGAATCGTGCTGCCCCCGGTGATACTATTCGAATTACGAAAGGAGTCTATAAAGAATCCGACCTTGTTCTCTCCAATCCTGTCGTGTTGACGGGAGATGAGGGTGCGATCATCGACGGAACCGGAACCGGGACGATTCTGGTGGTCCGGGCAAACGGGGTTACCATCGAGGGGTTGACCCTTCGAAACACGGGTTTCAGTCACATGCATGATTATGCTGCAATTCTGGTCGATCAAATGGAAAATGTCCGGATCCGGAACAACCGGCTGGAGGAGGTCTATTTCGGGATCTACCTGGCCGAGACCCACGGAGGGCAGATCGAAAAGAATGTAATCTTTTCGAAAGGTCGTTCGGAGACGGGATCCGGAAACGGGATTCATCTCTGGAATGCCGACCGGCCTGTCGTAACGGGCAACCGGGTCACGGGTCAGCGAGACGGTATCTATCTGGAGTTCGTAAACGGTGCAGAGATTCGGGAGAATCACAGCGAGGACAACCGCAGATACGGGCTACATTTCATGTTTTCCGATGATTCCAGATATCTGGATAATGAATTTCGAAACAATGGAGCAGGTGTTGCCGTGATGTACTCCAGTCGGGTCGAGATGCGGGGAAACCAGTTTCTTGAGAACTGGGGTGGTTCTTCCTACGGATTACTGCTCAAGGACATGACCGAAAGCCGAATCGAGCATAATCGATTTATACGGAATACGACGGCGATCTTTTCGGAGGGGAGTTCCAAAATGGAGGTCATTCGGAACCGGTTCGAGCAAAATGGGTATGCCATCAAGATTCGGTCCAACAGCCGGGACAACCTCTTTTCCGACAACCTGTTTATCGAAAATACGTTTGATGTGGGAACGGACAGTCGACGAAATCCCAATACATTTGAAGGTAACTACTGGAGCCACTACGAGGGGTACGACCTGGATCGGGACGGCATCGGAGATGTTCCCTATCGACCGGTCCGTCTCTTCTCCATGATGATCGAACGATACCCGCAGTCGATGATTCTACTGCGAAGTATGATGGTCCGAATGCTCGACATGGCCGAACAGGTATTTCCGGTATTGACACCGGCCACTCTGGTGGATGACTCACCCAAAATGGAGCGATGGAATGATTGAAATCGAGGGACTTTGCAAGTCATTCGGCGCACGGGAGATTCTGAAGCAGCTGGACATCACCATTCCGTCGGGACAAGCGACCGGGCTCATAGGTCCGAACGGTGCTGGGAAGACAACGTTGATCAAATCGATTCTCGGCCTGGTCCGGCCCGACCATGGACGAATTTCTCTGAACGGGGAGGTACTGAACGGGCATTGGGACTACCGTCTCCGAATCGGGTATATGCCTCAGGTGGCACGCTACCCGGAGAAGTTGCGGGTCAAGGAGCTCTTTGCGTTTATTCGGGAGCTTCGGGGTCAGGAAGCGCCGTTCGAACAGGAGTTAATCGAACGATTCGAATTGAAAGAGGAGTTGGAGAAGCCGTTGCAGGTGCTTTCCGGAGGCAATCGTCAAAAGGCGGGTGCCGTGCTCGCGATGATGTTCGATCCGGAATACCTCTTTCTGGATGAGCCGACAGCAGGGCTGGATCCACGTGCCAGTCACCGATTCAAAGATCAGGTGCATGAAGAGATCGAGAGGGGAAAGTCGGTACTGATTACTTCCCACATTATGAGTGAGTTGGAGCAGTTGGTCTCTCACATCGTTTTTATTCTGGACGGGCAGGTTCGATACAACGGGCCGGTCGCTGCGCTTCTTGACGAGTATGGTGAGCAGCGACTTGAAGGGGCGATTGCATCGATGATGGAGGTGGCGTCATGAATAAACGATGGCGAACGATTGTACAGAATGAGTGGCGCAGCCTGCTCCGGGGAAAATGGATGTTCAGTTATGCCCTCATCTTTCTGACGCTGACCGATCTGATGTTGCGGTTCGGGCACTCCGGTCCAGAGGTATTGCTGAGCCTTTCCAATGTGATGTTGCTCTTCGTTCCTCTGGTCGGAATGATCTATGGTACACTCTACATTTATCAGTCTAGAGAGTTCATCGAACTACTTCTCACACAACCGGTCGATCGACGGTCGATCTACTGGGGGCTGTTTTTGGGGATTTCTACACCCCTCATGGCTGCATTTGCGGTAGGTGGTGGCTTGCCACTGCTTTGGCACGGTCTGCTCTGGAGCGAACCTCAGGCTGCATTCATGGTACTGGGTTTGGGTGCGATTTTAACCTTGGTCTTCGCAGCCATCGGGTTTTATACCGGTCTTTGGTTCTATGACGATCGAATCAAGGGGTTCGGGATCACGATGGTGGTCTGGCTCTTCCTGGCGATTCTCTACGACGGGTTGATCCTTCTTCTGATCGCCATGTTGGGCAATTTTCCGGTAGATCGTCTTATTCTGGGAATCACGTTGTTGAATCCGGTTGATTTGGCGCGGATTTTGGTTCTTCTCGAATTTGATATTTCCGCGTTAATGGGATATACGGGCGCCATTTTTCGGGAATTTTTTGGATCAAAAACCGGAGTATTGGTCTCGTTCGGCATGTTGATGGTCTGGGTGGTTCTTCCGGTACGGCTCGGTTTACGACAATTTGAGTGGAGGGATTTCTGATGAAAATACCATTCGACTTGGTCCGAAGGTATGACCAGCCGGGCCCCCGGTACACCTCGTATCCAACAGCGGTTGAGTTTGACGGAGAGTCCAGTCTGTCAGCGATGAAGACCATCTGGGGAGTGGGACTGGAGGATGCACGTACGAGTGATCATGTTCGCGGTCTTTCCATCTATCTGCATCTTCCTTTCTGCCGCTCTCTCTGTTGGTATTGTGGGTGTAACAAAGTGATTACACGGAATCCGACAGCAGCAGATGTGTACTTGGACTATTTGGAAAAGGAGATGGATCTGTGGTTGAACCGAATGGCGTCCAACGGACCGGTTCGGCAAATTCATTTCGGTGGTGGAACTCCCACCTTTTTGAATCCGTCTCAATTGAATCGTTTGGGGGGGATGCTTCACCAACGATTTTCGATCGATAACGATACCGAGTTCAGTGTCGAGATTGACCCGAGACACAGTGAACCGGATCGTGTCGCTGCCTTGGCAAACATGGGATGTAATCGGGCGTCTCTCGGCGTTCAGGATCTGGATACGGATGTTCAGAAGGCGATCCACCGGATTCAACCGTTCGACATGACCGAGAAGAGCGTTTTTCTTCTGCGAAACGCTGGAATTCACGGAGTGAATCTGGATCTGATCTACGGGTTACCGCTCCAGAATCGTTCCACTTTCTTGCAGACAATTCAGAAGGTGATGACACTCCGGCCGGATCGGTTGGCTGTCTATAGTTATGCTCACCTGCCGGACCGGATTCCTTCGCAGCGATTGATCGATCCTGAAACGATGCCGTCCGCAGATGAAAAACTCGGCATGTTTGTCGAATCGAGCGAATCATTGGTCGAGTCCGGAATGGAGTGGATCGGGATGGATCACTTCGCACGGCCGGAAGATTCGCTCACCCGGGCACTTTCCGAGGGGTCCCTTCAACGCAATTTTCAAGGGTACAGTACAGAAGCTCGAACGGATCTGATCGGATTCGGAGTATCGGCCATCTCTCAATTTGACTCACTCTACTTGCAAAACGAGAAGGAGTTGGATCTGTATTACGATCGGATCGATCGGGGGGAACCGGCCGTTGCCAAAACACTCATTCTGCATGACGAGGATCGGCTCCGGCGCGAGGTAATCATGGAGGTTATGTGCCGGAACGAGTTGGATTATGAAGCGATCGAGAGCCGCTGGGGGATCTCGTTCCCTGTGTATTTCGAACAAGAGCTTGAGCGATTGGATCCGATGGAGAAGGACGGCTTTCTGGTTCGTAGAGAACGCATGCTGGAACTGACGCCATTGGGTCGCTATTTTTTACGCAATATGGCAATGGTGTTTGATGCCTACCGGAAGGTCGGAACAAGTACGGCGGCCTTTTCGAGAACTGTCTAACTGTGTATTCATGGATCAGAGTGCAACTCTTATATCGGGAGCCGGACATTGGGTTGTCCGCTGGTATGCGTTTGGTGCGTTGTTGATCGCGATGACTCTCGTCATTGGTGGTGTGACTCGATTGACCGAATCCGGTCTCTCCATGGTGGAATGGAAACCGATATTGGGTGTGGTACCTCCCCTGAGTGATCAAGGGTGGGAGAAGGCGTTCGAGATGTATAAAGCATATCCGGAGTATCAGCAACAGAATCGGGGGATGAGTCTGGACGAATTTCAATTCATCTATTTCTGGGAGTATTTGCACAGAGTATCCGGACGGGCCCTCGGGGTGGTTTTTTTGGTCTCTTTCGGGGTTTTTCTTCTGAAGGGATGGTTGGACCGGCGTGAACGACGAAGATCTCTCTTGCTTCTTGCCCTTGGCCTCTCCCAGGGGTTTATGGGGTGGTTCATGGTGCAGAGCGGGTTGGTGGATGTGCCTTGGGTAAGTCACTTTCGATTGGCGGCCCACCTTATGTTGGCGGTACTTCTTTTTGCCATAGCGGTCTGGTTTTCTCTGGATTTGAACAGTCGACTTCGGCAGATGCAAAGGCGGATGGTGAGCCCGGTGACAGGGCATGAGGCGGCACAGCGACGATCTCTTCAGACGATCCTGTGGGGGGTGCTTTCACTAACGGCCCTGCAGATGGTTTGGGGGGCGTTTGTGGCGGGGCTTCATGCCGGCCATATCTACAATACATTTCCGTTGATGGCAGGGCAGTGGATTCCGTCTGGCGTCGGACAGTCGGGGTCGTTTTTTCTCGATCTAAGTAGCAATCCTGTGACCGTCCAGTGGGTACACCGGGTGTTGGGAACTTTGTTGCTCATTTGGATCGGACGTGTGGTTTGGCGAGTGACTCGGGAGGGAGAACTTCGTGGAGAGCGTAAAATGGCATACGCCCTACTGCTGTTGGTTTCGGTTCAGTATATGTTGGGGATCGTAACTCTACTCTTGCATGTCCCACTGATGCTCGGAGTGCTGCATCAATTTACAGCACTGATGTTGGCCGGATATTTGGTCCTCTGGATCCATCGGCTACAGAGCGAGCGAAAACCATGGTTGCCGTCGGGAACCCGCAGGTGGCAACCGGAAAAAATCGAAGAGACGTGATATGAATGCACAATGGTTTCATGTTTTCCTGTTTGTCCATTTGATCGCCGTTGCTTTCTGGCTCGGAGGAATGCTCTTTACGGCGGGTGTACTGGTGCCGGTGAGCCGAAAAAAACTGTTTCTTCCGTTTCGTGGAGCTCTTTTTACGCAGATGGGAACCCTCTTCAGTCGAATCAGTTGGGCGATGTTTCTTCTGCTGGTTTGTACCGGGGTCGGTATGCTGCTCGGAAAGGGATTCCCGGTCGGGGATCTGTTGTCTGCAGGATTTTGGGGTTCACCTTACGGGGAAACGCTTATCGGCAAGCTGCATCTCTTCTCGTTGATGTTGGTCATAAGTGGCGTTCACGATTTTTGGTTGGGTCCAAAGGCGGCACGCTGGATGGAGGAGTCCCCGGATTCGGGGCGAACGGAGAGGTTACGCAGGACGGCTGGGTGGGTCGGACGCGTAAATCTGATTCTGGGATTGGCCATTCTCTGGTATGCCGTACAGCTGTCACGCGGAGGGATGGGATGAAGTTGCAAACGATGGAGCGGTTTGCAGATCAGCCCGCCTGTCACCGTATCTGGAAGTTGGCATTGGCGTCCATGATAATGGCTGCAGCAACGGGCCTGCTCTACCGTGGACAATTGCTCTTCGGCTGGGTCGAAGGGTTGTCGTTGACGAACATCCGACATGCGCATTCCCATTTGATGTTCTTTAGCTGGGTGACACCTGTTCCGATGCTCTATTTTTCGATTCGTCGGACGGCAGCAGAGGAGTCTGTAGGGCATGGATTGATCTTTTGGATGTACTGGATTACGATGATGGGGTTGCTTTCATATCCGTTTTTTCTCCTTTTTGGATATCGTCCAGCCGTGATTGGGTCTATGGAGCTTCCTCTCTCTGTCATGCTCTCAGGACTGGTAATGATCGGCTGGTACGGGTACACTTGGAGTTGGTGGCGATTCAAAAAACGTTCAACGACAGACAGAGACGGCGCGACGGCTCTCTTTGAGGGGGCGCTGCTGATGTTGGTTCTCTCTTCTTTCAGTGCTTGGGGTGTTGCAGCCACGTCGATGGGCAGAATCGACCTTCCGGAACTCACCAGTGGTTTTACACACTTGTTTCTGGCTCTGTTTACCAACGGGTGGGCGTTTGTGGCGGCTCTGGCAATGATCGCTGCCCATCTGCAAGAACGGTCTCGTTCACAGGCAGATGTCAACGACCACCGACCCGGTCGGTGGCTGCTCCTGATTCTGGCAGGTGCTCCACTCACGTTTCCACTCGGGATGGGAGCGGGGACACTTCCGGAGGTTTGGTTGTTGACTGCACGTCTGGGAGCCCTGCTTCTTGCGTCCGGACTCTTGCTTCTGCTCGTTACATTTTGGCTTAGCCGGGAGCAACTCAACGGACCCTTGCAATGGCAAATGGCTCTGTTCTCAGCTGTCGCCATACTGCTTTTCTGCTCAGCTGGTGTCCCTGGTACGATCTGGACCGGAAGCGTCCCGCTTCGAGTCTTCTTCCTGCATCTTCTCCTGTTGGGCGGGGTCTCTTTGACTTTTCTTTGGATTCGGTTCGAATCATATGGTCGATCCGGTCGCGTTCTCTGGGCTGTAGTGGCTGTCGGAGTTGCGGGGATGCTACTTTTTTTGATATTGCACACACCGTTGGCGGGCCGATGGATCAGCGTCGGAACACCGGTCGGCCGGGAGTTGACGATGCTCTGGATCTCGGTTTGGATTGTGACCGGATTGGTCGGAATGTACGGGCTGGAGGTACGTTTAGGAACCCCGGTTTCGGAATGTCGTAATCAGATGCATCGATCCGTAGAGAAGCAGAAAAAACGCTATCATGTAGGCCACGGAGTCGGGATTGGCACCGATCAACATGGCGAAGACAATCATGATGATCCCGAGTGGAATCAGTTGGAAGCTGATCAGAAAAATGACCCCGAAAAGTCCCAGAAAGAGAGCAAAGGTCACCGGAATGAGTGAGGGGAAAAGAAAGATCATCAACGCCGAGAGTGCGGTGAGCGCTGTCAGAAACGAACTGATGCCGAATGCGAAAAGCAGAAGACTTAAAACCACGAGATATCCACCGACGATGTAGTAGATCGAAGTGGGCCAGATGAGTGCACAGATTCCGGCAATCAGGGCAAGAACGGCGTTCCACCGAGCTTTTTTGCGGACAGGTTGATCAATGGAAATCTGGATGGAAGACAACATGGGCAGTTCCGTTTGGTGGATGGGACGTTTTGGAAAATGTAGCCATTGAAAGGGAAAGGAGAAACAAGGGAGAAGCGCCAACCACTTTCCTCGTCCGGGACGCAATATTCAATTTACGTTCCGGTGGAATTTGCTTCCCGACTAAAGGATTCAATCTCGTCGACATCTTTTGGAACGGTCGTCAAGTTTTCTGCACCCTCTTTGGTTACGACGAGATTGTCCTCAATTCGGATGCCACCTGTTTGCAGGTGGGGCTCGATCTTCTTCCGGTTCAGCCAGTGGCTTTTTTCGGAATCTTCGAATGCCGGTTCGAGGAGGGCCGGAATCAAGTAGAGGCCGGGCTCTACAGTCAGAATCATGCCCGGTTCGAGTTCTCGCCGTACCCGTAGCGTTTTCAGGCCCGGTCGATCCGGGATCACTTCACCCTTTCGGACACCCCCGACATCGTGCGTATCCAGTCCGAGAAAATGACCCAGTCCGTGGGGGAAGAAAAGGGTGTGGATCTCGTTCTCCATGAGATCCTCCACCCTGCCGTTCAGCCATCCGGCATCGACCAGACCGGCAGTGATCGTTTTGGCAGCTGCCAGATGGAGTTCCTCCATGCGAATTCCGGGTCGAACCATTTCGATTGCACGGTTCTGTGCGTGCAAAACGATGCTGTAGAGCATGCGTTGAACCGGTGTGTAGGTGCCCGAGACGGGCCAGGTTCGTGTGATGTCCGAGGCATATCCATTCGCTTCGTGTCCGGCATCAATCAGGTAGAGATCCCCCGCTTCCATTTTTCGGTCTGTTCGTGTATAGTGCAGAACAGCACTGTTGGGGCCGCTGGCATGAATTCCGTTGTAGGCGTCCTGAACGAGACCGTGCCGAACTTGATGATACTCGAAAACCGCCTTGCATTCGAATTCGTGCATTCCCGGACGGAGAGCCCGAAGGACCTCCAAATGTGCCTGGTTGTTGATGCGGGCGGCCGTTCGGCACCACTCGAGTTCCTGCTCGTCTTTGATGACGCGGCACCAGGCGAGTGCGTTTGAAAGTGCCGAGGTTTCGATGAGTGGTCGGGGCACCCCCTCTTTTGCAAGCAGTTGGGACAGCTGACGGCTCTGATCTTCGTTCAGACAGTAAATGGCACCCGGGGATCGGTGGTGGATCCATTCGGCCAGGGACCCACCAACATGCAAATGATCCGGAGCATATCGTTCCTGCAGGATTTCGGGAGGTGTGATGTGCCCGTTCCAGACAGCGTATCGGGGTGGACGCCAGGGAGCAAACAGGTGGTATTCTCCGCTTTCAAGATCCAGGATCATGGAGAAGTCGGGCTCGTCCACTCCGGTCAAATAGAGAAAATTGGATTCCTGTCGGAACGGGTATTCATAATCCGTGCCATGCCGGTGCAGAACGGATGCTCCCTGAAGGTAGACGAGGTCATCGCCGGGAGTTTCAAAAAGATCAAGGAGTCGGGTTCGGTGGGATTTCAGGGACATGCGTTGGAACTCTGCCGGGTGAACAATCTAACGAAGTGGCCGGGAGAGGGTAAATCGAAATCGGCTCCCCTCGTTTGGAGAACTTTCGATTTTCAGATCTTCGCCCAGCGACTCAATAATATGCTTGACGATCGAGAGTCCCAAGCCGGTTCCACCCCGTTCACGAGAGCGGGATTTGTCAATTCGGAAAAAACGTTCGGTGATACGCGGAATGTCGCGTGCGTCCATACCGATCCCGTTGTCTTCAACCGTGACAAGGACCCGGCGGGAGTCTTTTCCGAGAGATTCGCTGCTGATCCGGACAAAACCACCCGGCCGATTGTACTTGATTCCGTTTTCAATCAAGTTGACCAACAGCTGTTTGAGTTGGGCGCGATCGGCCATAACGACCAATCCGGTGGAAATGTCGGATTCCAGTATCACCTGTTCCTTTTGCGCGCTGTAGGCCAGATGATCCAGAACGTCCTCCAGTATCTCGTGAAATCGAACCGGTTGGATTTCGGTCTTTAACTCGCCGGTCTCCAGTCGGGAGATCTCCATCAGATCCTTTGTCAGATAGTTGAGCCGGTTGGCGTTTTTCATGGCTTTGATGAGAAACTGCCGGTTTACCTCGGGATCTTCCAGGGCTCCGTCCAGCAGGGTCTCCAGAAATCCCTGGATGGCAAATATCGGGGTTTTCAGCTCGTGCGAGATATCGCCGATAAACTCTTTCCGGTAGTCTTCAATTTTATTCAGACGCTTGATTTCTCCTTCAATGGTGGTTCGTGCCCGTAGAGTTTGTGCATACAACTCGTCCAGTTCGTCAGGGTTACCGGACGGGGGTGGATACTCCTTCTCGAACTCCTTTTTGGCCATACTGCGAACCAATTGGTCAAGCGTGCTCAGTCGTTTTCCCAGAAGTCGAAACGAGGTCAGATAGACCGTACCAAAGACGAGGATGCCGGTAAGTGGAATCCAGAGAGTACTGTTTTCAATGATCTCTTCCGGCATGAAAGGAAGCGAGAAGGACAGAAGAAGAATGACCACACCCGAGATCGTGGTTGCCAGTCGCAATCCAATACTGAAACGCGGGATTCGGGAAAACGGTCCTCGACTCTTCATCACTCCTTGAATCGGTATCCGACGCCTTTGACGGTTTCAATGAGATCATCCCCGATTTTTTCACGAATTTTCCGGACGTGAACATCAATGGTTCGATCCACAACATAGACGTTGTCCCCCCAAACCTGATTCAAGAGTGTTTCCCGGCTCAGGACCATACCGCGCTTTCGTGCCATGTAGAAGAGGAGCTCAAACTCTTTTCGTGGAAAGTGGACCTCGGTTCCGTTCCGTGTGACCAGGTACTTTTCCCGATCGATGGTAATTCCGTGGGCCTCGATACGGGTCACATCCTCGTCGGGGTCCTCTGATCGGCGTAAAACTGCCTTGATCCGGGACATGAGCTTGCGGGTACTGATTGGTTTGGTGATGTAATCATCGGCACCCCGGTCCAGTCCTTCCACTTCCGTCATTTCATCTTCCCGTGCTGTGAGGAAGATAATGGGGGTCTGATCGATCTCCGGATCCCGGCGGATCTCCTGGCACACCTGCAGACCATCCATTTTGGGCATCATGATGTCCAGAAGGATCAAGTCGGGGTGTTCCCTGCGTGCCAGAGCCAGTCCCTCGAGTCCGTTTTCGGCCCGCAGTACCTGGAAGGACTCTTTTTTCAGATTGTATTCGATAAGGTCCAGGAGGTCCTGTTCATCATCGACGACGAGTACGGTTTTCAGTGACGGGGAACTGGTTTTGCGACTCATGATCATCTGTTCTGTTGGATGGGGTCTCTGGTGAACAGTGCCACCCTGTGAACCCGAACCATCGTCCATGTTACGGAACCCCGACGCCAATCGAAACGATCCCTCGGGATGTCCGTATGACGATGCCGGTTACCGAATCGAGTAGTTGACGCTCAGGCCGATGGTTCGTCCCGGGTTCAGCGCACTGTTGGTGAAATAAGTGTCTCCATCTTTTTGAAATTGAACCACACTGTAGTCGAGAATGTTCTGAAGGTTCAACGCCGCCGAAAGACCCGGCAGAAACGACTTCTTGATTCGGAGTCCCAGATCGGGAAGAGGTCGTTCGGAATCGATTTGTCCCTCGCTGTTTGGCTTGCCATAGACTTCGTAGATATCGGGGGCTGCCCCGGATCCGTTGGCTGCCAACCGTGCTCCAAACAGGTTGGCGTGCAGGGCGGCGTCCAGTCCGGACGGTCCGTGTTCATACTGCAGCATCGCGTTGACAATGTAGGGAGACTGGTGCGGGAAGGGTCGGTATGGTTGGATGTCGTCATCCAGCTGACGTCGGGTCTGAAACTCTTGATCGCTCATGTCGACTCTTGAATGCGTCCAGGTGACATTCGTCGAAAATTTCAGGTTTTCCAGTCGGGAGTGCAGGAATCCAAGGTTCTTTCGAAATTCCACTTCCACACCGAATAGCCGCCCCGATTCGGTATTGATGTAGCGGTATTGCGGTTGATCCGTCGCCACGTCCAGCTCCAGGACAATGGGGTTTTCAAACTGTTTGTAGAATCCACTTACCGCGAAGAGTTCACCAGCCGCCGGGAAAAGTTCGTATCGCATGTCCAGGTTGGTAATGTTTGTACGCGTCAGGGCGGGATTCCCCACGATCGGGAACCCTCCCAAGAGATCGAACGAGGCAAAAGGAGCCATCTCCCGCATGGTGGGACGTGCCAGTGTTTGGCTTGCACTCCATCGGAGGTTGGTCTCTTCGTTGAGCGCGTAAATCACGTTCAGAGAGGGAAGTATGTCGACGACATCAAGGGTGCCCGGCGTGGATCCATTCCCGGGTTGAACCGTAAAATCGGTTTTTTCCAGTCTGGCTCCACCAAAAATCCGGATTCGGTCCGACAGTTCGGCGACACCCATCAGAAATCCGGCAGCGACCTGTTCTTCTCCGCTGTAGCTGTTCTCCGGTCGGGTTTGGTCTCTCCAGGTAAGACCGAGAATCGGTTGACCCGATCCATCGGTCCCCAGGACGCCCGTGTTTTCAGCGGCGAAGTAGGATGCATAGTCCCCGGATGCCTCTCGGAATCCGAGAAATGCTTCGTTGGATGGATCTGTACCATTGTTTTCCAACTGGATTCGACGTTCGTCGAATGTCCGGTCTTTACGGGAGAAGAGCCCTCCGGTTTTCAAGCTGAAACGGTCATGGAGCTGGTACTCCAGATCCACTTTGGCATTGACTTGACGATCCTCCAGATCCCGGAAGAAGTGAAACGGAAGTTGTACTTCGCGAACAAAGAAATACTCACCCTGATTGTCTACGGGAGCCCCGAGAAATCGGGTATCCGGTTCATTTTGTGTAGAGAGAACCCGGTTGGCCGACCAGCGAATTTCCAGTGGATCCAGTGAATGACGGCCCTTGATCTGATTGTTGATCAATCGCCGTTGTGTAAAGGAGATGACCCGGTTGTTGTAGGTTCCCGAAGAGAGGGCTCCCGGATAGGCGCCGTCAGTCATGTCGAGTACCGACTCGTTTCCGCTGTTGTTGAAGATGGACGTAACCGTCACATCATGATAGGTGTTGGGTTGCCAGGTCACGGCTCCGATGTATCCGGCTTGAACGTGATCCTGACTTTCATTTCCGCGGTTCAATTGAAAAGGGCGCATGCGGGTCTGGCTTCCGTCCGGTATACGGGCGCTGTAATTGTTGATCTGACGCTGATCATCGTAGCTGTACGACTTGTCGTAGTGCAAGCCCAGGTTGTACCCGATCTGGTCTCCCGAATCTCCCAGTTCGTGCCGGTTTCCATACGAGAGGTTCAACCCGTGATTGGGTTCGGGTCGAACCGCTCGGGTTGTATAGGTCCGGTCGGAGAGTGACCGCATGCTTGAATTGAACTGCTGGATCTCCTCTTGTGAGAGCTGGTTGTTCTGCAACCGGATCAGTGTCTGGTTCAAGTTGGCCAGGTAGGTATCTGATTGCCAGTCGGACCGGTATGACCGGGATCCATCGTCAACGCCGAATCGTCGGTACCGGTTATCGATCGCATCGCGACGGAATCCGGAATTCAGGGTGGTCTGATCATTGTAACTGACTGAGCTGCTCAGTTCCAGATAGTATCTGTCCGGAAGGGATTTGGTCGAGATGTCGACGGCTCCACCCGTGAAGTTCCCCGGGAGGTCGGGCGAAAAGGTTTTTTTGACGACAATATTGTCGACCATGCTGCTTGGAATCAGATCCAGACTTGCACTATTCCGGTAGGGATCGGTTGCCGGAAGGATCATACCGTCCAGGCTGGAGATACTGTACCGATCCCCCAGTCCCCGCATGACAATGTATTTTCCGTCTTCGACCGAGGCACCGGTAACCATCTTCATCGATTCCGCCGAATTCCCCAATCCCAATCGTGCAATCTCTTGAGCCGAAATTCCGTCCTGGACCGGGAGGGATCGTTTTTGAAGTCGCAGCAGGGCGACTTCATTGTTGTCAATTCGTCGGGCAGAGACGATCACCTCCTCCAGTTCCTGATTTGCCTCGGAGAGGGTCAAATCCAGTCTCGTTGTATTCCCGGCCGAGACATCTACATCGGTCACGATCTTCTTTTGGTGTGTGATGTAGCTGATTTCGAGTGTGTAGCTTCCCGGTTCCAGCTCGATCCGGTACCTGCCGTCCAGATCGGTTACGGTACCGGATCCGGTATCCGGCAGGTAGACGTTGACGCCAATCATCGGATCGGCGCTGTTTTCATCGATAATCAGACCGGTCAATGTACCGGTCTGAGCCGCAGCCAATAGCGGCAGAATCGAGAACAGCGTGGCAAGTAAAGTTCTTTTCATGAGAGATGGATTATCTGTGTGTAATGATCTGGTTAAAGGGTACGGAGCGGATGATATCGCGAGTTTACCGCAACGTTACCCTTCTGTTAAGAAGTGCGATTGTCAAGACGGGATTCGGGCATAAAAAAAGGGAGAGGCGATCGGCCTCTCCCTTTTGCGTTGTGTAGCAGGGATGCTGTGACGGAGGATCGAATCAGTTGGACAGGTAGCCGTATCGGGCCAGGGTGGTCCAACCCGAGATCCAGGTTGTGGAAGCGGATGGATCAAAGGCTCCGATATAGGTCGTCTGATCCACGTGGCTGTCAGAGACCGTTTGTGCGAGCGTCGTCACTTGGGGAGCCGATGCCACCGGGTTCAAGGTTCCGCAGTCCCGGGTTCGGCAGATGCCTCCCAATTGTGGGTCGTCAAACTCGTTGTTTCGGGCGATGAGCCAATCGGCTGTATCCGAGCCGTCGGCATCCCGTGAGACATCCGGGTCGGTAACCTTGACCATTGTTTCAATGCTGGTTGCGTTGCCGGTGTACCAGAGGTTTCCGGTAATGCTGACACCGTCTCCATTGACATCCAGGATGGTCTTGTCATAGGAGTCCTCGGCATCGTTAAGGTCTTCAATCTCGATCCCTTTGCCATTGAAGTCGGTGATGATGGAGTTGTAGATCGAGTAGGCCGATCCATCCCGGGAGATGATGGCAGAGGCATCGGCATCCCGAGCCGTGCTGTTCTGCCCCTGACCGATGAGCGTCATGTTGTAGAGCCGCGCTGTGGAGTAGAGTGGCGCGTTGTCCGGATTGGCTCCATCCCATTCGCCTCCGTGATCGGCTCCATTTCCACCCTGGATTCCGAAGAGATATTGTCCGGTACCGGTCCATCCCAAGTCAAAGTCGAACGAGTCATCTTCTGCAAAAGCGACCGAGATGTTTTGGATGTCGACGGTTCCGCCAAAGATTTCGATGCCGTCGTCGGCAGAGACAAAGAGGTCGATATGATCAACACGGGTTCCACGACCGACACCACCGAGCGTCAATCCCTGGATTTCGTCGCCGGGTCCGATCTCTGCTCCGGAAAACCGAATGGAGACATATCGAAGAGTGCCGGAACTATGATCCGCGTCGGTTCCTCCGAATTGAGAACGTTCGTCGGCATCCACGATCCCTTCTATCTGAATGGCATCGGTGTTCCCGTTGCTGTAGGCGGGAGCTTGTCCGAGAACGATGAGACCGGCCCAAAGCTTGGAGTTGGTCTCGTTCAGGGTGATGGATCCTCCAAACGGTTCTTGATCGTACTCCGAAGTGAAGATGATCGGGTCATCTGCGGTTCCTTCCGCATCGATCCGGGCATTTTGGGTGATGATCAGGGATGTTTCGTTTCCTTCGGCGACATCGGAGGGTGTTTCAAATCCGAGGATGACCGTTCCCGGCTCAATGGTCAGCGTTCCGCTTTCGACAAACACGTACCCGTCCAGGTAGTAGGTCGA
Organism: Balneolaceae bacterium; assembly: GCA_040882505.1. GTDB lineage: Bacteria > Bacteroidota > Rhodothermia > Balneolales > Balneolaceae > JBBEBE01. The sequence goes on along the minus strand of JBBEBE010000005.1, from coordinate 106,810 downwards.
GTCGGAAACAAAGGTTCGGTCTCCGTCAATGGAACCGGAGATAATAACCCCGTTGTCACGAATGTCGTCTGCGTAGGGGTGTTCTTCGACCGGGTCGGGCTGCTCGATGCCGGAAACCGGGTTGTCGTCACTGCAGGAGGCGAGCACGAACAGGCCCAGTGCCGACAGGATGAGTGTGGATAGTGTCGATAGTCGAATCATGGTGGTTCGTTGACTAAGGAAAGTTGAATCGTTGTGGCCGGCTGACGATCAACCGCCACGTTTCCGTTTGGAACTCGACACCATAATAGGGGGTGGATGTTACCTCCTTGTTACGTGGTTGTAATGAAATCGAGAAGTTCGATCAGGAGGTGAGCAATGACTGGATCAGTTGATCCAATGCAGGGATTAGCTGATCTGCCTGCAAGGGGAGAGGATCGGGAAGTATGGATGAGCGTGGGACCGAGCCTTTTCTGTCGGTCAGATGGTAGTGGACGGTATCGGAAGGAACTCCGGTCTCGGGATCGAGGGGAATCTGAATCATTGCATTGGTAGCGCCGTTTTCGTGATGAAGGGCAGAGATCCAGCTGGAGCCGGATGCATCGGAGAGAGGAGCGACTGCAAGCAGACGTCTGCGGGAAAGAGGAACAGACCGGTAGTCATGTGTCAAATAGAGGTGGTCGTTCCGCCACGTCCCCTCCAGGTAGAAGATGGAATCGGCATGGGAAGGATCGTAGAGTTGCCGGCAGAGACCGGTGAGAGCTTCCTGCAATGCCTCGGAACTTTTATGGCCCAAAAAACCGCGATCGACCCAGTAGGAGGTCGATTGCCGGATGGCTTCGATCGGGAGAGTCTCTGCAATCGGTGGCGCGTCAAGGGCGTCAAGGCGATCCCCGTCCGTCCGGTACCAGTAATCCGATACACCATTGGTCAGACAGAGTACGGGGGCCTGGACGATCCGGTTGTATTGAGCAATCTGCAGAGAGGCCGATTCTCCGATTCGTACAGATGGAGCTTTGCATTCGATGAGCCAGCTCGGATTCCCCTCCTCGTCATGACAGAGCAGATCGGTTCGTTGTGCGTGTCCGGAAGAGAGTGAGCGTTCTGACGCAATGTGGCCGGGTGGCCACTCGTGTTGCAACAGCAACCAATCCAAAAAGCGAAGGCGAACCCGTTCCTCCGGGAGATCCTTGCAGGAGCGTCTCCAGACTCGATTCCAGAGACGCTTCTCCTGCCCGTGCCATCGAATCGGTGGAAAATGCAGACGGGCAGAGCTTTTCAAAGCTTACCCGATGATCTCTTTCCAGCCGGGACGAAGCTCCTCTTTTCGCTGTTCGATCCAGTCGTTGGCATCCGGCAGGTTGGTGAATTCGATCTTCTCCCCGTTATAATGGAGTTTTTCGTGCCGATCGCTGAATTTGATCGCCACATTGCCAGCCAGCATGGTTTCGGTCAGGCGCGAGGCGTACTCGAAGTTGGAGGTCGTTTCGCCATCTTCTTTAATGGCTTGCACCCATTCGGCATAGATGCCCGGAGATCGCTCAAGAGTCTTCTCCGGTGTGCCCAGTTTCTCGACATCCGATTCCGGGATCAATCGAGGATCATTTCCGTAGACATCAGCGGTCAGGATCCCTTTGGACCCGTAAAAGATCATGCCGTTCCCGCCTCCGCCAATGGGTTTTCCGGGTTCGAGTGTATCCGGTCGGGGGGGCGTGATTCCTCCGTCATACCAGTTGAGCTCGACGGCTGCCCGTCCGTCTTTTGCCGGAAATTCGTAGTGAACACTGGATCCGGTCGGGAACGCGGCATCGTTGAACGGGGTGGAGCTGGCATGAATGGTGTCCGGGTAGCCGAGGTCGAGAGACCAGAACGGTTGATCCAGAATGTGGGCGCCCATGTCGCCAAGGGCTCCGGCTCCGAAGTCCCACCACCCTCTCCAGCGAAACGGTGCATACGCCGGGTGATAGGGTCGCCATGGCGAGGGTCCGACCCAGAGATCCCACTCCATGGTGCCGGGAACGGCAGGGATCTCTTCCGGATGGTTCAGCCCGTCTCCTTGCGGCCAGAAACCGCGAGGTCGATCAGTCCAGGTGTCGACACGAGTGATCTCGCCGATTAGGCCCTGGCCGATCCATTCACGAATCCGGTAGGTACCTTCCATGGCATGGCCCTGATTCCCCATCTGGGTCTTGACACCCGTCTCGCGAGCGACCTCGACGAGACGTCGGGTTTCGTAAAGGGTTCGGGCGAGGGGTTTTTGGACATAGACATGTTTGCCGAGTTGCATGGCATAAATCGCTACAGCGGCGTGGTTGTTGTCCGGTGTGGAGACCACGACAGCATCGATTTCCGGTTCATTGTCGAGCATGTCCCGAAAATCGGTGTATTTCTTTGCGTTCGGATAGGTCTCGAATACCGGTCCGGCGTAGTCATGATCCACATCACAGAGCGCGTAGATATTCTCGCCCAGTTCGTGCAGATTTCGGGTGTCGGCACGTCCCATTCCGCCAATTCCGACAGATGCGATGTTGAGTCGATCACTGGGGGCTTTGTATCCGGATCCACCCAGAACGTGTCGTGGAACAATCATGAACCCGGCCGTGGCAGCAGCTGTCTGTCCGAGAAAGGAGCGCCGGGAGAGAGACGAGGGGTTGGAATGTTTTGTTTTCGGGCTCTCTGTAGCCCCCTGATTGGCGGTCGGCTTGCGTTTCATAGGTCGATCGATTGGTTGATTCTCAAATTCCGGGCATCCGGCCCGATGGTTCGAATGAAGCAGGAAGATGGATCTGCCCTATTCCAAGAGAGCAAGATAGCGCCTTGCCCGAGAAATTCAACCCTATCGTCGTTTGCGTCGCCGCTTCCGTTTCTCCTGCTTTTCGTCCGATTCGATTCGTTCGAGCAGGTCACTGTGATCCATCTGTTTGTTGATCATCTGTTGTTGCAGAATCGAAAGGACGTTGTAGACCAGATAGTAGAGGCTGAGTCCGGCTGCGAAGCTGTTGAAGATAAAGAGCAGCATGACCGGCATGATATACTGGAATGCCTTCATATTGGGTCCACCCGCAGGTGCTGAACCACCGCCCATACCTCCGGAGACTTTCATCTGAACGACCATGGAAGCAGACATCAAAAGGACAAATCCGGCAATTTCATCGCCGAGGAACGGGATGGAGAATGGAAGACTCAATATGTAGTCCGGAGCCGAGAGGTCGGGTGCCCAGAGAAAAGCTTCCTGTCGAATCTGGATCGCGTTCTGAAAGAATCGCCAGAGGGTGATCAGGATCGGGAACTGCAGAAGCATTGGCAGACAGCCACCCAGCGGATTCACCTTCGCTTTCTTGTAGAGCTTCAGGGTCTCCTCTTGCTGCTTCTTGGGATTGTCCTTGTGAGCCTCTTGGAGCTCCTTCATTTTCGGTTGAAGCTCCTTCATGGCTGCCATACTGGTGAAGCTCTTCTTCGTAAGCGGAGCCAGCAGTAGTTTGACCAACACACCGAAGAGGATGATGAGCAGTCCATAGTTGCCAATCCAATTGCTGGCAATATCGAAGTAGGGAATGATGACCCATTTGACCAACGGGTCGGCGAACCATCGCATCCAGCTGTAGCTGATCTCGACCATGTCAAAGGCGTCATCATCAAATCGACGGACGTCGTAGTAATCGAGTGGTCCCAGATAGAGCATGTAGGAGAGCTCGCCCTGGTCTGCAATGGAAGACTGAATGGAGGTTTGGTAGTGATGGATGGTGGCCGGTTGATCGGCCGGACCCGACAGTCGACCCTGGAGAAGTGCAGAGTGAGTCTCGCTCTGTGGTTTGATGATCTGGGCAAAAAACTTGGTTTTGGAGGAGACCCAGTTGATGGTCCCGTTGATGGTCATCTCCTCTTCGCCCTCGTCGCTTACCTTGAGCTCTTCGAGAACTCCGCCGGCGTAGACGTACGCCTTGGCGAACGTGGCGTCCTGAACGATGTCACGCTCTGTAAATGGAAGTGGCGGATGCCATCCAAAATCGACCCGGTTTCCGATAATCAAATCGTTCGTCCCTTCGAACGCGATATCCAGATCGATCTCGTATCGGTCTGCGTGAAAGGTCCAGGTGTAGATAATCTCTCCACCACTCTGCAGGGGAAGACGATACCGGAGGGTCCCTTCTTCACCCTCTCCGAGTTGAACACGATTCTCGCCATGAACCTGTTCGAAGAGCAGGTTTCGGGTTTCCACGTTGTAATTTTCGTTGGAGAGAAATCCGAGACTGTAGGCACTCCGGGTGGTGTCGGAGATCAATTGAATCTGCTCGTGATCCCAGGTTTCATGCTCCTTGAGGCGATAGGAGGAGGGGCCGGCACCGATATTGGTGTATGTGGCTCGATAGAGAGGGGTTTCGACGATCGTCGTCAGCGTATCGACAACTCCGGTCTGTCCGAAGGAGCCGGAAACCGGTGTGGAATCGGAAATCGTCCCCTCCTGTTCTGAAACAGCTTCGGCCGAGTCTGGAAGTTCGTCGTCGAGAGTGGCTTGAACGTTTGCGAGGCTATCCTGACGAGCCTGTTCGATTCGCTGGCGTTGCAGCTGCTCTTGGTCGGGCATCGTGAAGTAGGCCCAACCCATCATGATGATGAAGATCAGAATCAGGCCGGTAACCGTATTTCTATCCAAAATATTGTCCTGCTAAGTGTTTTTACCGGGTCTTGCGGGAAAGGGTGTAGAGCTGTGCAGTTGATGGAGTCGGTCGGTAAGACGCTCGCTCAGCTGTCGGATATCCTGCGCTGCCTGTGTCGTCGTCAGATCGATTCTGCGGGCCATCCACGCCATGTGAAGGCCTTTTCGAACAACCGGATCCAAGTCGAGCAATGGGTGCTGATGGAGTCGCCATGCTTCCCGAATTCGACGTCGGGCGCGGTTGCGGTCAACCGCTTTCCCGAGTGCTTTCCGAACGATGAAACCGACGAGGAATCTCTCGTCCTCCTCTCCGTAGAGGCGGTATCGAAGATTCAATACCTGTCCTCTCAGAAGAACCGAGTCGTCAAACAGGCGCTGGAAATTGCGCTTTCCCCGAAGAATCCGGGATTTCGGGAGACGGTTCTTTCGTGAAGAAGGGATGTTACTTGGCTCCCCGAGACTCACTGCTCACGCTGATCTTGTGGCGGCCTTTGGCGCGACGTCGTTTCAATACATCGCTACCGCTTTTGCTGCTGGATCGTTTGCGGAAGCCGTGCTTGTTGGATCGCTTTCGCCGGCTGGGTTGGAACGTACGTTTCATAATGGTCTGCGCTGACGTGTTACACTTGAAAAAATGAAATAGACCCGAAATGTACGAAGATTTTGAATAAATCCGAATCGGTTCTGCTCTGAAAAGAGGTGTGCGGTTCGCACCGTTGGTCGAGTCAGGCGTTGCCTGAATTGTGTTGAACGGCCAGAGGCGAACCCGTACATTTACAGATTGAATTCCAACCCTCTTTTTTTCGGGACTACGCGCTATGCTTGAAACGATTTCCCAACTATTGACAAAGCTTTTCGGCACGAAAAGCGAACGGGATCTGAAAAAGATCTGGCCTATTGTCGAACAGATCAAAGAGAAGGAGCAGGGGCTTTCGGATCTGAGTGACGAGGAGCTTAAAGGAAAGTCGGACGAATATCGAACGCGTATTGCCGACGAAACTGCAGATCTGGATCGGGATATCGAGGAGATTCGTTCCAAAATGGACTCTCACGACGAAGAGATTACACTCGAGGAGCGCCGGGCCCTGTCGGATCGTTTGGACAATCTGGAAGAGGAATGGCTCGAGCGGGTCGAGGCTGTATTTGAAGAGATTATGCCGGAAGCCTTTGCTGTATTGAAGGAGACGTGCCGTCGTTTTGTCGGCACCTCCTGGGAAGTGGCCGGCAGTGATGTGGAGTGGGACATGGTGCCCTACGATGTTCAGTTGGTTGGCGGGATCACCATGCATCAAGGCGATATTGCCGAGATGAAAACAGGAGAAGGGAAAACACTGGCCGCTATTTTTCCTGCCTATCTGAATGCCTTGGCCGGACGCGGGGTGCATGTGGTCACCGTGAATACCTACTTGGCTCGTCGGGATGCCGAATGGAATGAGCCGATTTTCAATTTTCACGGATTGACGGTAGACTGTATTGATCGATACGATCCGAATACCGAGAGACGACGGAAAGCCTATCGTGCCGATATTATATACGGTACGAACAATGAATTCGGGTTCGACTATCTGCGGGACAACATGGTGATCAACCAGGAGCAACTGGTTCAGGCGCACCATCACTTTGCGATCATTGACGAGGTGGATTCCATTCTGATTGACGAAGCGAGGACACCACTCATCATCTCCGGACCCGTTCCCCAAGGGTCGGATTCTCAGAAGTACGAGGAGATGAAACCGCATGTGGATGACTTGGTAAAGGCTCAGAAGAAACTGGTTTCAGAGCTCATCTCCGAAGCGGAAAAACAGCTCGGTGAGGACAACGAAGAGGATGCCGGCTTGGCACTCTTTCGGGCCGAACGCGGATTTCCCAAGAATGCCCGGTTCCGAAAATTGATGCAGGATCCCAAACTGCAGAAACTGGTTCGTCGGACCGAAAGCATCTATCTGGCCGAAAATGCCAAGAACATGCCGTTCGTCGATGAGTATCTGTTCTATGCCGTCGATCTCAAGCTCAAGAGTATCGAGATGACCGACAAGGGTCGGGAATTTCTTGCCCGAAAAGGAGAAGACGAGGAGGCATTTGTTATTCCGGATCTGGGTGTCGAGACGTCAGAAATCGAAGAGGCGATCGAACGTCTGGAGAAAGAGAAGCTCGCCGAACTGGAGCTGGAGAGTGAGTATAGCGAGGACTACAAAAAGAAAAAGCGGGACGAGATCCGAAAGGAGGTGTCCGAGGAGCGGGAGCGCAGGTTCAGCGATGTTCATCGCCTGTTTGCCGAGCGAAGCGACCGGATTCATACCATCAACCAGCTACTCAAAGCCTATACCCTTTTCGAACGTGAAGAGGAGTATATCGTTCAGGACGGGAAGGTTCAGATTGTAGATGAACATACGGGGCGTGTTCTTTCGGGACGTCGCTATTCGGACGGACTGCATCAGGCCATCGAGGCAAAAGAACAGGTCAAGGTCGAAGCCGCTACTCAGACCTACGCCTCCATTACATTGCAGAACTACTTTCGGATGTATCACAAGCTCTCCGGTATGACCGGGACCGCGGCTACCGAGGAGGGGGAGTTCAACGAGATCTATGAGTTGGACGTGATGGTGATCCCGACCAACCGACCCATCGTTCGGGACGACCGGGAGGATCTGATTTTCCGAACCAAGCGGGAGAAGTACAATGCGGTCATCGATACCATTCGCGAGATTCACGAGAATGGTCAGCCGGTCCTTGTCGGGACCACCAGCGTGGATGTATCGGAGACGCTTAGCCGGATGCTCAAGCGGGCTGGTATCCCCCACAATGTGTTGAATGCGAAGCAGCATGCTCGCGAGAGTGAAATCGTTCAGTCTGCAGGACAGCCCGGTGCGGTGACTGTGGCAACCAATATGGCCGGTCGGGGAACCGACATCAAATTGGCACCGGAAGTGAAGGAGCGAGGAGGGCTTGTTATCCTCGGAACCGAGCGTCATGAATCCCGACGAATCGACCTTCAGCTTCGCGGTCGTGCCGGCCGACAGGGAGATCCGGGGATGTCCCAATTTTATGTCTCTCTCGAAGACAACTTGATGATGCTGTTTGGTGGATCCGACCGCATTGCCAATATCATGGACAGGCTCAATTTCAAGGAGGGAGAGGTCATTCAGCACCCCTGGGTCACCAAGTCCCTCGAACGGGCACAGAAGAAGGTCGAGCAAAACAACTTCAGTATCCGGAAAAAGCAACTGGAGTATGATGATGTACTCAACAACCAGCGGAAGGTGGTCTATTCCCGCCGCCGGAATGCTCTGCTGGGTAGCGAATTGCAGAACGACATCTTTGACATGCTCGAAGATTTGGTTCAGGGAGTGACCGAAGAGCGCTATGCGAATGGAGAGTACGAACAGATCCGGGAAGAGATACTTCGCCAACTCGCTGTGGATGTCGAACTGGATCGGGAAGAGTGGGCGGGTCTTGGAGAGGATGGTCTGATTGACAAGATCCTGAATCGGGCGTACGAGGTCTACCGCAAGAAAGAGCAGATGATTGCCGGCCCGCTCTACGAGGTGGTCAAGAAAATTGATGCATCGGATGCCGGGAACAAGCCGGAACGGATTCAGGTCATCTTTACCGACGGAATTCGTCGAATGCGTGTGGTGGTCGATGTTCAGAAGGCACTTGAAAACGAGGGGCGTGAAGTGGCCCGATCACTGGAGAGAGCCGCCATCCTCTCGACGATTGATACCAAGTGGATGGAGCACCTTCGGGAACTGGATACGATCAAAGAGGGGATCGGGCTTCGATCCTTTGCCCAGAAAGATCCCCTTCTGGAGTACAAACGGGAAGCCTTCGAAATGTTCAAAACCCTGATCGACGAGATCAACCACGAGGTCATCTCTTTGATCTGGAAGTCGATTCCCGAGATGCAGGCCAGTCCTTCCAGAGTCGAACGCGGACAACAATCCGAAGGGCGGGTCGATCTGAACCGGGCGCGCACACAGCACGCAGACTCAACCAATATGGGTTTCCGTACGGCTACCTCGAACGAGGATGCCCAGTCCCGGGCAGCATCGGGCAGAAAGAAGCCGGAACCAGTCGTCGTCGAGGACGAGCCGGGCCGGAACGATCGTGTCACCATTCAGAATATGGGGACCGGCGAATCCAAATCGATCAAGTGGAAGCATGCCAAAAGCCTGGTCGAAGAGGAGGGCTGGATCCTGGTCGAGAAGTAACAACAAAAACAAAGGTGCAGGTTTCTCATGAGTCAATCGAGCGAAGCAGACAACCTGATTCGGATCATGCGACACCTTGCCTATCCGGTGACGATCGTGACCGCGCGGGCCGGGAACCGAATGCGGGGAATCACGATCGGATCCTTTACGAGCCTTTCTCTGGATCCTCCCCTGATCAGTTTCAATGTGACTCGAGATTCACAAATGTACGAGCTGTTTGAACAATCCTCTCAATTTGTCGTCCACTTCCCCTGCGCTCGACAGGACGCACTCTGCACCCGATTTTCTCTACCGGATCAGAGTGACGATGAACAGTTTGATTCCATTGAATTGGACGATTCCGGGCCAGACGGGCCACCTCTTCTTGCAGGAGTCAACAGTCGAATTCATTGCCGCTTGGAAGAACTCAAACCGGCCGGTGACCACTCCATCGTGATTGGCCGGTTGACTCGGTCCGAATTTTTGAAAGAGGAGCCGGCCATACTCTATATGAATGGGCAGTATCGATCCCTTCCGAACTAGTCTGTTCTGCATGATGAACCCGGTCTTCCCGGGAAAAGCCATGTCGATCCACGATTTCCGATCAAATGGATCGACCGACCCAAACCACCATGCCGATCAATTCCAGAGAGTTGTCTTGGGATCGGATCTCCATCGGCGGGCAGTTTGCGTTGTCACTGAGCAGTTGCAACCGACCGTCCGGTAGTTCCTGGATCCGTTTGCAGAAGAGGCTCCGGTTCAAGCGAATCAGGAAGATGCGTCCCGAGACCGGTGTCTGAATGGATCGGTTGACCAGCAATACGTCCCGGTGACGTACGGTGGGTTCCATACTGTCTCCGGGAGCTCGAAACAGGAAGAGGTGTTCGGGATTGCTATCGAGTTCTTGTCGGACAAAAGTCTCGGGAAGTGTGAATGCAATCGTTGCTGCATCCGGTTCTTGTGTGGATGGAGGCTCGACGTCCGCTTCGTACGTGCCGATCTGCTCGGGTTCCAAAAAAGGAATGGGAGGCATCGTGGATGGGAGATGAGTCAGGAGTCGTTCTGCAGCACGCTTGTTCAAAGGATCCGGGAAGAGAGCACCTTCGCCGGTCAACAACCAGTGAAGATTCAGGTCCCCCGTTCGTTCGAAGATCCGGTCATACTTCATGGTCTCTTTGGCTCGCCACGTCGCAACGGTCGAGGGGTTGACCCCAAGAAATCGTGCCAATTCGGCATCGCTATCCAGCGCATAGACGTTCCGAAGTCGGTCGAGGATCTTGTTCGGATCCACGAATTTGCGGGTTGACTTCATCGTAAATTCGAATTAAAATGATCCGAGAAGATGGTTCGGATACGTAGAGTGAATATTTCATCGAAAGCGGAAACAGCAGATCCGGAATCAGATATCTTATTCCGGTTCAGCATGTTGATGAACTCACCAAGCGTAGCAAGAGAAGGGTGATATCCGGGATTGACCGGAATCTGAAAAATTCGAATTTTCGAATAACTGAAGTTCCGTTGTGACCGTAAATCCGGGCAAACGGTGGACGTACTTCAGTCAGGATTGTACATGACCCCTCTCCGGTGCAAGCCGGGGAGATACCGCCATGAAGGTCATCGGCACGAATGTGTGGACGCACAAGTGCTGGTGGCCTTCATCTGTTTCTGAATGTACTACACAAATCCAATTATCCGAAGCTTGAATCTGTATCCAACTCCGGTGGCACTCACCGAGAGGGATCAAACGGTTTCCACTTCTCTTCCGGGTCCGGATTTGTTAGTAACGAGACCACAATGAGCACGAGAATCGAGGCGGATGCTGCCGGCAAGACGATCTGACTCGGGTCAATCCACGGGGAGTCACGGAGTGCATTGACAATCGTGATCAACAGGGTGACTCCCATTCCCGTTGCAATAGAGGCGACTCCGCCCGGTGTTGTGACTCGTTTCCAAAGAAATGCAGCCAGAAGGGCGGGAGTGAGACCGGCTCCAATCATGGTGTAGGCGGTAAATGCCATGTCGAGAACCGAGCGAAACTGGGTCAAAAGAAGCCACGCAAAAACACCGAGAATGGCGATGGAGATGCGCTGTACCCGGATCATCTCCCGGTCACTGGCTTCGGGTCTCCAGAAACGTTGATAGAGATCCCGTGCAACATTGGTGGATGGTGCCAGCAGAAAGCTGTTTCCGGTGGATGTGATGATCGCGACGGCGGCACAAATGAGCAGAAGTCCGGCCAAGAGCGGAAGTCCCAGTTCGGTCCCGTACCGTGCAGCATGCAACAGAACCCGTTCACTTTCACTCGCTGCAAGATACAATGGGTCCCCGACAGGAAGTGCATTGAAGTGATGATAGGCCAGGATGGCCAATGAGGCGAGTGCAGTTTCGATCACGATGGTTCCGATGATCCAGCCAATAACGGCCCGTCTGGCTGCCGATTCGTCCCTGGCTGCAAAAAACTTTTGATACATGTTGGACTCTCCGAGCAGAAGAAGAAATGTGGGAAGAAAAATACCCAGTGCCCACAGGGGAGAATGTCCAGAGAGAGCCGTCAGATGTCCCTCCGGGATGGACGTTGCGATAAACTCGCTTCCACCAAGATGAATGTAGACCCAGGGAACAGCCACGAGCACGGCGAGTGTGATGACGGCACCGTTGATCAAATCGGCAGAGACGATGGAAAGCATGCCCGCCAACAGAGTAAAGAGGGTAATGAAGGCCGCTGTAAGCAAGACCCCCTGCCATTCCGGTAGGCCAGCGGTGAGTTCAAGGACAAATCCGCCACCCCGGAATTGATACCCGACGATCGTTGTATAGGCGATGATGATGACAAACGTCCCGAGAAGACGTGCCCAGCGATTGTACCGGAGCTCGAGGATATCCGGTACGGTAAATTGAGAGATGCGGCGTACACGACCGGCAAGGAAGTAGATCACGAATATTCCGGCCCAGGCACCCGCCGACATCCATAGCTCGGCCAGACCCACTCGTGCGGCCAACCCGGCCCCTGCAATCAGACTTCCCGAGCCTATCCAGGTGCAGAGAAGTGTACCCACCAGCTTCCATGCCGGAACCGACCGTCCGGCCACCATGAAATCATCTTGCTTTTGGATCGTTCGGCTGCGAACAATCGAGTAGGTCAGCATACCCCCCAGGTAGATCAGTATGGTCCAGAGATAGATCATGGGAACAATTGGTGAATGAATGGATCGTCATGGACTTTTATCCGATGATCCTGCATTTTGAGCCACAAGCTCGCAAAGTGAGAGCATACAGGAAAGTGCAGCGTTGAATTCTCTGTTGAACCCCGCACACCGGATATCATCGCCATGAACATGAATCGACTCGTTCTCCAAGCCCTGATACTCATGTTTCTCGTCTCTGCCTGTCAGACAGAGAGCGACTCGTCAAGCCGAGACATGACGGATGTTGAGGAGCGTGATCGGACGGTTCCCGGATTTGATGTGGATCCCTACTGGCCCGATCCTCTTCCGGAAAACTGGATGGTCGGACAGGTCGCCGGTGTGGCTGTGGACCAACAAGACCGGATCTGGATTGCGCACAGACCCAGCAGTTTGACGTTGCATGAAGCCTCTGCATCCACGACCCCACCTGTCTCTCTTTGTTGTCAATCTGCTCCGTCTGTCATGGCGTTCAGCCCGGACGGTGAACTTCTTCATGCATGGAGTACTCCACAGAATTTCGAGTTTGCAGACGACCTTGGATTCAAGGGGGGCAGCTTTCCTCACGGTATCCATGTAGACCACAACGGATATGTCTGGGTCGGTGGCGGTATTCATCAACACCAGGTCCTGAAATTCACCGAGCAGGGGGAGCATCTGCTCACCATTGGAGATCCGGCCGTTCGAGGTGATTCGAATAGTGAACAGCATCTGGGTGGACCGGCGAGTATGCTTGTAGATCCGGAGACCAATGAGCTCTACATTGCGGATGGATACCGGAATCGTCGAGTCGTGGTCTTTGATGCAGAGACGGGGGCGTATCGTCGGCACTGGGGGGCCTATGGTGAGCGCCCGAACGACGATCCTCTCGGGTATGATTTTATTGGACCGGATCGCACAGATCCGGAGCGTCAATTCCGGGGAGCCGTACATGGATTGGCTCTATCCGATGACGGACATCTCTATGTAACGGATCGGGAAAATAGTCGCATTCAGATTTTTGAACGGGACGGGATCTTTGTCGACGAACTGTTTATCCATCCGGAGACCCGCTCCAGTGGTTCTACCTGGGATCTGGAGCCCGACTCTCCGGGATATGAGCAGAAACTGGCCGATCTGGTTCCCGGATCTACCTGGGATGTTGCCCTGTCGGAAGATCCGGATCAACGATGGCTCTATGTCGCCGACGGGACCAACAACCGGATCTGGATCGTGAACCGAATGACTCTCCGCGTTGAGGGCCATTTCGGGCGGGGCGGGAAGCAAGCGGGGCAGTTTGGATGGCTCCACAACCTGGCGGTCGACTCCAACGGAAATCTCTATACCGGGGAAGTTGCACAAGAGAAACGGGCACAAAAATTTGTCAAACAGTAGCGGTTCGACCCAACCATCCACCATGTGGAAAATTTCGGGACGGACTGAAAACCATCACCAGTGAAGAATCAACGATGATAAACGAAATGAAACGAATCGTACAACGAGGGATCTGGGTTACCCTGATCCTGTGTATCGCAGGCTTGCAACCCCTCACGGCTCAACAACTCGATCTGTTGTTGAAGGGCGGCCACGTTCTGGATCCCAAAAACGGCGTGGACCAAGTGATGGATATCGGTATATCGGATGGCAGGATCGACGAAATTTCCAATTCCATCAACGAAACCCGGGCCGAACGAGTGGTCGATGTCACGGGCCTCTACGTAACGCCCGGTCTGATCGACATTCACAGCCATCACTATTACGGAACCGTTGCGGATCGATATTTGAGCAACAGTTTTACGGCCCTGCCACCCGACGGGTTCACCTTTCGAGTCGGTTTGACAACGGTGGTGGATGTCGGGGGTGCCGGTTGGCGCAACTTCCGTCACTTCAAAGATCAGGTGATCGACCGATCACAAACCCGCGTCCTTTCGTTTCTGAACATTGTGGGAGACGGGATGAGCGGTGTGGTTCCAAACGAGCAGAATTTGAATGACATGGATCCCAAAATGACGGGCTTGGTTGCTGCACAGTTTCCGGAGGTGGTCGGAATCAAACTGGCGCACTATCACGGACATGACTGGGAGCCGTATCGCCGGGCAAAAGAGGCGGCCGAGCGTGCGGGGGTCCCGTTGATGGTCGATTTTGGTGGAGCTGAACCTCCTCTTCCGTTGGAAACACTTTTCTTCGACATCTTCGAGCCGGGAGATATTTTGACTCACGCTTATCGCGGAACCAATCGGACTCGGCAGCCGGTTGTGGACGAGAACGGGGATTTGCGACCACGCGTACTGGAGGCTCAACAGGAGCGCGGGATCATTCTGGATGTCGGTCACGGAGGAGGCAGTTTTATTTTCGACAATGCGATTCCTGCGACTCGACAGGGACTCTGGCCGTCCACCATCAGTACGGATCTGCACACCGGAAGCATGAACGCCGGAATGAAGAGCATGCTCAATCTGATGTCCAAGTTTATGAGTCTGGGCATGCCGCTGCAGGATGTGATTCACGCATCCACCTGGAAACCGGCCCAAGTCATACAGCGGGAAGATCTCGGACACCTGAGTGAAGGTGCCATTGCCGACGTAGCGGTCTTCCGGCTTCACGAAGGGGAGTTCGGGTACGTGGATGCTGCCGGCAAGCAGATTCCCGGCGACTGGAAACTCGAAGCGGAGCTGACGTTGAAAGACGGCCGTGTCATGTGGGATCTGAACGGACGGGCCGCCACTCCCTGGGAGGAGTAACGGACGGTTGTCGGAGCCTGGCGTGACATGCGATGACGTGTCATTCCGGTTCGACCCGAAGGGCTATTGTGCAGAGTCCGACAGTTTGAATGCCACCCAGGTATCTCCGGAGGGTGTTCCCATCTTTCCGCCCCCGGCGGCTATGACAACGTATTGCACACCGTCTATGTCAAAGACCGCGGGCGTTGCATATCCGCCCGCCGGAAGGTCGGTTTCCCAGAGGATCTCCCCGGTCTCACGATCAAAGGCCCGGAATTTTTCGTCTTGTGAGGCGGCAATGAAGAGAAGGCCCCCGGCGGTAGCCACGGGTCCTCCGTAGTTTTCTGTCCCGGTTACCGGGAGACCCCGCTCGGTGAGCTCGTCAAATTCGCCCAGTGGAACACGCCAGAGGTATTCTCCGCTGTTCAAATCAATGGCATTGAGTGTTCCCCACGGGGGGTTGACGGCCGGATAGCCATTCTCGTCCAGAAACCGGTTGTAGCCCGTATGCGTGAATGGAACCGATGGTCGCGTGGACAGATCCCGGGTTTCATCGTCGACTTCCCCGGAGTCTTGTCCCAGTAGCCAGCCCACAAGTTGATCCCGCTCTTCTTCACTCAGGTGACCAAATGGGGGCATCACACCCTGCCCGTCCTGAACGATTTCGTGCACGTGATCCTCTGTCATTCGTTCGGAGAGGTTGTTCAGCGACGGAAAGTCGGCATTTCCAGCCGGTTCCAGGTTGAGTCCATGGCAGGTGGCGCAGTTGGTGGTGTAGATTCGACGTCCGGGAACTCTGTCGGTCTCTCCTTCGGTCTCGGTCGGAACCATGGTCAGAATCCACGGCATTTCGTTGGAATTTACATAGAGAATTCCCGCGTCGGGATCGACAGCTGCCCCACCCCATTCGGCCCCTCCGTCAAATCCGGGGAAGATCAGTGTTCCCTCCCGACTGGGCGGCTCCCATGGATGGCCGGACCGGATCTCCCGAAATCGTTCCAGAAGGGCGGGATGGGTTTCCGGATCCAGATGGTTCAGCATCGGTTCTGTAAACGATTGTCGTGCAAATGGCTCCGGAAGGAGTGGAACGGGCTGAGACTCGGGGGTCCACTCCCCCGGGAGGTCGCTTTTCGGAACATCCATCTCCTGCATGGGAAAGAGCGGGGTTCCATCCCTCCGGTCGAACAGAAAGACGTGGCCCGATTTGGTCACTTGAGCGACAGCCGGGATCTCGCGTCCATTTCGGGTCACGGTGACCAGGTTGGGTGGAGCCGGGAGATCCCGATCCCAAATGTCGTGGCGGACAAACTGGTAGTGCCAAATCCGTTCTCCAGTGGCGGCATCGAGGGCGAGTAACGAGCTGCTGTAGAGATTCTCGCCCGGACGATCTCCGCCCCAGAAATCGTGACCCGGTGAAGCTGTGGGGACATAGACGATGCCGCGCTCGGCATCCAGACTCATGCCGGACCAGGAGTTGGCGTTGCCTACGTGCGTCCACGCCTCTTCGGGCCAGGTTTCATACCCCTCTTCTCCCGGTTGCGGAATGGTTCGAAAGGTCCAGACGAGTTCTCCGGATCGGACATCAAATGCGCGAATATGTCCCGGAGCCCGGTTGTAGACGGTGGACCCCTGAATGAGCAGATCCTTGTAGATGACGCCCGGTGTGCTGGCCGTGACGCTCAGATCCAGCCCGTCCCGATCCAGCCCGACCGCGTAGTTGATCGATCCATTCTCCCCGAAGTCGACGACCGGATCTCCCGTTCCAGGATCCAATGCGTGGAGACGCCCACCGGCCACATAAAAGAGTCGCCGGTCGTTCCCGTTGTCCGACTCCCAATGGAGCAGGCCTCGCTGGCGTCCTCTGGGTTGCGGCTCCTCCCCTTCGAACGGGTCGAACCGCCAGAGCTCCTCCCCGGTGGCTGCATTCAACGCCATCGCCTTCAGTTGGGGTGTGAGTCCGTAGAGAACACCCTCCACAATAAGGGGGTTGGTTTGGAGTTCGGTTCGCCCCTCAATGGCATCTCCGGAGCTCCAGGTCCAGGCAATCTCCAGTTGGTTTACATTTTCCCGATGGATCCGGGAGAGGGAGGAGTACTGCGTGGAGTGAATGTCGCCCAGATAGCTTGCCCACTCCTGATGGGCCTGTTCCGGCAAGTGGTTGGTGTACGGCTCCCCCTCCGGCGAACGACAGGAGAAAAATGACAACAGGAGGGTTGGAACGAGCAAGAGCCAATAGAGAGATCGGTGGGTAGGTCGGGTCATAATCGGGCGTCTGTTCATACGGAACGTATGGGGTGTCATGGAGGAATAAATGGGATGCACGAAGTCTCTTTGTGGCTGTATGATCGGACTGTCGGTGCAGTTTTCAAAACGAATTGGTTCGGTGTAACTTACCAGGAACCGATCAAAGGAGCCCGACAGGATGAGTCCAAACCGAACAGAAATTGACGAAAAGCCGGCGATTGCCGCTATTGCCACTCCGGTAGGCGAAGGAGGGATTGCGGTCATTCGTGTCTCTGGCGAGCGTGCCATCGAGCGTGTTTCGAGCTGTTTTCGGGGTCCCGATTTGAGGAAAAAGCCGTCACATACGGTCCATTTCGGAAAGATTGTTTCGAGCGGTGGAGAGGTGGTCGACGAAGTGCTTGTGACCCTTTTTCACAATCCGCGCTCCTATACCGGAGAAGAGACGGTCGAGATCTCTTGTCACGGGGGAGTACTGGTCACCCAGGCGGTTCTGGAAACGGTACTTGCAACCGGTGTTCGACCCGCAGCTCCCGGGGAGTTTACCCAACGTGCGTTTCTGAACGGAAAATTGGAGCTCTCCCAAGCCGAAGCGGTCGCCGATCTGATCCATGCCCGAAGTCGAAAGGCGGTCGATGCCGCTCATCAACAGCTCGAGGGAAAATTGGGGGATCACATCCGAACTTTTCGACAACAGATCATTGATGCCACAGCCATGATCGAATTGGAACTCGATTTTGTGGAGGAGGATGTCGATTTCGCCGACAAGGAGCAGCTGCAAAACCTGTTGGAAGAGCTGGATCGAGAGATCTCCATGCTACTGGAGACGTACGAGACCGGGCGGTTGGTCAAAGACGGGGTCCGAACCGTCTTTGTGGGCCGTCCCAATGCGGGGAAATCGACACTTTTGAATGCGCTGATCGGAAGCGAACGGGCCATTGTCACCGAGGTTGCGGGGACCACCCGGGATACCATTGATGCCGACTGGAGTTATGACGGACTTCTGTTCAAGCTGGTGGATACGGCGGGCCTTCGGGAGACCGAGGACCGGATCGAAGCGGAGGGCGTCGAGCGTTCACGGCAGGCGATTCGGACGGCCGATCTGGTGGTCTATCTAAAAGATGTGAGCCAGCCCATGGATCCGGAGGAGCGGCAGGAGATTGCCCGATTCGAGAAAGAGGCGGGCGATGTGCCGTTTCTGTTGGTCGGGACCAAGGTGGATCGGGTGGCCGGTTCGCAAAACGGAGATGAGATGTCCGAAGACGGGAAGACCCAATCCTCCGGTGAAGAACGCATCGTCTACGACCTGAAGATCTCCGCACTGGAAGGAGCCAACATGGAGGCACTGAAGAAGCGGATGAAACAGCGGGCACTCGAGAGCAAGGAGTACGACAGTTCCAAAATGTTGGTCACCTCTTCCCGCCACCGGGATGCTCTGCAGAAGGCGCAGAAGAATGTACAGCAAGCCATTCATGGACTGCAAACCGGCATGACGGGAGACTTGCTCTCCATTGATCTTCGGTCCGCCATGCGGGAACTGGGAACCATTACCGGTGAGATCACCACCGAAGATCTACTCGACTCCATCTTTTCCCGATTCTGTATCGGAAAGTGACGATTGTCTCGCTATGTACTTGAGGCGGAGCTTCTCCTGACAAAAGTCCGGGTTGCATCTTGCACTTGAAACGTGCTATTTGCTGAACAGCGCAGTCGACATCACGGTCCAGAAATCCACGTTTTATGTCCCGATATCTACGTGTACTCCTTCCACTGATTCTTTTTTCACTCACGTTCCCACACGATGGCCAGGCCCAGTCTGACCGGCCCAATGTCATCGTCCTCTTTACTGATGACCATGGAACACTGGATACAGGCGCCTACGGAGCCACGGATTTGGAGACTCCGGCCATGGATAAATTGAGCGAGACGGGTGTGAGCTTCACGCAATTCTATGCCGCCTCTCCGGTCTGCTCCCCCTCTCGCGCCGCTCTGCTTACCGGACGGGACTCGAACCGAACCGGGCTTGGGGCGAATGCCCCCTCCCGACCGGGTCCCGGCGGTCTGCCTTCGGAGGAGTACACGATGGCCGAACTATTTCGGGATGCGGGCTACAAGACAGCGCATGTCGGAAAGTGGCACTTGGGGTATTCAGAGGGAGAACTACCCAACGACCAGGGATTCGACGAATCGTTCGGTCATATGGGAGGTGTGATTGACAACTACTCTCACTTCTATTATTGGGGCGGGCCGAACCAGCACGACCTTTGGAGAAACGGTGAGCGGGTCTACCATGACGGGGAGTATTTTCCCGACCTGATGGTGCAGGAGGCGACCCGGTTTATAGAAGAGAGTCGGGATGAGCCATTTTTTCTCTTTTATGCCATCAATCTTCCCCACTATCCGTACCAGGGAGATGTCGAGTGGCTTGAATACTACCAAGAAAAGGGGCTCCCTTATCCCCGTGATCTCTACGCAGCGTTTCTGTCTACGATGGACGAACGGATCGGGCAGATTGTCCAGGCCGTTGAAGCGTTGGGTCTTCGGGAAGAGACGTTGATCGTTTTTCAGGCCGATCACGGTCACTCGACGGAGGAACGCGCTCATTTTGGCGGTGGATATGCCGGAGAGTATCGTGGAGCCAAGTTCAGCCTGTTCGAGGGGGGAATTCGGGTGCCTGCCATCGTCTCCATGCCCGGTACGGTTCCGCAGGGAGAGTGGCGGGACCAGATGGTACACGGAGCGGATTGGTTTCCGACCGTGGCCTCGTTTGCAGGAATCGAGTTGCCGGATCGACGACTCGACGGGAAGGATCTTCGAGAGGTCATTCTATCCGATGCACCGTCACCACACGAGCAGCTTTTTTGGAAATTCCGCGAACAGTGGGCCGTGCGAAAGGGGGATTGGAAGTTGATCGGTAACCCGTGGGATACGACGGAGCGGGGAGATGCACCGCGGGGAGATGGGCGGTTTCTCGCCAACATTCAAATGGATCCGACCGAACGGACCGACTATCGAGAGACTCATCCGGAAATCGAAGCCGAGTTGGAAGCGCTCTATGAAGAGTGGCTCAGGGATTTGGAGAGTGAATCAAAGTGAGATGTCTGAATGGGCGTGAACCCGGAATCCCCTGCCGCCCGCAATGGAAAGACGACAGGGGGTCGGGTTCGGTCGACTATCCACCGTGGCGGTAGATATTCCCTCTGGGTGCTCCCACTTGGGAGGCATGGTTCAGAAGTTCGAAACCGAATCCGAGACTTCGGAAAAAGTCTCGCGAGAGCGGACTCCCGCCTCCGATTTCAAGAAGTTCATCTCCGTGGATGGTCGTGAACATCTGTTCAGGTTCTTTCTTCATGGTGATCTACCTCTGTCAGGTTGTTGATTGTATTTGAACGTGTGATTCTCCCTATGCCTGTCCGGACCGTTCGGCCCACAGATCATAGAAGCATGTGCCCGCAAGCAGGAGGCAAAGGATTAAAAGCACCTGCTCGAGGCCAAGGCTCGTCTCTCCGGATTGCCAAAAATTGTAGAGGGCGATGATGGCGATCCCCGCCAAACCTCCCCCCAGTGATCGCAGCAACCGTCGACGTGTGCGTGATCGGGATCCGGATCTCACCAGGAGACCGTCTGCCCCTGTTCGCGACCCGAGTTGAAGGCATCGACATGCCCTCCCCAGTCGTTGTAGGCTTCGATTCCGATATGGACAATCAGGCTGGAGAAGATGCTCCGAAAGATCCCGCCTTGGATCTGATGAAGTTCGTCCCCCTCGATCGGTGTCATTCCGGTGTCGGGTTCGTGGTTCATGATTACCTCTTTTGGTTTGTCAGGTTTAGGGTTGTCTCTTCCGGACTCATCCACACCGTTGTGCTGAACGGCTACTCCTATGAGCGGGAAAGAGGCAAAGACTTACACAAAAGATTACATTGTTTGCGAGTCTCTGAATACATTGTTGCAAATGAATTGTCCGTACCGGTTTTCAGGGAGCAGACGCGGACGTGGAAGAGAAACCAAGAGAGGAAAGCATCATGACCATTGTCATCGCAGCCAAGTTGCCCGAAGAGAGTTTGCACCTGTTTCGCGAGCTAACCGACAAGGTGATCGTTGAGCCCGATATGACGCCGGAAGAGTTGGACAACGGATTGGAGAAGGCATCCATTCTGGTGGTTCGGTCGACGAAGGTAAGTCGAACCTGCATTGAAAAGAGCCCGAAACTGACACTCATTATCCGGGCGGGTGCCGGTGTGAACAATATCGATATGAAAGCGGCCAGTGAACGGGGAATTTACGTTGCCAACTGTCCGGGAAAGAATGCGATTGCTGTTGCCGAGCTCACAATGGGTCTGATTCTTTCGCTGGATCGGTACATTCCCGACGCTGTTCAGGAGTCGAGAGAGGGACATTGGAACAAAGCTGCTTACTCCAAGGCGAACGGTCTCTACGGACAAACGCTCGGCATATTGGGAATGGGGCCGATTGGACGGGAAGTGGCTTCCAGGGCACGGGCATTCGGCATGAACGTGGTCGCGTGGTCTCGTTCACT
The DNA here is from genome assembly GCA_040882505.1 of Balneolaceae bacterium. Taxonomy (GTDB): domain Bacteria; phylum Bacteroidota; class Rhodothermia; order Balneolales; family Balneolaceae; genus JBBEBE01. The sequence goes on along the minus strand of JBBEBE010000005.1, from coordinate 85,325 downwards.
CACACATGAACAGGCCGGAGCACTCGGTGTTCGTCGTGTTTCCACGCCGAAAGAGGTCGCAAACGTAGCGGATGTCCTTACGTTGCACGTGGCGTTGGCGCCGGAAACCGAAGGGTTGATATCGGCAGAATTTTTGAAGCAGATGAAACCGGGTGCGTTGTTGGTGAATACCTCCCGTTCGGAAATCGTCGATGAAAAGGCCCTCGCAGAGGCGTGCCGGTCCGGGCAAATACGGGCTGCTCTTGACGTTTTCAAGGATGAACCTTCATCCAAAGAGGGCGCATTCTCTTCCCCACTGCAGGAGGTGCCCGGTCTCTACATCACCCACCATATCGGAGCCAGTACCCGTCAGGCACAGATGGCCGTGGCAGCCGAGGCAGCTCGGGTCGCACGGGAGTATGTCCGGGAGGGGCGGGTCGATAACTGGATCAATCGATGCGACGAGACCAATTCACCGTGGAAGTTGGTGGTGCGCCATTTTGACCGACCCGGTGTCATTGCCAACGTCATGACGGAACTCAAGCAGGACGGTATCAACGCCCAGGAAGTTCAAAATGTGATTTTTGACGGAAAGAAGACCGCATGTTGCACCATTCAACTTGCAAGCGAGCCGTCCGGACAGATTCTCTATCGGATCCGGGGCCGAAAAGATGAAGTGATCAGCGCCGATCTGATCGAATCCGACGATTGACCCTGAATGGACGATGATACGGGCCGAACCGGTTCCGGTTCAGCCCGTGCGTTGCGTGTTGTACACAAGGGTGCGTCAGGGATCAGGGGCGGACAAATTGAAGGAGTCGTTGCCCCTCGTATTGGTTCCACTCGTCGCGCGACCGCACTTGGACGGTACGAACGCCCTCTTCAATGCCTCCGGGCAGGGTCGCTCTCCAGAGATGAGGGGTCTCTTGGGCCGGTCCGGCTACGCGCCAAGACGGGTTTTCTACAGAAACTTCGCGTTCACGCATCGCTTCGTAGGTTGGATCCAATCCATCGAATCGAATCATCGGTTGCCAGGGGCCGTCGTCGATACGGTACTCCACGTGGGCATCGGGAAGTGCGTTGTAAATGTTGGCGTAGAGCACGGTCTCTTCCGGTTGGGTGAGATCGACGACATCGGGAGCAGAAAGGTGCATTTGATGGCCGGCTTCACGACGTGCGGCCTTGTAGGTAAGTGACCACTTATTGCCGTCAATATTCAGGAATCCATATCCGGTTGGTGTGCCGTCCCGCATGGTGGAGTGGGGAATGCCGTACTCGTCGGGTGCACCCGACCACCAGGCTCCACAACTGGTTCCCATGCTTACCATGTGGTGTGGTTGGTCACCGGGCCAGCCATCGGATTCATCGATCATGCGGTGAAAGTGGCGGTGTGTGTGAGCGGCAAAGGTGGTCGATCGGGGATGGCTTGCCAGTAGCTCGAAGACGCGCCTTTTCTCATCCTCGGAGTGCCAGGGAGTCGAGTCGACCCACGGAATGTGCATCATGAAAAAGATCTGTTCGTTATCGGGGATTTCTGCCAAAAAGTTCCGAAGAAACTCAAACTGCTCATCTCCCAGTCCGGTCCGGTAGGTCCGTTGATCCTCTCCCTCGATGATGCGCACGTTGTCAATGGCAACGAAATGTGCAGGTCCCCAGCTCCATGCGTACCACGAAGGGCCATACGTTCGCAGGTAGGCTCCTCGTGCATCCCAGTTACTGCCCGTAGAGTAGTCGACATCGTGATTCCCGATGATGTGACGCCAGGGGAGTCCGACTCGGGCGATCGTTTCGTTGAGTGGCTCAAACAGGGTCAGATCATCAAAGACGAGATCTCCCAGCGTGACTCCGAAGGCGGCTTGAACTCCGATCAATTCCTGTACTGAATCATTCTTCAGAAAGTGGATCTCCTCCAGGGTTCGCGGCTGTGTATCGCCGAAAATGAGGGCTCGATAGCTCTCCGGTTCGGCATGCCGGACAAGCGGGAAGTGGACAGGTTCGTCTGGTATACCGGTTGCTTGCAAGCCGGGATAGTCGTTTCCCGAAGCATCGTCGCTGCTGACGACCCGGTAGAATCGGGGAATGTTCAGTTCGTCAACGGGGGTCATCCAGTCACGGGGTTTAATGACAAAGAGTGTGCTTTTGTCCCGGATCGGAAGTTCATACATGCCGGAAACATCGGTCCGGACAATGTCGACGCCATTGGAGACAAGTACATCTTTGACTCCGGGTTCACCCGGATCCAGGGCTCCGTTCCGGTTCTGGTCATGGTACACACTGCCATGGACATTGTCCGGGGATTGGGCTGCCAGGCGACTTTGTGAGCAGCCGGTAATCAGGAGAAGCGGTACGAGCAAAAAATACAGTCGTTTCATGAGATCGGGATGGGATGTCTGTTTACAGTTGGTCGAAGCTGCTCGGTACAAACCGGATCCTGTTAAGGCACGGATGGTGCAGGAGAACCGGGTGTTTCCATGATAGGCGGGATGGAGCCGTTTTGCAACGACGGTAGATGACCCTTTCATTATGAATGGTGTGCCTCGGATTTTCGATTCTCGATGGATCTGCTATATTTCGGCCGTTGCGTGTCAAGTGGCTCCTGTATTGGCACGACGATAGAATCTCGCTACACCATAAACTCCATGATCGACTTGAAATGATGAATCCTTCGCGTAAACAATTTCTGCACTCCGGCCTCGGCCTCACGGCTGTGGCGGCCCTGCCCTCTATTTTTCCCCGTCGCGAGAAGTCGGACCGGGAACGACAACGGGAGGTGCAAAGAACGATGAATCGAGAGTGGATCGGAAAAAGTCGGGAAGATCTTCCAACACCGAGTCTGATTTTGGACCTGGACGGGTTTGAGCACAACTTGAACAAGATGGCCCGTCATGCCAGCGAGAACGGTGTAGATCTTCGCCCGCATGCGAAGATGCACAAGTCTCCCCAAATTGCCCGAAAGCTGGTGGAAGCCGGTGCGATCGGGGCGTGTGCCGCAACCATCAACGAGGCCGAAATGCTTGCAGATGCCGGTGTTGGTGGAATCTTGATCACAGGTGAGTTGGTGGGACCAAACAAACTGCGTCGACTCGTCGAACTGGTTCGGCGAGCTCCCGATACGATGGCGGTGGTGGATCATGTAACTCATGCGGACGAACTGAGTCGTGCGGCCGAGTCTGCAGGTGTAACGATTCAATTGATGATGGATGTGGATCCGGTGGGTCGGAGGACGGGCGTTCAACCGGGGGAGCCCGCCCTGCAGTTGGCGCGGTATGTGAGTACCCGGCCGGGTCTGAATTTACGGGGTATTCACTCGTATTCCGGAGCTTCTTCCCATGTGCGTGGTTTTGATGAACGGAAGGCGCATTCACATGAAGTGATGGCGGGTCCGATTCAAACCTACAATACGCTTCGGGACGAGGGGATGGAGTTGGAGATCTTCTCTGGAGGAAGTACGGGAACGTACAATATCGATACGGAGTTGGATGAATTCACAGAGCTCCAAGTGGGATCCTATCTCTTTATGGATATCGATTACAAAATCATCGGCGGACAGTCCGGGCCGGTATACGATGATTTTCATCAGGCACTTCGGGTGTTGGGAACCGTGGTCAGCAAGAATCATGAGGACCGTGCAACAACGGATGCCGGAATCAAGTCGTTTGCGGCGGATCGTTCGTTCGGTCCGGAGCTGGTGGGCGTGGATGGTGTCAACTACCGCTTTGGCGGAGACGAGCATGGAATTCTGGTATTCGAGGATCCTTCCCGTCAAATCCGTCGGGGAGACAAGATTGAATTCTATGTACCACACTGTGATCCCAATGTGAACCTTTACAGCCGGCTCTTCGCCATGCGTGGAGATACCGTGGAAGATGTCTGGGAGATTGCCGGAAAACATCTCTGATCGGTCTTCGATTCAGAAGACGACCGACCGATGGTCGATTCGAATCGTGCATCCATCGTTGGTACATAAAAAAAGCGGCTCGGGAAGACCCCGGCCGCTTTTTTTGTGAAGGTATATTGGATCAGGTCGCCAGGGGCGGTCCGTCCGGCACCATGATCGGTTCCCGATCGCCATCGTCATGCATATGCTTGGATGCGACGTAGCTGGCGTTGAGGTATTCACCCATGAAGAGCCGACCCGAGAATTGATTCCCGTTCAGCTCGCCAATGAAGTAGTTGGGAACGCTGTTTCCCGGTTTTCGTTCGACACTTACGAGTTTGATCTCGTTGCCTTCGATCGTTCCGGCAATGTCCCGGGTCGTGAAGTCGCCTTTGTGCGATCCGTAAACCCAGTTTCCATCCTGCTTCTCCAGGGTGATCGTGTGGTTGCTGTTGCTCAGGAAATAGGAAATATCCACATTCCATCGTCCGGTCAGATCGCCACCGGGTCGTCTCATCGGTTGCTTCGGTTGACGTCGTTCGGATAGTACTTCGTAGAGCCGGTTCTTGACGATCTCGTCTTCTCCAGGCTGCATCTGTCCGGAGGTTATAGAGATGGAGGTCATGTTGTCATCACCTCCTCGGCCTCCAAGTGCAATGCGAGGCTTGCTTCGACCGACAATCTCAGCGACTTCGTCTCCCGTGATGTGGAATTGGTTCGGGTTCCACATGACGTTCAACCGCGGAGTTTTGTTACCGAGACCTTCCGGTTCGGAGATCTCATATGTAATGCCGTTGATGGTTGAGAGATGCTCTCCAATGTTGTTGAGCCATCCGAGCCAGCGTTGCCACTCCGCATCGTGATCCCGCATGATCCACGCTTCGACAGCGGCCATTCCGCCAATCATCTCTTCGCGGCCAACTTTGTTGTCCCGACCCGGACCGTGATGGGGGGAGCTCGCCTGCCATGCGGCCTTGACGATATCCTTTCGTCCCAGAATCACTCCGGCACACTGCGGACCGTTCATGGCTTTCCCGCCACTGTAGGCGACAACGTCGGCGCCCGCTTCCAGGTGAACATTCGGGATGGTCATGTTTTCGGCAGCAGCATCGACCAACAAGGGGACACCGTGTCTCTTGGTGATACTTGAGATATTGGCTGCACTCAATTCGTCATCCTGGAAAGACATGACGCAGACAAGTGCCGTTTTCGGACCAATGGCTTTTTCCAGCTCTTCGACCGTCTCGACGTTGATGATCTCCACGCCGATGTTACGGATGGCGTGGTCATACGCATTTCTGGATCGACGCGGCATGATGACTTGCGTCTTTTCAAATCCGGTCAGATCCGGAATACGGACCAGTTTCTCCGGGTTTCCCCCGGTTACACAGCCAGCCGTTACGTGTTTCAGGGCAGCGGCACATCCGGCAGAGATCATGCCGTATTCGGCACCTGTCAACTCTGCAAGTCGCTCTGCGATTCCAAAGGCCAGTTCATCGTACTGGACAAAATTATTGGATGCACGTCGCATCGACTGTTTGACGTGATCGTGCTCGATGGAACCTCCAATTATGGTAAACGTCCCCCGGCAGTTGATGACGGGCTCCACTCCAAGCGAGCGGAAGATGTTTTCGCCATCCTGTGCTTCCCGGTTTTTCAGAGTCGTGGCAAGCGAATCCTGGACCGGTGTTTTACGATCGTTGGCTGCCAGCTGTCCGACCATGAGCCCGCCGACAGGCAGGGTGGAGAGCAGTTGAAGCGCTTTTCTTCTGGTAAGCATAATTTCCAATGTTTTTGGTTTGTTCTTGCAGACGTCTGCCAGGACACAAGGTAAGGGCAGAGATCCTGTGTGGTCTGGTTGGTCCTTCAGGCAACCACTGTCTATCTAAGACATCAATCTATTGTATTCTTCGCAAAAGATCAGCATTTGCGTGCAAAAAAGCCCTACCGGTGCAGAAAAGAGGGGTGAACCCTGAGAGACAAGAGTGTCGAAAGGATGGACGTGATGACTCCTGCGCCAAGAACCCATTCGAATGGAACTTGCCAATCGAGGAGAGCGCCAAGAAGTACGGGGCTAAGAGCGGCTCCCAATACCATCAGGGCCGAGAAGAGACTTCGGACGGTTCCAATAATTGCGGTACCAAAGAGTTCTGCCCAGAGAGCAGAAGTGATGTTGCTCCCGACACCCATGGTGAGACCAAACAGACCCATATAGAGGAAAGCGACCCAATCCGGAGTGTAGAAGATGGGTACAGTCAGTCCTGCAATCATGGGGAGGAGAAAAAAGGGAAAGAGACCCTGGGCAGAAAATCGGTCAATGAGCGGACCTATAAGCAGAGAGCCAGCAACCCGAAAGATCGCAAAAGCGACAAATGCCGTGGCAATGAGCCCGGCTGTCCAACCCAGTTCGTCGGCGACACTCACTTGATAGAGAAAAAGACCTGTTGCCCAAAACGGAGGCATGAGAACGGCCGGCAGGAGGAACCAGATGCGCCGATCACCCAGGATAATGCCATAACTTTTTCGGGCACTTTCAGGGGCTTCCCCACGATTGCCTGGGTTGGTTTTTCCTGCTATATGACGTCCGGCCAGTAGCCAGATCATCGGAATGAACAGGAACAGGATGAGGATGCCCATTCCACCCCAGACTGTACGCCAGTGAATCCACGTGAGTATGGCAGCAATCAGCGTGGGGAGGAAGGCTTCACCGAGCGGGTACCCCAAACTGGAGATACTCAAGGCTTTTCCTCTCCGGTCATCGTAGAAACGAGCCATGGCTGTTTCGGCTGTGTGACCACAGAGACCCTGACCGGTGAGTCGCAGAAGAAAGAGCGCCGAGAAGAGGAGAGAAAGGTGCCAAGAGAGTGCAATGAGAAGGCATGCGATGGCCAAGCCACAAGCAACGGCCAGGCTGAACCAGCGGAGTGGGACCCGATCAATCAGGCGGCCTACCCAGGGGAGTACTCCGGCACTGAGGAGTGTAGCGATCGAGTAGATTCCACCAAATCCAGCGTTGCTAAGATCAAAATCGGTCAGGAAGTAGGGAACAAAGAGGGAGATCAGGAACGTCTGACCAAAACTTGAAAAGAAGGTGAACGAGATGCCGAATGAAAGAAATCGTCGTTCGGTTCGGAGGAATGTCAGATAGTCCATGCAGTCTGGTCGGATCGATTTACAGCGATCCCGCCAAGATACGGATTTTGCCTGTCCAAGTCAGGAAATCGAATGACAAACCCTCAAAGACCGCGCCGATCAGATCGTTCCGTCATCCGGGGTTTCACCGAGAGCTGTTGCAATCTCCTTCGAAAGTTCCTTGACGGTGTAGGGTTTGCTGAGAATCGTGGAGTGATCGATCTGGTGAATTCTTTCCGACATGCGGTGAAGCGAATACCCGGTCAGGAAGATAACCGGACAGGTGTGTGTTCGTTGAATTTGATAGATGACATCAATTCCGTCTACCGGAGTCTCCAGATTAATGTCGGACAGGATTAAGTCGGGTTGCAGTTCGGGGATCTCTGAAATCGCAATTTCCGGGTCCAGGAACATACCGACAATTGAATGCCCCATCCGTTGGACGATCTGCTTCAGTGCGATGGTCTGAATTTGGTCATCTTCAATGATCACAACACGTTTCCCTCTGTTTTCCATCGACGCTCTCCCGCCATTCTTGTCTCTGAAACCGGTTTTTCCTGCACTTTTTGTCTTCGAATGTATCGACCGCAACCGTTCAAACTTAAGGTCGAAGGACCGGGAATATTACCTCTCCCTGACGACGAAGTCAACGAATGGTACCTGCAAACGTTTTCGGGATTTTATGAATCCAGGGTATTCCAAAGGGAGTCAGTGAATGTCGAAACGTTGGCCGCTTATTCCATGATGGATTGATAAACAAGAGCACGGACTTTTCCGTGCACGTCTGAGTAGGGAATGCGTCTCATTTGGGTAAAGAACGTAACGGTGAGTTGGTTGGTCGGGTCTACCCAGTAGGTAGAGTGGTAGGCACCACCCCATCCGAATTCCCCTTTATATCCCGGAGATCCGCGTTCCCCCGCATCCAACAGTGTGTAGAGGCCAAGGCCCATCCCCTCACCGGCTCTCGGGAAGAGATCTCCGATATGATTGGTGGTCATTAGATCCAGTGTCGTCGGAGAGAGAAGTCGAACGCCATCGAGTTCGCCTCCATTCAGGAGCATCTGAAGAAACCGGGAGTAGTCGTGGGCCGTCGAGAGAAGACCTGCGCCACCCGAGAAACTGGTTCGGGGGCCGTCCACATAGTGACCCTGTCCGTCCGACCCGCCCGGTGCCGGTGCCCGCTCCAGTGTACGCTCCCGGTTGGAGTGATAGACAACGGCAAGTCGATCAACCTTCTCCTGGGGTAGATAGAAGTGCGTGTCGTCCATCCCGAGGGGGTTCAAAATGGTTTCCCGAAGATATTGGTCCAAAGGCATGCCGCTGACGATCTCGATGACGGCACCCAGGATATCCGTGTTGTATCCATAGAGATACCGTTCGCCCGGATGGTTTTCCAAGGGAAGGCTGCCCATTCGCCGTATGGTCTCAAGGACCGGTTCATTACGGTCTGCAAAGTACCAGTTCTGGATACCGGCTTCCTCCCATTGGTCGGCTGTTGTTCCGTATCCATAGCCGATTCCGGAGGTGTGTGTAAGAAGGTGACGAAGCGTAATGGGGCGATTGGCCGGCACGAGTCGATACCCGTCTCCGTCGGTTGGTTCGCCGACCACTGGATCACTGAATTCGGGGATGTAGCGATCCAGTCGGTCAGAGATTAGCAGTTTTCCTTCCTCTTGCAGCATCATGATCCCGACACTGACAATCGCTTTCGTTTGAGAAGCAATCCGGAAAATCGCGTCTTCCGGCATGCTCTCTTGTGATTCCCGATCCCGGTATCCGAAAGATTCCCGATAGACGGTGGTTCCGTTACGATTGATCTGGATCACTCCGCCGGGAATCCATTGATTCTCTGAATACTCCTGCATCACCTCGGTCAGGCGTGACAGTCGCTCGGAAGAGAGGCCGTTTGCTTCGGCATCCGGATACGTGACATCCTGAGCTGTCGTGCACTGTACGAAAAGAAACAGAAGGAGTAGTGCGGTTTGGAGGGGGTGCGTGAGTGAGGGGATCGATGATGGGTGTTGACCGTGGGGAATCATGGAGCGTTGAGTCTGGTTGAACATTTGAAAGAGAATTTTGGATGCCCGAAGCCGTTGCTTCCTCTATAATTTATTGGTTCCAATGGAGAAATGAAGCGGAAACAAGAAGAAATTTAGCCGAACGAAGGTTTGAGAATTCAGGAAAACCCGTTAAGATGGGGATTCACCCAATCGAAAATCAAAGAGATGGATCGTTATGAAACGTACGGCCAATGCAGTGTGGAAAGGGAAAGGAACCGAAGGGTCGGGCCTGTTGACCACTCAGAGTGGTGCACTCAAAGAGCAGCCCTATTCAATCAAACTTCGATTCGAGAATGAAGACGGCAAATTGGGAACCAATCCGGAAGAGTTGATTGCAGCTGCTCATGCGGGTTGTTTTGCCATGGCGTTGAGTGTACAGTTGGAAAAAGCCGGGTATTCCGCTGACAAGTTGAATGCCGATGCCGCGCTGACGTTGAACAAGAACGATCGTGGGTGGGCCATCGAAAAGATTGCACTTACGCTGGATGCGAAGGTACCAAAGATCTCCGTGTCGGAGTTCGGCAAGTTGGCAACGGCTGCAAAGGAGGGGTGTCCGGTCTCCAATGTACTCTCTTGTGAAATTACACTGGAGTACTCCTTTACGAACTGAAGGACAAGGGAAATACTGCATCAAACCGGACGTTCATGTTTCGAGTAGAACCAAACGCCCCGTTCCGGGGTCTGCATCAGAACGAAGAGTATGTCGTTGCCGGAGAGCGGGCGGTGCATGCAGATGCAGCCGTCATTCTGATTCACGGACGCGGGGCGTCTGCTGAATCCATCCTGCGACTTGTCGAGCAACTCACCATCCCGGGAGTACACTATGTGGCTCCACAGGCAAGCAATCACAGTTGGTACCCTTGGTCGTTTCTAAAACCGATCGAGATGAATGAGCCTGGGCTCTCTTCGGCACTTCAGGTGGTCGCGGATCTGTTGATCGAACTCGACGAGAAAGGTATTCCGGAAGATCGGGTTCTTTTGGCCGGATTTTCTCAAGGGGCCTGTCTCGCAACGGAGTTTGCAGCCCGTCATCCGAGACGGTATGGTGGTGTCGCAGCGTTGAGTGGCGGGTTGATCGGTGAGACGTTGCCGTCGGCAGAGTATCGTGGAGATTTGGAAAAGACTCCGGTTTTTTTGGGGTGTAGTGACGTGGATCCACATATTCCGTTGGAGCGCGTTCAGCAATCGACGACCATTCTTCAATCACTCGGAGCCGATGTGGATGAACGGATCTATCCCGGAATGGGGCATACGGTTAATCGGGAGGAGATGGATGTCCTGGAGTCCATGATCCAACGTGTGGTTGATTCCGTCAATGGTTCTACAGCGATCGGCAACACGGAGTAGTCTATGGATCTATTGTGGGTGGGTGTTGCATTCATCGGTGGTTTGTTGGTGCAACGAATTGGAGTTCCGGCACTTGTCGGGTATCTGTTGGCCGGGATTGTATTGGGATTGTATGGGTACGAAGCGGGACCCATGCTCCAGGAGATTGCTCATGTCGGCGTGCTCCTTCTGCTTTTTACCGTCGGCCTTCACATTCGGATCAAGAATATTCTTCAGTGGCAGGTGTTTGGGGTCGCCTTGACCCACTTGGGGATCAGTTTTGGAGGATACTATCTGCTGACGCGAGCCTTTGGAGTCGAAGGCGAGGGCGCGGTTCTGTTGGCCATCCTCCTCGGGTTTTCCAGTACCGTTTTGGCTGCCAAAACACTGGAGATGCGTGGAGTGATTGGATCCTATTATGGTCGCGTGGCGATTGGCGTGTTGGTGATTCAGGATCTTGTGGCGATCGGCGTGATTGCGTGGTCCGGTGGAGAAGCTCCAAGTGGATATGCCCTTCTTTTGCTGGGTATTCCACTACTCCGACCGTTGGTGGGATGGGTGTTGAGCCGGATTGAAGCCAGGGAATTGGTGCTTCTGCTTGGTTTGGTGATGGCCCTTGGAGGCGCCGAGCTTTTTGAGTTGGCTCGATTGAGCGGGGAGCTGGGAGCCCTGTTGGTCGGCATGTTGTTGGCCACCCATGAACGGGGCGAGGAACTGGACAAGAGTTTGTGGGGTCTCAAGGAGATGTTTTTGGTCGGGTTTTTTCTGGAGATCGGCCTGATCGGCTTGCCTTCAGGTTTGGGAGTGGTCGTGATCGTGACACTTCTTCTTCTGCAGCCTCTCAAGGGGATCTTCTATTTTCTGCTTTTTACCCGTTTCGGTCTCAAAGCAAGAACCTCTTATCTGGCGGCCATCACCCTGACCTCGTATAGTGAGTTTATGCTTATTGCCGGTTCTGTGGCAACCGAGAACGGTCTGCTCTCTGAGAATGCTCTGGTTACCATGGGATTGGTGGTTGCCATTTCGTTTGTCGTCAACGCCATCATTTCCAACTTGGAAGACCCCATATGGCAGCGGTATGACGAGCGGCTTCACCGATTCGAGCGGCGCATCAAACATCCGGATCGAGAGGTGTTGTCGTTGGGGAGTGCACACTATCTGGTCATCGGAATGGGGAATGCCGGTCGGGCAGCGTACGACTATCTTCGAGAGAAGGATCGAAGAGTTGTTGGAATGGATTTGGATCCTGACAGAATCGAGTACAATCTGAATTCAGGCCGTCGGGTCGTCTATGGTGATATTCAGGATACCGATTTGTGGGAAGGGGTCGATCTTTCAGATATCGAAGCTGTCATTATCGCAATGGGGAATCACGGGTCCAAGATTAAAGCGGTCAAGGCACTTCGGGAGATTGGGTATGATCGTCCCATTTATGTGATTACGATGCGTGATTCGGAGAGCAAGGAGTTGGAGGCCGTGGGAGCCAGCTCGGTTTCGATACCCGTCAAACAGGCCGGGCGACAACTTGCCCAACTCAGTATTTCCGACCATAAAATTGGTGAGCCAATGGACGTGGAATGGGATGTGGTTCGGTCAGAACGAGATGTAACGGATCCGTCCTGACGGGCAATCGACCGATACACTTCATTGAGATTCGAGGGCAATTTAATTACCTTTTGCGCAGTTTTGGCTGGCTCTTTTTACATGCATGTGGCTGGTCTGTACAGAATCAACCCTCTTTTTATGGATCTATTTGACAAGTTACAGAACCGCCCCGGCCCGTTGGGAGAGTTCACCACGGACGGCTATGGATACTACACATTCCCCAAATTGGAGGGACCGATTGGTCCCGAAATGACCTTCAACGGCAAGACGATGGTGGTCTGGAGTGTCAATGACTATTTGGGAATTGCCAATCATCCGGACGTCCGAAAGGTGGATGCTGAAGCGGCCGATGCGTATGGCTTCAGCACCCCCATGGGTGCCCGGCTCTTGACCGGAAACTCGACGGAACATGAAGCGCTGGAAGAGGAGTTGGCCCGCTTTGTCCACAAGCCTGAATCGATGCTGTTGAACTTCGGGTACCAAGGGATCATGAGTGTGATTCATGCGCTGGTAGACCGGAATGATTATTTGATTTACGACGAACTGAGCCATGCCTGTATTGTCGACGGAAAGCAGTTGGCGATGGCTGATCGATCCGTTTTCAAACACAATGACATGGATAGTCTTGAAAAGCAGCTCAAGCGGGCGAGTTCCCGAATGAAAGAGGGCTCTTCGATCCTTGTAATTACCGAGGGGGTTTTCGGTATGACCGGGGATCTTGGCAAGCTGAAGGAGATTGTCGCGCTCAAAGAGAAATATCCGTTTCGGTTACTGGTTGATGATGCCCACGGGTTGGGCACGTTGGGAGATGACGGGTCGGGGACCGGAACCCATTTGGGGTGTCAGGAGGGTGTGGACATCTATTTCGGAACGTTTGCCAAGTCATTCGCCCTGATTGGTGCGTTTGTGGCATCCGAACCACGTGTTATCGAGTTTCTTCGTGCAAATACCCGTAGCCAAATTTTTGCCAAATCCATTCCGCTTCCAATCGTCGTTTCTGCAAGAGAGCGTTTGCGTCTGATACGCAGCCATCCCGAGTGGAGGGAGAAATTGTGGAAAAATACACTGGCTCTTCGAAACGGACTTGAAGATCTGGGATACAATATTCTTCCTTCCGAAAGTCCGGTCACACCTGTGTTGACGCGGGGGAGTACGGAACTCTGCATGCGGATCATGCGGGTCTTGCGGGAAGAGCATGGAATCTTTGTAAGTGGCGTCTCCTATCCGGTGGTTCCAAAGGGGGTCGTCTTGCTGCGATTGATCCCGACGGCAGCTCACAAGCCGGAACACATCGAGAAAACACTCTCCGCATTTGATGCGATTCAGGAGATCGTGCACTCGGGTGCAGAAATGGCTGTTTAAGAGAAGAGTTTTTTCATCCAGCCAACGAGCCCGCCTTTCGTCTCTCCTGATTTCCCGGAGCGACCTCCACTGAGTTTGTCAAAGCTGGGTTTGGGGAGGCGAATCGGTGCATCCGGATCAACTTTGGGTCCGCGTTGTGGCCTCGGCTTTTTCCCGGTTCGACTGCGTGAATCATTCGATGAGCTCTTGGGGGACCCATTGGATCGAGAACCGGATCCGGACGTGGAAGAACGTCCTTTGCCTCTATTTTTAGCGCGCTTGTTTTTGCTGGATCTGCCGGGTTCGCCACTCTTCTTTTGGGCGGGTTCATCAACCGGTTCTGATGAGGAAGAACGGCTTCTGTCTCCCTTCCCCTCTTTTTTGGGTGGAGCGGGTTGTTTGGACTCCTCTACTACCTTGTCGGGAAGTGGAAGCTCTTCCGGTGCATAGCCCAACTGACCGATGATCTCCCGAATGTCTTCGCGGTCCTGTTTGGAGACCAGGGAGAGAACCATTCCGGTCGACTCGTCTGCCAAACGTTCCGCGCGTAATTTGTACTCGCTCACCTCTTCCGGAACATCGTAATTGATCACTTGCTCAATGTCACCAAGTGCACAATCGGCGGCTGACGTGTCTCCGGCAATCAGAAACGGGACATCACCGGTTGCGAACCGGTTCAAGCGTTCGTTTCGAGTTTCCTCTTCGAGTGATGGTCCCAAGCTGACCGCCCGATGGTTGTTTTTTCGAAGAATTCGGTAGAGCCGATCTGCTGTTCGCTGAGAGGCGGTAAAGATGATGCTTCTCCGTGTATCTCCTTCCAGTCGGGCCAAAAGGGTCGAGATTTTCTTTCTCGGCGGGGTCTGAATGTAGTACTGAGTGAGTTGTCCTGTAAGTGTAATCTCTTCCGGATCCGGTAATTTCTCCTCATGTTCGGGTTCGGGAACGGCTTCCGGTTCAGCTTCACGTTCTTCGTTTTCTTTCTGTCGGGCAGAGGACGGGGGATGAACCACAATGGGTTCACGCAACAGTTTTTTGAGTGGTTCGGTGGCATCCTCCTCTTCGGTGGCAAGGGCAGCAATTCGTTGCTGATTCCCGATGATTCGTTGGCTGATCACATCGACGGCTTGCCAGTCATCGACCTTGGATACCTGATCCAAAATATACCAAGAGGCGTCCCGAAGAATCATACGGTTCTCTTCCATCCACTCGGCAAGTTCTGTAGGCGTGGCAAGGATGATGGATGGACCGGCTGCAATCTTGTTGCGAATCTGTTTGTTGTCCGAGTCTGAATCTACAACAGCCGTTGTTACTCCAAGGTGTTCGGAGATCATCAAGATCCAGCGATTCAGGTGAGCCAGGTGCGTTGGATCGGGAGAGATGATGACGGCCCGAGTCCCCTGTTTACGCTCTTGTTTGGCTAGAAAATCGAGCAGGCTGGTCAGGTATCCGATCTCTGATTCGGTACCGCTTGGGTCGTAAACGAGAACATCTCCACCCTCCCGAATGGCTTGGATAAGCCGCTTTTGAAGCAGGGTGGGCTCACCGATGTGATTCTTTTTGTAGGATTGCAGCAGGTCGGATCCAATACGAAGTTGGCTAAATGACAATGGGGGTCTACCTCAAAAAGTTTTTCGTGGAACCGGATTCCTTCGGGTTCCTTCAATTTCCAAATTCCAGATCAATGCCTCGTCTGCGCGTGGTGAATACTGCCGATCATTCGTCGTGCAGGATTCCGCCGAATGGGTGTGTCGAGTGACCACCGGACTTCTGATGAAAAGACCATTCCGGCAGCGAGGCCAAAAACGGAATATAGGAAAAAAGGGAAACACCGTTTTGAACCTGTCGTGGAACATCATTCGCTTTTATTCGTACCATGGGTACGGCACGCAACAGGTTGTGGATGGTGGTGTGTCAACGAATTGCATTCTAACGACGATCGATTTAACAATTTGCATCATGACGGAGCGAGTAGCGATCCATTGTACACCCCGGGAACTGGAGGTGAGATTGGGAGGGGAAGCCCCCTCATCGTCCTATTGTATTCCGGTATACAATCTTGCCCCCCCTGGGGCGCTTCTGGTGATCGGCGGGAAGGAGGGTCGTCGGACGACTGAACGAGTACCCTGGAAACATCCAACCGGACAACAGCTCTCGGTGTCTGTTGACGAATTGCCGGAACGGTTGACAGACTCCGGGGTTCGACCCGTTGTGTTGCCGGTTTCAGGGTTCTATCTCTGGAAAACAAGTGGCGAACGGGCCGAGTACCCGTTCTATGTCTGCCCACAACACGAGGCGTTTTTTCTGATCGGGGGTGTACGTTTCCAGTCGTCGAAGGATCACAAGCCAATGGGTGTTCTTCCCATTCATCAACCGGCAAATGCACTCATTCAACCACTTGATGTCGAGATGCCGTGGGTTGTTCCAAACGAGAAATTGGATCCATGGCTTCGAGGGGAGTGGGTGCCACATAAGGGCAGCGGAGAAGCCGTTCCGGGCCTCGGTATCACCGAAATGACCGTACATCGAGTCGGAGCCCCTGTCAACGAGTTGGATCGCGACGGCAAAGAGTTGATTCAACCCCTCCCGCGGTAGGGCTCATCCGTTCAGGGGCGGGTTTGGAGCGGATCTCCTTTTTGGGTAATTTTGTGGTTCTGTGGGGGAGTGTCCCCGGCACTGTCGCTTCGTGGCAGTGTGTGAACGGTGATTGAAGACGAGTCTTGACGTATGTTGTACGGAATTATCATGGCCATTATTGTGATCATCAGCTTTCTGTTGATCGTTGTTGTTCTGCTCCAACCGGGGCAGAAAGAGGGATTGTCTGGAGGATTGGCTGCCGGTATGATGGGAAGTTCCGGAATGGGAGCCCGCCGAACGGCCGATCTGCTCTCCAAGACGACCGCCATCCTGGCGACCGCATTTCTGACATTGAGTCTTTTGGCCAATTTTGCCATTGACGCCGGTGGCACACCTGGAAGCACGATTCAGCAACAGGGCGTAGACACCCTGCCCGGGGGCAACGACATTGAACGACCCGGCGAGTCTCCTTCTGCGATTCCCCAACAAGAGAGTGCACCGGCTCCGGACGAGTCTTCTTCGTCTGACGAGAGTCAATAGAGAGTACGACTGCCGTGTCTCTCGATGCTGATCTGCTGAATCAACTTGTACCTCTCCGCATCAAGGCGGCGCAATGGGTCGACAGCATCCCGGCCGGCATTCATCCGAGTCGACGTTCAGGGCAGAGTATGGATCTGTCCGATCTGAGGTCCTACCAGTCCGGGGATGAACTTCGCCACATCGACTGGCGTGCGTCCGGGAAACGGGATCACTTCTATGTCCGCCGTTTTTCGGGTGAACAACAGCTTCAAGTTTGTCTCCTTGTGGATGCAAGTGCCTCTATGACCTTTAAATACCGTGAAACGTGGAGCAAAGAGCGTGTAGCTGTTCACCTGGCTGCAATACTTGCCCGGTTGTTTTTTTCGCAGGGAGATGCCGTCGGTTTGGTGCTCTACGACGAAGAGATCATGGATCAGATTCTGCCTCTTCGGACTCCGGCTCACGAAGACCTCTTTTTTGAACGACTGGATCGACAATTGGATCCACGATCCGCGAGCACTCAAACGGCTTCACTTCCGCAATTGGTTCAACAAGTGAGTGGATCCATGCCCCGGGTAGATCACTGGATTGTATTGAGTGATCTGCTGAACGAGGATCCTGCTTCCGGGGAATTCCTTCAATTTGTTCGTTCCCTTCAGGTAATGAATCGGGAAGTGACTTTTTTTCAGGTACTGGAGCGGGCCAGCGAAGAGGAATTTCGATTTGACGAGGAGGAGATTCTGTTTGAAGATCTCGAAACCGGTGAATGGTTGGACGCGGGAGAGAGCCACTGGAGGGAAGAGAGTCGATACCAGGCCCGAATTCGTCAGGAGCACTGGAAATCCACCATGCAGAAATTGGGTGCAGGGTGGGTAGAAGTGGATACGGCATCCCCCCTTTTGAACCCTCTCTATCAATGGGCAGCTCTTCGTCGTGCGCGTCGGGGCGCTGGCTGATTTTCATTGGTCAGGTGATGCGGACACGGCGAAGGATGGCATCCAGTAAACCAGGGAAAAAGCGCTTGATTCGAACGGCCCATACCTCTTTTCCGCCAATGTAGATCTCCCGCTTCCGTTTGGCGATCTTTGGAATCAGGGTTTTCGCAAACTGATCAGGATCCATCCCGTTCATCTGACCCATCCCCATCTCGTTGAGGGATGATCCATCGGCACGCATGGCATTGTAGGTCACATTGGTCTTCACAAACCCCGGACAGACCAGTGTGACATCCACATTGTGCACCGCGACTTCCTGTCGAAGACAGTCATACCATCCGTGCAGAGCGTGTTTGGATGCTGCATAGGCCGAACGAAGCCGGGTTCCGAATTTTCCCATGACGCTACTCATGACCACGATGTGACCGGATCGTTGGTCCATCATGTGAGGGAGAAGCTGACGTGTCAAATGGACGGTCCCGAAGAAATTCACCTCCATGACTTGGCGAAGCACTTCCGTTGTGGTTTCGTGAGCGAGACCCCGTTGGCTGATTCCTCCGTTGTTGATGAGCAGATCGATCTGTCCGTAGGTCTCAATGGCCGTTTGGACAATCGACTCATGGGTGTCCAGTCGCGTCAAGTCGAGGGGAAGAAGCGTAATGGATTCCGGGTGAGAGGAAGCGGCGCGAACCCGTTCCAGCTCCTCCATCCGTCTGGCAGAGAGAATGAGTCGGGTACCCTGTCGATTGTACGCGTAGGCAAGTGCTTCTCCGATGCCGGAAGAGGCACCGGTAATCCAGATGACCGGGGAGGTTGGTTGACTGTTGACCATCAAGTTCAGGTCCCGTTATTCGGTTTTAAAAAGAGGGTAATATACCGGTTTCAATTGTGAAGTTGCAGAGCGATCCCTCTTGAACTCCCGGTGGACAGGGAATCCGGGGCAGAGTTCGTATATTGAAGAGCGTGACGGAGACACGACAGGAGAGCCATGCCCAAGCATACCATTTTATTGGTCGAGGACGAGAAAGAACCGGCAGAAATGATGGCCAATTTTCTCGAAATGAACGACTATCAGGTCCTTGTTGCTCACGATGGGCCCTCTGCGTTGAATTGGATCGAACAGGAAGCGAGCCGGATTCACCTGGCCTTGCTCGATATCATGGTGCCCGGGGTCGACGGGAAAGAGATCTGTCGTCGCATCCGCTCGCATCCGGTGATGAGCGACATTCCGGTCATCTTTCTTACGGCTCGTGACCGCGAACAAGACGAGATCGAAGGGTTGGAGTTGGGGGCGGACGACTATATCTCCAAACCGGCCAGTCTCAAACTGGTCAAGACACGTATCGAAACGCTGCTGCGCCGTAAACAACCCGAGCAGGGGAGCTGGATACAATTCGGGGATCTCTATCTCGATACGGCATCGCGAACACTCTACAGGTCCGAAGAGCCGATTGACCTCACTTCGACGGAGTATACATTGATCCATCTCTTGTTTGCCAACCCGAAACGGGTATTCAGCCGACAGGAGATTCTGGCCCATATTTCGGGAGACGAGCGGTATGTGTTTGACCGAACCGTGGATGTGCACATCAAGAACTTGAGACTGAAGTTGGGCGATGCGTCCGACTGGATCCGAACATTCAGGGGTGTCGGGTACGGGTTGAACCGGGAGGGTGCAAACGCATGAGTATCCGTTCCAAGCTTGCCTGGACGTTTATTCTGCTTCTGGTCTTCGGCATCACTGCGATCAGCAGTTATTCGATACTATTTATTCGGAACTATCTTCTCAACGAGGGAGAGCAACAGATTGCTCGTGACGCCCTTTGGTTGGAGGTCACCATCCAGAATCTCCCGACCGGTGAATCCTTCGAATCTCATCTGAACGAAGCGGCGGTTATCTCCGGGTATCGAATCGATCTCTACGACGAGGAGGGGCACCCTTATCTCTCGGTTCCGTTCACCGATCCGTTTCCGGAAGCATCGGAATTGGATCCGGTCTTTCGTGGTGGATTGGATGCGCTGGATGGGTCGGTCGAGGTGGAGCGGTCTCCGGAGTCGGACTGGCTTTCGGCATGGGTGTTGACCCAATTGCCGAGTCGATCCGTCAGGTATCTTCGGGTGAGCCAGCTCAAAGAGCAGATTTATCGACCGATCACAACGATTCGGTGGATCATCTATACCGGAATGTTTATTTCGATGGGACTCGTGATTTTGGTGAGTATCCTTTTTGCCCGATCGATCTCCAGGCCCATTCTGGAGTTGGAGAGAGAAGCACAGTTGATTGCAGACGGAGATGTCGAGAAGACGATCGAGCTGGATCGATCCGACGAATTCGGTGCACTTGCACGGTCGCTCAATCGCATGGCATCGAAACTCCGACAGGATCACGAAGAGATGCGGCGCATGTACGAGAAACAGAATCAGTTCTTTGCCGACATCACACACGAACTTCGAAATCCGCTACATACCATCTCGGGTATGCTGGAGATGGCGCAGATGGACGGAGTCGATCCGGAGAAGCGGGACCGCTATGTCCGGACGGCATCCCGTCAGACCGAGCGTATCGACCATCTGTTCAAAGATCTCTTGATGCTTCAGAGATTTGAATCGGATCGGGATTTCATGGATCCAAATCCTTTTTCATTGGCTCCCTTGATGATGCAGTTGGAATCGGTGTACCGTCCAATGGCTCGCAGCAAGGGGATCCTGTTTCAGGTCCGGCCGGTGGATGCGATCGTGATGGGTGATTCGGCAAAAATTGAGCAGGTGCTGGAGAATTTGGTAACCAATGCATTCAAGTTTACAAATGAAGGAGACATTTCAGTCGAAGCGGAATTGGCAGGAAGTGAGGTCTGTATTTCGGTGATCGATACGGGCATCGGAATTCCGGAAGAGCACAGAGACCGACTTTTTGATCGCTTCTACCGAACGGACAAAGCACGTTCCCGGGACAAGGGAGGAACCGGCCTGGGTCTTGCCGTTGTTCGAAGTATCCTGGAGTCACACGGGACCACCATACACGTCGAAAGTGAGCCGGGTCTCGGGAGTCGCTTCTGGTTCCATCTGCCTCTTGTCCCGGAAGGGGCTGCCCCGGTTCGTGGATAGGTCTCTTCACGGTCTCTTCACATTCACTTGTTACCTTCTGTGTCGCAGTTCGGGGGTCCCTCCACCCTGTGATTGTATTGGAGGGATTGAATCGAACCATAGGAACGGAAAGAGAGCCGACCATGAAACTGGGAATTGTGTTGATGAATCTGGGCGGTCCGACCCGGGAAGAGAATGTTCGCGACTTCCTCTACAACCTCTTCAAGGATGAGGATATCATCAAGATGGGTGGAGGGGTGACGCAAGAGGTATTTGCCAGGGTCATTGCCAAATTCAGGTCTCCGAACGTAGCGGCCGATTACAAGAAGATCAACGGGTGTCCGAACGGTTGTACCGGGAATCGTCACTGTACCAACCGGAAAGAGAAAGTCGTCTCTTCTTGCTGTTCTCCCATCAACGGATTGACCGAACGCCAGCGACGTGCGCTGGAGAAACATCTTGATGAGAAGGAACCGGACCTGAATACCAAGGTGTACACGTGTATGCGTTACTGGTTGCCGTTTGCCGATCAAGTGATGGAGGAGATGGTCGAAGACGGGATCACACATGCCGTTCTTATGCCACTCTACCCCCAGTTCTCCTGGACAACAACCGGAAGTAGCTTTCGGGATTGGGAGAGTGTTCGCAAACGACGGTTCGGGGATCAAGCGCCCTGGAGCGAGTATCATGTCAAGAACTACCACTTGAACGAACACTATCTGGATTCGGTCAATGCCCGAATTGACGAGGCACTTGCCGAAATGCCGGAGGCACAACGAGCGAACGTTCATTTCGTCTTTTCGGCGCACGGTACACCCCTGCTGGAGGTACGTAGTGGAGATCCGTACACGACCGAGATCAAAGAGACCATGGAGGCCGTCATGGCCCGGCGTGAGGAGAAAAACTCCTACTGGCTCTCGTTTCAATCCCGGGTCGGTCCCCAGAAATGGACACAACCCAATACAGCCGATCTGGTGGAACGACATCTGGAGTATGGAATCCGTCACCTTCTCATGGTTCCGATCGCATTTGTAACCGACCATATCGAAACCCTCTATGAACTGGGGGTCGAATTGGTTGAGGACCTGGAGGAGAAAGGATTTCATTTTGGAAGCTACAAGGTGATGGAAGGTCTGAATGATCATCCTTCCTATATCGAAGCGCTGGCTCAAGAGGCGTTGAAGAGAGTCGCGTCGGAACGTGTTGTGTCGGTAAAATCATAAGAAGAGTGCAGGGATCCGGCAATGTCCGGACAGAAAGGCCGGTGAGCAATGAATGCTCCGGTTGTACAGAATTGGATTAGAGAAGAGAGCTGAACAGGGATGGCACACCCCGAATTTGATGCATTTACGGTGATCGGAATCAATCATTGGGACGCTCCAGTGGAGATTCGGGAGAAGTTCAGTCTGAACGATGAACAGAGGGAAGCTCTGCTCGAGGGATCGGCCCGGGAGGGTGTGGAGAGTCTTTTCGTTGTTTCGACCTGCAACCGGACCGAAGTGGTCGCTCACGGAAGTTCGCCACATGAACTCATTCGCCTTTTGACCACCTATTCAAACGGGTCTCTGGACGAATTTCATGATTACGGATTCGAACGTGAAGGCAAGCGGGCAGCAGAACACCTTTTTCGTGTCTCTACGGGTTTGGACTCCCAGATTCTGGGGGATCTTCAGATTATCAAACAGGTAAAAGAAGGGTATGAGTTTTCGGCCGACCGCAATCGTGTGGATGGCCATCTTCACCGGCTCATGCAGCATGTCTTTCGGGCTCACAAGCGATCACGAAACGAGACATCCCTGGGGAACGGGGCAGCGACTGTCGCCTATGCGGCCGTGAAATTTGCCACTCGAACGTTCGAAAATCTGGCGCACCGGAACATTCTCTTGGTCGGGACGGGCAAGATCGGAAAAGTCACCTGCAGGAATTTGATGAATTTGGGCGTGGAGAAGTTGACGCTCATCAATCGGACTCGTGACCGGGCCGATTTTGTCGCCGATCGCTTCAATCTGGAGGTGGCCGACATGGCCCAGCTACCGGAGCAGATTGCCCAGGCAGACCTGGTCATCGTTGCGACCGGTGCCGGTGAGCCGGTCATCCGCATGGAGCATATGGGGCCGGCCATTCGGGACCCCCGCTATCGTGTCATGCTGGATCTCTCGGTTCCGCGCAATATCGATGTGTCGGTTTCCGATCTGGAGTTTGTGGATGTCGCCAATATGGATATGCTCAGTGATGTGACGGATGATGCGTATCGTCGACGAGAGAAGGAAGTTCCTCTGGTCAAGGAGATCATTGCCCAAGAGATGGCTCAATACGAGGCTTGGTTGAGTGAGCAACGAGTGGTACCGACCATCAAGGCACTGATCGAGAAATTGGACGGAATTCGGGACGAAGAGCTTGCATTTTTTCGCCACAAACTGCTGGGAGAGGATGTGGAAAAAGTGGAAAATCTGACCCGCCGGATTGTGAACAAGATTGCGGCATTCAGCATTGAACACCTTCGGGAGCACCATGAATCGGAAGATGTGGCCCGAATTGTCGAAGAGATGTACAAACTGAAGCAGGAGAAACGATGAACAAGCCACTCCGAATCGGTACGCGCGACAGCGAACTGGCGATGTGGCAAGCAACACATGTCGCGGCTCTTTTGAACGCAGATGGGAAGGAGACCGAGCTGCATCCGATCAAGTCCGAGGGAGACCTCGATTTGTCCACGCCACTGGGTGAAATGGGTGGAAAAGGAGTCTTCACCAAGGCGTTGGACCTGGCCCTTCTGGATGGGACCATTGATTTGGCTGTCCACTCGTTCAAGGATCTGCCTACCCAGCAGCCGCACCCGTTGGCTGTGGCGGCTGTTTTGGAGAGGGAAGATCCGGCCGATGTTCTCGTTGCGCCGAACGGAGATTCGTTCATAGAGGATTCGGACGTCCCGGCTGTGATTGCGACAAGCAGTCATCGGCGGAAAGCACAGTGGCTTCACCGCTTCCCGTCCCACGAGGTGGTGCCCATTCGGGGAAATGTGCAGACTCGACTCGGGAAGATCGAGAGCGAAAAACGCGACGGGGCCATCTTTGCCGCTGCCGGTCTCTTGCGAGTGGGGCTGGAGAAGGTGATCACCCGTCATCTGGACTGGATGGTTCCCGCACCCGCTCAAGGGGCTCTGGCCGTGATGGTCCGGGAAGAGGATCGGGAGATTGGATCGATTGTCGAACGACTGGATGATGCGGACACCCGACTCTGCACGGAGACGGAACGAGAAGTACTCACCCGGTTGGAGGCGGGGTGCAGTGCTCCATTGGGCGCTTATGCATGGTTGGAGGGGGAAGAGCTGGTGCTGCATGCGGTCGTGCTCACACTGGATGGATCCCTGCAGTACGATCTGGAGATGCGTGCCCCGGCGGTCGACCCGAATCGGCTGGGATTTCGGATGGCCGATGCTCTGCTGGAACAGGGAGCCCATGAGTTGATGGAAGATCTTCGAAAAGTCCGTTCGGAATGAGCCGGCCCGGGGGGCGCATGGATCAGGAATTACGACGTATTTGGGTCACTCGTGAATGGGGAGAATCAGAGATCGAGCAGGCACGATCATTGGGCTTGGAGCCTGTGATTCGACCTGCCATCCGGATCGTCCCGGTCTCGCCCAAACGACGACGTGTGCTTCCCGATCCGGCAATCTGGATCTTTACAAGCAAGAATGGAGTGGCAGGCTTCTCATCCTGGAGAGAAAACGAATCGAATCTTTCGGATCCTCGTGCATGGTTTGCGGTTGGCGAACAGACGGCCAATGCATTGGGGAGGCTCGGTATTCACGCAGTCTGGCCTGCCGAAGAGAACGCGACCGGATTGGCCCACGAGATTCTTCGTTGGATGGACCTGAATATGGCAGAGTCGAATCGTGAAAAGGTTCAAATGATTCATTGGGGTGGCAATCGCTCCCGTCCGGAGTTGGCAAATGAACTCCGGAAGGCGGGGCACACGTTGATTCGACAGATCGTATATGAAACCGACCTGGTGAACGTGCAGATCCCGGTTCCACCCGTCGAGGCGATCCTTTTTTACAGTCCGAGTGCGGTCGAAGCCGTACGGAAATCAAACGCCTGGCCCGATCCGATGCCAAAACTGTTTGCCATTGGCCCTACAACAGCCGAAGCACTCTCTTTGGAGTGCAATCATCCTGTTCAAATGCCGGACACGCCGAGTACAGAGGCTCTGATGGAACTGGTTGCCCGTGATGTAAGGCGTTCTCCGAACCTCTCAAACGATACCGAATCCTGAACCGTACCGAGTGAGCATGAGCAGACCTTTTCCAGAATTGAAAAACGATCTATTCCTGCAGGCTTTGCGAGGAAAGAAAGTGGAGCGACCGCCTGTATGGATGATGCGTCAAGCCGGCCGTTACTTGCCACAGTATATGGAACTGCGACGAAAGTACTCCTTTTTCGAGCGAGTCGAAACGCCCGAACTGGCGTGTGAAATCACTCTTCAGCCGATTGACGAATTGGAGCCGGATGCAGCGATTCTATTCTCCGACATTCTGACGATCCCTCAGGCTCTTGGCATCGATGTGGAGTTGATCCCCGGGCGGGGTCCGGTTCTGGAGAATCGGATCGAGTCGGCATCCGATGCTCTGAAAATCGAAGCGCGCGACATACCGGAGAAACTGCGATACGTCATGGATGCGATGAATCTGACTCGTCATGAGCTGGGCGGTCGGGTTCCGCTGATCGGGTTTGCGGGGGCTCCCTGGACACTTTTCTGCTACATGATTCAGGGCGAAGGATCTCGTGATTTTCATCGGGCCAAGGCGTTTCTCTATCAAGAACCGAAGGCGGCTGCGCATCTACTGGATCAGCTGACGGATGCAACGATTGATTATCTAAACGCACAAGTGGCTGCAGGAGCCCAGGCCGTGCAACTCTTTGATTCCTGGGCCGGAATATTGAGCCCGGAAGATCTTGCCGAGTGGGCGATGCCCCGACTCATACGGATCTGTCAGTCGATCGAAGAGGTCCCGGTGATCCTCTTTGCAAAAGGTGCCTGGTATGCGCTGGAGCGGATGGCGTACCGGAGTGGAGCCGATGCGTTGGGACTGGATTGGACCGTTTCACCGGAGTGGGCGCGGGAGAAGACGGGTGGAAACGTCACTCTTCAGGGAAATTTTGATCCTTCCTGGTTGCTTGCCCCTGTGGAGGAGATCGAAAAGCGTACACATCGAATGATTGACCGTTTTGGAGTACAGAGGTATGTGGCCAATTTGGGACACGGGATTCTGCCTCATGTACCGGTCGACCATGCACGGGCGTTTGTGAACGCTGTCAAGAGCTATCCGGGGGGAAAAGGATGACACTCAAGGATCGATTTAGTCACGATGTAGAGGCTCTTCAGGATCGAATGACACATGCACTGGAGGATCTGGACGGATCGGGGAAATTCAAGGAGGACCTCTGGACGCGGGACGAAGGAGGTGGCGGACGGACACGTGTAATGGAAGATGGAGCACTCATCGAGAAGGGCGGGGTGAATATCTCGGCGGTTCACGGAGCTCTTCCCGAGACCATTCAGAATCATTTTGGAGTGGACCAAGGTTGGTTTTACGCAACAGGCCTCTCATTGGTCCTGCATCCGAAAAATCCGATGGTCCCGATCGTGCACGCCAATTTTCGGTTCTTCGAACTCTACGACAATCAAGGGATGACGAACGTCGTGGATCGATGGTTCGGCGGGGGAGCCGACTTGACTCCGGCCTATCTCTTTCGCGAAGATGCCGTTCATTTTCATCGGGTCTGGAAGGAGGTTTGTGACCGACACGGAGACACGCTCTATCCGGAATTCAAACAACAGTGTGACGACTACTTTTTCAATCACCACCGGGGAGAGGCACGCGGAGTGGGCGGGCTCTTCTTTGATTACCTGAGAGAAACCGGGGAACAAACAGCCGAACAGTGGTATGCGTTCGTAACAGATGCCGGAGACCGGTTCCTGGATTCCTGGTTGCCGATTGCCGAGCGCAGACGCGACGAGTCCTATGGAGAAGAGGAGCGGAAATGGCAGGAGTTGAGGCGTGGGCGATATGTCGAGTTCAATTTGATTCACGATCGAGGGACACTGTTCGGGCTCAAAACGGGTGGTCGAATCGAATCGATTCTCATGAGCCTCCCACCACGTGTGCAGTGGAGCTATCGGGCCGAACCGGAAGCGGACAGCCGTGAAGCAGAACTCATTCGGGTCCTCCGCGAGCCGGAAGAGTGGATTTGACCGGGAGGGTTGGCTACGGGCTCTGAAAACCGACGCTTCTCTCCTATATTGTGAACGTTCCCGAACCCCTAAAGACAACCAAACGAGATTGCCGATGAGCAAGCATGGATCCTGGCCATATGGACGGCCGAGACGACTGAGATGGAGGGACGGTATTCGGGAGATGGCCAGAGAGAACCGTCTTCATCCGAGTGATCTGATTGCCCCGATCTTTGTCATGGAGGGAGCGGATGGAAAAGAGGAGATTCCGTCGATGCCGGGAGTGTATCGATATACACTGGATCGTCTGAATGAAGAACTTTCATCCTTGGTAACCCTTCAAATTCCATCGATTCTTCTGTTTGCCAAAATACCGGACAATAAAAAGGACAACCAGGGGAGTGAAGCCTTGAACCCTGACGGGCTCATGCAGCGAGCGGTTCAACAGATCAAAGAACAGGCGCCCTCCCTGGTTGTCATGACCGATGTGGCGTTGGACCCCTATTCCAGCTATGGCCATGACGGAGTGGTCGAACATGGACAGATCATCAATGACGAGTCGGTCGAAATTCTTGCCAAAATGGCAGTGAGTCACGCAAAGGCGGGAGTCGATATGGTGGCTCCGTCCGACATGATGGACGGTCGGATTGGTCGAATTCGGGAAGCACTGGAGGCAGCCGGACATCCGCATACCGGTATTCTCGCCTACAGCGCCAAGTACGCATCGAGCTACTACGGCCCGTTTCGGGATGCTCTCGATTCAGCTCCCGGTTTTGGCGACAAGAGAAGTTATCAGATGGATCCAGCCAACCGACGCGAGGCCATACGGGAAGCGGTTCTGGATGTGAAAGAAGGAGCGGATATTGTGATGGTCAAGCCGGGTCTTCCCTATCTGGATATTGTGCGGGAGATCCGGAATGTCGTCTCCATTCCGGTGGCCGCGTATCACGTTTCGGGAGAGTATGCAATGATCAAGGCTGCTGCTGCAAGAGGATGGCTCGAAGAAGAGCCAGCGATGATGGAAGCTCTTCTTGGATTCAAGCGTGCCGGTGCCGATTTGATCGCCACCTATTTCGCTAAGGATGCGGCACGATTGTTGCTAAAATGAGAAATGAGAATGGACGGTATGGATCGATGTCGCCTCCCGGGGTGGATTCTTCTGTACGTCTCCAACCAACTTTTTGTATGTTAATCCTTCTGTTGATCCGTTTCACAAACGAAACCGTAGATCACGGAATAAAAACCATTTGAGGAGTAGAAGATGAAGAGAATTTTCCTGTTTTTAGCGACCAACCTGGCCATCCTGGTGGTTGCAGGTATTACGCTGAGCCTGTTGGGTGTCGGGTCTATTTTGGATGACACGGGAACGCAATTGAATCTGCAGTCCCTGCTCATTTTCTGTCTCGTCTTCGGGATGGCGGGGTCGTTTATATCCCTGCTGTTATCCCGAAAAATCGTGATGTGGACAATGAAACCGCGCATGATTAACGACCCATCCAACGAGACGGAGCGGTGGCTGTTGGAGACGGTCCGGCGCCAGGCAGAACAGGCAGGAGTCGGAATGCCGGATGTCGGAATCTTTCCGGCGCAACAAGCCAATGCATTTGCAACCGGTTGGAACCGGAACAAGGCCTTGGTCGCGGTGAGCGACGGGATGATGCAGCGATTCGAGCGTGAAGAGATCGAAGCGGTTTTGGGTCACGAAGTGGGGCATGTGGCCAATGGAGACATGATCACGCTCGCCCTTATTCAAGGGGTTGTCAACACGTTCGTGATGTTCATTGCCCGAGTCGTCGGATTTACGGTGGATCGGGTAATTTTGAAGAATGAGCAAGGGCTTGGGATCGGGTACTTCGTTGCCACCATCGTAACCGAGATTGTTCTCGCCATTTTGGCTTCAACGATTGTTTTCTGGTTCTCCAGAAAGAGAGAGTTCCATGCAGACCGGGCGGGTGCCCGACTCGGAAGCCGGCAAGGGATGATTCGTGCGCTCGAGCGTCTCAAACAGGACGCCTTGAACCCGAGCCCGCTTCCGGAGTCGATGCAGGCGTTTGGCATTGCCGGTGGCAAGAAGTCGGGTCTCAAGCGTTTCTTCATGACCCACCCGCCACTTGAGGATCGAATTGCCGCGTTGCAGAATTTTACGGATTAACACGGAGACTGAATGCAGAATGAGCGGAGCCGAAAACTCTACGAACGTGCAACCCGAACCATACCCGGCGGGGTAAACTCGCCGGCCCGTGCCTATCGCTCGGTCGGTGGAGATCCGATTTTTGTCAAACGAGCAAAAGGAGCGGTTGTCACGGATGAAGACGGGAACCGGTATATCGACTTGGTCGGTTCATGGGGACCCATGATATTGGGCCACGCCTACCCACCGGTCATCAAAGCCATTCAGGATGCTTCATTCGACTCCACATCCTTCGGCGCACCGGCCGAGGTGGAAGTCATGATGGCCGAACGTGTGGTACGGATGGTGCCGGGCATCGAGAAAGTGCGGATGGTCAATTCAGGGACCGAAGCGTGTATGAGTGCCATTCGGCTGGCCAGAGGAGTGACGGGTCGGGAGAAGGTGATCAAATTCGAGGGGAACTACCATGGACACGCAGATTCGTTTCTGATCAAAGCAGGAAGCGGAGCCTTGACACTGGGTTCGCCGAGCAGTCCGGGCGTTACACGCGGGACAGCCGGGGACACATTGGTGGCCGATTTCAACAATCTTGAACGTGTCGAAGCCCTCCTCAAGGAGAACAAAGAGGAAGTGGCCGCGGTCATTGTCGAACCGGTAGCTGGAAACATGGGGTGTATTCCACCGGTGGAAGGGTTTTTGGAAGGACTTCGAGAGCTCTGTGATGCACATGGCGCACTGCTGGTCTTTGATGAAGTCATGACCGGTTTTCGGCTTGCTCGTGGCGGGGCACAGGAGCGGTACCAAGTGCTGGCCGATCTGGTCACCTTCGGAAAGATTATCGGTGGCGGACTTCCGGTCGGTGCATTTGCAGGTCGCGCAGAGATCATGGACGTCATTTCTCCGGACGGCCCGGTCTACCAAGCCGGAACACTTTCTGGAAATCCACTTGCCATGCATGCCGGGTTGGCTCAATTGACGTCGCTGGACGAGCACCCGGAGCTATATGTCGAACTGGAGCAAAAGTCGACACGACTGGCAAGACGTCTGCGAACCCTGTTTCGTGCCCACCAATTTGATGTTCAGCTCCATCAGGAGGGTTCGATGTTGAGCGTCTTCTTTACCGGAGATGAAGTACGGGATTTCAAAGGTGCGAACAAGACGGATCAGGAGCTCTTTCGGCGCTTCTTTCACGAGATGCTTGAACGCGGTATCTGGTTGCCACCTTCCCCCTTCGAGAGCTGGTTTATCTCGACGGCACATACCAACGAGCAGTTGGATCGCGTCGTTATAGCCACTGAAGAGTCCCTTCAATCGATCCTCAATCAGAATAAGGAATCATGAGTCAAATCCGATGTGGGAACGACCGGTTCAAAGGGATGCATCATCCTGCTCTTTGGACCCTTGCAATGGTGCTGTTGTGTGCCGGATCCGTGACGGCACAGGATCGTGGTCAAGTGGTCGAGAGCCTTGAGCTGGAGAGCGAATGGTTGGGAGAGTCGGTACCCTATTCCATCTACTTTCCACCGGGCTATTTGGAGTCGAATCGACGGTATCCGGTACTCTATTTACTGCATGGATTCAGTGACGACGAAACCGGGTGGGTTCAGTTTGGTCGCACAGCCGAAATCGCCGATCACTCCTATGCCGCCAACGAATCGGTTCCGATGATCATCGTTATGCCGGACGCCGGAGTGAGTTGGTACATCAATAATTATGACGGAACGCTTCGGTATGAGGACTTTGTCGTCGAGGAGTTGATTCCCCATGTGGATGAAACGTATCGAACCCGTCCGGAACGGGAATTCCGAGCCGTGGGGGGGCTGTCGATGGGTGGATACGGGTCTCTGATCCTTGCCTTGAACAATCCGACTCTCTTTTCGTCGGTTGGACCCATGAGCGCCGGTGTATTTACAGACGAGGAGATTATTGCAATGCCTCAGCAGCGCTGGGACTATCTGCTGGGTACCCCGTTTCGGGAAGGGTTGGAGGGAGAAGATCGCCTGACGGCTCACTATCGTGAACATTCGGTTCTGGATCGCGTCCGGGAGATGCCCGAGGCACAACTTGCCTCTCTCCGGTTCCGGATCGATTGCGGGGACGACGATTTTTTGATTCGGGGAAACATGGCACTCTACGAAGCCTTGCTGGATCGTGAAGTGGATGCCGAGTTTCGTGTTCGGGAGGGTGCGCACTCCTGGAGTTATTGGAGGGAGGGGTTGCCGGATCTACTCTCATTTGTGAGTGAGAGCTTTGGTCGATGAAAAAATCTGCACTCGGGACCGTATTTTTGGTCGTCGTCATCGATCTGATGGGATTCGGGATCGTACTCCCGCTTCTCCCTTTTTATGCACAGGAGTTTCAGGCATCGGCCATTACGATTGGCCTGCTCTATAGTGTTTATTCGTTCATGCAGTTGATCTTCTCCCCGATTTGGGGTGGGCTCTCGGATCGCGTGGGTCGTCGGCCAATCATGCTCATCAGTACGTTTGGCGCAGTCTTGGCCTACATTCTGTTCGGACTGGCAGAATCTCTCTCTCTTCTCTTTATCTCCCGGATTGTAGCCGGTGTCATGGGCGGGAACATCTCGACGGCACAAGCCTATATTTCGGACGTTACAACGGTCGAAAATCGCGCCCGTGGAATGGGACTGATCGGCGCTGCTTTCGGCATTGGATTTGTGGTCGGTCCTGCACTGGCGACCCTGCTCATTCATGAATCATTTCATCAAATGGTGGCGTCTGCCGGTCTCACGTCCCTGGCCGAATGGATGGAGATGAACCGGTTTGCCCTTCCGGGATTCTTTGCAGCCTTTCTCTCGCTCTGCAGCTTTCTGATGGTCTGGTTCAAGCTTGATGAAACGGTGGACACGACTCTGGAGCGTCCTGTGGAGTCGTCCCGTCCGAGTCTTTTCATGCCACGATTCTGGAGACGTCTTTCGGAGCAGCGGGGAAAAAATGCCCGCGGGTTTCTACTTCTTCTTGTCTTCGGGTTCTTCCTTCTTTCGTTTGGCGAGTCGAGTCTCTACAGTGCATTTCCACTCTTCGCTGAATCGGTTCTTTCGATGACGGCCGAGCAAGTCGGGATTCAATTCTTCTATATTGGCGTCATCGTCGTGATCGTGCAGGGATTTTTGATTCGTCCACTCACGCGTCGATTTCGGGAAGAGTCGCTCTTCATGGCAGGCAACATTCTCATGGTCATCGGTCTCGGTCTGATTCCTTTTGCCCATTCCACGTGGTTGCTGGCTCTCTTTCTGGGCATCATGGCACTGGGAAAGAGTCTCAATACACCAACCATTACCAGTCTGATCTCGCAAGAAGCGGAGGAGGAGCGAGTGGGCGAGGTGATGGGAACAGCACAAGGCCTCTCCGGCCTGGGCAGAGTTATCGGACCCACATGGGGAGGAGCTCTCTTTTCGATCCATTACGGCCTCTCGTTCGTTGCGACGGCATGTGTGGTAGCTGTCACGATCTGGATTGCGATCCGTCTTCTCCGTTCATCTTCTTCGGGCGAAACCGCTTGAGCGGTAATCCGGTGTAATCGAATCTCTCTCTAATGGTCCGATTTGTCCATTCCCGGCTCGCCATGATTGTGAATTTGAATGTTCCCTGTCCCCGGTTCCCGGTTCATCATGCTGAATCGATCGGCCAGTTGCATCTCGCTGTCGATTCGGAAGGCACCATTGAAGACGACCTCTTCACCTTCTTCCAGACCCTGTTCAATGACATAGTAGTCGCCGGCACGGACACCCAGCTCCACTTCACGAACTTCATATCGGGGCACATTCGCAGACGTGTCTTGTACATAAACCAGTGAACGGGGCCCGGTCCACAAGATGGAGGAGGTCGGAACCATTAATTTTTCAGAACCCAATACAGCATGAAGGGTGCCACGGACGAGCATGTCCGGTTTTAACCGGTGGTCGGGATTGGCGAAATCGGCGCGGACACTCACTGTACGTGTAGAAGGATCGACAACAGGAGAAATCCAGTTGACAGTGGCCTCCAATTGGTGACCGGGATTCTTGCGTGTCTGAAACAGTACGTTATGTCCGGTCCGTATCCAGTTCAGATCCTCTTCGTAGGCTTCCAGAAGAACCCATACCTGATTCAGATTGGCGACTTCGAAGATGACGGTTCCTTCCGAAACATGCTGCTCTTTGGCTACATTTTGTTTCAAGACGTACCCGTCGGCCGGCGAGAGGATTTCAAGTTCGTCCTGAACGGTACCCCGCTCTTCAATCGTCTGAATCTGCTCTTCGGTAAACTCCCACAGCCGAAATTTCTGCCGAGCAGATTCGTATAATCGGGGATTCCGCTCTTTTTGTCTGGCCGCCTCAAGAAGTTCACGTTGAGCGGCAATCAACTCGGGTGAATAAATGGTGGCCATGGGTTCGCCTTTGCGAATAGTTGCACCTGTAAAATCCACATTCAATTTCCGGATTCGCCCCGAAAAGTGAGAAGTCACTCGGGTGATTCGGCGCTCGTCGACTTGGATTCGCCCCGGCAGGTCCACTCGTTTGCGCGGAATCTCGCGTATAACCGGAGTTGTTTGAATATCGGCGAGTCGGGCCGCCGAAGCGGTCATGACCAGGGAGTATGCATCCTCATCCGCTTCATGGGTCTCCGATTGTGAGGGGGTGAGTTCCATTCCGCAAATCGGACAATTCCCCGGTTCGTTTTCTCGTATCTGAGGATGCATACTGCACGTCCAGATCGTCTCCCCATCTTCACCGGTGTGTGCATTCTGCACGTGTTGTTCCATTTCGTGAGAGTCGAGCGTGTCTCTGTCTGTAAAGGACGGGTCATCCGGGGATCCTGAAAACAGAAACCAGCCGATGAATAGTCCGGTCAGCATCAGTCCGGATCCGTACAGAAGTTGTTTCGTTGAATTGTTCATGGTGTTGTCCATTCATGGTTATGAAATCGTTCAGGAAGAGTCGATTGAACAGAGAGTTCATCGATTTGAACGTGAAGGGTCAAAATTTCTGATTGGTTATTCATGGGCGCCGGCCGGTCTTTGATATGGAGCGATATCTCCAACAAGGGCTTCGACGTTGAGGATGGCTTTGTGCTGCATGACAAGTGAACCGATCTGTTCCAACTCCAGTTCAAGCAGATGTTCCTGGAGGCGCATTACTTCATCAAACCGCACATTGCCCGAAGCGTATTCCTCACCAAGAATCTCCAACGCCTGCTCTGCTCGAGGGATCAGTTCATCGTTCAATAATGTGATGGAGCGCGAGGATTCGCGGTACTGTTCGAGTGCCTGTTCCAGAATGGTGGAGAATCGGTTGTCTGTCTCGGTTCTGCGATAATCCACAGATTGCAAGAGTTCCACGGCTTGTCTGTACTGAGCCGAATATCGGGCTCGATACAGGGGGATACGAATGGTGGCCATGGCTGCGTACATATCGCCAGAGCCGGGGAACATCGACATGGCGCCAGAGTTGCGTCCCATTATTTCCATACCCAGTCCAAACGAAGGACGTCCGTTCAAACGGGCCAAAGTACGCTGTTGGTCAAGCATCTGTTGGCGGGCGTCCAATTCATCATAGGCCGGATTCCGTTCGCGAATTCTGGCTCTGAGCGCTTCTTCGTCAAATCCTGTTTCCCGGGCTTTGATCTGCCCCGGGGTTTTTACAGCCATGTCTGGATCACGGTTCAGATACGCGTTGAACGTTGCCCGGAGGGGATTCACCCTGTCTTCAAGATTTTGGATCAGGGTTTGCAGGCGCTGTTCTTCCATCTGAATACGAAGCAGATCGGCCTGCCCGGCACGTGCCGTTTCATATCGTACTTCGACCAGTGACTCCAGATCGCGAACCAATTGGATGGTTTCTTTGGCGATCGCAATTTGTCTGTCGAGTTCGGCAAGATCGAACCAGGTGGATTGAAGGTCCCGGTAGATCGTGAGCTGCCGGCTGTTCAACCGTTGATATCCGGCCTCTGCCGATTCTCGCTGCATGTCTCGTCGAACTTGAAGGGTTCCGAACCAAGGGAACATCTGCATGGCCGATATGGAAAAACGTCCTGCAAACGAATTCGACATCATCGGGTTCAACGTATACCCTACACGGATCTCCGGATCGGGTAGGCTCCCTGCTTGGGGGATTACTTCCAGTTCCGAGCGGTATTGGTGCCAGAGAGATTGTAGTTCCGGGTTCTCCTCTGTTGCAATACGCAGGTACGCTTCGAGTTGAGGATAGAGAGCCGAGACAGGCACCGTCTGTTGAGCATTCACGTTTTTTGTGAATAAAAGTGCAACAAGCATGACTACACAGACTGCCACCTTGCTTGCCCCGAGCACATCGCGAAGAGGATGTCTGTTCGCTCCCCGCGATTCACCCTTGCGTTTCGAATCACGTTTCATCATTTCGTCTCCACTTTGTTTTCAATCTTCATACTATTTTCCTTCCAGATCGCATAGAGCAAGGGGACCAACAAGAGTGTCAGGATTTGAACGAACATCCCGCCAAAAATCGGGATGGCCATGGGAATCATGATTTCAGAACCTTTGCCGGGCGAAGTCAGGATGGGTAGTAGTGCCAGTATGGTGGTTGCGGTGGTCATCAAACAGGGCCGCACTCTTCTCATGCCTGCCTCTATTGCCGTAGCATAGATACCTTCGCGTCCTTCCGGTTTTTTTCGTTCAAACAGCTGCTCGAGATAGGTGGCCATCACCACGCCGTTGTCTACAGCGATGCCAAAGAGTGCGAGGAAGCCGACCCAAACCGCTACACTGAGGTCCATTGTCCCCATCTGGAAGAAATCCCGTATTTCTATTCCCAGTACGGAGAAATTGAAGAACCAATTTTCCCCGTAGAGCCAGAGAAGGATAAATCCTCCCGACCAAACCAGTGCAATTCCTGAAAAGACAATCAGGGATATCTGTGCAGACCGGAACTGAAAGTAGATGATCAAAAAGATGATCAGCAGAGTAATCGGCAACACGACAGAAAGCCTGTCTGCCGCACGCTGCTGGTTTCTGAATTCTCCTTCAAAGGTATAACTCACTCCGTCAGGCACATTCAAGGAACCCTCTTGTATGCGTTGATCCATCTGTTCACGCACACGATTGACAACATCGATGGGGGAATGGCTCGGAAGCCGATCAAAGATGACGTAGGCACTCAGAAAGGTGTTCTCACTCCGGATGTTCATCGGGCCGGTTTCAAAACGAATGTCGGCAAGTTGTCCCAGCGGAATCTGACTGCCATCCGGCGAGGGAACGAGAACCCGTTCGATCTCATCGGGGGTATTGCGGTATTCCCTGGCATAGCGGACCCGCAACGGATAGCGCTCCCGACCTTCAACGGTCATGCCGATCATTTGTCCGCCGATGGCGGCGCCAATGACTTGCTGAACATCTTGAATGGTGAGGTCATGCCGGGCAATGGCCTTCCGGTCGATGTCAATTTCCAGGTACGGTTTACCCACGACACGGTCTGCAAATACGGCTGAGGCCCGGACACCTTCCACCTCACGCAATAACGGTTCAAGGCTTGTTGCAAACGCGTCAAGCGACTCAAGATCCGGACCGCTGATGCGGATTCCCATGTTCCCGCGCATTCCGGTTTGCAGCATAATCAACCTCGTTTCAATCGGCTGAAGCATGGGTGCAGAGGTGATCCCCGGAAGGTC
The DNA here is from genome assembly GCA_040882505.1 of Balneolaceae bacterium. GTDB lineage: Bacteria > Bacteroidota > Rhodothermia > Balneolales > Balneolaceae > JBBEBE01. The sequence goes on along the minus strand of JBBEBE010000005.1, from coordinate 48,885 downwards.
GGCCGCCTGCAGGATTTCATTCCAGATATCATCTTTGCTTCGGATATGGTCTCTCCACTGCCGATAGTATCTGCCGCGGTTGTCAGGGATCAAATCTTCGTTTCCGTCCCGAACAAATTCACCGTTTTCGACCTTGTAGCGGACTCTGCGCCCCCGATCATCGGTCCTGTACTCACTTTTGTACAGGATGGTGTTTTCGAACATCGACACCGGTGCCGGGTCAAGTGCAGATTCTGCCCGACCGATCTTTCCCACTACGGTCTCGACCTCAGGGATCGATGCAATGCGCATATCCATCTCCTGGGTTATTTGCAGTGCCTCTTCGATACCGGCATGCGGCATGGCAGTGGGCATCAGCAGGAAGGACCCTTCCTTGAGAGTCGGCATGAACTCCTGCCCAAGTCCCGGGAAATGGTCATCAAGTGCCGACCAAAATCTTGTCTCTTCGATTTCGATTCCGACCGCATTCCATCCGTTCGCTACATATCTGAAGGAGGTATCAAATCCGCGCCAGGCTACCCATCCGAAAATCAGAATGAATACCGGAAGTGAAAGAAAAAGGGTCTTGTGGCGAAGCGCCCAATTCAGGATCCCCTCATAGTATTTCATGAACAGCCAGAAGAGTCCGAAGATGATTCCAACCGTAAGAATGATGAAGATCAAGCTGAAGGAGACCGGGTTTTCCGGGCCCAGGGGAAGCCAATTTCCGGCCAGTAGCCAAGCGACACCCAGTAGTATAATGCTGTTATTTGTCCACGACGCCCAAGGTTGATACTCCTTGCGATGGACCGCCACAAGATTGTTGATTCCGAGTGCAATCAGGATCAATCCGCCCCAGCCGTAGAGGGTGAAAGCGATGACCCATCCGGCAGCGATCATCACAGCGTTCCAGAAAATCTTCCATTCTCTCTTTTTGATACGTCGGGAAAAGAGCCAGTGTGCAAGGCTGGGGATCAGAGTGACAACAATGATCAGGGTGGCAATCAGGATAAACGTTTTGGTCCAAGCCAGCGGACCAAACAGTCGGCCTTCTTGTGCCTCGAGCATGAATACGGGCAAGAAGCTGACAATGGTGGTCATGAGTGCAGTTATGACAGCCGGACTGACTTCTGCTGTTGCACGGTAGATGGTCTCCAGAAGATTCTCTTCGGGATGCTTTTCCTCCATATGCCGGAGCATGTTCTCCGTCAGAATAATCCCCATGTCCACCACCACGCCGATCGATATGGCCATCCCCGCCAGAGCAACCACATTGGCATCGACTCCTACGTATTTCATCATGATAAAACTCATGAGTACAGCCAGTGGGAGTAATGCCGAAATCACAATCGAGGTTCGCAGATGCATCACCATGACGATGATGACAATAATCGTAATCAGGAGCTGCAATGAGAGGGCTTCTTCAAGCGTACCCAATGTTTCGTAAATAAGACCGGAACGATCATAGAATGGCACAATTTTTACCTGAGAGATCGTCCCATCGGATAGCTCCTTCGTGGGGAGTCCGGTCGAAATCCGTTCGATCTCTTCTTTCACATTGTTGATGACGGACAACGGATTCTCGCCATATCGTGCGACAACTACGCCACCCACGGCTTCTGCACCGGCTTTGTCGAGTGCACCCCGGCGTTGAGCAGGGCCAAGATGAACCTGTGCAACATCCTTGATTCGAACGGGAACTTGATTGCGGGCAGTGACGACACTCTCCTCCAGATCATCGACAGATTCTATGTATCCCAATCCTCTGACCAGGTATTCAACCCGGTTCAACTCGATGGTTCGAGCGCCCATATCAAGATTGCTCTTTCGAACGGCATCTACGATATCGGTGACGGTTACATCCGCTTCACGCATGGCTACAGGATCAATATCTACCTGATATTCTTGCACAAAACCGCCGATACTTGCCACCCCAGCCACACCGTCCACGGCATTCAGGGCATACTGTACCTGGAAATCCTGAATGGATCGCAGTTCGTGCAGATCCCAGCCCCCAGTCGGATTTCCATCGGAATCATACCCTTCAAGAGTGTACCAGAAGATTTGCCCCAGGGCCGTTGCATCCGGGCCGAGTGCGGGTTGTACACCTGAAGGCAGTGTGCCGCTGGATAGCGAATTCAGTTTTTCCAGGATTCGGGAACGGCTCCAGTAGAACTCGATATCCTCTTCAAAAATGATATGGATGGATGAGAACCCGAATACGGAGTTACTCCGAACTGTTTTTACTCCGGGAATACCCAGAAGCTGTGTTGTTAGCGGATAGGTGATCTGGTCCTCAATATCCTGCGGCGAACGCCCTGGCCATTCGGTGAACACGATCTGTTGATTGTCTCCGATATCCGGAATGGCGTCCACGGGAACGGGATCACGCGGAAGAAAGTCGATATTCCAGTCGAACGGAGCTGTGGAAATTCCCCATCCGGCCAATGTCAGAAACAGCAGCAGGGCAATGAGTTTGTTCTCCAGAAAAAAGCGAATGATTTTGTTGATCATCTCTCGTCTCGTATTCAAAAGGCTGTCGCACCGTCAATTCGATATATCGGGGCGGGCACAACCAATGGGTTAGACACCGGTTGGATGTATTGCTTCGAGGGTTGTACCGGACAACAGATATAGAGACCTGCGAGGATGTTCAGATGAAACGTAAGGCAGAGATTCCCCGAAGGTTATCTACCGGACGTTTCGACTGTGAATGTGCAGGATGTAGATGTATGGGATGCTGTCGCCGGTGCGGGACGAGCGTCTAGTTCAGAAGAGCTTGATGTGCCAGCCAAATAGGCGGTGGAGTTCCTGGAAGGGTACTCCTTACAGTCGGCTGGGTATCGTTGATTGGAGTAGGAAGTAGATCAACCGAGGTAACCATGCGGTTCGTCAGTGGTTGATCGGGTGTCGGAACGGCTCCCTTGGAAGACGGGGTCGCTTGCAGAGAACAGGTACAGAAGTACATCCCTGTGCAGTGTTGGCTACCGTTCTCATTTTCGGTAATCGGCTCCGGGCCGGACGGGCAGCAGTCATGGGTAGATTTCGCTGTGTGATCCGAAGAGTTTTCAAGATGCGCCGGATCGGGACTGTGGCCGGACGTTGCCTTGGCAAGTGCCGGTACAAGGAGCGACAGGATCAAAAAGATTCCTGCAATGTGCCACATTCGGTTGTAATGAGGTCGGAGCACGACGAGATACCCGCTTGGTTGGAATTGGATCCAATCTACACAACGGTCAATATACGATTTATCGTGGAATGCAGAAGTTGAAAAACCGGCCGTAATCGTGTGATGACGGCTTCGGGCGGCTCTTTACCGGAAGAGATCTCTGTTCAGTTATTAGTATAATTATTTCTATCTTTTAAGGACGACTGAGAGGGTCTTTTTCGGATCCACGAAAACGATTGAAACCAACCCAAGAGACGAACCAACATGGCCAAGGTCGAAGTAGTGATGCCCCAAATGGGTGAATCCGTGATGGAAGGAACGGTGATCGAATGGAGCAAAGGGATCGGGGACTCGATTGAAGTGGATGAGACTCTTCTCGAAATTGCGACGGACAAGGTCGATACCGAGGTACCGTCACCCGAGAGTGGGGTTTTGGTCGAGATTCTGGCCAATGAAGGGGACACAATCGAAGTGGGTCAGGCCATCGCAGTAATCGAAACAGATGCCGAAAAGGCAGCCGATGCGGGATCTACGGAAGTTGAGGAATCATCTGAGGAAACAGAAGCGACAGCGCCTTCCGAAGAGAGAGAAGAATCGGACGAAGAGCAAGAGTCCGGAATTTCGGCACCCGCGGCACCCGCGGCATCCGAAGAGGCCGAAGGCGAGCGAATCGACGTCGTGATGCCTGCAATGGGCGAGTCTGTCATGGAGGGCACGGTGATCGAGTGGTCCAAAAACGTGGGTGATTCCGTGGAGGTCGACGAGACTCTTCTCGAAATTGCGACGGACAAGGTCGATACCGAAGTGCCGTCACCCGAAAGTGGAGTTTTGGTCGAGATCTTGGCCAACGAAGGAGACACCGTCGAAGTGGGCCAGACGATCGCTGTGATTTCGAAAGGCGGCACAGTCGGAACAACCTCTGCGGCAACCACGAGCTCGAAAGGGGGTTCCGGGAACGATGTCAAGAAGGAATCGGCAGAATCTGCACCAGTCGATCGTGGAGAGGAGATCTCGTCGACGGGTGATGACGGTCGATTCTATTCTCCGCTGGTACGTTCGATTGCAAAGGAAGAGGGAATTTCCAAAACGGAGTTGGAACAGATTGAAGGTAGCGGCAAAGGTGGACGAGTCACGAAGGAAGATGTACTGGCTTGGCTGAGTGGCCGTGGAGAGAAAGCGGAACAGACAAGTCCTTCGGCAGGGGATCCATCGGTAGCTCGTGCTCGTGCAGCTGCGGCAGGAGGAAGCAAAGGGAGGATTTCTGCCGGAGAGCTGGTGGTCAAACGTCCCGAGCAGAGTGTGGAAGTGATCAAGATGGACCGGATGCGAAAGATGATTGCCGAACACATGGTTCGGTCCAAACAGACGTCGGCGCATGTGAGTACATTTGCCGAAGTAGACGTTACATCGATTGTCGACTGGCGGAACCGGAACAAGGCCAGTTTCAAAGAGAAAGCCGGAGTCAAGCTCACGTTTACACCGATTTTTGTAGAAGCGATCATACAGGCGATCCAGGAGTTCCCGCTGATCAACAGTTCGGTAGAAGGCGATGAAATTCACTTGAAAAAAGACATCAACTTTGGACTGGCTGTTGCGCTTGGCGAAGGAGGTCAAGGAGGGTTGATTGTACCGGTGATCAAACAGGCACAGGAGAAAAACCTGGTAGGGTTGGCCAAGGTGATTCACGAGGTGGCAGACAAAGCCCGAAACAAGGATTTGAAACCGGACGATCTGGTTGGCGGAACCATCACATTGACCAATTATGGAAGTGTCGGGAACCTGATGGGAACACCCATTATCAACCAGCCACAGGTAGCCATCATCGGAACCGGGGTTATCACCAAACGACCGGTGGTCATTGAGAGTGGAGGACAGGACGTCATTGCGATTCGAAGCATGATGTTTATTTCCATGAGTTACGATCACCGGATTATTGATGGTGCCCACGGAGGAGCCTACCTGAGTCGGGTGAAAGAGCTTCTCGAGAACTTCGACGTCAATCGGCCGATTTAATTAGCGACCATCGAATCAAGATGGATCCTTCTGCACGATGTCCAGACAGGGGTAGGCTGGATATGGGCGTGTGCAGTGTTGAAAAGTAGAGAGTAGATCATGTTGGTAACCGGCTCCATTGACGAGATCAGAAGTACTGTGCGACTCTGGAAACGAGAGCGACTGACAGTGGGGTTGGTTCCGACGATGGGAGCACTCCATGAAGGGCATCTTCACTTGATACGCCAACTTCGTGAGGAGGTGGATCGGGTCGTGGTGTCCATTTTCGTCAATCCGACGCAGTTTGGGCCCGGTGAAGATTATACGTCCTACCCCCGGACACTGGATGATGATTTGAAGAAGTGCCGAAAACTGCGAACAGCCGCTGTTTTCCATCCCGATTCATCGGATATGTATCCGGCCGACCCCCGCCTCTCCATCGATATTCGGGATTTGAATGAGCATCTGTGTGGAGCGAGTCGCCCCGGGTTTTTCGAGGGCGTCGTACTCATTGTAAACAAGCTGTTCAATATCGTTGAACCGGATCTGGCTATTTTTGGCCAGAAAGATTTTCAGCAGTATCAAATTATTTCCCGGATGGTGCGGGAGTTCAACCATCCGGTCCGTTTGCGGATGGGCGAGATCGTTCGGGCCAACGATGGATTGGCATTGAGTAGTCGAAACAGCTATCTGAGCAATCAGGAACGACTCGTTGCCCCCTCTCTCTATCGATCCCTGCGATACATCTCCCTTCAAATTGAACAAGGTGTGTCGGACCCCGCTTTGCTGCTCGAACACCAGAAGCGTGAGTTGGAGGGAAAAGGATTCAAAATTGATTATTTTGGGATCTATTCGGTCGACGAACTGCATCCGGTAGACACGATGGAACCGGGCCGAAACTATCTGCTTGCAGCTGCTGTTTACTTGGGGAAGACCCGATTGATCGATAACATGATTCTCTCTTCCAAGAGTTGATGACCATGAAACTGACTCTATTCAAATCGAAGTTGCACCAGCTGACGGTGACGGAAGCCAACCTGATGTATGAGGGGAGCATAACCATTGACCAGGAACTTCTGGAACGCGCCGGTATACTCCCCTATGAAAAGGTGCAGGTGGTTAATATTACCAACGGCTCCAGGTTGGAAACCTATACGATTGCTGGTGAACCCGGAAGTCGGGTTTGTTGCATGAATGGAGCAGCCGCGCGTTTGGCCCACCCTGGGGATCGGATCATCGTTATTGCCTATGCACAGATGGAACCGGAGGAGGCACAAACCCACATGCCCCGGGTCGTGATTGTGGATGAGCAGAATGAACCGAAACAGGTTCTTCATGGAACATTGCCGGAGAGCTCGTTCGATTTGACGACCGGTGAACCGGTCTGATCTATGTTCTCTCTTCGGTCATTGCACGAAGTTTTTCCAAAAAGAGGGCCGAGGTTTGAATCCCCCGATCAAAATCGTCCAGAGAAAAGCTTTCGTTTGGCGAATGTAGGGCGTCTTTGGAGAGCCCAAAACCCATCAATACCGAGGGGGCATTCAGCTCGTTCATGAAATCGGCAACGATAGGAATCGATCCCCCCTCTCTGGAGAAAAGGACGTCTTTCCCGTAGATCGTTCCGAACGCTTCGGCGGCTGCCTGAATCCCGTAAAACGTTGGGTCGATACGAACCGGATGCCCGCCGTGATGTGTCCGAACCGAAACATGAACGGTTTCAGGGGCAATGGATTCAATGTAGGACCGAAACAGATCGGCGATCCGATCAGGGTGTTGGTTTGGAACGAGACGCATACTGATTTTTGCACCGGCACGTGCAGGAAGAACCGTTTTGGCACCTTCACCCTGATAGCCACTCCAGAGACCATTGACGTCCAGAGTAGGACGAGCTGTCGTTCGCTCCAGTGTGGTATACCCCTTTTCACCATGCAGTTTGGGGACGTCCAGAGAGGAGCGGTAGCGATCTTCATCAAATGGAAGACGAGCCATAGACGCCCTCTCCTCGTCGGTCAAAGCTTCGACATCATCGTAGAACCCATCAATCTGAATGAGTCCCTCTTCATCTTTCAATTTTGAGATGATGACAGCCAGAGCATGGGCCGGATTTTCGACACCACCACCGTAGACACCTGAGTGCAAATCCCTGTTCGGACCCCGCACCTCGACCTCCATGTAGGCGAGACCTTTCAGGCCGTAGGTGATCGAAGGTTGGTTTTCGTCAAACATGGCTGTATCCGAGATCAAAACCATATCGCAGGCCAACATCTCGAGGTGTTTTCGAATGAACGGAACCAGATGAGGAGAGCCGATCTCCTCTTCTCCTTCAAAAAGACATTTGACGTTGACCGGCAACGAACCCACCGTTTGGAGCCAGGATTCAATGGCCTTCAGGTGCGTATAGGATTGCCCTTTGTCATCACTGGCACCTCGGGCATAGACCCTGTTCTCCCGGATAGTCGGTTCAAAAGGCGGAGTTTTCCACTCGTCCAACGGATCGGGTGGTTGTACATCATAATGACCGTATACGAGAACGGTCGGAAGTGAAGGGTCTTGTATCCACTCTCCATAGACGACGGGATGTCCACCGGTCTCCATTTGTTGGACGTTTTGCAGGCCGGCTTGATTCATCTTCTCTACAAGAAATCCGGAAGCCCGCAATATTTCGTCCTTCTTGGTTGGATCGGTGCTGATACTTTCAATCCGGAGAAAGTGGAATAATTCGTCTCTGAATCGATCACGTTCGCGTTGGATATATGTTTGTACGGGGTGAATGGATGAACTCATGGAGATCCTTGATAGGTTCGAATTTGTTGGGGGTACACCCATCCCGTACGTCCGGTTTCGAGTCGGACGTAAAGAAATGGTGTATCGGATGCCGGAGATCGTTCGGGAAATGTAACACGGTACCCTTCGTAGAGGTTGGCCATAACGGCGCTGGTTGTATCGGGTCGGTGATAGACCGGAGTTTGATCTCCAACTTGAATTCCGGTCACGGTAGTTGTTTCTCTCCACTCAATGGCCGTGGAGAAGAGCAGCAACATGAATGCTCCGGCAAAAAACGTGTAGAAACCAATTCGGGCAGGTTGTGTGTCCCACCCTTTGAATTGAAACATCATCCAAGCAATGACCCATAGGTGAAACAGAAGGATGGAAGACCAAAGCAGGAGATCAGCTCCGGGCTGTTCGCGAAGCTGAAGCAATAATCGGGTCCATGGCAGGGGTGGAAGGGTGGAAGATCGTCTGGACAACATCTCTTCTACCTGGGTCAGTGCTCGATCGGATCGATCCTTCCAATTGTCATATCGTGACGCCCGGAGAAGATAATATTTAGCCAGGCCCACGGAGTCTGTCTCCAGAGCAACCATTGCCTGATTCCAAAAGAGTTCAGGAGCGTGGTGGCCTTCGGTTTCAAGTTGAAGAAAGAGTGTACGTGCGCGTTCCAGATCTCCGGATTGGAATTCATGAGTGGCTTCATCAAAGAGCGCTTGTTGTGCCCATACTCCCTCTGAAAGAGAGAAACTCACCAGCAAAAGTATGAAGAGTCGTATCACAAAACCCTCCGTAGTTCAGTGAGCAGGTCTCGTGTCTGTTGCAGTTCCCTTTCGAGTGCCTGGTCCATCGAAGCCGGAGCATAACCGATCGAGACGAACCGGTCCAGCGTGCGTTTCAATCGATGGGTGAGTTCTTCCCGGTCACATCGTTGCTGCACTTCCTGCACCAATTGCGTGTCGGAAAGTCCGGCAATCGGCAGACCGGTTCGATTGGCAATGTATCCCGAAAGGGCATGATGGAGATGTTGATACGCCTCAGCTGTTTGATGGTTTTTGGCGGCCGATTCGGCGTGCAGTAGGCGCTCTTCGACAAGATTCCAGGCATAGTGTGCACGGGCGTACCGGTCATCGGTTTGCAGGCGAAGCCGTTGACGAAGGACTCGTTTTCCTGTCCAGTACAGTAAAAAGGGAGTGAGTAAAAGAAAAAGTGGCCACCGTACGCTCCACCCGTACGATTCATTTTTGGCCCAGTTGACCAATCCTGTATAGGGTTCAAGAAGCTCGGTGCCGGTCTCTCCGCTCAATGTGGCCACTCCTTCGGTTCGTTCGACCTGCAGGGTCAATGCAGGCAGGGTTTCGTACCGATAGCTCTCTTGGTCCGGATCAAAAATTGCAATCGTGACAGGGTCGAGGGTCAATGTCCCCGGTGAGCGGGGGATAAGCTGTTGTCGAAATGAGCGTGTTCCGGAGATGATCCCGCCCCGTCGTTGCAAGTCACTCTCTTCAGATGGCGGATAGCTTTCGACCGATGCAGGAAGAAGGTAGTCGGGCCGAGTGATGAGTGGCAGGTTTCCAGTCCCCCGAAACGTCGTTACAAGCTCGACAGAATCCCCGGCTGTCAATTGTGAACGACTCAGTACACGTTCGACTTGAATATTTCCCACAGCTTGTACCTGGAGTCCGGTTTCGGGCATGCCGGGACGCCGGACCACAAGGCCCAATGAATCGGTCAATAGTGTTATTCGTCGTTGATTGCTGCCCAAACCACCGAATACGGAGCCGAATGGATCGTTCCGTCTGGAGGGTGTTCGGACTCCGAGTTGCAGTTCGAAAGGTTGAAGCACGAGGGTTCCAGGCCGTGTCGGAAAGAGGGCAAATTGCAAAAGTCGAGCCCGACGATAGCGCACACCATCGAGCAGGACGGTTTCAACGTCGGGTTGGCGGTCATTCTGCAGATCTTCCCTCCAGAATCCATCGGCTCGCCAGCCGACAGCAGGTTGCCAGGAGGTGATTTCGAGCCCTTCCCGAAAATAGACCACCAGACTTGCAATCAATTGTTGTCCGACAAAGGGATCTGAATCACTGATCTCCATGTCTGCAAAGAGATCGGGTCGACGGTTCGTGGATGGGGTGGCGGTACGTTCTACGATCTCGAATGAGATCGGTCGGGAACGATACGTTTCACCATCTACCTGTACATCGATGGGGGGAACTGTGCTCTGTCCAATATTCCCGGCAATCATCATCCAGGAGAAGCGCAGTTCGGTGGTCGTCTCGCCATTGATCATGGAGATCCGCTGGCTTCGGGAAGGAGTCGGGTTCACAAACTGAAGGCCCTGAATATCCGGTGGTTGCGGGAGACGAGTCGAACCGATCTCCTCTCCCCTGAGAATCAAGTCCAGTTGAACCCGTTCTCCTTCGTAAATGGTCTGTTCGGATAGTTCGGCATGGACCTCCAGGCCGGCCTGTGCGTGACCCACGGACGGGAAGACGAGCAAGATTACGAGCCAGCGCCACCTACCAATTTGCATCGTTGGACTCCCCACTCTCCGAGGTTCGGTTTCGTTGTTCCAGAAGTTCCCGTTCTTGCTGTTGAAGGGCATCAAGCAGGCTTTGAGCCTCTTCCGGACTCATCTGTGAAGGAGGAGGCGATCCACCGCTCTGTTGATCATTTGGAGGGGGTTGGTGCCCTGGAGGCGGGTTCTGTCCGGACTCCTGCTCTTGATCCTCGTCGTTGGAGTCTCCCTGATCCGACTCTTCCGGATTGGATTCCTCGTTTTGCGACGATTCCAGGCGTCGTTTGGCAAGTTCATAGTTGTGTCTGGCATCCACATCTTCCGGATCTTCCTGCAGGGATTCTCGGAAAAGTCGAACGGCTTCTTCATACTGCTCCAGGCCACTCATGATGTGTCCTGCATTGTAGCGGGTTCGTGCCCGGTCACCGGAGGTTTCAAACAGATCGTGGGCCCGGTCAAATGCCTCGATCGCTGCATCGGGCTCCCCGCTTTTCGCCAGGGCGCTCCCCAAATTGAACCAAATACGTGGAGCATCGGGTGTTTCGCGAAGGGCTTCCCGATAGAGTTGGACAGCACGGGGGTAGTCCCCCTCTTCATAGGCTCTATTCGCCTCGCGGGCCGTGTTGTCTGCGGGTCCCGTCAGCCAGATCCAAGCGAAGAATATCAGAAGTTTCATTCCATTGATTCGGCCGCAGCCAGAGTCTGTTCATCCAGCTTCATATTCGAGTAAACATTTGAAACATCGTCATTGTCTTCGAAGGACTCCATCAATTTCAGATTCGATCGAGCCGTGTCGATCTTGACGGCCACTTCGGTCATCGGGACCTGAATCAGCTCTGCCGTCTGAATGGCAAGGCCGGATTCCTCCAAACCGGTACGAACATCGAAAAGCTTTTCGCGTGCCGTTGTGATGATGAAGAGATCTTCTTCTTTCTCGACGTCATCGGCTCCTGCGTCAATGGCCATTAACATAACGGTCTCTTCATCCAGGTTGTCGGCCGCAATTTGAATGATTCCCTTCTGTTCGAACAGATATGCAACGGATCCATCGGTCCCCAAATTGCCCCCCGATTTACTGAAAATGTGTCGGATTTCGCCAACGGTCCGGTTGTAGTTATTGGTCGTGACTTCAATGAAATAGGCGATTCCTCCGGGACCGTACCCTTCATACGTTGCTTCTTCATACTGCCCGGACCCATCATCCAACTCCCCGGTCCCTTTCTTGATGGCCCGTTCAATATTGTCTTTCGGCAGGTTGACCCCTTTGGCATTATCGACGGCCAGTGCGAGCCGGGGATTTGTTGCCGGATCGCCCCCGCCTTCTCTGGCAGCCACAGTGATCTCTCGAATGTGTTTGGTAAACGCTTTGGCGCGTTTGGCATCCTCTTTCGCTTTTTTGTGGCGAATATTCGCCCACTTGGAGTGTCCTGCCATTGTAATTCCTTCTTCTCTTCGTTCTCGATACGCCGTTCTGTGATGCGAATCCCGGGCGGTAATCCAGTCGGATCGAACCGGATCGCCAATATAACGGAATTGAAAATGTTCACCTAATGGAGGAGCCCTCGGGTTCGACCCGATACAATGGATGACAAGAACGGAGCGTAACGGTTTTTGTATCTTTCGGGCCGAACCGATTTGGTGAACGGTTCAACCCGACACAAGGTTCTTGAAGGTTCGAAACGAGGATCTGTTTGGTCCCGCGTACGGATGAATGGAAGGAATGAGCGAGGTTGTATTCATGAATGAGTCGATGAAAATCGGAATTGTATGTTATCCAACGTTTGGAGGTAGTGGCGTCGTGGCAACGGAGTTGGCCAAGGGCTTGGCTTCCAGAGGGCACGAGGTGCACATGTTGAGTTATGCGCGACCCGCACGATTGGACTCCTTTGAAACCCGGATCACGTATCACGAAGTTGATTTGAGCAGTTACCCTCTCTTCGAATTTCCGCCCTATGATCTGGCACTGGCCAATGTCATGGTCAACTTGATCGAGCACGAAAAGCTGGACCTTTTGCATGTGCATTATGCGATTCCCCATGCCACCAGTGCCTACCTGGCCAAGCAGATTTTGCGGGAAGTTGCCGCTCATGTTCCCATTATCACAACGCTGCATGGAACCGACATCACGATTGTGGGAAGCGATCCGACCTACAAAAAAGTTGTGGACTTTTCGATCAATCAGAGTGACGGGGTAACGGCCGTGTCAAACTACCTGAGAGATGAGACGCATCGGCTTTTCGATATCCGGAAGGAGATCCGCGTGATTGCCAACTTCATCGATTTGGAACGATTCTATCGTAAGGATGATCCTGAATTCCGACGCCAAATTGCTCCGGCGGGCGAGAAAATAGTGGTTCACGTTTCAAACTTTCGCGAGGTGAAGCGTGTCCCGATTGTGGTCAGTGTATTTGACAGAATTTTGAAAGCCGGGATTCCTGCCCGGCTCTTGATGGTGGGAGACGGTCCCGATCGGAACCGGGCCGAACAGCGTTGCCGGGATCTCGGGATCTGTGACAAGGTGAAATTCATGGGGAAACAGGAACATGTAGAGAAAATTCTCTCTGTTGCAGATCTGTTTGTCATTCCGTCCGGCAGCGAGACGTTCGGGCTTGCTGCACTCGAAGCGATGGCGTGCGGGGTTCCGGTCATCAGTTCCAACATTGGGGGGTTGCCGGAGGTGAATCTGGAAGGGAAAACTGGATACCTTTGCGAGCTCGATGATGTGGAAACCATGGGAGAGCGTTCGATCGATATATTGTCTGATTCGAAATTGCATGAACGTATGGCAAGAGCGGCCCGGGCACAAGCCGAACGGTTCGAGCTGTCCCGGCTGGTCACCGAGTATGAATCCTACTATCGGGAGATCCGGGAATCGATGTAAACATCGGATGTTGGTGCGGGTTCAGGGCCAGGTCATTGGACATAGAACGTAATATGGGGGATGTCCGGACAATCTGGCCTTGTTTTGTAAGGTTGGAGCTCTTTTCTACTCATACACCTGGTCATGTACTTCTGTCGGATCCAATGTCTACAGTTGGCATTTGAGATACGCAGTGGGTTGGTTGCCCGATCTGTGGAATTCCGGACAGAAGCAGAATTGTGAAAAAAGGCGGTTGGTTATGCAAAACGTTTTTTCCGTTCATCGGCGAGGTGTGTCCCGGCCACACCGAAAACCGGTTGTATTGACAGGATGGATTTCTGTTTCGTTTCAATTTCTTTCCTCGGACGAGTCCTCGCTATTTCGGCTGGCAGCCCGTTTGAAAAAACAGGGGTATCTGGTTCAATTGCGATCAGTCGGGCCGGTATCGCGCAGAAGCTGCAGAGCGAGTGGCTGGGTGTATGTCGAAGAGGCCGAACTGAATCACCTTTGTCTGGAGATGATTGCACTGGCAGATCGGTTCCACGTAATTTTTGACCGTTGGGACTGAGTACCTGTACGTTTCTGTTTGTGAGGTGCATGTCAACCTCGTAGTTTGTCCTCTCTTCCGGTACGTTGGTGAGCCCGGAGGGTAGCCAGTGAGCGATCGGGCCCATCAGGACGCGGCCCTGTCACGCATGAAATGAGGACCAACAAACACCTGTATGAACTACTCTTTCTTTGATTTTCTGCAGCTGGTCGGGGCACTTGGAATCTTCATTTTCGGAATGAAGGTCTTTAGTGACGGACTTCAAAAAGTGGCTGGAAGTCGTCTGCGCTCCATTCTGAAAGGGATGACCACGACTCGTTTCAAAGGGGTCCTGACCGGATTCGGCGCCACAACCATTACTCAGTCTTCGACCACGACGACCGTCATGGTGGTCAGCTTTGTAAATGCGGGACTTCTCACGTTTGTCGAAGCGACCGGTGTGATCATGGGGGCGAATATCGGGACCACCGTTACGGCCTGGATGGTCTCTATTTTTGGTTTCAAGATGCAGATTACCCCGATTGCGATAAGTTTGATCGGGATTTTCTTCCCATTTCTCTTTTTCGGGAAAGAGCGGTTCAAGAATTTGGCCGAAGCGATGATCGGTTTCGGGATCCTGTTCATCGGACTCGAGTTCATCAAGAACGGCGTACCCAATGTCAACGACAATCCGGAAATGTTTGCATTTCTGGATTCATTCACCGAATTCGGTTTCCTCTCTCTCCTTCTTTTCATTGGAGTGGGAACCGCGTTGACCCTCCTGACCCAATCTTCATCCGCCGCTACGGCCATCACGTTGGTCATGCTTTTTGAAGGCTGGATCACATTTCCGATTGCGGCCGCCATGGTGTTGGGCGAGAATATCGGAACCACGGTGACCGCCAACATTGCTGCAATTGTCGGAAATGTGCATGCGAAACGAGCGGCCCGATTTCACTTGGCCTTCAATCTGATCGGTGTTATTTGGATGCTCATCGTGATGGCACCGTTTTTACGCGGCATTGACAGTGTGATGCACTTATTTATCGATGACATGACATCGGTTTTCAATGTGGATGCAGCGTCCCGGGCCAATGCCACACTGGCGCTCTCACTGTTTCATTCGGCGTTCAACATCTTGAATGTGGTATTTTTGATCGGGTTTGTTCCTCGACTCGTCAAATTCATCGAAAAAGTACAGGTTGAGAAAGAAGACAAGAGTTCATTTCGTCTCAAGTACATATCGTCCGGTTTGATGGCCTCGCCGGAGCTCTCCATCACGCAAGCCCATCGGGAGGTCGAACAGTTCGGACGATTGGTCGAGAAGATGCACTTCAGTTTTGAAGGTCTCTTCTACAACAAACAGAAACGGGCCGAGCAGTTTTTGGAAAAAATCCGGAAACGGGAGCAAATTACCGACAACATTGAACTGGAAGTCGCCGAATATCTTACACGGATCTCCGGGTTTAATCTCTCGGAGTCGGCAACTCGCCGCATTCGTGCCATGCACAGCATTATCAATGATCTTGAACGCATCGGTGACCTCTACTTTCAGATGTCCAAGACCTACGAACAGATGAAATCGGAGGACTTGAAGCTTCCCGAAAGTGCAGTCGAAGAGATTGGCAGGATGTTGGATCTGGTTCACCAAGGGTTGCAACTGACCCGGGCAAATTTGAAGGTAGAGTCTGATGAAGAGGTTGACCTTCAAGGGGCGATCCATTTGGAGAACAAGATCAACACATTGAGGGACCAGTTGAAAAATGCCCACTATGAGCGTCTGGAGCAGGGAGTGTACAAATCGAAAGATGGAGTCATCTACCTTGATTTCCTGGCCCGGTTGGAAAAAATCGGCGATCACATTTTGAATGTGAACGAGGCGATGGCCGGTAAAAAATTAAAAGCGGCATTTTCCCATATAGAAGACATGATGAATACCTGATTCGGGCAATGATTCGAATCATCTTGATCGCCATTCAGAAAAAAAATCCGCTTCCGGATCTGGGGCGGATTTTTTTCATTTTTGAGGAGCCGGAGGGAACGATGGCAAACACTCGTTCGTTTGAGATCATACCATTTAACATGAAATAAAATAAAGGAAGAAGGTAATGGCTACAGAAACAACACGTTGGGCAATAGATCCTACTCACTCTGTCATTGGATTCAAAGTAAAGCATTTGGTCATTTCGACCGTAAAAGGAACATTCAAAGAGTTCAGTGGCCAGCTGGAATCAAAGGGTGAAGACTTTGATGGAGCATCGGCGACGTTCGAGGCGAGTATTGACAGCATCGATACCGGTGTGGAAGATCGGGATGCACATCTGAAATCTGCAGACTTCTTTGATGCAGAGAACCATCCGAAGCTGACGTTCAAATCCACCACGTTCAAGAAGAGCGGAGAAGGAGAATACGATCTGGAAGGGGAGTTAACCATTCGGGGCACCACCAAGACGGTTCAGCTCAAGGCCACACATGGTGGAACAGCCGTTGATCCCTATGGTCAGACCAAGGCTGGATTCGAAATTGAAGGAACGATCAACCGAAAAGAGTTCGGATTGGAGTGGAACGCCGTGACTGAAGCAGGAAATATTGTGGTGGCCGACAAGATCCATCTGAATCTGGATGTTCAGGTAACCCAAGAAGCCTGATCGGGAACGAAGCCGGTATCTTTGCCACATACCAAGACATAAAAATAGCCGCTCCTGTTATCAGGGCGGCTATTTTTATGGGCTCAAATCTTGAATCAGGCGGCCAGTACCCTGGAGACGGCTTCGGCAGCCTCCTTGAGTAGAACTGCCGAGATCACATTGAGATCGCTCTCGTCAATGATCTTTTTGCCCTCTTCGGCGTTGGTACCCTGAAGGCGTACGATAATGGGCACATTCTTCACTTTTTCTGCAATCTCGGGATCTTTGATTGCTTCAATCACACCGTTGGCGACCCTGTCACACCGGACAATTCCGCCAAAGATATTGATGAGAATCGCTTTTACATTTTTGTCTTCGAGAATGATTCGGAAACCGTTCTTGACCGTTTCCACATTGGCTCCTCCACCCACATCCAGAAAATTGGCGGGATCACCTCCGGAAAGTTTGATGATGTCCATGGTAGCCATTGCAAGGCCGGCGCCATTCACCATACACCCGACATTTCCATCCAGTTTGATATAATTCAGATCAAACTCGGATGCTTCCACTTCGGTCGGATCCTCTTCTGTGAGATCACGCAGTTCGGCATACCCTTTTTGACGATACATGGCGTTGTCATCGAACGTGAATTTCGCATCCAAAGCAAAAACATCTCCGTCCGGCGTGGTGACCAGAGGATTGATCTCCACCATGTTGGAATCCGTTTCGTCGTAGCATTTATAGAGCGCATGGATGAATTTGACGCCTTTTTTGAAGGCGTCTCCTTTCAGACCCAATGCAAATGCGAGTCGTCGAGCCTGGTTGGGTTGAAGCGACATTCCGGGTTCAACCCACTCTTTGATAATTTTTTCAGGGCTCTCTTCGGCGACCTGTTCGATTTCGACTCCACCCTCTGTCGAAACCATAATTACATTCTGGCTGCGGGTACGATCCAACAGAATGCCGAGATAATACTCTTTTTCAATGTCGACTCCATCGGTTACATAGATCGTCTTGATCTCCTGACCAGCATCTCCTGTCTGAATGGTGACAAGGGTGTCGCCAAGCAAGCTGTCGGCAGCTTTCCGAACGTCGTCAATGGTTTTACAAAGGATCACCCCTTTGGCATCGCTCTTCTTGGTTCGACCTTTTCCGCGTCCACCGGCATGAATTTGTGCCTTGACGACAAAAAGAGTCGCACCACCTTTCTTCATCTCTTCGGCAGCCTTGACGGCTTCATCTGTAGATTTGGCCGGAACTCCGTCCGGTACGGCAACGCCGTAGCTTTTCAGAATCTCTTTGGCCTGATACTCATGAATTTTCATAACGATTGCGCTTTGATCCGTGATCCATTCAATGGGGGTAAAAATGCGCTCAATAATAGGGATTAACGGCTCTAAAAGAAAGCGAACTCAACCAAACAGCCTCTGTGTGCTTCTCCTTGAGGGATTCGGCAGAACGGGTCGTTTTGTGTCGAAAGTGAGTTATGAGTAATTTTGTTCCGAATCGGAGACGGAGCAGGAGGACGCGATTGAAGAGTGTGGAAATTATGTCTGCCAGTGACCTGATGCGCACCTACCGAAGGTTTGCATGGCAGATTGTAGAACCATTCGAAGACCCTTCGGCGCCTGCCATCGTCGGGATGCAGACACGTGGCGTCTATATGGGAAAACGGATCGCACAGGTCATGGAAGAACTTCACGGCGTTCGTCCCGACTTGGGTACTCTCGACGTCACATTCTTTCGGGACGACTTTCGCTCCAAGTTGAAAATGCCGGCTGTTCAAGTCACCGAAATTCCTTTCGATCTATATGATCGGGATGTCGTACTCGTCGATGACGTACTCTATACGGGTCGAACCGTTCGGGCAGCGATGGATGCCTTGATGTCGTACGGCAGACCGCGATCGATTCGATTCTGCTGTATGATCGACCGGGGGCACCGGGAGCTTCCAATTCGTGCAGATTACATCGGGCTCTCCGTTCCGACACACCAGAGTGAAGAGGTGCGGGTCCATGTCAAGGAGTTGGACGGAGAAGATGCCGTCTATCTGGTCGAGGGAGATTCGGGGGATACGCGTGGGTAAAAACAATGAATCAATGAGTGAGGGATATTCGTTTCAGCAAAAGCACCTTCTGGGGCTCCGACATTGGTCGAGCGAAGATATCCTGTTTCTATTGGACCAAGCGCAGTCGTTTCGGGAAATTCTGGATCGCCCGGTACCCAAGGTGCCTACCCTGAGAGACAAAACAATTGTCAATCTGTTTTACGAAAACAGTACACGAACCCGCCTGTCTTTTGAGCTTGCACAGAAACGAATGGGGGCCGACGTCGTCAACTTTTCGGCTTCCAATTCAAGTACGAGTAAAGGGGAGTCGTTAAAGGATACGATTCGAAACATCAGCTCCATGAAGATTGACATGGTCGTGGTTCGGCATGAAAGTCCAGGCGTCCCTGATTTTTTGACCAGACAAGTCGATGCAGCCATTATCAATGCTGGAGACGGCGCTCACGAACATCCGACTCAAGCGCTTCTCGATCTCTTTACCATGCAGCAAATGGCTCCGTCGCTGACCGGACGGAAAATCGCAATCATCGGAGATATTGCACACAGTCGTGTCGTTCGTTCAAATCTGATCGGGCTTTCCAAGCTGGGCGCTAAGGTGACGGTTTGCGGTCCCCGTTCAATGATGCCTCTTTATGTGGAAAGCCTTGGCGCTCAGGTTTCACACAATTTGGAGGAAACGCTTGAATGGTGCGACATAGCCATGGCGTTACGTATCCAGTTGGAGCGTCAAAATGGACGTGCCAGTCTTTTCCCTTCCCTTCGGGAGTATCATCAAACATTCGGAATTCGGATGGAGCACCTGGAGCGTTATCCCGATTTTACGGTCATGCATCCGGGACCTGTCAACCGGGGAGTCGAGCTGGACAGCCTCGTCGCCGACAGCCCACGGTCGGTTATTTTGAATCAGGTCACCAATGGTGTGGCCGTTCGAATGGCAGTGCTCTACCTGCTGAGTGGTGGAACTCGAATGTAGCGAAGCAGCACGGGATTGCGTACCCGGCCGTCAGAGAGTGTAAAAATATACCGGAATGTAATGAATAGATCAGGAGTACGGGGTTTGTGTCACGGGTTGTGTAAGGTTGTCGGTCTGCTTTTGTTGATGGTTGGTTTGCCACTCTCATCCCTGCATGCACAGGTTCCGGATCAGATGGAACGCTCCATTCCCGACTCGTTGACACTGACGTTGGAAGAAGCCGTCGAATTGGCGTTGGTGCACAACTATCTGCTTGAAAAGGGGTTGCTGAACCTGGAGATGGCAGACGAACAGATCCGGCAGGCATGGGGGACAGTCTATCCACAAGTTGGGGCGAGCGGTTCGTATACCCGTAATTTGAAATCCCCCAATCCGTTTGCCGGATCCGACGCCGGGGGATTGTTTGATCTGTTCGGTGCAATGGAGTGGCTCAATTACAACGAAACGGCCAGAACCGACAGTGACGGATCCACGGCGCCTCTTACATTTGAAGAGTTTATGGACCGGCAGGAACAGGGGATGGAAGATGCGGGAGTCACTCCGGCTGGTGGCGAAAATCCGTTTGCCATTGACAACCAATTCAACTTCGGTCTGAGTGTCACACAAACCCTCTTCAACGGAGCTGCATTTGCGGCTATTCGAGGGGCTGAACAGCTCAAAGAGATGAATCGCGACGAGTTTGCAGCTCAACAGCAGTCTGTAGTCGATCAAATTCGGCAATTGTTCTATGGTGCACTCCTGGCACGCGAGCAGACGGAGGTTCTTCGTGCCAGCGTTGAACGACTCAAGGAGACGGTCCGCGATACCCAGGCGTCTGTGGAGGCGGGTATTCTATCCAATTACGAAAGCTTGAGTGCCGAGGTGGAGCTTGTCAATTTGGAGACGGAGTTGATCTCCTCGGAGAACAGAGCAGAGATGGCTGTTCTCCAGCTGGGATTGACGATCGGGATTCCGGTGGAGACCGAATTGACTCTGCGCGGCACACTTGATGTGGACGGAACCGCCGCCACGACATTGCAGGAACCAGCCTACGATTTGGAGCTGGCACTGAACCGACGTCCGGATCTGCAACAGATGAATGGATATATCGAGTTGTTGGGGATTCAGAAAAAAGTGGAGCGCGCTCGATATTTTCCGACTGTACAGGCTTTTCTCAATACGGCGTACATCGGACAAGTACCGACAAACAGAGAGCGTGTATGGAGTGATCCTGAAACTCCCTTCTCATTTCGGACCGAGACTCGCGGATTTTTTGATGACTCCTACTGGGATTCGGCCTTGGCTGTTGGAATTCAGCTTCAGTGGAGTCTGTTCGACGGTTTCCAACGTCATTCACGAATGCAGCAACGGAGCATTGAAATCAAACAGGCACAAATTGATCGGGAGCAGTTGAGGAACGGCATTCAGCTGGAGGTTGATCAAGTGCGTCGTGAGATCGAGACAGCCTGGCAACGGATTCGCAGCCAGGAGAGAAATTTGGAGCGAGCCAATCTCAATTATGAACAAGCACGTCGACGATTGACGGAAGGGGTCGGTACGGCACTGGAAGAACGACAGGCTTCGTCCCTCTTGGATCAGAGCCGGCTTGCCTGGTTATCGGCAGCTCACGATCTGCTCGTTGCCAAGAGTCGTTACGACAGAATTACCGGACAGCCGGTACTTACTTACTAACAGAATATACGTATGAGAACAAAAACGGTATATCCGAAACAGATTGCGCCCCTTCTCCTTGGTTTGCTTTTACTGGTATCTTGCGGAGAAGAGAGTCAGAGTGAAGAGCGTGAGCAGGTGCGTACAGTGGCAGTGGAGACGATGGTCGTCGACCGATTGCCGTTTTCAGATCAAATCCGTCTGAGTGGTGTGGTTGAGGCGGTAGAAGATGCCACCATCTCTGCAGAAAATTCCGGTCGTATTCAATCCATTGTCGACCGGGGCGATCGGGTTCGTCAGGCGGATGTCATCGCTGTAATGGACAATCGATTGAGTCAGGCACAATACGCAGCTGCACAAACAGGCTATGAGTTGGCAGAAGACACATTCAGTCGATTGGAACGTCTCTATGGGGAGGAGATCATTAGTACACAGGATTATCTGAGTGCACGAGCACAGAGAGACCAAGCGCGTGCACAACTGGAACAGGCCGAGAAGCAGCTGGAGGATACCGAGATTAAAGCGCCGTTTTCGGGACGGATCGAGGAGCGATTTGTGCAAATCGGCGAACTGGCGGCTCCCGGAGCGCCGGTTGTGCAATTGGTCAACACGGATCGCCTGCATGTAGCCGCTGGAGTTCCGGAACGGTATAGTGGGCAAATTGCAGAAGGAGCACCCGTTGAGTTGGTACTGCGTACGCTCGGAACCGAACCGATTCAATCGGAGGTAACCTTTGCCGGCAATTTGATTGACCCGGGTACACGAACGTTCCCGATCGAGGTCCGACTTTCGTCGATGGAAGGACGAGTGAAGCCGGAAATGGTCGTTGACCTCCGCATCCGGAGAGCGACTCTTGAAGAGGCGATAATTGTTCCGAGGACGGCACTGATACGGGACGAGGAATCGATCTATCTTTTTGTAGCCGTGAACCGAGGAGAAGACAAAACTGCAGAGTTGCGGGAGGTGCATACGGGGGTGGCATCCGGTTCACTGATTCAAATTACATCGGGCTTGGAAAGCGGGGACGAGGTGGTGATCGCAGGACTCAGTACCCTCAACACCGGAGACCATCTACAGATTGTCGGCCGTCATGAAGCGTCAGACTGGATAGAAGAGGCACGGAATGAAATTGATTGATCAGACCCTTAAAAACCGGACAGTCATCATCGTCTTGACGGCACTGTTGGTGGTGGCCGGCTCGTTCAGCTATCAAGCGATTCCCAAGGAGTCCAATCCATCGGTGGCCATTCCGATCTTTGTGATCAACACCGTCTACCCGGGGATCAGTCCGGTTGACATGGAATCGCTGGTGACCCAACCGATCGAGCGTGAACTTCAGGGAATTACGGGGGTCAAGGATATACGTTCGACGACGACCGAGAGCTTCAGCAGCGTGATTGTAGAGTTCAATCTGGATGTCGAAATATCCGAAGCGAGCCAAAAAGTACGTGAACGTGTCGATCTTGCTCGTGCCGAACTCCCTCCGGATGCCGAAGAGCCGTTGATTGTCGAGATTGATCTGGATGACATTCCGATCATGACCGTCAACTTGTCGGCAGATTATCCGATCTCCCGATTGACGGAACTTGCAGAGGATCTTCAAGATGAATTGGAGGCTTTTTCCGGAATTCGTGAAGTAGAGATGGTTGGCCAATTGGAGCGAGACGTTCAGGTCAGAGTCGATCTGGCAGCGCTCAACGGGTATGGGCTCTCACTGGGTCAGCTTGTCGGGGCCATTCAGGGGCAAAACGTAACCATTCCAGGCGGAACGGTAGATGTGGATCGAATGAGTTATCTGATTCGGGTAAGCGGGGAGTTTGAGCGACCAGAGGAGATCGAGGATTTGGTCGTGGCCCGAAACATGAACGAAGAGTCCAGCAGTACAGGATTGGTGTACATGCGGGATGTGGCCGAGGTGATCTTCGGGTTCAAGGATCGCGAAAGTTTTGCGCGACTGCGTGCGTATCAGACGGACGAAGACGGGGATCCGGTGCCGATTGACCCAGCCGAAATCGGTGATGCGCAGGTGATCAGTCTCAATATAAAGAAGTCACCGGGTGTCAATATTCTGGATACGGCCAATGAGGTCAAATCGATTTTGGAAGATCGTCCAATGCCCCCGGGAACCCGGGTTCTTGTGACTGGAGACCAGAGTGACCAGGTATTGACGATGATTTCCGATTTGGAGAACAGCATCATTAGCGGGATGCTTTTTGTAATTCTGATCCTTGTCTTCTTTCTGGGGATTCGGAATGCACTCTTGGTCGGGACGGCTGTTCCCTTATCGATTTTGGTCGGATTCATCGTACTTCACGCCATGGGGCAGTCGGTGAACTTCATTATTCTCTTCAGCCTGATTATCGCATTGGGTCTCTTGGTCGACAACTCGGTCGTGGTCGTCGAGAACATCTACCGTTTTCGTGAGATGGGGCACTCTCGTTTCGATGCGGCACGTCTCGGGACCGAAGAGGTCGGGTATGCACTCATGGCTGCAACAGCAACCCTATTGGCCGCATTTATTCCGATGGTCTTCTGGCCGGGAATTATCGGCCAAGTGATGAGTTATCTTCCCATGACGCTCATTATTGTACTTCTCTGTTCGCTCTTTGTCGCCTTGGTTATCTATCCGGTATTGACGGCCTACCTGGTTCGTTTGGATGATGAACCGCGAAAGCCGGTCTCGCAGTTTGTGAAAGTAATCTCTGGTGTCCTTCTTCTGTTTGCCATTCTGGCCGTCGGAATGGCCAATTTTACGACACTTGTCGTGTCGTTGTTGACAATCATCTTTTTTACGGCCGGGTATTACTTCGTAATCAAACCACTCTCCCGTCGGTTTACTCAACGAACCCTTCCTCATGTCATTGAGGTGTATCGATCCTTCCTGAACTGGATGCTGCAACGCGACTACACTGTACGATATGCCTTGCTTCGAAATACGACGGCTCTTGGAGCGCTGTCATTGGCAGCACTGACAGGGTTGGTTGGATGGATCGTTGGATCATTTTCGCCCGCAGGGAATCTTCTTTATCCCATTGCGGCCATTCTGGGCGGGGTGGGTGTTCTCCTTCTTTTTGTTCATCTGGCAGAAGCGATCTTTTTGGGCGGCAAACAGTCTGTTGTTATCGGAGGGGTACTTGCCGGAATGATTTCCCTGATTCTGGGTGTGGTCTCTTTATCGGAGGCCGTAGGGGGGGTTGTCTGGATGTCCCTGTTGGCGCTTCCGTTATGGGTGGTTCTGGTGGGTGGAGCCGGACTGCTTCGCAAGAAGAATACCCCGCTTATCTTGACAGACAACCGGTCTCTTCTTCTTAATTCGGTCATGGCCGTATTGATCTCCATTTTTATTCTGTTTGGTTTGGTGCCGACGGGTGTCGAGTTTTTTCCCCAGACGGATCCGAACAACATTATCGTCGAGCTTGAAGGGCCCATCGGGACCAATATTCATGCAAGCAACGAGACTGCACGCGACGTGCAAGACCGGATATACCGTCTGATGGAGGAGGATCCCATGGTATCGGCCGGGATTGAGAATGTGCAGACCAACGTCGGGGTGAGCGGAGATCCTTTCTTCGGCGGTGGAGCCCAAAGTACGGAGAGAATCCGGGTGACGTTGAACCTGGTCGATTTTGAAGATCGGGCCGAACCGTCCAGTGTGACCCTCGGAAAGATACGGAACGTGATTCGGGACATTCCCGATATGATTATCACTGTCGATGGAGAGCAGATGGGACCCCCGACCGGTGCACCGGTCAATATTGAAATTTCGGGAGAAGGGTTTGATGAAATTGTTCGAATCGCGGAAGAGATTACGGATATGCTGGTGGAGGCATCCGTTACGGATCAAATTCCGGGGTTGGTGGACGTTCGAAACAATGTAAGTGGTGGATTGCCCGAGTATCAGGTTCGAGTCGATTACGAGCGGGCCAGTCGATTCGGTTTGAACATGACAGATATTGCCCAGACAATCCGGATCGCAAACAATGGATTTGAGACGAGCAGCTGGCGTGACGGTGAAGATGAGTATGATATCGTGGTGAGACTTCGGGAAGAGGATCGACGGGATCTGGAGAGCTTGAGGGATCTGAATATCCAGACGATGGACGGAATGGTTCCGTTGGTTTCGGTTGCCGATTTTGTAGAGGGGACCGGGTTGGGTTCCATTACACGGTTGGATTTACAGCGAACGGCTACCATCGAGGGACAGGCCGCGCCTGGATACAGCGGCCCTGAAGTATTGATGGAGGTACAAGAGCTGCTACAGGCATACCAACAGGATCTTCCAATCGGGTATTCAATGGCCTATACCGGAGAGAATGAAGATCAGGAGGAGTCCTTTGGGTTTCTTTCTACAGCACTGTTGATCGGATTTGCACTCATATTCATGGTGATGCTCGGCAAGTTCAACAGTGTGGTTTCCCCGCTGATCATCATGGTAGCTGTCGGACTCAGTTTGACGGGAGTGCTACTTGGGTTGGTACTGACCCGAACACCGTTCGGGTTAATGACATTTATCGGCGTCATCTCCCTGGCAGGGATCGTCTGTGTGAACAACGTGGTTTTGCTGGATTATGTGAAGCAGCTCATTGATGGCGGAATGTCCAAACGAGAGGCGATTATCGAAGCGGGAGCCATCCGTTTTCGCCCGGTTTTGTTGACAGCTCTGACGACGATTTTGGGATTGGTGCCATTGACGTTCGGCATCAACATCGATTTTGTAAATCTATTTGTAAACATGGATCCCAATATTCAATTCGGTTCGGAAAGCACTGGTTTTTGGGGGCCGATGGGGATTGCAATCATCAGTGGACTCACGTTTGCAACTTTCTTGACACTCATCGTCGTACCTGTCCTCTATTCGGCATTTGATTCGGTATCCATTCGGTTATCTCGATTGGCCAACGAAGAGTCGGAAGCTGAAAGGGAACAATCCATCTGATTTTTTTATCTTTGGTAGCGTTCAAACAGAACCGAATGAAATTGATTTGATACAGAGATTACAGACAGTGTTTTTGGTGCTTTCGGCAATTGTAAACGGTGCGTCCATCTTTACTCCGCTTGCAGTCCGGGCCATGCAGGATCCCCAAGAATGGATAGGGATACTCTTTATGGCTCTGTTGGCCGTGTCGCTGGTATTGTCACTCTATGCTATCTTTCTCTATGCCGATCGTCGTAAACAGATGCATTGGGTACGGTTGGCCGGTTTGAGTCAAGCCGGATCTATAGCGGTCGGTGGAGCCATTGCCTTTTCGCTGGGTGGCATTGGGACATTCATGATTCAAGAGTTGCTCTCCTTGCTTCTCTTGGTTGTCGCCGCAATTTCTCTTTGGCAGGCTCATCGACTGATACGAAAAGATCAGGAGCTGGTGGACTCCATGCATCGGATTCGGTAGGGAACGATACTCATTTAAAACCGGTTGAGGCAAGAGGTTTTCAGAAGGTTTCGGTGAACGGTAACGAACAACATCGTGCATGACACATGCTGACCCACTCCAAATCGGACGAAGTCACATCTATCTGCTAATGCTACTCGTTCTCTTTTTTTTGGGTTCCTGCACCGGGAATTCTGATCAGAGAGAATCAAGGGCAGGGAATGAAGAGGAACCGCTGGCTATTCCGGATCCTGTTGAACGGGATTTCGAAGAGGTCAAACAGAGTGGTGTTCTTCGCATGATCACCCACTACAGTTCCAATACGTACTTTCTGCACCAGGGAATGGAAGTCGGTTTTGAGTATGAGCTGGTTCGGGCATTTGCCCGGGAGCATGATCTGGCATTGGAAGTTGTGATTATCGATGGGGATCAAAACCCTTTCGAATTGCTAAACCGCGGCGAGGGAGACTTGATTGCAGCCAATTACGCAGTCAATGATGATCGATCCAAAATCGCCTCGTTTAGTCGACCCTACAACCTCGTAGACCAGATGATCGTCTTCAGCAAACAGCTGGAGGATATCCCGTCCAGCCTGGACGAATTGGTCGAGCGTCAAATCCCGATTACGGTTGGAAGGAACAGTTCGTACTATCCAACACTCAAAGCGTTGCAGGATCAGGGGGTCCCATTGAATATTGACCTGGTCAATGAGGGAGTGGACACCGAATCACTTCTGTTTCAAGTAGCGGAAGGCCCGTATGCGGCAACAGTTTCCGATGACAACATGTTTCATGCTGCAGATCGATATCTGGACGGTCTCTTGCCCGGTCCCGTGATTGCGGAGAATGATACGATTGCGTGGGCAACACGCAGAAATGCGCCGGATTTACTGGATCGGATGAACCGGTTCCTTTACCAACATTTTCGTTTCACTGCAGACAGCGAGCGACCCCGCCGCTCGGAATTGCTCAATATTCTTCGGAATCGGTATTTTGTCACAGGGCCACAACTTGCCGAGTATTACAATCCGGGGGCTCTCTACCAGACCACCGGATTGATCTCGCCCTACGATGATCTCGTCCAAAGTGTGGCCGACTCCCTCGATCTGGACTGGTTGATGCTTACAGCCATGATTGCTCAAGAGTCCAGATTCAACCCCTCTTCAGAAAGTTGGGCGGGTGCCGTGGGCCTTATGCAGATTATCCCGCGATTTTCGGATGTAGAACTTGACGATCTGTATCTCCCGGAATCCAACATTCGAGAGGGTGCCCGTATCCTGAGAGAACATCTCGATCACTACGCGTATCTGGACAGTCTGAACCAGTGGTCCTTTGCATTGGCTACCTACAATGCCGGGTTGGGCCATATGGCAGACGCACGTCGACTTGTGATCGACCGGAATGGAAATCCCAATGAATGGGAAGAAGTGGCCGAAGCATTTATGATGCTTATGCAAAGACGACACTATCAGGACGCCCGATACGGATTTGCACGGGGAATCGAAACGGTTCGCTACGTCGAAGAGATCATGAACCGTTATCAAACCTATCAGCGAATTGTTACAATTGCAGAGTCCAGAGAGGGCGTTCGCTATCCTGGAATCTTGGGTGCCGGACTTATGGTGTCCCCTTGACAACGATCAGGGTAAAATCGTCGGCCTGTACATGATTTGAGAACCGATTGACATCCTGAATGATGGCGTTCATAATGTCGTGTGGAGAACGCTCACGGACTTGAATCAACATGTCGATCAATCGGTGCTTCCCATATTCTTCACCATTTTCATCAAATGCTTCCGTTATACCGTCCGTGAAGCAGACCAGCAGATCTCCATCGTCCAATTGTACATCGGTTTCTGCATAAGGTGTTACCGTTGGCACGACGCCCAGTATCATGCCTCCTTCGCGTAGTTCAGAGACCTCGTTCGCCTTGTTTTTAAGCAGAAGAGGCGGGTTGTGACCGGCATTGATGTATCGAAGTCGTCGCTCTTTGTAAAAATATTTGGCCCAAAAAAATGTGACAAACCGGTCACTGGGGGTATTGTGAAAGATAAGATTGTTGATTCTGCCGGTTGCTTCACTCAGTGAGATGGGAACCGGCAAAAGAACATGAAGCATGGACTGAAGATTGGCCATCAACAGTGCAGCCGGAAATCCTTTGCCCGAGACGTCTGCAATGGCCAGAATGTGATTGCCGTCAGGAGAGGGAACGACATCGAAATAGTCACCCCCGACATGCTGGGAAGGAACATTACGAGCGGCAACGTGAATTCCCGGTATCTCCGGAAGTTGACTGGGAAAAAGTCCGTTCTGTACCTCTTTGGCAATGAGTAGTTCTTTTTCCAATCGTTCTGTTTCGATCCGTTCTTCGAGAAAGACGGATTTCTGGATGGAGAGTACTGCAAGATTTCCCAAAGACTGTAGAAAATGGAGGCTGGTCCTGGAGAGCGGTTGACCGGTCGCCTTGTCACTGACGCCGATGACAGCCACCTTTTCACCTTGAAGTCGTAGCGCAACAAGGGTAGAAATCTTGTTTTCGTATAAAAATTCAGAGGCTTCATGCTGGTGGGGTTGAACACGCAGCAGTTCTTGTGGCAGATCGAAAATCTCTTCACGTTCTTGACGATTGGGCATGCGAGTGAGCCCACTGGAAGACATGACGGTTGGTTCTTCATCAATCAAAAAGAGAAGAACAAACTTTCGAACCATCAGATGGCCCAATAATGCAAATTTGAAGGTACCGGCGATGACCTTCCGACTCGTTGAAAAGCTGAAATCCTTCGAAAGCTCGAAAAGCGTATTGAGCTCGAATACACGGCGATCCAGCTTCCGGTTCATCTTGTGCATCTCTCCGAAGAGTTGCGAATTGGAGATCCCTACAGCAGAAATGATACTGAGGCTCTCGACAAAGTCAATCTCCTGTTCATTGAGGATCCCGTCATTTCCTTTGCGCCCAAGGTAGAGGTACCCGAGATGGTGATCACTTGTACGCAGATTAAAATAAAGTCCACGGTTTTTACCAATGAAAAGCTCTGGGTAGGGCAGATCCAGTGCCATGGGATCCACAACGATCGGTTCATGATCACTGTGTTTCCAGGGGAGTGTGAGACGATCCTCTTCCTGCATGGAGGCGTGTCCCTTGATTCGTGTAATACGGTAATCCCTCCGTTTCTCGTCATAGAGCAAAACAGCACCCCTCGGTACCATCATTTTATCCATTGTGATGTAGAGGAGGTTGTCAAGAATGACAGGAATATCCCGGGATTCAATAAGCAGACGACTGGTTTCCAGAAGAGTCCGGAGCTGGAAACGAGTTTCTTCTTTTCCTGTGGAATCCAATCGTTCAGGCATGATCGTCTCCTCCATTCAAGAAACGTTGAATGGCTTCGTCTTCCTTATCGAGGATCTCGAAAAATGAAGGGTATCCGAGGAGATCAAAAACGTGATATACGCGGCTGCGCAAATGACAAAATTTGATGTCTCCATGGTGTGTTCGAATCTCTTCGATTCGTGCCATGAACATGCCCAGGCCGGTACTGGTGATCTGTTCCAATTTCCGGGCGTTGACAACAAAGCAGTACCGGCCGTTCCGCATCTGTTCGAGGAGAGCAGCTTCGAGAGTGTAGGCAGACTCGGTGCCAAGCTCCCCTTCAATGCGGAAAATGTCTACCGGACCGTCTGCCCGATGTTCCAGATGAAACGATTTCATAGGGGGTGGTTACTCAATACAGGATCTGCTCGAATATAGAGGTTCTGACATGGAGGCCGAAACAGAATGTTTGTCAACGACTACCGAAGAGGGTGCATGCAGACAGAATTGTCGACGAAATGGGTAGAGAAAAAAAGAGGGCAACACACGGTTCAGGTATGTTGCCCTGACTATTCATCAAGAGAGGCGCTACTTGAGCGCCTCTAAAATTAGTAAAATAAATAGCTTATCTACAAATCACGATGCGTCACTGTTGGCAATCCAGGAATCGGCTCCGTGTTCACTGCGAATTTTTTCCTGTAAACGTTTTGCCATGGCATAACTTCCAACGTTCCCTAATCGGACGCGAAACCAGACATCACCGACCGATTCATCGCCGTGTTTGACGATATAAGCGTGTGGATATCCACGCTCTTTCCAGTGGTTGGCGTGTTCCTCTGCTCGGTCTTCACTTCTCCAGGATCGGACTTGGACAGTGAATGCGCCATTGGTCTGCCAAGTGATCTCCAATTGTTCACTCCGATCAGACTCTTCTTCTTCCTCTTCAGCTTCGGCCGCTTCTTGCTCCAAGCGGTCCTGTTCGGCCTGAGCCAAACTGTCTTGGCGCATCTGCTCCATCTCCTCTTCCCATACTCGTTCGAGGGAGTCGAGACGTGCCTGCTGCTCCGCTTCTTGTTGCTGCTGAATCTCTTCCTGGCTGGGACCACAGCTTATGGCGAACAAAATAAGCACCAGGGGAAGATACGGGATGTAGCGTCTTGGATTCATAACCGATCGGATTAATTGGTGGAGGGCTAATTCCATGTTTCTGAATTCAACTTAAACGATTACACGATTTAACACAAGGTAGAGCGAAGGGTTCCAGAAAGATTCGAAAGTCTGTCGGAATTCCGGAATGTGGAAGCTGAAAATAGAGGGTTTTCACAACCGGTAAATAGTCGTATTTTATATAGAATTGGTATAAATAAAGCCCAAAAGCGGGCTTCAGAGTCTGGCTGAATCATGCTGCTTGAGGTACATAATCTTGTCAAATCGTTTGAAAAAGGGAACCCTGTTGTAGACAGAGTCTCTTTTGATGTCAAAGAGAATGAGATATTTGCACTTCTCGGCCCCAGTGGCTGCGGGAAGACGACCACGTTGCGACTGATTTCCGGATTTGAAACACCGGAAGAGGGAGATGTGATTCTGAATGGGCGAATGTTGACGGGGCAGGGGCAGTTTATACCACCACAGCAACGTGGAATTGGTTTCGTTTTTCAGGATTATGCTCTATTTCCGCATATGTCTGCGCTTCACAATGTGGCCTTCGGACTTCAGCATCTTCCCCGTCACAAACGAGAGGTTTTTGCAGAGGAGGTTCTCTGCCGGACCGGAATGGGGGATTACAAGGATCGTAGTCCGGCGGAGCTTTCAGGAGGGCAGCAACAGCGTGTTGCTCTGGCTCGTGCAATCGCTCCCAAGCCCAATCTTGTCCTGCTTGACGAGCCGTTTTCAAATTTGGATGCCATGCTCCGCGATTCGACCCGAAAAGAGGTTCGGTCCATCCTGAAGAAGGCAGGAATGAGTGCAGTTTTGGTGACCCATGATCAGGAGGAGGCGCTTTCGTTTGCCGACCGGATCGCGGTCATGAATGAAGGTAAAATTGAACAAATTGGCGTCCCTGAAGAGGTTTATTACAAGCCAAAGACCCGTTTTGTTGCCCAATTTCTGGGACGAACCAATTTGTTGGAAGCCGAGGCTGTTGGCTCTCGCCAAGTGGAGACCTCTATAGGGCCCGTCGAGTTGGATTGCGAGGCGTGCGGACGAGTCGTCTGTTCCATACGACCCGAACACTTGACGATTGAAACTCCGGATGGAAACCCCGATACACCGACTGGATTGATTATCGGTCGAGAGTTCAAAGGTCACGACATTACCTATCATGTCCTCTTCAAAGGGGAGAAGTATATTGTGCATACCGACAACCGGGTGCTATTCAACACCGATGATGCAGTCGTCATGCGGCCACTTGAACCGGCTGTCGTGCTTGACGAAGAGAGTGAGTCAAAGGTGGGAGCCACGACGCTCATTCATACGACAGATTCCGGGGAATAAAAAAAGGCGAACGTCCGGATGGATCGCTCGCCTTTTGTAATTCTTGTTCCGCTCCGGAACGTCATCCAATCAAATGGATGGATCAGTAGGCCGGATTGATTGGATGAGAATCAGCTACCCGATTCTTTTCGCAACCCGGGCCATTTTCAGCGGCCAATTCTGATTCCGAGCAAGGAACCGGATGCTTTCCAAGACCGCGAGTTTCAATTCTGTCAGAGCTGATTCCGTTGGTTCGGTAGAAGTTGGCAACGGATTCGCCGCGGCGAACACTCAGTCGTACGTTGTATTGATCACCACCTACATGGTCTGTATAGGCATCGATACGTACCCGAACATCCGGATTGTCGCGCAGTTGCTGCACATTTTGAGCCAATAGACGAGACGCACGATCGGTAATGTCCGATTTGTCAAAGTTGAAGTTGACAGACGTAAGCTCGGCAATGTGGTCCGGCTCCGGCTCCGGCTCTTCTTCTACAAATCCTACTTCATCATCGAGCTCCTCTTCGGGCTCCTCTTGAACGACTTCAGGTTCGGTTACTTCTTCGGTGGTTCGGCAACCGACACTCATGAAGAGTACTCCGACCATCATGCTTGAAATCAGGAACAAATTAATCGATCTGGTCATAGTCTGTTAGCTTTGAGTTAGGAGAAAACGGATTACAAAATATTATTTAATTCCATGATGTCTAAATGGAAAATAGAGCGAAATGCGCTAAGGTGCTACACTTCTCTCGACTTTATTCAGATTCTTTTCAGGCAATGGCCATGACTACCTGCTTCGCCAATAAATAAAAAAATAAGGGATCATTGTAAAGAGAGAGTGAATACTATTTTGTTACAGCGTACCGGAGCAGAAAAAAGAGATACAGCGAATTGGTAACTATCTTGCAGGGACGTTATATTTGGTGTCTGTGATTGGGGCTATAGCTCAGTTGGCTAGAGCGTCGCGCTGGCAGCGCGAAGGTCCGGGGTTCGAATCCCCGTAGCTCCACTGGGGCAGGTCCCATGCAGCCAGCTCCCTTTGAATTCCGTCAGGGTCGGAAGACAGCAGCGGTAGAAGGTCGTAGCGGCGTGATATGGGGTGCTTGCCCCTCTTTTTTTGTTTTCACTTCCCTTCCAGGGGTATTCCGGTACGGAACTGCCCGAAAAAGAGAAATTGGGTGTCAGTCATTTTTGATTGTTCGACGCTCAATCGATTCTGCAATCCGAACTGCGTGCACACGAGAGTTTTCAATAAAGAGACTGCTCGTGTCCATCCCTCCACAGACTACGCCGGCAACGAAGATTCCCCGGCGGTTGGTTTCCAGTGAATCCTCGTCAAATTCAGGTTTTCGCTGCCCATCCGTTGAAAGTTCAATTCCCAGCATCTCCATGAACTCAAAGTGGGGCAGATAACCGGTCATCGCCAGTACAAAATCGTTCGGGATTGTTTTGACGCCGTCCGGGGTTTCCAAATCCACCTCGGTTTCCCGGATCTCCTTGACACGAGTATTGAACCAGGCCGTGATCTCACCATTCTTTATCCGGTTTTCGATATCGGGCCGAACCCAGTATTTGACGGTATCTTTGATGGAGTCGTCCCGGATGGCCATCGTGACATGGGCGTTGCACCTCCAAGTCTCCAGAGCCACATCCACACCGGAGTTTCCCGCACCCACCACCAAGACGTTTTTCCAGGTATACGGATGGGGTTCGTTGTAGTAGTGGCTCACCTTCGGGAGATCCTCTCCAGGCACATTCATCCGTTTCGGGACACCATAGAAGCCGGTGGCGACCACTACATGACTGGCTTGATAGGTCGCTTTCCGGGTTGTAACCGTGAAGGCTCCCTGTTCCCCGTCCAGGGACGTGACCTCTTCATAGAGATGAATGGGAAGTTCCCATTTTTCGGCCACTCGCCGGTAGTATTCAAGTGCTTCACTACGGGTCGGTTTCGGGCCGTGGGAAATAAACGGAACGTCTCCGATTTCCAGTTTCTCCGACGTAGAGAAGAAGGTCATATTGACTGGATAATGGAAAAGAGAATTTGTCAGAGCCCCCTTTTCGATGATCAGAAAGGGGATATTACGTCTCTTGAGTTCGATGCCGGTTGCCAGCCCGATCGGGCCGGCACCAATGATGAGGACCATGTGCTGCAGGTTGAGTGTCAAGGATTGTTATTGAGAATCCAACGGTTGGTTCGAGCTGGCGATCCACTCGTCTCGCTGCCGCCGCCCGGATCGCAAGCCATTTGTAAATCCGATATAGATGGCAACTCCCGTGATCAACGCAACGGACAGGGCGAGGGTTCCACTTGATTCGGTAAGTGATACCCAACCGACCGGTGGCGCCCAAACCAGTGTGGCAAGCCACCAGGGATCATTCGATGCCGGTGGGCGTTTGCGGATGTATCGTTTGCCGACTGTTCTCGATAGGTTTCCGTAAACGACGGCCAACAAAAGGAGGATGATACCGGCAATCCATCCGGGAGTATAGAGAAACGTCATGAGTGGATTGGAGAATACAATCACTGCCAATGAGGCCATCAGGGTCCAGGTTGTGTAGGCAAAGATACGTGCGCCGTCGTCCATACGGGATACCGGGGTTCAAGTTCGGGTTGCAAAGAAACTTACAAAAAGATCGAGCGAATTCGTGGAGGGAGTGGTGCCCGGGAATCTATTGCAACCACCGTTCCGGGTTCACATTTTGATTTCCGTCCCGGATCATGAAGAAGAGTACCGGGCCTCGTATGGAATTTTCGTCTCCGGAACGACCGACGGTATCTCCTCGCTGCAAGACTTGTCCCCTCGTGACATAGATGTCACTCAGATTCCCGTAGACCGTTTTGTAACGACCGTGATGGACCATTACAACGTCTCCGAATCCGGGCAATGGCTGTACGGCAAATACATATCCATTGTTGACAACATCCACAGGAGACGCTGGTGGAACCGATATGTCAATTCCGGGATTGTTGGTTCGAGTGCCAAAAACCGGGTGGATTCGTTCGCCAAAGGATTCGGTGATCGTTCCTCCACGGACAGGCCATGGAAGTTGGTTTCGATCCGAACGGAAGGTCTCTTCGAACTGTGCCAATTCGGCATTCGAAACGGTTCGTCGGGGGCGTTCCAGTCGGGCAACGATGGCCTCCCTCTCGTCCGGGTCCTCGATCGTCTCGGCGGCGGCAAGTTGACGCCGCCTCTCCTCCTCTTCGAGACGGATCGCCTCTTCCCGATCAATCAGTTCGTTCAGGGTTTGATTCAATTCTTGTTGCTCTTGTTGAACACGAGAAAGTTGTGTCGAGAGTGCTTCTCGATTCTCTCTCAAATTGGTTGCCTGCTGTTCGAGGGCTCTTTCGCTCTCTTGTTGTCGAGCGCGCTGTTCCCGAATTCGTGCAAGCTGTTCGTCATTTTCACGTTCGGTATTGCGAAGTTCGACCAATGTCTGTTCGTAGGCGTCTTGTTGTGTTCGAATGGCCTCTTCCTGGGATGCACGGTATGTATTGAATCGAGCCAAATACGCCGATCGAATCAGTAACTGGTTGAATGAAGAGGAGGTGAGAATCAGGGCCAGCTCCGTTACTCGACCGTGTTTATAGAGATATTGAAGGGTTTGCTGATACTCTTGAATCAACCGATTCAATTCGGTTTCGAGTACCTCGAGATTGTCGCGGATCAAACCGATCTCCTGCTCGATTTGGCGCTGTTCTTGTTCCATCTCCCGGATTTGTTCCCCCTGAAGTGCGACCAGTCTCGCCTGCTCTTCGTACTGCTGGAAAACCTCTTCATAGCGGGTTCGAGTCTGCCGGAGGCGTGACTCGACCAGCTCGATCTGTTCTTCAAGAGATTCGATTCGGTCCTGGGTTTGAGCCTGTTCCTGCTGGATGGCTTGTCGTTGTGCTTCGTAATCCTGCTGTGCCCAAAGGGGAATGGGGATCAGGAAGAGCAAAAATATCAGACTGTGAATCGGTCTCATAAACGTTCGGTCCGGATGTCGGACGGCAGGTCCAGTTGCAGTGGCGGAAGCTCGCTATTGGCGGATAGATCCCGAATCAGGAGTGTCAATCGGGTCTCCCCGTCCGTGCCAAAGATGGTTATCTTCCAGGGCAATCGAAAAGGTCCCGATTCCCGGTGAAGGTCAAAAACCGCACGTTCGAAGTGAGCATCCGGATTTGATTCGTGGTCCAGTTCAAGGACCGCTCCATTCCTCTTGGCGACAATGATGCGAGTTCCATTCCGTAACCCCACATTGAGATACGTGTCATCTTCAAGAATCTCTTCAATATCCCGCGCTTCCAAACGAACCTGAAACAGCTCCGGCAAAGGTAGAGTGGAGAGTGTACCGATTGGCGTGAGTCCCGGATCATTTCTGGAGACGATCTCAAGCAGGTTTTCCATTTTGTTCCAAATCCGAATAGAGTCCCGGTCGACAAGGAGTTCTCCACCATCGACTCCGATTCGGTTCCGAAATGAGAAGAGTGCTCGATCCTGATCGGCATGGAATTCAAGGGTAATACGGTCACTCCCTCCGGGTTGTGAAACAAGAAGGCGCCCCTCACCTGAAATTCGCTCCAGGTTTGGAGAATCACCGTGAACCAGTTCAAGAAGTTCTTGTGGCTGCATGCCGGATTCGTGCAATTCCCCCATTGCAACGGTTTGAATCGTTGTCCGGCATCCTGTAACCAGCAACAATACCGCCAAAACCCCGAACGGGAGCCATCGATCAGGAAAAACGGGAAAGAATCTGCTGGACGCGTTGCGCATAGTGTCCTCCAAAGAGGTTCGTGTGAACCAGTAACGGATAGAGTTGGTAGATCGGTATTCGTTCCTGAAACCCCGGTTCCTTCGGTCGAATCGAAAAATAACACTGGTAGAAGGTATCGGAAAATCCACCAAACAGTTTTGTAAAGGCGATTTCCATCTCGGAGTTTCCATAATAGACTGCGGGGTCAATCAGGGCAGGTGTTCCCTCCCTGCAACAGAGTACGTTCCCGCTCCAGAGGTCGCCGTGAAGAAGCGACGGTGGCAATGCGGGAAAGAGACGATCGAGTTTGAGGGCAAGTTTGTCCCACGCGGTCCGGTCGGCACTCTGGAGCCGGCCGGTGTCCAGGGCATGTTTCAGTTGCGGTTCGACCCGTTCCTCGATGAAAAACCGGATCCAACTATCCGACTCCCGATTGGATTGGACGAGTGTTCCGATATAGTTGTCCTCCGGAAGGCCGAAACGTTCACAGGAGTTCTCGTGAAGTTGTGCAATGGCCCTACCCAAAGCTTCCATCCCCGTTTCGTGAAACGGTACATTTTCCAGAAAATCGAGCAGAAGGTATCCGGCACGGGTTTCGTCCGGATTCGCCCATGCACGGATATTGGGAATTTTGGCTGTGTGATCGGCTTCGTGCAGACGCTGCAGGCCTGACGCTTCCCGTTCAAAAATCGATGGGTGAGAGTGTTGACTCCATTTAAGAAAGAGAGGGCCTTCGGAGGTGTCGAGCCGGAGGGCCTGATGGATATCCCCCCCGTGAATCGGTGTGGCGTTCTCGATACGAAAGCCCGACTCTCGCTCCAGTCGTTGGTGCAGGGCGTCCGGAAGGTGATTCATGAAGCCGTATTGATCGACGGTTTCAGGTGCTCGAGCAGTTGTTGGCTGCTTCGGTAGAGAATCTGATAGACCCGTTCGAATCCATCCAGGCCTCCGTGGTATGGATCCGGTACCGAAGGGTCCTTCGCTTCCGGATCAAAATCCCGCATCAGCCGAACCCGCCGGCTCTGCTCTTCCCTGTGAGCATGGGCCAAAATATCCCGGTGATTCTCGGTGTCCATGGCCAGAATCAAATCAAATTCGTCGAGATCCCGTGGATCAAATGCTCGGGATCGCGAGTGAAGCGTGACGCCGTGCCGGTTGGCGACTTCCTGGGATTTCTGGTTGGCCGGTTCGCCCCGATGCCAACCGGACGTTCCGGAGGAGTCGATCAGAAAATAGGATTCGAGACCTGCTTCACGAACCAAATGTTGGAAGATCCCCTCGGCGGTCGGGCTTCGACAGATGTTTCCCAAACAGACAAAGCAGACCCGATATGGATGTTCTTTGGAGATGGGGCGGCTGGGCCAATCGTTTCCATTCATGGGGATGGCGTTGTTCCAATGTTCATTTTTCGTTTCGGAAGATAGCGTTTCAGACAAGGAAAATCATGTAGCCCTGTTCTGCGAGGCACTGTTTTTGGTGTTCCGGAGTCAAAGCTTGTATGTTTGTTTTTCGATCTGTCAGAGAGAGTGCCTGATCTCTTTTTGCATAGATTTTCGTATATTGGACGTTTCCGTTTTTTCTAAACAGGATGCAACGTATCGGTATGAGCAGACGATTTGAAGAGGTAAAACAGCTCACATATCCCAAGGCAGAAGTCGAGGTTTTGCAGTGGTGGGAAGAGCAAAAGATCTTTGAGAAGAGCCTGGAATCCAGGAAGGACGGGATCCCGTTCACCTTCTTCGAGGGCCCGCCAACAGCCAACGGCAAGCCGGGAATCCACCACGTTCTTGCCCGGACGGTCAAGGATTTGATCTGTCGCTACAAGACGTTGAAGGGGTTTCGTGTCGACCGTAAAGCGGGTTGGGATACCCACGGTCTGCCGGTCGAGATCGAGGTCGAGAAGGAGCTTGGACTGGAAGGGCGCCATCAGGTAGAAGAGTTCGGGGTCGCCAAATACAATGCGCGGTGCCGGGAAAGTGTGCTCAAGTACAAAGATCTTTGGGATGAGCTCACCCGGCGAATGGGATACTGGGTCGATCTGGACCACCCCTACGTTACATTCGAGAACGACTACATCGAGTCGGTCTGGTGGGCATTCAAGACTCTTCATGAAAAGGGATTCGTTTACAAGGGGTACAAAATTCAGTGGTACTCTCCCGGAAGTGCGACGGTTCTCTCCTCTCACGAGGTAAGCCTCGGATACGAAGAGACGCAGGACCCGTCGATCTACATTCGCTTTCCGGTAGAGGGAGAGAAGGACACCTTCTTCCTCGCCTGGACCACCAC
This sequence comes from Balneolaceae bacterium, assembly GCA_040882505.1. GTDB lineage: Bacteria > Bacteroidota > Rhodothermia > Balneolales > Balneolaceae > JBBEBE01. The sequence continues at coordinate 9,575 of JBBEBE010000005.1, read as the reverse complement.
TCCTTGGACGACGGTATCGAATCTGGCACTGGCGGTGCACCCGGAATTGATCTATGTCCGGGTACAGATGAAAGGGGACCGGGACGAGACACTCATTTTGGCCGAAGGATGTCTGGATCAGGCGATTGTCGATGAATACGAGATCATCGACCGCTGCCCGGGCAAGGAGCTGCTCGGCATGCGGTATGAACCTCTGTTTGAAGATGCATTGCGTGAGATCGATCGGGATCAGGCATTCCGTGTGATTGCTGCCGACTATGTGACGACCGATGACGGGACCGGTGTGGTGCATACTGCCCCGGCCTATGGAGCCGACGACTATGAAAGTTGCCAGCGGGAAGGCATTCCACTCTTCAACCCGATTGATCGGGACGGTCGGTTCACGGATCAAGCCCCTGAGTGGGAAGGGGTCTGGTTCAAAGAGGCCGACAAACCGATTTCCCGTGCTCTCAAAGAGAAGGGATTCCTCTACCGCCACGAAACGTGCGTGCACAACTATCCGTTTGACTGGCGAAAAGGGACGCCCCTCATGTCGTACCCGGTCGAGTCCTGGTTCGTCCGGACGACGAGTGTCAAAGATCGAATGGTCGAGTTGAACCGGGAGATCAATTGGAAGCCGGAGTCTACGGGAACCGGACGGTTCGGGACCTGGCTGGAGAACAATGTCGACTGGGCCATCTCCCGACAACGCTACTGGGGAACACCGATTCCGATTTGGGTGAGCGAGGACAATCCTGATTATATCGAGTGCATCGGTAGTGTAGATGAACTTCGAAAGAAGGCAGGTCTTTCAAGTGACGAAGAGATTGATCTGCATCGACCGTGGCTCGACGAGATCACATGGAGCGCACCGGACGGCTCAACAATGCGTCGTGTACCGGATCTGCTGGATGTTTGGTTCGACTCGGGTGCGATGCCGTTTGCTCAGTGGCACTACCCGTTTGAGCATAAAAAAGAGTTCAAAACCCACTTTCCGGCAGATTTTATCGCCGAAGGGGTCGATCAGACCCGCGGGTGGTTCTACACACTGCACGCACTCGGGACGATGCTCTTTGACAAACCGGCCTACCTGAATGTCGTATCCAACGGGCTGGTTCTGGACGAGAAGGGCAACAAGATGAGTAAATCGAAGGGGAATACGGTCGATCCCTTCGAGGTCATTCAGACCTACGGTGCCGACGTTGTTCGTTGGTACATGATGAGCAATTCGGCTCCATGGGAGAATCTGAAGTTCAGTGAAGAGGGACTCAAAGAGACACAGCGAAAGCTTTTCAACACCGTGGTGAGTACCTACTCCTTCTTTGCAATGTATGCAAACATCGATCGGTTCACCTATGACGGAAACCCGCTCGCCCACAGCGAGCGAACCGAGATGGATCGCTGGATTCTCTCGCGCATGAATACAACGATCAAGTGTGTCGATGAACACCTGGACAACTACGAACCGACCCGGGCGGCCCGAGAGGTGGAACGAGTGGTCGATGATCTGAGTAACTGGTATGTTCGTCGGAGTCGTCGCAGATTCTGGCGGGAAGGAAAGTCCCTGGACAAGACAGCAGCCTACCAGACACTGTATGAGTGTCTCTCCGACTTGGCCATCATCATGAGTCCGTTCGCTCCGGCCTTTGGTGAGTGGCTGCACCGGTTCCTGAACCGTGTGACCGAACGAGATGTCGAGTCGGTTCATCTGGCCTACTACCCGACCGTGGAAGAGACCTCCATCGATCGGTCTCTGGAGCATCGCATGGAGATGGCACGGGTCATCAGTTCAACGGTTCTTCGCATTCGGAACCAAATTGACATGAATGTCCGACAGCCGTTGGCCCGGATCATTCTGCCACTCAAAAGTGAAGAGAGAAAAGCCGTCGAATCGGTTCGTGACATCATACTGGACGAAGTAAACGTCAAATCGATCGAGTTTGTTGATGACGATTCCAAAATTGTCAGTAAAAAAGCGAAACCGAACTTCCCGGTCCTGGGCAAGAAAATCGGAAAATTGATGAAACCGGTGGCCGCTGCGGTCGGCAAGATGACGACTGGGGAAATCACCACATTCGAGTTGGAGGGGTCGTGTGAGATCCAGCTCGACAGTGGGGAAACCGTGAATCTCGAATCGGAAGATCTGGAGATTTTGCGTTCCGGTCTGGAAGGCTGGAGTGTAGAGACCGAGAAGGGGATCACGGTAGCACTGGATACCGAAATTACGGATGATCTTCGCCGGGAAGGACTGGCAAGGGAGCTTGTGAACCGAATTCAAAACATGCGAAAAGAGGCCGACTATGATGTGACCGATCACATCGATGTCGGATTGCAGGGTGACGGCGAGATTGGAGAAGCGGTACAGGCGATGAAAGAGTATATTCAGACCGAGACACTGGCCGATTCACTGGCAACGGAGGCTCTCCCCCAGGCAGATTTTGTGAAGGACTGGGAAGTCGAAGGCGTTCCTTGTGAAATTTCGATACGACGAACGATCAACCATTAACCGAAGTATTATGGCAGCATCCAAAAAAGAGTCCAAAGAGAGAATTTCTCCCTACACCGATGAAGAGTTGGAATATTTCCGGGAGATCATCCTGCGCAAACGGGACGAGTCTGAACAAGAGCTGAATTCCCTGCAAACGTCGCTTCGGGAGAGCATGGAGAATGCATCCGACGAGTCGGCCTATTCGTTTCACATGGCCGATGCGGGGACCGATGCACAGGAGCGTGAGAAAACGTACATGCTCTACAATCGGACTCGAAAATTTGTTCAGTATCTGGACGAAGCCATCAAACGGATCGACAACAAGACCTACGGTGTTTGCAAGGTGACCGGAAAGAAAATCGCCAAAGGGCGGCTCGAAGCGGTTCCGCACACACAACTCAGCATTGAAGCCAAACTGAAACGACGCTGAGTCGTTGCCTAACGCTGTATAATCCCGCGACGTTTTGACTGAACGAACACGAAAGTTGCGTCTGCTCTTTGTCCCGGTCTTCGGAGTGTTGGTGCTGGATCAACTGTCCAAGCACTGGGTCCGTTACTCCCTGGAGCTCCACCATCTGGAAATCATTGAGGGGTGGTTGCAGTTCAACTACACCCAGAATCCAGGGATGGCCATGGGGATGGAGTTCTTTCCAACGCCGGTGATCAGCGGGGTGGCTATCCTGGCAACCATCGCTATATTTGTCTATCTATTCCGCAATCTGGAGAACTCGACGACAGCCTATCTGATCTGTATGGGGTCCATTCTGGGAGGTGCACTGGGAAACATCACAGACCGTCTGACGATGGGGTACATCGAGGGGCATGGAGGGATTCTGGATGGGCATGTGATCGACTTTATCCACTTTAATCTGGAGTTGTGGGATCGACCGGTCTTTCCCTACATCTTCAACGTCGCCGATATTGCGATCACCACATCCATTATCGTCATGCTCCTCTTCCACAATCGGATCATGCCCACGCCCGAACCGGACACAGAACCCGAGACTACTCCAGCATCAAATTCTTGATGAAGCTGTTGCCCTGATCATCCGGTTTGTCCAGTTTGTCGTCCGGGTGATCCAGGTTCAGGTGATCGACCGGGATCGCCACCTCTCCGACCATCTCCAGTCCAAAACTTCGCAATCCGACCCGTTTGACAGGATTGTTGGTAAGCAGCCGCAATTTCCGAACACCTAATTGATGCAGGATCTGGGCACCTACGCCGTAGTCTCTGTAGTCCATCGGATTGCCCAGCTGTTGGCGAATCTCCTCGAGCGAAAACCCTTGATCCTGCAATTCCAGTGATTTGAGCTGGTGCAGAATCATTCGATTTCGGGTCATTTGATCCATATAGAGAACCACACCCTGTCCGGCTTCCTCGACCATTCGCAGTGTTTGATGGAGCAGACCGGTCTTGTCACTTCTCTTGCTGCCGAAAATATCCCCCAATGGATTGGAGGAGTGAACGCGTACCAGAACCGGATCCTCTTCGGTCCAATCCCCTTTGGTGAGTGCCAGATGGGTATCTTCGGTCGTAATCTCCTGAAATGCGTGGAGCGTGAAGTCCCCGTAAATGGTGGGCAGGTGGGTCGACGAGCGTTTGGAAACCAGCGACTCGTGCTTCATTCGGTAGGCGATCAGATCCTTGATCGTCACCAGTTTGAGATCAAAATCCCGGGCAATCTCGATCAGTTCCGGCAGCCGGGCCATCTCGCCGTCATCCCGCATGATCTCGCAGATCACACCAGCGGGCTTCAGGCCGGCCAGTCGAGCCAAATCGATGGCTGCTTCCGTATGTCCGGCCCGGCGCAAGACACCCCCACGTGCACCAATCAAGGGAAAAACATGTCCGGGTCGACGAAACTCGTCGGCCGTAACGCCATCGCGAATCATCGCCCGAATGGTATTGGCACGGTCCGACGCCGAGATGCCGGTCGTCGTGAGCTCTTTGTGATCGACCGAGATGGTGAACGCCGCCTCGTTCGGATCGGCTCCCTCTGTGACCATGTAGTTCAGGTCCAGGTCGGTTGCCCGACTCCTTGTCACGGGAACGCAGATGAGGCCGCGCCCGTGCTTGGCCATGAAGTTGACCGACTCTGGAGATGCCATTTCGGCGGCCATCAGGAAGTCTCCTTCATTCTCGCGATCCTCATCATCCACGACAATGATCATCTTCCCCAGACGGATCTCTTCGATCGCCTCTTCGATGGTATGAAACGGCTGTTCAGGCATGATTGCTGCTCCACTCCGCTACCGACAACACGCCATGTTGACGGTCGGTCACGGAAACAAGGTTATTTGTCCGTTTTTCCCGGATTGACATCGACAATGGCTCCTTTCTGGAACCGGATCTTGACGCCGTTGTCCACGTCCAAAAGAACGGTCTCTTCATCATCGGAGCTCAGTTGCCCAATAAGCCCACCGCTTGTAACCACCTTGTCCCCTTTTTTCATTCCCTGGACCTTGTTCTGAATCTCCTTCTGCCGCTTGGTCTGCGGCCGGATGATAAAAAAGTAGAAGACAAAAAAGAGGGCGGCCAGAAAAAGCAAATTGATCAGCGCTCCGTCGGAACCGCTGTCCGGAGGAGCCATCATGAATACGGAATTGATCCAGTTCGTCGTCATATCGAGTCCTGATTATTCTTGTTTGGGATAGCCCCCAAGATAGCACTTTTTTGAGCCCTGCTCCAATGGATGGACAGCCCTTTCCGTCTCCCGCTCCCCGTACAGGTGGAAGGTCGACATGAGATAATACATCAATCGTGGAATCGCTCCCCGTTCCGCGCCATCGTTCGGAGCTGATCGGGGGCAGAGAATCGGTCTCCGGAACTTGATTGGAGCGCATCAAGGCGTTGCAAAACAGTTGATATCCCCTCTTGGTTCAGATACCGAAACGGTCCACCCAAAAATGGTGGGAATCCGAGGCCCAAAATGGCGCCCAGATCCCCGTCCTGCGGCGTGAGCAAAATCCCGTCCTGCAAGCACCAAGCCGCTTCATTCACCATGCTCAGCAGGAGTCGATCGCGAATCTCGTCCTCTCCTGGAGGCTCCCGGTCAGGCTCGCCAAGGAGCTCGTTCAATGTCGGGTTCAACCCGTCCCGTTTCCCGTCTTTGTAGAGATAGATCCCTTTTCCGCTTTTTCGACCCAACTCTTTTCGATCCTTCAGCTTGGAAGAGAGTGTACTGGTCACGCCCCCCCGCTCGTCAAAGAGCGGCTGGAGTACCGAAGCGACGTGTGCGCCCACATCGATTCCCACCTCGTCGAGCAAGGTGAGCGGACCCACCGGGAATCCGGCATCCTTCATGATCTGGTCCGTCTCGCGCGCGTCGGCTCCCTCTTCGAGCAATAGCATCGCCTCGTTCATGTAGGAGGAGACCACTCGCGTGGTATAAAATCCGGGCCCGTCGTTCACCACAATGACCGTTTTCCCTTGTGCCCGTCCTGCCCGAACAGCGGTGGCCACTGCCTCATCCGAACTCTTTTCGGCCCGAATCACCTCCAGGAGCGGCATTTTCGGAACCGGCGAGAAGTAGTGCATCCCCACCATCCGCTCGGGATGCTTGAGCGCACCGGCCAACTCGGTGATCGGAATGGAGGAGGTGTTGGAGGCGATCACGGTTCGATCAGAGATGATCGGCTCCAGCTCCCGGTAGAGATTCTGTTTCACCTCCCGATCCTCGAAAACGGCTTCAATGACCAAGTCTACATGGTCGAATCCGGCCCAACCATCACTCGCATGAATGGAGCTGACGTTTTGATCCACTTCCGAAGCGGTCAAAATGCGTTTGGACGCTTTCGTATTCCAATCCCTGGATGCACTCTCCCGTCCCCGGGCGGCGGCTTCCACGTTTTGATCTTTGAGCCAGACATCATATCCCGCATCCACGCTCACCTGTGTGATACCCGATCCCATCAGTCCGGCGCCCAGTACACCCACATGTCGAACATCCCGTGCTCCCTCGTCGGAGGGCTGTTTCTTGGCTTTCTGAGTCGCAAAAAAGAGTCCCAGAAGATTTCGGGAGACCTGTGTGGTCCCCAACTGGCCGAACCGGATCGCTTCGAGCTCCAGACCGCGATCCATCCCCTCTTCGATGCCTCTCTCCACACACTCCAGGATGGCTTCCGGAGCCGGGTAATTCCCCCGGGTCTTGGCCAGTGCCCGCTTTCGGGCTTGGGAGAAGAGAAGTTTGCGTCCGAGCTTGTTGCCCTCCAACAGCCTGGATTTCAAGCCCCTCGAAGCCTCTGCTTTCGGTTTGGAGGGGTGATGCGCCAGAATCAACTCCCGGGCGGCATCGATCAGGTGGTGGCGGTAGACCACCGTGTCTGCAAATCCGTATCGTTTCGCCTGGCGACTGTAGAACGAGGAGCCGGTGAGCATGTGGTTGAGCGCGTTCTCGATTCCAATCGTCCGCGGCAACCGTTGGGTCCCCCCCATTCCCGGCAGAATCCCGAGATTCACCTCCGGAAGCGCAATCCGGGTGGCCCGGTCCGAAGAGAGGACCCGGTAGTGGCAGGCGAGGGCGAGCTCGGTTCCGCCCCCCATACAGGAGCCGTGGATGGCGGCAACCACCGGTTTTCCGGAGTTCTCCAACCGGTTGAGCAGCGTATAGGTTCGTTTGCTGAGCTCGGTAAAGTCGGATGCTTTTTCCAGTTTTTGAAGAACCTTGAGATCGGCCCCTGCAATAAAGTTATTCTTCTTGGCGCTGATCAGGATGGCCCCGCGCAGATGGTTCCCCTGCTGCAGGTGGTCGAGGCACTCCTCGATCTCTTCCATGGACTCTTCATCAATGGTGTTTACACGGCTGTCCGGCGCATCCAGCGTGATGATCAAAATCTTGTCTCTCTCTTCCGTTTTCAGCTTTCTCATGTCAGGCTCTCGGTCTCTGGGTTGGTTCTCGAATCGAGTCGTGTCGTTGCTTTCAGGGTCGGGTTGAACCGTCCCACCTCTCAAGGAGCAGGGCGTGTCCCTGGCCACCGGCTGCACAAGCTGCGACCATGGCCAGCGTGCCATCCTCTTCGTGCAAACGGTTGGCAGCGGTGATCACCAATCGGGCACCCGTGGCGCCGAAGGGGTGTCCGAGGGAGAGCGACCCCCCGCGGGTGTTGAGAATGTCCATTGGAATGGAGCCGACACGTTCGGATCGTCCCAATCGATCCCGGGCAAACTGGTCACTCTCCAGCGCCGTAAGGACAGAGAGGACCTGTCCTGCAAACGCTTCATGAAGTTCAAATAGGTCGATGTCAGAGAGCTGCATTCCTTCTCGTTCGAGGAGTTCAGGGATGGCGATGGCCGGGCCAATGAGTAGCTCGTCGTCGGGTTGTCGGGCGACGTAGTGATACCTGCACAGGCGGGCCAGCGGGGTAAATCCCAGTTCGACGGCTTTGGCAGCCGACATGACGAGTGCAGCAGACGCGCCATCGGTCAATGGCGAGGCGTTGGCAGCTGTCACGGTGCCGTGCGGTCGGGTGAAGGCGGGCCGGAGTTTGGCCAGGTCTTCCATGGTGGAGTCGTCCCGCCAGGTGTTGTCTTGGGTGATCGGTTCGCGGACGTCGGGCGGGAGCGCTGGAAAGAGGTCGCAGGCGAGGGTGGCGTTTCGGGTGGCTTGGCCGGCACGTTGGTGGGAGGTGAGGGCATACCGGTCCTGGTCTTCCCGGCTCACACCGTACATGGCCGCCATCCGGTCACAACTTTCACCCATCGTCAAGCCGGTCGAAAATTCCGAGATGGACGGAGTCTCCGGCAAGAGATCCGAGGGGCGGAGCCCCTTGAGAAGCTTGAACCAATCCCCGGCCGATTTTGCTTTTTGGGCGCGCATGAGTCGTTCGCGCACCGGTTTCCGAAACCGGATGGGAAGGTCGGAGAGCGTCTCGGCGCCCCCGGTCAATACCACACCGGCCTGGCCGCTTCGAATCTGATCGACCGCCTGGGTGATCGCCATGTTGGAAGAGATACACGCCATCGTGGTTGTATGGGCCGGAAGGGTATCCGGAAGGCCGGCACCCAAAGCCGCTTCCCGCGCCAGGTTGCTGGTACGTGGATCCTGCATCACATTGCCCAAGATCACATGATCGATCTCTTTCGGGTTCAGCCCGCTCGAACCCATCAATCCGCTCAAGGCCATTCGGGCCATATCGTATGCGGACAAGTCCTTGTACCCGGTACCGGCTTTCTGAAAGGGAATGCGTCCTCCGGCAACCAGCACGGCATCCCGTCGGGGGTCTTCTGTTCGACTCATGGTACTCCTCTCTTGTTGGATCCTATAATCTCCCTCAATTTAAGAGGCTTCGTACCATTCGCAACGCATTCCCCCGGAAAAAAGTTGGGGAAATCACGGCTCTTCCGTTGTGCCTCGGAAGAAAATGTTCGTATATTTGGAGCCTTGTTCGAAACAGAACAACGAACGGGTGGTTAGCTCAGTTGGTTCAGAGCACCTGCCTTACAAGCAGGGGGTCACAGGTTCGAATCCTGTACCACCCACATTTCGCCCTTCCCGATTCAAACTCCCAACGCTCACATCATCGGGAGAACGTTCAAAAGCAGATTCAACACGACGAGAGAAAAGCAGTCGTTTGCTCATCCTTGCTATATGAACGCTGGCTGCTCATGACAGGGCTAGTCATATCATCGTGACCTTTTTCAGGTCATTATCCCTCTGGTTTAATACTTGATAATTTATTCATTTCACATTCAAGTCTACTGTTATTATTTCGTTGCAAGAAGCTTCGGGGGTTTATTGAAAACGAGTTTATTTCGAGGCTTTCTGTACATAAGAACCACCCGTATCTCCACGGATTCGTCGAATCTACAGGCATTCATCATTTCTAATTTTATGTTGGAATTAGATCACCTAACTTCATTGAGTTCAATCAAATAGAACTCATACGTTCCTCTTCTGTGATTTATTGGAATTAGTTATGTGAGTAAATCAGGCTTCAGGTGTGGTTATGCAGAGATTTGGATGCTTTTCGATAGTTGTATGTATGATTTTTGTAATTATGACTGCTTGTTCCGAGGACGCTCCGACGTCATCGGGAGGAGGAAATGGTGGAGGAGGTGGATCTACCGACCCGACTACCTATGAGCTGAGTACGGATGTTTCCCCGTCCG
>JBBEBE010000004.1:0-1347 GCA_040882505.1 Balneolaceae bacterium | reverse complement strand
AAACGAAAAACTATCTTGAAACAGAACCTACAACTTCAAGATTATAATCGGTGTAGGCACGATACTCCCCCCGGAGCCATAATACGGCCCAGTCATTGCTATCGGAGACTACGATGGGGCGAATATTATCGGACCCAGAGTGTTCTGTTACCGACCGCCAGGTCCATGAGGCGCCTTCATTGTTCGTTACACCCTGATAGATTTCATAATGGAGCTGGCCATCAGCGTCACTGATAAGCGGCTCGCCTGTCTCCGGGTGGGCGTCCGTGGAGATGTAGGCCATGTTTGGGTTATCCGGGTGTAAGGCTATCAAGCCGGTATAGGCATCCTCGCCTGGATAAAGCCGTGATCCTGCATAGGCAATTTCGTAATCATTCCACTGTTGGCCATCCCAGCGTGCATAGCGATAACGATGATCCATACCACCCTTGCCACGTTCATCCCCAAGGTCCTTAGTCACCGAATAGCCGATATAGGGGTGTCCGTTGCTGTCGATCTGGATGTCGCTTGTCCAGGCTACATTATTAGAGTCTCCTTCGAAAATTTGGGTCAGGTCACCGGGGCTTCGATCGGTTTCCCGGCCGTCAATTTCCCCCAGATCAGTACCGTTGGATGTGTAAACCCGGTCATCTTTAATGTATCCATGATAGATGTTATTGGGATACACGTGCGGATGGCCATTGGTGGTGATGAAGTGAACCCTGTCTTTTCCATTGGAGGCATAACGGACATAGGGCCGATGCCCCTCTTCGGCCATTACTCGTCCGGCGTATTCCCAGCTGTCGCCGTAATCGTCGGAGACCATAACATTGGGATGCCAGCCTATGCCGCGGTGGAAGTTATACGTTCGGCCGGTTTCAGAAAGGGAATAGAGGTTGGAATAGGTTGCCCGGTCACCGACGTCAACCTTCTCGGCTGGCTGCCACTGTGTTGGATCTCCTGGTTCTGTGGAAACTCTTGAGTAGGCGTGGTCACCATTGTGTTCGGAATAGGTGGTTAGATAACGTCCGTCGGGACGTTTCAATAGAGCGGGTTGAGCATGATCATTTTGCTCCAGCCGGGGATGAATATTCGTGGTATCACTTTGTCCGGTTTCAAAATCATAGTTGGTGATAATGATGTCTCCGAATGAGGATACCGACCCGAATATAAGACGGCCGTTATCAATGATGCCACGCTCATCCTGAAACCAGCACCATCCGCCATCAGGATTAAATACAATGGGTTCATCCTGATGGATCCAGTTGACGGAGCTTTCATCTTCAGTAGAGCAGGCTGCAAGTATAAATAAGCATAAGCTCAAGCAAGAGGCTATGGAAGTATATTCTTTTATCATATTTGTAGAAA
>JBBEBE010000003.1:0-44651 GCA_040882505.1 Balneolaceae bacterium | reverse complement strand
TTGCGATCCGTGAGGGTGGCCGAACCGTGGGTGCCGGTGTCGTATCAAAAATTCTTGATTGACAGAAATAAACCCAATGCAAGAAAGACGGAGTCAGTGGCTTCGTCTTTCTTGCATATGAACGGGTGTAGCTCAATTGGCAGAGCAGCGGTCTCCAAAACCGCAGGTTGGGAGTTCGAGTCTCTCCACCCGTGCAACGATGACTTGTCAGGAATACTGACGAATCCGAAGTAAACAATCTGATTCCCGGATGAAAAAACTAAGAGAATACATCGAAGGGGTCCAGAATGAGTTCAAGAAGGTAATCTGGCCAACCCAGCAAGAGTTGATTGACAACACCGTGATCGTCGTTGTATTTACGATCATCGTCTCCTCCTTCATATTTGGTGTAGATCAGATTTACAGCACAATTCTAGATGTAATCTATCGATGACAACCGAAAAACCACTGGAATGGTACGTTGTTCGTTGCTTTTCCAGTCACGAAAAGAAGGTAAAAGAATACCTTGAGCGAGAGATCGAAGAGGAGGGTCTTCGGCACAAGATCCGTGAGATTTTGATTCCTACGGAGACGGTGGTAGAGATACGTTCAGGAAAGAAAAGAACCAGAGAGAAGAATTTTTTCCCGGGTTACATCCTTGTTGAAACAGCTTATGACGAGGAGGTAAATAATTTTATTCAAAGTGCCCCGTCCTGTTTGGGATTTTTGAAGGCAGGACGCAACGATATCGTTCCTACACCCATCAAACAGCGGGAAGTTGACCGTATTCTTGGTCGTGTGCATGACAGCCAGGAGATGATGGAACAGGGCGGTGCAGTATCCATTCCATATCAGGAAGGAGATCTGGTCAAAGTGATTGACGGGCCTTTCAAGGACTTCGATGGTACGGTTCAGGAGATCAATACCGACAAGCTGAAGCTTCGGGTACTTGTGAGCATTTTTGGTCGCAAGACTCCAGTTGAGGTAGATGTAAATCAGGTCGAATCGGCCAGCTAAGACAGATGCAAAGTGAGCTATTACGCCGCAATCAGAACAGTAGTACGAATCACTTAATTGATTCTATATGGCAAAAAAAGTAGAAAAATTACTGAAACTTCAGATTGTTGGTGGGCAGGCAAACCCTGCACCACCGGTCGGGCCTGCTTTGGGTCAAGCCGGAATCAACATCATGGAGTTCTGTAAGTCATTCAATGCACAGACCCAGGACAAAGCGGGTACGATCATTCCGGTCGTGATTACAGTGTATGCAGACAAGTCGTTTAGTTTCAAAACAAAGACGCCTCCTGCTGCTGTACTTCTGAAAAAGGCTGCGAAGGTCAAGTCTGGATCCGGGGAGCCGAACCGAGTCAAAGTAGGCAAAGTGACATGGGCACAATGCAAAGAGATCGCTGAAGAAAAAATGAAGGATCTCAACGCATTTGACGTGGAACAGGGTGCAGAAATGATTGCCGGTACTGCCAGAAGTATGGGTCTGAGAGTAATTCGTGACAAATAACAAGGTGTCAACACATGGCTAAACGAGGAAAGAAGTATCAGGATGCCGAGAAGTTGATCGACCGGAATGCAGACTACTCACTTGAAGATGCGTGTGATCTGATCAAGAAGATGGCCTCTGCCAACTTCGATGAATCAGTCGATCTCGACATTCGACTGGGTGTAGATCCGCGCCATGCAGACCAGATGGTTCGCGGAACAGTTGCATTACCTCACGGATCCGGAAAGGAGATCCGTGTACTCGCGCTTGTCAATGAATCCAAACAGGAAGAAGCGAATGAGGCGGGAGCCGATTACGTCGGACTGGATGAGTATATTCAGAAGATTGAAGACGGATGGGCCGATGTCGACATCATTATCGCGACTCCGGATGTAATGGGTAAAATCGGCAAGTTGGGTCGAGTACTGGGTCCGCGTGGCCTGATGCCCAACCCCAAGAGTGGTACAGTGACAATGGATGTCGCAGAAGCCGTCAATGAGTTCAAAGCCGGGAAAGTTGATTTTCGGGTAGACAAATTCGGCATTCTTCACACATCCATCGGCAAAGCAGGCTTCCAGGCAACACAATTGCAGGAGAATGCAGCCGCATTTTTGCAGACTGTCAATAAACTGAGACCGTCATCTGCAAAGGGGCATTATATCCGAAGTGCGTATATCAGCACGACGATGGGTCCGAGCATTTCGATCAGCCGCTCATCCATTTCAACGCTATAACGCAAACAGGAGAATCATATGCCATCATTAGCAGAAAAGAAGGCGGTCGTAGAAGAGATAACAGGTGTCTTGAAAGATTCATCTGCAGTCTACATCACCAACTACAAAGGTCTCTCTGTAGCAGAGATCAATGATCTTCGAGGGAAGTTCCGAGAGAAATCGATCCAGTACAAAGTCTACAAGAACACACTCGTAAAGCGTGCGTTTGAAGAGGTCGGCGGATACGAGGATCTTATTTCTCATCTCGAGAATCAGAACGGGTTTGCGTTTACCGGCGATGAGCTGGCTGCTCCTGCGAAAGTACTGAAAGAGTACCTCAAAGAGCACGACAAGCCTCAATTTGTAGCAGCCCTTATTGAGGGTGAGTATTACAACGAAAGTCAACTCGAGTCACTCGCTGCGATGAAGTCCAGGAGTGAAATCATTGGAGATGTTGTCGGGTTGCTTCTCTCACCCATCAAGAATGTGGTCAGTGGCCTTCAGAGTCAAGGTCAGACCCTGGCTGGTGCTGTCAAGACCATTGCCGACAAGGCAGAGTAATCGCCCAACTGAACATTCATTTTATATAATCGACCAACGGAGATAGAAACAATGGCAGACGTTAAAGAATTAGCAGAACAACTTGTAAACCTGACCATCAAAGAGGCCAACGAGCTTGCACAGGTCCTTGAAGAGGAGTATGATATCAAGCCTGCTGCAGCTGCGGTTGCAGTTGCCGCTGGTGGTGGGGAAGCTGCTGGTGCTGCAGAAGAACAGACGGAGTTTGATGTCGTTCTGAAGAGTGCCGGTGCCAAAAAGATTGGTGTGATCAAAGAAGTTCGTGGAATCACCGGACTGGGTCTGAAAGAGGCGAAAGAACTTGTTGATGGAGCACCAAATACCATCAAAGAGGCTGTCGCCAAAGAAGAGGCCGAGCAGATCAAGAGCCAATTGGAAGAAGCTGGAGCCGAAGTCGAGCTCAAGTAAGTTCCTCTGCAGGACACAACTTTCGCTATAGCCAATACCGCATGACGGTATTGGCTATTGGCGTCTTATCCAACACCGTATCTCAAGTGAGGCACGCTTGATGATCCCGTCACTCCAGACGGTTCAATGTCCTTATTTCTAACCAAAGGAGACGATCCTTTTGAGCACTATTATGGAGAAAATCCCGTTCACCGATCGCTTGTCATTTGGCCGCACGAAACAGATTATCGATTATCCCGATTTTCTGGACATACAGCTCGCCTCTTTTGAATATTTCACACAGCTGGATGTGGCGCCAAAAGACCGAAACAATCAGGGACTGCAACGAATATTCAATGAGAATTTTCCGATTGTAGATACCCGAGAAACGCACGTACTCGAATTCATCTACTATGCAGTAGATACCCCGAAGTACAACATCGCCGAGTGTCAGGAGAGAGGGTTGACGTACGCTGTTCCACTTAAGGCGAAGTTGCGGCTTTCGTCCATGGATGATTCAGACGAAGCCTCCGAAACGATTGAACAGGAGGTCTTCCTTGGTGATCTACCTTGGATGACGGATCGCGGTACATTCGTAATCAATGGAGCTGAACGTGTAATTGTTAGTCAGCTCCACCGCTCTCCAGGCGTCTTCTTCGGTCAGTCTGTTCACCCGAATGGCACGCAACTCTATTCTGCACGAGTTATTCCGTTCAAGGGTTCCTGGATTGAATTTACCACAGACATTCGGGATGTGCTCTGGGCATACATCGATCGCAAGAAAAAGGTTCCGGCTTCGACTCTCCTTCGCGGGCTTGGATTTGGCACCGATCTCGATATCCTATCGATGTTTGATCTGTCTGAAGAGAGCAAGGTTGGTTCCAAGAAGAATTACAACGACAAACTTGTCGGACGCCGACTGGCAACAGAGATCACTGTTGAGGAGATGGAAGAGGTTGTGGATGACGAGACCGGTGAAGTGACCGAGGCTCTTCATCGAAAAACCCTTCTTGAACGGGATCATGAACTGACAGAGGACGATTACGGTCTGTTCAAGGAAGCCGGGTTGAAATCCGTGCTGCTGCAGAAAATCACAACGGAGGAATCCGAGCGTTCAGTCATTATGAATACGCTGCGGAAAGACCCGTCACATGATGAGAATTCTGCATTGGGCGAAATCTACCAGCAGATTCGAACTGGAGAAATGCCTGATCCGGACACGGCACGTTCTGTGTTGGAAAGACTCTTCTTTAGTGACAAGAAATATGATCTTGGAGAAGTTGGCCGATATCGTCTGAACAAACGTCTCAAGTTGGATATTGAAAACGATACTCGATATTTGACGAAGGAAGATATCGTGGCAATCGTCAAGGAGGTGATTCGACTGAAGGAGATGAAATCCCAGGTGGATGACATTGATCACTTGAGTAACCGACGTGTGAGGACGGTTGGCGAACAACTGGGTCAGCAGTTTGCCATTGGTCTGGCCCGCATGAGTCGAACGATTCGTGAGCGAATGAACTCGCGGGATGCCGAACAGTTGACACCACAGGACTTGGTCAACGCACGGACCATTTCCAGTGTGATCAATACCTTTTTCGGGACAAATCAACTGTCCCAGTTCATGGATCAAACAAACCCGATTGCAGAGCTTACGCACAAGCGAAGAATGTCTGCGTTGGGACCTGGTGGATTGACACGTGAACGGGCTGGATTCGAGGTTCGGGACGTTCACTATACACATTATGGACGACTCTGCCCGATCGAGACTCCGGAAGGTCCCAATATCGGCCTGATCTCCTCGCTCTGCGTACACGCAAAGGTGAACGAGTTCGGATTCATCGAAACACCGTATCGAAAAGTTGAAGACGGGATCGTTACGGAGAACATAGACTATCTGGCTGCAGAGCAGGAAGACGAAACGGTCATCGCTCAGGCAAATGCACCGCTGACGGATAATGCTGCATTTGCCAACGATGCCATCTTCTCCAGATTTCGGGACAGCAATGTTGGATTGGCCAAGCCCGAAGAAGTGGAGTATATGGATGTCTCCACCAATCAGATTACATCTCTTGCAGCTGCGCTCATTCCGTTTATTGAGCATGACGATGCGAACCGTGCATTGATGGGTTCCAACATGCAGCGTCAGGGTGTACCACTCTTGAGACCGGAAGCCCCGGTTGTCGGTACAGGTCTTGAGCATCGGGCTGCCAAAGATTCCCGTGCTATCATTGTTGCAGAAGGAGATGGCGAAGTAGTCTATGTAAGTGGTACTGAAATTCGTATCCGTTACAAACGGGACGAACTGCAACAGAACTGCTACTTTGATGATGGTGTAAAATCCTACTTCCTCAACAAATTCGAGCGAAGCAATCAGGATACCACTGTGAATCAGCGACCCGTCGTGAATGTTGGTGACAATGTAGAGCGAGGCGACACCCTTGCCGACGGTTGTTCAACCGACGGAGGCGAACTCGCACTCGGACGAAACTTGCTGGTTGCATTTATGCCTTGGCGAGGATACAACTTTGAGGATGCCATTGTCGTCAGTGAGCGAATTGTTCAGGATGACATCTACACCTCCATCCATATTCAGGAGTTTGAGCAACAAGTCCGGGATACAAAGAGAGGAGAAGAGGAGCTTACTCGGGAGATCCCCAACGTAAGTGAAGAAGCAACAAGAAACCTGGATGAACAGGGTATTATTCGAGTTGGAGCCAAGGTCAATCCTGGCGATATCCTCGTTGGAAAGATTACACCGAAAGGCGAAACCGATCCGACACCTGAAGAGAAACTTCTTCGAGCCATTTTCGGTGATAAAGCCGGGGACGTGAAGGATGCTTCCATGAAGACACCTCCAGGTGTTTCCGGGACGGTAATTAAAACCAAACTCTTTAGCCGTAAAAAAGATGAGCAGATCTCCCGGAAAGAGGAGAAACGCATGGTCGAAGAGGAAGTGGAGCGGTACACGCAGGAGCTGACCTCCCTTAACGGGAAATGGGCAGACAAGATGTACTCCCTTTTGAGGGACAAGACATCTCCTGGTGTGGAAGACTTCGGTGGAAATATACTGGTGCCGAAAGGTGAAAAGTATAAAAAGTCGGTATTCGAGCAGTTGGATCCGGCACAAATCAACGACAACATTGATTGGGCAACAGACTCCAATCTGGTTGAGCATGTGCGCATTCTCTTTAAAAACTATCGGGAAGAGAGAAGAAAGATTGACTCGGAAACGAAGAGAAGACGTTACCAGATTCAAGTCGGGGATGAATTGCCGCCTGGAATTATCCAGAAATCGAAAGTATACGTCGCCAAGAAGCGAAAGCTTCAAGTGGGTGACAAGATGGCCGGTCGTCACGGAAACAAGGGTGTAATCGCCAAAGTGGTTCCAGTCGAAGACATGCCTTATATGGAAGATGGTACACCGGTAGATATTCTGCTGAACCCGCTGGGTGTGCCGTCTCGAATGAATCTGGGACAGATCTACGAGACGATCCTCGGCTGGGCCGCCAAGAAGCTCGGTGTGAAGTTCGCTTCTCCGATATTTGATGGTGCCAGCTATGATCAAGTACAGGAACAGCTCGAGAAGGCCGGATTACCCAAGGATGGGCGAATTCGACTCTTCGACGGGAAAACCGGTCGCAAGATGGATCAAAAGACGACCGTTGGATACATCTACATGCTCAAGTTGAACCACTTGATCGAGGACAAGATGCACGCCCGATCCATCGGGCCATACTCACTCATTACGCAGCAGCCACTCGGCGGGAAAGCGCAGTTCGGCGGCCAGCGACTGGGCGAGATGGAAGTGTGGGCTCTTTATGCATATGGCGCCTCCAGCATACTCAAGGAGATGCTTACTGTGAAGAGTGATGATGTGAAAGGCAGATCCAAAGTCTACGAAGCCATTGTGAAGGGCGAGAATCTTCCGGAAGGAGATGTTCCGGAGTCCTTCAAAGTGTTGCTTCGAGAACTGATGGGACTTGGACTTGAAGTACACATCAATTGATCGGACATCGATCGATCCTCACTAAATTAATTCAAGATGATTCGGAGGTAGACCCTTGCCGACTACAAAAACACTGACTGTTTCCAAGGATTTCAACAACATCGGAATTTCTCTTGCTTCTGCAGAGACCATTCTCTCCCGTTCACACGGGGAGGTGTTGACACCAGAAACCATCAACTACCGGACGTTCAAGCCGGAAATGGATGGACTTTTCTGTGAAAAGATCTTTGGCCCTGTCAAGGATTACGAATGTCATTGCGGAAAATACAAGCGGATCCGTTACAAAGGGATCATTTGTGACCGATGTGGTGTCGAAGTTACGAGAAAGGCCGTACGACGTGAGCGGATGGGACACCTGACGTTGACTGTACCGGTCGTTCATATCTGGTATTTCAAGTCTCTTCCCAATAAAATTGCCTACCTGTTGGGGCTGTCGTCCAAGAATTTGGAGCGAATCGTCTACTACGAGACATTTGTAGTCGTCAATCCAGGGTTGGCACGAGATCTCGGGTACAAGAAGGGAGATTTGATCAGTGAAGAAGAGAAGTTTGACATCATAGATCAACTTCCGGAAGACAATTATACACTTGAAAACGAAGATGAAGACAAATTCATCGTTAAAGAGGGAGCCGATGCGATTGAAGCTCTGCTGATGACGATGGATATGGACGAAACCGCATTTCGTCTTCGGGACGAGGTTCGGAATGAGACCTCTCAGATGCGGAAGAAAAAGAAGCTGAAAAGACTTCAAGTTATCGAATCCTTCCGCGCAGCGAACAAGCATACCGAGAACCGACCGGAGTGGATGATTCAGCGAGTCATTCCAGTCATACCACCGGAATTACGGCCACTTGTTCCTCTTGAAGGAGGAAGATTTGCGACATCGGATTTGAACGATCTATACCGGCGAGTCATCATCCGGAATAATCGATTAAAACGTCTGATCGACATCAAGGCGCCGGATGTTATTCTTCGGAACGAGAAGCGTATGCTTCAGGAAGCCGTCGATTCCCTTTATGACAATTCGCGAAAATCGAATGCAGTCAGAAACAACAATCGTCCGCTCAAGTCATTGAGCGATATGTTGAAAGGGAAGAGCGGGCGATTCCGCCAAAACCTGCTTGGCAAGCGTGTAGACTATTCGGGTCGATCCGTGATTGTGGTTGGGCCGGAGCAGAAAATGCACGAATGCGGCCTTCCGAAAGAGATGGCGATCGAGCTCTACAAACCGTTTGTTATTCGTCGTTTGATTGAGCGTGGATATGTGAAGACGGTCAAGAGCGCCAAGAAAGTGGTGGACAGACGTGACGCCGTGGTTTGGGAAGTTCTTGAAAATGTCATCGACGGTCACCCGGTTATGCTGAACCGGGCACCAACACTTCACAGGCTTGGAATTCAGGCTTATCAACCGGTTCTGATTGAAGACAAAGCGATCCGGCTTCACCCGCTCTCTTGTACGGCATTCAATGCCGACTTTGACGGGGACCAGATGGCTGTTCACCTTCCGCTCAGTCATGATGCCATTCTGGAGGCATCCATCCTCATGCTTGGATCGCACAATATCTTGAGTCCTGCGAACGGAGGTCCGATTGCAGTACCGTCCCAGGACATGGTTCTCGGTATCTACTATCTGACGAAGATGGATTCCGGGAAAAAAGGAGAGGGGAAGACATTTGCCTCTACCGATGAAGTCCTGATCGCATACGATCAAGAGATGTTGGATGTGCATGCCAAGATCAATGTGCGTGTGCCCGTTGTTGACGAGGAGGGCGAAAAAGGATTCGAGATGATCAAATCGACGACGGGTCGGGTGATCTTCAACGAAATCCTCCCACGTGAAATGAGCTACGTGAACAAGACCTTGGGCAAAAAAGAGCTTCGAATTCTGATTGGTCAGATTCATGCGACGGTCGGAACGGCGAAAACCTCTCGTTTTCTGGATAACATGAAAACGCTCGGTTTTGAACGTGCAACGACGGGTGGTCTCTCGTTTAGCCTGGAAGATATTATCATTCCGGATGCGAAGCAGAAGTTGATTGATAAGGCGATTGATGAAGTTTCTGAAATCCAGGATCGATACGAGATGGGTTTCATCACAGACAATGAGCGCTACAATCAGGTAATTGACAAGTGGACGAGTACAACCAACCGTGTGTCTGAAACTCTTTTCCAGAGTTTGACGGACGATCGAAACGGGTTCAACCCGGTCTACATGATGGCTGACTCCGGTGCGCGGGGATCCAAAGAGCAGATTCGCCAGTTGGGCGGAATGCGGGGTCTAATGGCGAAGCCGCAAAAGAGTTCGCTTCAACAAGGAAATGAAGTTATCGAGAATCCGATTCTCTCGAGTTTCCGGGAGGGCTTGACAGTACTGGAGTACTTTATTTCGACTCACGGTGCGCGTAAAGGTCTTGCCGATACGGCTCTCAAGACGGCGGATGCCGGTTATCTGACACGTCGACTGGTGGATGTTTCACAAGACATCATTATCAACGAGTTGGACTGCGGGACGTTGCGAGGAATCAAAATGCAGGCGCTCAAGGACAACGAAGATATCATCGAGGGTCTGGAAGATCGAATTCTGGGTCGTGTCTCGATGCATGATATTCATGATCCGATTACAGATGATTTGATCTGTGAGGCGAATGATTTAATCGATGAAGAAATTGCGCAGAAGATCGCAGATACGTCGATTCAAGAAGTTGAAATCCGGTCTGTACTGACGTGTGAGACAGAACGAGGAGTTTGTGGCAAGTGTTACGGTCGGGATTTGGGTCGGAACACCATGGTTCAGGTTGGTGAAGCAGTGGGTGTAATTGCTGCTCAATCGATCGGGGAACCGGGGACACAGCTGACTCTTCGAACGTTTCACGTAGGGGGTACGGCATCCCGTTTGGAAGCCGATTCCCAACACAAGTCGAAGTTTGACGGGAAAGTTGAATTGGACAACGTCCGGGTTGTCGAGTATGATGACGGTGAAGAGTCTCACAATGTCGTACTCAGTCGGGCAGGCGAGATTCGACTGCTTGGCGAGGATGGGAAAATACTTGCCAGTTACAACGTCCCGTACGGATCCGAGATCATGGTCGAAGATGGGGAGAAAGTGCCCAAGGGAGTGCCACTTTGCAAGTGGGATCCATACAACGCACTCATCTTCAGTGAAATTGACGGGGTGATCGAGTACAAGGATATTCTTGCCGAAATCACCTATACGGAGGACACCGATTCTCAAACGGGTCACCGGGAGAAGGTCATTATTGACTCCAAGGACCGTACGTTGATTCCGACGATTGTGGTCAAAGGAGAGGATGGACGTTTGCGTGAAAGTACGCTTCCGGTCGAAACCCACATCGTGATTGACGACAAGGAACAGGTGCAGGCAGGACAAGTACTTGCAAAGATCCCGAGAGCAGCTTCCAAATCGAAAGATATTACGGCCGGTCTGCCAAGGATTACCGAGCTTTTCGAAGCACGTTCTCCAAACGATCCGGCTGCAGTCACCGAAATTGACGGTATTGTCCGAATGGGCGGCCGAAAGAGAGGATCGCAAGAGGTGATTGTCGAAAGTCGGGACGGAACAGATCAGAAAAAGTATCTGATTTCACTTTCAAAACACATCCTGGTTCAAGAGAACGACTTCGTTCGAGCAGGTCAACCCTTGTCGGACGGAACAATTCCAGCTCAGGATATCCTCAATATTTTGGGTCCCTTTGCCGTCCAGTCCTACCTGGTAAACGAGATCCAGGAGGTTTATCGACTTCAAGGTGTGAAGATCAACGACAAGCACATTGAAGTGATTGTTCGCACCATGATGCAAAAAGTGGAAGTGACGGATCCCGGAGATACGATGTATCTTGAGGGAGACAAAGTGGATCGTTTCGAGCTGAACAACCGGAACGATGAACTGATCGGTAAGTTTGTGGTCACCAATCCGGGTGGAAGTGAACTGAAGCCTGGTACCATCCTTGACCGTCGGACCATTCGAGAGCACAACAATGAGTTGATCAAAGAAGGCAAAGAGGAGCTTCAGACTCGTGAAGCCGAACCGGCCATCTCCAAACCCATTCTTCTCGGTATCACCCGTGCAGCATTGAGTACCGAGAGCTGGCTTTCTGCAGCATCTTTCCAGGAGACCACCAAAGTTCTCACTCAAGCATCGATCGAAGCCAAGAAAGATCTTCTTCGGGGATTGAAAGAGAATGTGGTCGTTGGACACAAAGTGCCTGCAGGTACCGGACTCCGGAATTACGATGACATCATCGTTGGAGCCAAAGCAGATATGGAGGAGGGAGACGTCGAAGTGCAGAAAGTTTTTGAAGCTCTTGGAGCAGATGAGGGTGACGGAGCCGAAGCGGACAGTGCAGAGTAGTCTCTGAAAGAAGCGGGACCTCCGACTCGGGTTCTTTGAGCTTGCAGAGGTCGGACAGGGTCATCCCTATAAACTTCTTCTTCCAATTGTAGAAGTTCGCCGGGTGGATGAAGCAGGTTGGCCATCGTCCGGCCGCAGGACTCCCGAAACAGCAGATATTTGCGTACTGTATTGCGGGAAATCGCCAGATTACGGGCAATAAATCCTTGAGAGGTTAGCCGTAAAATTTGTTTTATTTGGCTCATGGGCTTTGGTTTTTCTGCCATAGAATCACATTCTAAGTGAGTAGTTAGAGGGACTCACGAAGGTAGCGACCAAAGCCTTTATTGTATCCGGGATGGGGGCAATATGCCAGAACGGCACTCACATAAACCCGTCTCCGAAAAACCCGGGACGGTTCAAGTCCTATATTTACTGTGGGAGCCCTCCTTAGGTTAATTACCGTCCGGACATGTGCCCCATTGGGGTTGCATTCCGGAAACATCCTCAAATCCGCTCCCTTTATCAAAACTGGATGGCTTACCAATATCATCGTAATTATTGTAAATTAATTCTACACACCAGCCACTCAAATTCTGATTGAAAGATTCTGCTCCGTCAAACATTAAAATCATGTCGGTCACTTGACTCACATCCCAGCTCCCGATATCCTGATTGAAAGCTTTTGAGCTGCGAAACATACCATGCATAACGGTCACCTGACTCACATCCCAGCTCCCGATATCCTGATTGAAAGATTCTGCTCCGAAGAACATATAGGTCATATCTTCCACTTGGCTCACATCCCAACTGCCGATATCTTGGTTGAAGGCGGTAGCTATGAAAAACATTGATTCCATATTGAATACCTGACTCACATCCCAGCTTCCGATATCTTGGTTGAAGTCTCTTGCACCTTCAAACATGTTAGCCATTTTGGTCACCTGACTCACATCCCAGCCCCCGATATCTTGGTTGAAGGCGGCAGCATCCCTGAACATTCTGACCATATCGTTCACTTGACTCACATCCCAGCTCCCGATATCCTGATTGAAAGATTCTGCTCCGTCAAACATTTCTCTCATACTAGTTACCGGTGTGGTGCAAACTTTTGTCAAATCTTCCCCGTTATCTCGTTTCGTTTTTAAAAGCGATTGGTCTACGGCGATGTATGTTACGCCATCAACGACTCCGGTATTTCCTGGTTCTGCACCATTACATGTAATAGTAACCCCGTTAGGTGCTAATTTAAATTCAAATGAAAAGGTTACAGTGACATCTACTGTAGCTAAATTTGATTCTCCTGATTCATTTATAGCCCTGAACGTAAATTGATCCTCTCCTTTAAACCCGGCATCCGGGGTATAGGTGTAGATGCCCTGTTCGGGATCGTCCAGAGTTAACATACCGGAGGCGGGAAAAATATCGATATCAAAGATATCAATATTTTCGGGTATTTCAGTTCTGAGCGTATCAGTCAGTGATCCACCTTTTTCCACAGTAATACTGTCATCCAACGCCACAGGAGGTGCCTCATCCACTTGAATACTAATTTCTGCCACATCCGACTCACCAGCTTCATTTACCGCCTTGAATGTAAACGAATCTTCGCCAGCATATCCTTCATCAGGCGTATACTCAAAATCTCCATTGACCTGGTTCAGATCCAGCTCTCCGTGACTGGGTGACTCTACAATAACAAACTCCTCTTCGTTATCCGCGCGTAGGGTACCATCGTAGTGGCTATTGGTTTCCAAACTGAATTCATCATCGTAGGCAACCGGAGAGATGTCAACGATTTGAATCGTTACGCTTGCCGTATCGGCGCTGGTCTCATTCAACCCGCGGTAGGTAAAGCGATCGGGATGATCCTCTTTTGTTACTACGTTTTCGGCCGGAGTGTAGGTAAAGTTCCCATTGCTGGCATCAACCAACGAAAGCTCACCGTATTGCACCGTTTCTACGATTTCGAATTCATCGGTAAATTCACCCTCCAACTGTCCACTGTATGCCTCGTTCTTGTTCACCTGAATCTCAACATCCTGCACCACAGGTAAATTGACCGGCTGCAGTGTCGCAGGAAAGCTGCTGGGATCGTCGGAGTAGTTACTGTCGTGCAAATCAAAGGTGAACTCCTCTGGCTCGTCAGGCATCTGGCCCTCTTTGTACGAAAAGGTAATCGAAAGTTGTTCTCCATCCGTTTCAGAGTCGGCGTCAATCCGGCTGTCAGAAATATTGGTAATAGAAAACCGCTCGGGAGCTTCCACTTCCGTTCGTTCCATCTCCGGATCTGTCAACATGCTCGTCCAATCAGAGGGCAGATAGTCCAAAATGGGATCAAGGACGGAAACATAGTCGTTGAATGACTTCTTGATCTCATCGAATAGTGTGTATGTTGCCTCAACATAGTAGGTATTGGGTTCCTGATGCGTAAACACCAATTCCGAGGTAGTGCTTGTGACTTGGTTTGTTTGTAGAATTGAGGAATTCAGTTGATCACGCAACTCTTCTTCCAACGATCTGGATGGATTAACCAGACACGCTTGTAATGCCTGGTCAAAGGTATCAAGTACATTCCGGGCAGTCTGGATAAATTTTGCCGCCCCGTAAGCCCCTACTATTGCAGCCCCTACCGGACCCGCGAGGATGTTAACTGCCGATGTTGCGATAATCACTTGTAGGCCATTCTCGATCAGCAGTTGTTCTCCCACAATATCTGCAGAAAGATCAGAACAGGCTCCAACATCAACGTTGGCTATTTGTTGGGACATGCTTGCGGTCGAGGCGTCCAAATCATCGATAAATAGTTGTACCAAATAGGCCACCTGCTTCTTCTCCTTGTCCGTCATGGTCCCAAAATCTGAACGACCGGTATCCAAATCATCCCGAACCTCTTGTAGAGTCTTTGCAACAGATGGGTCGTCTGCATCCTCCTGCATCGTTTCCAACTGCCTATCCGCCTCCTCAATCAAATCCATTGTGTATTGCTCCGGATTTTCAATCGGCTCGTAGCGTCCGACGGAAAACTCCAGCTCCTCCTGGCGTCCGGCCACTCGGAATTCGATCGTATGCGGTCCCTCTGTTAATTCGGGGACCAGAAACGTCAGCTGATTCTCCGACGCCTCTTGCAGCGGAGCCAATGTGATCTTTTCAGATCCATCAATAAGACCCTCGTAACTCTCGTTGCTCAAGGACGCGCCCTCTACATTGATGAGCGGTAATTCTCCCGGCATAAATTCGGTGTCGGGCTGATCAAATGCCGTGACGATGTCAATATCATCGATCTCAAGGGAGGCCTCAATCGTTGTGGAAGATCCGGGATGCTCGGTATCAATGAGCTCGAATGTAAATGATTGCCCCTCCCCCGGCATCTCTCCGGGGTGATAGGAAAAGCTGAGCAGGAGTTCATCACCGTCGATTTCCGTCTCGGGCTCTATCATCGGGCTTGACAATTGCTCGATACGAAAATGATCGGGATCCCGCTCTGTCGTGACATCCTCGGGCGGATGCGTGAAATATTGCACATATGCTTCGGGCAAATATTCGAACAGTGGGTCCTGAACGTCTAAAAAATGATCGATATTGGTTAATATTTCTTCTGATGGATGAAAGGACGACTCAATATAAAATCGCTCCGGCTGATCGTGATAAAATTCAAACGACTGTCTTTCAGCCAGCTGTTCGTAGGTGATAGTTTGTTGAATCTTTCCTGAAAAAACGAGTCGGTTAACGGGCTCATTGATGCATTGTTTTAGTGCAATATCTAAAGCAGTCTTCGCTTCTGCTACGCCCATCGCATACGCTGCAAGCCCCATTACACCTGCTAGATAATTACCATCCGGATCCAATTCAGGCAAGCGATCCGAACTAGAGACGGTGATCATATCTACCAGTCCGGATTCAATATTTTTTGCTACATGATCAAGAATATCTTGCGAACGGCTGCAGGATTGCGGCTGATCAATGCCGGACCAAAATTTCAGATTCGATTGAATCAGGTACGCCAATGTTGTCAACTGCTGATCGTCTATCTCAGAAAAATCACTCCCGCTGCTGTTCAACTCTTCAAGTAGATCCTCCACCCACTCCGTTATCTCCGTGGATGATACCTCACGGGAAAACTCCTCCAATGATTGTAATACATCCTCAACAAACGAAGACAAATACGTGTGCTTGTTGTCGATCTCCGGGTACTCTTTAACACGCAAGTTCAATTCCAATTCCTGCTCTCCGATCATCCAGGACAATTCGTGGGAATCTTCGGAGATCGGTGGGACAATCAGTATCAGTATCGCTCCCTCTTCAGAGGTATCTTCACTCCTGAGTAGCTCAATATTTTCACTATCTACTTCTCCCTCGTAAATTTCATCCGTGAGAGTCCCTCCCTCGACAACGATATATACAAGTTCTCCCGGTCTAAATGCATCTTTTCCATCATGGAACTGGGCCGAAAAGGTTTCCGGGGGCGGATTTTCTGAGGGCGGGGGATCCGGATCACTACCGGGATTCGATGCAGTTGGCCCGTTGTCACTGCATGACAGTACAATTCCAATGACAAACAGAATCAGTACAGTAGAACTTATTCTGTTGCAGAATTCTGAATTATTCAAAACAAACATTTTTAAATGAATTTGCAGTTGACAATAGAAAAATTCTGTTATTCTATATCCTTCATAATACCTATGAATAGGACTCGGCCAGACGTTCGGGACGTCTTCGCTTTACAAATTGTTCTGAGCATCCTTTTTGAGAAGATCAGGTTCATCTGCACGTCGTTGTAGATGAGGTTAGTCAGAATTTATTTTATTCCTTCTTCTTCTGCAAATAACCCCTTGAAGTGGAATGAGATGTGAATAGTAAACCGAAGTTTTTATTCACATTTTCGATAATGTTCTGTCGGGAAAGGAGTCGATCAGTTTCTTTATTTATTCCAACACAGGATTCATATGCGAAGGGACTCCAATCAATTTTGACAGCTCAGTTGAGAGAGGGGGAGCTGAGTTAAAGAAGTCCAAGCCTGTGTACCGGATGAGAATCACTGTAGAAAGATTCTATAAAAAAAGCCCCGGCGAAACCGGGGCTTTTTCTTTGTGAAGTGGGTGAATACGTCTTATTCGGAGCTCTTTTTGTCAATATTTTCAAGCAACCCTTCTGCTTCCCGGATCAGATCGTCTGCACGTTGTTTGGCATCCAATACGACGTCATCGCCCTTTTTTTTTGCTTCAGAAATCAAGTGCTCTTTTTCCTTCTTGAGCTCACCGATCAATCTCTTGAGTTCGTCTCGGTATTGGCCGAGTCGAAAGCTGAGATGATCGCGGGTATTGCTGCCTTTGTCCGGTGCGAACAGTAGCGCCAAACCCGTGCCAATTGCGGCTCCTGACAATAGTCCAAGCAGGTATTTTGTCGATTCTCTTGCCATGTGTGGTTCCTCCTCAATCCAGTATCAAATTTTCAGTGTGGGATTCCCGCAACAAATGCGGAGACCCTTCCTATATACCACTTACAACAACAAGAGACCACTCATTCATTCCATTTTCTTTGTATCTTTGAACTTCATCATTTGCACACAAATCCCGATCCTCTATGAAATTTTTTATTGACACTGCCGACCTGAATGAGATCAAGGAAGCTGCCTCTTTGGGCGTTCTGGACGGTGTGACGACCAACCCGAGTCTCTGTGCCAAAATCGGTGTGGAAGACTTCGAAGGGCATATCGAGAAAATTTGTAAGCTGGTCGACGGAGATGTCTCTGCCGAAGTTGTGTCTACAGAGTATGACGGCATGATCTCGGAAAGTCGGCGTCTGGCAGCCATTGCCCCCAACGTTGTCGTCAAAGTTCCGTTGATCAAGGAGGGAATTCGCACCATTCGTACACTCTCTGACGAGGGAATCCGAACAAATTGCACACTTTGCTTTTCTCCGACTCAGGCACTCATTGCTGCCAAAGCGGGTGCAAGTTATATCTCTCCTTTTATCGGCCGTTTGGATGATATTTCACATGACGGGATGCAACTGATTGCCGAAATTGTGGAGATTTACACCAATTACGGGTACGAGACAGAGGTTTTGGCGGCAAGTATCCGTCACCCGATGCATGTATTGGAGGCCGCACGTCTGGGCGCCGATGTGGCAACAATGCCTTTGGGGGTGATTGAAGCTCTACTCAAACACCCACTAACGGATGCGGGTCTCAAACGATTCTTGGACGATTGGGAATCTTTGCAGAAATCGCTCGGGAAGTCCTGATCCACCCAATTCAAGACTCTTCCACAAGACGTTCCACGATTTTGGCCGACGAGAGAACTCCCGGCAGCCCTGCTCCCGGATGTGTCCCCGCACCCGTGAAGTAGAGGTTGGGGATATCTTCACTTCGGTTGTGAGGCCTGAACCAGGCCGATTGTGTCAGAAGGGGTTCAACAGAAAAAGCGGATCCCTTGTAGCTGTGAAGTGTATCTCTGAAATGGATCGGGTCGATCGTGTGACTCGTGACCAAATGATCCGAGAGGTCCGGCAGATAGTTCTCTTCCAAAAAGCGAAGAATCTTCTCCTTGTAAATAGGTGTTTCAGCTTTCCAATCGGTCCCGCTGTCCAGGTGAGGAACAGGTGAAAGAACATAGAAGCTTTCACACCCGGGAGGTGCCAGCGAAGGGTCTGTCAGGGTAGGCATGTGGAGATACAGGGAAAAGTCTTCTGCCAACGTCTTTTTTTGGAAGATGTCGGCGAGAAGTTCGCGGTAGCGCTCACCCAAAATAATGTTGTGGTGGGCAAGCCCCTGATTACGATAGAGCCTGTCTGTTCCGAAATAGATCACGAACAGGGACATACTGTAGTGCATCCGGGAGAGTTTCCGATTTGTCCACGTTGGACGGTGTTCCTCCCGAATCAGTTTATGATACGTATTGGCGACATCTCCGTTGGAGACGACGATATCGGCCGATAACTCCTCACCGGATGCAAGTTGTACTCCGGTCGCATGTCCACGGTCAATTTCGATGGAAACGACCTCTTGTTCATATTGAATCGTTCCTCCCATCGATTCAATCAATTGCACCAGCGCATCGACAAGTGCACCCGTTCCTCCCAGTGCGTAATGAACACCCCACTCCCTCTCCAGGTAATGAATCATGCTGTAGATGGAGGTGGTATCGAACGGGTTGCCTCCCACAAGTAGAGGGTGAAAGGAAAAACATCTTCGGAGAAACTCGTTCCGGATAAACCGGGAAACGTATCGATAAACCGACTGATATGATTTGAGTTGAATCAGGTCGGGTGCCACTCGAACCATATCCATGAAAGAGAGAAAGGGTTGATCGGCGAGTTCCACAAATCCCTTTTCAAAAATCGGCTGGGTTGTAGCCAGAAAATCCCGGTATCCGTCACGATCTTCAGGTTCAATGGCTGCGATTTGATTCAGAGTGAACTCCAAATCCGAGTTGTAGTCGAAGGTTTCACCGTTGGGGCCGAAGATTCGATAGAATGGATCACAGGGTACAAAACGGACATGATCTTCTCTCTTCTCCCCTGCCAATTGGAACAGCTCGTCAAAGAGGAAGGGGGCAGTAATAACCGTAGGGCCACCGTCAAAAGTAAATCCATCCCGGGTGTAGGGATATGCGCGTCCGCCAGCCCGATCCCTGCTTTCCAAGAGCGTAACTTGATGGCCGTTTGCCAGAAGTCGAATGGCCGTTGACAATCCACCAAACCCGGTACCGATGATTACAATCTTCTTGCCCATGCTGTTTCCTGACGAACCGTTGTTGTTGTGTTGGTCAGAGAACCGAGACCGGTGGGCAATCATTCCCGGTGGAGAAGATCCATCGATCAGTTTTCGCGTTGTTTGACGAATCCGGTATACCCTCGATCCCGCAGCCACCGCAGTTGTCGTTCGGCATCCTCGGGGTTTGCATACTCCCCATAGTAGATTCGGTGGATCTTGTTGCCATTCACAGTGACGGAAACCACTTCCGAACCGTCGACTTTTTCAGATTCGGCAATGGCTTGAGTCAGCTCTTCAAAGGATCCAATTTGAACCGTAAAGTTCTCTTGACTGCTACTGTTCTGCCGGTTGACCTCTCGATCTCCGATTCGAACCAATTGCAGTTCGACGTCCTGGATTCCGACCTGAATCATGTCGATCTCTTCGGCCGCCCGTCGAGAGATATCAATGATGCGATCTCCGACATAGGGGCCACGATCATTGATTCGTACGTCCACGCTTCGCCCGTTTACCTGATTCGTAACCCGCACCACTGTATTGAAGGGGAGTGTACGGTGGGCAGCTGTCAAATCATTCATGTTGTAGACTTCACCATTGGCCGTAATTTTTCCCTGAAAATTGGGTCCGTACCAACTGGATTTCCCCTGCTGAATGACGTCACCCGGTGAGAATCGTTCGGCAAGGGCCGTTCTGTCCGGGGACGGGGTTCGTTCGGAAAAAGGGGAGGTAACTCCGCAAGAGCTGAGTAGCAGGCCGACAACGAACAGGAGGATCAGTCGTGTATGGGACGTCGAAACAAGAGTTATGGGTCGTACAGGTTCGTGTGTCGTCACTTGATTGAATTCGCAAGTTCCAGGCGGGACTGTGTGTGGAAATAGAGGGATCACAGTCATTTTTACAATCGGAAAAAGTACCCAGTTTCAGTCATTTTTCCAATGTTGAAAGGGATTGAACGGCGGTATCTTGGTTGACTTTTTCTCCACCTCTCGTTATATCTACCGGGCTTGCAGAAAAGAAACCCATGACGAGGAAGAGATGACCATCAGCGATTTAAAAGAGACCGAAGGACGCCGATTCCCGGCAAAACGTCGAACCCGGAATATGGTGGGCGGGGTGTCTCCCATTCAGGCAACCGCATTTTCCATGGGGATGGTGACGTTGGATCCGGAAGGTGGACAAGTACCGTGGCACAACCAGGAACAAGAAGAGGTCTACTTTATTCTGGAAGGTGAAGGGGAGATGTGCCTTGGTGAAGAGATTCGGACATTGAAAGCCGGACAGACCATCTTCATTCCTCCCGGAGAGTATCATCAATTGACCAATCGTGGCAAGACACCACTCAAAATGATCTACGTTTACGGGCCTGCAGGGGATGTCGCACACTGGCGGCAAGAGTTGGATGGAACCCTGCCGGTTGCGGGAGTCGATGTTCCCTCTCTCCCGGACGGGGCTTGGCCGCAGTGTACCGATGCACCCGAGTAAACGAACGTCCCGATAAACAAAAACCAGCAGGAAGTCGAGAGGCCGTATATGGGAGATGAAATGAAGACCCACGAAGTGGGAATCATCATGAATGGAGTGACCGGCCGGATGGGCAAGAACCAGCATCTGTTGCGTTCCATTCTTCCGATTATTGAGCAGGGGGGGGTACGAATCTCGGATAAAGAGCGCATCGTTCCGAAACCTGTTCTTGTCGGTCGGAATCAAACCAAATTGAAACGTCTCTCCGATGAGGCGGGCGGTCTGCCGTGGAGTACCGATTTGGATGAGCTCTTGAAGCAAGAGCAATGGGAGATCTATTTTGATGCACAGCGAACCGATCTCCGTGTATCAAGTGTAAAAAAAGCGGTCGAGGCCGGCAAGCACATCTATTGTGAAAAGCCGTCTGCCGTGACAACAGAAGATGCCGTCGAACTTTTCCGTGTAGCAGACAAGGCAGGAGTCAAGCACGGCGTGGTCCAGGACAAACTCTGGTTGCCGGGTCTCGTTAAGTTGCAACAACTCCGGGACCAGGGGTTTTTCGGAAAGATTCATTCGGTCAAAGGCGATTTCGGATACTGGGTCTTTGAAGGAGAGACCATCCCGGCTCAACGACCCTCCTGGAATTACCGGAAGGAGGATGGCGGGGGAATGATCCTTGATATGTTTTGCCACTGGCGGTATGTACTGGACAACCTGTTCGGGTCGGTTCAGTCTGTCTCCTGTGTAGCATCCACTCACATTCTCGAACGTATTGACGAAGATGGCCAGCGATACAAAGCGACGGCCGATGATGCGGCGTATGCCATTTTCGAACTGGAGGGTGGGGTGATCGCACAGTTCAACTCCTCGTGGGCAACACGGGTTCGTCGGGACGATCTTCTCACCATCCAGGTCGATGGAGAGAACGGGTCGGCCGTTGCCGGTTTGCGGGATGTCTGGATTCAGCCATACGGGGGGACTCCGAAACCGGTTTGGAACCCTGATATGGACCAGAATCACCGGTTTCATGAAGACTGGATCAAGATGCCGAACCAACAGGCATTCGACAATGCCTTCAAAGCCCAGTGGGAACTCTTTTTACGTCACGTTGTCAAGGATGAACCCTTCCGCTGGAGCCTGCTGGAGGCGGCCAAAGGAAATCAATTAGCCGACATCGGGTATCAAGCGTCCAGTGAACGAGTATGGAAAACCGTGCCGGATCTGGTGTGACTAACGTAAGGAATTGAACGGAACAGGGGTATTGTATGAAGATTGACAAACAGGTGACTGCAGAGGATTTGGGGAAGGATCTGCAACGGCTTTGGAACCTTTCCGGTGAGAAACTGAACCGAATGGAAACAGAGTATGACGAGAGTCAGGGCTCCCCTGTTTTTACTCAAAAGGGCAGGTACACGACTCGAGGATGGACCGAATGGACCCAGGGGTTCCACTACGGTTCCGAAATATTGCAATTTGACGCAACCGGAGACTCGGAATTTCTGGAACGTGGTCGCAGCCGGACGGTGGAGCGAATGGCACCTCATGTGACACACATGGGTGTTCATGATCACGGATTCAACAATGTGAGCACCTATGGGTCACTTCTTCGTCTTATCGGAGAGGGGAAAATCGAAGAGAAGGCATGGGAACGCGCCTTTTACGAGCTGGCACTCAAGGCGAGTGGCGCCGTCCAGGCTGCCCGGTGGACCGAAACGGCGGATGGTTCTGGATTCATTCACTCGTTCAACGGACCTCACTCACTTTTCGTCGATACCATCCGGACCGTTCGCGCACTCGCTCTCTCACACCGATTGGGACACAATTTGATGGCCGAGAATGACCGGTCCATTTCGTTGCTCGGCCGGCTTGTCGGCCATGCTCGTTCGACGGCCAGTCACAACATCTATTACGGTGAGGGACGGGATATCTACGATATTTCGGGTCGAACCGCACACGAAGCGGTCTTCAACAGGACAGACGGGCAATTTCGATGCCCCAACTCTCAACAAGGGTATTCCCCCTTCTCCACTTGGACGCGCGGACTTGCGTGGGCCATGTGCGGATTCTCCGAAGAGCTGGAGTTCCTGGATACACTGGACAAGGACGAACTGGAGCCATGGGGCGGTATCGAACATGTCCGATCGTGGATGGTGAAGGCCGCACGTGCGACCTGTGACTTCTATATCGAGCATACGTCTCTGGACGGTATTCCCTATTGGGATACCGGAGCCCCCAACTTGTATCGATTGGGACCGTATCAGGAGGAAGAGGCCGATCCGTACAATGAGTTTGAACCGGTCGATGCATCCGCAGCAGCCATCGGGGCTCAAGGTCTTCTTCGTCTGGGGCACTGGCTTCGATCTGCTGGGGAAAAGGCAGAGGGTGACCGGTATGTCCAGGCGGGGTTGACGGTTTCGAAAACCTTGTTGAAGGACCCCTATTTGAGTGCGGATCCCTCTCATCACGGACTGCTTCTTCATTCAGTCTACCACCGACCGAATGGATGGGACCACACTCCGAACGATGCGTCTGTCCCGGCCGGAGAGTCGAGCATGTGGGGAGACTACCATTTGCGCGAACTGGCCCTTTATCTGACCCGTCTGCAAGGGGAAGACCCCTACTACACCTTTTTTCACACGATTGGAGAGAACGAATGAGACCCATTGCACTGGTAACCGGTGGATCGAGAGGAATTGGACGCGCAATCGCCGAACAGTTGGCTACAGATGGATACGATGTAGCCATCAACGGGGTTCGACCCGAATCGGACCGTACGGAAGTCCTGGAGGCTCTCCGCACGCTGGGTGGAAGGGTTCTCTACTGTCAGGGAGATGTAGGCAGTCGAGAGGGACGGGCACGCATACTTGAATGCATTCGGACCGAATGGGGCGGTCTCCACTTGTTGGTCAACAATGCCGGTGTGGCACCCAACGAACGACTGGATCCACTGGATGCTACCGAAGAGAGTTTTGACCGGTTGATCGACATCAATCTGAAAGGCCCGTACTTCTTGACGCAAGGTGTGGCGCGCTGGATGGTCGAACAGAAGGAGGAGGGAGTCAATGTGCCCTTTGGCATCATCAATATCGGATCCATATCGGCGACAGTGGTGTCGGAAAACCGGGGAGACTACTGTATTTCCAAAGCAGGTTTTGCCATGCACAGTCGGATTTGGGCGGTCCGGTTGGCACGAGAGGGGATCCCGGTCTACGAGGTACGACCGGGTGTGATTCGGACCGATATGACAGCGGGCGTCCAGGAGAAGTACGACCGACTGATCGCAGACGGGTTAACGGTTCAACCCAGGTGGGGTGAGCCTCAGGACGTTGCCCGGTCGGTATCGGCACTGGCCAGCGGCATGTTTCCCTACTCCTCGGGCGAGGTGGTCATGGTCGATGGCGGGCTGACCATTCCACGACTTTAAGTCGATGAATTCACTGCAGAAGCTACAACCGGATGATCCAGTCTGGTTCTGAATCCGAACCGAATCAAGAAAGGTTATGAGCGAGTCGAATGAATTGAGTCTGCACCATGAAGATTCATCATCAACATGGGTACGATGGGTTGGACTGCTTGGTGGGGCCGGGCTTTTTCTGACACTCCTCTTTCTGCCGGCGCCAGAGGGGCTCTCGCTCGCAGGGTGGCGGACGGCTGCAGTCGCTCTGTTGATGGCGACTTGGTGGGTCACAGAGGTGGTTCCAATCTCCGTAACGGCACTTTTGCCAATGATTCTGTTTCCTGTATTGGGAATTGCCGAGATTGCCGCGACGACGGCGCCTTACGCCAATCCGATGATATTTCTATTCATGGGTGGATTTGTGATTGCCATTGCCATGCAGAGGTGGAACCTGCACCGTCGGATTGCTCTGAATATCATTGCGCGAGTCGGGTCCAAACCACGTAGTATTGTCATCGGATTCATGATATCCACGGCCTTCATGAGCATGTGGGTAAGCAACACGGCCGCAACACTCATGATGCTGCCGATTGCCATCTCCGTCATTGAACTGGCGCGAGACCCTCAAACGGGCGTTCTTCCGGACAGTTATCGAAACTTTTCCATCGGGCTCATGCTGGCCATTGCCTTTTCCTCGAGTGTCGGTGGCTTGGGGACCGTTATCGGGACACCCACTAATGCGTTGATGATTGCCTTCGCTGATGAGGCATACGGTGTTCAAATTCAGTTTTCTGAATGGATGATGATCGGTCTGCCGGTTGTTGTTTTGGGTCTCCCGATTATCTATCTGGTCTTGACCCGGTGGGTCTATCCGGTCGTTGTGAACGAGTTGCCGGGAGGGAAGGAGTTTATTCATGGTGAATTGCAGTCACTTGGCGGGATTACCAAACCGGAGAAGTGGGTGGCAGCTGTCTTTGTTATGACGGGTACGTTGTGGCTCTCCCGTCCTCTTCTCATCGGTCTGCTTCCCGGACTTTCGGATGCGGGAATTGCCATCTTCGGAGCGACACTTCTCTTCCTGATCCCGGTGGACTGGAAAAACGGACGGTTTCTGCTTACCTGGAAAGAGGCCGAAAAACTACCGTGGGGCGTCTTGATTCTTTTTGGCGGTGGCCTCACCCTTGCTGGTGCGATTCAACGAACGGGTCTTGCCGAATGGGTGGGAGGGTATTTCGGTATTTTAGACGGTCTGCATCTGATTTGGGTATTGTTGGCGATCTGTTTTGTCATCATCATGTTTACCGAGTTGGCCAGTAACTCGGCAACAGCAGCGGCCTTTCTTCCCGTCATTGGATCCGTTGCACTTGGAATTGGTGAAGACCCTGTTCTGATGACCCTTCCGGTTGCGTTGGTGGCCAGTTGCGCATTCATGTTGCCGGTTGCAACACCGCCGAATGCGATTGTCTACGGGAGCGGGGTTCTGTCCATTTCACAGATGGCACGTGCCGGGTTTGTACTGAACATCATCTTCACCGTATTAATCTCTCTGCTCACCGTCTACCTCTTCAGCTTTTGGGTAGGGGTCTAATCGTCACTTGATTGAGGAGGAGCCTCCCGGGCGGGATGTCAGCTCTGACCGTTTGTGACGGGCGTCTCCTTCAGGATTTCCGGGTCCAGCATGTCGGTATCCCGGAAGACCCATCGGTTGGTTAGATGGAGGGCAAGGAAGACCGTTAACACCGTTCCCGAGAAGATGGCCAGCATGATCATGATTTGGTATTGAATGGCGATCATGGGTGACGTTCCACTCAGG
This sequence comes from Balneolaceae bacterium, assembly GCA_040882505.1. Classification (GTDB taxonomy): domain Bacteria; phylum Bacteroidota; class Rhodothermia; order Balneolales; family Balneolaceae; genus JBBEBE01. The sequence continues at coordinate 18,753 of JBBEBE010000003.1, read as the reverse complement.
ACTTGACCGGTCATCATTCCCGGAAGGGAGACCAAGCCGATGGTCGCCATTCCGGCCAGCGTCGGATTGATGGAGCGTTTGATGGCAGACTGAAAAAAGGGGTAGAGAGCCTCGTTTCGGGTCGCTCCGGTTGAGAGGTAATACTGATACGTGATCTGTTCACGATGCAGGCGGTAGAAAAAGTCGTGAACGCCAATAACATTGCTGCTCAGGCAATTCCCCAAGACCATCCCGGTTATGGGGATCGCGTACTGTGCCTGGAGAAGATTCGGGAGCTGAATGACGACTTTCAGGAAGAAGACATTGATAAGCAGGATGCCGACAATCGTTGCAATGAATACAGGCAGGATCAATGACCATTTCGGGCGAAGCTCACTTCGATCGATCGTGGCAAAATCGGAGACCGTCACCATGACCAGGATCCAGGCGAGATTGAACAGGTGGTTGTCATACTCAAAGAGTACCTCCAGATAATATCCGACAAAGAGTAGTTGGAGGGTCATTCGAACAAGGGCGATCATCAACTGCCGGTTCAGCCCGGTACGGTACCAAGCGAAGATGGCTGCCGGAATCAACATACTCAGAAATCCGATCGCAAGACGTCCCCAGCTTAGTTCAAGAATTTCCACCACTCTCCGGATTGAAGTGAACATTGAGGTCGACGGTCCGATCACATCGCTCCAGCCACCACGGATCATGGGAGGTGGAAAGGATCGTTTGATGTCGATTGTGAAAGAGACGGTCGGTTAGTTGTGATTTTGATACGTCATCCAGGGCCGACGTCGGCTCGTCCAGCAGAAGAAGAGGTCGGTTGAGCAGCAGAACCGAGACCATCCCCATTCGCTGTTTCTGACCGGTCGAGAGCATGCTCCAGGACTGGTTCAGCAAGGATGGATCAAGGTTCAGATCGTCCATCAGGTGCAGGATCTCCTGCTTGTCGGGCAGAAGATCCCGGTTGACCTTGAACTCGAACGGGCGGAGCAGAATCCCGCGCACGTTTCCTTCTCCCAATGAGAGCTCTTGAGGCAACCAGGCCGTCTCTCTGCGAATTTGCGTTGACCACGGTCGGTCCCGGTAGAGAATCTCGCCGGATCTCGGTTTGTGAAAACCGAGAAGAAGCTGGAAAAGTGTCGATTTTCCGATGCCCGAAGCACCTTTCAGCGCAACTCGCTCTCCAGGGGTCAGCGTCAAGTCGAAGGAATCGAAGAGCAGGGACACTTCGTCATATCCGAACGCAAGATCACGGCATTGCAGGCGTGGGGCGGGAAGACTCATGAGGATGTGGAGCTGTTTGGAAGAGAGCGAATCACTTCTGCAGCGATGGAGTGAGACCTCAGTCGAAGATTCGGGTCAAAGATATAGGAAGCGATCATGAGCTCATTCGCGGGGATCTTCAGGATGAATTGCGAGAGCTCTGATTCGAGTCGGTCAGGTCCTCCAATAAATGTGCATCCGAGCATACGCTCAATGGCCATTTGTTCCTGGAGGGAGAGGGTCTCCTCTACGTTGTCGACCGGGGGAGGCATCGGACGGCGACGATCGGTTACGATCCCGGCAAACATCTGCTTGAGGGAAGAGGAGAGATAAATTGCCTGTTCGTCCTCTTCTGCAGCGATTACGTTGATGCAGGGCATGAACCAGGGCTTTGCCTGCTGTTCGGAGGGTTGGAAACGGGTCGTGTAGATCTCGGCAGCCTGCTCGAGCTGTTGCGGAGCAAAGTGGCTGGCAAATGCGTAGGGAAGTCCCAGTTTTGCGGCCAACCAGGCGCTGTCGGTACTGGAGCCCAAAATCCAGATGGGGACACGGGTTCCCTCTCCGGGGATGGCCCGAACAGCCCGGCGTCCATTCGGAGAATCAAAGTACTCCTGGAGTTGAGCCACACTCTCCGGAAACTGTTGAATGGCTCGCATGCGGTCGGGACGGATGGCGGCGGCTGTCACCTGGTCGGTCCCCGGGGCACGACCCAACCCGAGGTCGACACGGTTTGGCCAGAGTGTCGCCAGTGTACCGAACTGTTCTGCGATAATCAGTGGCGAGTGGTTGGGCAGCATGATCCCGCCCGATCCAACCCGAATCGAGTGGGTAGCCTCGGCAACATATCCAAGAAGGATGGAAGTCGCCGAACTGGCGATATTCTCCATGTTGTGGTGCTCGGCCATCCAGAATCGTGTATATCCTTCCGATTCGGTATGTTGGGCCAACTGACGACTGAAGTGAATGGCGTCAGCGAGTGTGGATCCCTCCGTGACAATGGCAAGATCGAGTACGGAGTAGGGTGTAGAGGTGCTCATGGATCATTATAGATCGATGAAAATCAATGCCTTGTAGCGTGGGAGGGACTCGAACCCTCGACCTCCGGGTTATGAATCCGACGCTCTGACCGCCTGAGCTACCACGCCATTCCAACCGCTTGAAGCAAAGAGCAACAAATATACAACAATTTGACGGAAAGGAGCCACCCCTATCTCTCCATTTTCCCGGACCGGACGGTAAAAATGGATCTTTAACTTGAAGCGGTCAGGGGCTATTTTGAATGCATGCGTGTAGAAACCGGACAGTCAGATCGTTCCGGGTATGTGCGGTTGGGGAATTGAATTCAAAAAGAGACAGGACAGAGACGCATGGCAAAGAAGATCACGGCACGGGACGAAGATTATTCACAATGGTATCTGGATGTGGTGCGAGAAGCACGCCTGGCCGACCACTCTCCGGTTCGGGGGTGCATGGTCATTCGGCCAAACGGGTTTTCACTCTGGGAGAACATGAAGGGAGAGCTGGATCGAATGTTCAAGGAGACAGGCCATGAGAACGCTTATTTCCCGCTCTTTATTCCGAAGTCATTTCTTTCCAAGGAGGCGCAACATGTGGAGGGATTTGCCAAAGAGTGCGCGGTCATTACCCATAGCCGTCTGAAGAGTGTAGACGGAGGCGTGGATGTCGATCCGGAATCGAAATTGGAGGAGGAGTTGATCGTCCGCCCGACGTCGGAAACCATTATTTGGGACTCGTACAGAAACTGGATTCAATCCTACCGTGATCTGCCGATTCTCATTAACCAGTGGGCCAATGTGGTGCGGTGGGAGATGCGGACTCGTCTCTTTCTCCGAACCATGGAGTTTCTTTGGCAGGAGGGGCATACCGCTCATGCAACCCAAGACGAGGCGGTCGATGAGGCGACGCGCATGCTGGAGGTGTACCGGACGTTTGCAGAAGAGTTTATGGCGATGCCGGTGAAGACGGGTGTCAAGACCGCAAGTGAACGATTCGCCGGCGCTGTAGACACCTACTGTATCGAAGCGATGATGCAGGACGGGAAGGCACTTCAGGCTGGGACCTCCCATTTTCTCGGGCAGAATTTTGCCAAAGCGTTTGACGTTCAATTTCAGGACAAGGACGGGGAGCACAAATTCGTCTGGGCGACCAGTTGGGGAGTGTCGACTCGACTCGTTGGCGGGCTTATCATGACTCATTCCGACGATCACGGGTTGGTCATTCCCCCACGATTGGCTCCGACTCAAGTGGTCATTGTCCCCATTTACCGCAACGACGAGCAACGGGCGACTGTATTGGAGTATGCCACTCCGATTCTTTCCGACCTACAGAACGCAGGTGTATCCGTCAAACTGGATGATCGCGACAACGTCAAACCGGGATTCAAATTTGCACAGCACGAGGCAGAAGGGGTTCCGCTTCGAATTGCTGTCGGACCGCGGGATGTAGAGAACGGCAATCTCGAGCTTGCTCGACGGGATACGCTGGAGAAAGAGATTCGAACCAAAGACGGGATCGGAAGCGATGTTCCCGCGTTATTGGAGCAGATCCAGAAGGACCTGTTCCAATCGGCAAAACAGAAGATGGAAGAGCGAACCCGTTCGGTGGATACATACGAAGCGTTCAAAGAGGAGATTGAAAAAGGTGGATTCATCTATGCCCATTGGGATGGAACCGATGAGACCGAAGCAACAATCAAAGAGGAGACCAAAGCGACCATTCGTCTGGTTCCGATCGAAGAGGGAGAATCGGGGAGTTGCATGGTAAGTGGAAAACCGTCCGCGAAGCGAGTACTCTTTGCCCGATCGTACTGATTGTCAGAATCACAAGCGATGAGTGGTCGCTTTACAACCAACAAGAGAGATGAGAAATCCGGACCCGGTTTTAGATCCTTGGCGATTGTCGACGGCTTCCCAATGTCGGGAGATGGATCGTTACGCAATTGACGTGGAGGAATATCCGTCTCTCCAGCTCATGGAGACTGCCGGAATGCAGGCGGCTCGTCTACTCTCAAAGCGATTCCCGGACGAGTCGTTTGGCCGCTATTTTGCAGGACGAGGGAACAACGGTGGAGATGCATTGGTGGTGGCGCGTTACATGGTTCTTCACGCCGGCCATCGTGTGGAAATTTGGTTTCCGTCCGGCCGGAAGGGTCTCACTCCGGAGACCGATCGAAATGTGAAGTGGCTACAGAAGCTGGCGGAGCAGACCTCGTTTGTGACGATCCGGGACGGTCTGCCGGAGAGCGGGGCAAAATCTGCGGACTATTTGGTGGACGGGTTGATCGGTACCGGCCTCGAATCCGACGTGCGGGGTGAAGCTGTTCATGCAATAGAGTGGATCAATGAGTCGGGTGTACCGGTGATCGCCATGGATATTCCTTCGGGTCTTCATGCAGATCGAGGGGTTCCCCTCGGGCACGCCGTTCGGGCAAGGCTCACCTGTGCATTCGGTGCCCGAAAAACCGGGTTCTATCTGGAACAGGGGCCGGAATATACCGGCGAAGTCTGCCTGTTTCCTCTCTCGTTCTCTCCCGATTCGGTCCCGTTCGAAGCGACCTTGATCGATCCGGATCAGTATGCCCGTATGCCCCGTCCGGAACGTACTGCGCACTGGAAGTATGAAGATGATACGGTCTGGGTTGTCGGCGGTTCCGAAGGATTGACCGGCGCAACGGTGACCGCCGTTCGTGCAGCGTGGAAAACAGGGATTGGGTCGGTTCATCTGGTCTCTCCTCGTGGGTTGATGAGGGCTTATGAAACGCTTCTTCCGGAGTCGATCCGGTTTCCGGTCGGTGATTCAGGGGATCGAATCTGGAATCGTGAACATTTGGAAGAAGTTCGCGAGATTGTGAATCGAAGAGAAGGGGTGCTTTTGATGGGTCCGGGTATGGGACGGGCCGAACCGACTCTGCAGTTCGCCGGGGAGTTGCTCGAGATATGGAAGGGGTCTGCAGTGTTGGATGCCGATGCGTTGCATGTTCCCGGGCTGCGAACGAAACGGAGTCCGGAGGGCAAGAAAGAGTGGATTTTGACACCTCACCCGGGAGAGCTTGGCGTGTATGCCGGAGAGAGGTTTGTCGAGGGTCGGGATCGCCTGCAACGGGCGCAGGAATTGGCAGACGAGGGGAAGCGCTGGATTCTCTCGAAGGGGGAGCCGACGATGGTGGGGGTTCCGGGTCAATCATCATGGATTGCCGGGTACTCTTCCCGGATGTTCGCTCGTGCCGGGTTTGGAGATCTGCTCTCGGGAACCATTGCAGGCGAGTTCGCTCGCAGTCGGGATGCTGCTCACGCTGTACGTTATGCTCTATTATCCATTGAGCGACAAGCCCGTACCCTCTACTTGAAACAGGGTCGCTATCCGGCGCCGGGAGATCTTCTGTGAGCAAAATGATGTTGAGTTGGATCGAGAGGCATCCATGGATGTTGAATACGCTGTTGTGGCTTTTGACAGCCATGACATTGGGGGCGACACTGGTTCCGCAAGAGCAGATCCAGCAACATGATCTGTTCCAATACGACAAGGCCGGGCATTTCCTTATTTTTGGGGTTTGGACATTTTTGTTGGGCCTTGCCCTGCACCTGAAAGGACAGCGTCCACTCCCCTATCTTGCGATCTTTCTGGCAGGCTCGCTCTTTGGATTGACCATAGAAGTACTTCAAGAGACACTACCGGTGAATCGAACCATGAGTTTGGCAGATTGGATAGCCGATTCATTCGGAAGTTTGGTAGCCGTTCTTTTGTTGCGAAGATGGCTGGGCAAAAAAAGGGATAATTTCCGGCAATAATTTGAATGCTTTCCTCGTTACCCCCGTGTAGGACATCCCCTGTTTTTTTGTGGAAAAAGTTTGAAAACTGGGGTTATATGCAAACAAAACCAATTACATGGGACTCAAGGAGCGAAAAAAACCGGACGCAGATTTACGAAAATACTACACCGTATTCTACCAAGTGGGGCTGGTATTGACCCTGCTTGCGTTTATCATCGCCATGAAGCTTGATCTTCGGTCAGGCGGTGATGAGGAATATGCAGCGGAGGAGCAAGAGATCGTCGAGATGGAGGAAGTGATTCAAACGCAACAGATCGAGACCCCTCCGCCACCCCCTCGTCCACCCGTCCCTCAGGAGGTCCCGGATGATGAAGTCATCGAGGATGTCGATTACGAAATTGATGCAGAGATGAGTCTGGATGGCCCGTTGGACCTTCCACCCCCGCCGGAAGAGGATGAAGAGCCGGAAGAGGATTTCTTCACGGTTGTCGAGCAGATGCCGGAACTACTTGGGGGCCTTCAAGAACTACAGAGTAGAATTGAGTATCCAGAAGCTGCAAGACGGGCCGGAATTGAAGGTCGGGTATACGTTCAGTTTATCGTCAACGAACAGGGTGAAGTCGAAGACCCCCAAGTGATTCGTGGTATTGGTGGAGGGGCCGATGAAGAGGCGCTTCGTGCCGTTCGTGATGCGGAGTTTCGCCCCGGATTACAGCGGGGACGACCTGTCAGGGTGCAATACAGTCTGCCGATTGTGTTTCAGCTCTCGAACTGACGGAGGCCCAAGCGGAACTGCGGGACCGGATTTTGCGAATGGAAAAACCGCTTCCCTAATCGAATAATTCTTCCTATAATCACCGTTCAACGGGTTGTGTAGTTGTCCCCATGAGGGGCTATACGCTGAATTGTTGGTAACCGACAAGAATCCAAGAGGTGATGCGATTATGAGAAATCGGAAGAATCCGGAAGCGGATCTCAGAAAGTACTATCCCATCTTCATGCAGGTGGGAATGGTTTTGGCACTGTTGATCTTCATCGTGGCGGTTAAAGCTGAGTTTAACTCGGGTCCGACACAGGAGATTGTCCTCGATGAGCAGGAAGTGATCGAGATGGAAGAGGTGATTCAGACGCAGCATATTGAAACTCCCCCGCCCCCTCCGAGACCTCCGGTTCCTCAAGAAGTCCCGGATGATGAAATCATCGAGGATGTCGATTTTGAAATCAATGCCGAGTTGAGTCTGGACGGACCACTCGATCTTCCGCCACCTCCGCCACAAGAGGAAGAGGAGCCGGAAGAGGATTTCTTTGTTGTTGTGGAACAGATGCCTGAATTGATCGGGGGCTTGGCCGAACTGCAGGGCAATATCCGATATCCAGAGATGGCACGTCGTGCCGGAATCGAAGGACGAGTCTATGTCCAGTTTATTGTGAATGAGCGAGGTGAAGTGGAAAACCCACAAGTCATTCGAGGTATCGGTGGTGGCTGTGACGAAGAGGCATTACGAGCTGTGAGCCAAGCAAATTTCCGACCGGGTATGCAGCGTGGACGGCCGGTTCGGGTTCAGTACAGTTTGCCGATTGTTTTCCAACTTCAGAGTTGATGATCGCATAACGGAAAGAAGCAGAACAACCTTCAAAAGGGTACGGTCTTTAACAGCCGTACCCTTTTTTGTTGAATCGACGAAGAACGGTTTTCAGATTCTCGTAGCCGACTCGATTCAAAGCCTCTTCGGGCGAGACCCATGCAAGACCGTTGATCTGTTCTTCTTCCTGTGGCGAGAGATCGTGGAGCTCTCCAGTGTGCTTCATTGCATACCAAAAGATTGTTTTTTCGATCTCATTGCCGTTTTCGCTGTAGATGTGTCGAGTGGTTTCCAGAGAAGAGACAATGGTCAAAGGGTGAGCACCTGTCTCCTCTTCGACTTCTCTCAAGGCACACTCTTCAATCGATTCTCCCGTTTCGAGCTTCCCTTTCGGGAGATCCCATACTCCTCGACGATGGATGAGAAGAATCGAGCAGACGCCACGATCCAATCGGAAAACGACACCGCCACCGGCGTCTATGTGTCTCATGATTGATCTCCGGAATTGTCCGGCGTGGGGTCGTTATTGTCATCCTTTGTCGGCTCTTTTTTCTTCTCGTCTGCGTAGTTGAGGCGGAGGTTGGTTAGAGTCTGTGTCAGGAAGTTGTGGAGTTCCTGACTCATGTTACCCTTGGTGAAGGTCTCCAGCATGGCCAGTGTATCAATGGCAAACCGGGCGGCAGAGAGGTCGCGTTCACTCTTCTCTGTTTGTGGATTCACCATCTTGCCAAGTCCGACCATCGCGATTTGTTGATACTGCTGGATAAGCATCATCATCAAAAGTTGATGTTTCTGATCGGGTCCAATTTTTTCGTTGTCCAGGTTGTTTAGATCCATAATCCAGAGATTGCAATAATTTAAGCTGAGTAAGACAGAAAGAATTCCTATTTTTCGGAGATGCAAAAATAACAAAAAACTTGGCACTATGGCTATCATTCACCCCTTTCAAGGCTGGCGACCAACCCCGGAAAAAGCGCCTGAAATTTCATCGGTACCGTACGATGTGATCAGTGCTTCCGAAGCCGCCGTGATGGCAGAGGGGAAAGAAGAGAGTTTTCTTCACGTGATCCGGCCGGAAATCGACCTTCCTGAAGGGACTCCGTTCCACGCGGACGAGGTGTACGAGAAAGGAGCAAAGAACCTGAAGAAGTTGCTGCAGAGTCCCAACTTGAAGCAAGACAAGAAGCCGTCGCTCTATGTTTATCAGCTCGAAACCAGTGACCGAAAACAGACTGGGTTGTTTGCCTGTGTGTCGGTCGAGGATTACGACAACGATGTCATCCTCAAGCATGAATTGACCCGACCGGACAAAGAGGATGATCGAACCCGACACATCCTCACTCAAAAGGCACATGCCGAGCCTGTCATGCTCACGTTCAAGGATGAAAAGGGAAGCGTGACTCAACAGATGGAAAAGACCATGCGTTTTTCTGCACCAGAGATCGAGTTCCAGGCAGAAGGGGGGGTATGGCACCGGATCTGGAAGGTGAGCTCACCAGTAGATTTGGTTGAAGAGTTTGTCTCCATTCCCAAGCTCTATGTGGCAGATGGCCACCATCGTTGCAAGAGTGCATCCCGTGCAAGTGAAGAGCTTCACAAGAGCGATTCAACTCCGTTGGGAGAAGCCGAGTACGACTATTTCCCTGCCGTACTCTTTCCAATCGACCAAATGAAGATTCTACCGTACAACCGAATTATCAAGAAGGTCCGTGGAGATCAGTTCGCCCGTTTGAAGAAGAAATTTGACCTTCAGGCAGGTGCCGACCCCTCACCGAAGAGCAAAGGGACGATCTCGATCTATTTTGACGGATCATGGTACGGTGTTTCACTTCCCAAACCGAAAGGTACCGATGCTGTCTCCAAGCTCGACGTTCAATTGATTCAGCAGGAAATTCTCTCCCCGATCTTTGGCATCGAGAATCCACGGACCGATCCGAACATCGATTTTGTCGGTGGAATTCGAGGGACCACAGAGTTGGAGAAGCGAGTTGATTCGGGCGATGCCGATTTGGCCATCAGCACGTATGCAACCGCTATTGAAGAGTTGGTTCAGGTTTCCGATGAAGGGCAGTTGATGCCGCCCAAATCTACCTGGTTTGAGCCCAAAATTCGTTCAGGACTTATCATTCACACATTTTAACCCATCGAATCCATGAAACGCATTCATAATTTTAGCGCAGGACCGGCAACTCTCCCTTTGGACGTACTCAAACGCGTACAGTCCGAATTGGCAGATTACAGAGGAACGGGACAATCCATCATTGAAGCGAGTCACCGTAGCCCGGAATACACAGAAATCAATGAGCAAGCTGCATCCCGGCTCAAATCACTATTGGGAGCCGGGGATGATTGGAATGTCCTGTTTTTGCAGGGAGGTGCCAGTACACAGTTTTTGATGGTTGCCCAGAATTTTTTGAACGAAGATCGAACCGCCGACTACATCAACACCGGTGCTTGGTCTAAAAAAGCAATCAAGGAAGCAAAGCTGTTTGGCACTGTGAACATTCCATACTCCGGCGAAGAGGGAGGCTTTACCCACATTCCAGACCAGAATGAACTCTCTCTCACTGAGAACGCCACGTATGTTCACTTTACGTCGAACAACACCATTTTTGGAACACAATTCGCGACGGAGCCGGATACAAATGGTGTGCCGCTTGTGTGCGATGCATCGTCTGATTTTCTTTCTCGCCCGATGGATCTGGAGAAGTACGGATTGATCTATGCCGGTGCACAAAAGAACGTTGGACCGGCCGGTGTGACGATCGTTTTGGTCCGGGATTCATTCATGAAATCCGTTTTGGATCGACCGACTCCGACCATTCTTCAGTATAAAACACACTTGGAGAAGCTCTTTAACACCCCACCCGTTTTTGCCGTTTATATGGTCAATTATGTGTTGGAGTGGATCGAAGAGAAAGGGGGGTTGGACGCTTTTGCCGAATTCAATCAGAAGAAAGCCGATCTGCTTTACAACGAGATCGACAGTGATGATTTCTATCGTGGCACCGCAGACACAGACTCTCGCTCACGGATGAATGTTACGTTTCGTCTGCAAACGGAAGATCTTGAAAAGCAGTTTTTGAAAGAAGCCGCCGGGTTCGATCTGGTTGCACTCAAGGGGCACCGGAGTGTTGGTGGAATTCGCGCCAGTATTTACAATGCCTGCGAGATGAAAAGCGTGGAAACATTGGTCAAATTCATGGCTGATTTCAGAACCCAAAATAGCTAATTTTGTCCGCCCCGAAACCGGACTGTTTGTTGGATTGGGGCATGACAAGCCGGTGTAGCTCAGTGGTAGAGCAACGCTCTCGTAAAGCGTAGGTCGTCGGTTCAACTCCGATCACCGGCTCTTGTCGAATAAAAGCCTGTCCATTCGATGTGGGCAGGCTTTTATTTTATCTGACATGTTGGGACAGCCAAATCGAATCCCGCAGGATTATTGGAGATCGTCTGAGCGGGCAGAACCTCTTCGAACCACTATTCCAGCAATGTTCGCATACGTTCCAGAAAGGGTTCCGGTCCAAGAAATCCGACCACTCGCTCGTTTTGAGCCTCTTCACCGGCAGAATCCAGGAATAGAATGGTGGGAACTCCGGCTACTTCAAATCGGTCGCGCAATGCCCGGCTCTCCTCCGATTCATACTGCGTCATATCTGCCTTCAGTCGAACAAAGCCCTCCGCTTCTTGAATGACGTCCGGATTGGTAAATGTTACGCGATCCAGCTCCAGACAGGGGATACACCAGTCTGCATAGAAGTCGATCATGACCGGATCCCCTTCTGACAGAGCTTCCTCAAGTCGCTGGTCACTGTACGGTTCCCATGTCAGGCTCTCCTTGAGAAGATTCTGAAGAAAGGAGATGGAGAGCACGATTGCCAACATACCGGTTGCCCATTTTGTGTACCGGAATGCACGGTGCACGGAGGTGCTTTTCTCGAAAAATCCGAGGTAGATTCCTCCTGTGAACAGTGTCAGTGTAACAGCCCACATCGAGAGGGATGGAGCAAATGCGAGAGCCAGATAGAAAAGTGCGATCCCTATCAGAACGATTCCAAACACTTTTTTGACCCACACCATCCAACTTCCGGATTGCGGGAGGCGACCCAACAACCCACTGAATGTGCCCAGGATCAGATACGGTAGGCCGAGTCCCGATGCGAGCACAAAGAACAGCAGGAATCCAAAGAGAGGATCCCCCTGCGAGCCGACAAATGCGAGAAGGGCAATGATCGGGGGGCCGATACAGGGCGCAGCAAAGACACCGACGACCAATCCTGAAAGAAAGTGGCCGGCCATACCGGTTGTATTTCGTTGTGCAGCTCCCAAGCGATCCATCCAGGAGGAAGGGGGTTGGATCTCGTAGAGACCAAACATGCTCAGGGCAAGTGCGAAAATCAAAAGTCCGATTCCCGCCAACACCCAGGGACTCTGGAGCCAACTACCAAAGAGGGATCCGGTCCACGCTGCCGAAACCCCGAGCAAGCTGTACATAGTCACCATCCCGCCAACATAGATGAAAGCCATCAGAAAAGAGTGACTCACGGTTCGGTCGGAACTGGTTTGACTGCCGAAGAGGGAGACGGTAATTGAAAGCATGGGATAGATACACGGGGTCAGATTAAGCGCCAACCCCACAAGAAATATCCCGACAAAGGTCCAGAAAAGGCCGAGTGAATGGATCAGATCTCCCAGTTCGGATCCACCGGAAATCTGGAAAAGTTCAGTGACTGAACGGGAGATCCCCTGGAAATCATCAAAATATTCACTGTTTAATGGCCGGAAGCCGGTCCCTGCCGGCGTGACATCAAGGGTGAGCTCAAGTGAAACGTCGGATGGAGCCAGGCAGACCTCATTGTTGCACGCTTGAATGGTAAGTTCGGCCGGAATCCGGACGGAACCGCCCGGATGGGAAGCGTCGGTTGTAATCGTGAAAAACAGAGGGAATGCACCTTCATAGACATCGACCGGTTCTTCGGCAAAGTCGAACCGGTATTCAATGGATGGAGGATAAGCCACAGACGAAATACGAACTCCCTCTGGAGGATCAAATCGAAGGTCTGACCCAATCAGATAGGAGATGGAAGGGGTGTGGCTGTTGATGTGCCAACCCTCTTCGAGTTCAACCCATAATACCAAGGGTGCTTCCTCTCCTGCGGGATAGACATTTCGGGAATGAAGAAACCGAATATCTGCTCGATCCTGGCTGCGCTCCAGCGTGGATCCAATGTCTTGTTGATCCGGTATACGTGCCTCTGTACCAGATGCTGATTGCAGACCCATGACAAAGAACTGCAGGAGTAGAACAGGGAAGAGTGTGCGAAAAGTGAATGGCGGATTCATGGAGTCGATTCTTCTATGGAGTGGGTCTCTCTTCGAAGGACGGGTGCCACTTCGGTACCGAGAAGCTCGATCGCTTTCAAGAGCTCGTTGTGCGGGAGCGAACCTACGCTAAGTTGCAGCAGAAACCGGTCGTGACGAAAGATTTCATACTGATTCAAGACCTTCTCGATCACCTCTTGAGGGTTTCCCACTACGTTTGCCCCATCAATTTCACAGGATGCGTCAAACTGTGCTCTGCTCATGGGTGGCCACCCCCGTTCCCGACCAATCGTATCCATGACTGTTTTAAAGGCTGGAAATGCGAGATCACGTGCTGTTCGACTGTCGCGAGCCAGGAAGCCATGAGAATTGATGCTCAGTTTCGGGCGCTCGTGTCCAGCCTCCTTTGCGGCCTCGCGGTGAAGGTGTGCAAAATGTTCAAATCGAGCGGGATATCCACCGATGATTCCAAGGGCCATCGGAAGGCCGAGACGTCCTGCCCGAACAGCCGACTGTGGAGTCCCTCCAACGGCCAGCCAGACGGGAAGCTCTCCATTCGGCCGGGGATAGACGCCCCGGCCATCAATGGAAGATCGGTGAGTGCCGTTCCAATCGACCACCTCCTCTTCGCGGAGTTTCAGAAGCAGGCTCAAATGTTCATTGAAGAGCGCATCATAATCGTTCAGATCATAACCGAAGAGAGGAAAGGATTCGATGAAAGATCCTCGACCAGCCATGATTTCGGCTCGCCCCCCGGAGATCAGATCCAATGTTGAATACTGTTGAAACACGCGGACAGGATCCTCTGATCCCAACACCGTCACCGCACTGCTCAATCGGATCTGTCGGGTTCGTGCAGCAATTGCACTCAAGAGTATGGATGGCGCAGAGGAGAGGTACTCCGGACGATGATGTTCCCCGATTGCAAAAAGGTCCAGTCCAACCTGATCGGCAAGTTCTGCTTCTTCCATCAGATGAGCGATCCGGACATCGGGCGAGAGTGCCTGATGGTTCCCGTGAATCGGGGTATTCTCGACAAACGTATAGATTCCAATTTCCATGTCACATCAACTTGTTTGTACGACCAATCAGCAGGTTTCTCCTGTCTTCGGGTCCAGGTAGCAGCCATCACCACTGACCGAACGCTGGATGGAAAGCTCCCGTTCCAGGACCTGGAGCCAAGAGAGAATCGCTTCTCGCCCTTCAATTTTTTCACGACCGTCCATAATGTAGAGAGGGGCTCGATCTTCTGGCGATATCGGTTCAACCCGAGATTGATAGGCGAGCACCCATGATCGAAAGATCTCTTCAATCTCGTCTGCAAATAGACTCGTTTCGGGTCGAACCAGTTGAATCATCCGTTTGTTGTATTGAGGATTTCGAATTGTTGTCATGGATTGCACGACGGCTGGAGTCGAAAGAGGTTGAATTCAGCCACTCGGACTCCGTGACACTCGCCTGTGAATCACTGAAACAGATATCTCCAAGATACGAAAAAGGGATGGATTCAATGGACAAGCGAATGGTTCATGGATTCCCTATTTTTACCGGTCTTGCGCCCCGGATTACTTGAAGCGGGCAGAACCGGAACCTTTTGAAGTCGAATGACGGAATGAGCTGGACGAGAACCCATACATGCGGTGAATTGAATCGGGATCAGACAGGGGAAGAAGTAACCCTGAATGGTTGGGTAGCGGTGCGAAGAGATCTGGGCGGAGTCATCTTCGTCGATCTTCGGGATCGCTACGGAGTGACTCAGATCGTATTTGACGAAACAATCCCGGACCTTCACAAGCAGGCCGAACAGCTCCGTTCCGAATTTGCCATTTCTGTTCGGGGTGTGGTGACTGAGCGGGATACGGATAATGTAAATTCGTCGATCGAGACTGGATACATTGAAATTCGCGGACGAGAGCTCAAAATCTGGTCACGTGCAGAGACTCCGCCGTTCGAAATTCGGGACGGGATTGATACCAACGAAGATGTCCGGTTAAAGTATCGGTACCTCGATCTGCGCCGTCCGGAAATGCAGAAGAACCTGATACTTCGTTCCGAGGTCGCACAAACCGTCCGGAACTTCTATCAGGAAGAGAAATTTCTGGAGGTCGAAACTCCGGTTTTGATGCGGAGTACGCCGGAGGGAGCCCGGGATTACCTCGTTCCCAGCCGAGTCAACCCGGGTCGCTTTTTTGCACTGCCGCAGAGCCCCCAGACCTACAAGCAGCTGCTGATGGTCTCTGGAATGGATCGTTATTTTCAAATCGTGAAGTGTTTTCGGGACGAAGATCTTAGGGCCGATCGTCAGCCGGAGTTTACCCAAATTGACGTCGAGCTCTCCTTTGTGGATGAGGAGCAAATCTACGAGATGCACGAACGCCTCATGTCACGTATCTGGGAAGAGCATCTTGGTATTGAACTTGAGCGTCCGTTTCCGCGGATACCGTATCAGGAAGCCATGACGCGATACGGTTCCGACAAACCGGATATCCGGTTTGACATGGAGATCTCAGATCTATCGGATATCCTGACAGATTGCGGCTTCAAGATCTTTACATCCACACTTGAAGCCGGTGGAGCCGTTATTGGCATCACAGTTCCAGGTCAGGGTGATTTGGGGCGTGGTGTCATCGATCGCTTGACGGAGGAGGTGAAACAACGAACGGGAGCCGGTGGTCTGATCTTTATCAAATCGGGAGATGGAGAGCTGAATTGCAGCGTTGGGAAATTCCTCGAGGATGATCATGTTGACCAGATGTTCGAACGTGCAGGAGCCAGGGATGGAGACCTTGTACTTATTCTGGCCGGACCGTCTCCCGATGTGTATCGGCAGATGGGAACACTGCGACTGATGATGGGTGAACGATACGATCTGATCGATCCATCCAAACCCAAATTTCTCTGGGTCACATCATTCCCACTCGTGGAGTGGGACGAAGAGACCCGGCGATTTCATGCACTTCACCACCCGTTTACGTCTCCGGTCGAAGAAGATCTCGACAAAATGGAGGAGGATCCGGGATCCGTTCGTGCACGGGCATACGACCTGGTTCTGGACGGGAACGAACTGGGTGGGGGATCGATTCGAATCCACGATCAACAGATTCAAGAACGAATGTTCCGGATCCTCGGCATTGGCGATGAAGAAGCGAGAGAAAAGTTCGGCTTCTTGCTCGATGCCTTCCGTTACGGACCCCCGCCACACGGAGGAATTGCATTCGGTTTTGATCGAATGATCATGATTATGGCCGGAGTTCGCAGTTTGAGAGATGTCATCGCATTTCCCAAGAACCAAAAGGCCCAGAACCCAATGGACAACAGTCCGGGACGGGTCGAGGAGAAACAACTCAAAGAGCTGCACATCCAACTTCGACGAAGTGCGATTCAGGAGGAGAACTGAGTCAAGGTCACCCGACATATGGAGCATTGATTCCAAGTAGCGGTGGTTGGGCGCTTCTGCATAGTGGGGAACCGTCAGTGACCGTCCTGCAAAGAGATGAATTATTGACTCAGTCGACCGATGAATCGACCATTTGGGTAACCAATCTTCCATTGGGATTGGAAGAAGTGGAGATTTGGCGTCCGTGTGATCAGAAACTGAGGAAATTACTTGACGATTCGGACGGACAATGGGTCGTCCCTCCTCCGGTAAAACTGCTTTTGACGGCACCCAGTTTTGTAGAGGCAAACATGCTCTACCTTGAACAAGTCGGGCAGGAGTTGTCCGTTGCCACGTGGGCGTTGGTGCCGGGTGTACGTCGTATTCGGGAATGGGCCCGGAATCAGTCCGGGCTCAAGGAGCGATTGTATCAGTGTCATCCTGAACGTATCCTGATGAACCTGAATGGTCAGAAGATCTTTCAGCATCCCGGAACTCGTCGGGGATTGCGCCACAGACTGGACCTTTTGTCGGAGCATGGAGAGGTGTGGGCGAATCTCTACCGGGACACCAAGGAGCAGTACCGGAGGAATGAGATTGAAGAGATCGAAATTCTTCACTTGTTGACTCTTGCACATGGGGCCGCGCGGATTGCAGAGGGAGAAGGTCAGACCATCCCGGAGTCCCCTGGTCGGGACAGTGAAGGGTATTCGATGTCCATTCATGACGTATAGCAACGATGGAGAAGGTCCATGTTGTCGGGAAAACTTTTGGAATGATTCGGAACGATTCTACTGGGATATTGTTGGGTATGTTAGACAGGTGAGTAGATCACCGGAACCGAATGTATTTGGACAGGTCTTTTTGAACGGGAACACTAACACGAAACGAATCAGACGAGAATATGGCTTACGAACTTCCGAAACTACCCTACGACTACGATGCACTGGAACCGCACATTGACAAGCGGACCATGACCATTCACCACACAAAACACCATCAGGGATACACCAACAAGCTTAATGCTGCGCTTGAAGGGCATGCATTCGCAAAGCTTCCGGTAGAAGAAGTACTACAGCGCGTAGATGAACTACCCGAATCAAAGCGACAAGCCGTGATTAATAATGGTGGCGGATATGCAAACCACAACCTCTTTTGGGAAGTACTCTCCCCGAACGGCGGAGGGAATCCTTCCGGCGATCTGGCCAAGGCAATCGACAAAGCATTTGGCAGTATTGACAAGTTTAAAGAGGCGTTTGCTCAAGCTGCTGCCACTCGTTTTGGTAGTGGATGGGCATGGCTTTGCAAGAATAAATCCGGCGAGTTGGTTGTAACATCCACTCCAAATCAGGACAGCCCGTACATGGAGGGTCTTACTCCGATTCTCGGGTTGGATGTTTGGGAGCATGCCTACTACCTGAACTACCAGAACCGGCGTCCGGACTATATCGATGCTTTCTGGAATGTGGTGAATTGGAAGAAAGCCGCCGAGAATTTTAGCAACGCCTGATTCCTCAGGTGAAACATTCGGCTACAGTCCGGTAGCCGTAGAGAGGCAGACGGATGGTACAGCAACGAGAGGGCGCTCCTGAAGGAGGGCCCTCGCTGTATTTTGGAGAGAAGAAGAGGCAAGACCACGCAAAGAGCGGGAAATCCCGTATCTTCCGTGTAAAACAAAACGAGTACGAGGTAACGTTATGCAATTTGGATTTGGTGTCGGACCGGATACATCCTGGATGCGAACAGAATTGACAGACCTGGGAGTCGAAGAGTTGAAAACCGTCGAAGAGGTGGATGCGGTATTCAAATCTCCCAAGTCGGGAACCATGTTGTTGGTCATCAACTCGGTGTGTGGATGTGCGGCAGGGAATGCACGTCCGGGATTGAAGATCGCACTTGAGCGGACCGAGCAGGCTCCCAATCATCTCTATACTGTGTTTGCCGGACAGGATAAAGAGGCGACCGAACAGGCGCGCGGGTACTTTAGTGAGTATCCACCATCGTCTCCTGCATTTGCATTTTTTGTGGATGGAGAGATCAAGGCGATGATACCGAGGCACCGGATTGAAGGCCGAACCAGTGAAGAAGTAGCTCAGGATCTGGTTATGGTGTTTGATGCATTCAAAGAGGAGACTCAGGCAGCCGAGGCAAAATAAGTGATCTTTTTTTGGGTTGGCTATTGACTTGAATAGGGTCCATGCCTTACCTTGGTTTTCCTTTCAACGGGACAAAAGGTGCTGGCTTCATATGGGAGTCTCTTCCGTAGCCGGATCACCAAATGATGCAAGCTGAATCTCTTAATACGGGATTGGTATGCTTGCCTCAACTCCCTGAGAAAGATTGACTTACTGTGATAAAAGTTTTGCAATTGATTGCATTAACTTCTATCATTGGGATCTGTCACGGAAGTGATGGATGCGTTCTTTTA
>JBBEBE010000002.1:0-540555 GCA_040882505.1 Balneolaceae bacterium | reverse complement strand
TTTGTATTCAGTGGTGCCGCTATGGGCTGTTATGTAGAGTACAAATGCATGCCGGAAGATGGGGCCGTGGCACTGAAACCGGCCAATCTTACCTATGATGAAGCTGCCGCACTTTCATTTGGCGGAACAACAGCCTTGGATTTCTTCAAGAGAGGAAACCTTCAGAGTGGGGATAACGTACTCATCAACGGTGCGTCTGGAGGTGTGGGTACAGCAGCGGTACAGCTTGCCAAACATTTCGGAGCAGAGGTCACCGGAGTGTGCAGTACGACGAATATTGAGTTGGTGAAATCCCTGGGCGCTGATCATGTCATTGATTACACCAAAGAGGATTTTACGGAGAATGGAAGAACCTATGATATCATCGTCGATACAGCAGGTACGGCTCCGTATTCACGAATCAAACATTCGCTGAAGGATGGGGGGCGTCTACTCTTGGTTTTGGGCGGGCTGCCACAAATGCTTCAAATTCCCTGGGTATGGATGACAAGCAACAAAAAGATCATTGCGGGTCCGGCAAGCGAGAGGGTAGAAGATTTACATCTCCTTGCGAAGTTGGCAGAGACGGGAGAATTCAAACCGGTCATCGACAGGCGATATCCATTCGAACAGATGGTCGAAGCTCACAGATATGTGGATACCGGCCGGAAGAAGGGGAATGTGGTTATTACGTTACAGCAACATGACAATCCATAACTGTACCAATCGGATAGCCCCTCTCAACCCCCAATGAATTGCATTCTTTTTCGTTTTTAAGGAAATTGAATTGTTGGAACCCTAAATCGTCTCAATATTATGGAAGACACACTGACCAAACAGATCGATAAACTGAATAAAAGTGAGAAACTTCTTTTGGTCGAAACACTATGGGATTCCATTGCTTCTGATCCAGCCGATATTCCCCTGCCTGATCACCACAAATCGGTCTTGGACGAGAGGTTAAAAACACTTGATGAGGACACTGAAAAGGGAGAGACTTGGGACGAATTCCGGAAAAACTATTTATAAGTCCCTGTGGCCAAACCACTCATCATTTCGCCACAAGCTCAACGAGATTTTGACAATGCCTATTTATGGTACGAGAAGAAGTATCGGGGACTGGGAAAAGAATTCGCACGTTGTGTGGATGCAAAAATAGCCCTGATACATCGATCACCATGTCATTTTCAAATCATCTATAATGATCTGGTTCGCAGAGCATTGGTATCGCACTTTCCTTTTGCCATCTACTTTGTAGAGAAACCGGAAGTAGTAAGCATTTTTGCTATCCTTCGGCAATGCAGAAACCCGGAATCTTGGATATCACGTACGTAGTGGAGTATGCTTCCCTAACAATCTTTTACTACCGACCGTACGACACAATTTACGGAACATAAATGCTTGATCGCCACGCAGCAGAAATGCCACTCCGTTAGTCATTGCCAGGCATTCGGCGACAAACCACACAATTCGGAATAGAATCGACTCTCATGGGACTTCTGACCTTCAGTCTCAACGTTACCCTGGACGGATGTATCGACCACCAAGAGGGAATAGCCGATGATGAGACGCATGCCTTCTTTACAAACATGATGGATAAGGCCGGAGCGATGCTTTGGGGTCGCGTTACCTTCGAGATGATGGAGAGCTACTGGCCCGCGGTCGCCCGGGGCGAAGTTGAGATGTCACCATCGGTACGCGAGTGGGCAGTCAAGCTGGAAAACAAGCCGAAGTATGTCGTGTCGTCGACACGAACGGACTTTCCATGGACGAACAGCCACCACATCACCGGAGACCTGCAATCAGGAGTGCAAAAGCTAAAGGACGTAACCCCGGATGGCGTACTCCTTGGAAGTGGCAAGCTCGCGACTGAGCTGGACCGGCTGGATCTGATCGACGAATATAAGTTCCTCATTCACCCAAGGATCGCGGGTCACGGCCCAACCCTGTATCAAAGTGGATTGCCCGGCACACGACAGCTCGAGCTGATCTCGTCGAAACCGCTCACCAACGGCGCAGTTGTTGTTCACTACCGACGTGCTCACAATTAACTATCAAAAAGAATTGGACTAAAGGACGATGGAAGACAAAAAGAGCAAGCAGGCGAGTCAAGGTGTTTCGGGTGGCATGTACGGACTAGGCTGGATCGGGGCGTTGGTCTATTTCATAAGTCATACGACCAGTTTTTGGGGAGGAGTTTTGGGAATCTTGAAAGCCTTCGTGTGGCCCGCTTTTTTGGTGTACGAACTTCTCAAGCATCTTGGAGCATAAAGCGAAGCCCAGTTTGCTAGCAAGCGATGCAACCAGAAGAAAGAGCTGGAAGGTCTAAGCTGACAGATCACATCTTATAGATCCTCCAGCGTCTTCAAGAGCTCCATAGCTGCAGCCCCGCCGGCACGGTTGGCGCCAATCGTAGAGGCAGAGGGGCCATAACCTACCAGGTGAATTCGCGGATTCTTCACCACTTGGGTAGCAAGCCGTCCTCCAAGTGTGATTCCGCCCTGATCATTTCGAAGCATGAGCGGAGCCAGGTGATCAATCGAACTTCGAAATCCGGTGCACCAGAGTATGGTATCGACCTCCATCTCGGTGCCATCGGACCAGCGGACGCCCGATTCCGTGATCTCACTGAACATGGGAAGGCGATTTAGAACACCCCGCTCCCTCATCGATTCGATTCGCGGTGTGACCGGCAGACCTGTCAGGGAGACGACAGAGCCAGGCGGGAGTCCATTCCGGACTCGCTCCTCAACGATCGCTACGGCTGCCCGGCCATCTTCCGGTGTGAAGGAACCCTCGCGAAAATCCGGTGGCCGCCGGGTCACCCACGTCGTTTTGGTCACCTGGGAAATCTCATCGAGGAGCTGCAAGGCAGAGATTCCTGCTCCGACAACGAGAACGTGTTCACCTTCAAACTCCTCTGCTGTCTGATACTCTTTGGTGTGAAGCTGACGTCCGTTGAACCGATCTTTCCCGGGGTATTCTGGCAGGTGAGGGCTTTGCCAGGTGCCTGTTGCGCTGATAATTCCGCGGGCAGAAAAATGAGGGCCATCCGTTTCTACCCGAAACCGCTCATCTCGATCACACACAGCCTGCACAATGACCGGTCGGTAGACGGGGATGTCGAACGCCTCCTCATACTTTTTGAAATACTGGGGAACGGCAATACGGGCCTGGACATCTGTATCGTCCACTTCGATCGCTTCGGAGAAGCTCATTCCGGGCAAGTCATGAATGCCATTCACGGTGCTGAGCGTCAAGGAGGGCCAGCGGTGTTGCCACGCTCCGCCCGGAGCCTCCGATCGGTCCAGTACCACAAATCCACTTCCTGGTTCCAACCCGTTCCTCTGCAAGTGATAGGCAGAGGAGAGGCCCGCCTGGCCTGCGCCAATCACGACGATCTCTGTCTTGATCAGAACTCGCGCAGTCGTTTTCGAGGTTGAATTCCGACCAGGTTGTTGTTGGTTAGGCGTCATTCTGAGCGGCTCTGACATGTTTTATGTTTCTTCCTGTAGATATGTAGATTGTAATGAATGTATGCAACCAAAGCCCCGACTCCACATGAACCGTCTTTTTCTGCTCACCGCCCTGTTTACCCTCTGTTTCACCTTTCACGCTTTCGCGCAGACGACTACCGCTGCAGATAGCGTCCTCCACTATGAAAATCTGTTGCAGACAACCGATCAGTCCGATGAGTTTGAGAGGGCTCGCAGCTGGCTGAACCGGTACTACCGGGAGAAGGTGACTAGAGTGGAGGCCGATGTTCCGGACTATCAGCTCCCCGATCTACTACGATTGGAAAGCGGGAGCAGAGTGGAGGACACAGAGACATGGACGCGTCAGCGCAGACCGGAGCTTCTGGAGCAGTTCCGGGCCCAGGTTTATGGCCGGGTTCCTGCATTCGATTATGAGACATCGTACCAGGTCCGATCCGTTGACGATCAGGCATTGGGGGGCCTCGCGACCCGAAAAGAGGCGACGATCCAACTGACAAACGAGGAGAACGGTTCCGAGGTCTCCATCGAGCTGTTGATCTACCTCCCGAATGGAGTGGCCGGCCGGGTACCGGCGTTCATGGGACTCAATTTCTACGGCAATCACACGATCCATGACGATGAGGAGATTTTGATCTCCAACAAGTGGATGAGACCCAATGATAGCATCGGGATCCAAGACAACCGGGCAACCGAGGAGACCCGAGGGGTCTACAGCGAGCGATGGCAAGTGGAGGAGGTTCTCAGCAGAGGGTATGCCGTCGTGACCGCCTATGCTGGGGATATGGAGCCGGATGAGCACAACCGGCTGTACGAGGGGGTTCGAGCGCTCTCCTACGGCAGTACAGCGAAACCGGCTGCAGATGAGTGGGGGACACTTGCGGCGTGGGCCTGGGGCCTGAGCCGGATGATGGACTATCTGGAGGCAGATGAGGCAATCGATCATCAGAGGATTGCCGTGTTGGGACATTCCCGGCTCGGCAAGGCGGCACTTTGGGCCGGAGCGACGGATGAGCGCTTTGGTATCGTGATCTCCAACAACTCCGGGTGTGGGGGCGCCGCGCTTTCCCGTCGGAAGCTTGGAGAGACCGTGGGAGTCATCAACACCAGTTTCCCGCATTGGTTCTGTGAGAATCACAACCGGTACAACGAACGGGAGGCTGAGCTGCCCGTCGATCAGCACATGCTGCTGGCATTGATCGCCCCCAGGCCACTCTATGTGGCCAGCGCCGTGGAGGATACATGGGCAGACCCGAAAGGGGAGTTCCTCTCCGCCGTGGAGGCGACCCCGGCTTGGCGACTCTACGGTTTGGAAGGGCTTCCTGCAACTACATTGCCGGAGGTGGATCAACCAGTGTCGGGAACCATCGGATACCACATCCGTAGTGGAGGGCACGCCGTCACGGCCTACGACTGGGAGCAGTTTCTGATGTTTGCCGATCGGCACTTTTCGTCAAGCAGATGATCAACACACTCTCTTGAGCACCAGCACTGAACCCGTTTCGGCTACGTTACCCGGACAACGCACCCTACAAGTTGATTCATCATGTGCCTGATCGTCTTTTCCTATAAGCAGCATCCGACCTACGATCTCATCTTTGCCGCAAATCGGGATGAGTTTTACAGTCGCCCCACCAAGGAAGCACATTTTTGGGAGGAGCATCCCCACGTCTTGGCCGGAAAAGATCTTCAGTCTGGAGGGACCTGGATGGGGATCACAACGAGTGGCACCTTTTCTGCGGTGACCAACTACAGGGACCTGTCCATGATCAAGAAGGATGCGCCCAGCAGAGGTCATCTAGTCTTGGACTACCTGGTGAATGGCGGTGACCCTGAAACCTACCTTGACAACGTGGATCGCAAGGCGAATCGCTACAACGGGTTTAATCTGCTGGCCGGAACGACAGAGAAATTGATGTACTACTCCAATAAAGTACATGAGCCTGTCCGCCTCGACCCCGGGCTCTATGGGCTAAGCAATCACCTTCTAAATACATCCTGGCCGAAAGTCGAGCAGACGCGCGAAGATCTACGTCTGGCCATCGAGGAAGAAGAGATCACGGAAGAGAGGCTCTTCGATCTACTCAAACGGGATGTTCGGGCTCCCGATGAGAAATTGCCCAATACCGGCCTGCCAAGAGAGTTGGAGCGTGCGGTCTCCTCCGTGTTCATAAAGACCGAGATGTACGGAACTCGATCATCCACCATCCTGCTGATTGACAAAAGTGGGCACGTCACCTTTATTGAACGCAGGTATGGGCCAGGAGTGAACGAAGAGGAAGAGACCAGCAATTTTGAGTTTGACGCAGGTGACCGTTGACCTGTATGATGGGTCCACCCGATGATGCGAACAATACAAGATGATCCTAACGACAAGGATGTATGACAACCATGAAGGCACTTATTATTGACCCTTCCACATCCAGAATGGTTCTTGGTGAGCACCCCAAACCGGAGCCGGGCCCGCAGGATCTACTCGTGAAGATCAACGCAACGGCTCTGAACCGTGCCGACCTTCTACAAAAGGCGGGCAAGTACCCCGTACCTGAAGGGGAGTCTCCGATCTTGGGTTTGGAGATGTCCGGCGTTGTGGAGGCCGTAGGGGATAGGGTAGAGGCGTTTTCACCGGGCGAAGCTGTATTTGGCCTTCTGCCAGGCGGTGGATATGCGGAGTACTGTGTGATCCCGGAGGGAATGGCCATTCCTAAACCGGAGAGCTTATCCTTTGAGGAGGCAGCTGCAATTCCCGAAGTATTTTTAACAGCCTGGCAGGCTCTCATCTGGGAGGGGAGGATTATTGACAACGAAACCGTGTTGATTCACGCCGGGGCCAGTGGCGTGGGTACCGCAGCCATTCAGCTCGCCAAACAGCTCTTTGGCGCTACTGTGATCACGACTGCCAGCCGACAAGAGAAACTGGACCTCTGCCGGACTTTGGGGGCTGATCTCACGATTAACTATCAATCGGATGATTTTCCGCAGGTCATTGGAAAGGAGCTTGGCGGGAACCACCTGAACCTCGTGATCGATTTTGTGGGATCGCCGTACTGGGAGAAAAACATCGATGTAATGGCCATGGATGGGCGGATGGTGATCCTTTCGATGCTGGGTGGCGCTACGGTCGAGAAGATGAGTTTGGTCCCGATTCTTCGCAAACGCCTCACCATCTGCGGATCCACTCTGAGAAACCGGAGCAAACCCTACAAAGAGGAGCTCACACGTTCATTCTGGTATAAATCACGCGAACATCTCGAGCAAGGCACTATCCGACCCGTCATCGATTCCGTCTATTCCTGGAAAGAGGTGGAGAAGGCCCATCAACGAATGAAAGACAATGAAAACGCGGGTAAAATCATCCTTCGGGTCGAACCGTAGTCTTCTGACATTAATTTAGATGCAGTCAACCGTCAACGGAAATCCAGTGGACTTACCACTCCACGCCCTCCTCTGTTGAGTACATGCGTATAAACCATTGTGGTCTTGACGCTCCGATGTCCGAGCAGCTCCTGAACTGTCCGAATGTCATACCCGTTCTGCAAAAGATGAGTGGCAAAACTGTGCCTAAGTACATGGGGTGTTACTTTCTTGTCGATGCGAGCCTGTCTTGCCCCTATTCGAACCGCTTTCTGAATATTTCGCGGGGAGATATGGTGTCTGTGATAAAGCCCGGAATGGGGATCACGATTCCGATGTCTGGAGGGAAACAGATATTGCCATTTAAACTCCGCAGCTGCTCCAGGACTTTTCAAGGCCACTGAAGCAGGTAGAAGCGTTTCACCAAATCCTCTTTGAAGATCCTGTTCATGAAGAAACCTGACCTTTTGAATGTGCTTTTGAAGCTCCCCCACAAGCGATTCCGGAAGCATGGTTACTCGATCCTTCTGGCCTTTTCCACTACGAATGGTAATCTGGTGATAATCAAAGTCGGTATCCAGGACTCTCAACCGAAGCGCCTCGGAGATCCGAAGTCCCGAGCCGTAGATAAGCCTGCAAACCAAACCATCTATCCCTTCAATACAACTGAGCAGACGTAGCGTCTCATCGACAGAGAGTACCACCGGGAGATTCTTCGGCTTCTTGGCCCGTTTCAGGTTCTTTAAATAGCCAACTTCCATTTTAAGTACATCCCGGTAGAGGAACACCAGAGCCGACAACGCTTGATTCTGTGTCGACGCTGCCACTCGTCTATCCACGGCCAGATAATTGAGAAATGCTTCCATATCCGTCGGTTTCAACTCTCTCGGATGAGTCATCTTGTGATACCGAACATAATGTCGTACCCATCGACAGTAGGCCTCTTCGGTTCTGCGACTGTACTTTCTTCTACGAATTTCTCGAGCAACTCGTTTGAGTAATTTCAAATTGATTTCCTATCAGACCCTCCTAAATACACTGAGGCCCAGCTATCGAATTCCACTGCATTGGATGATTCAAACTACCGGATCATATTTCCGGTTTATGATTCGTAGGATCACGGAGTACCCTCATTCCTTACAATATTTTTCTCTTATTACGAATTTCGGGAGTACTGATTATTTCGCATATCCTTCCATTTCAATGTGTTATTTGCAACCTGACCCGAAATAAAATATTATGCGAAGAGAAAAGCGTACAGGTGCGTGCGTAGAATACAATGTTATAGGGCTTAAGCGAAAATCAAAAACTCAAATCATGAAAAAAGAAAGCTTTATACGGTGGCAATCGATTACTATAACTCAGCTATCTTATGTTGTTAATTTAATTTTAGGTCTTTCAGTAGCCTCTTTGGGTTTTCAGGTTAATATTCTTTTGGGTGGAAACATAGCAGCTACTAATTCATGGCAAGAATGTATTCTAATTATTTCCATGTTTTCTCTATTAGCTTCAGTAGCTCTTGGAATCTTTTGCGTAATAAATCGTCTCCTAGATTTTCGTGCTACAAAAGAAGCAGCCAAAATGAGAGAAGAAAATAAATCTGAAGAAGAAATTCAGAAGTATCGGGATTTGTATGATACTTTAGGAAAAAGAACATGGAAAATTTTTTGGTGGCAAATTGGTTTCTTTAGTTTGGGCATTTTGCTCTTCATCATTGGTATTACACCTTCGATAGTTAAGAATCTTACTTAAAATACCTCACATAAATTTTATGAAATGAAGTTTTTAGATAAAATCTCAAACAACCCCAACAAGAAACAAAAACTTGTTTTAAGCATTTCTATACCATTAATCCTACTTGTTTTAACTTTAGCAATAGCATCTGAAGTTGGGTGGCGGGGAGATGTATTTGACTTTCCTAAAACTTGGTATTTGTGGATTTTCTTTATATCCGTTTCTGCATACGTTGAATACAAAATTTGGGCTAATTAGAGAAGCTCACTTAAACAGATGTTTTAACTGTAAAACTAAAATTTATGGAAAAAAAGAAAACAATAATTGGGCTTTTTATTCTCGGACTCATATTCGCTTGCTTTGCATTTTATTTTGGCATGCAGGTTGAATATAAAGCATCATTATATGACTATAGAGATGTAGCATTAACATCTGGAGCGGGAGGTGCTGCTACAGGTTTTTGTATTTTAAGTGGAATGTGTTTCTTCTCTGGGGCATAAATTTTCAAATCTGATTAAAGACTTTCTTTTAATAAATAAGGGATAATTTGATCCAGTATTTAAAACTCAATAAATCTGTAGTAAATCGCGCCCTATAACAAGGCGTGTTAAGCGGACTCGTTTAGGGTTCGGAACCTTACTTTTAACAACTCGGCTCGCCGCTTACACGCTGGGCCGTTAGGCAACTAATATGAATTTCAAATATCCTGAGAGAATTAATGAGTGAACATCCATCTTGGCTTAAATCAATGCAAAATGGCTCAATTGGAGAAGCTCGAACAAAATCATTTCTTATTGACAGGTTTTGGTTATTAGAAAGGTCGGTTGATATACATGGAGCTGATTTCATAATTCAACGAAGACTACACGAGAAAAATATACTTGATGAGACTCCTATTCGATTTGGTATAGTACAAGCAAAGTATTCACAAAATGGGAATACTGTTCATAATATAAATAGGGATTTTATAATTGATACTAAAGGCAACTATCGTCTTGAGTTTTTTTTATTAATACACACGGGAAGCGAAGAATCCAAAAAAATCTATCTATTGTCCTCAACTGATATTGTAGAAAGGTTTCCCGAAAATGATGGAGTCTACAATATAGTTTCAAATGCTGTATTTGCATCTAAAAGGTATGAAATCCAGAGCAAGAAGCTTGCTTTGGATCGAATTGAGTCATCAATTCAATGTGCTGAATTTTATAAGAATCGACTTTACATATTTGCACAACCGACATCTGGCAAACCTGATTTTGATGCTATTCTCCCAGAATATCGAGAAGAGATAAATCAATGGTATGGAACCTTTCCTGAAATATTCAAAGAACAAAAAAGAGTAGCATATAATGAATTATTAAAAATTGAACAGCTTCATCAGTATCTAAAGAATATTGTCGAATCTTTAGATCCTATTGAAATCTTCTTTATTGCAGAAAAACTTAGGAGTGATTTTGGTAGGAGTATAAGCATCCCGGATTTTTTCGAGACTGATTTTTTCTACAATGCAAGAAATATCAAAGAAATGGTCGCTGATATGCGTTCAGATGGTGTTTTAGACAATTATATCATTCTACAGTCTCAATTAAACGACGATCTGAATAATTTTGCACAATCAATCCCAAGTAACAAATTGAACAAAGGTTCAATTCACAAAATAAAACTTCAATATAATTCAGAAAGCTTTGAGTTATTTGATGTTGAAAATTTATTATTTGATTCTGAACCTGAAATAGGAGATGGATTCTCTATTTTTAATAAAGCTCATCAAGGTGAGATTATTTATTCATGGAAATTAGGCTTGTCATTTATCACAGGAAATGCGATTAAAATGAATGAAATGTGTTTAATTGAGATCATGAATAAAATCTATGCTTTAAAATATCACGAAGATGAAGAATTTGAATTATGTACCGCGGTGCCTAACAAGCGTTTCCTGCTGACCATATACAATACTTGCTAAACTTTAAAATAGATAGCCTGACGGCAGAAACGCCACATCGTTATGTGACCACTTGAAACGACTCGAAAGTATAAACTATGAGAATCAAATCAATAGACCTGACGGACTATCCTCCCATTGGCAAATTCAAAATCGAAAATTTGGGAAGCACCATAATTATTGCGGGTGCTAATGGATCCGGAAAAACGAGACTGAAGCAGGCTATTGTTCAGACAATACAAGGGAAGCCAGTTATGGATATGACTATAGAAGCTACCCGACCTGATGAAGAGGAAGAGAAATACTTTGGATCTCACGAGATTAGTGTCACTAAAGGGGTGAATAATAATAAGTTGAAAAACTATTTCAGAAGTCGGAGCTTTGGCCGAGGGCGTTATGTCGGTTCACTCGTTCAGATAGATTCTAATAGGAGTGTTGAGAAAGTGAACTATTCTGCTGTGAACTGGCTAGGGGGAGATCCGGACGATCAGGATACAGCGTCGAATTTTTACTTTTCAGCATTCCGTGCAAGGTGGCAAGATTTTGTCAACTACATCCACCAAAAAACAGCTGCTCGCGGGAAGAAAATATCTGATGCCGTAATATCTGATCCTTCAAAGAGTGGTGAAGAGGTGATTGCACTTCATCCAAATCCACTTGACAAGTACAAGAAAATATTTCGGGAAGCACTACCTGGTAAGGAACTACTGGACATAGACCCAAAGAGCCCTCGTGATTTTCGATACTCAGATTCATCTGGACAAGAGCTGAATTTCCAGACGTTGAGCTCTGGAGAGAAGGAGATCATTAAGGTTCTATTCGATGTCGCCAGAAAAGACATACGCCATTCGATTGTGATTGTCGATGAGCCAGAGCTTCACCTCCACCCGACCCTTACATTTCAATTAGTCGAGTCCCTGAAAAATCTCGGCGATCAGACAAATCAATTCATATTTCTCACACACTCATCAGATTTAATAACCACATACTTCTCAACCGGAGATGTGTATTTCATAGATTCAGAAAATGATGGTACTAACCAAGCACATCGTCTGCTTGACCTAGTCGAGCAACACCATGAAATTGTACCCTTAATTGGGCAGAACATCGGCTTGTTCGCCGTCGGAAAGAAAATTGTATTCGTTGAGGGTGAGCATTCAAGCATAGATCGGCTCGCCTACCAGAAAATAGCTCAAAAAGTTGATAGCGAGATTCGGGTAGTACCTGCTGGTTCGGTACTGAATGTATTCGCTCTAAGTCAGATTGAACGTCAGATTCGAACCGCTATTTATGGTATTGAGTTGTATATGATTAGGGACCGAGACGGGTTATCTGACAATCAGGTCAGTAAGCTCGAGGAGAACGGGCGAATTCATTGTCTCAAAAGGCGACACATTGAAAATTATTTTCTCGACCCAGAAGTGCTAGCGGCGGTCGCGCAACGACTCTACATTGATAAGAGACATCCAGATGTCAATCGAGATGGTATCAATCAATGTATCCAAGAGATAGTGCGAGAGTCAATAGGGTACACACTCTACAAAACCGTATGTGAGAACCTATCCATGAATTATTCTATCCAGACTCCTAAGATATCTGATCTTCATAAAAAGTCCTTAGATGATATCCGAACAGAATTGCACAAGGGCGTTCTTAATGGTGTACGGGGTGTTGCCGACTCGTTAGACGATGCCAGTGTAAGTAGCTGGTTAGAGACTGAGGCGATGAACTTACAGCGCATGGTTGACGATGGTACATGGGTAAAGGGTTTCCACGGAAAGTACATCTTTAATCGTGTATGTAGTAAGGTAATGCGGGAGGATGCGATTCGAGTTAGGCACGCCTACGTTGACATAGCGCTCGAGCAATATCCCAATAAGATATCAGATATACTTGACATATATAACCAAATGTAAGTCACTATATAATATTTATGACGAATGAAGTGCGAAGGTCTAAGAACGAAAACAGTGGCCACATAACAAACCATTTCGTGCTTACCTGTTACGGTTTGTAGCTGTACTTTAATGTTAATCGCCAGGCAGCACAAATGGCAGGACGTTATAAAGCGCAATCAAATGTTCGCGTATCATACTATATTTAAATGCAAAGCGCATGTTTATTGCGTATTTAAACAAGTTGTGGATAATGCCAAATCTGATTACAAAGAGAAAAGATTAATTGGATATGAAAAAGGATCACATAGAGACACTAATTGAAATCCCTAAACCATCGGGAAAAGGACATATTGAGAGCAATGAAGAAATTCTAAGCCCAAAACTTGCTCCGGTAGAGAAGCTACGCAACATGTCAGCAGATCAGTACGAAGACTTTGTTTTAGAATGGGTACATGGTTTTATCAAGAAACAAAGCAAATATCAAAGAGTAGTTCGATCAGGTGGAGCCGGTGACAAGGGGCGTGATGTCATAGCCTACTTGGATAGCTCGTGTTGGGACTGCTACCAGTGTAAATACTACCAATCTGCATTAGCACCAACTGACATTTGGAAGGAGCTAGCGAAGCTCTGCTATTACACACAGAAAGGCGATTACTTAATGCCTGAAAACTATTATTTCATTGCACCTGAGGGGATTGGTTCTAAACTAGAAGGTTATTTGGAAGATCCTGAAATGCTGAAAAATGGGCTTGTCGAGAGTTGGGAAAAGTACTGTCAAAAACACATAACTTCGAAGGATGATGTAATACTTGAGGGAGACCTTAAGTCATACGTTGAAGCCTTTGATTTTAGTATTGTCAAAAGCATCCCTCCTCTTGAGCTTATCGAACAGCACCAGCAAACAATATGGCATAGCTATCGCTTTGGGGGCCTTGTGCAGAAAAGACAGAGGATAGTAGCTGAACCTTCAGATGAGCTTGACCCGAAAGAAACCCGTTACATTGAGCAGCTCCTGCTGGCTTATGGAGACTTTTCAAAAGAAAAATTCGATTCCTTGGAATCTCTCGACAGAAAGCCCGATTTAAGCAATCACCTAAAACGCCAGCGGGTATATTTCTTTTCTGCCGAAGCATTGGAACAATTCAGCCGTGACATATCGCAAAATGCGGAAACACATTTCCGCCAGTTCAAAGACGATATTTATAATTCCGTCATCGAAATATGTGAGGATATTCACTACAACGGGTTTGACCGAGTCAAAGCCGTGTTAAATGCATCGGTTCAGTGCTCACTAGATGCAAATAATATTCTGAAATCAGAATGGAATCCTAACGACAAAAAGGGCATCATTCATCACTTGGCAAATGAAGACAAATTAATATGGGTTCGTATCAATGGAGAATGAAGTAAGAGACATAAGGCTTTTCAATACCCCTATTGAATACGGGCTGCGCTCGTTATTCATTTTATCTGGCATCGCGCCAAAGGCAGCGGATCTCCAACGGCTTATCTATTTCGACTACCTCGTTTTGCATACAGCAGATATTGATTCTAAGCAAACTAGCCTGCATCCATCATATCCCTACAGATCCGCAGAAATATTAATCAAACGGGAAAGGCTCAGAAACGGCCTTCTCATTATGAAAAGCAGACAGCTTATAAGAATCCAATTCGATGGCGGTGGAATAAACTATGCGGCCAGTCCGCTTACCAAAAAGTTTCTCGAATACCAGACTTCAGATTACGCAAAACATCTAAAGAGTTGTGCAAGTTTCGTGACAGAAAAGTTCAATACCTATTCTGATTCAGAGATAGACCAATACATGAAGAAAAATATGGAAACATGGGGTAGCGAATTTTCACGAGAAGCTTATTTAAGAGAAAGTATGAACTATGAATAACCGCATATACATAAAAGAACTTAGGATCACAGGGCCGGTCGTGTCCGATGCCTCTCTAGTATTGGAAAGAGGATTGAATGTAATAGACGGAGCTTCAAACACAGGAAAATCGTACGCTATCCAATGCTTTGATTACATGTTGGGTGCAGATAAATTACCAAAGAAAATTGACGAGGCAGTAGGATACACAGATATTTACTTGGAAATCATACTAAATGTAAATCAGTCGCTCACCTTTAAAAGAAACCTGCAGACATCATCAGACTACACAATGGCAGAAGTGTCAATTGATGAATTTCCTACGCGAGGAGACAAAATAATTTTGAAAAAGAAGCATGAAGCCAACAATACGGATACATTCTCCGGGCGACTGCTACAACTCATTGATCTTTCGGGAAAGCAGATCAAAACGAACAATCGCAATACCACACGCAGTCTGAGCTTTAGAGATATCGCTCGACTAATATCAGTTGACGAAGTTGAAATTATAGATATAAAATCACCGATTTACACGGGTCGGGTAGTGAATAAAACCGCAGAAGAATCGGTTTTTTCACTGCTGCTTACCGGCACTGATGCCAGCGAACTCGAAGAAATTGAAGACAAGAAAATAAGGCGAGGCCGGATAAATGGGCAAATTGCCCTGATAGAAAAATTCGTAGCCGAATACAGCGATAAACTTAGCGCCCTCAACGTAGAAGATACTAAAGAAGAAGCACTTCGCATCGAAGCCCGGATTGCTGAACTTTCAAGCATTTTGAGTGAAATCAGCAAAGACCAGGAAGAACTCACCAAAAAGCGAAAAGAACTCTGGGAAAAAGTCGAGAACTATAAGTCCCGGATTCTTATGAACAATGAATTGCAAGACCGCTTCCAGCTTCTTCAAACCCACTACCAGAGCGATCTCAAGCGACTTGAATTTGTAACCACCGGAGAAGAACTGCTAAACCAATTACACACCGTTAAATGTCCGGTCTGTGGCAACGACCTTGATAAAGATCATTTCGATTGCAACAAACAAAGTGAAGAAGGACAGGAAGTGCGTGTAGCAATGGAAGCGGAAATAGAGAAAATTCAAATCAAAATGGCCGATCTCTCCGGAACTCTAAAAAATCTGGATACTGAAAAACAACAGCAACAGCAGGAACAGCGCGTTACAGAACTTGAACTTAAAGAGCAAAGTAAAATCATAGCCCACGATCTTGAACCCCGAAAAGCACGCACAAAACAAGAAGTAGAAAGCCTCCTTCAAGAGCAGAAGAACATGGTCGAAGTTCAGAGTATCGAAAAAAGAATTTCAGACCTCGCGGTGGAAAAATCCATGCTATCAGAAGAACTACAAACGAAGCAAAAAGCCGTAGACGATGTAACCGAGATCAACTACACCACCCATCAGGACTTTAGTGATTATGTAGCCCAAAACCTAAAGGAATGGGAATTCAGTCCAAATCCTAGTGTTCAGTTTGACCTCACTACCATGGATTTGGTTATTGACGGAAAAGCAAGGGAAAGTAACGGCAAAGGCTTTCGTGGCATTGCACATGCCGCGTTCATAATTGGCTTAATGAACTATTGCTACGGAAAGTCCATACCCCACCCAGGTACAGTAATAATTGATTCCCCGTTAACTGCATATCAAAAAGCCGATTATACAGAAGAAGACGAACTAAGCTCGGACATGGAATCAGCATTCTTTGAAGCACTGTCCGAAACACCGCTAAATCGTCAAATTATTTTATTTGACAATAAGTCTCCTAATGATCTTGTAGTGCGTAAGATTAACTATATACATTTTACTAAGAATAGTAGCCAAGGCAGATATGGATTTATTCCAATCAATTAAATGAATCAAAAAGCACATATTCACAACAAAATCTAAACTGCATTAAAACGAAGTTTAGCCAAAACGATACTCTTTATCAGAGTTCGTGCCTCGCTTAATAACAACGGTTTCGTGCTGTGAACCTGCTACATTTTGATGGACACCTGGTTAAGACATAAATTGCGGTCCACAATCAACGAAGAGGAATGGGACTGAAGAAACGAAGACGAAGTTACAGTCGGCAATACAAACTCGATGTGATTCAGCAGAGTTACCATCGAGAGAACATGAAGGAGTTGGCTGATGAGCTGGGAATACGAGTGGATTTGATCTACCGTTGGCGCCGATCCTACGAGAAGGACCAAGAGTACAGTTTTCCAGGCCAAGGTGTGGTTCCACGTAGTGCCGAGGATACGGAACTCGAACGCGTCCGTCGTGAACTAGCTGATGTGCGGATGGAACGCGACATTCTAAAAAAGGCCATTGGCATCTTCTCCAAGAAAAATGGATAATCTTTCAGTTTATGGCCGATCATAAGCACATATTCCCCATCGAGAAGATGTCGAAGGTCTTTGGGGTGAGTCGAAGTGGGTACTATCGGTGGCTGTGGGCCTCACCCTCCAAACGGGCACGGGAGAATCGGCGGTACAGGCAGAAGATTCTGACGGTTTGGACCGATTCGAGAAAGCGGTATGGATCTCCGAGAATCCATCGGCAGCTACGTCGTCAGGGTGAAAGCCTCAGCCGCCCCCGTGTGGCTCGGCTCATGCGATCGATGGGGATCGCCAGTCGGATTCGAAGCAAATGGGTGGTGACCACGCAGTCACGGCACAGGTATCCGGTAGCCCCGAACCTACTCGAACGGAACTTTACAGCTGACCGGATCGGAGAGGTTCTCTTGGGCGACATCACCTACTTGCCGTCCCGGAGGGGGTGGCTGTACCTGACAGCGGTGATGGATCTGGCCGATCGAAAGATTGTTGGTTGGTCGCTCTCCAACTCCATGAAAGCCAAAAAAACGACCGTGGTTGCCTGGAAGGAGGCACGACGAAACCGATCGATTTGTGAAGGGGCCATCTTTCACTCGGATCGTGGAAGTCAGTATGCCTGCCAGGAGTTTGGAACCTGTCTCTCACCGGGCAAGGTGCGACAGAGTATGAGCCGAAAGGGAGATTGTTGGGACAATGCCCCGATGGAGAGTTTTTTTAAAACCTTGAAAAGTGAACTCGTACTGGAAACGCCGTTTGAGGATGAGCACCACGCCCGGCAGGTTCTCTTCGAGTTCATCGAGATCTGGTACAACAGGCAGCGGCTACATTCCGCTCTCGATTACCGAACACCGGCCGAGATGGAAGAGCTGCTACAATCACAAAAACCGGCCGCATGAAATGCGCTTAACTCACTGTCCATTTATTTATAGCAATTCCACTGACCGGTTCAAGTTTCTATTACCTACTCCAATGCTGAACGCCCGGCAGCACAAACCGAAAGCCGTTATGCCAACTATTATCCTTTCGTAGCTTGATATGAAGAAAGAAGAAATGTTTAACAGTCTTGTTGAAAACGCTCTGGATTTCCTATTCAAAGCTAGATTAGAGCTTGATGAAGAACCAAAATATTCAGTCATACATTTTCAAGCAGCCGTTGAACTTTTCTTAAAAGCAAGATTAATGCATGAGCATTGGTCATTGATTGTGTCCAAACGTCAAGAGCCAAATTGGAACAAATTTAAGGAGGGTGATTTCGAGTCAGTTTCGATTAAACAGGCTGCTTACAGACTCGATAAAGTTGTAAATAGTGCACCTTCAAAAGAAAAAATGGAATCTTTTTATGTTATAGGTAGGCATCGAAACAAGATGATTCACTTTTTTCACAAAGCCAATTCAAAAGAGGAAAACAATGAGTTAGTACGCAAGATTGTTACAGAACAATTGAAAGCTTGGTACTTTTTACATCAGCTATTAACAATACAATGGAGGGAAGTATTTGCAAATTGGCAACCGCAGATAGATGAACTCGATAAAGCTCTCCGACGACTTCATGATTTTCTTCAAGTGGTTTATGATAGTTTACAACCCAAAATAGAATCGTTAAAGAAAGAAGGTGTCAGATTTGATGAATGTCCTTCCTGTGGATTTAATTCTCAACGGCACATTATTGATCTAAAAATTTTGTACAAATCTGAATGTTTAGTATGTGGTCTGAATGAGAACTGCCTAAATATTCAATGTCCAAATTGTGATGATTTGATAACCTTTAGAAATGAGGGATTTGTTATATGTAAAAATTGCGGGGAATCTTTGGAACCAGAAGATTTAGCAGATGAATTAATTGATTCTGGTGGCGCTTATATTGCTTTTAAAGATGGAGGATATCCTTATCAAGGTAACTGTTCTGCTTGTGATGGCCACCAAACAGTTGTTTGTACTGAAAATGACGACTGGATATGTGCAAATTGTTTTGGAGTGTTCGATACACTTGAAGAATGCGAATGGTGTAATGAGCTAAATACTGGAGATATGGAGCATAGTTACCTAACAGGATGTAACCAATGTGAAGGTAAAATAGGATGGGATTGGGATAAAGATGATTAAAGATAAAAATATATGAATGCATCAAGTTTAAAAGGAGCTTTGTTAGAATTTATTGTTCGCAGATTATTGAACAACTGTGGGTTTACTAATGTCAGGTCAGATGGGCTCTTAATTTTTGATCGGGGTGGCTTGACAATGATAAATGGAAAAGGCGCTGCTCACGATGCAGACGTGTTGGATATTCCGGCGATACTGACCCCCCATTCCGGTCATATTGACCCCCCTTGGTTTCTGCTTTCAGGAAACGGGAATCTATGACAACATTACAGTTTTTTCCTGAGACTTTCTCCGGACAATTCTATTCGGTGTGAAGTATGAATCAGCCGATCCAGGATGGCATCGGCAATCGTCTCTTCAGCAAATACATCATACCAACTGGCGACCGGTAACTGACTGGCCAGAATGGTCGCCCCTCGGGCATGGCGGTCTTCCATCAACTCCATCAGGTCCAGGCAGTGTTGTTGGCTCAATGGGGTTAGGCCGAAGTCATCATGAAAGCTTCCCGATAAATCGAAGCGCTCAAAATTAGAAAAATCGATAGATTGGGAGCCATGAGAAAGAGCAAACACAGCGAGACCCAGATTTTGAAGATTCTCTCGGAAGCAGAAGCCGGCCGGATGAGGACTCGGTCATCACCTTATTGGGGTCGGTCTCGATGGAAAAGAAAGCGTACCGAAGAAAAAATTCCGAAACTGAATTACGAACGAAAACTATTTGACTGCGAAACGGTCTGAAAATAGATAAGTTGCTGACCGACGTGAGGAGCAGATGCTAGACACATTTTCTGGGCAACTACCTGCCTCCAAGGATGTTTCTGGAAAATCGACTGGGGAAAGAGCATGTTCCAGGCCTGCAACAGGACCTGGAATATTCGTATGATTTTTTAATCGAAAACGTAGCGTGTTAGTGGGAAGCTTTCAGAGGCCCTTAAAGAGCGGGAGACCCTCAGCGAGCTGGCGACCCGATACGAAGTACATCCCAACCAGATTTCGCAGTGGAAACGCGAGTTTCAGGAGAACGCCGAGTGTTCCTTCGATCCAACCGGAAAAAAAGACAAAGGGGAAGAAGTAGAGGTGAAGACCCTGTTTGAACAGATCGGCCAGCTGAAGGTGGAGAATGACTTTTTAAAAAAAAGCTTGTCGAAGGCCGGACTGTGAACGAACGACGATCCCATATCGACCCGTTGCATCGACTCAGTGTTCGCCGGCAGGCCGATCTGCTCCAGGTCCATCGCAGTGGCTTGTACTACAAGCCGGTCGGAGAGTCCGAGCAGAACTAGGAGCTGATGAAGCAGATCGACCGGCTCTTCCTGGACGATTCCACACTGGGAGTTCGTGGCATGCAGGACGAACTCGAAGAGGTGGGCTACAGAGCCGGGGAGAAGCGGATTCGCCGACTTATACGAAAGACGGCCTTGATGCCGATTTACCCGAAACGGAACTTGTCCAAATGCCTGCATGCAACGTATGTGCATCCCTACTTACTTCGGAATTTGAAGATCACCCGAGCCAATCAGGTGTGGGCCATCGACATTTCCTACGTCCCACTGAAGCGTGGGTACATGTACCTGACGGCCATTATCGATGTGTATAGCCGCTATATCGTGGGCTGGCAGGTCTCCATGTAATACTCTTATCGCATTGCACACTGTTCTATATTTTGTGCCCTAATTGGCCCCGGTAAATGCCCCATCGGCGAACCTGGAAGTGTAGATAGTTCTTGATAGAAAGCATTTAGCTGCTGCTGGTTATAAATGATTCCAAATTGGGCAAGCTGTTTTACAGCAAGGCAATCTGCATTTGATTCACTATTCCACTGTGGGGCTAACGCATGATGTGCGCACTCATGAGCAAACCACCATTGAGTTACGGTATCTGAATACTGATCTGTTACATCAGGATTGAAAACAATTACAGGTGCTCCGTTAAACTGCCTTGTTGCTACACCAACATTATTTAATTGATAATTAAGAAATATTGCTACAGGCTCATCGTAGTAAGAAGTACAATTCATGGGTAAGCCTCGTACATTCACTTGATACATTGGCCCTTGAACTTGAGCCAATGAAATTAGAGGCATTAATAGAACAACTGTCGTTATAACAATTTTTATAATTTTCATGTTTTCCCCTATTGGTGATTGATTCTACACCAAATATCCACACCCTTCATATGGATATACGGATAGATCACTCCGCATAGTATTTTATTTCGGGCTTACCTGCAATTAACCCCATGAAATACATAGATATGCAATTCGTGACAGGCATACATATGCGCATCAACGGTAAATGAATAGACCAGTCAAAATCCCGGACAGTGTCCTCAAATGATCGATTATTCGAGAATCCGATTCCTACAGAGTCCGGAAGAATAGATCGCCTCCAACCCAACCATTAGATTTTTCTTAAAATCCTTCTTTACTCACCCCTCCCCACCAACTCCGCCACATGAAATGCCGATAGAAGAACCAACGGAATGCCACCTCCAGGATGCGTAGTTCCTCCGATGAGGTAGAGGTTGTGGATGCCACGGGCCCGGTTTCCAGGGCGAAGAAAGGCCGAGAGCTTTCCGTTGGACGAGGAGCCATAGATACTGCCGTCTTCGGCTTCATAGCGATCCATCATCTGCGTCGGGGACAAGTGGCTCTCCCATATAATGGAGTCGCATAGACCCGGTAGGCCGGCCTTCTCCAGGCGGTCGAGAATGTGAGTTCGCTGCCGGGTCACCTCTTGCTCCCAGAACGCCCGATCCGACGAGGGCGGGGTATTGATGAGCACAAACAGATTGGACCCACCTGGTGGGGCATCGTTTGGGTCCGTTAGCGAGGTGTTGGTCACGTAGATCGTCGGCTCGCTGGCCGGTCGTTTTTCGTCCACCATCTCTTGAAACTCCCGCTGGTAATCCCTCGAAAAGAAGATGTTGTGGTGTCTCAGCTGCTCCCATTGCCGGTCACAGGCCAGAAGCAGAACCAACCCCGAGGTGGAGAGCTCCTGGAGCTTGAGGCGAGTACGCTGAGTCCGGGATAGGTGCCGCGTGCCCACCAGATCCCGCAGCGTGCGTGTGGCGTCCATGTTGGAGACGACGTTGTCGGCAGCAAGGTTGGTTCCGTCATCCAATTGAACACCGGTGGCCGTTTTCTGATCGATGGTGATCGCGTTCACCATCGTATCGGTTCGGATCTCGCAGCCCAGCTCCCGGGCCAGTGTCTCCAATGCTTCAGCCAGTCGGCGCAAGCCTCCCTCTACATAGGAGCTGCCCAGGGTAAGCTCCACATGGGAGATCACCTGAAGGGTGGCGGGGGTCTTCCAGGGATCCGAGCCGTTGTAGGTCGCAAACCGCTTGAAAAGCATCCGAAGCTTCTCGGAGTTGAACTGGGAGTCCACCCTGGAGGCGAGCGTGCGGTGGGCGTCAATGCGAAGAAGGTCCGCCCAGGGAAGGGATTTCAGGTCGGAGAGTCTGGCTAGCGGATTCTCCAGAAACGCATCCCACGTTCGTTCATGCAGCTTTTTGGCGTGATTCAGAGCGCGTTTGTAGGCAACCCCATCCCCCGGTGCGATGGAGTCAATTTCGTTTGCCGTGCGATCCCGGTCCAACCAGGTGTCCAGTGTGGCGCCGTCCGGCCAATTATACCGGCAGAGATGGGAGAGAGGGGTAATCGTCAGGTAATCGCTGAGATCCTTTCCAGCCTCGGTAAAAAGACGCTCCAGAAGGTGGGGCAGGGTCAGAACGCTCGGGCCGGTATCGAAACGGTAGCCCTCGTGGCGCACCTCGCCCAGCTTTCCGCCCGTGGTTTCGTTCTTTTCGAGCAGGGTCACCTCGTAGCCGCGGGTTTTCAGCAGGATGGCCGATGCGAGCCCACCGATACCGCCACCGATGACAACGACGTGCTGGGTGGCGAGATTGGATCCGTTGTTGGATCCATTGCTCGGGAGGCTCACGGGGCTGTGCGTCGTTTCAGGTAGGCGACCGCCTCAATGTGCCAGGTCTGAGGGAACATATCCACCGGGGTCACCTCGATCACCTCGTACTCGTCGGTCATCTCCTTGAGATCCCGCGCCAATGTGCTCGGGTTGCAGCTCACATAGACCATGCGGGGCGTGCCCAGATTCTTGAGCTGCTGGACCACATCGGGGTGCATGCCTGCCCGGGGCGGGTCGGTGACTATGATGTCCGGGCGGCCGGTTTCACTCAGGAGCTCCTCGGAGAAGGTATCCTTCATGTCTCCCTGCACGAAACGGACGTTTTGCACGTCGTTGCGTTTCGCATTCGCGTTGGCATTCTCAATGGCGGTCTCCACGAGCTCGATTCCCACGGCCTTGGTGACCTGCCCGGAGAGGTACATGGTGAGCGTGCCCACCCCGCAGTAGAGATCAAAGAGGTGGTCGGAAGGCTCGCGGGAAACGTAGTCAAGCACCTTGTCGTAGAGGCGCACCGCCTGACGGGTGTTCGTCTGGAAAAAGGCGTCCGGGCCAATGGTAAAGCGGTACTCGCCCAACTGCTCCTCGATCTCTCCGCTGCCGGTAAGCGTCCGGAAGGTCTGCCCGTCGGCGGTCGGGCTCGAGTGCGGGTTTATTTGATGTACAATGGTGGAGAGGATCGGGAATCTGGCGGTGAGAAGGTCGGCCAGCTGCTCCATTTTATCATGGATATCGTCCCGGGTCACCAAGACGGCCATCACCGCATCATCGGCCACCGAGTGGCGAATGACCAGGTGGCGCATGGTGCCGGTCTGCCGGACGGGGTCGAAGGCGTCGATCTCGTTCTCGATGCACCAACTTCGCACGAACTCGAGCATTTCATAGGAGAAGGGGGGCTGCAGATGACACTCCTGCAGGTTCAAAATCTTGTCGAACCGGCCGGGGGCGTGCAGGCCGGCCGAAAACTGCCGGTCATCCACATACTCCTCGCGCTCTATCTCCTCGAGGGTGAGCCATCGGCGCGGGCCAAAGCTGTACTCCATCTTGTTGCGGTAGCCCAGGGACTGCTCACAGCCCAGAATCGGTTGAACCACGTCCGGGTTCAGCCCGCCCAGTCGCTCCATGTGGTCGCGCACCTGTTGCTCTTTCTGGCGCAGTTGCTCCGAATACGGGACATGCTGCCAGCTGCAGCCACCGCAGACAGCCGCGTGCCGGCAGGGCGGTTCCACCCGAAGGTCCGAAGGGGAGAGCACCTCGAGCAGTTTGGCCTCCCGAAAGCGTTTCTTCTTCTTGGTGATGCGGGCCCGGATTCGGTCTCCCGGTGCGGTATTGGGGACAAAGACGGCCAGACCGTCCAGGTGGCCCACGCCTTTTCCTTTGTAGGCCAGCGATTCAATGGTGAGCTCGACGTCTGCTCCTTTCTTCATTCTTCGGAAATCTCCACGGGGTCGGTTTCTTGTTCGGTGCGATCGGAGTATCGAATTTTGCATGCGCCATCCAGTCCGACGCTCTGCTCGAGATGGTCCGTGAGACGGTCCAGGGTGCGGAGTCCCCACTCGTTCAGGGCTTCCATGACGGCCAGTGCGATCCCCGGTTCACGCTGTTTGAGGGTCACGTAATCGGATTGGAAGAATCCGAAGAGCCGGCACGGTTCCAGGGCGCGGGCAGAGGTCAGCCGTCGTCGGTCGCTTTCTGCGGAGAGTTCGCCAAAGTGCTCGGGGGCCTCAAGCTCCAGGACCCGGAGGCCACTCTCTGCATCGCTCTTCAGGGCATCGGGCGGGAGTGTGAGCGCAACGCTGCCCTCCTCGATGAAATAGATGCCCGAGCCGGGGTCGTTCCGGTAGTAGACGAATTCGCCCTCCTGGAAGCGGCGTTCGTGGCAGAGTTGGAAAAATTCGACTTTCTGAAACGGATTCAGCTTGGAAAGCAGGGGAGAGGAGGCCGCCTGAAGACGGAGGGGTTGGATCTTTCGAAAGGGATGATACGCCATGATGCGTGGGTCAAGAGTTAGAAGGAGTGTCCAATACCGAAACTGAAGTAGGCTTTCCGGCTGTCGAACCAACCGTGGACCGGGTCGTGGGTTCGAAAGGTAAAATCGATTCGTGCGACGATGAAATCCCAGTCAATTCGCAGTCCAATCCCGGATCCGACAGCAATTTGATGATAAAAGCGGTCAAAGAAAAACTGCCCGTCCTCCAAAATGGCCTCGCCCTGCTCCCCGGTAATGTCGTGTCGCGGACCATACCAGATGTTGCCGGAATCGGTATAGAGGCCCAGGTACCAATCCGAGTTCAGCAGGTTTTCGAACATCAGCTGCCTCCACTCGGCAAACGCGGCCAGTTTGATCTCGCCACCGCTCACCGGCAGCTCTTCCGGAGAGATCGCCCCCGGTCCCAGGCGAAACGGCCCCCACCCCCGAATGTCGTTGCTTCCTCCGGCGAAAAAGCGGCGGTTGAGTGGGATGGATCGACTCTTGTTGAATGGATGGGCAT
Organism: Balneolaceae bacterium; assembly: GCA_040882505.1. Classification (GTDB taxonomy): domain Bacteria; phylum Bacteroidota; class Rhodothermia; order Balneolales; family Balneolaceae; genus JBBEBE01. The sequence continues at coordinate 515,426 of JBBEBE010000002.1, read as the reverse complement.
AGCCGCCATAGAAACGCCAGGCGACAACCGTTCCCGGCCCCAGCGGAATGTAGCGGCGAAGATCCGCGCTCACTTTGAAAAACTGACTGTACCCGAGTGCATTGCTGGAGAGCCCCAACGGAGAGGGCAGGGTCCCTTCAATCGTGCCGGGACTGAAGAGGTAGCTGTCCATCAGGTAGGCGACATTCCCGCCCACCGAGGCGGTAAACTCGCGGAAATAGCCACGATCCCGTTTGATCAAATTGGTCGTGTGATCCCGAAGCGAATAGCGAATAATGGAGGAGAACTGGGGACGGAAATCTTCCAGGATTCGCTGATACTCGAACCGGCTTTCGACCACGTCGTCCGGTTCGTTTGGCGTTCGCCGGAATTGATTGCGAAGAACCCGCAGATATTCCGGAGAGGGGTCGGCATCCACAATGTCCATCTCGAGCAGATCCAGGTAACTGGTCATGGTGCCGCTGTGAGAGACCTCGTATCTCAGATTGAACCGGATATCGGAGTTGATGTCGAACAGCGGCTGATTGGACTGTCCGTAGGTGAGCTGGTAGCGGGTTCGGCCCGCCGTAAAGAGGGGATGCTTGTCCAGATCTGCGAACGGGAAGTTGAGACGGGGAACTGAATAGTCTGCACTCATCTGATAGGAATTGAAAAGCGTGATGGTGTCGGAGAACTCCCGATCGGTCACCAGCTCCACATTGGTATTCAGACCCAGCGTCAGGTTCTCTGCCCGCCCGAAGAGGTTGTTGTTACTGTAGTTCACACCCAGTCCGGTTCCAAAGCCGTAGCGACGCATTCCGAAGACCTCGGTACGGATGGCGTGCCGGGGCAGCGTCTGAAGATCCATATAGACCGGGATCTCCTCCGACGTGTAATCCTGAATGGATCCGTCTGCGCTCAATCCAAATCCCTGAATCGTCAACATGCCCAGATTCTGAAATTCGTTTACACTCTGAAGGTAGAGCGAGTGGTCAAACGGATCTCCCGGGCGGAACCGGATCTGATCGGAGAGCAGAGAAAATTTGGTTTGGGATTCCGGGTCTCTGTAGAGGTGGATCGCATGGTCCGGCTCGCTCAGGCCGGCCTCGACCACGGTCAAGGTGTCCTCGTAGGTGGGCCGGGCTTCCGGTCCCGCCAGCCGGATATAGACATCCCCGAACCGGTAGGACGATCCGCTGTCGATCCGAAAGAGAAGGTCCAGTTCGGTCGTGGCCTGGGGATCGGGGCGAATAAGGGCGCGCACGGAATCCCTTTGTACGGATGCGTAACTGTGATTGCGCAGATAGTCGATAATTCGGGTCTGCTCGTCCCGGAGCTGCTGGGCGTTGTAGGGACGCTGGACCTCATAGGTGGAGTCGTTTAACGCGTCCCCGGCCAGCAGCGACTCGTCGAAAAAGCGTTCCCGGATCTGTTCATTGTCGAAATCGGGGACACCTTCGTACCGAAGCGAGCGGATGGTGGCTTGATCTCCTTCCTCGATAAAGAAGGTGAGCTCGACCCGTCCCGGCCTGAACTCGACAACCGAGGTGCGCACGGTCGTATCGAAATAACCAAGATTTTCGTAGTAGAGCCGGATTCGATCCCGGTCATTGGCCACAATCGTGGATTCGAGCAGAGAGGGAGATTCGCCGAAGCGCCCGCCGGTCAATTGATGGATGGTGTACCATGGCGTGAGCCCGGGGATACCGAGCATCTCCCGGTTCGTTCGCGTTCGAATAAGTGTGCGAAGGGTTCGGTTTCGGATGCTCTCATTGCCCGAAAAACGGATCCTCCGGATGACCTTCCGGGTGGTATCCGGTTGAACCACGAATCGGGCAGCATCCACCATTGAAGGGGGCCGGGACGCGTCGTGGGACGCCCTCTCTGTGTCCGACGCCTTCAGGTTCACCGGTACGAAGGCCATGTACGCGAAATACAGCAAGAAGAGCAACGGCCAGGCGCGAGTGAACACAGAGATGGATTTAAAGTCTCGAAGAGGAGGCGTGATGCCGCCCGTCGAAAGGTATAAAACTTTCCTCTTCCTCTCCGGTGCTAAACGTCGTCGTAATCGAATCCCTCATCCTCTTCGCCATGGAAGAAATCCTCCTTGCGAATGTAGTCGGGCCAAATGTCTTCGATTCCCTCGTAGATGGTGTCTTCTCCCTCTTCGATCTCGTCCAGTTCATAGAGATTGTCAATAAGCTGCTGGGGGAGTCCATTCCGTTCGGCCCATTCAATCAATTCCTCGCGTGTGGCCGGGAAAGGGGCGTCATCGAGTGCGGCAGCAAGTTCAACTGTCCAGATCATAGGATTTAACTATTTGTAGGATGTATCGTACATTGGAATCGGTGATTACGGCAGGGTGGACCCTGCTTTCAGGCAATAAACCGGATCCGGAGGATCATCGTTCGGTCCGAGTAGCTGTATGCCAATCAGCTGACGGGGAAAAAAACAAATATTTTGCCTTTATGAAAGGGCGAATTTATTTCGGGCCCGCCTACGAAAGCGGACAATTGTTTTTTATCTTCTACGATTATGTGAGCCGGAGGTTTCAGCCTCCGTATAAATGAACCAACGATAGCAAGGAGACGATTATGGGAAGTTTTGGAGGTTTGGAATGGATTGTCATCGGTCTGGCCGTTCTGTTGCTCTTCGGTGCCAAGCGCATTCCGGAGTTGGCGCGTGGACTCGGGCAGGGAATCAAGGAGTTCAGAAAAGCATCGGATGACATCAAACGAGAGATCGAAGATGGACACAAGCCGGAGCCGGCTCCCCGAAAAGAGAGCCCTTCTGCGGAGTCTACAGGTTCTGTGAAGACGGAATCTGCGAAGTCCGAGTCTGTCGAAAGCGAAGAGAAGCCGCACGCATAAACCGCACGTACACGTTGTTTCATGAGAGACATCCATTCGGTACAGAGAGCCATCCAGGCGGGGGAACTCCGCCTGGAAGACGTTCTCGATGAGTATCTGGAACGCATTGAAAAAAAGAATTCCGACGTTCACGCTTTTGTCACCGTAGAGGCCGATGAAGCCCGGAAAACGGCGACCCGGATCCAGAAACGGATCGATCAGGGCACGTCGGGCCGGTTGGCCGGAGCCGTTGTCGGGATCAAAGATCTGATCTGCGAGAAAGGAAAACGGACACAGTGTGCATCCGGTATTCTCGAGGGTTTCGAGAGTGTCTATGATGCCACAGCCGTCGAACGCCTCAAACGCGAAGATGCCCTTCTGATCGGACGTTTGAACATGGATGAATTTGCCATGGGATCGTCCAACGAGAACAGCATCTACGGTCCGGCAAAGAACCCTCACGACCTGTCACGGGTACCCGGAGGGTCCAGTGGCGGAAGCGCGGCGGCGGTCGCTGCCGATTTTTGCAACCTCACCTTGGGCTCGGACACTGGCGGCTCGATCCGTCAACCGGCCTCGTATTGCGGTGTTGTGGGTCTCAAGCCAACCTATGGACGGGTTTCCCGACACGGGTTGATCGCTTTTGCCTCGTCGTTTGACTGCATCGGGCCCTTGAGCCACACCGTCGAAGATGCCGCACTCGCACTGTCGGTCCTCGCCGGGAAGGACGGCATGGACGGAACCTCTTCTGACCACGACGTTCCCGATTACCCCTCCCTCATGAAGGAGAGCGGAACCCTTCGGGTGGGCGTTCCTGCAGAGTATTTTGGAGAAGGGTTGGACAACGAGGTACGCGAGCGAGTCGAAGCCGTTCTCTCGGACCTGGAGTCGAAAGCGGATGTGGAGCGCGTGGCCATCACGCTCCCGCACATGAAGTACTCGATTGCCACCTACTACATTCTGGCCACGGCCGAAGCGTCCAGTAATCTGGCTCGGTATGACGGCATTCGCTACGGGCATCGGGGCGATATCGGGAAGGTTCGCGAAGAGCTGGCCCGCGAGCGCGAGACCATCGAAGCCGCGTTCAGGGAAGGAAACCGATCGGAGGCATCCCTGGAGGAGGCGCTGCAGAGTGTGGACTCTCCATTGATCCGCCTCTACAAACACTCCCGAACGGAAGGGTTCGGGGACGAGGTCAAGCGGCGAATCATCCTGGGAACGTATGTGTTGAGCTCCGGATATTATGATGCCTATTACGCCAAGGCTCAAAAGGTTCGACGATTGATCCGACAAGATTTCGAGAAGGCCTTCTCCGATGTGGATGTGATCGTCTCCCCGACGGCGCCCACCACGGCATTTCCTCTCGGGTCTGCCCAGGACGACCCGATCCAGATGTATTTGAACGATATCTACACGACGTCTGCAAACCTGGCCGGGATCTGCGGCATCAGTGTTCCCGTCGGAACGTCCAAGGACGGGTTGCCCATCGGCATTCAGTTCATGGCCAATCGATTCGAAGAGGGACAACTCTTTCGGGCAGGTGGCCGGGTTCAGGAGTTGATCTCGTGATTCGGGAATGGTGAGCCGTCATCCATATCCTGTCCAACGGCGCATCGTTCATTTCGGGTTCGGTGTGCTGCTTCTTCTTGCAAGTGGTTGTCTGCTCGAATCCGGCGACTCGGATCGATACGGGTTCCAGGACCGGGGCCACGAGGTTCCCGGATTCTCTGGTGAGAACGCCCGTGAATTTGTAGAGGCACAACTGCAGTGGGGCCCCCGGGTGCCTGGAAGCGACGCCCATCAACAAACGCTTGAGTGGCTGGAAGAGACCCTCTCCTCGTATGCGGGACCTGCATCGGTCTATCGCCAACATTTTGAGGTCACAGGATACGAGGGGGACTCCCTGGAGCTCTCCAACCTGCTGGCCAGCTTCTCCCCCGAAAAGACCGACCGCATTTTATTGGCGGCACACTGGGACAGCCGTCCGAGGGCCGAAGAGGACCCTGACCGTCCCGATGACCCAATCCTGGGCGCCGATGACGGCGGGAGCGGGGTGGCGGTCCTGCTGGAGCTGGCCCGTCACTTTTCCGAATACCCTCCGCCGATCGGTGTCGATCTTCTCTTGTTTGATGGTGAGGACTACGGGCATCCCGGAGATCTGGATTTCTACTTTCTGGGCTCCCGATATTGGAGCCAGAATCCACCGGTTCCCGGTTATCGACCCCGATTCGGGATTCTGCTCGATATGGTCGGAGGGGAGGAGGCCGTTTTCCCCAAAGAGCGCTACTCTCTTCAATACGCCCCGGCGTTGACCGACGCCGTCTGGGATCTGGCCGACGAGTTGGGCTATGGAGAATCTTTCCCCGACCGTCCCGGGGCCTATGTATCGGATGATCATCTGATGGTCAATCGCTATACGGAGATTCCGATGATCAACATCATCCACCATCGCGCAACCGACCAGGGGAGTGCCATCTTCCCACCCTGGTGGCATTCGCACGAAGACACCCTGGATATCATCGATCCGGCCACACTGGAAATGACCGGGCAACTCCTCCTGGAATTGATCTACAATCGATTGGGCACATGATTTGGAGCAAGATCATCATCGACGTTTTACCCGACGAGCAGGACCTTCTCGTGGCCGACCTGGTCGAATGGGGGGCGACGGCGTTCGAAGAGGAGGAGGGAACCTTGACGCTCTGGCTGGACGAGAACGGAGACCGTCAGGGATTGGAGAACCTGTTGGGGGAGTGGGAGTCGAAGAGAGGAGCGCTCACCTGGAGGGTGGAACCGGTGGAGGATCAGAATTGGAACCGGCAGTGGGAGGAGAGCATCCAGCCCCTGGAGATCGGCCCGTTTTTCATTCATCCAACCTGGAGCTCGGCCGCTGTGCCGGATGGCCGGATCGAGATCACCATTGACCCGAAGATGGCGTTTGGTACCGGGTACCACGAAACCACGCATTTGATTCTCTCCTGGCTTCCGGACATGGCCTCCGGATCTGTCGAGAACCTGCTGGATGCTGGTACCGGTACGGGCCTCTTGGCTATTGCGGCGCTGAAATTGGGCGTACAACACGCCATCGGATTTGACATCGATCCCTGGAGTGTGCGAAATGCACAGGAGAATCGGGTATTGAATGATGTGGAGGCCTTCTTTGAGGTCTTCGAGGGGGATGAGCATGTGATTCCCGAGGGGATAAAATTTGACCGGGTGGTGGCGAACATCAACCGGAATGTGTTGACCGATATGATCCCGGCGTTGGTGGCCCGTACACGGGAGGGGGGGATGTTGCTTCTCTCCGGTTTGTTGGATCGGGACGAGTCGTGGATGCGGGAGGCGTTGGAGAGGGAGGGGCAGCAGGTGGCAGAGATTCGGCGGCGGGGGGAGTGGATCGCTCTTCGGATCGATGTCGTCCGTTAGTCCGTATCGAGACGGGCCGAACCGGGCAGTACCTGTTCGATGGTCCCCTGCAGCTTGTCATAGGATGCCCGTCGTACCGGTGTCCCGTTGAAGAGCTCTTCATATTCGCTTTTCGAGAGCGTTTGCCAAAAATCTGCAGAGTGGTGGAGCATGTTTTCTCGCGGGTGGAAGTCCTCAATCCGACCAAAAGCCGCCTTCCGGTTCCACGGACAGACGTCTTGGCAGATATCGCACCCAAAGATCCATCCATCCATCTTCTCTTGAAAACGATCGGGAATCCGATCCTTTAGTTCGATCGTCAGATAGGAGATACAGGCCGTTGCATCGACAACATAGGGTTCGATAATCGCATCGGTGGGGCAGGCATCCAGACACCGTGTGCAACTCCCGCAGTGATCCGTGACGGGGCCGTCCGGTTCAATCTCCAGATCCAATAGAATCTCCCCGATCAAAAACCACGAACCCTGTGTGCGGTTCATCAGGTTTCCGTTCTTCCCGAGCCACCCAAGACCGGCCCTCTCGGCCCAGACTTTGTCCATGACGGGCGCCGAATCGGTAAAAATTCGTCCTTCGATGGAGCCCACGTTCTCCTCGATCCACTCATAGAGGGTTCGAAGTCGTTGTTTGAAGACTTTGTGATAGTCCCGTCCGCGCGCATACTTGGCAATTTTGCCGGTCGGGGTCTGGTTGTCTGCGGTCGTGTGTGTCGGGTGGTTGTAGCTACCAATGACCGACAGTACGGTTCGGGTTCCCGGATGAAGGCGTGTGGGGTCGATCCGTTTGTCGAAGTGGCGTTCCATCCACGCCATCTCTCCGTGACGGTTCCGGTTCAGCCAGTTCTCCAGGCGGGTGGCTTCCTGATCCAGCTTTTCTGCTTTGGCGAAGCCACAGGCATCGAAACCGAGCGAGAGAGCCCGGTTTCGAATGGCACTGCGAAGCTTCTCGTCAATCATCAATCCAGAATGGAGATCAATTCAATCTCAAATACGAGCAGGGATCCCGGCTCGATCGGGCTTCCTTGTGGTGGATTTTCTCCATACCCGAGTTCCGATGGAATCCAGAATCGGTAGGTGGCCCCTTCGTTCATGAGCTGCAGGCCTTCCGTCCATCCCGGAATCACGCGGTTGAGAGGGAATTCGACCGGTTCTCCACGCTCGTAGGAGCTGTCGAACTCTTCGCCGTTGAGTAGTGTGCCGCTATAGTGAACACGGACCGTGGATTGAGCCTCCGGTGTGTCGCCGTCTCCAGCCTCCAGCACTTCATACTGCAGACCGCTTTCGGTCACGTCCACCTCGTCGCGAGCACCGTTCTCCTCGAGAAATGCGGCGGACTCTTCACTGTTTCGGGCGGCAGCTTCTGCACGACTTTGCTCTTGCTGCTGCTGGAGTTGGACCTGGAACTGTTGAAGGGTCTCCTGCATCTCCGTTTCGTCCATGACCGGTTCTTCTTCGTCAACGGCTGTCTGCATTCCGGCGATGAAGTTCTGGTAGTTGAAATCATCAATCCCTTCGCTGGCAATGGATTGTCCGTAAAAATATCCCAGTCCATAGCTCACTGAATCAATGGGCGCCTCGAAACTGGACTCTTTGCTTACTTCGGTAGAGTTTTGGCAGGCAGTCAGAAGTCCGGCCATTAGAAAGGGGACCAACAGGTGTCGTCGGAAAGATGGTTTGTTCATGATCAGGTATGAATCGTGAAAATTGGGGTTCCGTGATTGATTTCGAATAGAGTTCAAAAGGTACAGTTTTCCGGCTGGGATCGAAAGTTCAGGATGAAACCAGACTCCTGTATTTTGATTTCGTCTTCGTATATTAAAGGCATTGAAAAGAATTGACAGACGTAACAGACGAAAAAGAAAAAGAGAGTCCATTTGAAATTTTCTGAATTAGGATTGGCACCGGAGTTGGTCTCCGGGCTCACGGATATACGATTTGAAGAAACCACCCCGATCCAGGAGAAATCGATTCCGCCGTTGTTGGAAGGAAAAGATTTGATTGGTGTGGCCCAGACGGGAACCGGAAAAACGGGTGCGTTCGTCATTCCATTGATCCATCAAATTCTCAAGAGTGGTCGCAAGGGGATCAAAGCGATTATCTTGAGCCCTACCCGGGAGCTGGCACAACAGATTGACGAGCAGATTTTTGCCATCGGGTATCACACCGGGATCACCTCGGCGACCGTGATTGGCGGCAGTGACTTCTCGACGCAGGCCAAAGCGATTAAAGCAGGTGTGGATATCATTGTGGCCACACCGGGTCGGTTCATGGATCAGAAGAAGGTGATCGACATTGATTTGTCGAGCGTGGAGTTTCTGGTTCTGGACGAAGCCGACCGGATGTTGGATATGGGATTTCTTCCGGATATGAAGAAGATCATTCAATGGATTCCGGAGAATCGACAGACGCTGCTGTTTTCTGCAACCATGCCCAAGGAGATCGAATCCCTTGCATCGGGGATCATGAACAATCCGGTCAAGATCGAGATTGAGCGATCCAAACCGTCCGAGTTGGTCGAGCAACGGGCCTATGAACTTCGAAGCAATCAAAAAATCCCGCTGGTCAAACAGATTTTCGACGAGATCAAATGGGACTCCTGCATCATCTTTACCTCGACCAAAAAGGGGACCGACGAGCTGCAGCGTCTTCTGAAAAAGAAGGGAATCAAGGCGGGAAGCATTCACGGGGATCGCAGTCAGGATGAGCGAAACCGGGCACTGGAGGCGTTCAGGAACAGAAAGACTCCGGTGTTGGTGGCAACCAATGTGATTGCGCGAGGCATTGACATCAAGGATGTCTCGATGATTATCAACTACGATGTTCCGCGAAGTGCAGACGACTATGTTCACCGAATCGGCCGGACCGGTCGGTACGATCGTTCCGGAATTGCCGTGACACTGGTCACTCGCAGAGACAGCAAAGCATTTTCGGATATTGAGAAGATTGCCGGGAAGGGTCTGACCAAAATTTCGCTGCCCGAGTCGTTCAATGAATCCACGAAGTTCACGTGGGAGGCCACGACATTCGAATCCACGAAGGGCTCCGGAGCTCGCTCAAAGGATTCATCGGACGGGAAGGGTCGGGATGCCGAGACAAAAACGTCCGGAAACGAGACATCGGACAACGAGGAGAGTTCACGCCAATCTTCACGCTCCGGATCGGGCAAACGAAATGGTCGAACGCCCAAGCGTGAGAAGAGCTCTGACGGAACGCAGCGTGCATCCAAAGAGTCCGAAGAGGTTGTCAACGAGTCTCGCGAGTCTGCCCCGGACACCTCATCCAATGGAGCGAGCAAGAAGAGCTCGACCGACTCCAAGAAGAGTTCGACCGACTCCAAGAAGAGCTCGTCCGATTCCAAGAAGAGTGGACGCTCGTCGAGGCGGAATGGGTCCGGAAAACCGTCTGCGAAGTCGGATGACAAGCCGGTCGAACAGAAGGAATCACGAGAGACGACAGCTGTCAAAGAGACCTCCTCTCGACCGTTGCGGCCGATTCAACGAATTGCCAGTGCAACCGAGCGCAACGGCTCTCACACCATTCCAACCAAAGGGTGGATGGGAATTCTGAAAAGTTTTCTTCCCCGCTCCGGTCGCTCTTGATCTCATGATTCAACGATTGACCTCCATGGTAATCTGGTCAGGAATCACTGGGCTGATTCTGATCTGGTACCCGTGGCTCTTTTTGAGCTCACGATTGGAGAGGGATCCTTCCCGTTACCAAACCGGGCGACGATTTCGCCAGCTCGGCAAGTGGATCTCGAAAGTGAATCCGAATTGGCATGTCCATACCGAGGGCTGGCAATCGATCGATCCACGCCATCCGTATGTCATGGTGAGCAACCACCTCTCCAATGCAGACATTCCGGTTATTTCCAATCTGCCCTGGGAGATGAAATGGGTTGCAAAACGCGAGCTTTTCAAGCTTCCGTTTGTCGGTGCGATGATGCAGTGGGCCGGCGATATTTCTGTTGAGAGGGGGAGTTCGCGTGCACAGATGCGTTCGTTCAGACAGATGGTCGAGGCCTTGAATCGAAACGTGTCGGTCATTTTTTTCCCGGAAGGGACGCGATCGGTGGATGGCCGGATGAGACCGTTTAATCGAGGGGCGTTTGATTTGGCGATTCGCCAGAACGTTCCCGTTCTTCCGATGGTGATTTCGGGAACCGAAGGGTGTCTACCCAAGAATACATGGATGTTCGAACCGGATGTTCACGTCCAACTCCGGGTTCTTGATCCGGTTCCGACGGACGGGTATCGCCGGGAGCAGGCCGACGAATTGATGCAGGTGGTCCGGAATCGAATGGCCGATGCGCTGATGGAGATTCGGAACGCATCTCGGGAAGAGGTCGATTCGGTGGATCCGTCACGCAATCGGGGAGACCACCCCGAATAGTTTTCGTTGACCCATCGGATGATGGATATCCGGTATTTGTACGTCCTTTCAATCATCAACCCATAACGTAGCAGAGTAGCAGGAATGGCAGCAGAAAACGATTTTTTGGAACCGAAAGGTGATATCCAGTTACGCGACAAACAACTCATGGAGTCCGAGGAGGTCGAAGAATTGGCGCGCAAGGTGATCGAGGATCACGACATGCAGTTTGGTCCGGCTCAGGTTGGATACTTTCTGGTCTATCCCAACATCTCCAAGCAACGGGCAGCCAAATGCATGAAAGCAACCCGTGAAGTCAAGTACTACTCCGGGAATGACTATTTGATCGAAATTTCGGGAGACATGTGGGACATGCTGGACAAGGATACGCGTCAGATGCTTCTTTATCACGAGCTTCTGCACATTGACCCGGTCTTCAAGGCAAAGAATCAAGAGTGGAAGATGAACCTGAAGAAGCCCGATTTTCAGGACTATTACGAGATCAATGACAAGTATGGAAACGAGTGGTACAAAACCATTCAGGCGACCGTTTCCAGTCTCTACGATCTGGACCCCAAGCAAGAGAGCAAGGTCTCGACCTGATCCTTCTTGAATCCGGTGTTGTGCGACGGGAAGCGTCGGTTCAGCCCGGTTACTCCTGACGCAATGCCTCGATCGGATCGAGACCGGAGGCTTTCAACGCCGGGTAGAATCCGAAGAAGAGCCCGACGGCAGCCGAAACGGTGACGGCGATGATCATGGCATCGGTCGAGAAGAGCGCTGGCCACCCGGCATAGGTTGCGATCGTTTCGATGGAGATTCCTCCCAGGATGATTCCGCCAAATCCGCCGATCAGGCAGAGCAGGGTCGATTCAATGAGGAATTGGATCAGGATGTCTCGTGCACGGGCTCCAACAGCGAGGCGCAGGCCAATTTCCCGGGTTCTTTCGGTGACGCTTACGAGCATGACGTTCATGATGCCGATCCCCCCGACAAACAGGGAGATGGCTGCAATGGATGCCAGCAGGAGGGTCATGACCCGGGAGGTTTCGGTGGCCATTTCGGCGATCTCTTCCTGGGTTTGGACCGTGAAATCGTTGGGCTGGTCCGGGGCCAATCGATGTCGTTCCCGAAGCAGATCTTCGATTTTGAGTTGGGCAATCTCCATCGACCCTTGGTCATACACTTGAATGTTGATCACCGTCGCGTGAGTACGACGGGAGATGCGCTGAAAGGCTGTACTGTAGGGAACGATGACGATATCATCCTGGACGGATCCCATCAGAGACATTCCTTTTGGTGCGAGTACGCCGATAATGGTCAGGGGCAGGCCCCGGACCCGAATGGTCTCACCGATCGGATCGGCTCCTTCAAAGAGTTCCTGAACCAGGGTCTGTCCGACGACGGCGACGAGGGCTGCGCTTCCGACATGCTCTTCGGTAAACATCTCTCCGTCTTCAAGCGGCCACTGACGGATCTGTAAATAGTTTTCCGATTGACCATAGATACGGGTGAACCAGTTCCGGTTTCCATGGACGACCACACGTTGGGACCGCACCTCCGGACTGGCCGCGACCACTTCGGGAATTTCCGTTTGGAGTGCATGGGCATCATCGATTGTGAGTGTGTTGGCACTGCCACCCCCAATGCTGACGCCCCCGAGGGAGCGCTCTCCGGGAAAGACGAGAATGACATTTTCACCCAGCCGCTTGACCTGGGCCTCGACCTCTTCCCGGGCACCTTGCCCAAGCCCGACCATGGTAATGACGGCACCCACACCGATCATGATGCCCAGCGCGGTGAGCGAAGAGCGGAGAGCATTTCTCCGGAGAGCCCGCAAGGCGACGTAGGGAACAGCGCTCCATTTCATGCGTCTTCCTCCATGTCGGTCAGTCGTTTTGCCTCGTCTTTCCACGTCCCGAGAGCCGCTGATGCCGATTGTTGCTCGTTCGGGCGGTCACTGCGAAGAAGGCCGTCTCTCAGTATGAGGGTCCGTTTGGCAAACCGGGCGATCTCCGGTTCGTGTGTGACCATGATCAGGGTGATCCCGTCCCGGTTCAGATCCTGAAACATGTCGAGGATCTCCAGACTGGTTCGACTGTCCAGATTCCCGGTCGGCTCGTCGGCCAGCAGAAGGGAGGGTTTGTTGACAAGCGCACGGGCGATTGCCACTCGTTGCTTCTGACCTCCGGAGAGTTCATTGGGCATATGATCGAGGCGGTCGGACAGGCCAACTCTCTCCAGGGCCGATCGGGCAAGCGTGTCAATCTCTTTCCAGGAGAGGTCGTTTCGATTGTAGAGAAGGGGAAGTTCGACATTCTCCAGGGCAGAGGTCCTGGGAAGCAGGTGGAACGACTGAAAAACGAATCCGAGCGTCTGATTCCGAACCGACGAGAGGCGGTCCTTCGGCATGCGTGCCACCTCTTCTCCATTCAGATGGTAGTCGCCGGATGTGGGTCGGTCCAGGCAGCCCAAAATATTCATCAGGGTCGATTTTCCCGATCCACTCTGGCCCATGAAAGCGATGAATTCCCCTTTGTCGACCGTCAGGTCGATTCCGCGAACAGCGTGTACGGCAATGGACCCGGTGCGATAGGTTCGAACGATCTGGTTCAGCTCAATAACAGACATGGGTGTTCCTCCGGATCAGTATTCTGCCTGTTGACCGGTCATTAATCCTGGTCGCCGTTCGTTCTCCGACCCGATAAGCGAGAGTCCGACGACAAGAGAGTCCCCCTCCGAGAGTCCGGAAAGGATTTCGGTGTAGACGTTGTCTCGGAGACCGGGCTGAACCACATGGCTCTGGATCCGGCCGTTGGACCACCGATAGACGATTTGGTGTCCATCCGGTACGGTGTCCGGGTCGGGCGGGCGGATGGCGTCCGGAAGCCTGGGTCGAAGGGCGGTATTCCGAATGCGCAGGGCGTTGGTCCGCTCGTTGACGATAACGGAGACTTCCGCCGTCATTCCGGGTTTCAGCTTCTCGTCCGGGTTGTCGACGGCGATAATGGTTTCGTAGTGGACGACATTGTCTTCCATCTGCGGCGAATTCCGAACCTGAATCACGGTCCCTTCAAAGGTCTCTTCCCGATAGGCATCGACCTGAAACCGGACCTGCTGTCCCTGTTCGACCCTTCCGATATCCGCCTCTGATACGTTGGCATGGATCCACATGGAGGAGAGATCGGTGGCGATTTCAAAGAGTGCAGGTGCACTCAGGCTGGCAGCGACCGTCTGCCCGACATCGATCATTCTTGAAATCACGATCCCGTCCGACGGGGCCGTAATGGTGCAACGATCCAGTTCCCGTTGTGCACGGTCCAGCGCGTGTTCGCGAACCCGGAGTTGAGCCCGGGCTTGTTTGAGCTCCGCCATGGCTACATCGGACTCTGCCGGGGAGACAAATTGCTGGCGGGCGAGCTCTTCGATTCGGTTCCACTGTAATTGTGCCAGTTCGAGAGTGGCCTGGGCGGCCTCCAGCTGAGCTTGTGCCGACTGTACTTCGGCTTCAAAGGTCGATGGATCAATTCGGGCCAATATTTGCCCCTGTTCGACCCGATCATTGAAATCCACATTGAGCTCGTCGATGATGCCGGAGACCTGACTTCCAACGGTCACATTTTGAACAGGCTGGATGGAGCCGTGTGCGATGACTCTCTGCGAGATGTCGCCGGATTGGACAGTTTCCGTGTGCAGGGGAGGGGGGCCGGCTGGCTCCCGATCCCACAGGTACGTGTAGAACAGGTATCCGGCTGCGACAAACAGAAGAACAACAATCAGGATCTTTCGTTTTTTCATGCGAGAATAGTCGTTCCAGTCATCGGTTATTGGACCCATTATGGCTCCAATAAAACGAGAACCCGGGATGAATGTCCACTATAATCCTCTCAGGTAGAGGTGAAGAAGGGTGTGTTGTCATTCGGGGATCTTCTCGTTGTACATCTATTCCGGAATGCAGTATATTTGAGGCCTTTCCAATTGGGTACTGATGACGGGGAGTTCCCGAAACAGGTACACGATGCCCGGGTGGCGGAATTGGTAGACGCGTCGGATTCAAAATCCGATGATGGCAACATTGTGCGGGTTCGAGTCCCGCCCCGGGTACACCATTTTGCTCTTCTTTTTGGTTGGGTCCTCCCAGTGACATCTCCTGAATTCTGATTCCTCCTCGCGTGATCGTTCCCGACACTCACATTTCGCGCACAAAATCAGAGCCTGTCTTTGAAAATTTTACCTGACAGATGCTCTCTGAGGAAATCATTTCCCGGGATATTCAGTCTTAACTCGTTGGAAGCCAGCATTCTTAAAAAGTTGTAAAACTGTGGAACAAAATATTAAGAAATCTTAATGATGATATTGGATCGACAACGATTGTTCTCTAACATTGGTGTGGGAAAACGGAAAATGAGAATTGGAATGATCTCAAAAATCGTATCCCGTTGAAAAGTTTAAAAGATGAGTGTAACGAAAGGGATTCTCACTCGTCTTACATCTGTCCGGTGGCCACTGTCTCTTGCAACGTGCAGGGGGAAGCAGGGAGCTGGCACGAACTTTACGAACAACCCGAACATAACGAGAGGCTACTGCTATGGGTCAACAACAACTACTCCTTGTGATACTGGTTACGATCATCGTGGGGATCGCGACAGTCGTGGCGATCAATACCTTCGGTGCTGCAGCCGATTCTGCACGCATTGATGCTGTCCGTCAGGATTTGGCAACGATTGCGGCTTCAGCTCAAGGCTACTACATGAAACCTGATATGCTGGGTGGCGGTGGACGTGATTTCACAGGGATCGAGTGGTCGGATATCGCTTTTGGTGGTGATTTTACAGATGCGGATGAAACGGCCAGTACACCTGCATTTGTAGAGAACGAAAACGCACGGTACGAGTTCGGTACGATTGCTACTGATAACGTCCTGATAGATGCATACGAAGAAGATGGCTCTACCGTCATTTTCAATGCACGTATCTGTGTCAATGACATTAAATACAGTGATGTTGGAGGTGCTGATGGAGGTGCACCGGAATGTGATAGCTAAATATTTTATCGACAGTCAGATAGTCGTTTGATTTCGATATTGAAGCCCCTGTTTACAGCAGGGGCTTTTTTTTGCCCAATTGCATCCGGGTAGTTCTTCGAATGGTCTCTATCCTCTATATTCAACCAGACGACTCGACGTTCATTGAATTGGAAGCCAATCAGAAGTGAGCGATTCTAATCATAAAAGAGGAGTTTCATGCCGCAGTTTCGATTGACAGCCCAGTCTCGGGAGGGGCGAACGGTTCGCAGTGAGTTTGAGGCCGATAACCGGAAAGAGGCGAAGTCTCGCGTTCAATCGTTGGCACAACGGCAGGGTTTTACGGTCTCGTCCATCGACCAAAAACAGACCTGGATCTACAAGATTCGAAAAGAGGGCGGCTCGACTCTCAAGGGCGAGCAGGAAGCCTACAAAAAAGAAGAGCTCGAGAAAGCATTCACCCGTTTGGGCTATCAGGTCATTTCCGTTCAGAAGAAATGGTTCAATTTCAAGGGAGGTGTCCCCGGGGAAGAAGTGGTTACGTTCATCCGACTCTCGGCCGACCTGCTGCGACAGAAACTGACCTTTGACGAAATTCTCGGACTCCTCTACGAGGATACGACCAACACCCGGATGAAGGATGTGATCCGTGAAATCCAGAAGGATCTCAAGGATGGGAAAGAGGGGAAGGAGGTCTATGGCAAACACGAAGCGGTTTTTGGAAAGTTTGCGGCCTACATGCTCTCGGTTGCGTCCACTTCCGGGAACATGGCACTGGTGTTCGAGAGTACCGCCAAGTTTTTGGAACGGGATGCCGAGTTCAAAAAGAACCTGCGTCGTTCCCTGATGATGCCGACGGTGACGGTCATTGCCGTCATCGGGACCATCCTGTTCTATGTGGGATATATTTTCCCTGCACAAGCCGAGATGTTCGTGGAGTTCAACATTCAGCTTCCACCCATGACCGCCGTTACGCTGGAGTGGAGTTACTGGTTGCAGGACAATTGGATCATCATTACGATCCTGCACATTCTGCCGTTTGCCATTCTGTTCGGGATGATGAAAAATCCCAAAGGCCGCCTGATTGTAGACAAGTGGCTCATCAAGGTTCCGCTCATCGGAGACTTGATGCACAAAACAAGCATCGAAATTTTTGCACGTGTCTTCTATACTCTCTATAGTGGGTCGGGGCAGAACATCGAAGTGATTCGGGTGGCTGCCGAAGCGTGCCGAAACACCTACATGGAGAAGCAGATCAAAGAGCAGGCGATCATGCGCATGCTCAAAGAGGGAATCGGACTTGTGGAAGGGCTGGAGGCCGCAGGAGTCTTTACCAAAACGGCCATTGGACGGTTCCGGCTCGGGGCAGAGTCCGGATCCCTTCGGGACAACGCCGAACAGTTGGCTCAGTATTACGAGATTCAGACGACCTACAAAATGGAATCACTGATCGATACCATCAATTTGTTGATCAACCTCTTTATCATGGTGGCCCTGATCGGCATTACGATTGTATCCTCCGAAGCCGCGCTCATTCAGCCCAATACCGGAGGCCAATAGGGATGACCCAACCCTGGAGAGGAAGCAAAACGGATGTATGGAGGGACCGATGGCGAAGGTAAATACCCGGCGTCATATCGGTACGCTTCTTCTGGGTCGCGGGGTTATCACGGAGGATCACCTCCTGAAAGCGAACGAGATTCTGGATCTCGAACCGGAAGACTCGACACGACGTCTCGGGCAAATTCTCTATCAGGATCTTGAGTACGATCGTCACACGATCATGAAAGAGATTGCCTCGATCTACGCCTTTGAAGAGGTCTTCGAGGGATTGGATCAGCTTCCCAAAGAGCATGTCGAACAAATTCGGGGACTCATTGACCAGCTGCCGGAAGAGGTTGTCGACGATCTGGTCTACAACAAAACAATTCCGGTTCGAAAGAGTGGCTCCTCTTGGGTGTTTGCATCTGCCGATCCTGCAGACCCTTCTCTATCGTCCATTCTGACACGACTCAATCTGAACCAGGTTGTAATCGCCTACTGTCGGTATGAACTGATCGACTCGCTTCTCTCTACGGTATATGAGCAGAAGAACGAATTCCTTGATCTGCTCGAGGAGATCGAGTACGAAGAGACCGATGTGCAATCGGCCGATGATACGCTCAATGAAGAGGAGATCGAAGCCGAGATCAATCAGAGCATGCTCAACTCCCTTGTAGAGGGCATGCTGGTCGAGGCTGTCCGGCAGGGCGTGAGTGACATCCACGTAATTCCTGCCGGGCCGACGACTACGGATGTTCGATTTCGGTTGGACGGGAAACTTCATCTCTGGTACCAGCAGAAAGGGGTCAAACCGGAGGCGATCTCCGCCGTCGTCAAAGACAAGACGAGAAATGTGGATCGATTCGAGCGGGACAGCTCCCAGGATGGGTTTATTCAGCGGATCGTGGACAATCACAATATTCGCTATCGGGTATCGATCATGCCCATGGTGGGGGAACAGTTCGAACGAAAGTTTGAATCGATTGTGATTCGGGTATTGGACGATCGAAAAGTGATTACGGACCTCAATGTTCTCGGGCTCATGGAGCAGGCAAAGCAGGACTTTGTCAAAGCGATCGAGAAGCCATCCGGGATTGTGATCATCACCGGTCCGACGGGGAGCGGGAAGTCGACGACCCTTGTAGCCGCTCTCTATTATGTGCTGGATCCGACCAAGAATGTACTGACGGTCGAAGAGCCGGTGGAGTACTTGATCCGGGGAGCCCGGCAGCTGAAAATCTCGCACCACATGGATTTTGATCTGGCGATCCGTGGAATACTCCGACACGACCCGGACATTGTTCTGGTGGGTGAGATCCGGGATCTGAAGACTGCGGAAATCGCGATCAAATTGGCCAATACGGGTCACTTGACCTTTTCGACCCTGCACACCAATGATGCGCCCAGTGCGGTTTCCCGACTCTTTAAAATGGGCGTAGAACCTTTTCTGATCGCGAATGCCGTCAATATGGTGATGGCTCAACGATTGGTCCGCCGGTTGTGCACCGAATGCAAGCAGCCTTTTGAGCCTCACCCGGAAACGCTCCATGGAATCGGATTTACGGACGAAGAGATTGAATCGAACACTTTCTATAAACCCGTGGGATGTGCACATTGCAACGACACGGGATACAAGGGTCGAATGGGGATTCACGAAGCACTCTATTTCAGTAAAGAGGTAAAACGAATGATCCTCGAATCCGGCAGAGAGATCGATGAGGAAGGGCTCAAGTCTCTGGCCGTGAAACAGGGGATGATGACACTCCGCGCATCGGGACGTGAACGAATCAAAGCGGGTACGACGTCGATCGAAGAGGTGATCGCCATCACACTGGATGATTAAAAGTTGGGGACTAAATCCATGAATGAACAGGAAAACCATCCATTGGACTCGTCGTCGGAAGAGATACGGGCACTGTTGAGCCCGCCACCGCCGATATTGACTGGATTCCATTACGAGGATATGGTCGACTTCTTGAAATTGGGAGAAGTTCGGCAATATCAGAATGGAGACCCGGTCGATGAAACAGAAGATTCCGGATCTCCCACGGCATTCATGGTGGTCTCCGGAGATGTGTCCCTGTGGGGTGACGGAATTCAGTTGACCCGGTTGAACCAGGGAAGCTTTTATGGCGAAGCGTTCCTATTCAAACGGGAAACCGAATCCGTGACGCTGCAGGCCGACTCCGAACTGTCGATTCTGATTTTCAAGCGATTCGAGGTGTTGACGTATTTCAAAAAGCGACCGGCCAAGCTGTTCAACATCTTTATGAAGAACATCATTGAATTACAGCAGGGCAAGATTAAAAGCATGAATCAGCAGATCGTTCAATTGAAACGCCGACTGCTCGATCAACATCAGTGGTAACCGATACGACGTATACGTATGACTCATGAAACGGCACTCGAAACATTACAGGAGATCGGAAACGATCTGTTGAGCAGCCTGCCCACCACCATTCGGGGAATGGAGTACCATCAATGGATGGGCGAATGTATTCATGCTGCAGGAAACGAGGCCCGAACCGAACTGAATCGGGTTCTGGATCAATTTCTACTTCAGATGACACGAAACGAAGCCTCAGACATCGATCTCGGGGGCAGGGGGTGCGACGGCCGTATCTGGTACCGGATTTACGGCGAGAAACGGCCGGTTAAACAGGGACCGGTATTGACCCTTGCACAGACCGATCTTCTCCTTCACAACGCCATTACATCCTATCAGCGTGACGAATTGTTGACGAAAAAGAATCTGGATTTTTCGCATACCGTGGATGGCGAAGACGGGATCAATCATCGATTTCGGGCCGATCTCTACTTGGACTTGGAGCATCTGGCACTGAACATGCGAAAGATCGATACGGAAATACGGCCGTTCAAGGAGTTGGGCCTCCATCCGGAGATCGCCAAAGCACTGAGCTTGAAGTACTACAAATACGGCCTGTCTCTCATCACCGGTATCACCGGATCGGGGAAGTCATCCACCCTGGATACCATTATCGATGCCAACAATCGAACGGTAGACTCCCACATTGTGGTGGTCGCATCACCGGTCGAGATGATCCATCCTCCGATCCGGTCAGTTGTTCGACACCGGGAAGTCGGTCGGGATGTACACAGTTTCAAGGAGGGAGCCATTCAGGCCCTGCGTCAGGATCCGGACATCATTGTCATCGGAGAGCTTCGTGATCCGGAAACGATTATGACGGCTCTGGAGATCACCGACTCCGGTCACAAAACGTTCGGTACGTTGCACACATCCTCGGCTATGGAAAGCATCGAACGGATTGTCGGGGAAGTTCCCAAAGAGATGCAGGCTCGTGTGAAAGCGCGATTGGCCGATGTGTTAACCTGTGTTATTAGTCAAAAACTGGTCAAAAGTCTGGACGGGAAACGGATATTGGCCAAAGAGGTCTTGCTGGTCACCGGATCGGTTCGCGCTGCGATCCGGAATGACAATGTGAATGAAATGTACCAGATGATGGCCGAAGGAGGCGATCTTGGAATGATTACCATGGAGCAAGACCTCAAAAGGCTCTATCAAACCGGACAGATCTCCAGAGAAGAGGCGATCAATAATGCCAACAACAAGAAGCGATTTCTACAGCTGATTGGAGAAGCAGATTAAGAGCGCCATGAAATTTTCAGAATCCATAGGAGTTGTTCTCGATGACCAGTCAGTAGATCTGGTCTCTCTTCGAAAAGAGCGTGGAACCGTTCTGTTGAGTGGATTCCAGCACCAAGAGCTTCCGGAAACCCTCCGTTCAGTCGAAGCCGAGACGGCAAGATCCAAAGAGAGCGGTGCACCGGACACATCCAGTGAACCGGACGATATCTTCGGTCTGGATACAAGTCCGGATACAACAGAGCCCATCAACTCGTCCATCGTAGAGGAAGAGTTGAATCTGGATCTGTCCGACGATGAAGGAGAGCTGGATCTGGATGGAGACATTCTGGAAGAGGCCGGCCAACCGGATCGAAATGAACCGTTGCTCTTTGAATCGATTCGCTCCATGTCGGAAGCGCGAAAAATCCGAACCGGATTCACCATTCGATCCGGTGTCACGCACTTTCAATCGTTTACGGACCGCAACTACTCCGACCTGAAAAAGAAAGAGTTGAGTACAGTAGTCAAAGAGAAGGTCAAGGGTCGGTTGGGAGCGAAGGCCGACCCGGATCTCTTTCGCTCCTGCGTGGATGAATCGTCCCGACTCTGGGTCGCAACACTGGATCGCGAGCCTGCTGCCATCGAACTGTTCAACAGGGTGGATCGCCTCACGGGCAAGCGGCAAATCTTTATCGAAGAGGTTTATCCCGACGAGATCGCTCTCATCCAGTTTTACCTGAAATGTTATCATCCGTCCAGAGCCGACGGGGTTACCGCATTGATCCAATGCCGTAAAGAGCGAACCCGTGTACTGTTTATGTACGGCAAGAAGTGGATTCACCACACGCTCATTCATGAAGGGACCCGTCATAAATCATTGGCCGGAACGCTGTTCAGCAAGCTTCTTCTCCAACTCGACACCTCTGAAATCCCAGGACTGGATCGCATTCTGATCTGTGATGAACCGTCCGGAGGGAAGCTGGAGCAATCTCTCACGAAACAGCTGCCGGAAGTCACCATCGAATCCTTCCGGATTCCATCCAAAATCCTGACCATTCCCAAGGACCAATCGGAAGGAGCTCGAGCCACGACAGCCATTGCCGTCGCATTCACAGTCCTGCAGCCGGATCGGGAATCCCTGGGAGGGCTCTCCATGCGACCCTGGTACATGGAGGATCGGCAAAAGTTGTTCAAGTTGGAGTGGCACGGAGCTGTCGTCTTGATTGCCATCGGACTCATGCCGCTTCTGTTCAACTCCGTCTACCAATCCACAACGACCGAAACCGACCAGCTTCAATTGGAGTTGGACCGAACAGCCGTGTTTATTGAGGACCTGGAGGAGACCGTGGCACGAGTCGACGAGATGGAGCAATCTCTGCTCTCCTATCAGCAGACCCTCGAAGAGCTCTACGAATTGAGTTCGGGAACCATCCGTTGGTCACGCACACTGGATCACCTGAACCGATCGGTCGAGGATGTGGGGGGAATCTGGATCACAAACTACCGTTACCCGCCGGAAGGTCTGGTATTGGAAGGACTGGCTCTGCAAGAGGACCGAATTCCCCAACTGGCCCGTCGTTTCTCCAGAGTGACCCTTATTCAGGTTCGCCAAGAGCAGGTACGCGAGAGACCGATCTACCGGTTTACGATGCGAATTGCAGATGTATTTGCCAATCCGGAGACATTGGATCCACCGGACGTGCAGGATATTTCCCGGTTTTTGGAGCAAACCACGGGAGGTACACCATGAGCTATGGATTGCGAAACAGTCTGATCTTGCTCTCTGCCTTGATATTGATCGGCCTGAGTGGCTTTCTCTATCATCGATTTCAGATACAACCCGCACTCGAAGAGTTGCGGGCAAGTGTGGAGGAGCAGAATCAGATCTATGAACAGATGAGTGATCGGGTCGAACTCTATCCGGTTATTGAACAGAATCTGGAGCGGGCGAGGCAATTTGTGGACGGATTTGGAAAAGCACTCTTTCCGACCCACAATCCGGACCAGATCTATCGGTATCTGATCGAGATCAATAGTACATGGCCCAACATCGATTTCGACTATCAATTTCAGGACTCTACGCAGACAGAACGATACGGCATTGTCCAATCAAGTGTGAGCGGGGAAGGGGAGTGGCGCTCGGTGTTTGAGTTTATCCAATTCATCGAACAGAGCCGTCCGGTTCAGAAGATTGACAACATTCAAATCACACCCGTGAATCTGGAAGATGCGTATGAGCGGACCCGATTCACCTTCACACTGTCGAGTTACTATGCGCGTACAGGGCCGTTTGTCGATTGGGAAGACTTGACGATCACACTCAATGAACCGGATCATTTTTCCAACCCGTACTATCCGCTTGTTCGAACCATTCCACCGAATGAGGAACAGTTGGTCGATGTCGAACAGAGTCGATTGATCGGCGTGTCGACTCACCGAGTCTTTCTTCGGGATCAGAACGGCGTGTTTCACTCGCTCGAAATCGGGGATCGGGTCTGGTTGGGGGAGTTGACGGGAATTGATATAAACCAACGACAAGCACGCTTCAGGCTGAACAAAGGCGGGTTGATGGAAGAGATACTATTGGAGGTTACCTCATGATGATACAGTGGAAGATGATGTGGATGACAACATTTTTCTTGCTGGCTGCGATGGGTGTGCAGCAGGCAGTCGCGCAGGAACGGATTCCACGAGAGTATACATCTTCGGATCAGATGGTATCCATGGATCGGACAACTCCGTTTTCCGACGCTTTGGAAGTCTTCAATGAATTCTCGACCCGGTTCGAAGATCAACCACTGGTAGACAGAACCGGGTTCGGTGGAAATATCGGAATCACATTGCCTCCCATGCACTGGAAGGAAGCACTTCAAATGATTTTGAGAGTGCAGCGGATGGTGTTGTACGAGGATGAATACTACTCCGAGCTGCTGACACTCGATCAAGCTCGTCAGCGATCCTCCGGTGGTGACGAGGACGTATCCGAACCAGTCGCCAGTGGTGAGGGTGTGATGACGACACGGACTCGGGAAGTTCGGATCAATGCGACGTTTTTCGAAGGAAGTCGGCGGGCGCTCCGCGAGATTGGCGTGGACTGGTCCACGTTGACCAGCCTGACACCCGATAATGCCGGGGATTTTGTCGGAGAGGACGGAAACGAGCAACTTCCGTCGAATTTTGACAACCGGTTTGTCTCCATCAATGCCCGTGGTGCCCAAAACGTTTCCCAGAGCGTGTTCAGCTCGTTGGTCAACTTTGGAGATGTGGGGGCCGGAATCGAAGTTCAGGCACTCTTCAGCGGTTTTGAGGCCGACAATCTCGGGAAAGTGTTGGCCACACCCTCTGTGAAAGTCATTGATGGGCAGGAGGGACGCATCCAGGTCGGCGAAGACTTTTCGATCAAACAGAGGGATTTCGCCGGCAATGTGACCGACCAGTTTTTCAGTACGGGTACCATTTTGACGGTTACCCCGCAGATCGTGGAGTATCGGGATACCAGCTTTATCTATCTCGATATGAGTGTGGAGCGCTCGTCTGCACAACCGGATCCGGTAAGTACGGTCATCAGCAAGGAACAGGCAGATACCCATGCATTGCTGTTGGACGGGGAGAGTACGGTCATTGCCGGTCTCTATCGTACGGATCAGAGTGAAGTACGACGCGGGATACCCATTCTCAAGGATCTTCCGCCCTGGTTTTTCGGCCTTCGATACCTCTTCGGTTTCAATTCGACCGATGTGTCCGAGTCGGAGTTGATTGTCCTGGTTCAGGCAGAGCTGGAAGAGTCCATACCGATTCGAATGGCGCAGGCGATGCGATCGTCCCGAACCCTTCTCGAGGGGCAACAGCAACGCCACCGGGATGGACTGGACTATGTGCCGAATCCGGTGGATGTAACGCTTCCGGAAGCAGGAGAGATGGAATCCAGTGTTCCGGCGATCCCGTCAGAGTCTGACGTTCCGGTATCGCAAGTTTCGACGACCCCCGAACCACGTGCACAACGACCCACGACCGAGCCACTGAACTCCCTGAATCGTTCCGCTGAATTCAACCGCAATGCACTCCCGCCTTCTGTTCGGGAGGAAGAGTTGGAGAATGTCGATCCGGACCAACCCGTGTCAAACTACTATGTCATTGGAGGGTCGTTTCAGAACCGCTCCAATGCCGAGCATTTTTACCAACAGCTGGACGGGCGGGGATATGCAGCCGAACTGCTGCAACAAGCCGGCAACGGATTCTATCGTGTGGCCTTTCAGGGATTCTCCACACTGGAGGAAGCCGTGATCTACATGCAGAGAATTCGGGAATCCGAGGAGCCGGATGCATGGGCCGTTCAATCCACGTCTAGTCCGTAAGTGCGTTGTGGGATGTTGACGCATGTTTGCTCAGAAAGGCGATTGCAACCCGGTTGAACTCGTCCGGACGTTCGATATTGCAGACGTGACCACACTCTTCAATGACATGGAGCTCACTGTTGTGGTGATGATTGACCATGGTCTGTATGGCTGGGAGAAACATGTGATCTTCCCTGCCCATGACATAGAGTGTGGGATTGGGGCTTTCATTCTGACGAAAGACCCGCATGACGGGAATCATCTCGTAGGATAACCGAAACCATCGAAGAAACTCTTTTTTCGCCATTTTTCTCGCTTCCCGAATGAAATGATGGCGCGACTCCTGATGGTTGGCTCGCGGCAGAATGATCCAGGAGAAAAGGCGGTAGAGCCAGATAAATGGCACCCAGCGTTTAATCAAATGCCCCCCCCAGATCAAAAAACGGGACCGAATGTTCAAGCGCATGATCGCCCCGCACTGGACAACACTGTATACCCGGCTCGGTTGCATCTCTTCAAGTGTCCGAATGAGCAGCGTACCCAGTGAGACGCCAATGAAGTGCGCACGGTGGATCTCGAGTTTGTCCAACACATCGATCAGATCTTGCGTGACACCTTCCAATGTGTACGGATTACGGAAATGGCGCTCGAAGGAGTGAGTGGACTGTCCGTGACCCCGCAAATCGACAAAGAGTACGTTGAAAGCTTCCCGAAACTCTTTGAGTTGACGGAACCAGATGGTCGATGAACCACCGGCACCATGGACAAAAACGACCCAATCTTTGTCGGGATGGGACGAATAAGTTTTATAGTAGAGCGTATCTGCCGGGGGACTCATCCTTCATTGTTTGTAAATTCCCCCAATGATACGAATCATTTGAGGGAACGTTCGCCTTCATCGGGTCGATCAAGAAGATTCGCCATCCTCTTGAGTCCGGCGTTCTTGAAAAAACCGTTTCAGAAGTGTGGAACAAGCCTCCTCTTCGATCCCTTGAATAATCTCGACTTGGTGATTGAGATCACGGGTCGCTGCGAGCTGAAATCGGGATCCACAGGCCCCCGACTTCTCGTCGGGTGCACCAAAAACCACTCGATCCAACTTGCTCCAGACCATGGCACCACTACACATGGGGCAGGGCTCCAGTGTAACGTAGAGGGTACAGTCTGTCAGGTATTTGCTCTGAAGTGTCGAACACGCCGCAGAGATGGCAATCATTTCTGCATGCGCGGTGGGATCTCCCAATGCTTCGGTCTGGTTGGTTCCACGTCCAATGATGCGATCGCGATAAACAACCAATGCAGCAACAGGGACTTCGCCTTTCATCCAGGCCTCTTTTGCCAATTCAATCGCCTGTTGCATGTACCGTTGATGATGTTCCCAGGGATTCTTCACCATCGATCTCCATACTTGCTTTAGAAACGAGATTTTGGTTTTATTCAGGTATTGAACTTACATGAAGAAATTGGTTGAATGCAACGACACTCTTCGGGTTGGAGTGACGAGTCGACCCGTTCCGAATGCTTTCCGGGCTTGAGATGCTCAAAGATCCCCAAAAGAATCCAGGAGACATAGAATGAACCCCATTGTAACTCAAAACCTCCCCACATTGTCGGGTTGGAAGCTGCCGTTGTTCCTGGCGATGCTTCTACTCGGAACAAGTGGATGCAGTAGTGGCCTTGTAATCGAACAGGCACAGTTTTCTCAACCGATCGAAAGCGTACTCGAAGTCAATGAGGGAGAAGTACATGATGAACGATACGGCATTCGATTCTCTGTAGATCCCATTTTGCAGGAGGAGGGAGCCGGCACGGTTCCGGTCGTACGACTCATCCGACACCAATCCGGGGTCTATATGATGACCGCATCCGGCTTTCGCCATGTTTGGATCCTGGAATCAGGCAGAAATCAACTTGACGTCACAGATGCCATTTTGGTACGGGAAAGCGGTTTGGGGGAGCCCGTCTTCAATCAACGAGGAGAGTGGGTCGAATTGTTGGATCAATCAACCGGTCACCGGTTTCGACTGACGGATGAAGGATTGGTAGAGGAGGAAAATCAATGAGAGCCATCAACGTGTGTCGGAGTCTTTCCATCGGTTCAAGTTTCAGTGTCCTGGCCTTCCTGGTGTTGCTGGTTGCCTCACCTGTCTTGGCCCAGGAGTCCGATTATGAACGAGTCGAACAATTCCGGACGGACTATAAAGAGATTCAGCAAGAGATTGATCAGGCCGGAAGCAGCGAAGAGATCCTTCAGCTGGAGATGGAACTGGCCCGTTTTTCGGAGCAGTACGAAGACCATCAAGCGTTGATCGATGCTGCGCTCTATCCGGCAACGTTCCGGGAGCATGAGGAGTCGTTGACATCCAGATGGAACTCGGCTCGTCGAATGTTGGCAAGAGTCGACGAACTCTTCGAGGAGATGGAGACGCTTCAGAGTGAAATGGAACGTGTCCGGGGAGAGATGGCCGATCGGGAGGGCCGGATTGAATCTATGGAATCGGAACTTGACCGATCCAGACAGCAGGTTGAAGAACAATCCGACCTGGTCCGGCAATACCGGATATCTCTTCAGGAGCGGGACCGGATGGTCTCCCGGTTTTTGTCCAATCTTCTTGGCCGGTATGATGAGTTGACACCGATATCGTCCGGGGATCGAGCCCGAATGCTTGAGCGTTTGGATGAAGAGCCGGTCGATCTGCTTAAAACCCTTCTTGGCGAGTATGTGAACAGAACCAACAGCTCGACAGATCTGGAGGTGATTGACTATTTGGCCATGAAAGCGCAGTACCGCTTTTTCAACCAGTGGTGGGGAGAGTCCGGCGAGATGCTTGTCAACACGTTTGAAACCGAATCTCCGGTTCAATCATGGCAGGAGATTACAGACCTGCTTGCCAATTGGAATTCGGCGTTGGAGAGCCGTGTGTGGGTAGCGATTCAAGCCGAATTTGCAGATCAAGGCGTACAGCTGGAAGACGTTCAAGACTCGGAGAGCCTCTACAATTCGCTCAGAGCCCATCTGGAACAGGTGATGCGGGCAGCACGCGAGACGAATCGTTCAGCGGAGCTTGACCGGTATGAATCGTTTGCTTCGTTCTGGAACGGAACGGTCAAAAACGACTGGGGAGAGGTCCTGATTCCCGCAAATGTTTTGAATCATGAACAGATCTCCAGTATTGACGAACTACTGGTTACCTGGTATAGAGATGCGGTTCCCTATACCAATATTGCACTCCTCTTCCTGGTCATCGCAGTCTTTTTCGTGATTGTCTTGATTATCACCAATGTCCGGACGCGGGTCGGTTATAAACAGCAGATCGAAGACCTCAAGAACAAGGGGAAATCCGCAACTACATCATCCTGAACCGGCGACGAAGGATCCACTCCGTAGCAAGGAGAAAAAGCAGTAATACATACCATACCGGAGATGAATGAAGGGAGACACGAACGCGAGTCTCCCGTTCTCTGTCAACTCGCTCCTCAAGAGCATTGAGCCATTCGTTGGATGGTTCTGACGGATCCATTGTGCGCCAAGCTCCACCGGTTTCACTGGATATTCGTTGCAGGAAGGAGTCGTTCCTTGCGGACGGATGGAGTTCCCGGATACGTTGAGTCCACTCGGTCCCGTCGGAGGATTCCACAGTCTCTTCAGATTCCATATCCGCTTCTCGATTGGCCGTCCACTGAAAAATGGACGAGAAGAGTTCACGGGCGATTTCTTCCTCTCGTTCACGATCCGAGTGGGAGAGTAGGTACCAACCGGTGGCGGTCATCAATGTTCGGCGTCGATCCCCGACTTCCTGCAAAAACAGAAACGGAATCGAACCCTGCATTCGGATCGTCTCGGTCGCAACTGCCGGTTGCCACTCGTCTGAATGGATCCATAGAGGGGTCACTGCGTCATCCAACCATGCACGAAACGGTTCAACCAGTGGGTGATCCCGATCCTCGGTCACGATGGACGCGAGTGTTCGGATCCATGGAGAATGACCCATCGTGAGCGGTTCGGAGGGTGGTTGCACGCCGTCGGATTCTTCCGGTAACGGAAGCCCGTTTTGACCAACCATCCAGAACACTCCGGATTCATTCAGGGTCCGGGTCAATCGATCCGGCCAGGGTCCGGAATGGGGGTCTCCGTGCAGAATAATCAGATCCGGTGAGGATTCGGGGAGATCACCGGTTTCATCAAACAGGTTTGCAGTGTCTATTCGAAGGTGTCGGTCTGTTTGCAACTGTTCCCGGACCCACCGGATATCCGGATGAATGGATGTTGCAAGATGCCAGATGGTCGTCCGACGATCCTGGACCATGCGCTCCCCACTCCAGTGATTGTTGTCCGTTGACCACTCTTCTTGCTGGGGGATGATGGCGAGATCGACCCTGACCCGGCCGGTATCCGGCAGCGACAGGGCGATGGACTGGACGGTGCTACGGTCGTCGGAGAATTGGATCGACATCCGTTCCCTGAGCTCACCATCGATCCTCAATTCGACGGTTGCAGAGGGAGCATCCATTCGGGAACGAGTTGCGCGGAACCAGAGCCGGTTGCGTTGATGCAGATCCAGGGGGTTTGGCAGGAGAATCTCTTCAAGGACAAGGTCCGGTACGGTTTGGGAAGAGCCCAGTGATACGGAGAAAAGGGGAGGGAGGGACCCGGGAATCTCAACTTCATCGAGTTCCTGTTCGGTGTCCAGGCCGTCGGACAGGATGAGCGCTGCTGGTGGAGAGGTTGATGGGTCTCGCAGATGCTCGAACAGGGGGTCGAATCGGGTGGCCGATCGCCACAATGAATCCGGATCCGGTGTGGACACCGATCCGGCAAAGAGGTGACGTTCGTAGGGGATCTGCCTCTGTTCAAGTTCTCGTTCGATCAGGGTGACGGCCTCCCGGATTGCAGAGACGCCCATCCACCCCGGGCGTTCTGCCCGTATGCTTTCACTGTCGTCCAGATAGATCGGGACGGTGGATCGATCCCCGTCCAAGCGACTTTTTTCGATCCAAAATCCGGCCAACAGCAGGTACAAGAGGGAGAGACTGAGCCATCGAAGCAGTGCAAGTGTCCATCTCCAACCAGTCGGAAGAGAATGGATTCCGGAATAGCTCCACCACGAAAAAATCAGGAGCAGGAAGATCGACAGAAACAGAATCGGAAGCGGGAGATTCGTTCCCCAATCAGTGATATGAAACAAGGGTCCACGCACGGGATTATGAATGATCCAGAAGGGGTACAATCAAGTCTTCCTCTTGAATCCCTTCTGCTTTTGCTCGATAGTTCAGAATTATTCGATGACGCAAGACCGGGAGAGCAACATCGTTCAGGTCGGACCGGTCGATCGATGCGCGACCACTGGCCAGAGCGCGTGATTTAGCGCCCAACAGAAGATATTGGGACGCTCTCGGACCGGCGCCCCACTGGACATAGGTGTCCACGTTTTTGTGACTTGACGATGTTCCTGGCCTTGTACTCTGTACGATTCGAACGGCCCATTCGGAAAGGTGCTCCGGAACGGCGATGTCTCGAACCCACTGTTGCATCTGCAGGATTTGTTCTCGATCGACTCTCTGGTTCAACGGCACACTCTCTTTCGAGGTCGTCTCCCTGGCAATCCTCGTCTCCTCCTCGAAACTGGGGTAGTCCAATTGCAATTGAAACATGAACCGGTCCAACTGAGCTTCCGGCAACGGAAAGGTTCCTTCCTGTTCCATCGGATTTTGAGTGGCCAATACAAAGAATGGCGATTCCAGAGGGTAGGTGGCCCCTCCGACCGTAATGCTTTGATCCTGCATTCCCTCCAACAGGGCCGACTGCGTTTTGGGGGAGGCTCGATTGATTTCGTCGGCCAGAATCATGTTGGCAAAAACCGGTCCTTCAACGAATCGAAACGACCGTTTTCCGGTGGCAGGGTCTTGATCGATGATATCGGACCCGGTGATATCTCCCGGCATCAAATCCGGAGTAAACTGAATGCGTCGGAAGGAGAGTCCAAGGGTTTCGGAGAGGCTGCGGATCAACCGGGTTTTTGCCAAACCGGGCACACCTTCCAGCAGACAGTGTCCACGTGCAAAAAGCGAGATCAGAAGATGGTCCACGATCTTCTGTTGGCCGATAATCGCACGTGAAAGCTCCTCGCGTATGTCCGAGACGCGTTGCGAAAACGTTTCAATTCGCTGTTCTGCCGAAAGATTATCTGCCATCCGGTCCGGGACTGTCCACTCCCTGAAGCGGTGCTTCAAGTGGTTGATTCATGGCCGGAGGCCCTCCACGAAATCGATCCGGGATATCGATTTTATACTCAATGTAGACTCTGTCCCGAATTTCGGAGAGCCATGTCTCCATCTCCTGCATCCGCTTCTGTTGCAGAGCAAAGTTTCGGATTCGTGCAAAATCCTGTTCCAAATTGGCCCGGTGTTCGGGAATTTGCTCTTCCAGACGTACGATTCGGTATGCACGCGCCCCGCTCTCCGTCGTAAACGGACGAGGTTCCGAGATTTGACCGATCTCGTCCAGCAGAAGAACCGTTCGGTAGAGTGAAGATTCCAGACTGTTGAGAGGGAGGAGGCGTTCCCCGGTCTCTTCGTTTAAAATACGCCCTCCAAAGTTGGCCGTGAACTCGTCTTCGGACTGTCGTCTTGCCAGCTCGGAAAACGGAATGTCGTGATTCAACACACTGTCGCGAAGAGCCTCCAGGGTTTCGATGGCTCCGGCTTCATCCAACCCCTCTTCATCGACGGTAATCAGCAAATTGTTGGTGGCGATCTGGTCCCCCACGCGTTCATTCAAGCGGATAATGTGATATCCGAAATCGGTTCGAACCACTTCGGAAACCTCTCCCGGATTGAGCGCAGCCGCGGCCGCAGAATATTCAGGGACCAGATCACTCATCGGCATCATGGGGAGACGACCGCCATTGGGTGCAGAAGGTCCCGTACTGTGCCTTCTGGCCATCTCTTCGAACGAAGCACCCTGTGTGACAATGGAATCACGAATCTGTACGGCTCGCGCCATAGCCGCATTCTCTGCGTCCTCCATGGCCTTCGGGATGGCAACAATTTGAGAGACTCCGACCTGTTCCGGAATGGTCGGCAGGGAATCCGTCGGGATCGATTCAAAGAACTCGATCACTTCCGGCCGCGTAATCTCGATCTCCTGCATCTTGGTTTGCTGGGTCTGTTGCGTAATCAGCTGCTCGCGAAACTGCTCGCGGAAATCGGCTCGCAACTCAATAATACTCTTGTTAAACGCCTGTTCAAGTGCCCGTTCACTTCCGGCTTGCTGAATCAGTTGTTGAATCCGCTGGTCCATCTGTCGATCCACAATTTCATCATCGACCGTAATGGAGTCCACTTTGGCTTGTTCCAACAGGACATAGCTGTCAATCATCGACTCGAGGACATTGTACCATACATCCTCCGAAAATTGGGCGGGCTGATTCATCATCTCCATCTGACGCATGTAGTCCGTGATTTCACGGTCAATATCACTTTTCAGAATGACCTCGTTATTCACGATGGCGATGACCCGGTCACCGGATTGGGCATGGAGCCATTGAGGAGCCAAAAAGAGGAGTAGAAGTAGAATGATTCGCATGATGCCGTCTGATTTCTTCGTGTCGTTCAATTTCATGTCAAGATCGAGTGAGCGTTCCTCTTTAATCCGTTAAGGGAGAGAAGCCATCCTCGTGCAGTGTTTCATGGTGAATCCATACGCTCCAATTGGCCCGAAGATTCGGCTTGAAGATACAGATTTCTCTTGTATGAGTTGATGTATCGTCGCGCCTTTTCACGGTGAAGCCAGGTTTTGATCTCCTCGATGAGCCACTCGATATCCGGGCTCTCCCCGGCGGCTCGCTCCTCCATCAACTGAATAAAATGGTACTGACCATTGGACAGTTGAATCGGGGAGATCTCCGTGATGCCAATGACATCCAGGAAGTCCTGCAAGCCTTCGTGCCCACCCAGTGCACGACTGCGCGGAATCGTTTGCCCGGAAAGCTGGATCCTCTCTTCGGCATTCATTGAATATTGACGCGCCACCTCTTCCCAGGGTTGACCGTCCATAATCGCCTGCCGTGCCTCCACAGCACTTCGGCGAGTCGTTGTCGTCAAGTGCCGAAACCGGACATACGGCTCTTCAAGTTCAAACCGGTCACGATTGGCCTGGAAGTAATCCCGAGCCTCCTGATCCGAAACGAATAATGAATCGTCTACGGATTCGAGAAGCGTCTGTAGATATTCATCGGCAATAAGTCGTGTTTGAACCCGCTCCAAACGCTGTTGAAAAAGCGGATCGTCCACAAATCCGGCTGCCTCGGCCTCCTGTTTGATCAACATTCGTTCCACCCATCGATCGATTTCCCGCTCCAGTCGATCATCGGACAACGTAGAGTCCGCGGAACCGGAATAGAGCGAGAGAAGCTCTCCTTTGGTCAATGTTTCACTGCCGACACGAGCCAGGGTTGGGCCTTCATCCACAGACCCGGATCTCCCGCAAGAGGAGAGAAGAAGCAAGGAGACGACAACGGTTCCATGAATCGATAGACGCGTCTGCTTTGGCCTCCGAACAGGATCAACTATATTCATGGGTGTCATTCAATCTTGCAACAAATTCCGGATTCACCTGGATGGAACAACGGTCTGCATGCAACGTTGTTTTCAACGCATCAAGGTAGCGAGAATTGCCCGGGAATCTAAACGACGTGCCCTTTTGAACCATTTGATCCAGCACTGATGAATATCCTCTATATCTTTCCGCACCCGGACGATGAATCGTTTGGTCCGGCACCGGCCATGGCGGCCCAGAGACGCAACGGACACAACGTCTTTTTGCTCACACTCACACGGGGGGAAGCAACCAAGCAGCGATTTCGCCTGGGAGTCGACAAAGACGAGATGGGGGCCATTCGAAAAAAGGAGATGGAGGCCGTGCAAAAGGTTCTCGATCTTGCCGGAATGAATGTCTGTTCTCTGCCGGATAATGAACTCAAAGAGATGGATCCCCGGGTGATTGAACACGTGATCGAGAAGGAGATTGAACAGGTTCAACCCGATATCCTGGTAACCTATGCTGTGCATGGTGTGAGTGGATTTCACGATCACCTTGTTACCCATGCTGTTGTAAAACATCTATTCTGCCGAATGCGGGAGGAGGGAAGAGGAGCCCGACGATTGGCCCTCTTTACGCGACGGGGAGAAACGGATACCAAGGGTTCTTTCCGTTTGGAGGCCTCGACGGACGAAGAGATCGATCTTCTCGTTCACTGCTCGGAGGCAGACATGCAGGCCTTTCACAAGGCGCTCGATTGCTATGAAACCTACAAAGAGGTGATCGAAAAGAGTGGCGTTCGCCGTGTTGTCGACAACATCGTCCCGTTTGAGTTGTTTCAAGAAACGTTTGACCCTCCGTTAACGGATATCACGGATCAACTGCCCAACAACGCATCTTCATGACGGTATCGGTGAAATCCACAGAAAACGACAAATCCAGAGTCGAACGCATCGAACACGCTGTGCAGGCCTGGATCTCGCCTGAAAACAGCGATCTGAAAGAGGCCGTCGAACGAACAGTCAGGGAGGGTCTGTTTCCTCGGGAAGACGTTTATTATCAATTGCAGGCCTTGACAAGAGCCGTATCCGTTCATCATCTTTCCAACTGGTATGCATCGGTTCGAAAACGACTGCCAAACGAGACACTGGATCGTCGCAATCCGAGAGAGGTGCTGACCGTCCACGCCGGAAATATTCCGTTGGCCGGTTTTCAGGATGTCGTCAGTGTGGCATTGAGTGGATCCATCTATCATGGAAAGTATTCGAAGCGGGATCCCTGGATCTTGCCAACGCTTGTAAAATACCTTGAATCCGAAGGTTTGTTGAGTGTTGAGACGGCCCATACCGAATTACAGGCGTCGTACAGCCAACTCTCGGACATCTTTTTTTCGGGTGGAACCGATTCGTGGGAGGCGTTGAGTAGCGATCTTTCCGGGCGCGGTGTACAGATGGATCGTGTGCGCACCCTCAAGCGGACCGCTCAATTTTCTGTCGCAATTTTGGACAAAGCCCACCCGGCAACCATGAAAGAGCTCGTGCAGGCCATGGCACTCTATGACGGTCGCGGCTGTCGATCGGTTGCGATGGTATTGACCGAACTCCCGTTGGAGGAGATCAAGTGTAGCCTGGGGGACTATTTTGAAGCGTTCTGGCTTCAACATCCACAACGTACCCGACGAACCGAGAAACTCCGGGTTCGAGCAGCCTACAATCGGGCCATGGGGCGTCCGTTTACATGGTTGGATTCCATTCTTGTCGAGGAGAGTGATGATCGACCGGATGAGACGGGTATTGTGCATTGGTGTCGAACCGATCGGACTCGGTTCCCCAAGATTCTCGAATCCATCGGAGACCGTCTGCAGTCGATCTATGTACCCGTATCGGATATAGAGGTTGCCGGCTTTGAGTCCAGAACTGAGCTGCTGGATGCTTCGCAAACTCCACCGATCAACTGGAGGCCGGATGGTATCGATCCATTGGAGTGGTTGATGCAATTGAATTGATGGATGAAAACAGGGTATCGCGAGAATGTACACCCGGTCGAACCTGATCTCCCGATTTCAGTCATACGGATCGTTGTCGCATAATATATATTATGTTAAGTTATATTATCCAAGCAGGACAGATACGATCTTTCGAGCATCAAATCGCTCCTCCTCTTGCTTCGGTATCTCCCTCAAAACGACTTGATCCTCTTGCTTGACAAGAACTTGATCCACATTCCCGGGAAATGTGGCATCCGGAACGGACTCGAGCACATTGGGTTCTTTGATCGAGCGAACATTGAAGGGATAGTTCTCTGCCCGCTGTAGCTGCTCACAATCACGTTTCTCAAGGTTCAGCCAGACAGATATGCGACAGTCCAGGGATCTGTACATTTTCATATTGTCTTTCAAATGACTTAGCAACTCCCTGTTTCGCAGTCGATGGATATCATCAATAATAACGTACAGTTCGGATGATGGCACGATCGATCAGCCTTGTAGTTCGTGGATAGATTGAATGAGATTCTGATACATCATCGTGGCCCCCATCAGAAGCAGACAACTGATCAGATACAGACTCCAGGGAATGGATGAAAAAAATTGGGACTGGTCACCCAGCCAAAGAAGAACGCCGATGATCAGTGTGCTCACAAACCATATCGATCCATTCAATCGTTTCTGAAGTGAAAACCATAATAACATAATAATCAGTAGAATAGCGGATTCTATTATCATGAAATACAGGGCCATTAAGGATGGAATCGATGCGATCCACGGGAATCCGGCCAGCAACAGAGTCGGGCTCATGGTAAAGAGTCTGGGATAGCGAGCATAGATTGGCTTAAGATGCCAAATCACCGTCGTGATCCAGATCATGAGAAATGTCAACGTGCCCATATGCAGTCCGGACGACAGATATGGATATACAGAGACAGGCATATACTCGAACCAGATGGATAGTACAGACGAGACAATCGCACCGGTCAGAAGGATGTGGAAAACGGGACGTCCCTCCTCTCGAAGCTGAATCCAGATATAGGATACTGCAGCAATGGATACCGCAGTATAGAGTAGCAGGCTCCACACAGTCTATCCTCCGTTTATGACTCTTCCCGGGAAGGCAGGCGTTGACGTAATTCACGTTGACTTACATCTTCTCGATGACGGTCCAGTAGTTGCAGACTCATCTCTCGAAGAATCAGCCGATCCCGATCTGTTATTTCCTTGAGCAGTGTCCGTAGCGGGGATTCATTTGCCGCCTCATCGGAGTCGAGTAGTCGATGCCACTGTGTGTCATTTGTTGATTCGAGAAGCGATATCAAGGGTGAACGGCCATTGGCAACCTCTTTTGGCAGGTCGGGATCGAATGGGGAGCTCTCTTTTCGACTCTCCTTGATGCAATCATCTGCGTCGGGTACATCCGGAAGCGTGTTGCCGGCAAGAATTGCTTGTAGAAGCGGTTGATATCGATCGCGTTGAAGTCGAGAAAGGTCAAACCAATGACCCAAAATGGATCTTCCACCGGGTGGTGTCGATTCTGCATCGATTTGATCCATCCATTGAAGCTGTTTCTTTGCCTCTTGTCGAACCCAATCGAGTCGCTCGATCCACTCCGTTTTGAGAATCTCCGGACGTTTTCCTTTTCGAAGACCGTTATGGGAAGAAGAACTTATGACCAATGCGAACCCGCTTTCGTTTGGTCTACCTGTTTTTGTTGTTCCAACATGTCAACGAGTGACAAACCTGTGTTCCAATCCTGATCTCGATCACGAACCGAATGAATGTTGTTCTCTTCCTGAAAGTCCCAGAACTGGCCGAACTGATTATTCCGGTACTCTTTGAGGTAGTCGAGACGTTCTTTCAAATCCTCTTTCGGAACCAACAGTTTTTCTTTGTCGTAGACCGCTTCTTCCCGGGATTTGAAAACGATATCATAATCCTTGCTCATGACAATCGCCTCTTCCGGGCAAACTTCTTCACAATATCCGCAGTAGATGCAACGCAACATATTGATCTCGAAAAAGTCGGGGTATCGCTCTTTGGGATCCTCTGCATTTTCATTGGCCTGCATACTGATTGCAAGCGGAGGGCAGGCTCGTGCACACAAACCGCAAGCCACACATCGTTCCTGTCCGTCATCTTTGACAAGCACAGGTCGACCTCTGAAAATCGACGGGGGTTCCCACTGCTCTTCCGGGTAACTCATTGTGAACGTTGGTGCAAACATCTGCTTGAATGAGTACCACAGTCCTTTGAAGATTTCCGGTAGATAGATCTTCTCAAGGAAGCTTAATGAACGCTCTCTGGAATATTCTTCATTGAGTGCGTTGAGTACCGGCTGTTCCAAGTTCTCCTGCATGTCTGAGTCGCCCGTTTGAGTCTGGTTTTCTGGATCGAAAAATAACCGTTTGCCTGCTCCGGTTCAAAGCGAACTTTGAACCGATTCCGTTGTCATTTTTGTCGAAATACAAAAGTGAGTGGTACACCCGTAAACTTGTATTGTTCCCGAAACGCCCGTTCGATGAACCGCCGGTAGTTCGGTGGCATCTCTTCGGGGTGGTTCATGAAAAATTTGAATACAGGCGGATTGGATTTTACCTGGGTAACGTAATGAATGCGAAGTTGTTTCCCGCGTTTCATTGGAAGAGGTCGCGCCTTGAGTGCAGATTCCAAAAAATTATTCAGCTCCGGAGTGGGGATCTTTTTTTGACGTTCGGAGATGACCATTTTTGCGACTTGAATCACTTTTTCGATTCGTTGTCTCCGAAGTGCAGAGACCGATATAATCGGTACGTACTGCATGGATGGCACCTCTTCATAGACATACTGTTCAAACTCTTTGTGAACATGTGTGTCCTTCTCCGGAACCAAATCCCATTTATTCAATGCAATGACGATTCCCTTGTTGAACCGTTCGGCTTCTCTCAAGATGCGTTTGTCTTGATCTTCGAATCCCTGCATGGCGTCGATCATCAAAATTGCTACATCACATTCACGCAATGCACGATCTGTTCGGACATTACTATAGAATTCGACATTCTCTTTTACTTTTGCACGTTTTCGAAGACCTGCTGTATCAATCAATATATAAGGTTCACCATCCAATTCGAGAAGTGAGTTGATCGAATCACGGGTTGTGCCGGGAATATCTGTCACAATGCAACGATCACTCTTCAGAAGAGCATTGACCATACTGCTCTTGCCGACATTGGGTCGACCGACAAATGCCAGTTTCGGGGCATCGGGTCCCTCCTCCTCTTCCGGTTCTTCCGGCAACAGCGTAACAACCTTGTCCAGCAGTTCACCTGTCCCCGATCCGCTAATGGCCGAGACCGGAAAAATCTCTTCAAATCCCAACGAATAAAACTCGGAAGAATCCAGCCGTCTTGCTTCATTATCGGCCTTGTTCGCAACCATCAACACCGGTTTCTCCAATCGCCGAAGCATCTGCGTGACGGCTTCGTCCAGTGGATGCGTGCCAAACGTCGTGTCGGCTATAAACAGAATGACATCGGACTCATCAATGGCAATCATCACTTGCTCCCGGATGCCGTCAATCATCTTGTCGCCCTCTTCCGGCAGATACCCACCGGTATCGATGACGGTAAACTCCCGGCCGTTCCAGCTTGATTCACCGTAGTGACGATCCCGCGTGACTCCGTATTCGTCATGTACAATCGCATCCCGTTCACCAATCAAACGATTGAACAAGGTCGATTTTCCGACATTGGGTCGGCCTACTATGGAAACTACTGGCTTCATCTCTCCTCTTTGAATCGTATATTCATCACAAGCCCCAAAGGTACGAATTTTTTACGGCAACCATGCTCGAAACCTTCTACAATACATTCGGATTTGTCGGCGCATTCCTGATCTCTTTCACCTTGTTTATCTTTGCCATTTTCTGGTTGGGGGGAATTGCAGGGATCAGTCAGAAACGCGGTCATGCGACTCGTCGAAGGATTCAGTTGGTTGTTTCCATCCTGTTTCCTCCGTATCCATTAATCTGGATGATTTGGGACATGATCCAGCAAAAAATTCATATCAGTCGTGAAGAGTAGGCTGTACATCAGCCGGAAATCACGACGATGAATTCTCTTCGGATGACTCCGGATATTGGTCGGAAAATACGTGCTCTTCAATGGTGATCTGTCCTTTGTCTGCATTCAATCGAGCTTGAACACCCACCGGCAGAGTCATATTGTCGCTTACGTGACCAAATGGTAGGCCAAAGCAGGCTGGATAGGTCTGTTCAGAGAAATAGTCCAGTAACACTTGTTGCAGGGAGAGACTGGCCCTTCCGGTTGCACGACAATCCGTACAGGTCCCGAATACAAAACCGGACAGACCCTTCAGTTGGCCGCTTAATGCCAATTGAGACAACATGCGATCGACTCG
This sequence comes from Balneolaceae bacterium, assembly GCA_040882505.1. Classification (GTDB taxonomy): domain Bacteria; phylum Bacteroidota; class Rhodothermia; order Balneolales; family Balneolaceae; genus JBBEBE01. Next base: position 475,375 of record JBBEBE010000002.1, on the reverse strand, counting down.
ATAGACATCTTCACCAATATCTTCGACAAATAGAATGGCTCCCGACAGATCCGGAAAATAGGGGGTCCCGATCAGAGAACATATGAGCGAAAGATTCCCGCCAATCAATATTCCCTCTGCACAACCGGGCGTTAGTGTCTGCAAGGTAGATCGATTGTAGTTTTCCGGAGGCAAGGGTCCGACGGTATCGATCCCCATGACCATCCGTTGAAAGCTTCGACGCGTGAATGGAGTCCAATCGGAGGTCCCGTTGGGCCCGTGAAATGTGGGGAGTCCGGTTTGACTGTAAATCGAGAGGTGCAAGGCCGTGATGTCACTGTACCCTCCGAGAAATTTGGGGTTTCGGGCGATCCTGTCAAAGTCGAGGAAGGGAAGAATCCGGTTGCATCCCCACCCGCCACGAATACAGAGAATCCCGTCAATCCCCGGATCGGAAAAGAACTCGTTCACATCTTTTGCTCTCTCTTTATCGGTTCCTGCAAGATACCCGTATGCATTCTTGGCATGTTCGCCATATCTGAACCGAAACCCCATCTCCGACAATGAGCTCTCCATGTCCCGATAGACCTGTTCGTCATAGACGCGGCCTGCCGGTGAAACAAGTCCAAGGGTATCTCCTCTTCGAAGAGCCCGGGGAAGAATTTTCACACCACGGGATGGACGTTGTTCCGTAAAAAATGATCGGGCAAGCATCGGGAATGTTGTCGCTGTACCTGCCCATCTTAAAAATGCATGACGATTCATTCCTTTACGCATCATGATAAAGTTTCTCCTGTTGGATATAGCTCCAAACGGACGGCGGAATTTGGCGCTGAATAGGTTTCTGCAAGGTACCTCCGGTAGAAATGGCCGTTCGAAGATCCCTCGAAGAAATGGCTACATCCGGATGATCCAACATAAGTGTCCGGTTTAAAACGTGCTTGCTCACTGTTTCCCGGGCCCAACCCGGACGACGAGCAACAAGAAGCGGGACCCGCTGCAGCAGTTCTTCATGGGATTTCCAGGTATGGAATTGATTCAGACTGTCTGCACCAATACAGAGATAGAAACGATCAGTCGGATAGTGCTCCTGCAAATAGCGAACGGTCTGAATCGTATAGGAAGGATAGGCCAACTCTTTCTCGACTTCGCAAATGATTGCCGGAAGGTTGAGTTCCCGGATCGCCAACTGAATCATCTGAAGACGGTGATGATAAGGGCTGAACGTTGAATGTTGTTTGTGTGGTGGATCCGGAGACGGAAGCACCCAAATATCATCGACCAACAGGCTTTTCTCGATTGAGCGAATCAGTTCCACATGCCCTTGATGGATTGGATCAAACGTCCCGCCAAAAAGTGCTATTCGTTTCCGGCTCCCGTGATCCATGGATTCAACCGCTACCTGCGTTCTGTTACAGGCTCCCCGTCGTAGGCTTGTAGTCTCTCCCGGGCGATATCATAGAGCTCTTCTGCCCTTGAGCGATTTTCTCCCCGTGGAAAGAGCTGCAGATAGGTTTGATAGCTCGCCAGGGCCTCTTCGTATCGCTCTTGCCTTCGATCGGGAATACTGTTGTCTGCATACTGTATGAATGCGTCAATTTGGGAAACGAGAGCTCGCTCTGCCCATGCAGATCCGGGATAACGGTCGATAACCAGTTCATAATAGATGGTTGCAGCCCGGAACTGGTTGTTTCTCATGTAAAATTCTGCAGATTCATACTGTTTGCGAGCCAATTTATCGAGCATTTCGTCCACCATGTCACTCACTTCATCCACTCTGGAAGAGTTTGGATAGCGTGCAAGATAGAGCTGAAAGAGTTCAATTGATCGACGACTGTTTGTCTGATCAATATTGTATCGGGGACTCAATTGATAATAACTGAGCGCATTTTTGTAATCCGCAATTTCTCGCCGTGGCGAGTTCGGATGAGCGCCCGAGTAACGTTCATACTCATCGGCCGCAAGCAGGAACTGATTGTTGTTGTAATAACTCTCTGCCATATAGAACTGTGCATCTTGCCCAATGGACGTTCCACGCCCGAGGGAGAGTACGGTTTCAAAAGATTGAATGGCATCACGCCATCTCTCCTCTTCATAAAGTGAGTAGGCTTTCTCGTATGCGACCTCCAGAGAGTCTCCCGGACGGATCAACTCTTCACTCCGGCACGAAATCAGAAGAATCGGCATCAGCAAAAGAAACACGGCAAATGGTCGAAACATATCTCAGGACTCTCTGTCTGTTAATCGTTCAACAAGTGTAACAAGATCCCTCTTATAGCGGGAATCACCAAATATTTTGAGCTCTTCCTGTACGTTCTCATAGCCGCGTCGAACCTCGTTCCCGGCACGCTCGACGGCTCCTGTTGAATGGAAAATTTGAATCACCTGGTCCACATCCGATCCGTCCAATTCCGGTTTGGAATAGATACGATCGAGAGTCGTTTTACACGAATCACTACCCCGTGCATATGCGGAAAGAAGTAAATAGGTTCTCTTCTTTTCATAAATATCTCCCCCCTTCCGTTTTCCGAACTGCTCGGGATCTGCAGTCACATCCAATAGATCATCCTGTATCTGGAAAGATACTCCGATGATCTCCCCAATCGTTTCCAGTGCAGATCGTTCCCTTTTGTTACCACCCGCAACAATACCACCCATTTCCAGTGCAGCCGAAATCAATGCCGCCGTCTTTCCCCGGATCATTTCGAAGTAGTCATCCACGGTTGCTTCTTCACGTGTCTCCAGCTCCAGGTCTCTGGCCTGCCCTTCACACACTCTGCGTATGGAACGCAGCAGTCGTCGATTCAGTATGGCACGGCGTTTGGCATCGTAGGCATTCAACATCTCCAACGCATCCGTAAAGAGAAGATCCCCAGCCAGGATGGCCGTCGCGTCACCCCATCTGTTGTGAACCGTCATTTCTCCCCGACGGGTCTCTGCGCCATCCATCATATCATCATGGATCAGAGTAAAGTTGTGAACAAGTTCAACGGAGAGTGCGGCCGGCAACGACTCTTGAAGGTTCCCTCCACAGAGTCCACACCCGATCTGTGTAAGAACGGGTCGTATTCGTTTGCCCCCCATGTTCATGAAGTAACGACACGGCTCATACAACGATTGAGGCTCGCGATGAGTATCCATGCGCGACAATCCCGATTCGATAGACGTCAAATACGACGATAAAAAGTCCAAACAAGCGTCCATTTGAGGTTTAAACGGGAATATACAAAACGATACAACGGATCAGGAACGTTTTCGAATGTGAGAAGCAGAAAGCAGCGATGGACGTCGACATCCGGTCAACAGAAGCAATTGTCGAAATTGTCGCCGCCAAACTTGGTAGATTCGTTCAAGATTCTCTTCGCCGCCCTCATGAAGTGCAACAAGAACCGGACGCGCCATGGCAACGAAGTCGGCTCCGAGAGCCAACGCAATTCCCATGTCCAATACCGTTCGGATTCCTCCGGATGCAATCACCTGAAACTTGAACTGTTCCCGAAGTGGTTGTACAGATTCCAAACACCGGGCTGTTGGAATTCCCCAATCTTCAAAGAGTCGGTTCTCTGCGGAAGAGTCGGACAGTTCATTCCGAAGATTCTCTACCCGTGCCCAGCTCGTTCCACCCGCACCGGACAGATCAATGACATCCACACCCGAATGCAACAATCGGCGAGCAACGTCACCCGAAATTCCCGCTCCGGTCTCTTTGACGATGACCGGGCAAGGTGCCATGGTCACAAGACGGGAAATCCCCTCCTCTATTCCGGAAAAATTGCGGTCTCCCTCCTCTTGCAGAAGTTCTTGAAGTGGGTTTAGATGCACAATGACGGCATCTGCCCGGATGATATCGATCAATCGTTGGATCCCGTCATCCGATAATCCGTCGCGTAGCTGTGCTCCCCCGATATTGGCACAGATAAATGCATCCGGAGCCACATCACGAACAACTGCAAATGAGCGTTCGAGAGACTCTTTTTCCAACATGGCCCGTTGACTCCCCACACCGAATGGCAAATTGTTGCGCTGACAGAACGAGGCGATCTGTCGATTGATGGCCTGAGCTCCATTGTATCCACCGGTCATCGACGAGACAAAAAGAGGAAAAGCGAATGTTCGACCCAGTAGCGTGGCTTCGGTCGTTATGTCATCCAGATCCAGTTCAGGCAGTGCATTGTGAACGAAGTCATATCTGTCAAAACCGGCTCCCTTGTCGTAATGAACAGGTCGGTTCAGGCAGATGTCTGTATGATCCTTTTTACGCTGCTCAATTCCCACGGGGAATCCTCCGGCACTGCGTTGTGATGAAATCCTGGCTTGTCAGCCGATCAAGAACGTCTTTGCATCGTTTTGTAAACTGGCACATTGGAGCACGCTTCACCATACATCAACTTCCGGACATGAGGCCGTATCGCTTCTGTTGCCCGGACATAGACTGTTGGTGACAAGTCCATGTCACTGCACCCCTTCAGCAAGACAAAGGAATCCTGGAAATGACTCCAGTCTTTGTGTTCAATTCGATTCAGTAGAACCTGCTCGCGCAACTCCATTCCCGAACCAAAAAAGACCCCTTTTGCCCATTCTCCTGCACTGGATGCAACGACCATCCATGCCCAGTGCGGGATGAGTGCATCCGTACTGCAATGGATACCCACCCAAGCGTTTGCATAGCGACTCCAATCGTGATCTTTTACGGCGTCCCGGAATTCTTTCTCTTTGAGTATCAACCCCTTGAAGAGAAACGGCTTCAAGTCCAATTCCTGGATCGGTTCATCTTTTACAAGCGCTTCAAGATCAACGGTTTCCAACTTGGACTGCTTGACCTTGTTTACGATCTCCATAGTCGCCTCTTGTCCCATTCAATCCTTTACAGTGAAAATGATTCGCCACACGAACACGTACGGGATGCATTTGGATTATCAAAATGGAAACCTTTTCCAGTCAGTCCAGAAGTATAATCCAATCGCGTACCGGCAAGATAGAGATAGCTGCGCATGTCGACGGCCACTCGTATTCCCTGATCCTCAATCTCGTGATCCCCTTTCTCGATCTCGGAAGAGGAAACAAAGTCGAGATCGTAGGTCAGACCGGAACAGCCTCCACTTCGAACAGATACCCGTAGAACGGCATCGGATCCCAAGCCCTGTTCACGCTGGATTTCACGTATTCGCTCTGCCGCCCGGTCACTGATCGTAATTTCTGAAACAGCTGATTCACTCATGAACGTCTCCGTCATACTCTGATCCCTTTAAACGGCAACAACTTGAATATCCGGATCAATTCGCTTGACCATACTTTCGATGGCATATAACGTCCCTGAAGTTGCGGTCGGGCAGGTTCCACAAGCTCCCTGATAGTGCACCTTCAAACGATTCCCGTCCAGACCCAAAATTTTGAGTCCGCCACCATCTGCAAGCAAGTAGGGACGAACCTGATCGTCCAACAGCTGATTGATCTGAATCAACCGGGGATCATCCGAATCTTGTACTTCCCTGGTTGCATGGACTTCATCATCTTCTTCTGCATCCTCTACAGGCGTTGCCTCACGAATCGGGGGGGCCAACTTCCGAAGGAGGTCGGACCAAACTTCCTCCCCGTCCTGGGTAACGGTTACATAGCGATCCACATAATAGACGTTGATCACGTGATCAACGGCAAACAGTGCGCGGGCAAGCTCGTCATTCTCCGCTTCACCTGCGTGTTCGAAGGAACGAGTGACTCCGTTGGTCAGCGGTTCGCCAAGGACAAATCGCATGGCATCCGGGTTTGGTGTCCGTTCTATCTCTTTGATCTTTGGCATGGTACCTCTCCTCTCTGTTACGTGTACTTGTCCAACAATCCGTCTGGACCCAAAGGTTCCGATTCTCGGACTCTTCGGGAACGTCAGCTCTTGAAAAAAGTTTTCAGTTCGCGTATTCCGTCGGCCAGTCGGTCGATATCCGATTCGTTGTTGTAAAAAGCAACGGATGCACGAGCCGTTGCCGATACACCGAATCGATCCATAACTGGCTGAGCACAGTGGTGACCCGTTCGAATGGCCACTCCGTGTTTGTCCAGAATGGTGCCGGTGTCCTGTGGATGAATATCATCGACCAAAAACGAGACAGACGACGCTCGCTCCTTCGGTGACCCCAAAATTCGAACTCCCTCCAACTCGGCAAGTGTCGATTCGGTATAGGCGAGGAGCTCCTCTTCACGTTTCGCAATGGGCTCCATTCCAATTTGATTCAGGTACCGAATCGCTTCGCCAAAGCCAATCCCCGCTGCAATGGGTGGGGTTCCCGCCTCGAATCGGTGAGGAGGTATATTGTAGGTGGTTTGTTCGAACGTTACCCTGTCAATCATGTCACCCCCGCCTCTGTACGGCGGCATTCCGGAGAGCCACTCCTCTTTTCCATACAAAATCCCGAACCCGGTAGGACCGCACATCTTGTGGGATGAAAAAACGTAAAAATCGCATCCGATCTCCTGAACATCGACAGGTCGGTGTGGAGCAGCCTGGGCTCCATCCACGAGAATGACCGCTCCCGCATCGTGTGCCATGGCCGTCATCTCTTCTACCGGATTGACCGTGCCCAAGGCATTGGAGACATGCGTGACCGCAACCAAAGCGGTCCGCTCGTTGAGGAGCGACCGATATGCCTGAAGATCCAGATCACCGGCATCGGTCATCGGAATGACGCGAATTCGGGCACCGGTCTGCTCGGCGATCAGTTGCCAGGGCACGATATTGGCATGGTGCTCCATTTCGGAGAGAATGATTTCTGATCCTTCCCGAAAGTGCAGACGACCATAACTACTGGCAACCAGATTGATTGAATCCGTCGTCCCTGTCGTAAAGATGATCTCTTCACTCTTTTCTGCGCCGATGAACGTCTGCGTCAACGTTCGCGTCTCTTCGTAGGCAGTTGTCGCTTCCTGACTGAGAAAATGGATACCCCGATGAACATTGGCGTGCTCATATCTGTGATAGTGGTCCATTCGATCCGCCACCTGGTCCGGCATCTGACTGGATGCCGCATTGTCCAGATAGACAATCGGATGTCCGTATACTTCTTGACGAAGTACAGGAAATTGATCCCGGACTCTCCGAAAATCAATGCCTGGTGATATGCTACTCACCGCTTGGCTCATGCCATCATCTCCTGCGTAAGTTCTGTCGAGGTGTATCGTTTTACCTCTTCAACCAACAGCTTGTGCACCGACTCAACGTTGACATTCTCGATGGTCTCCAGTGCAAATGCATACGTCAGTACTTCTTTGGCTTTCTGCTCGGTCATTCCGCGACTTTGCAGATAGAAGACATGTTCCGGATCCAGTTGACCAATGGTTGCACCATGAGAGCAGAGTACATCATCTGCAAAAATTTCCAATTGGGGTTTGGTGTTCACGAGTCCCTCTCTTGAAAGCAACAAATTCCGATTCTCCTGGAATGAATCGATTTTTTGAGCATCCTTTCGAACAAAAATCTTCCCGTTGAAAATCGAATGAGCCGCCCCTTTCACAACGACTTTGTGGAGTTGATGGCTCTGACCGTGTGAGAATCGATGATCCATGACGGAATGGGTATCAGAAATCTGTTCTCCATCAATGAGAACCAACCCGTCGAGTGTAAAATCGACCTCCTCGTCCTCTTGTACGACCAATGGTTCATTCCGGGTGAGTTTCCCGCCAAACGTAATGGTATAGGAGTGATATTCTCCTTTCTTTTCGATATAGGTTGCCGGACGAGAAACATGAACAGCCTGCATGCTGTCCCGCTGGATTCGGACATGATGGATGTGCGCACCTCCATGAACTTTGAATTCCGATACAGGGACTGTCAGGTAGGCATTCTCTCCCAAACCGTTGTGTTCTTCCACCACTGTGGCACGTGCACCTTCTTCGGCGACAAAGAGAAGGCGTGGAGCGGCAAAATAAGGTTTGTCCGCTTCGGTATAGAGGTTCAACACATGAATGGGTGCCTCGATGCGTACACCTTTCGGGATGTAAACAAATCCTCCGTCCTCCAGAACAGACCCGTTGAATGACGTGAATGGATCCTTCGGATAGATCGCCAGTTGATTGAGCCACTTCTCTACCATGGGGTGCTCGTGATGCTGGGCCAGGGAACCGATGACGACACTGTCCGGAACGCCGTCCGTTGCCGACAAGGACTCCTGATACACACCATTCACAAATACGAGGCGACTATGCATCGATTCCGGAATATAATGCGCTTCCAGTGACGGAAGTTCGGGGACCGATACCTGATCAAGTGGATGGAATCCACCCCGGCTGATCGGTTTCAGGTCCAAAAATCTCCAATCTTCATCTCGTGGAGTCGGGAATCTTCGTTCGGCCAACTCCTTGCAACTGGTATTCCGGAGCGTACGGAAGGCTTCTCCGTCTGCTCGAGTCTCCGCAGCCAGCCGGTGAAGGATGGACTCTTCGCTTTTGGCTGTGATACTCATTACTTCACCTCACCATTTTCTTTTGAAATTGACTCAAGCCAGTCATATCCCTTCTCTTCCAACTTGAGAGCCAAGTCTTTCCCACCTGTCTTGACAATCCGTCCATGCATCATGACGTGGACGATGTCCGGTTCGATGTAGTCGAGCATTCGCTGATAGTGGGTCACCATCACGATGGCGTCATCTGCTGTATGAATCTTGTTGATCCCGCCGGCCACAATTCTCAACGCATCGATATCCAGACCTGAGTCCGTTTCGTCCAGGAAGGAGAGTTTCGGATTCAACACCGCCATTTGGAAAATCTCGTTCCGCTTCTTCTCTCCACCGGAAAATCCGGTATTGACGGGTCGGTCCAGAAACTCCTTTTTCATTTCGACCAGTTCGAGCATGTCATCCATGTAGTCCTCGAACTCCAGTGGATCCATCTCTTCTCTCCCCCGGGATGCTGCAATGGTGTTGTAGGATTCACGCAACAGAATCTTGTTGGTGACTCCGGGTACTTCGACCGGATATTGAAAAGCGAGAAATACACCCAAATGAGCTCGTTCATCGGGGTCCAATTCCAAAATGTCTTCTCCTTCAAAAAGGATTTCACCTTCTGTCACTTCATATTCATGATGCCCGGCCACAACCTTTGAAAGGGTACTTTTGCCGCTTCCGTTGGGTCCCATAATGGCGTGAATCTCTCCCTTCTTGACGGTCAGGTTCACTCCTTTCAGGATTTCGGTTCCATCCTCTTCTACTACGGCATGTAAATTTTTAATCTCAAGCACAGTCTGATTTTCTAAGGTTTAAAGATTGTTTCAAGTTTGAACGGGTGCCGGCATATTCGTCAGGCTGCCGACCGGCCCGTCGAGCACCTATCCCACACTTCCTTCAAGTTTGATTCCCAACAGCTTGTTTGCCTCCACGGCAAATTCCATGGGAAGTTCCTTGAGCACCTCTTTACAGAAGCCGTTTACAAGCATGGAGATCGCGTCATCTTCGCTCAGTCCCCGTTGCTGCAGGTAGAAAATTTGATCTTCGCCAATCCGCGAAGTCGTCGCCTCGTGTTCGATCTGGCCGGTGGGGTTTGCCGATTCAATGTACGGGAAGGTATGTGCACCACATGTCTGTCCAATCAACATCGAATCGCACTGAGAATAGTTGCGTGCATTCTCGGCTTTCTTGCTGAACTTCACCTGACCCCGATAGCTGTTGTTGGAGTGGCCGGCAGAGATCCCTTTCGAGATAATGGTGCTCTTGGTGTTCTTCCCGAGATGGATCATTTTGGTTCCGGTATCGGCCTGTTGATACTTGCTCGTCACGGCTACGGAAAAGAATTCACCAATGGAATCATCGCCCTGAAGAATCACGCTTGGGTATTTCAGGGTAACTGCCGAACCGGTCTCCAATTGTGTCCAGGAGATCTTGGAACGTTTCCCTTTGCAGATCCCCCGTTTGGTGACAAAATTGAAGATTCCACCCTTGCCCTCATCGTCACCGGCATACCAGTTTTGGATGGTGGAGTATTTGATCTCCGCATTGTCCAGTGCAACAAGCTCCACAACCGCAGCATGCAGTTGGTTCTTGTCATACATCGGAGCCGTACACCCTTCCAGGTAGCTCACATGACTATTCTCTTCGGCAACAATAAGCGTTCGTTCAAACTGACCGGAATCCATGTTGTTGATTCGGAAATAGGTCGACAGCTCCATCGGACAGATTGTATCCTTTGGGACAAAACAGAATGAACCATCGGAAAAAACAGCCGAATTCAACGCTGCATAGAAGTTGTCACCGGAAGGAACAACAGACCCCATGTATTTCTTGACCAATTCCGGATACTTCTGAACAGCTTCCGAAATGGAACAGAAAATGACTCCGGCTTCGCTCAACTTCTCTTTAAACGAGGTAAAGATGGAAACACTGTCAAAGACGGCATCCACAGCCACTCCGGAAAGCATCTTCTGCTCTTCCAGTGGAATTCCGAGTTTTTCGTACGTCTCGCGAATTTTGGGGTCGACCTCGTCGAGACTCTCCAATTCGGGACGCTTCTTCGGAGCCGAGTAGTACTGGATTTCGTCGAACTTCGGTTTCACATACGTGGCGTTGAACCATTCCGGCTCTTCCATCTTCTGCCACTGGCGAAACGCTTTTAACCTGAACTCCAGGAGCCAGTCCGGCTCGTTTTTAATCTCCGAGATCTTCCGAACAATCCCTTCGTTGATTCCTTTCGGAAATTCGTCATACTCGACATCCGTGGAGAAGCCATACTTGTACTCCTCTCCAATCATCGACTCTAATTCTTTCGTCTGGCTCATGTCACTTGATGATTTGTTTGATACCGTCTGATTGCAAATCCTCGGGCAGGCTTTCCATCGGCTTCCAGACGCGATGAACCACCCCGTTAATAATGCTTATTTGGAACGAATAAATATAAGGATTTATCCCCGGATAGAAAAGCGATGACGACGGGTTATTCCTGACTCAAATCGATCTGAAACCGACCCACTGCCGATACATTCTGGGGTCTGTCATGCAGCCGGCGACTGGTATAGTCCACCTGGTTCCGTATGTAGTCGACCAACCGGTCCATGCGAGTGATTCCCTGTTTCCAGGCCTGGGCAACGTAATACGGAAAAATGTGATGATATCGATTTTCGAACCGAAGGCTTTCATACCGGCCACTTTCCTGCCCCGGTCGGGAAGCAAACACCAGGACGGACTCGGGTTGAACCTCTTCTACCGCCGCATAGAGATCGTTCAGAAGTTCTGACTCATTGCCGTCGGACGTCAACTCTTCGGGATCCAGGTACGTCAGGTCCAGAAAGGCGATCATTGAATTTCGGGATCTCTGAGCGGTTTCCACCAATATCTCGTCAAGCGGCTGCACCCTCTCATTGCCGGACTCTTCCATACTGACCAGTAAGATCCGGTTACCCGAATCATTCGGTACAAGCCGGGCAAATCCACTTATCCAGAGGTAGATTCGATCTCCCGACACCTCCGGTACGCGCAATTCCTCATCAGACTCCATCAGATTCAACTCCTGAATCGAATCTGGAGAGACCCCGAAAGCGTCCCGGAAATAGAGGGACATCATTTCCAAATCCCGATCCGTATATCGTCGTACGCCATGCAGGTTTCCCCTGTGATTGCTGATCAATATGGCGGCGTCGTTGGTAGGGGGTGTTTGGATCTCCGGAAGACCGAATTCGACGCCCATCTCACCGAATGGAAGTTCTCCGACCGGAATCACGGAGGGTTCGGTGGCGGTATCGGCCCTTCTCCATTGGATACTGGCTTGAGTCCTGTCGACATAGACCAGAGACCCCCCGAATTGTACGGTATATCGGGAATCCTCGAGATCACCGACCAACGAGAATTCACTTCCACGTGCAACGGTCGTCAGTGCTTCGGATCCCTCCGACGATCGATAGAGGTCCGCTGTTTCCGATCCGATCTGTACGACGGGTTGCAAAAAACTCTCGAGCGGAATGGGCAAGTGAAGTGTATCGGTCGGTTGAACCAGATCCAGTGTCAATGCACCGGGTTCATTTCCCCGGACAAGAACCGTCCTGAACAGATCGGAAAGCTCGACCACCCAGCGCCCCTGACTACCTGCATCGACCCGATCATGATAGACGAGATCCCCATTGTAACGAAGTTCGATGTCTACCGGATACCTGCCCGATTCGAGTCCGTCTACACGCACCGTATCCGTAACCACGGCTCGACCACTCCTGCCTCGAAGAGAGAGGGTCTCGTCCGTTGAAATCGGTTCTCCCACAGGAGTCAGATGAGCCACCGTTGCCAGGGAGAGAAGACCGCCCATCACATTGAAGGCGAAACTTTGTTGGTTGGAGGTCAACCCCGTCAATCCGGAACGGGATCCTGCATAGAAGGAGATGGCTGCTCCGACAGAAGCGAGGGCGGCAAATCCCCATGTCGGTTGATAGTGCTGCAATTGTCGTTCGACTTGCACCCTCTCCGCAACCGCATACTGATCCAATCGATAGAGCTGAAACGTTAAATAGGGGGATTCCCGACTCACGTCGTGCTCCAGTTGGACCGTATGGTACTCCCCTGTTTTCTCGTCCTCCGGTTGCCGATCCAGGTAGCGGGGATTCTCGATACTCCAACGGGTTGTCGTACAACCCGTCTGCAGGACGAACAGGAAAAGAAGCCATACGGCTCCCCCGACGAGAAACCAACGCCTGCCCGCTGTCACATCCCTGTTTGTTCCGTGCTGCATGGTCAATCCTACAAATCGAAACTGCCTTGTATCCCGAGTACGTGTCGAAATTGGACGGCTTTCTCTTCCCCTGGCCGGGATAACCAGACAGGAAGATCATACCGGATGGAGAACCCCCGAAAACCTGTATGAGAATCGGGGACCTGGAATCTCCACTCCACACCGCCTCCCCCTTCATGAAACCATCCATTACCAAGAGTAGTCGTTCCACCCCCGAGATACCCCGATGTCAAAAAGAGGTGCGTACGGAAGGTCATGAACTCTCGTACAGAGTCGATGTTCTGAAGCGCGTGCTGAACCGGATTGGGCGTCCAGACTCTCCACTCAGCTCCCGTCTGATGCCTCCATAGAGGCCTCTCTCCTGAAGACCACAGGTCACTCTCCTGTTTCCCGTACCCACGGAAAAATCCTCCATATGGTTGGAGGAAACCGGATCCAACACCGGAAGGCGGCAGGGTCCCGCGGGCTCGCCAGAGAGGATCCTCCAACAGACGAAGCGCCTGTCCACTCTGTATTCCGTAGCGAAATTCAGGGCGGGCAGAAGATCCGATGGTTCCGAACCGAAATACAGATTCCAGTCCCCATTGTGCCGTCTTGTCCGTCCGTACCGTCCACCGAACATCCCCTCCTTGAAATGAATCTCCACGAAATTGATGGTACACACCTGCATTCATCGACTGCCAAATCGGCCCGCCGGGTCTCGACTGCCAATCGATCTCAACAATCAGACGTTCATTCCAATCCGATTGCCAGCGCTGCGGGTAGAGCCGATACCCGGGATCGGTTTGACGCAACCAATCGTAGCGAAGTCTCAGCTCCAGGAGGGGCGTATCCCTCATTGGACGGTTCCATCGGCCGGTCAGAGAGACGCCGTGGGTCCGGATACCGACCCGATGCAAACTTGTAATCCCGATGGATCCACCGGATTGTCTACCTGTCCATCCAGGAAACGGTTCGGACCATCGAACCCGATAGGATACCGGATGGTCCGGCCATCGGGTCGCGATCCAGACGCCTGTATCCACCTCTCGTTGAATATGTCGGGTCGACCCCCTCTCCCACCCTTTGACCTGTATTCCGGAACGGACTCCATCGACCGTATTCCACCACAAGTCCGGCCGCAGCTTCCAATCCATTCCTATGGATTGCCCGAACGCCCTCTCACTACCGGAGATTCCGATGACCCCGAGGGTCAACAGAACCAGTCCAACAAAAGGATGAATCAACCGAGTGGGATATTCCAGGAATCGAGCCATTGGTCTGTAGAGAGTATCTGATCGATGGTGAGAATCAATCGTTTCTGTTCCGGCCAAAAGACGCGATTCGACGCTTCGGTGGCTTCATGCCACTCATAACGGGAATGTTCATCATCAAGTACCGGAACAGCCTCTGCATGCACTTCTGCAGCAAATGCCGGTATCAAATGAATCTGATCACTCGAAGGCTCGTAGAAATGATTCAGGGTTGGCACCGACCAAAAAAGTTGTGGCTGAAGACCGGTTTCCTCCTTCATTTCACGAAGAGCGGCTTGCCAGTAGGATTCATCGGATCGAACTTTTCCTCCAACCATTCTCCACTGACCCGAATAGATCTTCTTGTCTGCCCGCTTCAGCATCAAGTACTCGAACGATGGGTCGCGTACTCTGTAAATGTAAAGATCGATCAACCTTTTCATTCCTGCCTCGAGCGTATCGTCTTCCGGGTTCAAAGATTGACAGACGGTCGGCCGACACTCATGTATGTCAGACCTGCCTCTTGTACCCTTTCCAAATCGTAAAGGTTCCGCCCGTCAAAAAGAACGGGTTCCTTCATTTTCTCCATAAACCGTTCAAAATTGGGTCTTCGGAATTCATTCCATTCTGTACAGATCACCAGGGCATCGACACCCTCGATTGCAGAATCTTGATCCTCGACAAAGGTCATGGATGCCAGCGTCTCGTCATCGGCTGCTTCTTTGAACGTTTGGATCGCTTCGGGATCATAGGCCTTCATGTGAACACCGAGTCGGGCCAGCTCTTTGGTGATGTACAGGGACGGAGCTTCTCGAATGTCATCCGTCTCCGGCTTGAAGCTCAAGCCCCAAATTCCGATGGTCTTCCCTTTAATTTGTTCTCCGTAGTATCGCTTGAGTTTGTGAACAATCGACAATTTCTGATCGTCGTTCACTTTCATGACAGCATCCAGAATACGGAAATCATACCCATGTTCTGAAGCCGTATAGTGAATGGCTTGGACATCTTTCGGAAAACAACTTCCACCGTATCCAATTCCCGCAAAAAGAAATCGCTTGCCGATTCGACTGTCTGTTCCGATACCCCGGCGGATTTGATCCACATTGGCGCCAACCTTTTCCGAGATATTTGCAATCTCGTTCATGAATGTGATTTTGGTGGCAAGGAGTGCGTTTGCAGCATACTTCGTCATTTCGGAACTGCGTTCATCCATAATGATGATCGGATTGCCACTCCGAACGAATGGTTCGTAGAGCTGCTTCATCAGCGAAGCCGCACGTTCGCTTCTGGTTCCAATAACCACTCGCTCCGGCTTCATGAAGTCTTCAACGGCGGCGCCTTCCCGAAGAAATTCCGGATTGGAGACAACGTCGAATTCCTGACGGGTTCGCTCTGAAATCACCTTCCGAACCCTGTCTGCCGTACCGACGGGAACCGTGCTTTTATTGACGATCACTTTGTACTCTTTATGCGCTTCCAACAAGTCTCCCAGTTCACCGGCAACGTGAAGAACGGCCGAAAGGTCGGCCTGACCATTGGCCCCCGGAGGAGTTGGAAGTGCCAGAAAAATGATCTGTGCAGGACCGAATGCCTCTTTGAGATTCGTTGTAAAGCGCAATCGTCCCTCCCGGATGGACCGGTCAAACACACGATTCAGTCCCGGTTCATAGATCGGAATCTCGCCCTTCTGCATGCGGGCGATTTTCTCTCGATCAATATCGACGCACATCACTTCGTTTCCACTGTCTGCAAAACAGGTTCCTGCAACAAGCCCTACATATCCAGTACCGACAACTGCTATCTTCATCCGTTCTATCGTTCAATTTTTAAGATTTCCAGCTTCAAGCGGCCGGCCGGTACGTCTACTTCGACGACATCCCCAACCTCTTTTCCAAGTATCCCCTGCCCGATGGGGGATTCAACCGAGATTTTGCCTGCCTTGAAATCGGCCTCTTCCCGCCCGACCAAAATATAGGTCATCTCTTTGCCTACATTGTGGTTCAAAATGGTGACACTCGAAAGAAGATACGCTTTTGAGCTGTCGATGTTCTTCTCGTCAATGACAGAAGCGGTAGCCAACGTATGCTCCAGCTCTGCAATGCGCTTTTCCAGCATCCCCTGTGCCTCTTTCGCTGCATCGTACTCGGCATTTTCACTCAAATCTCCTTTGGAACGCGCTTCCGAAATCTCATTGGCAATTTCTTTCCGTCCACGGGTCTTCAAATCCCTCAATTCCGCGTCCAGTTTTTCGAATCCTTCACTGGAGAGGTAGTTCTTTTTCATGTCGACACACTTTCTGACTTAATGATAACAGACTGAAACAGGGTTGATTTATTGTTCCCTGCCGGAAATAAAAACAGCAGTCGGTTAAACTGCTGTCTGTTGGCCCCGTCTTCCGGGGCCAATCTCTGATTTGTTAATGATTGTCCAAGATAGGATCTTCCTCCCTGTTAACCAATATCCATTTCAGATGCAGCGGATGCCCCGATTTGAAAAGAAAACAATGCCCGAAATCCGGGATCTTCACGCATCCTCGAAATCCCCACTCGAGGGGCGCGTGCATCTCCTGGTGCACAACATTCGAAGTCTGCACAACGTCGGCTCCATTTTCCGGACGGCCGACTGCTTCGGCATTACCGATCTGATTCTTTCCGGATACACACCCTACCCTCCCGACCCCAAACTCAGCAAGACAGCGCTGGGTGCCGATGAAACGGTTTCCTGGAGGCGATGTGAGGACCCGGTGGATCTTCTGAAGGATCTCAAACAGCAACATGTCCGAATCTGTGCTCTGGAACAGACTTGGAACAGTACCCCTCTTCAGGATTTCACCCCCCCGGTTCAACCCGTCTGTTTGGTGATCGGGAATGAAGTATCCGGTATCGACCCCCAACTGCTTTCTCTTTGTGATGTATCGTTGGAAATCCCGCAGTTCGGGACCAAACACTCGTTCAATGTATCGGTCGCTACAGGAATCGTCCTCTACGCCTTGTTCCAAAAATGGACCCCGATGTAACGGATCCTTACTCACACGAAACGACTTTGGTAACTTTCACTCAAGGCGATTAACTTTTGCATCGATTGAGAGCCGAATGTTCAGAAAGTTGAACGGACCGCAGATTCGACACTTTGTTCCCGATAGAATCAGAACTTACAGCACCCGAAACCGACTCTATGAGTAAACGTACACTGGTAACCTCGGCACTACCCTACGCCAATGGTCCCATCCATCTTGGCCATCTGGCAGGTGCCTACCTTCCTGCAGATCTCTATACGAGGTACAAACGACTTCGTGGCGAAGAGATCCTTCACATCTGCGGGTCGGATGAACACGGGGTCCCGATTACGATCGCGGCCGAACGGGAGGGCGTCCAACCCCAGGATATTGTAGACCGGTTTCATGAACGAAACAAACAGGCGTTCCAGGTGTTTGGTATAGATTTCGATTATTACGGACGCACCAGTTCAACTGTACACAAGGAGACGTCTCAAGCGTTCTTTACCCGCCTCGATAAAAAAGGGGTTTTCCGGCGCAAGACGGAACAACAACTCTACGACCCCGAGGCCGGTATGTTTCTGCCGGATCGGTATGTCAAAGGAACCTGTCCCATATGCGGTTATGAAGATGCCCACGGGGATCAATGCGAAAAGTGCGGCTCCTCGCTCTCACCAACAGACTTGATGGACCCGAAAAGTACCCTCACGGGAAAGACCCCGGAAACGCGGGAAACCGAACACTGGTACCTGCCATTGGGGGCGTATCAGCCCAAAATTGAAGCGTGGATCAACAGCAGAACCAACTGGAAACCGAACGTAACCGGCCAATGCAAAAGTTGGTTGTCGGATGGACTGTCCGATCGGGCCGTCACACGCGATCTCTCATGGGGAGTGCCGGTGCCCCATCCGGATGCCGATCAAAAAGTACTCTATGTCTGGTTTGATGCCCCGATCGGGTACATATCGGCAACACGTGAATGGGCTCAAAGCATTGGGGACGAAGAGGCCTGGAAAACCTGGTGGCAAGACTCCGATACCCGATTGATCCATTTCATTGGAAAAGACAATATTGTTTTTCACTGCATCATGTTTCCACTCATGCTTATGGAGCATGGTGAATTCATCCTACCCGATCAGGTTCCGGCCAACGAATTTTTGAATCTGGAAGGAAAAAAACTTTCGACGTCTCGTGGGTGGGCCGTCTGGCTCGACGAAGCCATGGAACAGTTCGAACCGGATCTCCTGAGATTCGTATTGGGATCCACATTGCCTGAAACCAAGGATTCTGATTTTTCCTGGGCAGACTTTCAGACAAGGGTCAATAGTGAACTGGCCGATATTCTTGGAAATTTTGTCTATCGAAGCACCACATTTACCGAGCGGTTTCACGAGGGCCGGGTTCCGGAGCTCAACAATCCCTCGAAAAGAGATCTGGCAGCTCTTGAAGCCATTCAAATTGCCGCACGCGAGATTGCGGAAGCGTATGAAGAGTTCAAGTTCAGAGAAGCGATCACCCGCACCATGAAACTTGCCAGAATCGGTAATAAATACTTTACCGAGTCGGAACCCTGGAAAACCCGGAAATCTGATCCCGAAGCGTGTGCAAACACGCTTCACGTGTCCCTTCAGATATGTGGGGCTCTGTCCGTTCTCTTTTCACCGGTCCTCCCCGCAAAAATGAACCAGTTGAGATCCGATTTGGGTCTGGATCATTCGACGCTGTGGGATCACGTTTCTGAAGCCATGCTGACACCCGGATCGACCATCTCCTCCGGAACGGTCCTCTTTGAGAAAATTGAAGATGAATCCATTGAATTCCAGCTCCAGAAGTTGCAAGGGCATGCTGCTCAAGATAAAGAGAATGAGACTTCAGAAGAGTTCAAACTTCCGGAATTGAAACCGGTCGCATCGTTCGACAACTTTGATGCACTGGATCTTCGGGTTGGAAAAATCCTGAAGGCCCAAGACATGGAGGGGTCCAAAAAACTCTTGAAGCTGACGGTGGATATCGGCCTCGAGGTTCGTACCATTCTTTCGGGTGTCAAAGAACATTTTGAACCGATGCAACTTGAAGGCAAGCTTGTGGGAGTGGTTGCCAATTTGGCGCCCAAGAAAATGATGGGCGTCGAAAGCAACGGCATGATTTTGATGTCTGAATCATCGGATGGATCCCTTCGATTGCTCTCTCCGGATGGAGATCCGGGAGATCCCATTTGTTAGACTTCAATTCGGCGAACAGATCGATGAAACAGTCAACTTCAACCATAAAGGACGAGATCTGACGTGACGGAACAGAATCAGACAGCACGCGGAAACTGGAACTCCAAATTGGGCTTCGTGTTGGCAGCAGCGGGTTCTGCCGTCGGATTGGGAAACATCTGGGGGTTCCCTACCCAGGTCGCCGACAATGGGGGGGCGGCGTTCATCCTGATCTACCTGGGATGCTGTTTCTTGGTCGGCTTTCCGGTTATGGTCGCAGAGTTGACCATTGGACGCAATACAGGAAAAAACCCGATCGGTGCCTTTCGAGAACTGGGGGGTGATCGGTGGGCGCCCCTGATCGGGGTCTGGGGGGTTCTATGCGGGGTGATGATCCTCTCCTTCTACCTCGTACTCTCTGGCTGGACCCTGGGATACGTACTCGAAGAAATCTTCTACTACTTTGGTGCAGACGGAACAGCCTCCTTGATGGGAGATCTGGAATACGGTCCGAAAAACGCCGTCCTTTCGCTTCTCTTCATGGTGATGACCGTCGTGATCATAACGGGGGGCGTGAGTCAGGGAATTGAACGCGCCACCAAGCTGCTCATGCCACTTCTTCTCTTGATTCTGGGGGCCATGATCCTCTATATGTTTACTCAAGATGGCGCATTTGACGGTCTTTCTCTCTATTTAAAACCCGACTTCAGTACCCTTTCTCCGACACTCTTTTTCTCTGCACTCGGACAAGCCTTTTTCTCTCTGTCACTCGGGATGGGAGCATTGATCACCTACGGGTCTTACATCAACAAGGACCAAAATCTGGTCGAGTCGGCAGTCTTTGTAACGCTCGCTGATTTGGGAATCGCCTTTTTTGCCGGTCTGCTGATCGTGCCGGCCATGTTCGTCGCACAGGCGGGTGGAACCGCAATCTTTGATCCGGAAACCGGAGCTCTTTTCTCCAGTGTCACACTTGTGTTTGATGTGCTTCCCGAACTTTTTCATCAGATCGGTGGCTTGACCGGAATGCTGCTCGGCGTCCTCTTTTTCGTGCTTCTCGGCATGGCTGCCCTCACCTCTTCCATTTCCCTGCTGGAAGTACCTGTGGCATGGTTGATCGATGAACACAACTATTCCCGAAAGCGGGCAGCCTGGATCATCGGGGGAGCTGTCTCCATCGTCTCCATCGTCATCTCTTTTGACACCGGTCTGATCGACTTTTTTGTGGTGATTTTCAACGAAATCGGACTGCCTTTGGGTGGGTTTATGATCTGTCTCTTCCTTGCATATGTCTGGAAAACCGATCAGGCACTGCTTGAGATTGAACAAGGATATCCAGGTGTCACAACGAATTGGTTTGGACGCATATGGCCGTGGTTCATGCGAATGATCTGTCCACTCCTGATTGGATTGATCCTGATCACCATTGCTGTCAACATCTTTTCGTAACTTTTCCACGGGTACAGGCTGGTTCCGGTTTGGTTCAATCCGGGAACAGCTCTATTTTCAAACCCAGATTTTTTGAACGGATCAGATTCTATGCCAAAATTAAGCACAAGTGACTTCAGACCCGGGTTGACACTGGATCTGGACGGAGAGCTCTACACGATCTCCGAATTTCAACACGTCAAACCCGGCAAGGGTGGCGCATTTGTGCGCACCAAGCTGAAAGGAGTCGTCAACGAGAAGAATATTGAAAAAACGTTTCGATCCGGCGAAAGTGTCGATACGGTCCGAATCGAAACCCACCCCTATCAGTTTCTCTATTTTGACGGAGACCTGTACCACTTCATGCACCAGGAAACCTATGAACAGGTGGCCCTTGAGGAGTCCAGGGTCCAGCGATCCGGATTCTTCAGTGACGGGATTACATGCAGCCTGGTCATCGATGCAGATCATGAAACCATCCTTTATGCGGAACCACCGGCACATATTGTATCGGTAGTCACTCAAACGGATCCCGGCTTGCGGGGAGATACGGCCCAGGGCGGGAGCAAACCGGCAACCATCGCATCCGGAGCGGTTGTGCAGGTTCCACTCTTTATCAACGAAGCGGATGAAATCAAAGTTGATACCCGTACCGGGGAATACATCGAACGTGTGAACACAAACGGATAGACCATGGATTTAAAACTCGTTAAGAAAATTCTGGACCTGATCGGCGAAAGCGACGTCGATGAGGTCTCCATTGAAGAGGGAGATTTCAAAATCTCTGTAAAGAAACATGCAGCTGTCGAGGCCGAGATTCCGCAAGCCCGTTACCAGATTGCTCCTCCCGCACCACCGGTTCCACAAGCCGCTCCCCCGTCACCGGCACCATCGGGGACACCTCCACAAGAACCGGCTGCTGTTCCGGCAGGTGAAACGGTAACATCTCCCATCGTCGGAACATTTTATCGATCCTCGTCACCGGATGCCAAACCGTTTTTGGAAGTGGGCGATCATGTAGAGAAGGGAGAGACACTCTGCATCATCGAAGCGATGAAAATCATGAATGAAATCGAAGCTGAATTCTCCGGAACGGTTCAGACGATTGTCGCAGAAGATGGACAGGCAGTTGAATTTGATCAACCCCTGTTCATCATCAAAAAAGATTAAGCGGGACGCCGTATGTTCAAAAAGATATTGATTGCCAACCGGGGAGAGATTGCACTCCGTGTCATTCGAACCTGCAAAGAGATGGGGATCAAAACGGTCGCCGTCTATTCAACAGCCGATCAGGACAGTCTGCATGTCAAGTTTGCCGATGAAGCCGTCTGTATTGGTCCTCCGGCAGGAAAAGAGAGCTATCTGAAAATTCCGGCTCTGTTGTCGGCTGCAGAAATAACGAATGCGGAAGCAATTCATCCCGGGTACGGATTTCTGTCCGAGAATGCCGAATTCTCCAGGATTTGCAGAGAACACGAACTCACGTTTATCGGGCCTGGTCCAGACATGATTGCCCGCATGGGTGACAAGGCAACGGCCAAAGAGACGATGATCAACAGCGGTGTTCCGGTGGTTCCCGGATCGGACGGGATTGTCGACGATATAAAGACCGCCCGAAAGGTCTGTGAAGAGATCGGGTATCCCGTCATCATCAAGGCATCTGCCGGGGGTGGTGGGCGTGGAATGCGCATTGTCCACGAAGCATCCAAACTTGAACATGCATTTGATACGTGCCGTACCGAAGCTTCCGGTGCATTCGACAATCCGGCCGTTTACATTGAAAGGTTTGTGCAAAACCCTCGTCATATCGAAATCCAGATCCTGGGGGACCAACATGGGAATGTCATCCATCTCGGTGAGAGAGAATGCTCCCTGCAGAGGCGAAACCAAAAGCTTCTTGAGGAGTCTCCCTCCCCGATCATGACCCCGGAGTTACGTGAACGAATGGGTGAGGCGGCCATCAATGCCGGAAAGGCGATCAATTATGAAGGTGCAGGGACGATCGAGTTTCTTGTCGACAAGGAGCACAACTTCTATTTCATGGAAATGAACACCCGAATTCAGGTGGAACATCCCGTGACGGAAGAGGTCACCAATTACGATTTGGTTGCCGAGCAGATTCGGATCGCTGCGGGAGAACCCCTCCTGCTGAAACCCTTGAAAATGCGCGGCCACGCGATTGAGTGCCGGATCAATGCAGAAGACCCTGCTCATAATTTCCGACCCTCTGCAGGAACCATTCAAGTATTCCATACTCCCGGAGGCCACAGTGTTCGAATCGATACACATGCCTACTCCGGGTACAAGATACCGCCCTACTATGACTCCATGATCGCAAAGTTGATCGTGAGTGCTCCAACCAGAGAAGAGGCCATTCAACGAATGAAGCGTGCACTTGAAGAATTTATCGTAGAGGGGATTCACACCACAATTCCTTATCACCTGCAATTGATGGACGATCCAAACTTCTTGAGTGGCGATTTCAATACCCACTATTTGGAATCCGAGTTTACATTTGATCCGAAAAAAGGAGAGTAAATCATGAACATTCCGGAAAATCTTCGGTATACAGATGAACATGAATGGATCGAAGATTTGGGTGATGGTACAGCCCGAATCGGAATTACCGATTTTGCCCAAGGGGAACTTGGTGATATCGTCTTTGTGGAACTGGAGGAACCTGGATTTGTACTGGAACGGAATGAACCCTTTGGCACCATTGAAGCCGTCAAAACCGTCTCTGAACTTTTTTCACCCATCGACGGAGAGATCCTTGAGTGGAATTTGAAGCTCGAAGACGACCCGGAACTGGTCAATCAGGACCCGTACGGAGATGGGTGGTTGGTTAAAATCAAATACAAGGATCCCGCACAGATACAATCTCTGTTGTCGGCAGACGACTATTCGGAACGAATCGATTAATCACTTTACAAGAGAGTTTACGCATGCAATCGACTGCCGCACGTCAAGATGAGTGGGTCCTGATTCTCGATTTCGGGTCACAGTATACACAACTCATTGCCCGGAGGGTGCGCGAGGTGGGTGTCTATTGTGAAATTCACCCGTTTAATACCGACCCTGATCAATTTCTGGATCAACAACCCGCGGGGATTATTCTTTCCGGTGGCCCGAAGAGTGTCTATGATGACGACGCTCCGGTTTTGAATCCTGTATGGTTGGATCTGGACCGGCCGATTCTCGGAATTTGCTATGGTTTGCAAGCCCTTTCCCACCATCTGAAACCGGGGAGTGTTGAACGTGCCGACAAGCGGGAATTTGGCAGGGCCCGTTTGAATGTCAATGAGAACGGAGCTCTTCTTGCCAACTTGTCCGCCGATTCGGTTGTATGGATGAGTCATGGCGACCACATTCAGGAACTTCCCGATGAACTCTCCATCATTGCGCATACGGAAAATGCTCCTGTAGCTGCCGTCCGTCACAAAGAGAAGGAGATCTTCGGTCTTCAATTTCATCCAGAGGTCGTCCATACGGAAGAGGGAAAAACCATTCTTTCGAATTTTGTTCGAATCATCTGTAACTGTCACGGTACCTGGACACCGGCTTCGTTTGTAGAATCTGAAATTGAATCCATTCGTCAACAGGTTGGAGATCAGCGAGTTCTTTGTGCACTCTCCGGAGGAGTCGATTCGACCGTCGTCGCCACGCTCATTCACAAAGCGATCGGAGACCAACTGATCTGTATTTTTGTGGATAACGGATTGCTGCGAAAAAACGAGTATAAAACCGTACTCCGAACCTATAAAGAGGAGTTGAACCTGCCTGTTCAGGGTGTAGACGCCTCCGACCTGTTTTTGGACCGCCTTGCGGGTGTTCAGGATCCGGAAGAGAAACGAAAGATCATCGGTACGACGTTTATCGATGTCTTTGACCGGGAAGTTCGAGACGATTTGGATGTTGCATGGTTGGCACAAGGAACGCTCTATCCCGATGTCATCGAGAGCGTTTCGTTCAAAGGACCGTCCGCAACCATTAAATCCCATCACAATGTGGGGGGTCTTCCGGACAAAATGAAGTTGAAGCTTCTTGAACCGGTGCGTGAACTCTTCAAGGATGAAGTTCGAAACGTGGGACGGGAATTGGGAATTCCGGATTCATTTATCAACAGACATCCGTTTCCGGGTCCGGGATTGGGCATTCGCATATTGGGTGAACTTTCCAGAGAGCGCCTGGACCTTCTTCGTGAAGCAGATGCCATCTTTATTCAAATGCTTCGAGATCACGGGCTTTACAATGATGTATGGCAAGCTCTTGTCGTACTTCTTCCGGTTCAATCCGTGGGTGTCATGGGCGATGAGCGAACGTATGAATACGCCGTCGCACTCCGCGCAGTCACCAGTATTGATGGGATGACCGCTGATTGGGCGCATCTACCCGTCGATTTCCTTTCAGACGTATCGAATCGAATCATCAACGAGGTACGTGGAATCAACCGGGTGGTCTACGACATCAGTTCAAAACCACCCGCAACCATTGAATGGGAATAAGTTGATGAAGCTCAACGATTGGATCGGACTGTTGATTTTTCCATTCATCTTGTCGACGACGTTGGTCGCACAAGATCGCACATCGGGTATCGAGGCGTATGAAGATCATCGATATGAAGAGGCGCTCGAGGAGTTGCTACCCATACAACAGGTAGAAGAGCAACTTTTCGCTGCAAAAAGTGCCTTGGCTCTCGGTCGATACGATCTGGCAGCAGACCTACTGAACAGTCTGGATGAACTCACCCTTTCAAATTCGATTCAAGACGAGGCCCGATACACATTAGCATTGGTACGTTTCCGCCAGAAAGACCCTCTTTCTGCATTGCATTTGCTCTACCCGTTGATGGAAGGCAGGCAACCAGCCATTCGCAACGATGCAACGAATCGATACCGTGAATTTATCGATTATTTAAGCCTGGAGCAGATCCGAAGCGGGTTTCGCCAATCCGATGAGTTTCAAATTCGTCTGGATTTGACGGAAGAAGGTGCGCAACGTGGCGGTTCATCAGTCGGACAGGCCATGATCGATATATTGAAACAGTCACCGGACCGACATGCATTCGAGAATCAACTGGAGAGGCTCGAGTCGAACATTCGATCCATGACTGACGATCCGGGGAGATCACGGAACCACTCCACTCCGCCGGAAGGGATGGTCTATCACATCGGTGTGGCCCTGCCATCGGGTTCGGAAGACCAACCTGAAGAGAGCGTATCGCGCCAATTGTACTCTGGCCTGATTTTGGCTGCAGAAGAACACAACCGTTCATCAGAGAACGCAAGAATTCAGTTGCGATTTCGTCCCACGGCTTCCACTCCTGAATCTGCCAGAGAGGCCATGCATCGGTTGATCTGGCAGGACTACAGTGATCTCGTCATCGGACCGTTGTTTACGGATTCTGCCATTCATCTCTCCCGGTTGTCTGAACAGTACCAGGTTCCACTGATCACTCCACTGGCCAATACGGGACACATCAATGCGGGTCACCACTACACATTTCAGCTCAATGCAGATCTTGCACTCCACGGAGAGCGAATGGCACAGCAAGCCGTCCAGGTTATGGGACTCGACACGTTGGCGGTGTTCACACAATCCGAACAGATCGGACGTGACGCAGCTGTTGCATTTCGACGGGAAGCAGAACGTTTGGGGGCTTATGTAGCGTGGTTTATTGATGAACCGTACCGGCAACAAGGCTTCGATCTCTCCCCTATTCTGGACCGTATCTTTCCCCATACTGCGGAAGAGTCGGAAGAGGATTCCGACCGATTCAATATGGAATCTGTTCCAGGAATTGATGGCGTCTACGCTCCTTTTTCTGGTGAGGAATCCGAAACGTTGGCCTCCATGCTGCTAACAGAGCTGGAAGGTCGGGGTCTTCGAATCCCCATTCTTGGATCTCAGATCTGGTCATCCATTCGATATACCGATTCACAAAATCAGCGAATCCCCATCCTCTATTCTCGCGGATACCGGTCGACCGCTACCGGCACGACGACCTCTCGTTTTGTCGACGATTTCCAAAACCAGTTCGGCTTCGCTCCCAATGAGTTTGCATATTTGGGATATGATACCGGGAGATTTTTGATCGGGGCTCTCTCGGACGCCGGCAATCCGGATCAGTTGCATCATACTCTACGTGCTCATCCACCCTTTTCAGGGTTGATACTGGATGTGGAATTTGGTGGAGATCAAATGAACCAACGCGTTCAAATTCTTCCCGGAACATCGCGGGCATCGTCTCTTCCGGGAATGGATGATTAATTCGAATCAGACTCTTCTCCCAATCGGGTCTGCTCTTCCAACCACCTGCGCCAATCTCGACTGGCGTCCTGATGCTCCTGAAATGTTCGGGTAAAACGATGCCTCCCTTCAGGGGATGCCACCATGTAGAGATAGTCATGTTCTTCCGGTTTAAAAGCTGCCCTCAAAGAGTGGATATCCGGATTCGTTATTGGACCGGGCGGGAGTCCGTTGATTCGGTACGTGTTGTACGGGTGATCCAGTCGATAATCATCAAAATAGAGTCGCCTGTGTTCACCCAGGGCAAACAGAATGGTGGGGTCGGACTGGAGTCGCATTCCCCGCTCCAGCCGGTTCAGATAGAGCCCGCTAATGGTCGGTTTTTCATCGTGGGTACCCGCCTCCCACTCCACGATGGAAGCCAACGTAAGTCGCTCTTCCAGTGAGTAGGCTGGATCCTGAATGGCAGCTGCCAAAGGGTCAATTTGTTTGTTGAATTCATCGAGAATGCGTCGTACCACTTGTTCCGGTCGCCAGGTCCAGTAGAGATCATATTGATCCGGCAACATGCGGGCAAAGAGTTCGGACCCGGTCCATCCTCTTTCCATGGCAATTTCCGAGCTGTCTGAAAACATGGCGGCAAATTCGGCGGAATCTGCTTTCATTAGCTCTCCAAGTTTTCCCGACAGATCCTCCGGACGACTCCCGGACGGAATGAAAATTCTCTTGTGATTCTGAAGTCCAAGAGAGAGTCGCGACAGGATCTCTTCGTAGGAGACGCCTCCGGTGAATTGATAGTACCCAGGCTGAATCCGTCGCCATCCAAAGAGAGATGAAGCCCACAGAAGCTCTTCTTCTTTGAACCGGGCGTCTGCTTTTTCCAGCTGAACAAGAAATTCTTGAACGGTCGTCGGCTCACGAATCTCGAATTCAGTCGCCTCCGGAAAATGCATGGCATTGGACTGATAGAGTCGATGGGACCTGGATGCAAACACGACGATAAACAGTAGAACCGTAAGAATCAGATACCCCGAGGGGGTCGTCCATCGGTCCGGTTGAAATTGTTGCGCCATAATTCAGTCGGATTCAGGATTTCGTCCGATCACAAAGATAACAGAAATCAGCGGATCATTCCCTTCGATAATGATGGATATCCCATCATTATCTTCCTATATTTTCGGACTTTAAACACCGAAACCAACCGTATTGTTTCCTGGCTGTATCAATTATGAAAACCATTCGAACTCTGATCTTTGTCTCAATATTCCTGAGCGTTCTTCTTCCCAATCTGCTTCATGCACAAGAGGAAAGCTTTCCCGACTCACTTTCCCTGATATTGGAACCGATTCAAATCGAGGCGACGCATTCGTCGGTGACCATGGATCGTGCACCCATGTCGGTTTCCACGCTCAGACGCTCAATGGATGATCTTGTAAGTCGTCGAGCATCAACACTGGACGAACTCACCTTTACACTTCCCGGAATCTGGGTAAGCAATCGGGAGAATCATGCATTGGGTGAGAGAATGACCATTCGCGGAATGGGGTGGCGATCCCAGTTCGGGGTCCGGGGCGTTCAAGTGGTCTTGGATGACATTCCACTTACGGTTGCCGATGGACAAACCATCATGAATATGGTGGATCCGGCGATGATCCAATCCATCGAATTATTACGAGGACCCTCGGCCACCCTCTGGGGAAACAGCAGCGGCGGAGTCCTCTACATGAAAACCCGCCCCGGACCGGATCATCCGTCTCTCTATTTAAGAAGTTACGGCGGATCCCATGGCACCATGAAGCATGAAGCACGCATTCACGAACAAGCCGGGCCGGTACGTGTAGATGCATACGGTAGTTATTTTGACACCGACGGATATCGCGATTACAGTGCGGCTGAACTCTGGCGCGGGGGATTGGCAGCAACGGTTCAACCCGACCGATACTCATCCATCACCGGTAGAGTCGCCTACGCCGGGATGCCGTTTGCACAACATCCAGGGTCGCTGGGATTACAGGATGCCGAACAGGATCCCACCAAAGCGTGGCCATTCAATGTAAACATGCAGGCCGGAAAAGAGTACGAGCAGTGGATGGGATCCCTTCACATGCTGCGCGAATTTTCACCGGGTGTTTTAACCGTGACCGGTCATGGGGCGTTGCGTGACCTGGAGAATCCATTGCCGGGCCCTTTTATCATGGTTGATCGACGTGCCGGCGGTAGTCGGGCAACCTGGGCCTTCACAGAGATTCCGTTCGACCTTCAGATTGGAGCCGAACTCAAATGGCAACGGGATGAACGCACCCAAACAGACAATAATGGAGGAACGCCCGATCCCGCACTCTACGTCAGTCAGCTGGATCGCGTTTCGAATCAAGGTCTGTTTGCGAAATCCGTGTTTGATCTGGAAACGGTTTCCATTTCTGCCGGCCTCCGGGCAGATCGCATGTCGTTTCAATCGGACTCCCTGGATGTCGCTACCGGATCGATCATCCCCTACCAAGACGAAGATCGAATCTTCACCACAGTCAATCCGAGTCTTGGTTTGATTTGGAAACTCGATCAGAGCCGGATCTTTGCGAATGTGAGTACTTCGTTTGAATCGCCAACGACAACCGAGTTCAAAAATCGGCTCTCTCCCGATGGCGTTACCGTACTTCCCGGCTTCAACGCAGATCTGGACCCGGAGAGAACCGTAGGTGCTGAAACAGGAATCCGGGGCTGGTTCCCGGAGGAACAGCTGGAATATGATGTCACATTCTATTCACAGTTTGTCCGCGATCAAATCATTCAGGAGACAGAAATTGACGGTCAGGCAATCTTCAGCAACGGAGGAACGGCCCGACATCTCGGAATTGAAGCAGCTGCCACATATCACCCGGCCGACTGGCTGACGGCCCGGGGAATGATTACCTGGACAGATGCACGATTCACGGGAGATGGACTGGAAGCCCCGTTCAAAGGGAATCAACTCCCGGGCGTCGCACCCTTCCGGGCCAGTCTGGCACTGGAGTGGTTCTTGAACCAACACACCATTGGTCTGGATCTTGAACATGTTGGACGTTACTACGCAGACAGTGCAAACAGTGCCGAAAATGATGCCTTTACGTTGTTGCACTCCCGATGGACCTTCTCGGGAATTGGGTCATCGGGTTGGACCCTTCAACCATTTGTTTCGGTTCAAAATGTATTGGACACACGGTACAACACCTCTGTTGCATTGAACAATGGATTTGGTCGGTTTTATGAACCCGGTCCGGGTCGAACCTTCCAAGCCGGTTTGAGCCTGCAGATATAAATGGTTTCCTTGTACTCACTTCAGGATCGATTGAAGCGTAATCGAATCTTGGTCAACGACGCAACTTTATAAAAATTGCGAATATAGTTTCAGTTACCTATAATCACGGAATCACGCCTACCGTAAAGTATCTCGGGATGGATGGTGGTCAGTGAAATGTGAATTAAAGTGATCTAGATATGATGAGTGATGAACGTGAAGTAGGCACCGTAAAGTGGTTTCACAACGGCAAGGGGTATGGATTTATCACAAGAGAAGGTGGAGAAGATGTCTTCGTTCACTACTCCGAGATCCAGACTGACGGATTCAAGAAACTGATTGAAGGTCAGAAAGTGGAGTTCACTGTCGCCCAGGGCGAAAAAGGTCTCCATGCAACCGAGGTTATTGCGTTGCAATAAAGCACGTACATCCTCTCTGTATTGAATGAAAAGCACCACTCGCAAGAGCGGTGCTTTTTTTATAAGACCGATCCCGCCCACTTCAAGAAAGTGAACCCCTTATGGAATCTGCATCCCAAAGGGCTTCTTTCCACGAAGGATGAAATTTTGACCCTTAATACGTAGAAGATGAGCCAAAAAGAGCAATCAATACCCGAAAACGACGAAGAGTGGCAACAACGATTGAGTCGGGAGCAGTACCGAATTCTGCGAAAAAAAGGGACCGAGCGTCCGTTCGAGAATCAATATGTAGATCATAAAGAGACCGGTGTCTATCATTGTGCAGCATGTGGACACCCTCTTTTTCGTTCAGAGGACAAATTCGACTCCGGTACCGGATGGCCGAGTTATACACGTCCGATCGAACAAGATGCCGTACACTTTGAAGAGGATCACAGCCTGGCAATGGTTCGCACCGAAGTCCTCTGCAGCCAATGCCATTCACACCTCGGTCACGTCTTTGAAGATGGCCCCGAACCAACCGGTCAACGGTTCTGCATGAATTCGACGTCTCTAGATTTCAAAAAATCAGACTCATCGGACTCATAACCAATTCTGTTCGTTGTCGGCAGACGGTTCAGAAATTATCTTACTCTTGATGACCTTCCGGAGTAAATCCAAGGATGTATTGGACAAGCATGTCAAGTTCATGATCCGGAATAGCCGGATTTGCCGGCATATTGACGGGCCCCCATTCGCCCGAACCACCTTCGGCTATTTTTGTTTTGAGCGCTTCCGTGACATTCACCCCTGCGTAGCGATCGGCAATCTCGACGAACGACGGGCCGACGGATCGCTCCTGATCGGCATGGCACGCAACACATCCATAATCTGCAATCAATCTCCGGGCCAACTCTACTTCATCTTCAGGTAGTGCGTCTACCGGTTCCGATCGGGTCGAATCCATGTCAATCCGGTAAAGGCCGGAATTCTCGTTTTCAGTAAACCAACCTTTCCCGTATTCAAGCAGGTAGAGCTTTCCATCAGGTCCGATCTCCATGTCCATTACCGAGTAGAACGAACGGCTCTCCATGAATGGATGCATGTCGACGTAGTTCCCCTCCTGGTCCATGGAAACGACCATCACCCAATCCCGTATCCAATCGGCAAAAAAGAGTTTTCCGTCAAAATAGTCATGCAATCGAGTCTCTTCCGGGTAGAGATCGCTGTAATACACCGGACCCGCCTTGATGCTTCGTCCACCACTTCCAACGTCGGGAAATTCCACGGATTCGTCATACGGGTAATAAATGAAAGCTGGTTGAGCCGGTGGTAGAACGTCAATTCCCGTGTTGTTCGGAGATCGGTTTGCAGGCCGTTCAGGATCAAAAAAGTCTCCTGGACGATCATTTGCATAGTCGTACTCATTGTATGGAAGATTGTCTGCAATGAAGTAGGGCCAACCGAAATGGCCGGCTTCTCTTGCCTGATTCAATTCGTCATACCCTTTGGGGCCCCGTACGTCCAGACTGTCACGTCGGGCATCCGGACCCACGTCTCCCCAATAGAGATATCCGTTTTTGGGGTCGACTGAAATTCGAAATGCATTCCGTGTCCCCTGTGCATAGATCTCGGGACGAGTCTTTTCCATTCCTTTCGGATAGAGATTTCCGTCCGGAATGTCGTAACTCCCGTCTTCATTGACCCGTATCCGGATGACTTTACCTCTCAAATCATTGGAATTCCCGGACGTTCGACGAGCATCATACTGCTCGAAACCTTCCCGGTTGTCCAGAGGAGCATACCCAAGTAGCTGAACATCGGTATCCGGTTGATTGAACGGTGTGGAGTTGTCACCTGTCGAAAGATAGAGAAGCCCGTCATTGTCAAAGGCAATGGATCCACCAGTGTGACAACAGATATCTCGCTGTGAGTAGAACTCCAGGATGACCTGTTCACTCTCTTGAACGAGTCGATTCTCCTCGAAACGAAACCGGGAGAGTCGGTTGACCGAGGTATCCGAAGGTGCGTAAAAAATAAAAAGCTGTCGGTTTTCTTCGAATTCAGGATCCAGCGCCAGCCCCATGACTCCCTCCTCCGCATTGACACCTTCCAGAGGTGTGTAGTGATAGACGTCCAGGAAACCTGCCTCTTCATAGGATTGATTCGCCTGGCTGTAAAGCATGATCTCCCCCTTTCGTTGGGCAACCAGGATGTCCAAATTCGGAAGAATGGCCATCTCCATCGGCTCATCCAATCCGCCGGATTTGAGGGGTGTCTTGACCAGCCAATGCTCCGGAGGCGGGTCGGTCGCAGGGGACGAGGTTGTCTCGTCTCCCTGACAGGAGATGGTCAGTAGAACCGTTGCAAGCACCCCCCAAATTTGGATCTTGGTCGAAAACCCGGTCAAATGCATATCTCTATCTCGTTCATTGATATCCGATGGCAAGTCGTGTGAGCATGTCTGTCGGCGCAAAGATACTCAACCCGCTTGTAGAGGCAAAATCGTTGTGCATTCAGATCTCCAATCGGTATCTTTTTGCAACTTTGAATTTGAGAAGAGTCATACGAAATCAAACACTGATTCGTCAATCATGTCGAGCATTGAAGCACTTGAGTACTGAAAAATGCTCATTCACCATCACCCGTGACATTTAAAAAGAGATCCATGACCACACGATTGAACCCGTCACACGTGATCAAAAACCGAATCATTGGTGGTTTCTCGTTTCTCACAGCATTGATTGTCTATACCCTGACGGTCTCCCCCACTACCAGCTTCTGGGATCCGGGCGAATACATTGCGATTGCTCATACGCTTCAAATTGCACACCCTCCAGGATCCCCTTTCTTCGCTCTGTGGGGACGTCTGTTCTCCATGTTTTCGCCACCCGAATGGGTCGCCCTGAGTGTAAACATGATCAGTGTTCTCACCTCGTCATTCACGATTTTCCTCCTCTATCTGATCACGATTCGCCTACTCGCTGAGTGGCAGGGAGAGCCGGAAAGCTGGAATCCTTCACAGCAGTTGGCCGGATACGGAGGCGCGCTAGTCGGGGCACTCACATTCATCTTCACACACACCCACTGGTTCAATGCTGTCGAAGCGGAGATGTATGCTCCATCCATGTTCTTTACGGCACTCGTGGTCTGGATTGCACTTCTTTGGGCAAAAGACCATGAAGAACCGAAAGCCGACCGATGGCTGATTCTGATCGCATATCTCTTTGGACTGGGAATCGGTGTACACTTGTTGAACCTTTTGACCATCTTTTTTGTCGCATTGATCATCTATTTCAAGAGGTGGACGTTTTCAATCCGCTCCTTCTTCATCATGGGAGGGGTTACCGTTCTCGTATTTCTCTCCATCTATCCGGTCACAATCATCTGGATACCGTCCATTGCAGACAACATGCAGCACATGACGTACGGGATGCTCGGTGCGGGAGGATATTTCGCAATCGTTGGTGGTTTGCTCGTTCTTGCGATCCGATACACCCACAAACATTCCATGAGACTGGCCAACTTGATCATGATCGGATTCGCCGTGATCCTGATTGGATATTCGAGTTATGCCCTGATTCTGATTCGATCGATTGCCGAACCTCCCATTGACGAAAACGATCCCTCTACCATTGAAGCGTTTGTCAGCTATTTGAACCGGGATCAATACGGACAAAGTCCGCTACTGATAGGATCGACGTACGACAACGAAACAGGACGAATCAATCGGGACGAGGAGTCCTTTCTACCCAGAAGGCACAGTGCCCAGCCACGCCATATGGAGTATTATTCTCAGTTTGACAGTGATTGGGACTATTTTTGGCACTACCAGGTCAATCACATGTACCTGCGTTATTTCGCATGGAATTTCATCGGACGGGATTCGGATATTCAGGATGCCGGATGGTACAGTGGATTTCGGGAGAGCCCTCATCGCGAGAATCCTGCCAATTCGGCTTATTACTTCTTGCCACTGTTGGTTGGACTCATCGGACTCTATTGGCATGTTCGACAAGACCCTCACCGTGCATTTGCCGTCTTTGCCCTGTTCATCATGACGGGTCTGGCCATTATTTTCTATCTGAACCAGACGCCGTTTGAACCAAGAGAGAGAGATTACGCCTACGTTGGTTCCTTCTTTGCTTTTTCGATCTGGATCGGAATCGGGGCAACGGCTCTCCTTTCCCGGATCCCCTCCCACCTGCCTTCTACACGTTGGGCACAGCGCGGCCTGCTCGGGGCACTTCTTTTTGCACTTCCGGTCTGGATGGCCATGGAAAACTGGCCGAGTCATGATCGATCCAACAACTATGTAGCCAGGGATTATGCCTGGAACCTTCTTCAATCCGTTGACAAGAATGCCATTCTGTTTACAAATGGAGACAATGACACCTTTCCACTTTGGTATCTTCAGGAGGTTGAGAGAGTTCGTACCGATGTACGAGTCGTCAATTTGAGTCTGCTAAACACCGCATGGTATATCAAGCAGCTCCGGGATCGGACAACGCATGAATCATTGCCTCTGCCAATTCGGTTGACCGATGCCGACATCGACGAGATGACCTCTGCACTCAGTCTGCATGAACCGGATACGCTTTCCATTCCTGTTGATCGGGCCTGGCTCTCCAATGTATTCACCGATGAAATCACACCGGAAACGATCGAAGATCCGGTGCTGTCGAATCAAGTCGCGATGGCTACCCCATACTCCATTCCGGTCGATTCACTGGACAGCTCGGTCGAGTGGTATCTTGAAGGCCGGTATGCCGGACGTGGAGCGGACGGAAATGATCGTTTCTATTTGCAGGTTCAAGATCTGATGGTTCTCGAAATCCTGCAAAACAACCGATGGGTTCGACCGGTCTACTTTGCCAACACCGTCTCCAGAGACGGTCAATTGGATCTCCAGCCATACTTCCAGTACGAAGGCAAAGCGTTTCGTGTCGTACCCAAAGAACGATCCGTTGGAGAGTTCGGGTATCTGGATCCGGATGTTCACCAACAGAGACTCGAACGATTTCGATTTGAAGATTGGAATCATCCCGATCTCTACCTGGACGAGAACATTCGGCGAATGATCACGAACTATCGGTATGCATTCACACAACTTGCCGATGCACGACTGGGTCAGGGACGAGCAGACGACGCTGCCGAGTGGCTCGCTCGCGGTGAGGATTTGATTCCGTTTCGACTGGAGAATCGAAACTGGACGTTGCCGGCTCTATACGCGTATCGATACGCAAGAGCAGGCGCTTTTGAACGTGCCTCTGATTTAACGTCACTTGTACAAGAGCGTATTCTCTACTGGATGCAGGTCGATCTGGACAGACTCGAGAAGGTGGAATTAGATCTCATGCGCGCGGAAGGAGAATTGGAACGTGCTCGCCAGCAAGCACGTACGTCGACTGCTCGAGAGATTCAACAAGAGTTGAACCGATTGGATCGGCGCATCGAACAGCAGATGAATGATCTCTCGTTCTCGGTAAGTCAGCTTACCATCCTGCAGAGAGTATGGTTCCTTTCCGAGCATTCAGAACGTGCAGAAGAGTTGGCCCAAACCGTTGAGCAAATGACTCAAGGCCGAATCCAGCTACCGTCGGGAAGGGAAGAAAATGCTCGACAGATTGAGCGATACAATCTCGGAATTTGAGGCCCGTATGGACGATCGTGTCATCCCTGAACTCTACAACCCGTCAAATGAACCCCTTCCGATATCCCAAGCAGAGCTGAGCTCGTTGTCTGCTGAAATCGAACGCCATGAACATATCCGGTTCTCCTTTTTGGAGGTGGTCTTTATTGCATCCGACGAGATGATCCGAATGAATCGGGATCACAAGCAGCATAACCACCTGACAGATATCCTCACATTCCCCTACCATGACGAGGGGGCAGCAGAATTGGAGGCGTCTCTCTTTTG
This sequence comes from Balneolaceae bacterium, assembly GCA_040882505.1. GTDB lineage: Bacteria > Bacteroidota > Rhodothermia > Balneolales > Balneolaceae > JBBEBE01. The sequence continues at coordinate 439,012 of JBBEBE010000002.1, read as the reverse complement.
CAGTCCGTTCCGTATCCGGGAACAAGCAATCGAATGGAGCGTCCCGGAAAGTGAAGAGTTCTGTCGTGTATTCATCCACGGACTGCTTCATCTGTGTGGGTATGATGATCAGACAGAGGACGATCAAAAGAGAATGAAGATGCGTGAAGAATTTTACCTGTCCATTTGGCGTGCATCATCTTTCGACGCTTCTGAAACTTAGCCACCCGGGTTTCAGGGTGCTGTGGATACACCTGTTGCATAGCGGATCGCACCCAGAATTTGATTCAGAAAATGAGGATGTTCCCATGTCGATTCGGCATGCCCCATGACTGTGTAAAATGCTCTCCCCTGATCCACAGCGTGATACCATGTGGCCGGATGATATCCGGGGTGCTCGCTTCCATCGATGGATTCGGTATCCAGCTCTGCCAATACGGTCACGCCTTCCGGTAGCTCCCGAAAATTATACCACTCATCTTCAATTCTCCATCTCGGTGGCAACACAGCCGTTGCAGGGTGTGAATGGTTCTTCACAACAATCTCCCCCTCCTGTACGGGTGGATGATTTTTAAACCACGCACCGGCAAGGACGCCATAAAACGGCCAATCATACTCCGAATCCGCGGCAGAGTGTGTTCCGATATACCCGCCACCGGATCGAATATATTGTTCAAAGGCAGCCCGCTGGGTATCATTAAACAGCGTCATGGAGGTATTGAGGAAAAAGACAGCATCGTATCGGTTCAGTCTCTCTTCCGTAAACCAGTCACTATTCTCTGTGGCCTCCACCTCGAATCCATACGTGTGCCCCATGGTTCGAACAACATCAATCGCTGGTTCTATGGATGCATGACGAAATCCATCCGTTTTGGAGAAAATCAGAATCCGGACGGGTTCTGAAGTCAAATACATCTCCGAGTCGATTCGTTCGGCCTGGCTTGTATGAAACGGAATCCATAAAAAGGCGAGAATCAAATAAAAGGATCTGGAACGCATGTTTGCGATATTGACTTTCGATTGTCGACGATCTGTCAAGAAGATACCATCACCTCCCACAATTAAAAATTGCCTTTGTCTTGTCGGATTGGTTTCATAAAAAAGTTTATTATTGTATTATCGAGACCATTATAATACCTATTCAAGACAGAGACTGCTGCGCGGTCACACCGTACGTAAGCGGATATATATACATAATCTCACAGAAACGGACCCTCCATGCGAATTCGAACGATCTCATTTCCAAGTCTGATTCAGAGTCAAGGCCCGGAACTTGTCAATGTGGCCAGAAACCAATTAACCGGTCTCAAAATTCAAGAGGATGATCAGGACTACATCGTTGGAGAGCTTGCATTGTCAGAGGGCAAGAGTCCGCACAAAGCCATGAACAATTCGGTCGATGAACTAGAGTACAAACTACTCTCCAAATCGGCGGTTCTGACGGCCAGCAATCACATCAAAGAGCCGATGGTCATCACAACCGGGTTTCCCTACTCGACCATCAACCTGAACAAGCAGGCAGCCGTTGACTACTTGACGTCACTGGAATCCATTACCTATGATGCCAAGACCTATGGAGGGAATGGACATGTGGTTCAACCGGTTCAAATCAATCGTGTAGAAGTCATCCCCGAACTGATTGGCGGGATTATCGCCATGCGACGGGGCGAAGAGAAGCGGAACGGAAATTTCTTTCTTGTCAGTCTGGGGTACGGAACGGTCGAAATCGGGCTCAGTACCGACAAAGGTGTCATCCAGCGGACCGAAGGTACAGCAAGCGGTATGCGATATGCTGTAGATTGGGCCATGCGCTCCTTGATGAAAAAATATTATGTCGGTCTGCGGACAGAACAGCAGTTTGATGTCGCTTTCCAGGCAGGAAACATCATACTGAACCGGAAGCGGATCGATTTGACGGACCTCCGAAAAGAGGCGCTCAAACACTATTACAAAGATGTGATCTCTCCGTTGATGAGAAATACCTGGACAGATGATGATTTCAACCGATCCAACACGATCATTTTGATTGGTGGCGGTGCACACTTCCCCGAATTGGTGGAGAACTTCAAAGAGGAGTTTGACGGATTTGTCAATATCGAGGTTGCGCCCAATCCTGCAACGGTCAGTAGCCGGGGCTACTGTATTCGTTCGGCAGACATCAGTGGTTCACACGACGCGGCTGTTGGCATCGATATCGGAAACGCCAACACCTCCATCAGTGTCTTTGAGGGTGATCAGGAGAGCGACGAATCCATCTCTTACTAAATCCGAGTGATTGACATGGACGACAAGACTGGGTTCTTCACGTGAACCCAGTCTTGTCGTCTTCTCTTCGGTGACAGACAGGGCTGCATCCTGTCAATCGTTCCATTTGTAGTGCATCACGTATCATGGAGAAACAACAGCATTCATCGATCAATATTCTGGGTGAAGGATTTGTCGTCGATGGAGTGTGTGTAACCATTCCGACTCAATGTGTCATCTCGGGAACCATCCTGCAGCATGTCGAGTGTCTCGGGAAATTGGTTCTCAACAGTTCTGCGATCATTCGGGGCAATATCAAAGCAACGGATCTGGTCCTGAAGGGATCGTATGAGGGAGCCGTTTGGGCGAAAGGGGTCGTGACACTCTCGTCTACAGCACGTTTTCGCGGAACGATCAGCGCGTCCGGACTCATTGTTGAAGAGGGGGCATACTGCCATTCGGATATCCAGGTCGATTCGCTGGCAGCGGATCGATACGAAATAGCCGAGTTGGAAGAGGATTATCCTCTATTGAGCCGACACCCACAGGATCCGGAAGAGAGCCAAGCGGATGGAGGCTCTTCCGGGAAACCAGAAGATTCCTCTCCTCTGAAAGAGAAAAAAACTGCACGCAAACAGAAGGATGAGGCATCGGAAGAGGTGACGGATGAAATCGAGATGGATCGAAGTGATGCACCTGGAAAAGTTGCCGATCACTTCTGGTAATTTGAATTACTGCAACAAGTTAAGTGTTTTTTTGACATGACATGATACAGACGGTCGGACGTTACACTGCCCCGGTTCTCTTTTTGATCATGATCCTTTCCCCGGTACCGGAATCCATGGATCCCCTGGCCATGCGAACGGCAGCTGTGGCCGTCTGGATGGCGGTTTGGTGGATGACGGAAGCCATACCCATTTCAGCGACTGCGCTCTTGCCTATCGTACTCTTGCCTGTACTCGGCATTCTTCCGGCTGGAGAGGTCACTCGACAATATGGACACCCGATCATTTTTCTGTTCATGGGGGGATTCTTGGTTGCCGTCACGATGGAACGCTGGAATCTTCATCGTCGCTTGGCCCTGTCGATCATCAGATGTATCGGTACGGAACCAAAACGACTCATCCTTGGGTTCATGTCTGCTTCGGCCCTGCTTTCAATGTGGGTCAGTAATACAGCGACGGCCTTGATGATGGTTCCCATCGGGATGGCAGTCGTCAAACAGACCGACGCAATTCCCGGCCTGAATTCGACCGGGCGAACATCCAATTTCTCAATCGCCATCATGTTGGGAATTGCGTACGCATGTTCCATTGGTGGAGTGGCTACGATCATCGGGACGCCCCCCAATACCGTCCTTGCAGGAGTCGCCGATACACTCTTCGGCGTGACCATTTCGTTCGGAAGATGGATGTTGTTCGGCCTGCCCCTCGCCTTGATTATGTTGGTTTTTAGTTGGGTCTATTTGGTTTTCATCGCATTTCCTCCCGGAAACATTCAAATGGATTCGACGCGTGAGGCTCTGGATCGACAGTGGAATGCCCTTGGACGAATGAGTCGAGAGGAGTTGACCATCTTTGTTGTATTCACCACCATGGCAACGGCTTGGATCCTGAATGGATTCATACATGTTGAATCTCTCTCTTTTGTCAATGATTCGACCATTGCCATGGCTGGAGCCATCTTGTTGTTCCTGATCCCTTCCAGAGACTCTTCAGAAGCACTGTTGGATTGGGAAACGGCCTCTTCCATCCCATGGGGGATTCTGGTTTTGTTTGGAGGAGGCCTTGCCCTCGCCCACTCGTTCACAACATCCGGTTTGGCAGAATGGATTGCCGAACGGTTGATGTTTCTTGAAGGTCAACATTTATGGGTGCTATTACTGGCTCTGGCTACCCTGACACTCTTCCTGACAGAGATTACATCCAACACCGCCACCTCAACCATGCTCATGCCCGTTCTGGCCAGTATGGCAGCCGCTCTTCTGATTCATCCCTACGCGTTGATGGTTGCAGCGGCCATTGCCTCATCTTTTGCATTTATGCTTCCTGTTGCGACACCACCCAATGCCGTTGTATTCGGAAGCGGACGACTCACGATCCCTCAAATGGCCCGAGCTGGTTTCTGGCTAAATATCATCGGGATTGTTGTGATTACTGTCATGGTTTACTTTCTGCTTCCGGTTGTCTGGCAAATCGATCTCGAAGTCTATCCGTTCTAACGTTGGTTGTCTCACTGCTGAACCCGTTGACTCTTCGAATTCCTGCACATAAAAAAAGGGTACGGTTGAACGAAACCGTACCCTCTATCTACTTTTTACGACTCTATTTCGTCAAGAACAGCCCGTTGTAGAGCCACATGTGATACATTTGAGACAGGTGCCGTTGCGAATCATGGTCATGCTTCCGCATTCCGTACATGAATCCCCTGTATACCCCATCTGTTTTGCTCGATCGTAATCACCTTGCTCATCCGTCTCCGTCGCTTCCACTTGCTCTTCCCCTGCAGGAATCTTCTCCCGTACCGGAGACTGAACACGCTGAGCCACTTCCCGAGCCAACTCATCCTCTTCAGACGGTCTCAGTTTTCGGGTCATGATCTCTTCCGGTGGTACGTGAGCCAGATCGTCACGCTGTAGATACGTCACGGCCAGTTCCCGGAAAATATAGTCGATCACCGAGGTCGTCATCTTCACATGCGGACTGCCATTCACCATGCCACTCGGCTCAAACTTTGTGAATACAAATGCATCCACGAACTCCTCCAGAGGTACACCGTGCTGCAATCCGAGAGAAATGGAGATGGCGAAACAGTTCATCAAACTTCGGAATGCCGCCCCCTCCCGATGCATGTCGATAAAAATCTCGCCCAACTGGCCATTTTCGTATTCACCGGTACGCAGGTACATGCTCTGCCCACCGATCTTCACTTTCTGTGTGTAGCCTGCTCGCCGGAACGGTAACTTCTTTCGACTGGCAACATACTTGTGGATGATCTTTTCCGCCGTTCGAACCACAGCGTCTTGCCCGGTTTGTGCATCCTCCTCGAACTCTTCATCCAACTCTTCCAATACATCACTCATGGAGTTGAGCGGCTGGCTCAACTTTGAGCCGTCACGGTAGAGGGCATTGGCTTTGAGCATTAATTTCCAGGAGAGCATGTAGGCCTCTTTAATATCCTCGACAGTGGCCTCGTTCGGAAGATTGATGGTCTTGGAAATTGCACCCGAAATAAACGGTTGTGCAGCTGCCATCATTCGAATGTGTCCTTCTGCCGAAATAAACCGTGTTCCGGTTCGGCCACACTTGTTCGCACAATCAAAGACCGGCAGATGCTCCTCTTTCAAATAGGGTGCACCCTCCACAGTCATGGTTCCACAAACAAAATCGTTGGCCTCCTGGATCTGATCCTTGGTGAATCCGAGAAATCTCAACATATCAAATTGATAGTCAGCCAGTTGATCCTCGCTGATTCCCAACGTCTCTCGACAGAACTCTTCTCCCAGTGTGAACTGATTGAATGCAAATTTGATATCGAAACTTCCCGGAAGTGCTTGCTCGACAGCCTCGAACTTCTCCTCCGTAAAGCCCTTCTCTTCCAGTGTCTTGTAATTGATGTGCGGGCATCCCTCGAGTGATCCGCTCCCCTTGGCATGGCGGATAATCTCTTCGATCTGATCGTCACTGTACCCCAAATTCGACAGGGCTTTTGGAACACTTTGGTTGATGATTTTGAAATATCCCCCACCCGCCAATTTTTTGAATTTGACCAGTGCAAAGTCGGGCTCGATACCCGTTGTATCACAATCCATCACCAATCCGATGGTGCCGGTCGGTGCAATCACGGTTACCTGTGCATTGCGGTACCCGTGCTTCTCGCCAAGGGATACGGCCCGATCTGCATCTTCACGAGCAGCCTTGATCAGATAGTCCGGAGCAAAATCCGGATCGATTCCCACAGGCTTGATGGTCAACGCTTCGTATTCGTTCTCTTCTGTGTTCCACGCTGCACGACGATGATTTCGCAAAACCCGCAGCATTGAATCGCGATTCTTGTCGAACTCCTCAAATGTTCCCAATTCAGAAGCCATCTCGGCACTGGCACTGTAGGAGGTCATGTGCATGATGGAGGTAATCGAACCTGCAATCGCACACCCTTCCGGACTGTCGTAAGGAACTCCCTGCACCATAAGAGCTGTCCCGAGATTGGCATAACCCAGTCCGAGTGTTCGATATTTGTAGGAGAGCTCGGCAATCTCTTTTGACGGGAATTGAGCCATCAATACAGAGACTTCCAATACAACGGTCCAGAGTCTGGATGCATATCGCAGAGACTCTACATCAAACGTCGAGCAGGACTCGTCTGTAAAGAATTTCATCAAATTCAAGGACGCCAGATTACAGGCGGTATTGTCAAGAAACATATACTCCGAACAGGGGTTGCTCGCCTTGATCTCCCCTCCGGCCGGACATGTATGCCACTCATTGATTGTGTCATGATACTGGGTTCCCGGATCGGCACACGACCATGCAGCAAATCCGATTTGATCCCAAAGATCCCGGGCGTCCATGGTCTTCATCGGATCCGGCTTCCGTCCCTCTTCTGCTGCCTTTCTTCGCTCGATTCGTCCGTACAAATGCCATGGCGAATCGTCCATCACAGCCCTCATAAACGAGTTGGGAATGCGAACCGAATTATTTGAGTTCTGACCGCTTACCGTCAAATAGGCTTCCGAATTCCAGTCGGTATCATAGGCATCAAATTCAATATCGGTGAATCCCTGAGCCGCCAGCTGAATAACCCGCTCAATGTAATTGAGTGGAACCTGATCCCGTTTTGCCTGATGAATCGCTTTGCCAAGATCCCGATTCTTGATCGGATCCCGGCTCACAGCGCCATTCAAAGTCTTTCCATCCAGTTCCACCGGCTGGTGGCAGAGCTGGATAATCTTTTTCAAATGTTTTCGTGTGAGCTTGGAACCGGCAACAATGGCCGCAACTTTCTGCTCTTCACGGACCTTCCAGTTCACGTACTCTTCGATATCGGGGTGGTCCAGGTCCAGTGTGACCATCTTGGCCGCACGTCGGGTGGTTCCTCCCGATTTAATGGCACCTGCTGCCCGGTCCCCTATTTTCAGGAAGCTCATCAGTCCGGACGAGCGTCCCCCACCACTTAGGGTTTCCCCTGCCCCCCGGAGAGCAGAAAAATTGGATCCGGTTCCGGAACCGTACTTGAACAGGCGGGCTTCACGGACCCAAAGATCCATGATCCCTCCTTCATTGACCAAGTCGTCATCCACACTCTGGATAAAACAGGCATGTGGTTGCGGATGACTGTAGGCATCCTGGGATCGTTTGACCTTGCCACTACCGGGTTCCGCATAGTAGTGCCCTTGAGCAGGCCCGTTGATCCCGTATGCCCAATAGAGTCCCGTGTTGAACCACTGCGGACTGTTGGGTGCAGCCATCTGATTCGCAAGCATGTAGCAAAGCTCGTCATAGAAGACGTTTGCATCTTTCTCGGAATCGAAATAGTCATGCTTCCACCCCCAATAGGTCCAACAACCGGCCAATCTGTGAAAAACCTGCCGACTGTCTACTTCATGGGTGAACCGTTCATTCTCATCTACTTCGGCAAGAGCTTTATCGTCGACAACCGACCGTCGCAACCACTCCGGGACCCCCTTTTCTGCTACTTTTCTCAACTCGGTTGGAACACCCGCTTTCCGGAAATACTTTTGCGCAATGATGTCCGTCGCAACTTGAGACCATCCCTCGGGAACAACGACGGAGTCCATTTTGAAGACAACCGACCCATCCGGATTCCGAATTTCAGAAGTTCGCTTTTCGAAATGGATGGCATCAAATGGTGTGTCCCAATTCTCCTTCGTGTAAAATCGCGTAAATTTCATATCTCGTTTCCCTTGTTCAATGACTAAACGTTTCTGTTCTCTTAAAGATGCTGCCTCCGAAAAGCACGGCCCTGCTCATCGAATAGAATCAAACGGCACCGAACCAGGCACTCGCCCGGAACCTCTTAAGAAACAGCCGTTTTTACTTGTGACACGTCCCCGATTACACACATCAATATATCTTCCAGCCCGGCTACAACTCAAGCGAAATCTCTACAATTTTTCCACAATCGAAGACAGTTATCAACATTCCGGATTCAATCTTGCTCCTGTTGCCAACAAACGTCGATTTTCATTCACTTCTGACCAAGTTCATTCACATCTGACCAGGAAAGAGTGTTGAATATTCACGATGTTTCCACGGACCCGACTCGGGACGAAATTCGCAATCCGACTCGGAAAATGTGACTCGCGCCGGCTGTAACTGCACAATTGCACGACGACCCAAACCGAACGTTCCAACGACCATGGTACAGCAACCCATCGATCATTTTGTCAATCTACTCGATTCGAAGAAGAACCAGATCTTCAATATGAGCACCCGGGAAGCGGAATCGATTCTCAAGGAGGGGAATGTCGACGACGTTCGATCCATCGACGGTTCATTTGCTCTGGTCGCCCGCAATGGAAAAGATGTTTATCTCGCTCGTTCCATCCACCGACCCATGCGATACTTTCTTGCCAAGCAAGTCTCGGGGCCTTTGCTGGTTGTAGCCGAACGTATCGACGAAATTGCCCACTATCTTGAAGGTATTGGCCTTGGCGAACAGTTTCGACCGGATTACACCCGGATGGTACCGGCCCATTACGTGGTACGGCTTCAATTGATCGGGTGTCCCGATCCCAATCCGGAGTATCACCGCTACTTTACACCAGAGCGAAATCGTCTGGATGGTGACCTGGACAAGATTGGCAACGCCTACATTGGACAATTGGCCCATGAGTGTCGAAAATGGCTTCGGGGCATTCCGGAAAACGAACCTGTCGGTGTTCTGTTCTCGGGTGGAATCGATAGTGGCTCCCTCTTTTTGGTCCTCTATCACCAGATGCTGGAACTGGGTCTGAACCCGGCTCGGTTGAAAGCGTTCACCCTCTCGTCCGGTGGTGGAGCCGACGCAGAACAAGCACACCGATTTCTGGACAAACTGGATTTGAACCTTTTTCTGGAGGTCGTTGACGTTCCCGAATCGTCTCTTGATTTTCGGGAGGCGATTCGGGTTATCGAGGACTACAAGCGTCTCGATGTCGAAGCCGCAACAGTCACCCTCGCACTCGCTCGGGCAATCCGAGAACGATATCCCGACTGGATCTGGATGGCAGACGGAGATGGCGGGGATGAAAATCTGAAGGACTATCCCATTGAAGAGAATCCGGAGTTGACCATTCGAAGTGTGTTGAACAATCCGCTTCTCTACCATGAAGGGTGGGGAGTTGACAAAATCAAACACTCCCTGACCTATTCCGGCGGGCAGAGTCGGGGTCATGTCCGAAGCTGGGCACCTCTGGCCACACTCGGTTTTCGCGGGTTCAGCCCGTTTGCTCTTCCCAATGTGATTGAAATTTCGGAAGGCATCCCGTTCATACAGTTGACGGATTGGAATCACGATCAACTCTATGCACTCAAAGGCGAAATTGTACAACGAGGGGTGAAATCCATCACAAATTTTGACATGCCGGTCTATCCGAAACGTCGATTCCAGGAAGGAGTCGTTCCTGAAGAGCGGGCAACCACTGTTTTTCCGCCAGACGAAGCCATCTATCGAAGTTATTTCCGATCCCTGTATGCCCGATCGTAACGAGATTCGAACGCTTCGTCCGTCCAAACGATCCGGTCGCATCGATCGGCCGGTTCATTTCCTTCAGGAAATGGAGATGGGAGTCGACGGGGTTGTCCAACGAGTAAACACCCTCTTTCTTCGAAATCGGGAGTGCTCGTTTACATGCACCATGTGTGATCTCTGGAGAGACACACTTGAATCGGACACGCCCGAGGGGGCCATCCCCGCACAAATTGACTATGCACTGGCTCGACTCCCGAAAGCCGACCGGATCAAACTCTACAACAGCGGCAACTTCTTTGATCGCCGAGCCATTCCACCTTCCGACTACCCTGAAATCTTGGCCTCGATACGGAACACCCGACATTTGATTGTCGAGAACCACCCCTCTCTCTGCAATAAAGAGTTGTTCCGGTTTGCTTCACAGTATGATGGTTCATTCGAAGTCGCCATGGGACTGGAGACCATCCATCCCGCCATACTCCCCCGCCTGAACAAAAATATGAACCCGGAAACCTACCGCAACGCTGTCCAATCCCTTCGCCGAGCCGGGATTCAAGTTCGAACATTTCTACTCCTTCAACTTCCGTGGGAGTTGGACCCTCTCGAGAATCGAAAATGGGCCTTGCGTTCTCTTGAATACGCGCTTGAATCGGGTAGTCAAGTGGTCTCCATGATTCCAACTCGCAGCGGAAATGGGATCATGGACAAACTGGAGGCGGAAGGCCGGTTTGTCGAACCTTCACTCGTTCAAATTGAGCAGACGGCCGATGAAGCCATTCGAATGGTCAAGGGGAGGGGGTTGTTGCAGATCGATCTTTGGGATCTATTCCGATTTTCCGACTGTTCGACATGTGAAATCGAGCGAAAAGAACGACTCGAACGACTGAACCTCACACAAGAACCGCAACCCCCCGTTGCCTGCCCGAAATGCCGACGAGGTATGGCATGAACGGAGATGTCACGATTGTCGGGAGTGGGATCAATGGATCGATCATGGCGCTTGTCCTTCGACAGCTGGGGTATCATGTCCGACTTGTCGATCGACAATCCCATCCCCGATTTTCCATCGGTGAGTCCTCTACCCCCTATGCAGATCTCGTCCTTCGATCACTCGGTCATCGCTACGGATTACCGGATTTACATACCTTGTCCCGTTACGGATTGTGGCGTCATCGATATTCTCATCTTGAAGGCGGTTCCAAACAAGGATTCGTCTATTTCCCTCCAACAGATCCGGTGAGATCTTCAACCGGGCGATGGCGTGGCGAGATGGTCATCGCATCCAGTCGGAATCGTCACCAAGGAGATTCAAACTGGGTTCGCTCTTCTCTGGATCATCACCTCCATCATCTCTGTTTGGAATCGGGAATCGAATGCATCGAACCCGTTGAATTGGTCTCTGCACACATTCGGAACAACGTATGGACCCTCCACTTCCAAGAACCGGAAGGAACACCCTGGATGTGTAAAAGTGATTTTCTGATCGATGCCACCGGATCGGGTATACTGGCAAACCGTCTGTTCGGTTTTCCCACTGAACACCACGGATTCAAGACCCACTCCTCAGCCATGTTCACGCACACAGAGTCCCTCCCGGGAATGGAATCCATCCTGACCGACCAGGGAATTGAAACCGGTCACTATCCATTTCCTGTGGACGACAGTGCCATGCATCACCTCACAGAGCAAGGATGGTTCTGGTCTTTGCGATTCGATGATGGTCGTACGAGCATCGGACAACTCACCGATTTGAATGAGTATACGGCCCCACTCAAACCGGACTCGATGGATGCGTGGACCCGATCCCCTTCGTTTCCGATCCAACTAAAAAAGCAGCTGACACGGGCAAGCCTGCACGCCGAACCAGGAAAGATCATACAGACAGGTCGATTGCAACGGCGGCTCTCTCGCGCAGCGTTTCCCGGATGGATCGCACTCCCTTCGACATTTGGATTTACGGACCCCATGCACAGCACCGGACTGGCTTGGTCCCTTCATGGTATTGAATGGGTCGCCCGACAATTTGAAGACGGATTTCCGGATGCTGAAGCACTCAACCACTATGAACAGAATCTATCCCTGGAATTGAATGCTGTAGACATGCTCGTTTCAACCGCATATCGAACAAGGCGAGATCCGGTCACCTTCGAATTGTCCATCATGCTCTTTTTTATGGCAACGGTCGTGGCCGAGCAACGCCGAATTCTTTCTCCGGACCGGATACAGGGATTTCTGGCAACAGACCATGATCCATTGTGGAAACAGATTCGGCAATCGGTTTCGGAATTGATGAATGAATCCGGAACCAAGTCCTCCATTCATCAAAGAGACGAGTGGTTTCGACATCTGAACAACCGTTTTCAGACGTGGAACAACGTGGGACTCTTCGATGCGTCCGCCCAGGGAGTGTACCAACAAACGGCACCCGATATCATCGAATGAGTGTCATTTTCCGGGTCAGAACACCGCGAGGTGTCTCCAATCGAAGAATATAGATCCCACTGGGCAGATCCCCGACACTCCAGGTCTCTGTATGCCATCCCTGGACCGGTTCTCCATTCATCAATTGTGCGACACGCTGACCAACCACGTTGTAGATGTTCAGGTAGACAACGGTCTCTTCCGGAAGGAAAAATTCGACACTGGTTTCAACCGAAAATGGATTGGGGTAATTTGCATGCAATTCCATCTTTTCCGGATCCTGATTCGATTGACTGAGCTGTACCCCTCCTTGCTCGGAAGATCGCGGGACGATTCGAATCTGAAACCGTTCATTGGGTTCCTCAAGCAGTAAAGACTGAATCTCTCCACGTGCGAGACTGACAGGTGAGAGTACGGCCCCGTCTCCATCAAACCGGTATCTCTGACGTTGTCTCAAATCGATCTGTTGACGCGTCCAAAGATCTGTCAATTCGAGCGTCCAATCATCCGGAAGGCTCTCTGCAATCTCCCATTCGAGTCGATGCGGGCCGGAATCTCTTCGAGACAAAAATCCAAGCGTGAGTTCCATGGGTGAATCCAGATTGTATGGACGGGCATCCCGACTCAAAAAGTAGGTTGTATCGGCCCGAACCCCTTGAAAAAAGAGTTGCGGAGAGTCCGGAAATTCATGGCGCTCCAACCCACTGTGAATCGACGCAAGATCGAATGCATCCAACCCGGTTTTCGCTTCATGATCAAAATGCAGATTCACTTCCGAATGTTTGGACGAAATCCGGTTGAAGAGGGTAAATCGGATCGACCGTTCAGAATCCAGACGGGTCGAACCGGCCGGGCTCACTCCTTCGACCGGCATCGGGATCTCGATACTCTCTGCACCGAGATTCTTCAGAACAATCACGTCTCCCGGATCAATCAACGTTTGGCCGGATACGGCACGAAACTGCTGATGATTCCTGTTCCAAAGATACCCGGCAGATGATTGAATGTCCCCTCCGACTCCTTTGTACTGATCCATTTGTACAGGGCGGGTGTACGGATTTCCGGTGACAATCCAGTCCGTGTCCTGTGACTCCAGGCTCCACTGAACCGATTGGTTTGGAGGGAGGTAGGGAATCGAATAGAGAGAATCGTGTTCACTGAAAAGCAGACGGGGGCGCATGGATTCTGCACCCACGGTTTCCCGGGCAGAACCCAACGGTTGGACCCACTGCCAATCCCTCCATTGAACGAACTGGGTTGCAGTTTGACCCGAATCCCTGTCGGGTTCAACCCGAATCTGAATCAGCCGATCTTCATCCGTAAATTGGAGGGTATCCTCAAACGTCGTCGTCAACTGCACTGCACAGACCTCTCCCACTACGAAAAGAGAGACGCAGGCGATGGTTGTTCGTAAGAGAAGGAGTTGTAGCGTTCTTCCCATGCGGTTGATTCTGTTGATCGGGTACGGACCACCCCGTCTACCAATTACGGAAATTACTCGATCGTTTACCACGACAATTCAATATAAACAGCTCGTACTTACGACGGACGCTCTGACAGCTTTCGGTTCCGTTCCCGGACCTCTGCCGTCAAACGGGACCAGTGTTCATCGGACCGTTCCATCAATTGATGATACAGCTTGCCTGCTTCTTCGGTTCTTCCCAACTCCTGCAAAAGATCCGCTTTCAGCAAGAGGAAAATGCGATTCTCTTCATAGTTCGAAAGAAGTGCATTCAAATGATGCAACGCACTCTCCTCCAATCCTTCACGTTTGTATATCACACTCAGTATCAACCGGGCATCCAGCCTCGTGTAGGAATCACTGCGGGCGGCCTCTTCCAAATAATCCACACCCGTCTGTTTCTCACCTCGAAGGCCGAAAAGACGGGCCAACCAGCGAAGAGAACCTGGAACACTCCCCGCCATATAGTGATACATCCCGCGGCCGATGTGAATTTCCGGACTGTTGATCTCCAGACTCATCAACTGTTGCGTATACTCGTACCCTCTTCTGCCAGACCGAAACGCTTCACGAACCGCTCCTTCTTCCGATGCAACCATGCTCCGATACCCGTACAAGCCACTCAGCATGGCAATGACCGCTGATTGATCGGGATCTGACTCGAGCAGGATTTCTGCCCGTTTGATGGCTTTTTCTGATACGTCAAAGAATTGGTCGGCCAGTTCCGAATCCTGCTTTACAAAATAGTACTCCCAAAAAGGGATCATCGATTCCAGAAAATACCCGGCAGGATCCTCCGGTTGTCGCCTCTGCATCTCCTGAAAGCAGAAACGTGCTTCCTGCCACTCGCCCTTGTAAAAGAACGACTGTCCGGTATCCAATAGTGTGGCCGGATTCTGTTTTTCAACACAGGTTTCAGCAATCAAGCCGGTTGGTAGAACGAAACAGATACAGATCGCCACAAGTATGAGACGGATCCGGCCAGCCCCTCCCCCATCTATCCATCGATCAAACATCCGATATCACCGTCTCTGCTTGTTCATTCTCCGTCGCGGATACCAAAGACGCGACGACTGCATCCCCTGTAACATTCAAGGCGGTTCGTACCATATCCAGGATACGCTCCAACCCGAGTATCAATGCAATGCCTTCTACCGGAACCTGTATGGATTCCAAAACCACAACCAGCATGACCACTCCTGCACCCGGGACACCCGCAGATCCGATCGACGCCAGAAGCGCTGTAAAAAGAATGGTTCCCTGCTGCATCAACGTCAGATCCATTCCGAGGGCTTGAGCAATAAAAAGTGCCGAAACAGCTTGATATATGCTGGTGCCGTCCATATTGATCGTTGTTCCGACCGGCAAGACGAAACGGCTGATCCGGGGGGCAATTCCAAGACCTCTCTCCACACAGTCCAGGGTTACGGGTAACGTTGCGACACTGGAACTGGTACTGAAACCAAGTAGTATGGCTGGCCGAATGGTTTGGAGCATCCCCCGGAAAGATTTCTGGACAATCCCTCTGTACAGACCCCAATACACGACAAAAATATGGATACCCATTGCAGCCACGACAGTTCCGGCATACCAGGAAAGTCCTGCCAACACACTCCAAACCCGATCCTCGCCATCCCCGGAAATTTCGACCAGTACGTGAGCCATGAGCGCAAACACACCATAGGGAGCGATCTGCATGATCCATGACACAAAGAGGGTCAACACATCTTGTACAGCTTTAAACAGGTCTGTCACCGGTCGTACCGTAGCGGTTGGAAGCTGCAACAATCCCAAACCGAAAAGCAGTGCAAGAAGAACGACTTGCAGCATCTGATCGTTCGCCCCCAAAGCCGACATCATGTTCTCTGGAACCAGATCGGCAATGAATTGCATCCACGACCGGTTCTCGAGATTCGAATCAACGGCTCCGTCCATCCCAGTCTGTATTTCGTATCGGGTAGACAGTTCCTCTCGAAGGTCTGCCGGCAGAGCCGTTCCTGGTTGAACCCAAGACGCAACCGCCAACCCAACAAGGATGGCAAGTGCTGTCGTCAACAGGTAGAAGCCTGCCGTTCGAAATCCCATGCCCGCCAGTTGAGACCGGTCATCCACACTTGTCATGCCAAGGACCAGAGAAGTCATGACAAGTGGAATGGCAATGAGTTTCAAAAATCGAACAAACAGATCACCAATCGGAGAAATCCAGTGGGTTGTCCATGCATCCAACCCGACGGACGGGGCGATCAACCCCCACAACACACCACAAAGCAGTCCGATCAATATTTTCCAATGAAGTACGCTCCCTTTCTGGCTCACACCGACCCCCCAAACCACACAACCATGGATACACCGATCCCGATGGCCGTAGATGAGGCGTTGATCCAGTCATTGACAGCCATGCCGTTCCGTCTCTGCTCGTTGTTTTGTTTTCGATGGTCCCTGTGGGCAACGTGCCACTCGCCCAAAAGTGAATCCGTGATACATCCAGCCATCCCTCCGATCACAACAGACCAAAAGACCGGTCCTGTAGACAAGGGAATCCAACACATGGCTGCAATGCCGAATAGTACAGTTGCAAACGTACCCGCAATCGATCCCGCCATGGAGACGCCCCCTTCTTCACCCGGATCCACTCTCTGAAACCGGACAAGGTGCCAGGCAGGTCCGGATCGTGCTTGACCAAACAGGGATGCCCAGGTATCGGCTGTAACGACGGCCAACGCGCAGATCAGAAACAGAGCAAACAACGGGTTGCCTGTATAATCAAAAAGGATGGAAAGACATGCGACCCAGATCCCGTTCGCCCAGACCTGATGGCCATTTCGTCGTTCGTCCAACGAACCCGAACCGGATGAAGTGCCCGTCAAAACGCGCCCCATCACAGCCGAACTCAGAAAAAAGAAGACCAATAGAAAGGCCGGAACCCATCCTCCCAATCCCAGTGTGATGGTTCCCAAAACCGTGGCTGCACGTCGACCATCCAGCGTCAACATGTGAAAAAGAAACGCGCATGTGGACACAACCCAAGATAACAGACAAGAGATGGCGACCCATGAAATCGACCATACCGAACCGTTGATCAAGAGAGCAACGACAAGAAGCAGCATGAAAACGAGGCTCACCATGACCGCCCACCCTACCCGTTATCGGGCGTCGGATCCTTGGTTTTTGACATTGACCCGTTTTTATCCTGCCGGTCATCAAATTTTTTGATGATGGCATAAAGTACCATTCCGTACCCACCCAGGATCAAGACAGGTGAAAGATTGAGCGATATCCATCCGTACACCTCATTCTCCAGATACATGGCCAGGAATCCTGAAAACACGAGGAGACAGCCTGCCGTCGCCCATTGATAATTCATGCGTCCGAATAGAACACCTGTCTCGGAACGCTTCTTCGGGTGCTCGGATTTTCGACTCATATTCGATCCATCTTTACATTCACACGGGTTTACTATCCACTGCTCAGGCGCTAATTTACCATTCTGGCATCTCTGATAAAAAAAGTTCCCTGCAGAAACCGACCGTCAAATTCATGAAACTTGTCCTCGCATCCAAAAGTCCTCGTCGCGCGCAACTATTAACCCGACTCGGACTCCCCTTTGAACAGCAGTCGTCCAATCTGGATGAAATCTGGAATCCCGAGCAATCGCCAGAAGAGAACGTCCAACGTCTTGCAAAAGAAAAGGCTGAAGAAATTGTCTCGAATTGGTCGAATGCACTGATACTGGGATCTGACACAACCGTCGTATACGGAAATCAGATCCTTGGCAAACCGGAAACCGTCGAAGATGCCGCCCGAATGCTGCGTATGCTGTCCGATTCTGAACATCAGGTATGTACCGGAGTTGCACTTCTCCTCACGGACTCGGAGGGATCCATCCTGGATACCGTTCAATTTTGTGCATCCACAAACGTCCGGTTTGCATCACTCAGCGACATGGATATTGATGCGTATATTGCAACGGGAAGTCCAATGGACAAAGCGGGAGCTTATGGGATTCAGGACGACGCAGGAGCCCTTTTTGTCCAGGAAATCCACGGTGACTATTACAACGTTGTGGGCCTTCCCCTACAGGCACTCTATCAACAACTGAAACGACACGTTCCGGATTTTGCACGAAGCCTGTGGTCGTCGTACGCATCCCAACGGAAGTTCGAGTCTTCATGAAACATCTCCTGATGATCATCACCCTGACTGTGATCCTGAGTCGATCCCTGATGGCTCAAGTACCGGAAGAAGATCCCGTCGGTCAATGGATCTTCCAGATCGAACAACAGATCCTGCAAAACCCCGCTTCCAGTGATCGCCTGATTCGACGGATCGGATCCTTGAGGGATCCGGATCTCTTGAACCGACTACAACGTCGTTGGAAGGAAATACAGATCGGTCCATTCTCTTCTGACCAACGACTCGCTCTCTTTGATATCGAAGCATGGATCGCTTTTCAAACCGGATCGTTCGATGGGTTGACAGAGACGCTTCGGAAAAATGGACTCGGAGACAACCGGCCGGATCGATGGCTGGAGTTGGCCGAACGATTGGACCAGGCCGGAGCGTATGAACAAGCTCGCATCGCATGGAAAGAGATGGAGGGCTCCTCCTTGACTGTTTATCGATGCAGGGCATTGGAAGGGCGTGCCCGAAGCCACCTTCAGGAAGGGGTCGAACGGCTGAAGACGGCCTCCCCACTCCCTCCCTCTCCGAATGATTCGTTTCTACAATCCAGACTTTTTGTCCAGTCCCTTCTTCGCGAAAGTACATGTCGTCAACATCCTGACCTGTATTTGGGTACGCTCTTGAAACTGGTCGGGTACCTCCCCTCTGCGATCCACATCCTGGAGGACCTGGAAACTTCGGTTCCCCTGACGGATCCCGTTCGTGACACACCGGAGTGGACAACCGGGTTGTACCATCAAGCCGTGAATCAGCATGAGTGGTCAGAAGCCCGATATTTGGTTGGTCTTCTGCTTGCAGATACTCGGGATGAACCCCTTGACGGTCGTGCAGAGTGGCGGTTGGCTCATCTTGAGTTGGCAGACGGAGAATCGGACATGGCGAACCTGCAGCTGAATGCAATGCGCCAAATGCCGGACGCAGAATATGTCAATGATTTGACAATGGATCTATTCCTGTGGCGCCAACTGTCGGATCATGATCCCTCTTGGTACTCTGCGTTCATACTTTTTCCTTCCACCTCTCCGGATTCATTGGCCGAACAACTGCACTCTCTTTTGCCCGAACTGGAACCGCGAACGGCCGGTACACTTCTCTACCGCCTCCATCAGCGTGCGGGGCATCAGTTCGGTACCTGGTTTTCCGATATGGTGCAAGAGATAATGGAAACGATGAATTCCACCGATCCCCTCGTCCCTTATCTGCATTGGACACTTCTTCAACAGATGGCTTGGGCATTGACAGACATGCCTGAATCCGGTTCCTTCATGAGCGATTTTCGGAATGAACTCCAGGGTTTCCTGGATACCTATCCATCTCACCCCGTGCATGAAATGGCTTCCAACCAATGAACGAGTCCTTCATGAGAATCCTCCTGCTCACGGTTCTTCTTGCATGGGCCCCATCCCTGAATGTGGATGCCCAGAATGGCGGGGTGCTCATCCCCATGGATTCATCCCAGGGGAATCACCTTCGTGCGTATGGCGTCACCTTTCGCCACCTTGCCGACGGAGGGACGGCAGAGTGGCTCCTGCACTACCGTGGTGGAAGTTTTCTGCTGCCAAACACCCCCGGGTTAATCGAAGAAGCCCGACGACTGCAGATAGACATCGAACAGATTCCGGAGAGTGAGCTCCTCCGGCTGCGTACCCGATTGGACCAACCCGATCACCGAGCGTCCAGAATTCCATTGAATGAAGCCCCTCGGATTGCCGTCTATGCACCACCTGGGGCGATGCCCTGGAATGATGCCGTTCGACTTGCTCTTGACTATGCCGATGTCCCCTATGACCAGATCTACGATCAGGAGGTGCTGGACGGTTCCCTGAATTCCTATGACTGGGTACACCTTCACCATGAAGACTTCACCGGCCAACATGGAAAATTTTGGTCTCTTTACAGCCAACGTCCCTGGTATGTCGAATCGGTTCGGCAACAGAATCACCTGGCCCAAGAACTGGGATACGCGTCAGTCGCGTCATTGAAACGTGATGTTGCACGCACAATCCGTTCCTATGTCGTTCAAGGTGGGTATCTTTTTGCGATGTGTTCAGGGCCAAACACTCTCGATATTGCACTTGCGGCAGGTGACCTGGACATCGTTGCAGAACCATTTGACGGAGATCCTCCAGCCAATCAGATCCAGGAAAATCTCGATTTCTCTCAAACATTTGCGTTTGAAAACTTCCAAATTGACACCGATCCTTTTGAATATCGGCATGGAACCATCGATATCGATCCGGATCTCGATCAACGAACGGAAGAGCTGGACTATTTCACGCTCTTTGACTTTGCCCCCCGGTGGGACCCGATACCTGCCATGCTTACCCAAAACCATGTCTCTTCGATCCGAGGATTTTTTGGGCAGACCACCGCATTCCGTCGTCATGTGATAAAATCCTCTGTTACCATCCTGGGTGAAGCAAGCGGACGAAGAGAGGTGAAGTATCTCCACGGTCGACTCGGGGAAGGTACATTTACATTCTACGCCGGTCACGATCCGGAAGATTACACGCACCGTGTAAACGATCCCCCAACGGATTTGAGCCTTCACCCAAACAGCCCGGGATATCGACTGATTCTGAACAATATCCTGTTTCCCGCAGCGGAGCCTCCGCGACAAAAAACGTGAATTGATCCCAACCACCATCCATCATGGCCAACCGTTCATCCAACGTTTCGATACGCCCGGTCACCCCCGGGGAACTTGAACAGATGAAACCCGAGCGCAATTTCGATGCGTTCCAGCGTCTGGTCGAAATTCTCCGCATGGAATGCCCGTGGGATCGACAACAAACTCACGACTCGATCAAGGAGAATCTGCTGGAAGAGGCCTATGAAGTTGTCGATGCCATTGACAAGCATTCCATGGGTGAGCTTCAACGTGAATTGGGAGATTTGCTTCTCCATGTTCTGTTTCAAAGTCTTCTTGCATCCGAATCGGGTTCGTTTACCATACAGGATGTGATCGAATCCGCGATGGAAAAATTAATACGACGTCACCCTCATGTTTTTTCGACGATCCAATTGGACAATGAATCGGACGTCGCCCGAAACTGGGAAAGGATCAAGATGACGGAAGGGCGTGAATCCGTACTCGACGGAGTTCCCGAAATTCTACCTTCTCTCATCCGTGCCTATCGCATGCAGGAGAAAGCGTCCAATATCGGATTTGACTGGCCGGAGACAGCAGGCGCCATCGGTTCGGCCCGGGAAGAGTTTGATGAGTGGTGTGACTCACTAAAGAGAGAATCTACCGATCGCCAAACGGAAGAGCTGGGTGATTTGCTCTTTTCCATCGTCAATGTAGCCCGTAAAAAAGGCCTCTCGCCGGAGGAAGCGATGCGTAAAGCCAATCGAAAATTTTTCAATCGTTTCCGCTATATAGAAACCCGGCTCAAGAGCCGGGAGAGCGAGGTTCAGCGCGCCACATTGGACGAGATGGATCGGCTCTGGGACGAAGCCAAGAAGAACGGATTGTAAAAGCGGTTTCACAACCTTTTTCACTTCAAAAATCCACTTCCTTTTCGTACATTGTCGGCTTCAGGTTTTGACGGAATGGCTCCATATGGCGCCCGATTCGGGCCGCCTCTTGACCGGTCTTCCGGCCCCAATGCATCGAGTCCCGACGGGATCGTACTCGGACGAATCCCGTCAAAATCCAATGTCATTCGATGTGACCGATCCTTTGGATCGAGATCCATTCACCGATTCACCGATTTTATTAACCAAATACGTTCCAGAATGAGCAGGCACGAATTGTCCGGTATCGATACCAATGAATATCCTTACATCAACCGAGGCCTGGAAGGCATTGTTGCTTTCTCAACGACCAAAAGCTTTATCGACGGCCAGAAAGGCGAATTAATCTACTCTGGTTACAACATTGATACGCTGGCAAAGAACGCCTCGTTCGAAGAGGTCTGCTTTCTTCTGTGGAATGACCGATTGCCCAAATCGTCTGAAATCGAAGAGGTCAAAAAGAAGTTGATTGCGGAGCGATCCATTCCCGATGCCGTCAAACAGTACATCCATTCGACGAATCCCGAAGCGGAACCGATGTCCGTACTACGATCTGCAACATCCATGTTGGCAGACTTTGCTCCAACACCGACCGGAGACGCGGAAACAGACAACCGGAATCAGGCCATTGCCATGACGGCCAAAATGCCGACCATCATTGCCGGTTTCGATCGGGTTCGAAATGGCAAATCGATTGTCGACCCCCTGGACCACGGATCCACGGCCTACAACTTCCTCTACATGCTGAATGGCGAAGAGCCTGGCGAGCAAGCAGAGAAAACCATGAATCTCTGTTTGATTCTGCATGCGGAACACGGGATGAATGCTTCCACATTCACTTGTCGCTCCATCTGTTCGACACAATCCGATATCTATTCTGCGGTGACCGGTGCCATCGGCTCTCTGAAAGGACCTCTTCACGGGGGCGCAAATACCGCGGTAATGAATATGCTCCTCGAGTTGACGGCTCAAGGGGACGATGCAGATCCGGTCGCTTTTACGAAAGAGAAGTTGGCAAAGAAAGAGAAGATCATGGGATTCGGTCACCGGGTCTACAAAACGTTTGATCCTCGCGCATTCCACCTTCGAAAAATGTCCGAATCCCTTTCTGAAGAGACTGGACACATCGAACTCTACAATTGGTCGGAAGCCATTCTGAAAACGATGAAAGAGGAGAAAAGTATCGATCCCAACGTCGACTTCTTCTCTGCAACCGTCTATTATTCGATCGGAATTTCACCAGATCTCTACACCTGTATATTCAGCATGAGTCGTGTATCCGGTTGGACCGCCCACTATCTTGAACAAGCGGAAAACAATCGGCTTGTTCGACCGAGAGCTCTCTACATTGCAGAGAAAAACCTCGACTGGACACCGGTGGAAAAGCGATAGACGCGTCTCTTCCGAATTCGAATCGTTGAAATGAAAAAGGGATCTGATGGTTGTCAGATCCCTTTTTTTTGGTTGAAGCACTTTTTCTGCGGGGAGGCCGCTGGAGATGCGACTTATCCGGGTTTGATCACCAGATTCACAATCCGGTTGGGAACAAAGATCTCTTTGACCAATTCCCCTTCGTTCAGATATCGAGCCACATTTTCATGCTCTTTGGCTTTTTCCAGCACAAATTCCTTGTCCTGTGCCTTTTCTGCAGGAACTTCGATGTCGCCACGCATTTTTCCGTTGATCTGTACCGGATAGAGAATGGATTCACTTTTCAAAAACTCTTTATTCCAATCCGGCCACTCTGTGGTCGCCAAACTCTCCTTGTGGCCCAATCGATTCCAGAGCTCTTCTGCAATATGGGGTGCAAACGGAGCCAGAAGAAGCAGATAGGGTTCAGCTACTTGTTTTGGAAATACGTTCCACTGGTTCGCCTCATTGACAAAAATCATCAACGCTGAAATCGCCGTATTGAACCGCATCTCTTCAATATCTTCCGTCACTTTGGAGATACATTCATGGAGAATTTTCAACTGGTGTCGTTCCGGCTCCTGGTCCGTCAGGCGTTCAACCAGATCCCCGCTCTCCTCATCGACATAGAGCCTCCACACACGATTCAAAAATCGATACACGCCCTCCACTCCTTTGGTACTCCAGGGTTTCACCTGCTCCAAAGGTCCCATGAACATCTCGTAGAGTCGAAGAGAGTCAGCCCCGTACGCGTGGATGACATCATCGGGATTGATGACATTCCCACGAGACTTGGACATCTTGTGGGCCCGGGCGTCCACTTCGATATCGGTCCCTTTGACGACAAAGGTATCTCCTCGTTTTTCTACGTCTGATTCCGACAGTGAAACCCGCTCCATGCCTTCTCTACGTGCCTGTTTTGAGGATATGTACTCTCCGTTTTCTTTCCACGCCGTGTACTCGACCTCTCCAAGGATCATGCCTTGGTGGACCAACTTCTTGAAGGGTTCGGGAGTAGAGACAACTCCACAATCGTAGAGCACTTTGTGCCAGAATCTGGCATAAAGAAGATGAAGAACAGAGTGTTCGGCACCCCCGACGTAGAGATCCACCGGCATCCAGTACTTCTCCTGCAACGGATCGACCGGGCCCTCGTCAAATTGCGGACTGATATAGCGCAAGTAGTACCAGCAGGAGCCTGCCCACTGCGGCATGGTATTGGTTTCCCGAACCGCCTTCTTTCCAGTACCCGGATCCGTTGTCTGCACCCAATCGCCTGCACGAGCCAGCGGAGGCTCACCGGATCGTGTGGGTTGGAAATCATCAATGGGGGGTAGCTTGACCGGTAATTGGTCTTCCGGAAGAGGTGTGGACTCTCCATCTACATGAAGTATTGGAAATGGCTCGCCCCAGTATCGTTGTCTTGAAAAGAGCCAATCCCGCAATTTATAGTTTATGCTCCTCTTCCCGACCTCTCTCTCTTCCATCCAATCAAGGATCGCTCCCTTTCCTTCATCCATGGACAGGCCATCCAGAAAATCACTGTTGATGATGGGCCCATCCCCTGTATACGCTTTCCCTTCAAACTCTTCCGGAGGCTTTACGGTTCGAATAATGGGAAGATCATACACGTCTGCAAACTCCCAATCACGCTCATCCTGACCGGGAACCGCCATAATGGCCCCCGTTCCGTAGTGTGCCAGTACATAGTCTGCGATCCAGATCGGTACACGAGTTCCTGTTACGGGATGTGTTGCGTATGCACCGGTAAATACGCCACTCTTCTCTCTGGATTGCTCCTGCCTTTCCAGGTCCGACTTTCGGGATGCTGCATCGACATAGCGTTCGACGTCTTCACGACACTCATCCGTTGTAATGGTTTGTACAAGATGGTGTTCAGGAGAGAGAACCATGTAGGTTACGCCAAAAATTGTATCCGGACGTGTTGTAAAGACCCGAATAGATTCCTCCCGATCCTCTACCTCAAAATCAATCTCTGCACCGATCGATTTCCCGATCCAGTTTCGCTGCATTTCTTTGGTCGATTCCGGCCAATCCAATTCATCCAATCCTTCAAGCAGTTGCTCTGCATACTCGGTAATACGCAGCATCCACTGTTTCATCGGTTTTCGTACAACCGGAAAGCCTCCCACTTCACTCTTTCCGTCGATGACCTCTTCATTGGCCAATACGGTTCCCAGATCCGGGCACCAATTGACGGGAACTTCGTCCTGATACGCCAATCCCCGTTCATAGAGTTTCAGGAAAATCCATTGGGTCCACTTGTAATAGTCCGGATCCGTCGTATTGACTTCGCGATCCCAATCGTATGAGAAGCCAATCATTTTCAACTGCTTGCGAAAACGATCTATATTTTTTCGAGTTGTTTTCTCTGGATGAGTTCCAGTTTTGATGGCATACTGTTCTGCCGGAAGTCCGAAGGCATCCCACCCGATGGGGTGCAATACCCGAAACCCCTTCATTCGTTTGTAACGAGCCAAAATATCGGTTGCCGTATACCCCTCTGGATGTCCTACGTGGAGGCCGGAACCACTTGGATACGGGAACATGTCCAAGACATAGTATTTTGGTCCCTCCTGCTTGGTATCCGTTTTGAATACATTCTTCTCGGACCAGTACGCTTGCCAGCGAGATTCAATGGTAGACGGATCGTACGAATTGGACATAAAAACAGGTTCTTCGTTCAAAAAATGATGGCGGGAAGATACAGCTTTTTTGCTTATTTATGGCGGGACAGCAAGTGTACGGGAATGAATGATGATCAATGCACGCCAAGCTTTTGATGCATCCAAGAGAAATCTTCCATATACTCATATCGCTGATTCATCAAGGCGGTAAGGGTGGTACGTTATGAATATTCTGATTGTTGAAGACAACCAAGTACTCACCTTCATGCTTCAACGTATGGTAGAGCGACTTGGGTACCAAGTGATGGGTATGGTCACACGAGGTGAAGAGGCCGTTTCAATCGCCTCGACAAAGCCGTGTGACTTGATCCTGATGGACATCATGCTCCTCGGGGAGATGGACGGAATCGAAGCGTATGAACACATCCGTGAATCAAAAACGATTCCCGTCATTTATACAACCGGGAACTCGGATCCACACAACCGTCAACGTGCATCCGATTTGGGATTCCATGACTTTCTGACCAAGCCCATCTCTTTTCAGGAGTTGACGAACTCCATCGAACGTTTGAAGAATGGTCTGAATCCTTGAATGGAATCAGACGGATATTTCGACTTCAAACTCTCCCGATTCATTCGGCTCCAATTCAATTTTGTCCATAATGGCATCCATATTCAACGGGCCGCCAATGACAGGGTGTGGTTCACCTGCAATCACTTGATTGCGAACAGGAGCCGACAAACGAGTGGTCTGAATGACCAGCAACAGAATTCCGTTCTGCCCTGAATACATTCGATTGCAGAACAGCTCCACCTGATCGGCATACAACGCCGTCAATGCCTCTTCTCGTTCTCCGGATTCTGCCAATAGAGCTCCGTCTTTCTGGCGTTCTTTCAGTTTTATTGACGGCAAAACGTAGAATATCAAATCACTCACGACAACTCCTTCATCTCTTCATATGCCAGGTGCAACAGGGCGTCTCCCTTGTGAACCACCGGACTGTAATTAATTCCAATAACGCGCCCCTCTCGACGTGTCTCTACCCGAACCATTTCGTCTCCGAATGGATCGGTAATACGTCCCAATTTCTGCCTGGAGCGGACGGTTTGCCCCAATTCGACTTCCGGCCTGAACAGACCGGCATTTCGTGCACGCACCCACGTTGATTTTCGGTAAAACACCGGTCTGGATTTTTTCCCATCGGTCGGTGATCGCATTCCAAGGTACGACATCAACCGAAGGGTTCCCTGAACCCCTTCATCGATGCCTCTGTCATCAAATCGATGAGCTTCTCCACTCTCGTAAACCAATACCGGCTTCCCGTGTCTGGCTGCAGATTTCCGAAACGATTTGTCGATCGGTCTGGAGTGTAGAACAACGGGCGGTGAAAAAGCAGTCGCAAGGTCCAAATTCTCCTTGAGATCAAACGAGCAACGAAGTTGTGGCTCATTGGCACGACTTGCTCCACCCGTATGAAAGTCCACACCGACGTCAATCAGCGGGATAATCTC
Organism: Balneolaceae bacterium; assembly: GCA_040882505.1. GTDB lineage: Bacteria > Bacteroidota > Rhodothermia > Balneolales > Balneolaceae > JBBEBE01. The sequence continues at coordinate 411,943 of JBBEBE010000002.1, read as the reverse complement.
TCGAATCAATGTATACGCGACCAGTTTGGCCAACGATCCGGAGCGAGAACCCGGAAAACTCCGATTGATGTCTTTGCCGTCCGGTACCCCGCGCGCACTTTGAATAAAACCGTAGATATTAACCAATGGAATGGCAATGACGGTTCCCCGATCCGGCATGATCAGATTTCGATAGATCATGCGTCGAACGATTTCAACCCCATTGATTTCATCCCCATGCAATCCACCCGTCAACAGTAGCACCGGACCCCTCTCCTCTGCCCGGAAAATGCGGACCGGGAGATCGATGGGTGTATACGTTGGAAGTCGAGAGATATTCAAGGCGATGTCGGTTCGCCTTCCCGGCTCAATGGGTACACCTTGTATCTGCAATTCCTCCTGCTTAGACATCCCGTGTCACTCTCCCTTTGGATGGATGTCGAGCATGTCTGATCTTCTGAATCATGTAATCCACCACTTTGGCAGCAATATCTTTTTGAGTGGCCATCTCAATCCCCTCCAATCCGGGTGATGAATTGACTTCCAATACCAGCGGTCCCCGTTCAGAGGGCAGCATGTCGACACCGGCCACCGAAAGTCCCATGACACGAGCCGCCGTCAGGGCTGTCTCTCTCTCCTTTCGGTTCATTTTGAACAGTGTCCCTTTTCCCCCTTGGTGAAGATTCGACCGAAACTCGCCCTCTTCTGCCTGGCGTTTCATGGCACCGACAACTTTTCCTTCCACCACAAATGCCCGGATATCCCCTCCTTTCGCCTCATCAATAAACTCTTGGACAATGACCCGGGTTTTCATGCTGTGGAATGCCTGAATCATGGATTCGGCTGCTTTCCGAGTCGGAGCAAGCACCACTCCCACACCTTGTGTTCCTTCCAGAAGTTTGACGATCAAGGGAGCTCCACCAACGCTTTCTATCAGTTTGTCAACTTCCCGTGAATAGTTTGTAAATACCGTCTTGGGCAGACCCACACCGGCTCGTGCCAAGATCTGAAGGCTTCGAAGTTTGTCCCTGGATCGAACCAGGGCCTGGGAGCCAATCACGGATGGAACTTTCATGAGTTCAAACTGTCGAACAACTGCCGCTCCATAAAAAGTGACCGTTGCACCGATTCTCGGAATCACTCCATCTACACCTGTCACCTTTTCGCCAAGATAATAGATGGATGGATCATCCTTTTCGATCACGATGTCGCATTTCAAATGATCCAGAACGATGGCTTTGTGTCCCTTTTCTTCAATCGCTTCCAACAATCGACGAGTCGAATAGAGTGTGCGATTCCGCGAAAGAACAGCAATGGTAAGTGGTTGTGAAGACATGCAAACGGTTCCTACAGTTAACGTTTATTCAGAATATCCCGTTTGGATACATCGACAAGAAAACGCCCGGTCAGGAAGGTACGGCCCAACAGAATGGGATACCTCATCGCTGATCGATCTGTCAATGTTAATTCGATCGGGTATACTCGATCCCCCAACTCGATATCGGTTTTGACAACGACTCTCTCCTCTGTCAGTCCATTGGAACTTCGAACAGAACGAATGTCGCGAATAACGGTATCTACATGCACGCCATCACGAATTCGACCGGTAATCGGGTCCGGGATAACAAATTGAACACGCATTGCCTCACGATTCAATTTCATCTGCTTGCAGTGGAGACTCGACGTGTAGGCTCCTGTATCAATTTTTGCCTCCATACCAGACGTCTCCCAGTGCGGGAATCGAACCCGCTCCTTCCGCCCGATCTTCCGCAACTCTTTCATGGATCCTCCCCTGGAGATTCCAGCATCTTTCGAACAAACTCCGGCAGTGCAAAAGATGCTTCGTGAATCTGGCGATTGTAGTATCGAAGACTCAAATCCACGGAATCCAGATTGGAGGAACGTTGGAGTGCAGCCGTCGACAGCGGATGATCGGACCGGCTGGCACAAATCATGGACCAGAGGCCGGTAGGATAGAGAGGGATGGAACACAAGTACATACCCGAGTGAAGAAAGAGATCATTCAGTGCATGATAGACCGTACGCATACTTGAATGGTAGGACTCTATCCAGGGTGTTTCGGTTTGAACCGTGAGCACCCCGTACGTACTCAATGCTGCATGGCATACTTCGTAAAATGTTCGTTGAAAGAGGCCCTCTGCCGGGCCTACAGGATCCGATCCGTCTATAATGATCAAATCATACGGCGTTTGGACACGACGCACAAAGTCGATTCCATCCTCGATATGGAGTGTGAGTCTGGGATCTTCCCAAGCACCGACTGACGGCATGAATGTCTTGGAGGCTTCTACAACCGTCGGATCAATTTCGACCAGATCGACGTGTTCCACGGAATGGTGTTTGAGGAGTTCACGGGCAGACCCTCCATCTCCTCCTCCAATAATCAATGCCCGTTTCACACCCGGGGATGTCGCGACTCCAGGATGTACCAACATCTCGTGGTAGACAAATTCATCCCGCTCCGACAACATCACCATTCCGTCGATGACCATCAAATTCCCCCAGCTGTCCGTTTCCAATATTTCCACGCGTTGATACACGGACTCCTTGGAAAAAAGTACATTGCGAACTCCAACGGTCAGGCCGGTCTTGCCCTGATAATATTCATTAAAAACAGACGACATCGCTGGTTACTCCCGGTTCATTTGAGAATCATACCAGAGAACGACTGCAGCAAACACGGCACCGCAAACTTCTACCTTGTGTTCGATGCCGACAGACAGGATCTCTTTCAACGTCCGCTCCCGATAATCAAAGGCATCGACCACCATCTGATTAACGATCCCTTCGACCGTCTCAACTCCTGCATGATCTTCGAACTCCATGATCACACCCGGTTCGGCGGGATCCTCCGGTATTCCCACGGCAACCGCAGCTGATATCAACCGACCAGGTGTTGTTCCGTCGATTGTCGCATACGCCAACGGAATGAGCCCGCCTTTCGGGAGATCAAATTCACGTACGTCACAGCGTTTCGAAGAAGGCGGAAGTATGCTGCTCACACGCATCAAGTTGGTATCTCCAACACCTGCATTGAGCAGTGCGTGATCAAATGCATTCAATCGGGTTCTGCCTTCCGAGGAGCCACGAACAAGCGCAAATCGGTTTGGAGTCGGTGACATCATGGGTTTATATCTTTTGTAAATGGTGAATGGGTGAGAGAATCTGATCCGATACCATCCATGAACATGTAAAGATGAACTCTCACACCCGCTCGGCCAGGGAAGGAAGATTGGTCTTGAAAAGAAGTTTTTCTCCTTCGGCAACCCGAAAAAGCCCTCTCTTCATCTCCATACTTGAAACATTACCGGACAAAAATTCTGCTTTCAATATCTCCTGAATACTCCATGGATCAATGGTTTCACCACATGTGAAGATATCGACAGCTGAATACCTGTACTCCGGCCAAGTGTGGATGGCTACGTGAGATTCTGCAATGACTACCACACCACTCACTCCGTACGGACTGAACTTGTGGAAATTGTGGGAAATGATGGTTGCACCCGATTCCCGTGTTGCATGAAGAAGCGTCTGTTCAATGAATGAAACGTCATTCAACCGTCCTTGATCACAATCGTAAAACTCTACCAGAATTTGACGACCCAGCGCTTCCATTCTGCTTTGTTGTTCCAACATCTATTCGCCTCCTATTTCTGCTCTCCTGGTATACGGATGGATCACATCCGGACATCAACCCTGCACACATGGTATCCGGACTGACAAACAAAATAAATTACACAGAAATTCAGAACGAATAGAAGAGGTAAGCAAAAAAAGTTCTGAACGATAATAGATGGGTTCAACCCCCTGAATAGGGGTCATGCCGTGGGAAACTGCTCCCGAATTGAAGACTGCAGTCGCTCCAAAAATCCTGTTCCGGCACTTATTTTGGGTAGTCGACCAAGTTTCTGGCGAATTTCACGATTGATCATGGCCCATTCAATCAACTCTGGATACTCCCGGGAGGCCAGCTCGAATTCCACGGCTCGCTTCAAATCAAAGGATTCATCTGCAAACTCCATCAGGAGTTCAACCTGCTTTTCCGATAAATGAGAGTGTGCCTCCATAGCCAATACCTTTCGTATTCATGGGGTTCAGGACATCAACTGTCCTGCTTCACCCAATCATACGCTGTTTTGACCAAGAAGGTTCCCGACTCTGTTATTTTACCATCAACTCCTGAATCTGGATACGTCCCCGATTGATTCGGGATTTCACAGTACCCATCGGCGTCTCGGTGATTTCGGCGATCTCTTCGTAGCTAAGCTGCTGAATATCCCGCAACACCACAGCGTCCCGATACTCTTCTGTCAACTGATCGAGTGCATCCTCCAGTCGTTCCATATCCATTTTATTCTCAAGTGCGCGATCCGGCTGAACCTCTACGGATTCGAATACCATCTCTCGAGAGTCTGAATCTGCAGGATCTTCATGGATAGAGACCAATTGCATTTTCTTCTGTTTTCGAAACTCGCTCCGAGCAAGGTTCAGTGCAATGGTATACATCCATGTAGAAAAACGGGCGATTGGTTTGTATGAATCCCGTTTGCGATAGACGCGGATGAAGGTCTCCTGAGCAAGGTCTTCACAATCCTGGCGATTTCGTGTATAGCGAAAAAGAAAATTGTGAAGACGATCCTGGTAGCGATTCACAAGCTCGCTGAACGCCTGTTCGTCACCTTCCTGGAAGCGCTTCATCAATGATTCGTCTCGAACTTTTTCTCGATGATTGGATCGAATCGCATTCATGGGATACCTCCTTTTGGTTGTTGATGGCAACCATACAGCAATCAAGCTGCAAGTCGCCGAACCATCAGGATGAGTATCGTATCAAGGGGAAGTGTGCTGAATCCTTTGATCGCCCGATCGGTATCGAGGAGCGTTTCAAAAATTCCCGGCATCTCTGAAAATGAAAATGCGGAAGCGTCACTCATGAGTCTTTTCATGAACCAGTCGCTTCCGATGCCCATCTCTTGTTGAATTCGGTCCGGGGCCAACCCCTTCTCCCGAAGTCGAACAATTTGCCAGATATTGCCAAACACACTGTAAAAGAACCCCAGGGTACGAAGCATCTCACCCGTTTCTACAGGAGATTGTTGCAACATCCGTTCCACAACATGCATGGATCGATCAAGATCCCGAGCCAATAGAGCATCTTTAAGCTCAACGACCGTTAATTGGCGATATGACCCGACAACGGCTTCAATATCCGTCCGAAGAATCCGCTCCCGACTGTCTATTAAACTGCACACTTTATCCAATTCAGTGGACAGTAGCTGAAGAGATGCACCGACCAAATCAATCAACAATCGAGTCGCATCCGGTTCAATGGACTTCCCGTATCCATCTTTCACCCAACGTTCGACCCAATCCGGAAGTTGATACATCTCAAGCGGGGAAAAATGAGCCGATCGAACACTGGATCCTTTGGAACCGGCGAGTGCTTTGCCCAATTTTGTCCGTTTGTCCATCCCCTTTTCGTCGATCAGGAGGAGGATCGTTTGGGGATTTGGACGATTGAAGTATGGAAGCAGATCGGTTTCCTCTTCGATGGGGACATCTTTGAAGATCGAACGGAACTCACGAACAATGACGACGCGTCGATCCGACATCATGGGATAGCTTCGAACCAGATCCATGAGTCGGGCTGGTGTAACGTCTTTCCCGTACAATACGTCACAATTAAAATCACGAACCGATTCCGGAACAAGCTCGGTTACAGCTCGTTGAATCCGGTCAAGAAAAAAGCTCTCCTCTCCGTACAACACATACACCGGAGATGGAGATCCTCCTTGAATCTCCTTTAAAATGGAGCGGTAATAATCCAGACTTTTTGAAGCTGAAGCCACGGTTGTGTCACATTGTGTGCGGGATTCTACGCTGGAATCGGAAACATTGTGTCAGGGAGTCAATCGACCGGGCATTCGCGGAAAAGGGATGGTTTCCCGCACGTGCGGAAGCCCGCAAATCCAGGCAACGGTTCTCTCGATTCCCAATCCAAAACCAGAATGGGGAACGCTCCCGTACCGACGAAGATCAAGATACCATTCAAACCGATCCTCCGGTAATCCGTGTTCCCGAATTCGTTCTTGCAATCGCTTCAAATTCTCCTCTCTCTCACTTCCGCCAACGATCTCTCCATACCCTTCCGGAGCCAAGAGATCCATTGCCAACGCCAGTTCTTCCCGTTCCGGATCCCGTTTCATATAGAATGCCTTCACGGCAGCTGGATAATGATGAACAATCAGCGGTGTATCAAACTGCATCGTCAACAACGTTTCATCACTTCCTCCAAAATCCTCTCCCCATTCAAATGTATGCGCAGATTCCCGCCAGACCGGAATATTCCGGAAATCCTCTTCGATCTGGTCCAATCGTTCGTTGATCTCCCTGATCCTCTGTTCAATGGACGTTCGTTTCCATTTTTTTGCAGATCCAATCTCCTCCTTCAATGCGTTCTCTTCTTCATGCAGATCAAGCTGCTCACGCTCACGTTGCGTTGTCATCCTGTCCAGCAGCTCGTCCGTCTGCGGTCCCTTCAGGAGGTCTACAGCCGAATCATAATGAAGTCGTTTGAACGACTGATCCGGAATGTTCTCGAGTTTCGAGATGTCTCGTTGGATGATCTCCAACTCCTTGCGATGGTGGTCCAGTACGGATCGAACCACCCACTGCAGTAAACGTTGAGCCCACACCATATTCTCTTCGAGATCAACAAAAGCCATTTCCGGCTCAACCATCCAGAATTCAGTCAGATGCCTTCGCGTTTGACTCTTTTCTGCCCTGAAGGTTGGACCGAATGTATAGATCCTTCCGTGAGCCATCGCCATCGCCTCACCATAGAGTTGCCCGGATTGTGTTAAATAGGCAGACTCGTCAAAGTAGTCTGTTTCAAATAGCGTCGTCGTCCCTTCTGCTGCATTCGGTGTAAAAATGGGCGCATCCATTTGAAGAAATCCATGGTGCTGGAAAAACTCATGGATGGAGAAGAGTATCCGATTCCGGATTCGCATGATTGCCCACTGCCTCTGACTTCGAAGCCAGAGGTGTCGATTCTCCATTAAAAATTCAATCCCGTGTTCCTTGTGCGAGATCGGGTAATCGTCTGCAATATGCAGAATTTGCATCCCGGTCACGTGGAGTTCCACCCCGCCCGGACTTCGATCATCTGCCACGGTTTGACCGGTTACGCGTAAGGAACTTTCCTGTTTCAGCAGAGATGAAGCGTCCCACACTTCAGGTGGAACGTCCTCTTTTGAGACAATACACTGTACCTGACCCGAACCGTCACGAAATTCGACAAATTGGTGCTTTTTGCTGCTTCGTCGATTGTAAACCCACCCTTGAAGGGTTACCTGTCTACCCAGGTATTCCTTGAGATCCACAATACGTACCGCAGGAACGTCTGAATCACTCATACATCCAATCTCTACTCACTGTTTTTGATCCCTTCGGGAGACGACGGATAGAGGACCGTTTCCGAATATGCATTCGTGTCGAAAAACGATTCGGAGAACTGTAACAACTCTTGAGATGTCACACGATCGATCTCCTCCACCAGTTCGTCCAATGTTACAAAACGATCGTAATAGAGTTCGCTTTTTGCAAGACGGGTCATCCGGTTGCTCATACTCTCTTGCGAAAGAAGAAGTTTACCCTTCAATTGTGATCGGGCTTCTTCCAGCTCCCGCTCCGGTACCGGAATCGTTCTCAAATCATTGAACTCTTTTTGGATCAAATTGCGGACATGATCAACATATTCCCGGTCCGTTCCGATATACACCCCGAATAGTCCGGAATCCGTATACGACTGGTTGAATGTGCCGATGGAATAGCAGTAGCCATACTTCTCACGAATGTTTTGATGCAATCGAGAACTCATGCCACCCCCAAGAATCGTATTGGCCAAGAGCAACAGATACCGATCTTCATCATCAAAATGAAGCCCCCGACGCCCCATCATCATATGAGTCTGTTCAATCGGCTTTGTAATCTCCTCTCGAAACGGTTCATGAGCCGGTATCGGATCATAGTCCCGTTCTTTTCGATCTGTGGGCTCGGCTACAAACAGCTTCTCTGCCCACCGACAAACTTCTTCGTGATCTACCGATCCTGCAACTGAAAGGAGCAGGTTCCAGGGTTGATAGCGTTCCTCTACATACGAGAATAGATCCTTCCGGGTAAAACCGGATACCGTATCTTCAAATCCCAGGATAGGTCGTCCCAACGGGTGATCTTTGAACAACTTCCCTGTAAATGATTCGAAAAGAGTGTCTTCGGGACTATCCCGGTACATCTTCATCTCTTCGAGAACCACCTTCTTCTCCTTGTCCATCTCCTCCTCCGGGAAGGTCGAGTGGCCAACCATATCGGATAGAACTTCCAGCGACCGTTTTAATTCACTGTCGAGTGAACGCGTATAGTAGCATGTATATTCATTCGAAGTGAATGCATTCATATACCCCCCAACCGATTCCATGCTCAGGGCAATATCGTATGCAGTACGGGACTCGGTCCCTTTAAACAGCATATGCTCGAGAAAGTGAGTAATCCCTGCTTTCTTGTCCGGTTCATCCCGGCTACCCGTATGCACCCAAACACCAACGGCGACACTCTTGACTTGGTCGACTTTTTCAGTCACCACGCGCATCCCACTATTGAGGGTACTTTTTTCGACAAACTCTACATCTTCCCATTTCTTCATTCAGAGACCACTCCAAGCCAGTTTAAATCCAGATTTTCAGAATTGGATACCAAAAAAAAGGCGCCGTCCACTACGGAAGGCGCCTTTTAATGGACGTTGAATCCATTCACTCCTCTTTGGGAAGTAGTGCTTTTCGACTCAATCTCAATTTGTTGCCGTGTTCGACTTTCAGCAGTTTGACATCAATCTTGTCTCCAACCGAAAGAACATCATTAATGTCACTGACATGAGAGTGGTTCACTTCGGAAATATGAAGCAACCCTTCTCGTCCAGGGACGATTTCGACAAATGCGCCATACTCTTTAATCGCCTTGACGGTTCCACTGTACACAGCACCTTCGTCAAGTTGACCCGTGATGGCTTTGATGCGTTCCCGAGCCTCTTCGGCACTCGAAAGATCTGAAGATGAGATGGTAATCACTCCGTTGCCCTTGTCATCCTCTTCGACAATGATCTCGGTTCCGGTTTCACGCTGCAATGTCTGAATCACTTTTCCTCCAGGGCCAATGACGGCGCCAATCATGTCCCCGTCAATGGTCATTTTCAGGAACTGTGGAGCAAATTGTGAAAGAGCTTCACGTGGCGCGTCAATCACGTTGGACATCTCTCCAAGGATATGCATTCGACCTTCGTGAGCCTGCATCAATGCCTGCTCAAGAATTTCAAAACTGATTCCCTGAACTTTCATGTCCATCTGTGTTGCCGTGATACCATCTTTGGTACCGGCCGTTTTGAAGTCCATGTCGCCCATGAAATCCTCCTCTCCACGAATGTCTGAAAGGACGACCGATTCCCGTTCACCAATAATGATTCCCATGGCGATACCGGCAACCGGTTTCTTCAGAGGCACACCGGCATCCATCAGAGCCATGGATCCGGCACATACACTGGCCATCGAGGATGACCCGTTGGATTCCAGGATGTCGGAAATCAATCGAACAACATAACTGAACTCATCGAAGGAAGGCATCATCTGCTTGAGAGCTCGCTCTGCAAGGACTCCGTGCCCAATCTCCCGACGACCCGGTCCCCGAAGAAAACCGGCTTCCCCAACGCTGTATGGCGGAAAATTGTAGTGGAGCATGAATTTCTTGGGATCCTCGTGAAAGAGGGTGTCCACATTCTGCTCGTCTCTTTTGGACCCCAGTGTAACGGAAACCAATGCTTGTGTCTCACCTCTTGTAAAGATGGCTGAACCGTGTGTACGTGCCAAATATCCGATACTGCCCCAAATATCCCGGATATCGGTTGGTGTCCGTCCATCGATTCGACGTTTCTTCTCGAGAATCTGATTCCGGAGTTCACGTTTTTCAATGTCTCCAATGATGGACCGGATCTCTCCACCTGCCCCCTCGAATTCTTCTCGAGACGCCAAGGACTCCGCGACTTCACTCCGGATCTTGCTCAGGCCTGCACTGTACTCTTCTTTGCCAAGTCCTTCTGCAACCAGTTGTTTCACCCGATCTTCCGCTTCCTGATTAACGGCATCGACGAGATCCTGATTCTGTTCTTCAGGAGTAAACACTCGTTTTTCACGACCGAACTCCGAACGAAGCTCTTCCTGGAAGGCACACAATTTCTGAATCGATTGATGACCGGCTCGAATTCCGTCGAGCATCTCTTTCTCGGTCAGTTCGTTCATCTCGCCTTCGATCATCAGGACGCTGTCGGCAGTACCACCGATAATGATGTCCATATCACTCTCTGCAAGCTCGTCGATCGTCGGATTCACAACATATTCGCCGTTCACACGACCGACTCGAACTTCTGCCATGGGACCAGCAAATGGTACATCAGAGATGTGAAGGGCAGCCGAAGCTCCCACTCCACCCAGTACATCCGCTTGATTTTGGCCATCGGACGAGAGCACGGAACAGATCACCTGTGTATCGTTCAAGTATCCATTCGGAAAGAGCGGTCGAAGACTACGATCAATCAAACGGCTGGAGAGTACCTCGAGATCGGACGGACGCCCTTCCCGCTTCATAAACCCGCCGGGGAACTTTCCGGCAGCAGAGAAACTCTCGCGGAGATCTACTGTCAATGGGAAAAAACTTTGGCCGGGTCGAGGTTCCTTTGAACTTACGGCTGTACAGAGGACCATGGTATCTCCCATTCGAATGACGACGGCACCATCTGCTTGTTTTGCCAATCGGCCGGTTTCGAGTGAGAGTACTTTTCCTGGTGCAAATTCTACTTGTCTGAAATCTTCTTTCATTCTTCGTCTCTTTTTTCGATCTGTTTTATTCTTGCATCAAAAACATTGGCACCACATGAAGCTTGTATAGCCGCCTGGTTATCCAGGGTATTCAATGCAAAAAGGCACGTTGGGTTCAACGCGCCTTTTCTGTTCAACTCCGAAAATTATTTCCGAATACCAAGTTCCTGAATCAGTGTTCGGTACTTCTCGATATCATTCTTCATCAGGTAGTTCAGGAGTCGCCGTCGTTTTCCTACCAGCAACAGCAGACCCCGTCTCGATGCATGGTCTTTTTTGTTGTCCTTGAGGTGATCCGTCAGCTGATTGATTCGTTCCGTATGAATCGCAATTTGCGCTTCTGTAGATCCGGTGTTTGAAGCCGATCCACCATGCTGCTCAACAATCTCTTTCGTTCGTTCTTTCGTCAGACTCATTTCCGTAATTACATTGCAATTTTGAGTATCGGTCTATAAGTCCACAATTTACACTGAAATACACTCTAAGGCAATTATTCCTTCAGCTCCAATCGATGAAGAACCTCTGTTTTGTCCTTCTCCAATTGTTCTTTCAAAGCGTCCGGACCCGGGAACAACCGTTCATCCCGAATTCGATCACAAAACCGAATCTGAACCTTCTCTCCATAAATGTTCTCTGAAAATTCAAACAGGTGTACCTCCATCCTTTTCCCTTGACCCGAGAATGTCGGACGAGTCCCGATATTCATCATCCCGCCATGGATAACTCCATCAACATCGACACGGACGGCATAGACTCCATTGGCAGGAATCAATTTTCGATCCGACTCCGCTTCTATATTCGCGGTGGGAAACCCGATATTACGACCGCGTTTGTCCCCGTGAATCACCCGACCGTGCAGTCGATAGGGCCGCCCCAATAGCTTGCAAGCAAGAGACACATCTCCCGAATCCCGAAGCGCTTCACGAATACGCGTACTACTGACAGCCTGTGAGCCAACATCCTGACGAGAGACAACCCGAACCGAAAAACCCAACTCTTGACTCACTCTTTGGACCGTAGAAATGGTCCCTTTTCGATCTTTACCAAACTGATGATCATACCCGATGACAAATTCACGAACACCGATTCGATCCCAAATACAGGTTCGCAAAAAATCTTCCGACGAGAGTAGAGAAAAATCCCGGTCAAAGGGTATCACAACCATTTCATCCACACCGATCTCCCTCAACAATTCATATCGTTCCGAAAGGGTCGTAAGCAAACGAATACCCTCGTCATTCGAGTGGATGATTTCACGAGGGTGTGGATCAAACGTAACAACGACACTTCGGGCATTCAATAAACGGGCTCGTTCACAAAGCAGATCAATCAACACACGATGCCCCCGATGCACACCGTCGAACGTCCCAACTGTTACGACTGTATTCTCCTCTCTCCGGTACTCTCTAATCAGTTTCATTCACGTTCACCCTGATCCATTCATTCAACGCTTCCGGCGTCCAGGCATCGCGTACATGTAGCGAGCCGGTTTCGGTTCGCCGCAACGATGTCAGATGCCCGCAACTACCGACGGATCGAGCCAAATCATGGGCAAATGAACGGACATAGAACCCTTTCCCGCAAAGAAGATCCACATCCATTTCCGGCAACAGAAACCTGTTTATTTTTGCTTCATAAAGTGAAACCAGACGTGAAGACGGACGTTCTCGTTCCCCGGCACGAGCTCTCTTGTAGTTTCGGATACCCTCTCTCTTCAACGCTGAAAAGATGGGTGGCTGTTGCATCTGTTCACCCAAAAAGGTTGATTCAATCGTATGACGGAACAACTCTTCCGTCAAATGATGGACAGGTGCCGTCCCTTCGACCGGTGTTTCGGCATCATAGCTTGCCGTTTCTTCGCCCAACCGAATAGTCGTCAGGTACCGTTTTCGAAATGATTGAAACTGCTCGATGGATCGGGTTGCCCGCCCACAACAGAGGACAAGCAGTCCGGTTGCCATTGGATCCAATGTACCGGCATGACCCACCTTCCGGACCGGTACACGATTTCGCACAAATCGTACAACATCGAAACTACTCCACCCTTTGGGTTTGTCCATCAAGATCACGACACCCTCAAGAAATTGATCGGCTGCCCACCGGACCGGACGATCGGGTGTATGGATGGGTAGATTTGCAACGGGTACCGGCTGTGCCATCGAGATTACTCCTTCTCGCCCCGATCCTCTCTGACCTTCTGAAAGAGCTGTTCCATCCGGTTTACATATTGGGCAGAGTCATCTTCGTAGAAATGAAGTTCCGGTATTTTCCGAACTTGATGTCGAATTCTCGAGGCAAGCTCGTATCGAATCTCTTTGATATGATCATCGATGACAGCCAGCGTTTGCGCGGGGTCCTTCCCGGGTGAAAGCACACTCAGGTAGACTCTTGCAATGGAGAGATCCGGCGTCATTTTTACCCCGTTGACGGTAACCAACGTCCCTTCGGGTTGGTACTTTTTCTGCAGAATCTCTCCCAGATCCTTCTGGATCACTGCAGCCAACCGTTCCATCCGAATACTCATGACTCTTGTGCCCTCCGGCGACTACTGATTCCCGAAACCATATCGAATCGAACCGGAATCATCCTCTTCGGTCAGAGTGAATCTTCCAGTTTCCGCTTGGACTCAATGATTTCGTAACACTCGATCTCGTCACCAACTTTGAGATCATTGTAGCCCACAATACTGATTCCACACTCGTATCCAGACTGAACTTCCTTGACATCATCCTTGAATCGCTTCAAGGAATCAATGGCTCCATCATAGATAACGACTCCGTCACGAATCACACGCACAGGCAAATTCCTGAACATCTTTCCATTCGTTACATAACATCCAGCAATGGTTCCGACCTTGGAAACACGGAAGATCTCTCGAACCTCGACAACCCCTGTCATCTTCTCGCTCACTTCCGGACTCAACATTCCTTCAAGTGCATCGTGGACCTCATCCACAGCGTCATAAATGACACTGAAGAGTCGAATATCAATATCCTCGGTCTCGGCCAACTTGCGGGCATTGACCGTTGGCCGAACCTGGAATCCGATGATAATTCCATCCGAAGCCGACGCCAAAAGAACATCCGACTCGGTAATGGCACCCGATCCAGTATGAATAATTTTAACGGCCACCTCCTCCGTACTCAATTTTTGCAGTGCACCAGAGAGAGCTTCAATCGAGCCATCTACATCGGCCTTGATAATGATATTCAATTCGGAAAGTTCTCCAAGTGCCATGCGACGTGAAATATCGTCCAGAGTCAGATGCTTCGTTTTTCGGAGATTCTGCTCTCGTTTGAGTTGCTGACGTTGCGTTGCAATCTCTTTGGCACTCTTCTCGTCCTTCGGCACAACCAATCGGTCTCCCGCTTGGGGAATATCGTCAAAACCCATCAATTGAATCGGTGTCGAAGGCCCGGCTACTTCAATTCGTTTGCCATGTTCATTCTCCATGGCACGAACCCGACCGAATACCGGTCCGGCTACAAACGGATCTCCAACGTGAAGGGTTCCTTTCTCTACCAATACATTGGCAATCGTTCCTTTCCCTTTATCGACCCTGGCTTCCAGAACAACTCCGGATGCCCGACGATTCGGATTGGCTTTCAGTTCCATCAACTCTGCCTCGATAAGAACTTTTTCCAGGAGCTCCTCGATGCCCTCTCCTTTCAGAGCAGAGACTTCAGCCGACTGTGCACTTCCCCCATACTCTTCAACAATAACTCCATGCTCGGAAAGCTGTTGCTTGATCCGATCTGAGTTTGCTCCCTCTTTGTCCATTTTGTTGATGGCAACCACCATCGGGACACCTGCGGCTTTCGAGTGATTGATCGCTTCAATGGTTTGAGGCATCACCGAATCATCGGCTGCGACCACGAGTATGACAATATCGGTTGCCTGGGCACCTCGACTACGCATGGCCGTAAACGCTTCGTGACCCGGGGTATCCAAAAATGTAATCTTGCGGCCATCATCCGTTTTTACAGCGTAAGCACCCACATGCTGGGTAATCCCTCCCGCTTCCCCTGCTGCGACTTTTGTCTTTCGGATGTAATCCAGAAGAGAGGTCTTTCCGTGATCCACATGCCCCATTACGGTGATAATCGGCGCACGCGGTATGAGATCTTCCGGATCATCTTCATCCTCTTCAATCTCTTCAATCAGCTCTTCGGCGTCGACAAACTCGACCTCTCGACCAAATTCCTCTGCCACCAACTCTATTGTAGAGGCATCCAGACGCTGATTGATGGAGACCATCATGCCAATACTCATGCACGTCGTGATCACTTCATTCGCCTTGACATCGAGCAATTCTGCAAGATCCGAAACCGTAATGAATTCGGTGACTTCAAGTACTTCCAGGGATTCGTCAAATCCATCCGAATCCTGATCCATGTCACGCTCTTCACGACGCTGTTTCCGACGTCGTTGTCGCTTCGATCCGACCGTATCAGATGACTTCATCATCTGCATGGTCTCTTTCATTTTCTTCTCTACATCCTCTTCGTCAACACGACTCTTGCCTCCTTTCCGCTTTTTCCGACTCTTGGACGTAGATTCATCGGTTGCCTTCTTTTTCTTCTTCTTGGATCCAGCCGCCGGGGTATCCTCCTTCTTCTGGTCCTTCTTCCGCTTCCGTTTTTTACCGGATTTGAATGGATCTTCGGACGTAAATGCAACCTTGCCAACCACTTTCGTTCCTTTCAGGCGGTCGGCAGACCCACGAATAATTTTCTTTTTCTTCCGGGAAGACGGTTCATCCTCGTCGTCGTCTTCGTCGTCCTCGAGATCCTCGTCTTCATCCTCATCCGGCTCGTCCGACTCATCGTCGTCGACATCGTCATCGTCGTCATCGTTATCTGCAGATTCCGATGATTCCAGGCCCTCTTCATCCCCGGTATCTTCGGTATCTTCAGTCGACACGTCTTCTTCGTCGACTCGATCCTTGTCTTCGGCCGAATCTTCCTCTTCGACAGCGACGTCTTCATCGGGCACGTCGTCCGATGACTTCTTCTCGTCTGCATCGGTTTTCGGAGTCTCCTCCTTCACTACGGTCTCCGGCTCCGGCTCCGAATCCTTCGGTTCTTCCGGTTCCAATACAAGCTCTTCACTCTCTTCCGGTTCATCAATTGGATCGATCAACCCCTCGTCCGGCGCAAGATCTTCGTCGTCCAGCGGCTCGAGAAACGAGTCAATCGTGACACTTTCGTTCTTCTTGGAGCGAATTTGATTGCGTCGCTGTTCATACTCCTCGCGCTCACGATCCTGCTCTAGATTTCGCTCCTTGTCTGTTCCATACAGACCCTCCAACACTTGAACCATCTCGGATGTGATCTTCGCATTGGGCTTGTTGGCTACTTCAAAGCCCTCTTCTGCAAGAGCATCCACGATCGACTGCGTCGAAACGTTGTATTCGGATGCAACTTTAAAGAGCTTTTTGGGTCTGTTCTCTGTCATACGTGCGTTTGTGCGTCGTTATCGTCTGTAGCTATTTTCGGGAAAAACAGAAGGTACAATCAATCTTCTTCGTCCTCAAACTCGTAGGAGATCACATCCATGATCTTCTCGGCTACTTCTATTGTGATTTTTCCTTCTGTACGCCGGACAAGTTCCTCCTTGTTCAGCTGAAGTACGGCTCGGGCGGTATCGCATCCGATATGGTGGAGGATCTCGACCGTCTCGTCGCCGAAATCTTCTCGAAACTCGTCGATATCGATATCGTCCTCTTCGTCCACCTCACGATAGACATCGATCTCGCATTCCGTCAATTTAGAGGCGAGCCGGATATTCACCCCTCCTTTTCCGATCGCTTTTGATACCTCGTCTGCCGGTACCAATACGTTGGCATGAGTTTTATCTTCGTTCAACTCTACTTTGAGTACCCGTGCAGGCTGAAGGGCTCTCTTGATGAATTCAAATTTGTCATCCGTGTAGTTGATGACATCGATGTTCTCATTCTGCAGCTCGCGAACAACGGCATGGATCCGAACGCCTTTCATCCCCACACATGCACCCACCGGGTCCACTCGTTCATCGTGAGACAAGACCGCTACTTTTGAGCGATCTCCCGGTTCTCGTGCAATTTTGACGATATCAATGATTCCGTCAAAGACTTCCGGTATTTCGTTTTCGAAAAGCCGTTCCAGAAATAGCGGAGACGTCCGTGAGATAATAACCGACGGGTTCCCGTTGTATCTCTTCACCTCTACCACAACCGCACGTATGGTGTCCCCTTTGCGATAGCGATCTTTGTAGATCTGCTCGCTTTTGGGCATGACCAATTCCACACCGTTGTGGTTGACCAAAATGTCACGATTCCGGACCTGATACACATCTCCCAATACAATCTCGCCAACACGATCAGAGTACTCTTCAAAGATGTTGTCTTTTTCGATTTCCCGAATTCGCTGGGCAAGCTGCTGGCGCGCCATCGTCACTGCACGACGTCCAAAATCGGTGATGGAAATCTCCTGAGCATACTCATCATAGAGCTCCAGATCGGAATCGTTCTTGTGTGCATCTTCCAGTGAAATCTCCGTCACCGGATTCGTCAACTCTTCGGCCGGCACGACTTCCCGGATGTGGAGAATTTGAATTTCTCCACGATCCGGATTCAGAATTACATCAAAGGCGTCATCAGACTCATATTTCTTCCGAATCATGGATCTGAATACATCCTCCAGAATAGAGAGCAAGAGTGCCTTGTCTATGCCTTTGTCCTTCGCAATCTCCGCGAAGGACTGGATAATCAACTTTGAAACGTCGTTTTGCATCGGTTGAAATCTGTTTAGACTACGTTCTGGTAACGATCAAATGGACGGGATGATCTTGGCTTCTACTACTTGGTTCCGCATCACGGCAATCGGAACTCCTGCCTTCTCATCCGGGCAAACAACCAACTCTGTGTCGGTTACCTCCTCGAGACGTCCCTCTGCTTTCTGGTACTCTCCGTCACTGTCTTTGTACTTTACTCGAATAACCCGTCCCCGATTCTTCGGGAATTGACGGGGATCGGTCAATGGGCGGGAAAGTCCGGGTGACGAGACATTCAGGCGATAGGCATGAGAGATGATCTCGTGCGCATCGATCAAAAGTCCGAGTTCCCGACTGATCCTTGAACAGGCGTCCACCTTGACCCCTCCATCTTCTGCATCTACACAGATCCAGAGAATCGACTCATCGCCACCTTTCTCCTCGACATCCACCAGGAAGAGACCCTCGGCCTCGATGACCGGAGTTGCAAGTTCCCCAATACGTTTCAGTGTTGTTGGATCCATCTCGCTTTCGAATACAGGTACAAAAAAAGTGAGAACCTCCCGGCACTCACTCTACAGTGGCCTAAAATAGGTTCTATAGGCGAAAATTACAACTTGAGTGAGGACCCAATTCATCAGATCTTCATCTCCTCAAGAAACCATCCACTCGACGACTTGAAACCCTGTGACGATCATGCGGTACGACCGGATTCTCTTCCTCCTGATTCTTCCCATCCTGACGATCGCCTGCACCGGCGAGCAGATCGAACCGCCGGCCCCGCCCGAAGAGCGAGTCCTGGATTTCAGCGGAACGATTCAAATTCTCGACAATCATGGAGACACATTGGCCACCCTGCGTGTCGCCATTGCCGATACCGAGGAGAGCCGGCGAGCAGGTTTGATGAACATTCGGTCACTCCCGAACGATCACGCCATGCTTTTCGTGTTTGAAAGGCAAGAACCCCTCTCTTTTTGGATGGCCAATACGCCGCTTTCCCTGGATATCCTGTTTGCAGATTCGACAGGTACCATTGTCCGTATCCATCACCACACACAACCCTATTCAGATCACAGTCTCGGCTCGGATGAACCGGCACGCTATGCCTTGGAAGCCACGGCCGGGTATGCAATGGAACATGACATACAGGAAGGATCACGCATGGTTTTGGTCGAAGCGAATTGAATCGCGAACATCCATCGACAACAGGATCTCCATGGTACCGGGAAGACCCTCACCTTTTGTTTTTATCGGTTTCAGGCGGCACCCATCCTTCTTTTTCATTCAGATAGTCCAGCGCTTTCGACACATTGTCCGGGGATCCAATATAGATGGGCGTTCGTTGATGAATGGCTTCAGGTATGACCTCCAGAATACGTTCGGTTCCGGTAGAAGCAATCCCACCCGACTGTTCGATAATAAAAGAGAGTGGATTGCACTCATACATGAGACGCAATTTCCCTTCCGGATAGGTTTTGTTTGAAGGATAAATAAAGATTCCACCCTTCAGTAGCGTTCGATGGAGATCGGCAACCATCGAACCGATGTATCGGGCCGTATAGGGACGACCCGTCTCTGCATCCTCCTCTTGACAATATTTGATATACCTTTTAAGTCCGGGAGCCCATGTATTGTACCCACCTTCGTTAATGCTGTAGATGGTACCGTATGCCGGGATCTTGATATTCTCCTCTGCGAGGATGAATTCACCAATACTCGGATCCAGTGTAAACATGCTTACCCCGACGCCTGTCGTGTAAGCCAAAATGGTACTCGATCCATAAAGAACATATCCGGCAGCCACTTGATGAACACCGGGTTGGAGAGCATCCTTCTCTTCAAATATTCCGTCGTGTCGGGGAGACCGCATATAGATCGAAAAGATACTCCCGACCGATACATTGACATCAATATTGGACGAGCCGTCCAGTGGATCCATGTACACGACATACTTCCCGCCCGTATGATTCAGACGAATCATACCATCACTCTCCTCGGAGATCACCATGCAGGTAATCAACGATCGATCCAACGCCGAAATCAGCTGTTGATCGGCAAACAAATCAAGCTTTTTAACGGCTTCACCATGGATATTGACCGATCCATCCACACCAAGAATGTTGGTAATTCCCGCTTTGTTGACCTCTCTCGAAATAATCTTGGCCGCCAACCCGATATCCCTCAGGAGTTGAGACAGATCCCCGGTCGCACCTGGAAACCTGTTCTGCGACTGGATGATAAACTCTTCAAGTGTTCGCAGGTGACCCTGCTCTTCTCTTCCCCGGTTCAATGGCATCCCCTTTTTGTTCTCCTTCATTTTTACCTGCAACCCGACCAATTTACGTTAATACTCTGAAAAGCGCTTTTGCACGCTCTTCAAATGTATTCACATCCGAATCATTTTCCAGAACAAGATCGGCCATCCGAATCATCTCCTCGTCCGATTGCTGCGTTGAGATCCTGTCTTCCACTTCTGAAGGAGTCCATCCATCCCGATCAGTGACTCGACGAATACGCATTTGGACCGGAGCCGTGACAACCAGAATGTAATCAAAACCACGAGGTCTCCCACCCAACAGTAGCAGTGCAGCCTCCTCGACAAAGAGCGCTGAACCGGCTGCTTTTGCATCCTCCATTTTCCGGAGTACGGCACGATTCACAGCCGGGTGGACCAAGCTGTTCAACTCGGCAGAACGACCTTTCCCGAAAGCTTCTGCTGCAAGCCATTCTCGATTCAGGGAACCATTCTTCAAATAACTTTTCGGGCCGAACCGGTCGGTTATGGCTTGTTTCAGACCCGAATCCGAAACCATTAACTCCTTCGCCAAGGGGTCTGCATAGACGACCTCTGCTCCCATCGTCTCCCAGACCCGGCAAAGGTGACTCTTCCCGCTTCCGATTCCCCCGGTGACCCCGACCGTAACCATGTCTCTATCCTTTCTCTTCGTTTGCCAACCCACTCTGCCACATGAGCCAGGACTCGATGAAACCGGTCAAATCCCCATCCATGACCCCGTCTACGTCAGACGTCTCATGCTCGGTTCGGTGGTCCTTGACCATGTTGTACGGATGAAAAACGTATGAACGGATCTGGGACCCCCACTCGATTTTGCTTTTGTTTCCCTGAATCTTCTCCATCTCACGTTCGCGGATCCCTTTCTCCAACTCATAGATCTTCGATTTGAGGAGAACCATTGCCTTCTCCCGGTTTTGGAGTTGAGACCGCTCTTGTTGACATTCGACGACCACTCGTTCTTCATTACCATCCGACAAGGCACCTTCCCAGATTAGACGAACTGCCGTCTCGACTTTGTTTACATTCTGCCCGCCGGCGCCACTGGCATGGAACCGCTGCATTTGAACGTCACTCTCGTTGATGTCCACCTCGATCGTATCATCAATAACCGGAGAAATAAAAACGGATGTAAACGATGTGTGTCGTCTGGAATTACTGTCATACGGAGAAATACGGACCAGACGATGAACCCCACTCTCGGATCTCAAAAATCCGTATGCGTTCTCGCCCCGAATCTCCAATGTCACACTCTTTATTCCAGCAACGTCTCCCTGCTGAAAATCGAGTGTATCCACGGAGTATCCTTGTTGATCGGCCCATCGACGATACATCCTCAACAGCATTTCGGCCCAGTCCTGACTTTCGGTTCCACCTGCACCCGGATTGATGGTCAAAATGGCGTCCCGATGATCATCCTCACCCTGGAGCATGTTCCGGAGTTCCAATTCACGAAGGCGCTTGCGGAACGTCACCACCTCGGCTTCCAGTTCTTCAGAGACCTCTTCTCCCTCGGCCAAAAACTGTTGAAAAACCTGAATGCTCTCTCGAAGCTCGTTCAAGTCGTCCCACCGTTTCAAGATTCCCTTCTCCTGATCCAGCCTCTGCATCACCTCGCGGGCACTGTCCGGGTCGTCCCAAAACGAGGGATCTTGTATCTGCTCCTGGAGCTCTATGATTCGAACGCGGCGCTGATCATAGTCAAAGATACCCCCTGAGCGCCTCGAGGCGTTCAAAGTCTTCGTCAAGTCTGTCTGATTGAATCATAATGATTACGATCTATTTCGTGATTCTTGATTCCTTCTGTTCACGGTACTGCAACTCATACAGTTTCCGATAAATTCCTTTTTCGTGAGCCATCAACTCTTTGTGGGAACCCATCTCCCGAAGTTCACCTCTATGCATAACCAATATTTTGTCTGCGCCCTGAATGGTCGAAAGTCTGTGCGCAATGATGATCGAGGTACGCCCCTCCATCATCCGTTCACAGGCCCGTGTGACAAGCTGTTCTGTCTCGGAATCCACATTGGACGTCGCTTCATCCAGAATCAAAATCTTCGGATTATAAACCATGGCACGAACAAAACAGATCAATTGTCGTTGCCCCATCGACAGAGACGCTCCCCGCTCTGCCAATAGATATTCATACGCACCCGGAAGACGACGAATAAAGGGGTCGGCCTCGACCTCTTTGGCTGCTTGGATGACCTCATCACGCGTAATGGACGCATTCCCCAATGTGATGTTCTCCATTACCGTCCCCGAAAAGAGAGCATGATCCTGAAGAACCAACCCGAAATTTGCACGGAGATCCTCGAGCCGAAGATCCCGAATCGGGACTCCGTCCAATCGAATCTCCCCATTCTGGATATCATAATAACGGAGCAAAAGATTGATCAACGTTGTTTTGCCCGCCCCGGTTGCTCCCACAACCGCCACATGTTCACCCGGAGATACGGTAAATGAGACGCCCCGAAGTACCTCTTCCTCTTCGTTGTAACGAAAATGAACGTCCTCAAACTCGATTTCTCCCTTCACGTTCGGCAGAGGAACCGGCGTCTGGGTCTCCTTTACACCATGCTCTGTGTCCAAAACACCGAAAATTCGTTCCGACGAAGCCAGAGCGGATTGAAGGGTATTGTACTTTTCACTCAATCCTCGAATCGGATTGAAAAACTGACGTACATACTGAATAAACGCAAGCAATACCCCGAAGGTAATTTGTCCCATCAAGGCCCGACCCCCACCATACCATACGACAAGTGCCATCGCCAAGCTGGCCAAAACCTCGACTGCCGGCCAAAAGATGGCAAAATAGAAGATGGTTCGAATATGGGCATCTCTGTGTGCTGCATTCAGTTTTCGAAACTTTTCCTGCTCCTTCTCTTCCCGGTTGAAAAGTTGAACAATGGAGATACCGTTGATGTGTTCCTGGACAAACGAGTTCAAACGAGCGATTTGGTCGCGAACATCGAGAAAGGCGACGCGGACCTTTGATTTGAAAAGGAATGTCGCATAGAACAGAACGGGGAGAACCAGAATGGAGATCAGTGTCAACTCCCAACTCATGGCAAGCATAAAGTAGAGAATGAAAAAGATCCGAAAGAGATCCCCCATCATGTTGACGACACCATCGGAAAGGAGTTCACTCAACGCTTCAATGTCGCTCGTTGTACGCGTAATGAGTCGACCGATTGGATTGCGATCGAAAAACTGGATGTGAAGAGACTGAATCTTGTGAAAAACGGTCGTCCGAAGATCATGAAGTGCACTCTGCCCCACCCAACGTGTCAGATACGTATTCGCAATCAGGAGCAAAAATTCACCGACAAGAGCCGCAACCAACAAGAGGATGATCGTATACAACCCCTGAATATCACCGGGAGCAATGTGATCATCTACTGCGATTTGCGTCAACTTGGGCCGTATGGTTCCCAGCCATGCCGCACCCAGTGTGAGCCCGAGAGCAAGGAGAAGTGGCCAACGATACGGTCGTACGAAATGGTAGAGTCGTCGAATCAGCTCTGAATCAACGCCACCGGAGTCCCCCTTCTTCTTCAAATCAATCCTCGATTAAAAACGGTCAAAATCATCAAACGGTGTTCGTGGCGTGATGGGTCTTGGTTGCCGGGTGGGTTCTCTTCGCTCCACTTGGCGACGACGAGGACGGCGTTCTCCCGACGACGACGATTCCGATCGACGACGACGACCGGTTCGGCTTTTGTCACGTTCAGAAGAGTTGTTCGAGATTTTGGCACGTCGTTTTCTGCCTTGTGCAGCCGACGGCCGGTTCGTTGCTCTTCCGGATCGTGAATCCCTGCCGCGTTGATTCGTGCCTTTTCGGTCGCTCAACTCCTTGATAAAGACACGCGGTTCGATGATCCCCTTCTCGTGTGCAGGGTCCGTAAAAATAGGTCTTAATTCGGTGGCCAACCAGGCGGGAAAAAACTCCTGCCGTGCCTCTCGAAGAAGAACAAACGGATTGGTGTATCGGGCAGAAAAGTGAGTGATGACCAAGAGTTTGGTCTGGGATTCATTCGCTACCCGAGCCGCATCCAGGGATGTCGAATGGCCGGTCTCGGTCGCTTTCTCTGCAAGGGTTGCACTGAACGTGGCCTCATGTACCAAAATATTGGTATTCATCGCCAGTTTGACAGAATTTGGCGAGTAGGTCGAATCGGTGATGTATGCAAAACTATCCCCCGGGCGAGGGTGGCCGACAATTTCGGCAGCCGGAACAACGGATCCGTCATCCAATGTGACATCGTTCCCCGCTTTCAACTCCTTGTACTGCCAATCCTGATCGATACCCATCTTCATCGCCTTTTCGGCATCCACTTTCCCCGGCTTGTCCTTCTCCTGAAACCGGTAACCGAGGCAGAACCGATTGTGTTTCAAGGGGCGCGCTTCGACAAAGTACTCCTCCTCGTCCAGAACCGTTCCTCCTTCAAAATCCTTCTCTATCTCTATGTAACGAATGGGATACTGGACGTCTACCTCGCCAAACGACATGTTCCACTCCACATACGATCGGATTCCTTCCGGAGCCACGATGATCAATTCCCGCTCTCGCCGCTGAAGTTGAAGTGTAGAGAGCAGTCCGATCAGTCCCGTATAGTGATCCACATCAAAGTGTGACAGAAACACATGATCCACCCTTGAACGCTTCATTCCGGCCTGAAGCATACGCATCTGTGTGTTTTCACCACAATCAAAAAGTGAGATACTTCCCTCTCGCCAGAGGGCAATCGATGGCAGATGGCGTGTTGCGGTCGGAGTTGCAGAGGCCACACCCAATGGTACGATTATCATGGTCGTCTCCCGTCCAGTAAGTTGTCTTTACGATTACATCATTATTTTGATCGAAGGTTTGCCGGTCAGGCAGAAATCCCTCGAGTACACAAACCTATTGCAGTTCGGCAAGCTCCTTTTCCAGAAGCTGTTTGCGGTACATATCGGCATAGCGGCCGTCAAGATCGAGGAGTTCATCGTGAGTTCCCCTCTCGATCAAGCGCCCTTTCTCAATATAAAAAATCGTATCCGCATTTTTGATGGAGGAGATTCGGTGACTGATCATCAATGTCGTACGTCCCTGAAACTCTTGTTGAAGATACTTCAGAATGGCATCTTCTGTTTTCGTGTCCACGGCGCTCAAGGAATCATCCAGTATAAGAATGGAGGGCTTCTTGATCAAAGCCCTGGCAATGGCCGTTCGCTGTTTTTGACCCCCTGAAAGGGTGATCCCGCGCTCTCCGACCATGGTCATGAATTTTCGTTCAAATTCCAAAATGTTCTCCCTGATCTGTGCCTTTTCGGCCGCTTCGTAGATCTGGTCGTCCGTCACTTCATCCAATCCAAAACCGATATTTTCCCGAAGAGTTGTCGAAAAGAGAAATGTATCCTGAGGGACATATCCTATTCGCCGGCGAAGAAGAGCGACCGGCCAATCCCGTATATCCACGCCATCCAGTCGGATGATTCCCTCGGCCGGGTCAAATAGTCGTGGTATCAATTGAACAAGTGTCGATTTTCCCGAACCGGTTCGGCCCACAATGGCAACATGCTCACCGGCTTCAATCTTGAATGTAACGTCCTGAAGAACCTTTTCGTCCGAACCCGGGTAGGTAAAGGATACGTGATCAAATTCAATCTCCCCCCTGCACTCCTCCAATGAGTGGTCTGTTTCATCGTTGGATTGAATATCTACCGGCTCCTTCATCAAGACGCTGATCCGATCCCAGGAAGCGATTGACTTTTGAAACCGATTCACGGTATATCCCAACGACGCAACCGGCCAGGTCAAATAGGCGACATAGATCACAAACTCGGCAATATTTCCAACGGTAATCTGATTGTCAATCACCATGACGCCCCCTTTCCAAACAACGATGATCACCGATAGTCCGATCAACAGATTGAGAGTCGGGTGGAAAAGGGACTCCACCAAATCGAGTTTCAGTTTTTTTTGTCTGTAGGATCGGCTCTCTTGATCAAACTTCTCTTGTTCATACGCCTCCCGATTGTATGCCTTGATCAACCGGATGGAGGTAAATGCTTCATTGGCCCGACCGGCAATATTGGAATACTGCTCCTGTATCAACGTTTGATAGCGGTGAATGAACCCGCTCACCCAATATGCAAACGCAGACAGAAACGGAAGCGGCAGAAGTGCCCAGAACGTGAGTTCCCGATTTACGATCAACATCATGACGATGATAAAACCGGCCCTCGTAATGGTGTTGATCGTATACATATAGACCGGGCCAAAATATTCACGAACCCGTGCAATATCCTCTGTTGCCCGAATATAGATCTCCCCGGACCGATTCTCTGAAAAGTAACGCTGAGGCAAAATGAGCAACTTCTCGAGCAGATCGTTTCGAATGTCATACTCGATCTTTCTGGAGCTCACAATCAACGTCTGTCGAGTGGCAAACAGAAGCGTACCGTACAAAATGACCGTACCGACGAGAAGAATTGAGTTGTATGCAAGAATTGCACCGGCATCCGACATGAAGAGAAGTTCGCCGAGATGCGTCCACTCCTGATCCGTTTGCTCACCCAGGAGTTCGACTTCATCCATGGTACGTCGAATCAACACCGGTATCCAGATCAGAAAAAAGTTGGAGATCGTGAGGTAAAGTGTCCCCAAAAGGATACTCCATCGATACTGCCGGAAATAACGATTCAATTCGGATAATTGATGCACGAGTCGTCGTCCTCTTCTCTCTTGCCAGGCACGTCAGGCTATTTGTACCGGCTGAACCGGAATACTCCACAATTCATCCGTCGGGGATGGTGGAGTCCAACACACAAATCAGTTTCAGGCAGGCTGTCCGACCTTTTCAAACTGCCCGATCCATTTCTTCGCCAGAGCCAACCCCGAGCAGAAAGAGCTCTCTGTATCGTTCCCTTCAAAGTAATCACCGACAATCGCAAGAGGTGCATCGACCTTTTCATGCTCAAGGTACGGCACATCCAATACCGACTTCGGCTTGTGGAAGGGCCAATACGTCATGGAAGACTGAATCGGTTCGACACGAGGCAGACCGGTCAATACCGACACACGATCCCACAATGTCTGCCGAACCTCTTCGATGGGTCGGGTCCGGTGCTCACGCGCAAATGGATCGGACGACAGGACCGTAAACGTTCCGTTCGAACCCGGACGTTTGCTTCCTTCGTGAGTAATTTCGCGAATGATTGAATCCTGACAAATGACAGCCTCCCAATCCGGCAACGTACTCAATTCGGTTTGAACCGAAAGTGCGATACTGGCCTCGTAATGGATCGAATCGATCTCCCGAATCATCTTGAACACATCGATTTCGTCCTGTGTTGTCAACAGAATACCATACGCTTCCGGCGCCGGTGTCGCGACGACAACCGCATCGGCTTCAATGGTTCTTGAACTCGCCAGATTGACCATCCAGGCACGCTTTTTACGTCGATTAGCGCCAATGAATGTGAGCCCGATGGCACGTTCTCCCTCCTCCACATCTACCCATCGTGACAATTCCCCGGCAATGGATGCAGACCCGCCTGGCGCGGCATAGAGCGTGCCGGCGAGAAACGGAGGTCGTTCCGGAAGCAACTGCTCCCCGTCATAATAGTCGATATGATCTCCCCAGACATCCAACAAGTCTCGGTCAATCAGATCCGAGGCAAAGGGTCGAAAATCCGGGCGATTTGCCGTAATCCAGGAGACGCCATTGTCTGCCAACGGTCCGTCGTCTCCCAATCGGACGGTAGAGAGACGGCCGCCCGGCTTTCTACCCTTTTCAATAACAATCACTTCATGTCCGGCACGCGTCAACTCGCGACCGGCAACAAGTCCGGCAATTCCGGCTCCGATAATGGCAATCTTCATACGATTCAGTCTCTACGTGGTCGTTGTATTCAGACGCGGAATATCGGAATTATATCCGTTGGATAGAAATGGAATGACCGGTCGAACCGGTTCAACATACAGGCAACTGTGCCCGACGATTCCTGCTACAGAGAGTGAGTGGATTCCGATCGGGGACGGTTCCGGGTCGTCCAGAGATCTTCCAATACCATGGCGACCGGTCCAACCAGAAAAAGGGCGTAAAAAGGAGCATACACGGCTTCCGACAGGCGTAGTGCGAACTCCACAAGGGCGATCATGAATGCGACCCACATCCGTCCGTTCCGGGATCGAACGGTCGTCTTGGGATCCGTGATCATAAACAGCACAAACAACTGATACATGGGACCCGTAATCGCCGAAATTTCTGCAAGGTACGGGTCACCGGTTATCCAACTCCGGATCCATCCAAAAAAGAAAAAAGAGAGCACATAAACGGCACTGATGTGGAACCGGCTGGCGCGATAAACGGTAACCAGTCCAACGATCCAGATCACCAGCATGGCCCACATTTGGCTCCCCCACTGAATGCTGAGAACGGCCGCATAGTCCGATGCAAACAGAAGGATCATGACGACTCCAAAGTTGGTCGGATTCCATATATGTCGTCCATTGTAACGAAATACATATTTTGAAGAGATCGACAGCATGGCACAGAGTGCAAACGGCCAATAGAGAGGAGAGCGAATCAGAATACCTGCACTGATTCCGGAGATATAGGCACTGCTCAAATCCCTCCATGATCCGAAAAGAAATCGATGAAGAATCGCTTCGGTCAAGAAACTCGCAAGGATGGCCGTCATCAAATGCCCGAGGCTGTCAAGGATTCCGAACGAAAGATGAGAAGCCAGAAGAATGAGCGTAATCAGAAGCGGAGCCGTAAACCGCTTGAGGAGTTCTTTCGGGTTGAACCCTGTCACACTGGATGTCAAACTCATCAATTCTCCGGTTGTTCAATCGTGATGGATCGATTGGGTTTCAGATCCCGGAGGATCGTCTGCTCCCCATCCGGCCATCGAATTTCCAATCGATCCAGTTCCGGGTCGGTACCCAGTCCGAAGTGGATGGTTCGCTCACTTTGGGAGCTGAATGCCCGACCCGCTGTGACCACTTGCTGTTGTGCCATCCCGTTCCAGAAAAGCGTCACAGAGGCACCAATCGCACTCGTGTTGGGTGGACGTCCCTCCAGTTGAACACGAATCCATTCGTGATCCGGTCTCGCAGTTGTTCGATAGACCTGAACGGCTCCATTTTGATTGGCGACGACAAGGTCAAGCCCTCCATTTCCGAACAGATCTGCATACGCAATGGACCGGCTGTCGAGCGAGAGTGCACCTCCAATCGCCGTAGATACCTCACGAAAGGATCCACTCCCGGTATTGATCCAGATTTTGTTCTGTTGGTATCCGGAAAACGTACGTCCATTCATCGCCGGCCAGTTTCGGGCATCTCCGATGATTTGCCGATTTCCCCCCACAACTTTGGCATAATCGTACCAATAGTCGGTCCCCGGTTCGGCAGAAACATACCCATTGGCGACATACAGGTCCTGAAACCCGTCATTGTTCAGATCGCCGAAGGCCCCGCCATACCCCCACTCTCCTCGCTCGATTCCAAGACTGGATGCCAAATTCCGATAGACCGGAAACAACCCGTCACGAGTCCCTGAAGGGACCCAAAGATTGTTGCCCTGCATCAATACTCCCGGCTCGGAAATATTGGTCACATAGATCGACAACTCTCCCCTGTTGAAGGGGTCCCCCAGATCTGCACTCATTCCACTTTTGGGAACAAATCCGAGACCACTCTCCTCGCCTGCACGTCGAAAGCGCTCCCCCCGGTCATTGAGGTAGAGCTCATCGACCCCGTAATCATTTGCCAGCATGAGATCCACATACCCGTCATCGTTCAGATCTGCCGAGGTCGATGCCAATGTCCAACGTCTGGTTTCCAGAAGCCCCCACGATTCCGTCACGTCTTCAAAGGTCCCATCCCCGTTATTCAGAAATAGATAGTTACGCCCCCCATTGGTTGCATACTCATAACTGTCCGGCATGATCCGGGTCGATTCCAGGTTCCAAAAATTGATCTCTTCATGAAAATATCCTCCAATAAAGAGGTCCAGATACCCATCCCGGTTCACATCCATCCATACAGCGGTATTTGCATTGATCCACTCCGGCAGCCCCGCCTCCCGGGTTGCCCGCTCAAATTCCCCATTCCCCAAATTCCGGAACAACTCGGGACGTCCCCAGCGATAGAGAAACAGATCCTCATACCCGTTTCCGGTATAATCTCCCCACACCGCCCCCATCGACACACCCACTCCCTCTTCATTGAGCCTTGCCAATCCCGAAGAATCGGCAACATCCTCAAAGGTTCCGTCTCCCCGGTTCCTGTAAAGTGCATTGGAGGCGCCAAATCGACTGTTGGTCAGATAGAGATCGTTGAAACCGTCTCGATTGTAATCGGTAATGGACACCGACGCACCCACCGATGCAACCTGTTCATGGATATGTTCCAGAAGGGGATCCAGTGTTGGACGATGATGGACAAAATCGATACCCACGTCACGACTCACCTCTTGCAGCCAGACACCGTGCCTCTGCAGAGCTGTTTCACGATCCATTCCACGCTCTCCCATCTGCCGCTCTTCCACCTCGCGCAGCAGAGCCGGCGTAGCGATCAACCCGGCAAAAAAGAGGAAAAGGACGATTTTCTTCCACCCAGCCGTCTTTTTCATGACCCCCTCCTTTCAGGATTCACGGTTCGCAGAACGGAATGATTGGACAACGGAGTCACATAACGGGTATGATAGCGACTCCAGTCTTCCTGGAATCGGCGGTAGACCGGATCGTCCAACAGATGGGCATCCCTCTGGTGATCGGTTTCTGCCATTTCGTGATACGGGAGCGGCCCTACGGTGGCCGACCCTTCCGTATTGACATCACCATCCTTGACCCACCCATCCGAATCGAACAGAAACGTCCGGATCATTCCCGGTTCGGGGTCAGGCAACGCCTCGTACTCGAGAACCAGCTCGTCTCCGGCATTCATGATCACATACCGGTCATCCACGCGTTCCAACAACTCTCGCACATCGCCGAATCGTGTGTAGAAACCTTCCAAATCGAACCAACGTGCAGATGTACCACTCAACGATGTATAATCCGGTAGCGCCGGAGACTGTTCACCTGCCCTCGATACCGTAGAATACCCGCGAAACTGCAACTCCTGCCGGAGTGCATTCGGAACATGGACTTTCATGTTGCCAGGATTCAGTGATTCGGCCTGCCGAATGGCATCCCAATAGATCTCGGAGGTCGTACTCAACCTCACCCGCCGCCCTTCCGTGGATTCAAATGCATCTGAAAGATCGAGCAGGATACTCTTCTCTTTCCCGGCCGGCACGCCGAAATCTTCATGCAACACTCGCCAGTCGCTCTCCCCTTCGGACACGTCCACACGCAATCCGCTCGGAGCTTCCCGGTTCCCCTGTCCCAATGCCAGATTAATGGAACTGTCGGTCGGTCGCAGCCATCCCGACAGGATCAACAGGGTGTTCTCCGTTCGAGGCGTCAATTCGATTTCGATCGTATGGGGGTGGACCAACCCTTGATACGCACTCTTGTCAAATGCCTGTAGATATCGCCCGTCCCGTTCTTGCACCCGATCCAATTGGTCCCGCCCTTCGGAATCCAGCACGGCGGCAACGGGTTCGGGAGTCGTCAATAAACGCGGGGTCAAATCCGGAGCCGGAAAAACAAACCGTTCATCCACAAAGACCGTCGTTCCTTCCGGGTGATCAACGGCACGCAGTTGCATATGATCAAAATAGTGGGTCTCCCAGAGTTCCGCCGTCATCCGAAGGTGGTACCGACCATCGACCGGTGCAAGCTGCCCGGAAGAGACCCGAACCCGGTCAAACGTCTGTACCTCGCCAAGAGTCTCCTGTGCATTAATCCGAAGACCGAGTGGAGATCTCCAGATGGCATCGGTCACAAACCCGAACTCCGTCCCGTCATGGGCAAACAGCCAGGGACAAGATCCTTTCAACAGTTGCTCGTTCATGATCGTATTTCCCATCCCCAATTCGCTAAACTCTGCCTGGACGGATCCATTGGGCCAGATGATGCGAATCATTTCGGCTTCGCTACGGGTTCCCAGGCCGACATGCAGGTTGGATCGGTCAATTCGTCGCTTGACATAGAGTTCACCGCTACGGACCTCCAACTCCCCACCCAAACCGAACGAGTTGATTCTGCGATCCCCTTCTGTCCCGGACGCCCGAACACGGATCGTCTCACCGGAATAGCCTGCTTTACCCAGACTATATCGCACCCAGGTTCCCTCCTCCCCGGATCGACCCACCACATCCAACCGATTGTCTCCATCCAGATCGGCCAGATCCATGGCTCCACCCGGAATCGATGGCTCTACCCGTCGCAACGCCCCGCCATCTTCCGAGAGCCAAACATCGGTTCGGGACGATGCAGAGAGCACCAGATCAAGATTCCCGTTCAGATCCAGATCCCCCAACATCAACGTACCCTCTCGACAATCCGGAAAACAGACCGAACGCTCCCCTTCCAACCAAATCTCCCGCATCCATGGTTGATCATACAGGCTTCGATGAATCCGGACAACCGTTCCGTCCGCTTCAAGTCCGAGAAGATCCAGCATGCCGTCCCCATTCAGATCTTCAACCGCTACATCCACGATCTCTTCCTCTGATTCGGGAAGGCCCGACTCTCGATAGACTCCCTGACGCTCGTTCACAAACAGTCGAAGCGTTCCCGACCCATCAACCACAAGCAGATCTGCGGCTCCGTCACTGGACAAATCCGTGACGATGACCTGACGCATTGGATCCGTAATCGGAAGTCGGTCACTCTCCTGAAACCGTTCGCCATCACTGATCAGAAGTTGGCTCTGCCCGGGAGATGACAGGATCAAATCCAGATCCCCGTCCTGATCCAGATCGATCACCCAAACCCGGTCCCAGGAACGATGCCGAACCTGTTCGGGGAGATGACTCTGGCTCACATTCGAAAAGGATCCATCCTCCTCGTGACGATAAAGATATACCCCACTCTCACTGGCGAAAATCAAATCATTCCGGAAATTCTGATTCATATCCAGCGTGGCGAGCTGTCGGGAATGGAGAAGATTGTTGTCAACTGTTTCCGGCAGGGAGATCCGGTTCTCGTCATCGATCACAATCTCGTTATCCACAACCCATACCGGAAGAGGTGGTCGATCATCCAACAACGTCCAGACACCGATCCATTGCGTCTGTTCAGGAATCACTCGAACCGTTTCATCGGGCTGAACCGGTTCGTCCTGAAACCGAAGCGTCGTGTCGGCAGGTGCCGCCCACGGTTGTGGAGCCGGCAACCAGAACCAATGCTGAACCCAGAGTCCCGGTTCTCCCGGAGGACGACGCACCTGATCCAGGTTCCGTTGAAACCCCGAGTGCATCTCGAGTGTGTGTCGAAGATAGGAGAGTTCGAGGACCAACTGGCGAGAGATTCCGGTTTCCAATACACCGGCGATCTGGTCCAACTGTCTGCTTAGCTCTGCGTCCGGATTTTCGATCGTTGTTGCGAGTCGGTTCAACCAGATTCGAGCGGCATCGGGATCCTCCTCCCGTACAGAAAACCGAAGACGTTCAAAGAGGACAACCAGGTTCCCGGGAGCGATGCGATGCGCCTTCTCCAGAGTTTCGATCTGCTGCTCTCGGAGTCCTGGATCCTCCAGTCTGTCGGCTTCCAGTACCCAAGTCATCAAAAACAGAAGTCTCTCCGGTGCCCCCTCGGCTGCACGTCGGTAAGACTGCTCGGCCGCTTCCAGATTCCCGTACCGACTTTCGATTTCACCGGCATTGAAAAGAAGCACCGGCTCGTCCGGCTCCAGTTCCAACGCCTTTTCAACCGCTTCCCGGGCTTGGTCCAATGCGCCGAATCGCATCCGTTGCAGGGCCAGATTTGCCCAAAAAGAGGCCTCCCGGGGAGCTTGTTCGGTAAGGCTCTCCATCTTCTGCATACCAAAGGGGAGTTGATCCGTATGCGTCGCCACGTCTGCAATGTGCGCATCGGAGACCAGCTTGGCGAATGCCTCGCTTCCCGGTTCCGGCGGCACGTTCCCGGAACGACATCCGGCCGCCA
This sequence comes from Balneolaceae bacterium, assembly GCA_040882505.1. Classification (GTDB taxonomy): domain Bacteria; phylum Bacteroidota; class Rhodothermia; order Balneolales; family Balneolaceae; genus JBBEBE01. The sequence goes on along the minus strand of JBBEBE010000002.1, from coordinate 377,920 downwards.
TCAAGATGAGCAGACAACAGAGAGCAGAGTACAACCCATTACATTGCATCATGGAGGATGTGACCACGTAGTTCCTGAATCCTGACTTTGACAGGCCGTAAACCCTCAACACACCGGTTCGGCCCGTTCAACGGCTATGATACAATAAAATCAAAGCCTCCACCAACTCATCGACTCGGAAATCAGGTTTTACCGGTACCCGGAAACAGGTGATCCAGAATGACATCATGGACATCCGTTGCGGCCAGTGATGCACGGTCGATCGTTTCGCTCTGTCGGGTAATCAACAGAGGACCCCGCTCCGGTGTCGAGGAGTGGCGTCCGTGGGATCCACGTACGCCCTCTCCCCGCGTGGAAACGAGATCCATTCGATACCGGAATCCAAGTTTTTTTTGCAGTAAACGGCGTGCAGCTCTCAGTTTGGGCATTCGAAGATCCGAATTGATCAGTAGTTCTGCCGGATCGTATCCGGGTTTGGTGTGAATATCCACGGTCGGTGCAAAATCGGGAGCACAGGATTCATCCAGCCAGTAGTAGTAGGTAAACCAGGCGTCCGGTTCGGCGATCGCCACCAACTCTCCGCTCCGTTCATGATGCAATCCCTCTCGTTTCATGTCTTCGCGATCCAGTACCTTCTCCACACCGTCCATCCCTGACAACAGATGTCGCACCGGCTCTACATCCTCGCTACGCTTGATATAAAGATGAGCCACTTGGTGATCGGCGACCGCAAACGCACGACTCGCTCCGGGAATCAAGACCTCCCCACCCATCTCGTTTCGCACGGTTACATAGCCATTTTCTCGCAATTTCCGATTGAGATGTACGGGTTTGTGAACCGGTTCGATTCCATACTCCGAGAGAAGGAGAACGTGCGCGTCCCGCTCTTCGAAAAAGCCGATCAAATCTTCGAGCACCCGGTCCAGATCCCGAAGATCTTTCCAACTATCCGGATGATCCGGACCAACTCGTTGATGGTTGTAATCCAGATGGGGAAGATAGACCAACGACAGTGTGGGTTGATACGCTTCTTCTACCCTTTTGGCGGCTTCCGCGATCCATTGGGTCGACTCAATGGAGGTCATCGGACCCCAAAACTTGAACAGGGGAAACGGGCCCAGAGAGTCCTGCAGTTCGTCCCGCAGCGTCATTGGATAGGTCAAAATATCGGGGATCTTCACTCCGTCCGAGCGGTAGATGGGCCGGGGAGTTACCAGATAGTCGACATCGGAGTTCATGTTGTACCACCAAAAGAGATTGGCCGTGGTGGCCTCCGGATCCCGTTCTTTTAGCTCCTCCCAGATCTTCTTTGCCTGGATCAAGCGGTTCGATTGACGCCAGAATTTAATCTCGTCCATATCGCGGAAGTACCAACCGTTTCCTACAATACCATGATCAACCGGTTGTTTTCCAGTCAGATAGGTCGCCTGCACAGAACAGGTAACGGCAGGCAGCATGGATTGAACGGGGCGGAGAGTCGCCTCCTTGAGATATGCAGAAAGAAAGGGCGTCTCCGGCCCTATTCGATCCGGGGTCAAGCCCACTGCATTCAGTACGACTGTCTTTTTAGCTCTCATCTCTGTTTGGGTTTCACGGATTCCAATTGTTCACACACCCACTGTAATTCGCGACCGATAGAGATTCCCAGATCCTCCTTCAGGTCGGACGGCAACAGATCCCACGTATACGTTTCCACCTCCAGATGTTCTCCATCGGTCCGGTTCGCCAATACTTCGAGCAGCTCCGTACAATGGTTGTGAGTGGACCCGATCATTCCTCCCGGCTCCCGAAATACCGGAATATGAAAGTGTATGCGCCACTCCGTCTCACTGCACCGATCCAGGTAGTCAAGGGCATCCGGCAGATCCCGGTATTGACGCTTCTCTCCATCAGACGTCATCCCGACGACCTGATGCAAATAGACCGGTTCAACAAACGGCAGGAGTTTGTCCCGAAGCTCTCTCCTTCCGGCCGGGTCGTCAGGGATGCGGGCAGCCAACGCCGAACTGATCTGGACTTTTCCCAGATTCAGTCCATGGTGGTCCAGTCGCTCCAGGACAGACTCCGGTTCTTCCCACGCCAGAGCCATGTGACAGGTATCGTAACAGAGTCGAAGGCGTTTTCGGAGGATCTGCTCACAGGTCTCTCTATCCGCTCCGGTCTGGTTTGTGAGCCGATCCACGCCATCCCGAAGCATCGCCTCGTTCATGAATCGAATCCACTCGTCCGCCGTCTCCAGATAGCCATCCGGTTCCGGTTCCAGGTCCAGATGGATCTCCTTCCCCTGTTCGATTGAAATGCGCTCCATTTTCCAAGCCAGGTCGGCCAATGAGCACGCGGCTTGTGACGCGACACCCTCCATTGCATGACCCGAATGAAACCCGTGTTTGTACGTGACGGGAGATGTGGAAATACTCCCTTCCATCCCGTCAGGAAGAAGAAAAGCAAGGATTTCGATCAATCGGGATGTATAGTCATGTCGCTCCCTGGTTGACCAATCGGGTTCATGAACCGACTCCTTTACCCGTGTCTTGTGAAACGATCCAAAAGGAAATCCATTGATTGTGAAGAGATAAAGATGTCGGTTCCGAAGCCATCGTGAAAGCCGTTCCAGTTCGGAACGCTCCATCAACTCCCGGGAGGCATCCGACGCGATTCTCAACCCCGTTCCCATGGGCTCCTCTGTTCCGAGCACCTTCCGGATTTGCGGAAGATGACGATCTATTTGCCCCAAATGTGCGTGGATCGTCTCCCCGGGGTGTACATTGCTGCAATAGGTCAGGTGTCGATGTCCAAATGATGGTTGAATCATGCCGGAACGTGATCGTTTACCCAGGTTTTCAGGAACGCAGTCGCCTCTCTGTAGACGGATTCGTCAACACTGTGCACCTCAACGCCTGTTCCTTCGGCGTCCAGGAGAGTCAACGTAAGCGCACCCCCCAAGTGTTCACGAAACTCGGAAATGCCTTCAAAGAGCGGCCATGAGTCACCGGTTGGAGCCATCTCGTTATACCAGAGCTCGAATCCACAATTCCGGAAGAGATGCAGAACCCGCTCCTCCAATGATCGGTCAATTCGTCCAATCATTCGGGAATAGATGACGTCGAGGGCAATTCCGGACGCGACGGCTTCCCCGTGGCGAATGTGGAACGAACTCAGTTGTTCCAGCTTGTGTGCCGACCAGTGGCCAAAATCGAGTGGACGGGCCGAACCGGTTTCGAAGGGATCCCCACTGGTCGCAATGTGGCGCAAATGGAGCTCTGCACAGCGAATGATCAACCGTTGCATGGCCTCGGTGTCCCGTTGCGCAAGCAGGGGTGCCAGCTCTTCAAGTTCGCGAAAAAACTCTCCATCCCGAATCAGAGCCACCTTGACGGCCTCCGCGATTCCGGATCGCCAGTCCCGGTCGTCCAGTGTCGAAAGGAAAGACGCATCGTTGATGACGGCATGCGGGATCGCAAAGGTTCCCAGAAAATTCTTTTTCCCGTACGCATTGACGCCATTTTTGACACCGACAGCTGCATCGTTTTGAGCCAATACCGTGGTTGGAATTCGCACGATCCGAATACCCCGGTGAGTGATCGAGGCCGCATAGCCCGCCATGTCGATCACAGCACCGCCACCGATTGCACAGACATACGAATGACGGTCCACTTTTTCCCGATCCATCTGTTCGATCAAATGAGTCACCCACGTCGAATCCCTCTTCACCTGTTCTCCCCCCGGGACCACAACAGGATTTCCTGCAAGAGAAAAGTCATCTGCCCAGATCTTGTGATACGCCAGAAAATCATCAAGGAGGGTTGGGTGGGCATCCACAACTCCTTGATCCATAACGACCATGACCTTGGGCCGCTCGCCTGAATTCTCGCTTCGGAAGGTCTCTGCAAGAAGCGACTGGTTCGGCTTCAGCAGGCCATCAACAAAGTGGACCGGGTAGTGATATCGAACCTCGAAACTCTGCTCAATTTTGTACATGCCAAATTCGGAATCAACTCGATTGTTCATTCATTCAGAGTGCTCAAAATACAAACATCGGGTTGGAAAGGAGAGTGGAAACAAGCATTTTTACAACTCTTTCAGGACGGAAAAAGGTCCACCGAATGGGAGACCGGTCGTCCCGAGTATCTCTGTAAAATGTAATAGTTGGATCATTGAGTCCCGATTATGACCCATATTTTTTGTTGTGACTGGGGAACCAGTTCGTTTCGCCTCTATTTTGTTCGTCAATCCGACCGTTCGGTCGTGGCACACCATCAGGCTCCCATCGGGATCAAAGAAGTGGACCGACAGTGGCGGGCATCAAACGAACCGAATCGAACACGTTTTTTCAGAGACAAACTTGCAACCCATCTGCGTGAGTTTTCAGAAACCCTTTCGGAGAATACCGACGGACTCACCGTCCTGCTTTCCGGCATGGCAAGCTCCTCGATCGGAATGAACGAACTCCCCTATGGAGACCTGCCGCTTTCTCTTGAAACCCCCAACATCCCGTTTGATCATATTCAGGCAGACGATACCTGTCCATGGCCGATTATCCTTCTCTCCGGAATTGCGTCGGCCGATGACGTCATGCGGGGAGAAGAAATTCAGCTCCTGGGCATGTCCGGAGTATTACCGGACAAGGATCTCATCGTTCTGCTTCCGGGAACCCACAGCAAACACCTCTACCTACGCAGCCGTCAAATGGAAGGGTTCAAAACGTGGATGACCGGCGAACTTTTCGAGGTGATTCAGTCGTCAACCATTCTCTCCTCTTCTCTCGGGCCGTTCGAGGATGCGAATTCCACGGATTCATTTCTTGAGGGTGTCCGGGATTCGGGAAAGCAGGAGTGGCTCCACACTCTTTTTACCATTCGGGCACGTCAGGTATTGAACGGATCCGATGGCGACCGTATCAGTCGTTCCTATTTGAGCGGGTTGTTGATCGGGTGTGAATTGGAGGGGCTTCCCGGTCCTGATTCGATGGATGTCGTCGTATCAGGGGCTCCTGCTCTTGAACCCCTCTACCGGACAGCTCTGCAGGAACGGGGATACCGAATCGTGTCGTTGGACCTCCCGGACCCATTGACCGTCGCCGGTCAACTTCACTGGCTCGATTTAAACTCGGATCTTCTCGATTGACTCCCGAACCAGTGTGGTGATTTTGTCGAATTCTCCGCGATCGATGGCAGATGTCGGCGTCAACCATGATCCTCCGAGTGCCCCGATCAACGAAAGGCCCGAATAGTCCGTCAACGTCTCCAGTCCAACCCCTCCCATGGGGATGAGGCGAAGGTTCGTATGCTTGTATGGCCCGGTCAGTGAACGAATCAGATCCGGACCACCCAGCAAATTCGCCGGAAAAAGCTTCTGGATCCAACACCCTTGAGTCATGGCGCACTCGATTTCGGACGGTGTCGAAACTCCCGGAATAAACGGCAACCCGATGGACTCGGCATGTGCGACCAATTCGGGCTGATATCCGGGTGCCAACCCAAACTGTGCACCCGCCTCGCGCGCCTCGTCAACCTGCTCTTTCGTTAAGAGTGTCCCCGCACCAATAACCATCGAAGGAACCGACTGACGAATGGCATCGATGGCGCGAGCGGCTCCTTCTGTCCGGAACGTGATCTCCATCAGGTTCAGCCCGCCTTTCTGTAGAGCCTTGGCGACGGATACCGCCTTTTCTGCATGTTCCAACGTCACAGCCGGTAACAGGCGGCTCTTCAAAATGTGATTTCGCAACTTTGTATTCATCAGACCAACTCCTGAATCAGTTCAATGAGAGACAACAGAGCGGTAAACGAGATAACCGAAGCAAATACAAAGGCAGACGCAAGCCCGGTATTGAGCCAAATCCCCGCTTTGTGTTCACCCATCCACTCTTCTTGGTTGACCAAATAGAACATTCCTGCAATCACAAGAGGCAAAATGAATGTACTGACGATCTGGGTGGCAATTTGGGCCACTATCGGGTTGAACCCGAGAACGGGTACCATGAGTCCCACAATACAGGCCAAACCGGTGAGCAACTTGAATCGAGTCGAATCCGTATCCATCTCCCCTACTTCGTAATCAGAGAGAAGCCAGGGAAGCACCATCAAGATCGGGAACACGGAAGAGAGGCCTGCACTCAAGACTCCCAGCATGAACAGTGCAACGGCAAACTGACCGGCAATCGGTTCAAGCGTATAAACCATGTCGAGAACCCGCTCAATGCGAAGCCCGTTGGCGTGCAGTGCACCCGTCGCTGTAATCATGATGGCCGCACAAACAACGAAGGTCAACACCGCAGCAACCAGTGCGTCCCGTCTCTGCTCCCGAATATTGGTCCGGGACCAGCCTTTCCCTTTCATCAACAGAGGACGCGTCACAAACGTAGGGGCTGCCATGGTGGTTCCAACCAACGCCGCAATCATCAATTTACTGTTTCCGGTTTCCGGGATACTTGGCACCAACCCCCGGGCGATGGCCCCTGGTTCCGGCAGGACCATGAACATGGAGAGGAAAAAGGCGATCCCCATGAGCGTCACAAAGAAGATGAGAACTTTTTCGAAAAAGCTGTATTGACCGACAAGCAAAAGTGCGTACATAATAGCCATCAGCCCCATGGCAAGAAGCAGTACAGCCCAGTAACTTTCCGGGTTCAATCCAGGAAAAAAGAGGGAGGCCGTCTCCCAGAGTGCGCTGGCCGAAAGACCCACGATTCCGGAGAGGGACGACCATTGAGCCATGACCACACCGATGACCGTAAGCAGCGCCACTCCTTTTCGCAATCCGGGTGGAATTCCGAGACGATTTTTGAAGCCCTGGATCGTCGTGTCATTTGCCACGACGCCGTATCGACCGAACGACTCCATGAGGACATACGAGAAGAGACACGCAAAAAAGAGTACCCAGAGAAGTTGAAGTCCGTAATCGGCTCCGACAACCGACATGGTCGTCACACTGCCGGTGCCGATTGTGTAACCAATCCCGAAGATTCCGGGGCCGACTGAAAGTAGAAACAGGGAGATCTTTTTAAGCATGCATTCAGATTTGGTTCGATTTGCAGACAATGTATATAAAATATATCCGCCATTCTGCTCTTGAAAAGAAAGCGTCAAACATCCATTTTGAGTGCCTGAATCGTTAAAATTACTGACCACGGAAACCTTGTTTCGTCGATGCGGCTCCCGAATCGGGTCCGGATCCACACAGAACCAACCATTCAGCATATTGATCCATGCACGAGCGACAAAAAGCGTTGGAAAGGCTACTCGATTCGTGGCTTGAAACGTCACTGAATGCAAACGCTTTTTCATCTCTGACCAGGAAATTTCAATCCGTTGAGACAGATGCCGAAGAGTGGGAAATTTTCCTTCACTTCAGCTCCATCCATCGGGAAGCACCCAGAAAAAGCCTTTCGCTCAACGAAACAGCGCTCCGGGAGGCCAATGTGCTCATTGAAGGGTGGCAACCCGACCGGTGGGGTTTGGACGAAGTGGCACGGTCTCGATTGCTTATTTCACTTTCGAAACGGGGAGAATCGTTTTTCTTTGAAATTTTGGACAAACTCTTTGAGTCCAGTGACATGAGGGAGGCAGAAACCCTCTATCGGTGTCTGCCGATTTTACCCTGGCCCGATAAACTAACATCAAGGGCTTCGGAAGGCGTTCGTAGCAATATTACAACCGTCTATCAAGCGATCGCTCATCACAATCCCTACCCGGCAGCGTGGCTGGACGAGAATGCGTGGAATCATTTGGTATTGAAAGCACTCTTCATCGAGGTGCCTCTCTATCGAATCCAGGGATTGGAAAATCGTCGAAACGAAAAGCTGTTTCGTATGGTCATCGACCTGGCACACGAACGATGGGCGGCCGGTCGAACCGTTTCTCCGGAAATGTGGTGTCTCGCATCTCCGTGGATTCACGAAGATCATGAGCAAGAGTGGACCCGTCTTTTGGAGAGTGACGACAAACTGGATCGTGAAGCGTTGCGAAACATCTGTATGGAATCTTCGGACAAAGAGGTTAAAAATCTTCTGAACGAACACCCACAATATTTTGATTCTCTTGGAGATCCTGTTTCATGGGAAGAGATTGGGAAAAAAGTAGAAGCACGGAAAACCAGCGCATACAGCACCGATGAATCGTGATCTTCGGATGTCGTTTCATCGGACAACAGAGTGAAATCAATCGAAATTGTACCGACCCATGATGGAAACCAACGAGAATACAACAAACAGTATGAGGTTCATCGACCCGCATGTACACATGATTTCACGTACGACGGATGACTACCGTGCCATGAAAAAAGCAGGTGTGGTTGCCGTGATCGAACCGGCCTTCTGGATCGGCCAGCCACGAACAAATGCGGGGACGATGCTTGACTACTTTAGCTGGATTGTCGGGTGGGAGCGGTTTCGCGCCAGTCAATTTGGTATTTCCCACTACTGTACCATCGGGTTGAACTCGAAAGAGGCGAACAATGAAGCACTTGCCGAAGAAGTCATGGACTTGATTCCACGTTATGCCGGCAAAGAAGGGGTCGTTGCCATCGGTGAGATCGGATTTGATGATATGACGGCCATGGAAGAGACCTACTTTCGTCGTCAACTCGAGATTGCAAAGAAAATGGATATGCTTGTTCTGGTTCATACCCCTCACCGGAACAAGAAAGAGGGCACCTTCCGAAGCATGGACATCTGTGAGGAACACGAACTGGATCCTTCTAAGGTCATCATTGACCACAACAATGAAGAGACCATGACCGAAGTACTTGATCGAGGGTACTGGACAGCGTTCACGATCTATCCGGGCACCAAGATGGGGAACGAACGTATGACCGAGATCGTGAAGCGAATCGGAAGCGACAGGATCATCGTAGACAGTGCAGCTGATTGGGGACACAGTGACCCTCTCGGTGTTCCGAAAACAGCCAAATTGATGCTTCAACGAGGGATTCCGCCGGAAGATGTACACAATGTCTGTTATGCAAACGCACTTTCCGCATACAGTCAAAGCGGGGAGATGAATGAACGTGATTGGCTGGAACGCCCACTCGTCGACCAACGGGAGACCTACAATGGCAACAGTGTCTTGAGAGGTGGCCATGAACCGTACATCGAGTCTGAACGGAATATGGACGACGACCTGATTATTCGATGAGTTCATTCAAAGAGAAGCATCCAATGAAGCTCACTCAAACAGCGTTCGGACTCCTCACTCTGATGCGTCCGGCCAATCTGGTAACAGCCATGGGAGACACTCTGGCCGGCCTCGCAATTGGCGGAATGATATCAGGGGCTGTAGCGAAGGATTTTCACCTTCTGTTGCAATCAGACATCGCCTGGTTACTACTTGCCAGTGTTGCTCTCTACGCAGGCGGGGTCGTTCTCAATGATCGGGCAGATGCCGGGATCGATGCGATTGAACGCCCGGAGAGACCCATTCCCTCAGGTATCGTCTCCAAGCGAATGGCATCGTGGTTTGTGTCCATACTATTTGGTATTGCCCTCGGAGCATCCCTGCTTGCCGGTCTGCCATCGTTTGTTGTGGCTGTGGGCACCCTCGTTTGTATTCTTTGCTATGACCTGATTGCCAAAAACCACTCGGTATGGGGGCCTCTGACTATGGGATGTTGCAGAAGCGGAAATCTGCTTCTTGGCAGCTCGCTCTACCTGACTGCATTCCCATCCTACTGGCCGTTTCTTCTTGTTCCCCTCCTTTATATCGCGTCCATAACCTGGATATCCAGGTTTGAGGTCCATGGCAACGGGAATCAAACCGGACCATTGGCGATTGGCGCAGTTGTGCTGATCATGGCAGGTCTGTTGATATACGGCCTCCAACACCTCTCCTCGACATGGGGAATCATCGTTCTTCTCTCTCTCTTGCTCCTGTTTGCAGGAGCGACCCTTCCCTCTTTCCTGCGGGTCTTGTCTTCTGGAAAACCCGGCACTGTTCAATTCGCCGTGAAGCGAGGAGTCCTCTCATTGACCATCCTCAATAGTGCCATTGCGGCCAGTGTTGGAGCAGTTTCAATGGCGTTGATCATCCTTTCTCTGCTTCCCCTATCAATATGGGTTGCCAGGATGTTCCGCGTAACGTGATTCAGAGACTCTGAAGGTCAGGTTGCCCATGTGGCTCCGATCTCTTCATAGGGAATACACCCCTCGTATCTACCGGGAACAGGCTCGTATATCAACTCTTCGGTTGCACCCGGCTCACTTGAATAGTATCCAAGAAGTGTCAACTCTTTGATCAAACGATAGGTCCCGATTGAGGGGCAACTGTTCTGTCCACTTACCATCTCTGCGTTCAATTTTTTTATGGCTTCGAGAGTGTCCCCTGATTCCAACTGATCCAGCGACTGTGCATACCACTCCTGAACCCATCTGTCCAAATCATCCAATCCATGAAGAAATCGGTCGCGATTTTCCGGATTGTAGACGTCGAACACCATGCGTTCCATCCACTCGGGCACACCGACTGCAAGCGCACCCGGTGTATCTGTTTCCGGAAGAATCGTGTCCACGAGCACTCGAATCCAGGAAGCTTGATCGGCCCTGAAGTTAACCGGGCTCCAGTCTTCTTCTCCACTTGGTGTACAGCCCTGAAGCAGTCCTGCAAGGGTTGGAGCAAAGATGGCTCCTCCCATGACAGCCGCTGTCCGCTTGATCGCTTCTCTTCGTTTCATGGATGATTTTGGCGTTTTTATTCGTTCGACTCAATCAGGAATCCAGGTGCCGAATACGAACATTCCGAAACCAGACGGCATCACTGTGATCCTGGAATCCAATGTGTCCCTCGGGAATGGTACCGAACGATGGATATTCTTCAAATTTCGTACCACGAATCCGCTCAAACCATTCTGCTGACCAACGCTCATACTCGACAACTTTTTCTCCGTTCTGCCAATATTCAACCCACGGTCCATCGGATCGAATGGTCACGCTGTTCCACTCACCGGCAGGTCGGGCATTCTGGGGTTCGGCAGGAATCAGCGCATAGAGAGACGCTGACAAGCCGTCCGGTCCACTGTCGGGATAGGCTGGATTATCCAGAAGTTGAAACTCGGGAGACGAATAGTGAAACGCCACATCCTCCTGCTCAATACCGTGGTGCAGGATTCCGCTGTTTCCTCCTTCACTGATCTTGTACTCCAGTTCGAGTTCAAAATCAGAGTAGGTATCCCGGGTCATGAGGTCTCCACTTCTTCCCTCTTCCGATGGTTCAAACGACAAGATACCCTCTTCAAGCGACCAACCACTCGGTACCTGATCCATGTTGTATCCCCGCCAATTCTCCTCGAGTCCATCACCTGCGAGCAGATCCACCCATTCGGTTGTCTGATTGACATCTGTAGTTTCCGTGGGTGAGTCCGCACTGGAACGACAAGAAACCATACTCATCATTGTCAGAAACAGAAGGGATACGGTCCATCCTTGGTTGATTCTATTTTTTCTCATCGAGATCTCCATTCAATGGTTCAATGATTCAATTTTAAAAATCAGGCGGTTTCTTCTTAGAAACCGCCTTGTTCCGTGAATTAGACAGTTCTCATCAACTCCGGATTCCACTCAATAATGCGTCCGGACTTCTGGCTTTCACCGGCCAGTATTGCAGGTCCGGCTGCACGCAAAGCAAACGTCGGATCCTGAACGACGGGGGCCCCGTTACGAATGGCATTGTGGAAATTGACATGGTGGTCATACAGATCACTGTAACCGGATGGAGCCCGATACTCCAATTCATCCGGTTCAATGACTTCAGGTGGCTTCGGTGGGTATTTGGCAGCATGATACTCCTCATACTCCTCCCGGATATCTTCACTGAAATCTCCGATTGTCATACCCGGAGGTGTCAGTTTGGACGATCTTACCTTCACACTGCTACCGCCAATGATCATCTCCCCTTCCGAGCCAACCAAACGGATTTGTGATCCACCCCCCGATCCGTCAACAAAGTTTACCCGAAGTGCCAGATTGAATGCCGGATGATCACCAGACTCCGGATAGTCAAAGAGTCCCAACATCATATCGGCTGCATCCCGTCCATCATGCCAGTATCGCAAGCCGCCGGTCGCATAAATACGATTGGGTCCGGTTGTTCCCAATATCAAATGGAGACCGGAGAAAAGGTGGACGAAGAGATCACCCGACACACCGGTTCCGTAATCATCGTAGTTTCGCCATCGGAAAAAATGAGTGGCATTGAATGGAATATCCGGCAGATCCTTCCGGAACGTCTTCCAATCCACATTTTCGGGCGAAGCGCTTGGAGGAATGGAGTATTGCCAGGCACCTGTTGCAGAAAATCGATCCCAATAGGCTTCCACAAAGTTCAACTCCCCGATCGCTCCGTTCAGGTAGAGTTCGCGGGCTTTGGCATAGAGAATACTACTGGTTCTCTGGGAGCCCACCTGCATCGGCATGGAACTCTGTCTGGCCGCTTCAATGACGGGATGCGCCTCTTCTACTCGTTGGGTAACCGGTTTTTCACAATAGACGGCCTTCCCGCTTCGAAGGGCATCGATGGCAATGGTATCGTGCCAATGATCCGGTGTTGCGATCAGAACGGCATCTACATCTTCCCGGTCCAGAATTTCCCTGTAATCCTTGGTTGTATCCACATGCTCTCCGAAACGCTCTTTGCATCTTCGAAGGCGACTGTCATACAGATCACAAGCCGCGACCAACCGGAATCCATCATACCGCAATGCCTGATTCATTCCGCCCTGCCCCATCCCTCCTGCACCGATCAACGCATAGTTCACTCGATCATTGGCCGAAAATCGCTCACGAGTGGTATCCTTTACATTCAGATTTCTGACCTGTGACCGGCCACTACCGATGATAAACGGAGCACCCATGGCGACTGCCGAAGCGGTTCCAAGTTGTCTTAAAAATGTTCGTCTACTGTGGGGATTCAGATCGTTCTTTTTTGACATAATCGTTGATTCATTCCGCCCGGTGGGGCACCTTGTTGCTTGTCATTCAATCAATAGAATGGAATGTAGTAAACAGAAATGAAAAAAGCGCAACCGGGGAGCGATCATGAATCGATCCCCGGTTGCGCTTCAATCCGTTGTCAGACTTTTGACAACCTTCGGTTACTCTTTCAGCTCGACAATCATTGCAATTTCAACCGCAATGTTTCCCGGAAGAGAACTCATTCCTACAGCCGCTCGTGCATGTGCACCGCTCTCGCCAAAGATTTCGACCATGAGGTCGGAATAGCCGTTAATGACTTGCGAGTGTTGGGTGAAGTCCGGGTGTGCATTGACCATTCCTTCGACTTTGATAATCCGCTTGATGCGGTTCAAATCTCCGATCTCCTTCTGCAGGGAAGCCAAGAGTGCAATTCCCGTAAGTCGTGCTGCCTCTTGACCCTCTTCCAGTGAAATACCCCCTTCACCCAGTTTTCCGGTAATTTGAGTGCCGTCCGGTCTGTTCGGTCCATGACCGGACATGAAGACAAGATTCCCCGTCTGAACAGCATAAACGAAGTTGGCCGTCGGTTCTCCCGGTTCAACCAGTTCAATTCCGAGTTCATCCAGTTTCTCGTATACATCCTGCGATTGAGCCATCAATTCGTTGACGCTGAATGTTAAAAGCAGGAGTGCCAAAATTTGCAGGGTACGTGACATCTGATTCATCATTGTTCCTTGTAGTTTATATGAAATTTTGAATTCTTGAACGCCCACACGGGGATTGAATACTGGCCGTGTTGGCTTAATCACGAATCTCGACAACCATTTCGATCTCGACGGGAATATTCCCCGGAAGCGACGTCATTCCAACAGCCTCTCTTGCGTGCTTCCCCCGATCGCCGAAGACCTCGACCATCAAGTCAGAGAATCCGTTGATCACTTGAGAATGTTGAGTAAAATCAGGATGGGCTTTGACCATTCCTTTTGCTTTCACTACACGCTCGACCCGATTCAAGTCTCCCAGCTCGGCTTTCAATGTATTCAATAATGAAATACCGGTATATCTGGCCGCTTGCTGTCCCTCTTCGATCGTCAGTTCGTCCGTGCCCAATGTTCCATGAACTTGCGCACCGTCTCCACCCGGAATATCCGGGCCGTGGCCGGCAAGGAAGAGTAGATTTCCGGATCGTACAACCCGTCGATAGTTGGCGGTTGGGGGTGTGGGTGGATCCAGTTCAATGCCCATTTCCGACAATCGGGCTTCTGGATCATACACATCCGTACCCGACTGTTCTGTTTCGGAGGAGCAGGCTGCCGTCAGACCTGTCATGATCAGAAGCAGTCCCATCATTTTCATTCTTTTTATCATCATTCTCTATTCATTCAACTGTTTGATTTAATAAAAACCGATCACTGCATCGTTCTTTCAACAGTGCCAAGACAACTTCCGAAGAGGTCAGGCCTCTTCCTCCTCGACATACGATCCATCCTTGGGTGGATTGTCTCTCCACCAATTGGCAAGGAAGGAACCGGAAATGTTCATCCATGGACCAAATACGGCCGGTGCCAGTCCCATAGTAGCCGTACGACCCAGTTCCACGGCAATTCCGGACGCCATGCCTCCGTTTTGCAGACCGACTTCAATCGCAATGGTTCGACTGTCTCGTACATTCATACCGACCAGTCGACATCCCCAGTAGCCGAAGATGTAGCCGAATCCATTGTGAAGAATGGCGGCCATCACAAGCAGGAGTCCGATTGTAAGCAGATGATCCCGGCCGGATGCTGTGATCACGGCAATGATGATCACAATACCTGCCATTGAAATGGCCGGCATTGCTTTGTGGAGCCATTCTGCCTTTCCTTTGAAAATATAGTTGAAAAGCAGTCCTGCAGCGATCGGAATGATGATCATCTTGACAATACTGATCATCATCGGCACGAATTCGATGGGAACGAACTGACCGGCAAACGTCTGCATCAGAAACGGAGTCATGATCGGTGCCATCAGAGTGGCCACGGCTGTCAGGGTCACCGAGAGTGCCAGATTCCCCTTGGCCAGATAGGCCATTACGTTGGAAGCCACTCCTGACGGACTGGAACCAATGAGGACCACACCAGCCGCAATTTCGGCAGGAAACCCAAAAACAATCGCGATGGAGACACCAATAAGTGGCATGATGGTGAATTGACAAATCACACCCACCAACACTCCTTTCGGCATTTTTATCACACCTGCAAAATCTCCCAAACTCATCGAGGTTCCCATTCCAAACATAATGACCTGAATGAGCGGTACAATCAGACCCTCTGTATTGTATCCGTTGACATCACGAATCATATCGGGAAAGTACATGGCCCAGGATACGGCTGCGAAGACCCATATCGTGAAACCGAAACCACTGACATTCTCGAATCCGCGAACGCCAAGCGCCGCAGACGCAAAGAACAGAATCAATGGGACTCCGGCAGACGCTCCGTTCCCGGTCAATATCATGCCCAGTACAACAAGCAGCATGAGCCCGGACAGCGCCATCAGACCTTTATAGAGAGTATTGGATGAATTCATTGGACAGTCTGGTTTGAAAAGTTCGGATAATGTGGGTTACCGGCAAGCATTCATCACCCGTCGGTTCCACTCGAATATGCGTATATCACCTACCAGGTTCGTTGTTGCAAATACTCCTGCATCACGTCAATCGATACGGGCAGGCGGTCGATTCGACTGCCTTCCTGGATCCACTCAAGGAAGTCATCTTCCATCTCCTGTGACCAACGCTGATCCACTTGACCGGTTGTATACGCTCCCTCACGGACACGTTGTTGCGCAAACGCATCCCGAAGACTGACAATTTCTGCCGTGACAACGACCTCTTCGACCAAGTGCGGGGGGACAAAAACGGCTCCAATCTCCTTGGCCAATACGACATCTCCCGGAAAGACCGTCACACTTCCAATCTGGATCGGTACATTGATACCGGCCAGCATCACCCCTTCAAGAAACGTAGGAGACCACCCACGAGAGAGCGCATTGAATCCGTCAATCCGTTTCAACTCTTCAACATCCCGAATCGATCCGTCAAAAATGACGCCTCGTTGGGATTTGGAGTAGATGGAGTTCCCGAGATTTCCACCAATCAGTGTCCCCTGTTCGATCTTCCCGAAGTTGTCTGCCACATAAACATCCCCTTCATGCAGCATGTCGATGGGCCAGGAGTTCATGGGGCCAATGTGTCCGGCTTCAATTCCCTGCTGTGTCAGTCGTTCCTCGATGTCGGGACGACTTGGAGAAAACTCTGCCGTCAAGACACGCCCGACAATGGGCCGATCATCAAAGATGGCTTTCCAGTTTCCTTCGAATTGATTGGTATATCCACGTTCATTCAGAAACTGCCAGACGTCCTCTACCTTGAGATTGCCCAATCGATCGATTAAATCCTGAGAGACTAGTGGGCGTCCATCCTCATACCGCTCACCTTCCCATTCGGATGTATAAAAATGGATGTCCTCCGTACTGGCAACAACCCGATCCGAGTCTTGCTGTACGTTCAACTGTGCGCAGACGGTCGTTGACAGAGCAAACATTACGATCGTCAACATGGATAGAAACTTTCTCTTCATAAAGATCATCTTAGGTTTCGTTTTAGAGTGCCTGTTCGATGCATTCCGACATCATTTCCGGAAATTCACCGTTGAAAATCAGAAAAAGTGGCCCCGCAAGATAGCAGAGCCACTCTCCATTTCACAAACCAAATCCATTTTCCAACAGATCCGGACTACCGTTCCCAACGGGGAGACGCCAATCCATTGAGATCATAGACAATACGGCCTGCACGAATGGTGACTTCCGTTTCCAGTTTCTGGTCTGCTTCAATAACATTTCGACGAGAATCCAGAAATCCGAACGTGCCTTCACGAAGCGTAAAGATCGCGATGTCAGCAACCGCTCCTTCACTCAAATGTCCAAGATCTTCTCGTTGAATGACCTTGGCTGGATTCCAGGTCGAAGCTGCAATGGCGTCATAGACCGGCATCCCCAACGCCATCATATTGGACACCGTATTGAGCATGGTTTTCATGCCACCATTCATACTGCCGGTGTGAAGATCCGTGCTGATGGTATTGGGCCAAAGGCCTTGCTCCGTCGCAGGAACCGCATACTCGTAAAAGAAGCTTCCCCCTCCATGGCCCACGTCAAAAATGATTCCATGCTCCTGTGCTTCCAACATCCGGGGTCGCAATTGAAAATCATTCTCGGGATCAATAATCGATTGCCGACCACCGTGACCCGTCATCCCGCCACCATAGGCGTGTGTGTAGATATCTCCGGGTCGAAGCACATCAAAAAAGAGATCTTCCAATGGTAGTACCGGATCTGCTCCGCCAAAATCGACCATGACCGGAATATCGGCAAGGTTCCCCGCTTCAACCGCACGTTGGTACGGCTCCCATTCATGTCCCGAGTAGTGTGCTACCTTCACACCGACAACATCGTTTCGGAACTGGTTGGCGACCAAGGCCGTCATTTTGGGGTCCATGTCGTTCACATTCTGTTCATCAGGTACGACACCCGCCATCCCTTCCCCAACGATATTGAGAAACGAGAGTACACGTGTTTGAGAACGATCAATCACCTGCTCTTTAAAGAGTCGAAAGTTGCGCCATCCTGCTCCACCAACATCCACGGCAGTCGTCACGCCTGCACGGAATGTAAATCCGTCCGGTGGAAGTGCCGTAAAGCTGTTGCTCAGATAACGATTCGGGACGGTACCGTGAAAGTGATGCCCGTGGATGTCGATCAATCCAGGAGTCACGATCTTGCCGGTCGCGTCGATGACACGTTCGGCACTCGACTCGGGTATGGACGATGCAACCCGGGCCACGCTCCCATCTTGAATGGCCACATCCATCACATCATTCACACCGTTTCTGGCGTCCATAACGTGTCCACCCTTAATCAGGATGTCATACTCTTGTGCAAAAGCAGCCGATCCCGTTATCAGCAAAATTGTCAGGATTCGCAGGAACGTGCCCGCCAATCGGCGAACCGTATAATGAAATTGACTGTTCATTCTGTTTCTCATGATGACCTGTCTATACGTGATGAAAAGTGACCCCGGAAATGGAGCTTGTGCTCGAAAATGAAGATTTCGGAACGCTTCTGATCTACTCGTTCAATGCAGCAATACAGTCGATCTCGATAATGGAGTCTCCTGGAATGCCTGCATAGGTAGCTACTGTTGAACGTACCGGAGGATTCTCACCGAATCGACCGCGATACATTTCATTCATGGCAGAGAAATCATTCAGGTCGTCCAGGAAGACCGTTACTTTCAATACCCGGTGAATGGAAGACCCGGCTTCTGCGAGATCGGCCTCGATTCGATCCAGTACCTGCTTGGCAGCTTCCCGGATATCCTTGACTCCGCGAGCACCCTTGCCCGAGAGATAAACCAGCCCGTTGTGCACCACGGTTCCGGACATAAGGGGGCCTTGTCCCTGCTCCAGAACCTCGTCTTCTTTGAGTGGAGTGTATTGAATTGATTGATCCATGATTTCCTCGATTGTTCGTTTTCTACTGATGGTTGAATGCGTTGTGTGGAGGTCGAGCAGCGTCCTATCGTGCGGCTATACAGTCCATTTCGACCAGTGAATTACCGGGCACACCTCCATAACAGGAGACCGTCGTTCGTGCAGGTGGATGATCACCAAATCGACCACGGTATGCTTCGTTCATCCCTTGGTAATCACGAAGGTTGTTCAGATAGACGTTCACATGAAGTGCTTTGTCCATGGACGATCCTGCACGTACCAGTTCCGCCTCGATCTTGTCCAGCACTTTTTCTGTATGAACTTTGATATCACCTTCATCGTGTTCTCCTTTGCCGGCAACAAAGACAAATCCGTCATGCACGGTTGCACCCGAAAAGAGGGGTACCTGGTCCTGTTTCTGATCCAGATCCGGATACTTTTCAAGCATGCCTGTTCGGGCTTCCGTTCGGTAGACCGAACGTGCATTGGCTTTGGACGCGCCAAACAGCGCAGCCCCGCCTGCCATCAAAGATGTAAATAACGTCCGGATGGCATCCTTACGGCTTGTTGATTTCAATATTGGTTTCATGATTGCCTCTCAATTACATGGAAGCGACATTCCAGTGGAATGACTCTATTTTGCTGCGATACAGTCGATCTCGAGCAGGGATCCTCCCGGAATGCCCCCATAGCAGGCAACCGTGGATCTTGCCGGCGGATGATCTCCGAATCGACCTCTGTAAGCTTCGTTCATGCCTTCGTAATCTCGAAGATTCCGAAGGAACACCGTCACTTTAAGTGCATGATCCATGGATGTTCCAGCTTGTTCAAGCTGTCGTTCAATGGTATCCAGGACATTTTTTGTTGCCACACGAATGTCTCGCTCGTCATGATCTCCCATCCCTTTGACAAAGACAAAATTCTCGTGAGTGGTAAATTGCGAGATCAGCGGTTGTCCGGCATCCGAAAATTCGATCTCTCCAACCCCCTTATTTAGTGAAGAAGTATTTGAATCAGCCGCCCGGGCTACTCCAAAAAGACCTGCACCAGCCGTTGCTACACCCGTAAAGAGTGTTTTCAACATGGCGCGTCGACTCTGCTGCCCGTCACGCTTGGTTTCTCTGTTCGTCATCATCATTACCTCGGTTTTAACTGTACCCGGAAGAGTCCATTCTCTTCCGGATTGGATCGTTGAAATGTTGAATCTCCACTGTGAATCATCCGGAATTACTCGTTCCAGAGTGGAGCAGCCAGTCCATTCAGATCGTAGACTATCCGCCCTTCACGAACTGTGAGCTCGGTCTGCAATTTGCTGGTGCCTGGCATAAGCAATTCATTTGAATCGAGATACCCAAAGTCGCCGGTATGATAGCTGAAAATTGCCAAGTCGGCAACGGCGCCCTCACTCAAGTGACCAAGATCTTCACGTTGAATCACCTGTGCCGGTTTCCAGGTAGACGCTTCAATGACATCGGGAAGTGACATTCCCATGTTGTGAATTTTGGAAACCACATTAAGCATATCCTTCATTCCGTCATTCATGCTTCCAACATGGATGTCTGTACTAATGACATCGGGCCACAATCCTTGTTCCATTGCAGGTACTGCAACCGGGTAGAAGAAACTACCTCCACCATGTCCGATATCAAAGATGATACCACGCTCCTGTGCTTCCAGCATTCCGTCTCGAAGAATTCCATTCTCGTCCACAACGGCTTGCCGACGGGATCCACCTCCACCATAGGCATGGGTATAGATATCGCCCGGCCGAAAAACGTCAAAGAAGAGTGTACGGAGTGAAAGAGCCGGTTCTGCACCACCAAAGTCGACCATTACGGGGATGTCCGCCATTTCAGCGGCTTCTACGGCACGTCTGTAGGGTTCCCAGTCGTGTCCGCTGTAATGAGCAATTTTGACGCCGACAATCTCGTCGAATCGTCGCGCCGTCAATCCGGTCATCTTGGGGTCAAAATCATTCAGATTTTGCTCGTGAATACCACTCATCCCCTCACCGGAGATATTGATGAACGCCAGAACCCGCGTATCTGCACGATCAATGACTTGATCCTTGAAGTGTCGGAAATTTCTCCAGCCGGCACCGCCAACATCGACAACGGTCGTAACTCCGGCCCGAAAGGTAAATCCATCCGGTGGCAATGCAGAAAACCCGTTGCTGTACGAACGATACGGCTCTGTACCGTAGTAGTTGTGGGAGTGGATGTCAATCAGTCCCGGAGTTACATAGTGCCCGGTTGCATCCACGACTTGCCCGGCCGATGATTCCGGAATATTGCTGGCGACCCGGGCAATCTGTCCATCATTGATGGCAATATCCCGAACGCCATTGATTCCATTCTTTGCATCGATTACGTGACCATTTTTGATCACCATATCATAATCCTGTGCGGCAACATCCTGAGGAGTAGCAGCAAGGCCTGCAATCAGCAGGGCACCCATTACCAATCGACTCAATAGTCCAGTCACCATTCCTGACTTTCGGTTTGATCTACGATTCATCTTCATCCTGTGGTTTGTTCGTTTGTCTGTTTAGTTTCTTACGTATGGATCGGCTGCAAGCCCGTTCAGGTCCCATACAACCTCTCCGGCCCGTATTGTCAACTCTGCTGTCAATTTTTGGTCTGAATTTTTTCGAAGTCCGGCAGAATCTACAAATCCGAACGTCCCCTCTTCCAATCGGAGAATTGTTACATCCGCTTCGGCTCCTTCCGTCAGATTACCAAGTTCCCTACGGGATAGAACCTGAGCCGTTTTCCAGGTAGATGCTTCAATCACTTCCTGAAGTGTCATCCCCAAATCCAAAAATTTAGACATCACATTGGTCATATTCATCATCCCTGTATTCATGCTGGAACCGTACAGGTCTGTGCTTATCGTTGTTGGACGAAATCCTTGTTCCATGGCGGGAATGGCCTGTTTGTAAAAAAAGCTGCCCGCTCCGTGCCCAACGTCAAATACAATACCACGTTCAACAGCATCTGCAATAAATGGACGAAGCTGAAATTCTTCATCTACAATCGCTTGACGCCCGGACCCGGTCAAATCTGCATCGTGTTGCCCTCCGAATGCATGCGTATAGATGTCTCCGGGTCTTAATTTTTCCATAAACAGAGTCTCAAGAGGCAGCGGCGGAGTTGCACCACCAAAATCGATCATCACCGGAAGACCGGCCAACTCTCCCGCCCTCGTTACACGCTCTACGGGTTCCCAATCGTGACCACTGTAGTGTGCAAGTTTGAATCCAACAATATGTTCGGGAAACTGTTGTGCACGTTCAGCGGCCATTTCCGGATCCATATTTCCTGTGCTCTGAACATAGGGAGTTCCCTTCTGTCCATATTTTACAATTTGTAAAAAAGAGAGCACACGAGTTTTAGAGCGATCAATGACTCGATCTTTGAAGGTCAGGAAGTCGATCCATCCCGAACCACCCACATCGACAACCGTGGTAACGCCAGCCCGAAACGTAAACCCGTCGGGAGCCAATGCGTTGATTCCGTCACTGGTTCGTTCGTAATCGGTCCCCCAAAAGCTGTGCACATGAAGATCGATCAAACCAGGGGTAACGTACAGGCCGGTTGCGTCCACTACCCGGTCAGAAGACAGTCCGGACAGGTTCTCCCCGACTCGGGCAATTTTACCATCTGAAATTGCCACATCCATCACTTGATCGATCTGATTGGCCGGATCGATGACGTGCCCACCTTGTATAAGCAGGTCTACCGATTGTGCACCGAGTGTCCGGGGTCCTGCCAGAAACAACAGAACCAGAACGAACCAGGATGCATGTCGTTGGGCGAAATGGTGCACTCTGTCAACTGCCTCAGGCAAGAGATGCCTCCAGCTCTTCACGGATTCGACGGCCAACCACATCTGCCTCTTCTGCCCGCATCATCGCCACATTCACGTAGATATCATCTCTTCCACCAGCCGCCTCAATAGAGGGGTGACCATAGCGCAAGGCTTGGATCATATCACCGTACGTGATCGGATAGTTCTCTTCTTGCCACGTAATTCGACAGCCCGGGAATACGTTGGACGGCCCCTCGGGAATGACCTGCTCTGCTTGAACACCATCCAGACTTGTTACCCGTCCCTGTATGGTCTCGACCCGCTGCAACCAGTCTGCCCATTCTGCTTCATGATCTTTGGTCAGGTAGATCTCGAGAGCCACCATCATTCCAACGATCTCCTCTTTGTTTACTTTCATCCCCCGACCAATACTGTTTCCGTAGGGCAAGTGGTTCAACCGTGCCGCTTCAATCAAATCTTTACGCCCAAACAGCAGGCCTGCGCTTTGAGGACCACGAATTCCCTTCCCGCCGGAGAAGGTGACCAAATCAAAACCCATCTGTTTGTATTTGAACAAATTCTCTCTGGGAGGAACGTCGGCGGCACAATCGATAAAGGAGGGAATGTTGTTCCGCTGGCAGATTGCCACAAACTCTTCATGACTCATCAAGTGCTCACGGGCCGCATTGAAATGGAGTGCCATGACGGTTCGGGAGTTGATGTTCCGCTCCATGTCTCGTGCAGAGTCGACCTCCACGATCTTCACACCGCAATTGCGAACGGCATGATCGTACCCGAATCGGTGGGTAGACTGCATGATGACTTCGAGCTGGGGTCCCGGCAGATTCGGAAGTTCCCGAATTTTCTCCTGATCGGTTCCAGTAATGATCCCGGCGGTACCCAGTGTAAGCGCCGATGCCGCACCTGCTGTAACCATGGCCCCTTCACACTCCAACATTTCGGCAATCCGTTCGCCCACCTTGTCCATCAATTCCGGGAGCGGGACGTAGGTCTGTGCCGTATAGTTAATGGCCTCAATCACTTCCGGTTCCATCAGAGAACCGGTCAGAGTGGTAAAGGTTCCACGGGCGTTGATCAATTGCCTAACTCCGAGTTCGGTCAGATAGTCCCGTCGATAACGTGGACGGATCAATTTGGCTCCTGTAGCCGTTCTCGTCAACTCATTTCCCGCCAGGGTGCCCGCGACTGGTACAGCAGCCAACCATTTCAAAAGCTCTTTTCTGGAAATCATGGTGTCTCTTTTCGTTGTGGAGTGATTTGGCCCGAAGGATATTTTATGAAAGCCCTTTTTTAATCAAGCCTCAGGATACAAAACCAGCTGTTGATTCTCAATTACAGCTTCTATTCGATGCATCTCTCATGCAGAAACAGAAAAGGGAGCGTGGTCCGGTTGTGCCCGGCCCTCGCTCCCTCTCTATTCCGGTGTGACAATTGGGCATGGAAGATGATCACATCTCATGCCCGAATCCCTAGTTGTTGGGATTTGCTGGATCCCACCATACCGTGCTCAACAAGTCGTTTCCAACTCCTTGTCTCTGCAACGCTTCATTGAAATTATCCTCATTCAGGTTCTCTTCAGACTCCGGAATGATGTTCCGTCTCGGGATTTGTCCACCCGTTATGTTTCCGGGATAATTGGTCGGTACGAGAGCAGGATACCCGGTTCGTCGCCAGTTGGCAAAGATCTCGTAAAAGTCGAGAAACAGAGATGTCCATTTCTGAACACTGATCTGCTCAAGTCTCTGGTCGAACGTACCCGCAGCATTGTAGGGATTGTCCACGAGATATTGATCGATGTCCGCTTCCGCAATCACACCCTCATCACCAAACAGCGCCCAGTGTCGCATCCCGGCACGAACCGCATCATTGTAGTGTTGCGTTTCGCTGCCCGTATGCCACTGTCGAAGAGCTGCTTCTGCGAGCAGAAGGTGCGTCTCTGCATTGGTCATCACCAACACCGGAGAACCGTGATTGAGCACAGTATTCGGATGGGGCTCCGACATGTCATGCAGGTTTGCAGGCTCTCCGAATTCGACACCGCTCTCCATTCCCAGTTGAATGGAAGGATCCGTGCTGTAGACATTCCCGTCTCCATTCGGGTTGGGTACCCAAACAATGGATACGACCGGCAATCGTGGATCGTCGGTATTCTGCAGGTGATCAATCCAGGTTTTGGCATACTTCCCGCCTTCTTTGTTGGGAGATGTCCCGTCAGAACCCAAATAATCGACATTCAACATGAATTCCGCTTTGGGATTCCGTTCGTCAACGGATCCACCACCGGTATATTCAATCTTGGCAATATCTTCATCCTCGAGAATGACACCGCCTGCGATGGCTTTCTCAACATACTCCTCGGCCAAGTCTTCTCGAACCTCGGTCAATCTCATTCCGAGTCGAAGCATCATGGAGTACGCGAATTTTCTCCATTGTTCCACTTCCCCTCCGTAGAAAAGATCGGAACTTCCGAACGTTGGTTTATTCGCGTCCAGCGCTGCGGCTGCCTCTTCCAACTCGTTGAGCATATCGATGTAGATATCCTCCTGAGTGTCGTACCGGGGCGTGAGATTCTCATTCTGAGCATTGAGCGCTTCAAAATACGGAACATCCCCGTGCAGGTCCGTCACTTGGTGGAAGAGATAGACCTTCCAGATTCGGGCCATGTTGTGTTTGTTGGACATCTCCGGTTCCAAGGTCGCATCCAGCACTTTTTGGTTTAAGCTGAGCGCGCCTGTATAGACACCCCAGTGTCCCCGGGCACCATTGTCATTGAAGTATTTATCTCCTCGTGCAGGCACCTCGAAATGTGTCGAGAAGAACTGCATGGATTGTCCATACATCAAATGGGCATGTCCCCAATTCACCGTCACTCCGGAGAGCTGGGCATTGGTAAACAATTGATCGGGATTGAGCTCCTCGAACGCGTGAGGATTCTTGTTCAGCTCCTCCAGATTGTCGATGGCCAGATCGCTACACGAGGCCAACAACAGCATCAGAGAGGCAACCAGACAGAGACGAGTTTTTTTCAGTTCGTACATGGTCATGTCAGGTTAGATTAAAAATTGACTCTCAGGTTCATCCCGATCTCCCGAGTCCGGGGGAGCTGGGTACCCGCAAAGTTCTGCGTGTTGCTGTTGGGGTCAAAACTCTGCTCGGGATCGAAGTGATCCGTCTTTCTGTAAAGAATGAGCAAGTTCCGACCAACCAGCGAAACCTGGGCAGATTGTACGCCCAAAAACCCGAGTTGCTGCACTGGAATATTGTAACTGGCAACCAGGCTTCTCAGCTTTATGAAACTCCCGTCCTGGACAAAGAGTTTTTGGTTCTGGGTACCCATGTTGTTGTAGTAGGTCGCCATGAAACTGGCAGGCCAGGTATGTGTGAACGCATTTCCGTTCTCGTCTACCCCTTCAACCGTCAAACCATTCTCTCGACCAGGCAGTGTCCCTTTGTCGAAACCGAATCGGAACATGTACTGGTGGTGACGAGAGAAGTAGTGGTTCCCGAACTTCCCGTCAAAGAGCACATTGAGAGAGAAATTCTTGTACTGGAACGTATTCTCCAGTCCCATGGTCGTGGGCGGAACGCCCGGTCCGATCGCTTCTTCCGGACCCCGCAGTTCATAATTACTGCTGGAGTTGTAGATCGGAGTCCCGTCTGCCGTTGTGGCAAATCCTCGTCTGAATGTGGTACTCAGATCACGCCCAAGCAGACTGGTTGCGCCTGTCGCCTGTCCGGGAGCCAGAGTCAACACTTTGTTCTGGTTGTAGCCCAGATTGTAACTCACATTCCAGCTGAAATTCTGTGTACGAACCGGCTCGGCAAAGATAAGCATCTCCACTCCCCGGTTTTGGATCTCTCCAACGTTCAGTACCGTAGAACTGGCTCCGGATGAGGGGGCCAAACTGGTGGTCACCATATCATCCTGGTTCAATCTGTCATAAAATGTCAGATCGAATCCAAGGCGCCCATCCAGAAACTCCATGTCCAATCCCACTTCGTTGGTTCTCGACGTCAGAGGTCGAAGATTCGGATTGGAGAGCTGACTGGATGTGGTCTGAACCGGAACCCCAAGGTGCCCGCCCTGTTGGTATCCATACGTCTGGTTGATCACATAAGGGTTCACCGTAGAACCTCCAACCTCGGCCCAGGACGCCCGGATCCGTGCATAACTGATCACATCTGGTAGGTCAACCGCTCGGGAGAGCACCAAACTACCCCCGATGGACGGATAGAAGATGCTGTTGTTCCCCGGGTTCAATGTAGAGAACCAGTCTTGACGCCCGGTCACGTTCAGGTAGTAGGTGTCCCGAAAATCGAAATCGGCCGAACCAAATACAGAGTTGGTTCCGGACGTTTGGGCCCCACGCGAGGAACTGGTCGTCCCCAAGTTGGTCGGGCTTATCCATTCGGGAACAATAAAGTCTACCCCTTCAAGGTTGAAAATCTCATTGTTGACCCGCTCAATGTTTCCTCCGACCAAGGCACTGACACCAATGTCCGAGGTCAAATCCTGATCATACCCCATCAGTACCCGAACGTTGGTTCTCGCCTTGTCCTCGTTAAAGGATCGGTAATTTCCGTTGGGCGTGAACGCCGTTCCGATCGGAACATAGTTGACCGCTTCCCACACTTCGAAATCACGCATCATATCTGCCTGGACATAAAGATCCTGAAGGATATTGTAGGTGATTTTCCCCTGTGCCATCACTCGGTTCCGGTTGTCCCGGTTCCCGATTCGGTTGACCGTGTAGTAAGGATTGTGAGCCACATTCACACTCTGCCACTCCACTTCCTGCAACGTCTCCGGATCATATCCGGGAGACAAAGCCTCAATGGGGACCGTGTTTGCCAATAGCGTTACTCCCCAGTTCACATTCTCTGGAGCGTAGTTGTGACCTGGCCGGTTTCGACCCTCTTCATAGTTGTACTGAAGGGCAGACTCGACACTGAGACGATCACTCAGGAACGCCTTTACATTCAGGTTCACTGTTTGTCGGGTGTAGCCGGAATTGGGTTGGATACTCTCGGCATCCAGATTGGAAAGAGAGAGCCGGTAGATGGCGGTATCATTCCCTCCAGAGAAAGAGAGTGTATTGGTAAACGCCGAACTGGGTCGATAGAACTCCTTCATATTCTCTTTGACGTTAACCGCCGAGTAAGGGCGCATCTCTCCATCAAAGTTGACGGTCGGAGCCCCGTCATGTCGCTCGCCAAAAACCAAACGCCCTGTAGAGTGCGCATTTGCTTGCGTTTGTGGTCGTTGTCCCCCGACCCCTTGGCCATACTCATACTGGTAATCCGGATAGACATTGATGGTGCCGAAAACCAGGTTCGAGTTCCACTCTACACCAATCCCGTCTCGCTGCTGGGTTCCCTGCTTGGTGGTGATCAGAATCACACCGTTGGCAGCCTGGCTCCCGTAGAGCGCTGCTGCAGCCCCGCCCTTCAGAACCGTAATGGACTCGATGTCATCCGGGTTGATGTTGGAAATCCCGTCTCCACGGTCGACCTGGGATCCACCCGTCGTACTGATCGTTCGGGCATCATTGGTCATCGGCATTCCGTTGACTACGTAGAGCGGCTGGTTGTTTCCATCCAGCGATCCCGCACCTCGAATAATCACTCGACTGGAACCGCCGGGGCCGGTACCCATACCGCTCGCGTTCACACCGGCAATTCGGCCACTCAGTGAACTTGCCACGTTGATGTCACGGGCTTGCGTCAAACCCTCACCCTGAACTTCTGTTACAGAGTATCCCAGGGAGGCTCGCTCCCGGGCAATCCCGAAAGCCGTCACAACGACACCTTCACCCAAAAGCGCTTCCGGAGTCAGGTTAATGTCAATGGTTTCCCGGCCATTCACTCCGACCTCTTGACGTCCATACCCGATGTAAGCAAAAATCAGAGTCCCGTTCGCATCAGGCAACGTCACTCGGTAATTCCCGTCCAGATCCGTCGTTGTTCCTACATTGGTTGATCCCTGTAGAAAGATATTGACCCCTGGAAGAGGCTCTTCCGAGTCGGCATCGATGACCCGTCCGGAGACAACATGCTGAAAGGCCTCGGAAGACATCCGACTCTCTGCATGTACCGTAGAAACCTCATGGAGGACGATTTCCCGCATTCGACTGATGGCTGCTTCGTAGCCACTGCCTTCCAATACAATCATCAATGCATCGGCCACGGTGGCGACCTGTCGATCCAAGTCGATACTCTCGTCTAATGCAGGATGATCACTGTGATAGGCAATGCCCAAATTGGCCTTTCTTGCGATATCGCGAAGTACGTTTTCACGCGATTCATTCTCGGCTTCGACGATGATCACTTTCTTTAGCTCATCTATCTGATCGGAATACGTTCGCACCGCATAGAAGTGGTCCTTGGACGAACTGTTGATGACCAGTAGGTCTTCACTCTGTCCATAGAGAGTGCCGGTAGGTGTATATGGTATCCACAAAAACATCAGGGAAACCACACAGCACAACGAAGGTAACAGTATGGTACGTGTTCGTTTCATGTGTCCTCCTTAAGGAGATGGTTCATGTTTGAGATGTCAGACTCAACCCCGATCAGGGAGAGCTGTTGTTAGATGTTCTGAAACCTGTGTATTACGACTGTTTCGAAACATGATTCGGTTCTCTTCCAACTGTTCAATGTCCAGATCCAGTGCAGAAGAGAGTACATTCAATACATTCTGAATTGACCGCCCTTTCAATTCGGCCGTCAACCGTTTGGATCCGAGCGATGGATCCTCCAAGACAATCCGCACATTGTAGCGACGCTCGAGATCACGAATAACCCGCTCCAGTGGAGCTTCATCAAATTTCAAATATCCATCCATCCACCCAAAAAACAGCTCCGTATCCTGAACAAATTCAGAACTCAGCTGATTGTTGTCGATGTAATATCGACCCATTTGATTTTCTATCAATGAGATATGCCGACTCGAATTTTGGCTTGACGCGAGAGAGACGATCCCCTCTCTGACAACCACTCGTACCTCCCGCTCCTCCGGATAGGAACGAACGGAAAACGCCGTCCCCAAGACACGGATGACACTCTCTTTCGTGTGTATAAAGAAGGGACGATCAGGGTCCGATTCGATATCCACAAAAATCTCTCCCGACTCCAGGTAGAGATCGCGGCGATCCGACTCGAACCGGTCGGGTAGCCGGATATGGCTGTCGGCATTAATGGTGATGTGACTACCGTCCGAGAGAAGCATATTGCTTTGTTGCCCCCTCTCCATGATGATTTCCCGCATGGAAACCATCTCTTCTTCCTGTTGAGCTTGGTGCGAAAGCTGCCAAAAGAACAGTGCAGACATGGAGACAACCAGGAATGCCGCGGCGACTTTCATCCACATGGATATGGATCGACCGGTTCCACCCGGCTTGTACGCATGCATATGGAATCGCTGGGAATCGACATACTCTTCTCTCCCGGGTCTCCCGGACGTATCGATTCGATTCTCGAGCCGCCTCCAGTCCTCATCTACCTGGAACTGCATTTCATCCGTTGAAACAGATCCTGCATCCCAAATATCTTTCAATTGGCGGATGGACTTCGCATGATCTGCCGACGTACGGCTCCAATCATAAACCTCTCGTCGTTCTTCCGGGGTGCACTCCCCGGTGATGTATCGGAGTATGGTTAATTGATCCACAGTGTCGTTTTTCAAATTTGATTGTAGTTTGAGAGCGCTCTCAGTGATAAGACGACGCAAGTCTGTCGAACCCCCAACATTTTTTTGCAGAAAGGGAACAAAACCAGACTTATTTAAAGACGATTCTCCCGAACAAGTTGATCCCGAATATCTTGAAGTGCCTTGGAGAGGTGATTTTCCACCGTTTTTCGGGTAATGCTCATCAGATGTGCAATCTCTTTGTAACTCAACCCTTCTTTCCTGTAGAGAAGGAAGATTTGACGGCGTTGATCCGGCATCTCCTCCACAATTTCCCAGATACGCTGAACCAGACCCATATCTGCAGGCTCGGAGCGATCATTTTCCTCCGGTAGTGACTCGTCCAACGCATCATGCAATACCCATGGACGATCCTTTCTCAACAAATCGATCGTTCGATTGTGAGTCGACCGAAAGAGCCACGCCTTTACAGAGTGGGTTATGTTCAGACGTTCGCGATCCTCCCAGAGACGAAAAAAGAGATCCTGCACGGCATCACGTGCCAATTCACGTTGATGCCCAATGGAATAGCTATAGCGACAGAGTGCATCATAATGACGATAGAAAAGCTGTTTGAGAGCATAACGATCCCCCTGTCTGACATGAAGAATCAGCTCTTCGTCCGATACACCCTCTTCTCTCTTGCTTTCCATGAGTATTGGTCAGCGACCTCTCGACGAATCAGCCACGTCGACCGGCAGGTCGATAGACCCGTCTTTTGGCCCGCCAGCTGGCAGTCCCGTATTCCCCCATGCAGACATCTCCATGCATGGTGTCCCCGTCAATCGTCCCGGTGAAGGTGTAATTCAGTCGAACGCCCTCGCCTGTATACGAACTTCGGAAGAGGATCTCTCTGCCAGAGAGATACCCTGCCAGATCCCGATCTGCAAAACTCGCAAAATGAGTACCCAGAAGCTCGGCTCCCTCCTGTTGGAACGTCAACGTTTGATCGACATCTGAAGCCGAGAACGACAGTACCAGATCCCACTGTCCGGAGAGATCCTCTGCCGGGGCTTGTCGTTCCCTGTTAATCGATGGGGGATTCTCCAATACGTCACGAACCCGGTCGGCAACAATCGATACTTCCCACTCTTCCATTTGGGACACATTTATTCGAATGGCAGGCTGTTCATTGGGCGGAAACGGAAGAAAACTTCCGGCACCGCTTACGGCAATACCCGGGTCTCCATCCCACAACGCCTGCTCCATTTCGTGACCTGCCAGGTCAATTCGATCCCGATCCCAGGAAATCGTCAGTCCTGGATATCGGTTGGAGAGTCGATCTCCGGCGGGTCGAACCTCTGTCTCTACACCCCGAATGGATCCTGCCTGTTGTGCAATTTGCTCCAACCACGCCAACCAACGAGCCTGCTCGGCGTCATGATCTCGCGTGAACCAAGTCTCGACTGCAGCAAGCATTCCCATGATCTCTTCCCGTCCCACCTTGAACCCTCGTCCGAATCCGTGATGAGGGGCCACGGAAATCCAGGATGCCCAGACCAGATCCTTTCGTCCAATCAACAATCCGGCACACTGCGGGCCACGCAAACTCTTTCCCCCGCTGTAGGCAACCAAATCGGCACCTTGTTCAATGTGCGGATTCGGAACACGCAACTCCTCTGCAGCGGCATCCACCAATACGGGTACACCCGAGGCATGAGCGCGTTCAGAAATTTCGCGCAGAGAGAGGGGGCCATCATTGGAGCGACCACTTGCCAGCACCATCACCATGGCAGTTCGAGGTCCCAAAGCAGCTTCCAACTCCTGCACATCGGCAACAGGGACCATGGTTGCACCGACGGCTCGAGCCGCTGCATCATAGGCAGACCGGGAATAGGTTGGGATGATCACTTCATTTTTCAGCCCGCTCAGATCCGGCAATTGCCAAATCCGGTCCGGATCTCCACCCGAGATGATCCCCGCGGTTGCTGCCGTAATCGCAGCCGAGGCTCCGGCCGAGACCATACCAAATTCTGTGCCCGTCAACGCCCCCAATCGTTCCCCGACGCCTTCCATCAGTTCGTCAAGTTGAACATACTCACGGACGGCGCGGTCCATCGCTTCCTGAACCTCGGGCAGTACCCGTGTCGCTCCAATAATCGTGACCGTTCCCCGGGCGTTGATTAATGGTTTTGCTCCCACACTCCGGTAGATACTATCTGCAGTAGGTCCCAACGAGGCGCCCGGTCTGCCAATGGATTCTGCCAATCCCAGTTTGCCAGCCAAATACCCCCCAACCGGAAGAGCGGCCATTGAACGCAACATCTCTTTTCTACTCAACATGATCGTCGCCTCGTTTGTTGATATTCTCCCCCTGTCATCAGAAGGGCACCCTCACCATCCTTTAGTGTACACCTGCAGGACCTTCCGGATCGGGATCATCCGCATTCAACTTTCCCGGGACTCGAATATTCTCGACCAGATTTTGAATATCCTCTGGTGGTTCAGGCGTGATTCGGGACACCAAAAATGCGGCAATAAAGTTGAGAATCATACCCAACGTTCCGATCCCTTCGGGAGAGATTCCAAACAACCAATGCTCGGCACTGTTCAGATCCGGACGAATAAACGTGAAGTAGATGATATAGGAAGCCGTGAACAGGATTCCCACCGACATCCCGGCGATCGCCCCCTCTTTGTTCATTCGTTTGTAAAAGATCCCCATCAAGATAACCGGGAAGAACGAGGCGGCCGCCAACCCAAACGCAAAGGCCACAGTCTGAGCCACAAACCCTGGCGGATTGACCCCAAGGTATCCGGCCATGATGATGGTGAAGAAAATGGTAATTCGGGCGGTGATCAGCTCCCCTTTCTCGGAAAGGGTCGGCATCATGATCCGTTTGAGAAGGTCATGTGCAATGGACGTAGAGAGTACCAAGAGAAGACCTGCAGCGGTCGAAAGAGCCGCCGCCAACCCTCCGGCCACCACCAGACCGACCACCCAATTCGGCGTTTGTGCAATCTCCGGGCTGGCCAATACCATGATGTCGGGATCGACGGTCAATTCGTTGGTCGACTCGTCGGCAAAATACTGCATTCGCTCGTCCCCGTTCTTGTCATCCCATTGCAAAAGTCCGGTCGACTCCCAATTGAGAAACCAGGCAGGCGCCTCCGTGTACGGTGTATCCTGTGTTGCATCAATGAAATTCACCTTGGCAAATGCAGAGACCGCCGGAGCTGTACTATAGAGAAGCACAATGAAGATCGCGGCATATCCAGCACTGAGTCGGGCATCTCTTACTTTCGGGACCGTAAAAAACCGGACGATCACGTGAGGCAACCCGGCCGTTCCCACCATCAGTGCAGCCGTTATGAAAAAGATGTCTATTTTTGGTTTGGTCCCGTCCGTATAGGCGGCAAACCCGAGATCCCTCATCATTCCGTCCAGACGTTCAAGAAGGTAGACCCCACTACCGTCCGACAAGGTTCCACCAAACCCGAGCTGAGGAATCGGATTGTTCGTCAACATGATGGATACATAGATCGCAGGCACCATGTAGGCGAAAATCAGCACACAGTACTGAGCAACCTGTGTGTAGGTAATTCCTTTCATTCCCCCCAAAACAGCATAGAAAAAGACAATGATCATTCCGATCACGACACCCGTGACAATCCCGACATCCAAAAATCGTGAAAAGACGATACCGACCCCCCGCATCTGTCCGGCAACGTAGGTAAAGGAGATAAAGATGGCGCAGAAAATAGCCACCAGACGGGCCCAATCAGAGTAGTACCGATCTCCTACGAAATCAGGAACCGTGAACTTGCCGAATTTCCGAAGGTAGGGAGCCAACAAGAGAGCCAACAACACATAGCCACCTGTCCATCCCATCAAATAGACCGATCCATCATACCCCAAAAACGAGATCAATCCTGCCATCGAGATAAAGGAGGCAGCAGACATCCAGTCCGCCGCAGTTGCCATCCCGTTTGCCAGAGGCGGCACTCCCCCTCCGGCTACATAAAAATCACTGGTTGAACCGGCTCGTGCCCAAATGGCGATTCCGAAATAGAGCAGGAAGGTGATTCCCACAATCAAAAATGTCCAAGCTTGAATATCCATACGTTACATTCCTATCCGTCTATTGAATACATTTGATGCGACCTGAAAAACGGGACGGCATCACCCTTCATGAAATCCGAATTCCTTGTCCAGTTTGTTCATTTTGAACACATAGACAAAGATGAGAATGACAAAGACATATTGGGATCCTTGTTGAGCAAACCAGAATCCCAGTTTGAATCCACCAATGCGAATCGTGTCCAGCCAATCGACCAACAGAATTCCGAATCCATAGGAGACGACAAACCAGATTGAAAGCAGGATGAACAACAGACGCAAATTACGTTTCCAGTACTCTTGGGCTCTGTTTTCCATAAAAATTGATATCTCATCTTTAGGTGTAAGACCTGCGAGCACCCACCCACCAACGTTCCGTTCCCCTGTCATTCCGCCAAGAGACTCCGACATGCAAACAGAGAGCGCTTCCACCCGTTTGACTCTTCGATCGTTAGACGTCGTCGGTCGGCTCGCTCCGAACCTGTCAGGCCCGGAAATCAGGATGAGTATAGGTAATCTGGTAAAGAGTCGAAAGACGAATTTCCAACCGTTGATCTTCACCGTCAATGTGGGTACAATTGCAGGAACCGCCGGGAAACGCCCCGACATCAACCCAAGAGAGAAGAGACAGAGAGACGATGATTAAACGAATATTGGTTGCCCTGGATCCTGACAATGACACACCGGTTGCTACCCAGTATGCCATCTCGCTTGCCAAAAGCAAGAAGGCCTCCCTCACCGGACTGGCGATCGTTGATGTAAGCAACATCTACCCCACCGGGATCACGGGTGGATTGGATGCAACCCATCATGCCAGAAACCTTTGGGAAGAACTCAGTGAAGAGACAAAAAAAACGGCCGAAAACCTACTCAGGCGATTCAAGTCTGAATCGGAAAAAGAAGGGGTGCGGCACACCGCAATTCGAATGGAGGGAGCCTCGTTCGAACGAATTATCGAAGGAATGAAATACCATGACCTGCTCATTGCCGGTCGGGATTCCCATTTTTTCTATAACGAGCCGAAGATGGAAACAAAAACTCTTGCCAAAGTTGTCAAACACGGAGTCTCACCGACTCTGGTCGTTACAAGCAACTATCAGGACGTAAAACGGGTGGTCATTGCCGTTGACGGAAGCAGCCCCTCTGCCCGTTCCATGAAGTCGTTCGTGCAGTTGATGAATCCCGACTCCTCCCTGCCGATTGACCTACTGTATGTAGACTCGGAAAAAGGTGAAAGCGACAAGCCGCTGGTTCTCAATTACGTTCAGGAGTACCTGGCCGAACACGGCTATACCAATGTGACCAAAAACGTTCGCAAAGGGAACAAGCCCTCCAATGAAATTCTCACATTTCAGGAAGAGAGTGGTGCGGATCTGATTGTTTTGGGCGCACATTCTGTATCTGCACTGCGACGCATGACCTTTGGATCCACGACCCATGATTTGATTACCAAAACGAATACCCCCCTCTTCATGAGTCCCTGACGACGGAATCCGGGGGCTCACTCAATGTCCACTCTCCAGGCAGATGGAGCCCCCTCTTCTTTCGTCTCGATCAAAAGCAGCTCATCCCCGACTCTCCAGGGTGTCAATGAACGAATCAGGGACCGGGTCTCCCACCCACTCCGACGCCCGTCCACTCTCTCCAGGCTCGCCCCATTCCATCGAATCACCTCTCCTCGACCGGCCAAATAACTCCCCGCCTGTGGTCGGGCCCGCTCCAGATTTCCACCCGTCAACAGATACGGAAAACCATCCACCGAAGGCACAGTCGCCATCGCAAACAGCGGTGAGAATTGACTCTCGATCGGCAACGGCTCCACCTCAAACATCCCCTCTCCCCGATTCCATGCCACCACACTCTCCAACCGGGTAACCTGATAGACCTCCCCCCGTCTCCGCTCCTCTTCCGTAAACAGATCCTCAACCCCCATCTTCGAATACGACTCATACGATGGAATCCGGGCCGACAGATGCGGAAGTGTCGCCAACAAATCATGTCGAAGTGCCACCATGCGTGCCCCTTGATCCGTCTCCCGGTAGAAAATATGATCCAATCGCCGGTCCCGATTCAGATCATCGACCCAAAGGTGCAACGGCTCCTCGCTGGATGCCCGAAATCGCGAATTCAAACCATGATTGCCAAGCACGATATCCAGCTGACCGTCTCCGTTCAAATCGACCAAATGGACCGCTTGCCACCAACCACTCTCCCTTTCCAGCCCGGAATCCGGGGCAGGCACCCACTCTCCATTCGTGTTCAGCCAGACAGAAGAAACTCCCCACTCCGCAGCCAAGACCAGATCTGGCGATCCGTTCCCCGTCAAATCCCCGAGTGCAACCCCTGTAAACCCCGGAACATGCAGATGTTCCAAAAAGTCGGGAGCCACCTCTTCCGTTCGGTCTTCCATCGTGCCATCTCCCCGATTCATCCAGACCTCCGGCACCACAGGTTGCCCGTATCCGGACGCCTCTCCACTCCTCGGAGATGCGGCCCGGGGTGCGATGACCAAGTCCATGGCTCCGTCTCCATTCAAATCGGCAGCATCGACGCCACCCACCGCAAAATACCCGCCTGCCGGAACGGGAAGACGCTCTGTCCGGTCGTCCAATGCATCCTCCCCGTTCCATGAATAGAGTCTGTCCGTCAAATCGGGACTCCCCGCCGGATCCAACAGATCTCCACGCCCGACAAACAGCTCGTCCCGACCGTCTCCATCCAGATCCACAAACAGGCAGTGGCTCTCGTGTGCCGACGAGTTTGCATCCAGCAGCGGATCTTCCAGACGACGGATGGACCCTTCAGCCTCTTGGAGCAACAACAGCCCGGACTGCCCGAATCCTCCCCCGATATAGAGATCCTCCTGTCCGTTCCCGGTCAGATCCCCCCGGCAGGATGGGGGTCCCTCCCCGGATCGCATGTGAAACAGAAGAGGGTAGGTCTCAAAATCATTCTCCCGAGTTCGTTGATGCGTCCACTCCTCCAGCAGGGCGAAATCATGGCGTTTCATCAGAGGCTCAACACGGCTCGTATCGTCGAACAGAGAGGTCCACGCCTCCAACGCCGCCTCTTCTTGCTCCAGAACCAACCGTTGATTCACCTCTACCTGCTCCAGACGGGTCACACGGCCATCCGGCCACCGCACCTGCAGTCGGTCCAGCAACGCCTCCCCCTCCCCCAAACCGATGTGAAGAACCGGATCGACCGACGACTGAAACCCGCGTTGGAGAACTTGCTCGACCATCCCCCGCTCCCCGTCACGAGACCATTCGACACGTGCCCCGACGCCGTCTGTATTGGGGGTCTCTCCCTGAAGTTCCAGACGAAGCCAATGACGCTCTGGATAGAGGTGCCTGGCTCGATTTCGGAAGACCCGTGACGGCTCATTCACTCGATTGACCACCAGATCCAGTGCTCCGTCCCCGTCCAGGTCGACCCAGACGGCTCCATTCGAGAAACCGGGTTCGCCAATCCCCGCCTCGACCGCACGATCCTCATACCGCAACGGTGCCACTTGCTCAAAAAAGGCGTCCGGAGTCGGTGTGGATGGAGTCTGATCAATCAATTGACCATAGTCAATGGTTCCATTGGGTCGCTGAACCACCCGGTCCCGCATGGAGAGCAGAAAATCCTTGTCGGTTACATCCTTGTAGAATCCATTGGCGACGAAGATCTCTCGCCGTCCATTGAGCGTAAAATCGGCCATCAATGCTCCCCAGCTCCAATCCGTTGCCTCCACACCGGCCAATCTCCCCAGCTCCTGGAACGACTCGCCCGAACGATTCAACTGCAATGTATTCCGTGTAAATTTTCGGTGATAGCCCAATGAAACTTCCCGCTGATACGCCCGCCAATCGATGAAATCCGAAATCCGGTTCAGCCGTTCATGCGTTGGGGGAAGCATATCCGTAATAAAAATCTCGGGAAACCCATCGGCGTTCAGATCGGCGATATCGCCACTCATGGACGTGGTACTGATCTCTGGAAAACGCTCGGTGAGAACCTCGTCAAACGTACCGTCTCCCCGATTCAGATAGGCATAATCACGCTCGAAAAAGTCATTCGATACGTAGAGGTCCAAAAACCCGTCGGCGTTCCAGTCTCCGGTAGTTGCCCCGAAACCGAACCCAAAGGCACTACTCAGGATTCCGGCCTCCGTGGTCCGGTCCACAAATTGGCCACCGAGGTTCCGGTAGAATCGATCCCCACTCTTTTCATCGGGGATTGTCCGATCCAATGACGGAAGATCATACGAACCAATGGGCTCGGCTGCATGATTATTGACCACATAAAGGTCCAACCACCCGTCTCCATCCGCATCGAAAAAGACTCCGTGGATGGAGTACCCGGGATCATCGACTCCCCATTCGGCTGCCGACTCTTCGAACGTCCCGTCGCCTTGATTCAAAAACAGCTCGTTCCGGCGATCCTCACGCTCTTCGACACCCGAGTTGGACACATAGATATCGAGCCACCCGTCCCCATTCACGTCAACCAGACTGACGCCGGTCGACCACCGGCCTGATCCGGCCACGCCTGCCTCTTCCGTGACATCCCGAAACCGGAATCCACCCAGGTTTTCATACAGTCGGTTCGCTCCCTGGTTGGAGACGAAGTAGAGATCGGGATACCCGTTTCCGGTCAGGTCTCCGGCTGCGACACCCCCACCGGCATAAAAATTATTGTCGGTGTAGATATTGTATCGATCCGTCGAGGCCACTTCATTCACAAAATCAATCCCGCTCGATGCCGGCGGAATCGATTCAAAGAGAGGCTGTTCCCTCTCTCTCTCAGAGAATGAACACGCCTGAACAAGGAGCAGAGGGACGAGCACACCCCACAGAAGCCAGGAGTCCCCGGGTTTGTACATGATCAGCTGTTTCGGTGTTCCTGCATCAAGGCCCAACTTCTACCGGGGCGTTCGGCACGAAACGCCTGGATATTTCCGCGGTCGGCTACGGTGCAGTAAACTGTCTGTCCATCCTCTCCACCAAAGGCCAAATTGGTCAAACTGGTTCCCTCGACCATCGGAACGTCCCGGAGAGTCTCCCCGTCCGGTGAGACGATCTGAACAACTCCCTTCCCGTGTCTTGTCACGTAGAGATTCCCGTCCACGTCGCACCGCATGCCGTCCATTCCGCCATCTTCGAACCGAGTCAGCTCCCGTTTGTTGGAAATATCGCCCGTTTCGCTCAGGTCATATTGCCAAATCACTCGTGTTCCCGACTCCCCTACATACAGTTTGGACTCATCGGCACTGACCTCGACACCATTGGTGGTCCCCATCCCGCCTTCAAGCAAGACGGTTCGGCCGTCAGGATGCACCCGCCAGAGCTGTCCGGTCGACTCATTCCAGTTTGGATCACTGGCAAAGACGAGATCATTGGCCGCAATGGCAATGTCGTTGGGCTGGTTCATCCGGGGCTGATGGGCATAGACCGTCACATCTCTCGACTCCATATCCACTTTCAGGACATTGTGATTCACATAATCTGCCAGCAGCATCTCTCCATGGCTGTTGAATCGAATCCCGTTGGCGATACTCCCTCCCGGAAGTTCCAGAAATACCGATGCCTCTCCATCGGGCGTGACTTTCCCGATCGTGTGTTGGCGTTCAAAGTTCACGGCATAGAGGTTTCCGTCGCCATCCACGGCAGGTCCTTCGGCACCCGATGTAAACGAACCTGGTGGAGTTACTTCCCGTGTCACAAACGGATCCATGGAAGAGAGTGAGCGGGCGGTGGTACAGGAAACCATGGAGGATAGAAAAGTCGTTGCAGGAAGGGCCATGAGAGCTCCGCTTCCGGCCATTTTCAAAAAACGTCGTCGATTCATCCCTGTATCCCTGCTCATATCGTCTCCTGCTCCATAAGTTTGTTCGATTCTGCCAGACATCGGCACGATTGCGGTCAGAATAAGGGATCCGGGGCTGGAACGCAACGGCTCCACCCCCCGAAAGGAAGATGGAGCCGTTCCCGTATCACACCGATCTACCTATTCAGGGCGCTCTTGGTCCGCTTCCGGCAGAGTGATTTTCCAGATGACACCCCCTTCCGACCGCGCATACTGGATCACATACATTTCATTCCCGATCAATACAGCATCCGTCGGACTTGCAAAATGATCGACAATTCTGGTCAGTTCAACCGCATAATTGTCATGCGCCGGCATGTAGATCAAGTTCATGTGCATCAGATCGCTCCCTTCCTGCTCTCCGAAAGCTGCACCGCCAAAATCACGAGACATCCCGCCGCTCATTCCGGAGTAACCAATCACGAATCCGTCTCCGGTAAAGGGTGCGGCCAATGCGTTCTCGTGATCAAACGTGACACCCAACGGAGACCGGTGCGGGCTGAACGTACCGATCGTTTTCCCTTCCTGACTCGCTTTTCTCGGCTCCCCGGTTTCGGGATCCCGATAATAATCGGCGTGTGGACCGAGGTTTTGAACCGATGGAGTCACCATCAAATGTTCCGGCATTTTCGGGAACGCCGGATCGTTGTAAAAATACCCGACATTGAAGGCATGGCTGAACCGGGGAAGAAGCAGATCCTCGTCCGGATTGGGTTGCCAGTCCGGGTCCTGTTGCGGATTCCGGACACCGCCCATGATCCACGGGAACCCGTAATGATGTCCGTTCCGGAGCCAGAACATATCTTCTGGATGGTCGTAATCCCCGGAGTTGGACACTCCGATAAGGTGGTCATCGGGAGAGAAATTCATGCTGTAGATGTTCCGAACCCCGCGTGCAAATAGATAGGGTTCGATCTGATCCCGGTCATGGGTGAGGAGAATATCCTTCCCGTCAATCGGCAATTTCAAAATGACGGCCGTCGTCGGAACCTCTCGCTGTCCCGGATAATTCCCGTTGTTGTGTTGCACTTCGCCATGATCGGTTCGCGCACCACTGTTGACCAGAATCCACTCCCCGGTTGGATCTACAACAATATCATTGAAGCCGTGATCAAACGTTGTCTGAGCACCCCCGTGCTCGACGGTGATGGCCACCTGCTCCCAGACTCGCCCACCGGTTTCGAGCAAGCGGCCGCGCATGACCACTCCTTTGGTTCCAAGATCGTTGTTTACCTCGATGTTCCCGCTCAGGTAGAGATCGCCATTGTGAAACGTCACACCCTGCAATCGGGTAATTCCATGATCATCGGCCGTAAAGAGAAGCTCGTCATCTCCCTGCGCTTCAATTCGATAGATATCCCCATTGAATGTCGTGTAGTAAATCTTTCCACTGTGATCGTCCACCTCGAGACGAACACTCAAATCGGCGACATCCATGTAGTGTTCAATCGAGATATCCGAATGGAGAGCCCTTGGGGTGTCTTGTGCCTGCAGGTGAGCGGTGCATGCAAAAATCAATAAAAACAGCGTTGTAGCAATCGATTTCATCTGTATGGATTGGGTGATTGGAATGGGGGCATTGTCACTCTTCCGCGTCGGGAGCAAATGTTCGAAGATAGGTGACCAACTGCCAGATCTCCTCCTCTTCAATCATGTTTTTGTACTGCAACATGGCCGGAGGATTTCCCTCTGAAATCTTCCAATAGAGGGCACCGTCGGTCTGTGATTGCACATCCGATGTCGTAAAATCGGCGGGGGGTGGATTCCAGGCCTGTCCGGCGGCACCCGTTCCATCTCCCCGATCTCCATGACACGCTGCACACAGCATGGTAAACGTCTCCTGACCTTTTGCACGTGCATCCGCATCATCATGATCAAACGGATTCGTCAGTGTATCGGCCTCTGCCGGAGCCATCCATCGCTCGGGATCCTCTTGTGCCTGTACCAAAACCGGTATCAAAACACCACAGAGCAACAATATGAGTTTGAATTTCATCTCGTCTCCTTCATTATGTTCAAAGAAATCCTCCGGCCTGAATGGACCGGAGGTCTCTTTCGTATGTCGTCTATGCAAAGAACGCTACCCTTGGCAGCTTTCGTACAATCAGACGGCTTGCTGCAGGACTTCCCGAACACGCTCGCCAACGATGTCGACTTGCTCGGGTTTGAGCATGACAACCGCAATATTGAGTGTCTCGTCGTTTCCACCGACCTCGATACTCGGCTTCCCGTCCCGAAGTTGTTGAACAACCTCTCGCGGCGAAATGTTGACCTGCTCTTGGTCCCAGCTAAGACGCAATCCCGGGAAGTGGTTGGCCGGACCCGGGTTCACGTCCGTCTCTCCCTGAACAGTCGGCACGGCGGAGGCGATCTCGGTTATGCGGGCAATTCGTCCTTCCCATTCGGCCCATTCGGCTTCGTGATCTCGTTCCAGATACGATTTGATCGCAACATAGAGTCCAAACATCTCCTCTTTGTTCACCTTCATGCCCCGTCCGATCGTATTTCCGTTCGGACTGTGGTTCAGTTTGGCTGCTTCGATCAGGTCTTTTCGCCCGTACAGCAGTCCCGTACTTTGGGGACCCCGAATGGCTTTCCCGCCGGAGAATGTGACCAAATCAAAACCCATTTCAATGTAATCGTGCAGATGATCAACGGGAGGAACATCGGCTGCAGCATCGTTGAACGTCGGAACACCATGCTCTTTTCCAATGGCTACAAACTCTTCTCGTGTAATGCTGCTTCGACCGGCTGCATTGTAGTAGAGCGCCATGACGGTTCGATCATTGATCGCTGCGGCCATCTCTTCGGGGCCGTTTACTTCGACCATCTCGACACCACAGTTTCGTACCGCATGATCGTACCCAAAACGATGCGTGTCCTGGATGATGACCTGTGGTTTGGGGCCCGGAAGATTCGGAAGCAGACGGATCTTGTCCTGATCCTCTCCCGTAATACAGGCGGCTGTACCCAGTGTCATCGCCGATGCGGCACCAGCCGTGACCATGGCGGCTTCCGAACCGAGCATTTCTGCCAGTTTTTCACCGATTGTATTCTGAACATCCATCAAACGGGCAAACTGCGTAGATGTTTGTTGAATGGCCGCAACGGTTTCCGGCATCATCAATGATCCGGACAAGAACGTGAGCGTTCCGCGACCGTTGATGACCGGTTCAATACCAAGTTCGTCAAAAAGTGCAGGTGTGGCGTTCCCAGAAGCGCTTCCCGTTCCTTGATTGGGACTGCTGCAGGCTGCAGCGGTTCCGAGGAAGGGGACGCCCGCCATGATTTGTAACATTCGTTTTCTTGAAATCATAGATCAGTCATTGTCTTGTGAAAGAAAAAATCGGTCAGGCCGACGATCGACCTGAACGTTTTTTTCCGCTCTTCGTATATACAGAGGCCGAACCGGGAGGTCTGGGAAGAGCGGAGAAGAGCCCGCTCCCGGTCTGTTCGGTCATCCATTTCGTCGTTGAAACCCCTATCGCTCTACGCGACCGGACCCACCACTCTTGATGAGTTTTTCCACTTCGTCTACTCGAACCAGGTTGAAGTCACCCGGAATGGTCTGTTTCATGCAGGAGGCAGCAACCGCGAATTCGAGTGCTTCGCTTGAATCCTCTTTGTGAAGAAGTCCGTAGATCAGACCGGAAGCGAAGGAATCCCCTCCTCCAACCCGATCGACCAGTTGAATTTCGTATCGGGACGACCGTACCGGCTCCTTGCACGCTTCGTCATCGTGAAGCAACGCACTCCATCCATTCTTGCTGGCAGAAAAACTCTCGCGAAGCGTAATGGCCACTCGTTCGAATCCAAACTTTTTACGCAACGCTTTGGCCAGTTTAAAGTATCCCGACTCATCCAGCTCGGCAGACTCGACATCGGTCTTTCCGGCTTCAAACCCAAGACTCTTTTGGACATCCTCTTCGTTCGCAATGCAGACGTCCACATACTTCATGAGAGGATTCATCACCGCCTGTGCTTCTTTTTCCGTCCAGAGTTTGGCCCGGAAGTTCAAGTCACAACTGATGGTTGTCCCCGATTTCTTGGCCGCTTTGCACGCAGCCAGCAAGCTCTCCTGAAGATTTTTTCCAAGCGCTGGCGTAATTCCGGTCCAGTGGAACCAGTCGACTCCGTCAAAGACCTTGTCCCAATCAAGCATGTCCGGTGTCATCCCCTGAACGGCTGTTCCTTCGCGATCATAAATCACTTTGGACGGTCGTTGGCTGGCACCGGTCTCCAGGAAATAGGCACCCAGTTTATCCCCGGCACGAACGATAAAATCCTCTTTCACTCCGTATCGACGGACCGCATTGACAGCCGCCTGTCCGATTTCGTGATTGGGGATGCGGCTGACGAAATAACTATCGCATCCGTATCCGGCCAACGCGACCGCGACATTGGCCTCTCCCCCTCCATAGTGAACATCAAAGCGATCTGCCTGAACAAACCGGGAGTACCCCGGGGTAGACAAACGCAACATGATTTCTCCAAATGTGACGACTTTCTTCTTACTCATAAAAACTCAGTTTTTTCGATTATACTGTTGAACACTTTCTGAAAATTGACGGGCATTGGCGGTCAACACGTCGAACCGTTTCTCGCGAATCGCCTTCATGTCTACCAATGCACTCCCGACGCCCAGGGCTGCGGTTCCGGCATCAAGCCACTCATGCACGTTGTCTTTACTCACGCCACCGGTCGGCATGATCTTCAGGTGAGGCATGGGCGCACGTATCGCTTTAATGTAAGACGGGCCCA
The DNA here is from genome assembly GCA_040882505.1 of Balneolaceae bacterium. Classification (GTDB taxonomy): domain Bacteria; phylum Bacteroidota; class Rhodothermia; order Balneolales; family Balneolaceae; genus JBBEBE01. The sequence continues at coordinate 333,296 of JBBEBE010000002.1, read as the reverse complement.
ATTGGTTGGCCGGAAATACTTTGACGATATCGGACCCATATTCGTAGGCCAGTTGAACTTCGGTCGGTGAATAGGCACCAACAGCGACCGGAACATCCCCTTTGTGGGCCGTATCGATGATTTCCCGTTTCATGATCGGGCTCACGACGAATTGAACACCGGCATCCACTGCCCGCTGCGCCGTCTCTGCATTGAGAACCGATCCCAATCCCAACAGTGCATCGGTTCCGAGTTGCTTTCGGACACTGCCAATATGATCCAGTACGTTTGGAATGGTCATGGTCAATTCAATAATCGAGACGCCTCCTTCGAGCAACGCCTCTGCCACCGGCAGAATCTCTTCCGGAGTGTCGGTACGAACAACCGCGACCAATTTCTTCTCTTCGATTCGTTGGGTAATCTCGTTTCTGCTCATTGAAATCATTGCAGGGTTAACAGGATGATGGGCGTCAGAATACAGTGAACTCTGTGCGCCCGCACCCCTGCAGATGAACCCCCAGGGGCGCTATTTGCGGTGCGAATGATACACATTTTTTTTTCAATGTTCATGGTTCCGGTACCCCGTACTTCCCTTCGAAAAGAGAATCCGCAGGCATCCATATTCCTCCTTTCATCACCCCCCGGACATTCAGGGCATCCCGAATATTCGAAAGCGGATCTCCGTCAACCACAACCAGATCGGCCCATTTATTGGCCTCAATACTTCCCAGTTTATCCCCGACACCACTCGCTCTCGCAGCGTGGATGGTTGCACTCTGAAGCGCTTCTTCCGGTGTCATCCCGGCATCGACATAGAGCCAGAGCTCGGCATGCAGGCTACTGCCAAACGGTACGAACGGTGCGTCGGTCCCGGCCGTTACCACTCCTCCCGCATCGGCAATCCGTACGATGGCATCTTGAATGGCGCCCGGTTCCGTCTCCCCTTCGTCGCCAAAGCGCCGACCGTACCCGGAAGCCGCCGCTCGCTCACGCAGATCGTCGATCTCTGACTTCGCCCACAGTGAATTCAACTGGGGATGGTCCAGCAACTCCGGATACTTCCCGGCCATAAGCCAGTACCCACCGTGCATCACAACCGTCGGCGTTACAGACATCCCGGATCGAGCCAGTAACGACACAACGTCTTGATAACTTCGGTTCCGGGCAGACTGCTTCAGGGAGTAGCCCCGACGACTGGTTCCACGCAAATGCTCAACTGATTCGGCCCCGAACCAAACAGCCGGATAGAGCTCGTGGGACGAGAGCGGAATCCCGAGTTCATTCACTCCACGAGAAAGTTTCTGCTGCAACGAGTCCGGAAAACGTACATAACTCTTCATCAGATCGAACGTTAGATCTCGCGCCCGATCCAACTCTTTCTCGAGCTGAACCGAATCGAATACCGGATTGGCCAATCCGTAATAGACCCGGGTGCCGTCCATCAGTCCACCCGTGGTAAAAAGCCGGGGTCCGGGACGGGTTCCACTGCTCCAGGACTCTTTTCGTTCGAGACCGTCATACGGATCCGATCCCGGCTCTCGCACCGATGTAATGCCATACGAAAGCCACTGTCGTCCCAGGCGTTCCCCCTCCATTGAATGTTGATGCGTGTGCATGTCAAAAAGTCCCGGCATGACGACGAAGTCCGAAGCATCCAAAACGGGTTCTTCTCGTCCGGGACGGGCCGGTTCGACCCGTACAATCCGATCTCCCTCAATAACGATATCCACATTCCGCTGATACCCGTGGTCCACCCCGTTGAACAGGCGTCCGGCCCGAACGACCCGACGACCCTGTCCGATTTCAGGTTGCCAGACCCATGCCGGTTCCGTTTCCGCGATCTGCTGGCCATCGGCTGTCAACCATCGGAATCTGCCGGAACTCAACACCAACAGGGTCTCCCCGTCCCGGCTCCAGGAGGGTGAACTCGCCAGCGCATCGGACAAGCGCACCGGATCGGATCCAACGGTCCCGTCCGGTTCCACGCGTGATTTCCAGAGCCCACCCTTGTAGATAAATGCCACCGTATGGTCACTGCGGCCCGACCAGGCGGGGCCGCTTCCACTTCGCATCCCCAAGGTTTCGTCTCCTGTCGGGGAGGCAAAAAACGGGTCTCTTCCATCCATCGGAATCATGCGAATCCGGTTGGTACCCTCACGATACCGGCCGTTTTGACGATCCAGTGCCAGAAGGCCAATGGCTTGATCATCCGGCGTCCAGGCCGGTTCCCCCGGGCTGAAGAGTGGTGGATGAAGAGCCTCCGCTTCGCCGGACTCTACATGAACTCTGTAAAGGGTCGCGCCTCCCCATCCATTCAATCGAGTGTGGACCAACAAAGCGATCCACTCCCCAGACCAAGACCAGGCGGGCGAAGAGATGCGTTCCAGTTCGGGAGCCACCCGGTGGGTGTCACCGGTTTCCAGATCGTGGACATGGAGTTGCATGGCTCCATGTTGATCGGAAGCATATGCCAATTTCCGTCCGTCCGGAGACCAGTCAGGATCCAACTCGACCCACGGTGTTTGAGTGACCTGCCTTGGATCGCCGGTACGATCTTGTACCCAAATATCCCCGAGAGCAGCAAAGGCGATCGACTGGCCGTCCGGTGAAATTTCAGGAGAAACGATACCTCGAACGGTTTGCTCCTCCATGCGGTCGCGAACACGTTCCGGCATCCGGGACAACTCTCTGGACCCCGGAATCGCAAACAGTGCCCGAAACGGGATATCCGAGTGTACGCCTTCAGTTAGATCCACGTTTTGGATCTTCCCGTCTGCTGTGACAATCAGCTCCTCATTCGACAACCAGGAGGCACGGAATGGGAAAAGGTCCTGACCTCCTCGATCCAGGCGGGTCCACGCTCCGGTGGAAAGATTCAAAATTGCCGATTCACTGATTCCCCGACGATAATAGGTGACATGTATCTTGCTGCCATCCGGACTCCAGGAGGGTGCAACAGGACGACCTCCGGGATCGGATCGAAGCACCTCCCCCTCCTCGCTTCGGACAACCACGGATCCGCCTCCGGAAAAATCCACATACGCCAACGACTCTCCGTCGGGAGAGAGAACCGGGTAACCCAGATCCGATGTCGACTCGAGGACAGGTTCGGGATCCCCTCCTTCTGCCGATATTCGCCACATATCATACGGCCCGGACCGATCCGTCACAAAGTAGATCCACTCCCCGTCCGGACTCCAGGAGGGTTCCCGGTGATCGAACTTTGCACGCGTCAAGGCCACCGTTTTACCCATCTTGACGTCGAACAACATCAATTGAAAATAATGATCCACATAGGAGTAGAACACAACCTTCTCTCCGTCGGGACTCCAGTCCGGTTCGAGCACATCCAGACCCGGTCCGGTCCACGGTTCCGCATCTCCGCCTTCGACTGGAAGCCCCCAGAGCCTGCCCTGCAGTGCCATGGCGAGCTGTGTTCCATCCGGAGAGAGCGATACTGCGTGATTTGTCCCCTCTTCGATGTGTACCCACTCGATGTCGGAAGCCCCCATCGCTTCCTGAAAAGGATCGCTTGGTTCGGTCGTGCACCCGGCACCGGTGAGTATGAACAGAACGAGTAAGAATCGTAATCCGGGAACCGGTATGGATGGAAAGCGCTCTCTATTCATCTCCCTTATCTCGTTTGATGCAGAGTTGGTGGTTCGAAACGTTCCAGAGGACTCCCTTGCAGAAGCCTGCGTCGGGTACGTGGCGTACACCGCGACCATGGATCGACTGTCCGGACCGGTTGAAAAGTAGTATGTTTGGGCTATATTCGAAAATGTGTCGGGACCGTCTGGTGCACAACCTACTCCTGACCCGATTGTCCACCAACCCGAAATCCAACGGATCGCATGTCTCCATTTACGGCCGAATTTCTCGGAACTGCCATCTTGATCCTAATCGGAAACGGATCCGTGGCCAATGTCATCCTCAATGATACCAAGGGGCACAACGGCGGCTGGATCACCATTACGTTTGGTTGGGGAATGGCGGTCTTTATCGCCGTTTATTGCGTCGGACAGTTTAGCGGGGCGCACATCAACCCGGCCGTGACGGTCGGGCTTGCAACGGCCGGACTCTTCGATTGGGCTCTTGTCCCCGCCTACATATTGGCTCAACTGGGAGGAGCAGCCACTGGATCTGTTCTGGTTTGGCTGGCGTATCGGGATCACTTTGCATCGACAACCGATACAGGTGTCATCCTGGCAACGCATGCAACCACTCCGGCGATCCGGAACTATCCCAATAATCTGATAACCGAAGCGATCGGAACCGCTGTGTTGCTCATCGGTGTCCTGTATCTTGTGGGCCCCGGATTCTCCGGTCCGGACGGAGAGTTGTTGGAGGTGATTTATCTCAACGGTGAACCCGTCGGATTCGGGCTCGGTGCACTTTCCGCTCTGCCTGTCGGCCTATTGGTGTTGGGAATCGGTATTGCCCTCGGAGGACCTACCGGATATGCCATCAATCCGGCGCGGGATCTCGGACCCCGAATCATTCACGCCCTGCTTCCGATTCGCTCAAAAGGGGGAAGCGATTGGACCTATGCATGGGTGCCGATCCTGGGTCCCCTATTGGGAGGCACGGCAGCAGCCTGGCTCTATCTCTTTCTTTCTTGAATATGGATTTCTACCTATGAGATGGCTGGTTCTGTTTGGTTTTGTCTGGTTGATGGTCCCGCCTGTCACGGCCCAAGAGGAGAGTGGCGCCCATGCTCCGAACTGGAGACATTCCGGTGAAGACCTCTCCGTGGGTGTTGTACTCAGTGGAGGCGGAGCCAAAGGCATTGCTCACATCGGAGCACTGAAAGCCATTGAAGAGGCGGGTGTTCGGGTCGACTATATCGCGGGCACAAGTATCGGAAGTATCATCGGCGCACTCTATTCCATCGGGTACACTCCGGATCAAATGTTGGAGATTGCCCTCTCGACCAACTGGGACGATCTATTCAGCGACCGACCGGACCGTCAGCTTCTCTCCATGGCCGAGAAAGAGGTTCACGACCGGTTTGTCATCACCCTTCCCATTCGTGAACGCGGGATTGGGTTCCCCTCGGGTCTGGTCGCCGGACAACACATCTACGGTTGGCTGACCCGTACCACCTGGCCCGCCCACCAGGTCCGAGACTTCCAGCAACTTCCCATCCCCTTTGCGACGGTGGCCACTCGCCTGGAGACGGGGGAAGCCGTGGTGCTTCGGGAAGGACATCTTCCCGATGCCATTCGAGCCAGCATCTCCTTCCCGACGGCACTGTCACCATATCGTGTCAATGGCGACCTCCTTATTGATGGGGGTCTCTCCCGCAATCTGCCGGTTCAGGAGGTCCTCGACATGGGAGCCGACTATGTGATCGCCATTGATGTCTCCAGCGAGCTCTATCGCGAAGAGGGGTTAAACGATCTCTCCGACATCTTGAACCAGTCGATCCACTACCGCATCATCGACAAGACCGAAGAGCAGAAGGCGCTGGCCGATCTGATTGTAGACGTCGAAGGGGTCGATGCATTCGGGATGACCGGGTTCAATGAGTCGGATGAAATCTATGAATTGGGACTGAACTCCACATCCGAACGCTCCTCCGAGCTAATGGAGATCGCCTTCCGACAATCCAGACGAGAACCCAGGGAGCGGTGGGTCCACTCACTCTCGAATGAACCCGACCCCATTCAAATTGATCGCATCGACGTCCACGGGAACCAAGAAGTTTCCAGTGATGTCATCCTCTCGGAGATACAGTATGTGCAGGGAAGCGCCGTCACACCCGATATCCTGGAGCGCTACATCCAGGAGCTCTACAGCACCCGGCTGTTTCTTCTGGTTACCTATCGAATTGAACGAGACGGTGAACAGAATGTCCTTCAACTCCATGTGGTCGAAAATCTCGACAATTTGTTTCGTGCCGGAGCCCGCTACGAGACGGATACACAGGCCTCCATCTATCTGCACACCTTCTTCCGGAATCCGATCCAGCGAGGGTCCAACCTCGGCTTGCACCTACGCCTCGGTCGGGAAAGCCGGTTTCGTGCAGATTATTTGGTTTACGGGGCCAATTCTTCAATCGGGTTGCGGACGACCTTCGATTATCGCCGGGAACAGGTGAGCCACTTCGATCAAGGAGAACGTGTTTCACAAACCACCTCCAATCTCTATCGGGCGCAGCTCTTTGCCGGCACATTTTTGCGTCCATCTGTTCTGGCAGGCATCGGGTTCTATCGTGATTTTTCCGGATTCAACAACACCATCAGCCCCAGCCTGAACCCGTACTCGTCGGCCGACCACCACACTCTCTTTGGATCCTTTGAAGTCGATACATTCGATCGACGCACCTGGACCACGACCGGCCAACAGATCTTTCTGCAGGCCAAATGGTCGGACCGTCTCTTCGGAAGCCCGATCGGGTTGAACCAACAAACCTTCTACTGGTCTTCCTGGTACGCCGTTCACCCGCAATGGTCCATCAATCACTCCATTCTCCTGGGCCGAACCGATGCCGACCAAATCCCCTGGAGTTATTGGTATTCGCCCAATCGGCTGGATCCAAACCTCGGATGGATTCGATTTGGCGGATATCAGCGATACGAGAAAACCGGCCCGAATATCCACCTCGGTTCATTCGGCCTGCAATTTGAACCCATTCGTCATCGATTCCTGCGTGCACAACTTTTTGCCGGAGACACGCCGGCCGAATGGGATTGGCGATTGGACCGGGCAAACATCGATCTCGGATTCAGCTTGTCGGCCGGAGCTCAAACCGTTCTGGGGCCCGTTCAACTCATTCTTTCCGGTAGTCGAGAGAATGCTCTGCTCTGGGAACTCCAGGTAGGATACGCATTCTGACCCGGTTCCGGAATCCTGGAACGAAGCCCTTCAGACAACGTTGTATCTTTGTATCTTTCGGTAAATCCGGAATTCGACCGGACGACTTTTGGACCGAGACCGACGTTTCCCATGAATCAATTAGAGGACCTCGAATCACAGATTCAAGCCATTGAAACGGAGCTCGAGAGTGCGCCAGACAATGCCTCCCTATGGATGGAGAAAGGCGTGGGACTCTACCTCTGCGGCCGGTATGAATCGTCACTGACGGCGCTGAACCGGGCCAGAGAGCTGGATCCGGATCGTCCTGTCATTCTCTACAATCTCGGCAATACCTTGACGGAACTGGATCGCCTGGAAGAGGCGACAGACATCTACCTTCAGGTACTGGATTACAAGCCGGATCACATTCCGTCGATGAATAATTTGGCCGATATCCAGGAGCAGCTCGGGGAACAAAACCGGGCACATGAACTGTTCCATTACCTGACACAGTTGGCTCCCGACGACCCGATCACCCACTTCAATTTGGGGAATTTCTTTTTGAGACAGGATCAACCCATTGAAGCTTGTAAATGTTATCAAGTGGCGATCGACCTGGATCCGCAATTTGGAGACGCCTGGTTCACCATTGGGTGGGTTCTTCATCGATCCGGAGCCATACAACAGTCCGAAGAGTATCTCGTTAAAGGTCTGGAGATGTCTCCGGATCACGAGGAGATGCAATCGCTCCTTGATACCGTGCGAGAACATCTCGAAAAAGAACCTGCACCCGGACACGCCGGGTGTTCCTGCAATGAACCGACAGGGCCGGAAAACCGATGAACACTCGATGGATACCTCTACTGTTGCTCCTTCTCGCTTTTTCTTCAGAATTCGTACAGGCGCAGCGATCCTTGACCTACCCTCAACTGGTTCAGCAAAATCGATCCTCGGTTTTACAGGAGCAGGCCATCCTCTTCCCGTCCGACACGAACGAATCCCTGATTCTCTACACCTTCCGTGCATCATACGAACAGCTTCCGTTTCGGCGCTCAACGACAACGGGTGAGGATACGGGGTATGAGTCCGAGCTCCGGATGGATCTGGAACTTCGCGACGGTGACCGGCCTGTAGCGAGGGAGAGTTGGACGGACACGGTTCGAACCGCCACGTATGAAGAGACGCAGGAGGAGTCCTCCCATGTAGAAGGGACTCTTGCGTTTCGGGTTCCGCCCGGTGAGTATCAACTTTATCATGCAGAGAGCACGTTTCGGCGGGTTGCGAGCGCCAACAGAACTTCTTCGGGACAACGAAATCCAAGGAATGCTTCCCGGGATGGCCGGTTGACCATTCAGGTACCGGAAGCGTGGAAAGAGCCCCGATTGCTTGTCTTGAAAGAGTCCGGGCAGAGTGAATCGGCTCATCACGTGACCCTCATGAATATGGGAACGGATGCGCGGTATGGCGAGGTGTACACCTTGATGGTTCTTGTTCCCCCGGAGGAGGACGCCTCGTTGACTGTACGGATTCGTCCGGAAGAGAATCGGACCGACCAGGAACCCCTCTTTGAGCAATCCCTAACGCCGGATTCTCGAATCGATGCCCACTCTTTCGAGCTGCTCAACCGGCACGGCACACCGAAAATTTCGATCCAGACAGGTGACTCGGAGGCCGCATCCGCTTCTGTCTGGTTGCTCCCGATTCCGAACGAGAACTGGCCCAGCCGGCCCCATCGAATCGAGTTGTTGAGAGACGGAGAATCCGAACCCGTTGCCCGACAAACCGTCACCCCCCGATGGGCCAACATGCCTGTGAGCTTGTTGAATCTGGACGTCGCCATCGACATGCTTCGGTTCATCCTTCCGGAAGATCCGTTGCGCGAGATCAAACGCGGGTCGGCAGCCGGTCGCGAACAGGCGTGGCTCGCATTCTGGAAAGAGCGCGACCCCACTCCGGATACCGAATACAACGAGTTGATGGTGGAGTACTATCGGCGTATCGACCATGCGTGGGAGACCTACACCACACCGGAACAGCCGGGGTACGAGTCGGACCAGGGCCGAACCTGGATTCGCCTGGGGCCCCCCGAACGGACCGAGCGACGCTACCCGCCGGGTCAAGCCACACAAGAACGCTGGTACTATCCAGACCGGGTCATTCTGTTTGAAGCCACGACCGGCTTTGGCGATTTCAGACGCATAGGTGTAGAGGAGCGATGAAACCCCGAATCGCCATTACGATGGGAGATCCCAACGGCATTGGCCCTGAAGTTGCTCTGAAAGCACTTTTAAAGGGAGAACGGCCCGACATCCATCCCCTGTTGATCGGCGATCCGGCGCTTTTTGAACGAACCCTTCACTCGCTGAACCTTTCGGCCACCCTCACATCCGTCGACGCATGGACCGACGCGGATCTCGACCATCCAAAACCGACGCTGCCGGTGCTCCCCGTCGACATGAGTGGCCAGCCGTGGAGTCCGGGCAGACCGACTGTTGCATCCGGCACCGCCTCCATGCAGGCGGTCCAGCTGGCGATTGATCTCTGCATGGAGGGAACGGCCGACGCCATGGTCACGGCCCCCATCTCCAAGGAGGCGATCTCGCAAGCCGACTACCCATGGCCGGGCCACACCGAGTTTCTGGCCCACCAGACCGGCACCGACCGGGTGCAGATGATTCTCTGCACCGACGAGCTGCGTGTCGCCCTGGTCACCATCCACATTCCGTTGCGCGACGTCGCGAATGCGATCACACGGGACGAAATCGAGCTCCAGTTGAACCGGTTTCACACCTCGCTCACTCAGGACTTTGGTGTGGAGAACCCCTCCATTGCGGTATTGGGTCTGAATCCGCACGCCGGAGACGGTGGAGTGATCGGGCGGGAAGAGATCGACATCCTGAAACCCGTCCTGGCCGAGGCCCGAACACGGGGACTCCACGTCACGGGCCCCCACCCGGCCGACGGATTTTTCGGCAGCGGGCAATGGAAAGAGGTCGATGGAGTTCTGGCCATGTATCACGACCAGGGCCTCATCCCGTTCAAGACTCTCTCCTTTGGCAAAGGCGTCAATTTCACGGCCGGCCTTCCCATCCTCCGGACCTCCCCGGATCACGGGACCGGATTTGCGATCGCCGGCAAAGGGGTCGCCAAACCCGACTCGATGAGCGCCGCCATCGAGATGGCTCGATCCCTCGCTACGCAACGATCCAACGGAAGCGACTGATCACCAATGTCTGAACACTCTGCTCCCTATCATGCTCTTGCCGCCCTCTATGACACCTTGATGGGGAATGTCGACTACGACGCATGGGCAGACTACATCGACGAATTGATTCAGCTCCACGGCTCCGAAACGAAGCGCATTTTGGAAGTGGCGTGCGGAACCGGGTCGCTGGCGCTCTCACTCGACGAGCTGGGCACCTACGACGTCACGGCTACCGACCTGTCGGAGGCGATGATTCGGATTGCTCGCAAGAAAGCGGCCCTGGCCCTCTCTCCTGTCCAGTTCGACGTGGCCGACATGACGGATATGATGAGCCTAAAACATCTCCATGAGTATGATGCGGTCCTCTGCCTCTTCGACAGTCTCAACTATCTGTTGGAGCCGTCCGAGGTCTCCATCGCGCTCCAACAAATGCACCGAACGCTTCGACCAGGCGGGCTGCTCATCTTTGACATTTCGACGGAAGCCAACTCCCGTGATGCCGAAGCGCGACTGAATCACTTCGAACCGGTCCAATCGGGAGAGTGGCAGTTCCGTCAGGAGAGTCGCTATTTGGAGGAGGAGCGGATCCATCAGAACCGGTTCTGGATTGAGCCGTCCGATCCGGACAAACGGAGCGGAGAGCCGTGGTTGGAAGAGCACCGCCAACGTATCTACCCCATGGAGGAGATTGAAGCGCAGATTGAAACATCTCCCTTTCGTCTTCTCCACAAATATGACAACTTCCGGCTGCAACCGGCTACCCGGAAGAGTCTGCGAATCACATTTGTCTGCCAATGTTAGAGTCTATTGTCGTCTCCATGAACGGTGTTACGGTTCAATACGGATATCGTACGGTCCTGGACCGTCTGGAGTTCACACTGGATCAGGGAGAGTTTTGTTACCTGATCGGAAAAACCGGTGCCGGTAAAAGCTCCTTTTTGAAACTTCTCTATCGGGATATCGAACCGGATGAAGGCAGTTTGCGGGTGGCCGGTTTGGACCTTCACACCCTCCCCGAAAAGCAGATTCCCATCTTACGCCGTCGCCTCGGGATTGTGTTTCAGGATTTCCAACTCCTGCCGGACCGCAATGTCTATGACAATATCGCATTCGCACTGGAGGTTACCGGTCATCGACAGAGCTTGATCAAAGAACGAGCGTTGGAGGTCCTTGGGATGGTCGGGCTCAGCCACCGCCGAAAAGCGATGCCGGACGACCTATCTGGCGGAGAGCAGCAACGAGTGGTCATCGCCCGGGCATTGGCCAACGAGCCACGGATCCTCTTGGCCGACGAGCCCACCGGAAACCTGGACCCGGAAGCAACCGATGCCATCATGAAACTTTTGCAGCAGATCAACCGCCGCGGAATGGCCATTCTGATGGTCACTCACGACTACGAAACGGTACGTCACTACCCTGCCCGAACCATTCGTATTGCCGACGGGAAGTTGGAAGAGGTGAGCAAGGTTTGAGGGGGGTGACTTGTGGGTAGCATTCAACCGACTGGACTTTAAAGCACTATAGGGACTCCAACGATTCCAGTTGATTGAAACGCTGATTATACTTCGCCTAACGGGTATTCAAGCAGGTCAAGGCTCGGAATAAATTGATAGTGCTTTTGATTCTTACTGATCATTTTAGCTCCTGCTTCTATCGTGGTAGCAGCAATCAGCATGTCATTAATTTCAACACCATGGCTCGACCTGAACTTTTTCATTAGCTCAAATGCTTTGGTCGAAACCACAGTTGAAACGAACTGAATTTGTATGTCAGTAATCAGTTCATCTACTCTCTTTAAATCTTTTTTGCTTCTACACCCAGAGTAGAGTTCCATCACCGTAATTACACTGGTCGCTAACTGATAATTACTTTCAAGAATTGCCATTGCCTTAACAGCATTGTCTTCATCAAGACCGAAATCAATGAGAATATCTGTGTCGACAATTACCAGTTGAGCCATTGATTAGCCTATTTTGCCCAACGACTTTTTCGAAGTTCTCGAACCCATTTCGTGCTATCCTTTAGATCTTCACGATCTTTCCACATTCCTCTGAATGAGCTGTCTAGAATAGACTGCTTCTTTGAAATATCCCTTTCCCCTGATTGTTGGATGTACTTCTTGGTAAGAAATTCGACAAAATCTGCCGCTTCTTGTCTGGCTTCAGATGGGAGCTTTTTAATTTGTTTTATGAGTTCTTTCTCAGACATATCAAAATGTAGTTAATCTCTCTCACTTGTAAAAACGATTGATTTTACCACGAAGTATAACGGCCCAGCGTTTAAGCGGCGAGCAAAGTTTTTAAAATTAAGGTTCCGAACCTTGAACGAGTCCGCTTGAAACGCTTGTTAGCTGACTTTTTTCCAAACCCATTCATCTCCTTTCACCTCATGAACTGTTTTGGAATGACCGACCCACCGTCCCTTCATGTTATTTGAATCATGAATTTGAAGCTGAAATGCACCAAAATACCCTTTTGGATCTTTTTTGTCATACCAGTCACCAACAAAATAATCACCTATAACCCTGCCGAATACGACATATGTTCCATTCTTGGAAATAAATTCACCATAGCAATATGAACCCATCTGCTTAATGTTAGGGTGACTATGTCGATCAACCTCTGACTTGAATGATGTGCTATTTGCTGAGCCCCATACTTGATCCCACTGACCGGATATTTGCGTTGGCTTATCTCGAAAGTAGTTCCTCAAGGGTATCCATGAAAACCATTTGACAAAAAATTGTGCAAGCCTCATATCGAGCAAAGTTTTCAATACTATAAGAAGTAAAAATGTAATACTTCCATTTAAAATTGCATTCCAATCTATACTCATATTTTTTCTTTTAAGCTAATGAACGGGCTTTTAAGACTCTCTTCGCAAAAGCTTTGGGATGCAGGCGGCGCAGATATTCGCTTTTGTTCGAAGTAACGGATTAATTTTATTGTCCACAATCTTACCAACGCCCCTACCTAAATCCGACTTGAAACGTTTGTTAGCCGTCTGAGCCATTAATCTGATTTAAAGTGAAAAATGTGATTTTTGTACCAATATTCAGGTACTCATAAACAGCATTCATACGCTTGGCAAATCCTTCATCACGAGTGAAAATTTCATTTGTATATGCAGCATAACCTGCATGCTGTGAATCACTCATTGCCGCTCTAAATTTATTCTCTTTTTCAATTTTTTTGTCTGGCCAATAACCAACCATGTTTAGAAAGTTAAAAATCACATTAATTTTTCCATAGATGTCATCCTCTTTAACATTATATAAACTCCAATCAAAATAGTCCTCTGGAGATTTAAAAATATCTCCATCTGCGTTCTTTTCTCTTATTCTTTCGAATATCGTTTGAAGAATATTTGGAGTTGAAATGTTGTTTAATTGCAAAGAAGAAAGTCCAGTAGTTTCTTCTAAACCTTTTCGGGGATTAGGAACACTATTGTCTGTAAAATGATCCTTAAGAGTATCTTTCATAAGATCAAAAACTGAACCTACTTGATTTATAATCAAATCGATAAGAGGTTTTATTTGTTGTTGCTCACCTTCATCCAAATTATCCAAAGTAGAATTCAATAAATCAGAAAAAGCTTTCTTTTGATTTGAGACCAAATCATCAAAACTAACCTCTTCATTACCACCATGAAGCTTTAAGGCAAGATCAAACATTTCTTTCGACCCTGGGTACTTTTTGATGTTGTTTAGGTATTCTTCAAGTTGTTCAAATGCGTCAGCCTCTTTAAAGTAAGCCAAGCCATTTTCTATCCAGATGTATTCTGAATCATATTCATTGATTATTTTCAGAAATCCATCTCTGTACTTTTTAGAAGTTATTGCAAATTCTTCAAGGGTGATACCTGAAAAAACTAATTTATAATCCATGTCTGAAGTTATTTTATATCTGTTTTTTGATAGATCATCATAAATATTATGATCTAAGTAGATACGATATGGATTCCCTTTATTTGTCATCTAAACTGATGAATATGAAAAGACAGCTAACATCTAATTCTACGTGCTCGTATGACTGCACCTCGTTCGTATATTAATTTATTTCACCCTTCCTTTCTAATAAGACCATGAAATAGAATGATATGTAAACAAATGAGTTAATTAAAGATTCGCAATAAAAGTGAAATAACATCCGGTTGCGACCTGAGCACATCCATCGCCTCCAACCCGCCTCTTGGGCTTCACAGGAGAAATTTCCTTCGCAATAAAAACCGGATCACAATTCCTCCCCAAACAACATCCCTGAAAGCCCACTGAACCGCTCGCTTCTTTTCTGAATCCCTCGTATCAGGCGATCTTTGTCGGTCCAGAGGACCAGTCGTTTTCGTGCACGAGTCACGGCTGTGTAGATCGATTCGCGTGACAGCAGTCGCTCCGACTCCTCGGGAAGCAGCAGTTCTACCTCGTCATACTCCGAGCCCTGACTCTTGTGGATGGTCAGAAACCAGGCCGGTTCCACCCATCGAAGGCGCTGGGTCGGGATCCGTTTCGGAGCCCCGTCATCGGAGGCGAACCAAACGTCCATACGTCCCCCCTCCTCTACACAGACACCCATCTCCCCATTGAAGACCCGAAGCTCGTAGTCGTTCTTCGTCGCAATGACCGGGCGGCCATGGTACCACGTTCCACTCCGGGAGATCACCCCGCGCCTGTCCAACTCGTTTTCAATCCAGCGATTGAGGCTCTGGGTACCGGATCGCCCGTGCCGCATCGACGTCAGATAGATGTGATCGGTCCGCATCTCGAACATCTCCTCTGGTGTAGCCTCCTGGATTCCCTTGAGCCTCTTTTCAATCCGGCTGCAAATGGATTCCATGGAGGCCCGATCCAACATGAACGGAACCACCTCCAGATCATCCGGAGAGTCATCCATGACCTGCTCGAGGGACGATCCATCTCCGTTTCGAATGGCATCGGCCAGCCGGCCGATTCCGGAATCGTTGCCGAACCGGTAGCTCTTCTTTAGATAGACCGTTGCATCCTCCAGGGGAGACAGAGAGGGATCCGACTCCATCCGTGAGGCATCCAGCCCGCAATTTGTCATCTCCCGCAACGTATCGGGGTGGAATCGGTTGCTCTCCTGGCGGCAGATTTGGGCCAACAAGGCGCCCGACTCCACACTGGCCAACTGGTGGTGATCACCCAGGATCACGAGACGGGTCTCCGGACTGATGTGCCGCAACATCGTATGAAACAGGGTGAGATCGACCATGGAGGCCTCGTCCAGAATCACAAAATCCTCCTGAAGGGTCTGTCGGTTCGTGGATGGAAACATGCGGGGATGGCGGAACGGCTGAAGCCAGCGATGCAGGGTTCCCGACCAGAGCGAACCTGCCTGCTCCTCGCCGAGTTGTTCCCGCAGGGACTCCTCCATCCGTGCGGCCGCCTTGCCGGTCGGGGCCACCAACGCAATGGACGGGTGGGATCCGGACCACTGCTCGTAGAGCCGGACAATGCGCGCCACGGTCGTAGTTTTGCCCGTTCCCGGCCCTCCGGAGATCACACTCAGCTGCCGGTTCAACGCCATCCAACACGCCACCTTTTGCCAGTCAATTTCGTCCTCGGTCGAAGGGTAGCTCTCCTCGAGAAGATCGTTCAACCGATCCTCCGATCCGAGTGGAATCCGTCTTGCTGCACGTGACTGCAGCTCGTCTGCGACGAACCGCTCTTGCAGCCACCGCTTTCGAAACCAGAGCTTCTCCTGACGGCAGACCCAGATGCCATCCCCTTCTGCCCGGTCGAGAACCATGGGATGCTCCCTCAACGCCTCAATGGAAATCGGGTCGGTCGATAGCGTCTCATCGGGCTCCTGCCCCAAAAGATCGGGCCAGTCGGCCGGCGCACGATCGAGCGGGAGACAGACGTGTCCTGCCTCCTGAAACCGGATCAGCCAGCGGGTGGCCAATTCCAGCGGCTCGGGCAACGGGCCGAACCGGCGGCGCAGCACCTGGAGCTGCTGCTCCTCAAGCAGCTCGTTGCCTCGAATGGGTCTGTCTGTCTGCATCTCTCTATCCATGATGGGTCCACCCCCAGATTGATTCCAACTCCTGCAGAATCTCCAGCTTCGGTTTGTGAAAGAAGACCCCGTGATCGCTTCCTGCATTCATCCCGCGAACAAACAGGTAGGCAGCTCCGCCAATGTGACGCTCGTAGTCAAAGTCAGGTAATTGCTGTTTCAGGAAGTTGACCAGGGCCACCAGGTAGATGTGATACTGCAGGTCGTACCCGGAGTGCTCCATCGCCTCTTTCAATCGATCCGGGGCGTATGCCTCCGGCTCGTCGCCCAAGTGGTTGGACTTGTAGTCGACGATGTAGTAGCGGCCATCCAGGCGGGCCACCAGATCCACAAAGCCGTTCATGATCGTCTCTCTCGGATGAATGGAGAAGAGGTCAGCGGATTCCGGATTCGACGTCTTCTCTCCCCGAATGGTTCGAAGCAACGTCTCGGCAGAGGCGTTGGACGCTGGAAAATGAAACTCCATCTCGACCAACCGGTCGTTGGGACCCACCCGGGAGAGCTCGATCTCTCCGATCCGGGCTCGGGTCACCGCTGCCATCATCTGTTCGAGCACCGACTCCCACTCCGATTCAACCCCGTGGGCACGCGATGTCTCTCGAATGACCGGCACAAAGGTCTCCGGGCGGCGAAAATCCAGCTCCGTATGCTCCATCAATTTGTGAATGAAGGTTCCGGCATCGGCTCCACGCGGAAACGTGTGAATGGATCGTTCCGGCTCCACCGGCTCCCGATCCCCCTCCTGCTCGATCTCGTCCAGCCATCCGTCGTAGTCGCGGCCATCCCACGCCTCGCTGCTTCCGGATTGACGCATGAGTCGCGTAAAGTGAAGTTTTCGCCGGTGTGGGTGCAAAAACGAAGGTCCCTCGTAGGGTCGGATCGGCAACGGAGCCGATGCGGGTTCCTCTGAATCGCTGTTCACCACCTGGCGTTTCTCGGCACCGGAGTAGCCGTCCCACGCGATCAAGTCCGGCCGGTGACTCCAGGCCTCTTCGATCTGCGACAGAAATTCTTCGACCGGATGACCCTCCTTGGTCCCCAACTTTGCTTTTTTGGACTCTTTCTGCAGATCCGTCTCCACCGCCTCGGGGCCGCGAACCAGCCCGCCCAGCCCGGTCAGATGGGAAAAATCACCGGTATCAACATAGATGCGACACTCCAACTGGGCTCTTGTGATGGCCACGTAGGCGAGCCTCACCTCCTCCTGCAGCTGCTCCAGACGGGAGACCGCCTGTACCTCCTGTTTCCTCTCCTGGTTCTGCGCCCCGCCCCACTCCACCCGGACCGAATACTCCGGGCCACCGCCGTGGCAAACATCGACCAGATTCTCTTGAAAGAATTTCTTGTTCGCCGGATTAAGCGAGTAACAGAAGACAATCGGGAACTCCAACCCTTTGGAAGCGTGGATGGTGCAGATCTGGACCAGATCGTCGTCACTCTCCAGATCCAGCTCCTCCTCTTCCGTCCGGCTCTCCTGTTGGTGTTCTCGCCAGAGGGTCTGCAGCGTCTCTCCCATGCCGGGAGACTCCCGACGTTCCAACTCACTGACCCACTGCAGGAGTTGGTTCAGATTGGTCAAGACCCGTTCGGCGTCTGCCAGTTCGGCCAGGTTGCGGGCACCGTTCATGTGGACCAACCAGTGGCGAACCGCTGTAAAGAGACCTTCCTGTTCCCACATCTTCTGCAGATCCAGAAACCGGGTGCGGTAGAATTCCCGCTTCTCTTCACTGTGCAGATCCTCGATGATCCCGGCGAGGTCCCGTCCCAACCAGCCCGTCAGGGCCAACTCTTCGAAGGCTCCTCCACTGCCGGGCTCCAGAATGGCCTCTCCCAGGCGCAGCAGCGCAATGCACTCCTGCGTCCGGAAGACCGATTCCCGAATCCGGGTCGCCGCCCGGATTGATCGAGCATTCAGAGCGGAGCGAACCTTCTCCACATCGTAGCGGGTTCGCACCAAGATGGCGATATCACCGGCCCGGACCGGGCGCTCCTCTTCTCCGCTACGTGACAACCGTGCCGACCCTTGTTCCCCTTCCTGCAACAGCTTGTAGACCTCATTGGCGATGTGCTCCGCCTTCTCCTCCACCCCGGGGGGCGATTCATGCTCCGGGTCGGGAATCACCATCGTAACGGGAACCGGGGTCTGTTCGTCACGAATCCAACGATCCCCCTTCTCTTCCCGGCCCTTGTCGACCGGGTGGTAGGGAATCTCCGGCAGTAGGAACGGGCACCCGTGCGGGGGCGAGAAGATCTCGTTGATCGCCTCGACCAATTCGGGTCGGCTTCTGTAGTTCTTCCCGAGCGTATAGTGCATTTCTGGCGGGATCTCCCGCTTGGCTTTCAAATAGGCGAAGACATCCCCGCCCCGAAACCCGTAGATCGCCTGCTTCGGGTCTCCGATCATAAAGAGATGGAGGCCCTGTCCGGAGGCCGGGTAGAGCGTGGAGAAGATCTCGTACTGCACGGGATCCGTGTCTTGAAACTCGTCGAGCATCGCCACCGGATAGAGCTCCCGCAGCCGTCGAATGAGGCCCTCCCCACGATTCGGGTCGGCCAGAGCGTCCCGCAGGGTTCGCTTGAGCCCGTCGTAGGAGAGTTGATCCAGCTGCGCCTCGCGGGCCTCGTGTTGCCGCTCCACATGGGCGATCCAACTGCGGGCCAAGTCCATCATTCCCTCTTCCAACGCAGGCACGAGCTCGTTGACCAGTCGATCACAGGCATCGGGGAATCCGGAGGGGATTTCCCGGGTCTCGGGTTTGTTCCGCTTAGACTCCAGGAAGGATTTGGAGAAGAACGATAAAGCCTCCAGATCCTTGGAGGAGCCCAAATGATTGTTAAGCTCGGTTTCGACTCGATCCACCATCCGGTCTACCTTTCCGAAATAGCCCGTCTTGTGCATCTTGTATCCGCCCAACGTGGCCAGAAGCGACTCCCGT
The DNA here is from genome assembly GCA_040882505.1 of Balneolaceae bacterium. Classification (GTDB taxonomy): domain Bacteria; phylum Bacteroidota; class Rhodothermia; order Balneolales; family Balneolaceae; genus JBBEBE01. Next base: position 314,343 of record JBBEBE010000002.1, on the reverse strand, counting down.
TCCTGCCCCCAGCGTTTCAGCAGGACATCGCGAAGCTCCACCATCTGATCGACCAGCGGAAACAACCTCTTCTCGAGAATCTCCTGCGGATCGAGCAACTGTTCGCCACGCAGCGCCTCGCGGTTTCTCAGCCGCGCACCCAACTCTTTCTTTAGCGCGTCCGGAGTGCCAGCCTTGAGGGTCTGCCACGCCTGTCGCAGCAGGAGTCCCCGATCTCCGCTTCCGAATGCGTGGTAGAGGCGCAGAAGCTCGTCCTGCAGCACCAAATCGAACAACTCCTCCTGCGGGTCCAGGTCAAACTCGACCGCCGTCCCGCTGACCAGGGATTGATCCCGCAACACGCGCTGGCAGAAGGAGTCAATCGTTCCGATCATCGCCTGATCCAGGGAGGCAAACGCGGACTCGAGCCGCTCCAGAGCCCCGGGAAACGAACGAGCGTGAACCACCAGGGATCGGACCAGCTCCTCCCCTGGATCCGATTCGGATTGCAGGGAGTGGAGCACTCGTCGAAGCAGCTGTTCGATCCGCTCTTTGAGCTCGCCAGCTGCCTTTCGCGTAAAGGTGAGGACCACCATCTGCTCGGCTTCCGCAACGCCCTCGATCAACAGCCGGACGTAGATTCCCGTGAGCGTGTAGGTCTTCCCGCTCCCCGCACTCGCTTCAATAAGCGTGCGGGGGTTCAGCGGAGTGTTCAGGATGGAATAGGGTTTGGGTTCACTCATTTGATCTGCTCCAACTGCTTGTAGACCGGCCAGAGCCACTCGCGCCCTAGGCGGCGAATCTCTTGTTCATTCAACGGGGCGTTCCGACCGGCGATCCACACCATCGCCTCCTCTTCCCGTTCGGGGAAACTGTACGAATCGTTCCATGACTTCCAGGCAGCCTTGATCCCTTTCTGGTCTGCCTTCTCGTCCGGCTCGATCCAGGCCTCTCCCGATTTCGGGGCCACCTTCTCCATCCACGCCCATGCGCTCTCGATCGGGAACTCCGGGCGGCGGGTCAACTCCGACTCCATCCGAGCCAGCCAGCGGGCAAGCTCCACCTCCGGATCCTCGGGTGGGAGCATTCGCCAGAGCTGCTCTTTCCCTTTGTCTTCGAGAAAGGCTGTCCAGCCCTCTTGCGACTTTCCATCCCTGCTCACCAGATGAAAGAGGTACCGCAGGTAACTGGATCGCAGATGTTTAGACTTCATACTGCCCGGGTGCAGATCCAGAAACCGATCCTTAGAATAACTCTCGGAAACACCACTCAATACCTTTTCCTGCAGATGGATCGAATGATTTGAATACATTTTTTCGAGCGAAAGACCTCGCGCCTCAAGGCGGGCAATCATCCGGTCCACGGGGGCCGCCCACTGCGTCAGCTGGTACGCCCCGTCCACCCCGTCAGGCAGCCATCCGGAGGCGCGGAGCATCGACTCGATCTGCTCACGAGGCCACCCTTCGATTCGCCGCTCCAGCCACTGACTCCGGATCTGGTATCGGGTCAGGTAGTCCCCTTCAAAGAGATCCGCCTCGCGCTCTTCCTCTTCCCGCATTCGCGCACCCGTAAGCGCCTGGACATACCACCCGGTCGGGTTCTTGGCGAACGAGACCAGATCCTGAAGGGTGCAGTGTGGGTTCTCCACGCGTAGTGGACCACTCGTCGTCAAACCCGGCTGGGACTGGGTCAAACGGATGCGATCGGCCACATCGCTCCAGACTCCCTCATGCCCGGAAGTTCCCTCCCGAAATTGGATCGCGGAGAACCCGTTGAGTCGTTCACGTCGGATTATCTGGTCGGGGTCCCGGCCGGTGGCTTCGGAGAGCGCTTCCACCCATTCAGTCAGAATCACCGAAGGCGGAAGCGCCTCGTCGTCTTTTCGGGAACGGCCCACGTAGCTGCAGTAGAGACACTCACCGGCAGAGAGAACCGCCTCCAAAAAGAGCGCTCGATCCTCCAGTCGATGGTCCCGTTCGCCCGGCCGGTGATCCACACCCAACAGATCTTCCGACCCGCTCTGGCCCGGTCGGGGGTAGATCCCGTCATCGAGTCCCAGAATGGCGATCAGGCGGAACGGGATGGAACGCATCGGAACCATCGAATGAAACTGAATCGTTTCTGCATGAAGAGTCGTCCCAACCGATCCCCGATCCAGCTCCTCGAGGAGTCGCTCACGGATGAGCTCAAATCCGATCTCGTCTGTCCCTGCACCCGCCAGCTCTCCCTCTTCCCGAATTCGCTCGAGAATGTCACGGATCGCCTGTTTGCCGCCACGCTCCCCCTCCGGTTCCGCCAGAGGCTCCAGAAGCATCCGGTCCATCGTCTCGACCCAGACGTCCAGGCGTTGTTTCTGCTTGCTTGCCTCCCGCCAGCGATCCAGACGACCCAAAAAGAGCTGAATCCGCGCCCAGAGCTCGCGCTGCTCACGGCTCTCGATCCCGACAAAGGCCAGCTCCCCATCCACAACGGATCCCGGCTCCGGGGCCGACCACTGTCCGAGCCATCCCCGGTCCAACGCCCCTTGCCAGCTCTTTCGGCCATCTGACTCCAGACCCTCCGACGTCCAATGTGAGGCGTTCACCCCCCACGAGACGCGGTTCTCCCGAAACCACCGGCGCACGAACCGCAGATCGCGGGTCGTGAGTCCAATGGAACGGCGAACGGCTTCCCGTTCCAACAGACCGGTGAATTCCGAGAGCGACAATCGACTCTCGGGAACCTGGAGCAGCGCCCGAAAGGCCGCCTTCAGTCGGTCGCCCCCGCCGGAATGCGGGAGAAAGAGCGGCACCTCCGGCTTCCACTCCCTATCGGATTGAAAGACCGCTTCAATCGCTCTGCGGTACCGATCCGGATCCGGGGTCACGATGGCGATGTCGTCCGGTCGCAGATCGTCCATCTCGTCAAACTTGCGGAGCAGGGCGTCATGGAGCACCTCCAACTCCCGAAGCGGCGAGTGGCAACTGTGCACCTCGACGGACTCGTCCGGTTCGAGGCCCGACGGGAGAGGTTCGGCCTGTCGAATGGACGCTTTAAGGGAGCTCAAGAGCTGAGAAGCGCCCGCAGCGTCTCTCTCGTCTGCATCGGCACCGTCACGACCGCCGGATCGTTCCTGTGACGTCGGAGAGGTTGGTCCGGAGAGATGAACTCGACGGGTCTCCACCGGAGTCTCTGCCTCCAGCTCTCGAGTCAGCTGCAGCTGCTCCATCCACTGCCCCCCCAATCGCGCCAGGAGCGGATTCTCCGGCCGCTGCTGCAGATCCACACCCTCCGGGTCCGACCAGGCGTCGGGTCGTACCTGAAACCGCCAGACGGGCCGTTGTCGGGCCCGTAGCCGGATCAGTTGCTCCACACTGCGGGGTAGCAGTCCGGGGTGGAACAGAATCAACGGCCTCTCGCTCCCCGATTCGAGGGCTCCGGTCTCCCCGCCAGCAGAGAGTAGTTCGGCCAGCAGGTCCGGCCGGGTCTTGCGGCTCCACGCCGGGGCCACCCGGGCCCACTCCTGCCGCAGACGTTGCCAAATCTGCATCTGCCACCGCTCGTCCCCCGACCGGATTACCGGTTCGTCCCGATCCCAAGCCAGCAGCATCTCCGGCCGGTAGACCTGATAGCCGTCCAACAGGGAGACGATCCGGCGAGCGAGACGCCAGATGGAGCGCGGATTCTCCCCGCGCGACTCGATCCACCGGTTCAGCACGGGAACCTCTTTGCGGAATGCGGGATCCTGAAGGATTAGATAGAGGGTCCAACTCATGGGTCCCGGATCTGAAGGAAGGCGTTCCGGCAATTCCGGGTAGAGCTCGCGGGACTCCCGCCAGACCCACTCGGACGGCATGATCATATTCAGATTGGCAACCACCCCCAACGTGCGGGTCAGCTCCATGGAGAGCCATCTGGAGATATCCCGGTTCGGAACAATGATCTCCAGAGGGAGGAACGGATCTCCCGACGGTTTCTCCAATAATTTTGAACCGAGATGATCGGCCAAATGCTTCAATGAGTGGGAGGTAATCTCTGTGAGCATCAATCGCTTTTGAAGGTTGTCGGGCTGTTGGAATGTCACGTACTTTCGGCAATATCGCAATGAGCCGTGACACCTTGTGTCACCCCATGGACGAGGTCATTCATTTTTTTTCGTATGTTGTTGCCCAGGCAGGGATGTCGAATGTTCACCCATTCCGGTTCGACCCGAATCTGGCCGGTCGGTTCATTCGATGCCGGAACGCTGCACCCAACCGAGACCCACCATGAAATTTCATACACGAAAGCTGGTCAAGCCACAGGACATGAATCCCTTTGGCACACTCTTTGGCGGAATTTTACTTGCCTGGATTGACGAAGAAGCCGCCATTTTTGTCAGTTGCCAACTCCGAAAGCAGCGGATTGTGACCAAATACATGTCCGAGATCGATTTTGTCCACTCGGCCACTCTCGGAGATATTGTCGAGATCGGATTGGAGACAGTCGCCGTAGGAAAAAGCTCCATCACCATTCGTTGTGAAGTCCGTCAAAAATTCAGCCACAAGGTGATCATCCGAATCGAAAAAATTGTCTTTGTCCATGTCGATGAAGAGGGCCTGCCTTTGGCACATGGAAAGACCGTCGACACCTTGGGGGACTCTCCATCCGAACACTCGCCGTCATGATCGACATCCAAATCATTCGCTCCCTTTTGATGGGGCAAGACGAATTCATTGAAGAGTTTGCCACGGCTTCGATCGACTCGTTTGGCGAGTTTTCCGATCAGGTAAAAACGCATCTGCCCGAACGCAACCTGGAGGCCTTCCGGCATGCCGGTCACAAGATCAAGCCGGTTGCCCAGATGCTCGAGCAAGAGGCCTTGTTGAATGGCTACGAGGAGGCCAAAGATCGTCTGAATCGGGACGCATCCGACGAAACAATTCAGGACTCCGTTGAGACCCTCACATCGCTCTGCGAGGAGATTCAGGAGCAGTTCCGCTCCATCATCTCTTCCCGCTGATCCGTTCTATTCAAACAGTTCGAACGAGTGGCTCGGCTCCATGGCCAACACACTCTCGGCCATCAAGTCGATCAACCTCTCTACATCCTCGCTGGATACCGTCTCGACCGGTGAGTGCATGTACCGGAGTGGAAGCGAAATCAGGGCGCTTGGAATCCCGGTTCGCTGATAGAAAATGCTGTCGGTATCGGTGCCGCTCCGGTAGCTGGTCGCCTCGTGCTGGATCGGAATCTTCTTCTTCCTGGAGACCTTTTCCACATGAGCCACCACCTTGGGATGGTTCGCCCCGCCGTGCTGAACCGACGGGCCCTCGCCCAGTTTGACCAAGCCGTGCTCCTTCGTGTCGATGCCCGGAATGTCGGTCGCGTGCGTCACGTCGGTCACCAGCGCCACATCCGGCTGGTGGCGGTAGCTCATCATGCGGGCGCCGTATCCACCCACCTCCTCCTGAACCGAGTTGAGCGCAATCACATTCACCTTCAGCTTCGAGCGATCCTTGGCCAGTCGGTCCATGACACGGGCGATAGTGTATCCGCCAATCCGGTTGTCGAGCGCCCGGCCGGTCATGCGCGTTTTCGAGAGCCATTCGAATCCCTGATTCCAGACGGCCGGATCGCCCACCTGAACCCGCTTGAGCGCCTCTTCCCGAGTGGAAGCGCCGATATCCACGTAGATCTCCTTCCAGGCCGGCTCTTTTCCGCCTCCGTTCTTCTTGTCCTGCATGTGGATCGCCGTGTGGCCCGTAACCCCCTGGACCGCTCCCTTTCGCCCGTGAATGGTGATCGAGCGGGCCCGGGCGATGGTCGAATCGCTACCGCCCAAACGGTTCAGATAGACATAGCCATCCTCGCTGATGAACTGCACCACCATGCCGATCTCGTCGCAGTGCGCCTCCAGCATTACCGTCATGACGTCGTTGCTGGTCTGCAGGTGCGCCGCCGCCGATCCGTAGGTGTCGGCTTCCACCCGGTCGGCAATCCCCTTTAGCTGCTCCATCCAGACCTTCTGGCCACTCACTTCGCGGCCAACGGGGCTGGGGGTTTCGATGAGTCGTTTCAAAAAGGCGTATCTCTTGTCGTTCTTCATAGTCGGCGACGTCTGCTGAGTCTGTTGAAAAGTTCGTTTCGGCGCTCAAGATACAAAAGCCGCCGCTCCAAAGGGAACCCTCCCGCCTTCCCGATCGAAATGCGTATATTGGACGCGACCCGACGAGAGGAGACGGTTCTCTCTCGGGCTGAACCGACCCATTCAGGAGTGCGCATGGACAGAAGTCAACAGTACAAGATCTTCAACGACCCCGTCCACGGGTTCATCACCATCCCGAAAGGGATCCTACTCAAGCTGATTGACCATCCATGGGTCCAACGCCTTCGCCGGATTCGTCAACTCGGACTGGGGTACCTGGTCTTTCCTGCGGCCGAACACTCTCGTTTCTCGCATGCGATCGGAGCTCTTGAGCTCGGACAGAGGGTCTTGAAAAATCTGAAAGAGAAGAACACCACCATTGGCGAGGCCGAAATAGAAGCCACACTGATCGCCATTCTCCTGCACGATGTCGGTCACGGGCCGCTCTCCCATACACTCGAGCACGATCTGATCCAGGATTTCAACCATGAGATGATGACACTGGCCATCATGAAGGATCTGAACAAGACCTTTGACGGCGAGCTGGAGATGGCGATCGATATTTTCACGGACCAATACCCGAAGCGGTTTCTTCATCAGCTGATCTCTTCGCAGTTGGACATGGATCGGCTCGATTACCTGAAACGGGACAGCTTTTTTACAGGGGTTTCCGAAGGGGCCGTCGGCATCAACCGGATTCTGAAGACCATGCGGGTCTTCAAGGGAAACGTCGTCATCGAAAAAAAAGGGATCTACGCAGTCGAGAACTACATTCTGTCTCGACGACTCATGTATATGCAAGTCTATCTGCATAAAACGGTTCTTTCGGCCGATGTGCTTCTTCGCATGATCTTTCGACGAGTTTCCTGGCTGGCTGCCCAGGGCAACCAGCTCATTCACCCGTCTGAGGCTCTCCAATTCTTTCTGGAGAACCAACCGTCTGCCAAAAAGAGCATCTCTCCCGACGTACTCGCACTCTACACGCAGCTGGATGATCATGACGTCTACCTGAGCATCAAGAGCTGGGCGCGTTCGAATGATGCGGTTCTGGCCGACCTCTGCCGCCGGTTTTTGAATCGTTCCCTTTTCCGTACAACGTTTACGCGAAAAAGAACGACCAAAGCACAACGGGGTGAGCTTCTCGAACAAACCTGTACTGCCCTCAGACGTGCGGGTCTTCCGTATGACGATGAGTCGGCCTCGTACTACCTCGCCTTCGATCAGAGTTACAGTGAAGCGTACAAATATGAAAACGAGGGGATCTGGATATTGGACGAGAAAGAGCGTGCCGTCGAATTTTCACGGGCGGCCGATACCAAAAACGTCATCGCCCTCACGCAGCCCGTTGTCAAACCCTATCTGGTTCACCTCAAAGAGATCGATCCCGAACCGGTGTTGGGGTCGCCCTGAGAGGCCGACAGAAGGGATCGGGCACGGTTCCGGAGTGGTTCAACCCGAAAAAAACGAGGAGTCGACGGCTACCGGTGAATCCGTTCGTATCGGACAAAGGAGAGGTTCTCGTGAGCTTCTCGAAAGACTTCGACCCAGTCCGTCCCGATTCGGTCTCGATACTCCGGGAAGAAGGTGTCCCCGTGATAGGTTTTGTGGATCTCCGTAATCCAGAGCTCGTCGGCACGATCCATGAACTGGGCATAGATCTCCCCACCTCCAATCACGAATACCCGCTCCTCACCGGACAGCAACTCCAGGGCTTCCGGAATGGATCTGCATACCTCGATGGCGTGATCCGGCCAATCGCCACGTCGGGAAAGCACCACATTCCGTCGGTTTGGTAGGGGCTTCTCACCCACCTCTTCATAGACTCCACGCCCCATGAGAACCGGATGCCCACTCGTCACGCGCTTGAAATAGAACATATCTTCCCGGAAGTGCCACGGCAGCTCACCGTCGGCCCCGATATGCAGTTCCGGATCGTGAGCCGCGATCATCGCTACGATCAAACCGCCACCTCGAACCGGATCAATGGATGCGGATCATAGCCGGTCAATTTGAAATCATCAAATTCCAATTGATCAAACGGCTTCTCTGCAATCTCCAGAGTCGGCAAGGGCTTGGGGTCCCGCTTCAGTTGTTCACGCAGCCCCTCGATGTGATTGACATAGATGTGTGCATCCACAATGGTATGGGCAAAGACCCCCGGTTTGAGCCCGACCTCCTTCGCAATGGCCATCGTCAGAGCCGCGTAACAGGCAAGATTGAATGGAATACCCAGTGCGATGTCCCCGGATCGTTGCGTCAAATGACAGTTGAGTCGTCCGTTCGACACATTGAAGATGTACATCAGATGGCACGGGGGAAGACCCATTTCATCCAACAATCCGGGATGCCACGTACTGACCACGATCCGCCTGCTGTTCGGATTGGTCTTGAGCATCTGGATTGCCCGGCCAACTTGATCCGTCTCATCATAGATCCAACCCGCCTTCGGTTGCTTTTCACTTCCCGGAACCCAGGCAGATCCATCTTCTCGTTTCAATGACGGAAACCGGCGCCAAAGAACGGGGTAGATCGGCCCGACATGTCCGTCTTCCTCTGCCCAGGCGTCCCAAATATGACAATCCTTCTCGTCGCGAAGCCAGCGAACATGATCCTCGCCTCTTAAATACCAAAGCAGCTCCAGAATCACGGATCGAAAGAAGACTTTCTTGGTGGTCAGAAGCGGGAAACCCTCTTCCAGATTGACCCGATAGGATTGGGCAAAACATGACAAGGTATCGGTACCGGTTCGATTCTCTTTACGAACACCCTCGTTCAATACCGTCTCTACCAAGTCCAGATACGCTTTCATAAACGACACTCCATCTTCTATTCAATCAAGATTGCCGGACTCGCGGGAAAAAGCTTCACGTTATCCAGCCGGCGTCAATATAGCCACAGCAAACCAAAAATAGATCAACAGTCCGATCACATCGACAACCGTCGTAATCAATGGACTACTCGCCACAGCCGGATCGATATTGACCCGACTCAAGAGCAGTGGGAGCAGGGCTCCAACAATATTGGCAACCAGGACGATGGCGACCATCGAAAATCCGACGACGAGACCGACTTCCCATCCACCACGCCAGAGCCCCAAAAGCCCGCTTCCCAATCCCATCAACGCCCCGAGGAGCAGGCCTACCAGCAGCTCTTTTCCCATGATCCGAAACCAATGTCCCAACCGGACATCGCCTACGGCAATGGCACGAACCATGATTGTTGCCGATTGAGCCCCCGTATTCCCGCCACTCCCAATCAAAAGCGGGATAAAAAATGCCAGTGCAAGTGTGGATGCCAGTACACCCTGGAAGTAGTCAATCACTCCCGAGGAGAGCAAATTGACCAATACAAGAATCAGCAGCCACCAGATTCGTTTCGAAAAGAGAGACCAGATCGATGTCTCCCGATAGGTTCTTTTCAGCGGCGCCACGGCAGCACCTTTGTGGAAATCCTCGGTTGCCTCCTCTCTGGCAATGTCAATGACATCGTCTACCGTGAGAATTCCGATGAGAATTCCATCCGTATCGATCACTGGAAGAGCCACTCGATCGTACTTTGAAAACAGCTCCACGGCGTGTTCCTGATCATCCATCGCCTGGAGTGCCACAAACGAATCATCGGTGATATCACCGATCAAATTCTCCGGTTCGGCCAGGATCAGCTGCGTCAATTTCAAATCATCGATCAACTTCTCCTGATCATCCACGACGTAGATCACATTGATGGTCTCGGCGCTGTAACCATACGTACGGATCTGTTCCATGGCATGAGCAACCGTCCAGTTGGATCGCACTTTGACATAACGCGACGTCATCTGACGGCCGACGGTCTCCTTCGGATAGCCAAGCATCTGCTTGACTTCACTCAACTCCTCCTGTGAGAGGGAGCTCATGACACGCTGTGTCAAATGACCGGGGAGCTCTTCGAAAAGTGTGACCCGGTCATCCGGCTCCATATTGGACATGACCTCTTCGAGCTGGCGATGGGTCAAGAGATCCAGGAATTCAAGCTCCAGGTTCCCACTAAGATGAGTGAAAACCTCGGCTGCTTTCTGCTTTTTCAACAACCGGAAAATGACGATGCCGACCTTGGAATCAATGTCGTTGAAGAGATCGGCGATGTCGACCGCAGGCATCTCCTGAAGGAGCTCCTTCAGGGTCACCCAATCCTTCTGGACAATAAGCTCCTCAATCTCGGGTCTCAGAAGCTGTAGCATCCTCTCCTCCCTACGATTCTTCGTACGTTTCAGAATCTTTCAAATACAACCAAGCCTCTTGGGCCGCATCCTGTTCTGCCTGCTTCTTGCTTTTCCCCTCTCCACTACCCATCTGTTCCCCGTCCACAAAAACGCCGATAACAAACGTTTTGTCGTGCCCGGGGCCGGTCTCTTTGAGAATCCGATAGTCAGGATACGGTTTTCGGTGGGCTTGTGTCCATTCCAGAAGTTCACTCTTGAAATTATCCACCGTCACGGAAAGCTCGTCCATGTCCAAATGCTCTCGATACGTTGTCTCGATAAAACGAAAGACAGCCGGGTACCCTTCAGAGAGGTAGATGGCACCGATCAGTGCCTCGAATACATCGGCAAGCACACTTCGGGAAATCTCGATTCCCTGACCTGTAGATCGTTCTCCCACCTCGATATGCTCGTCAAGTCCGAGTCGTCGGGCAAGACGACCAAGCGTTTCTCCCTTGACCATTCGGGCACGGAGTTTGGTCAAAAAACCTTCATCATGCTCGGGATAAGCCTCGAAAAGGATCTCTGTTATGATGAGATCCAACACCGCATCTCCAAGAAACTCGAGTCGTTCGTAGGTCTCGTGCGCCTGAACACCGGAACTGTCCACAACGGACCTGTGGCGAAGAGCGCGTCTGAAAAGCTCCGGGTGAGCAGGCTCGTACCCAAGCCATGTCCACACCGAGTTCAGAGACGTCGAATCAATAGACCGGGTCTCCGTTCCGGAAGTCTCTTCGACGTCTTTGAAGAGGGAGCCCAGCCAGCGTCGCATCGTCTACTCTTTGAACTTCTTGAAGACGAGAGACGTATTGTGTCCACCGAACCCGAATGCATTGTTCATGGAATATTGGACATCCCGAACTTCTGCTTCGTTGGTGGTGTAGTTCAGATCACACTGGGGATCAGGCGTCGTATAGTTGATCGTGGGTGGAACCATGTTGTGATAGATGGCAAGCAGTGCCGCAACGGACTCTCCCGCACCGGCAGCACCGAGCATGTGTCCGGTCATCGACTTGGTGGAGTTCAGATTGATCTTGTAGGCATGATCCCCAAACACCTTCTTGATCGAATTGGTCTCGGCAATATCCCCCAACGGGGTGGATGTACCATGCATGTTGATGTGATCAATCTTCTCCTTCTTGATCCCCGACATCTCGAGTGCGCGCTTCATCGCCAGGATCACACCGTTCCCCTCGGGGTCCGGAGCTGTAATATGGTGAGCATCGGCCGAAAAACCGTACCCGACCAGCTCTCCGTAGATCCGGGCGCCCCGTTCGATTGCAGAGTCGAGGGATTCCAAAAACATCATGGCAGACCCTTCGGCCAACACAAACCCGTCCCGCTCCTTGTCAAAGGGTCTGGAGGCGGTTTCCGGACTCTCGTTTCGAGTCGAGAGAGCCTTCATTGAACCAAAACCTGCGACTCCGATCTGCCAAACAGGCGATTCGCTTCCGCCACAGAGAACCATATCGGACTGTCCGTACCGAATGGAGTCGTAGGCCAACCCGATATTATGTGAACCGGTTGCACACGCCGATACGGCGCAGAAGTTCACCCCGCGAAACCCGTACTTGATGGAGATGTGACCTGCCGGCATGTCCGGTATCAACATCGGAATGAAAAAGGGAGATACCCCTCTCGGACCGTGTTGGTGAAAGGATACGGCTTGGTCATAGAACGTCTTCATGCCACCGATTCCGGTTCCAACCAGAACGCCGACACGATCCTTGTCGATCGAATCAAGCTCTACCTGACTGTCCTCGATGGTTTCTTGGGCAGCGATGAGTGCAAACTGAGACACCTTGTCCAGCCGACGCGCCTCTTTTCGATCAAAATAGGCGTGTTCATCGTACTCTTCGATTTGTCCGGCAAACCGGGTGGGGAATGCAGATGCATCAAAGTGCGTAATGGGTCGCACACCACTTTTACCGGAAATCAATCCGTTCCAAAATTCCGGAGCAGTCTTTCCAACCGGCGTAAATGCACCGATTCCCGTAACAACGACTCTTTTTTCAGTCATAAATCAATCGATCGAACCAGGTTCCTGTCTAATTCAGGAGATCTTCTCTTTCAGGTAGTCCACAGCACTTCCGACGGTTGCAATATTCTCGGCATCTTCATCCGGGATGCTGATGTCAAATTCCTTCTCGAACTCCATAATGAGCTCGACGGTATCCAGTGAGTCCGCGCCAAGATCGTTGGTAAAGTTGGCCTCGGTCTTGACTTCAGACTCATCTACACCAAGTTTGTCAACGATAATGGCTTTTACTTTTGATTCTACATCCTGTGACATTGTATACGTAGGTTTAGTGGAATATTAGGGTGTGTATGCTATAAAAAAGATTGTCCAAAGCTACGGGTTTCCATCCAAAGTTTCATCCCTGGCTTTGAATTCAGTATCCGGGAACTACATCGCCATGCCGCCATCGACCCGAAGAACTTCTCCGGTAATGTACGAGCTCGAGTCGGAAGCCAAAAATCGAACGGCTTCCGCAATCTCTTCTGGTTCACCGGCTCTTCCAAGTGGTGTTTCCGTTTTGATCGACTCCAGAACCTTGTCATCAAGCTCACCCGTCATTTCAGTCATGATATATCCGGGAGCCACAACATTGGCCCGTATGGATCGACTTGCCAACTCCTTTGCAAACGATTTGGTGAATCCGACAATGCCTGCTTTCGAGGCCGCATAATTACACTGACCAGCATTTCCGGAAAGCCCGACAACGGAGCTGATATTGACAACCGATCCCCCGCGGGCGCGCATCATCGGTTTGACGGCTGCTTTACAATAGTTGAAAATACTCTTCAAATTGGTTTGAATGACGCTGTCCCACTGTTCTTCACTCATCCGAAGAATCAAATTGTCACGTGTGATCCCCGCATTATTGACCAATACATCCAGCTTCCCCCATCTTTCGACCACGGATGCAATCACTTCTTCTGCACGCGCCGTATCCACGGCATCCGCCTGAAAATGAAGAACTTCGACCCCTTCGCGTTCGACTTCTTTGCCCACCTCTTCGGCGGCCTCCTTTGATCGGGCATAAGTAAACGCAACATTTGCCCCTGCTCGAGCCAGATCCAAAACAATCGCCCGGCCAATCCCTCTTGTACCACCTGTCACCAAACAAATTTTTCCTTTCATATCCATCTTCTTCACCACTCCGTCTCGACGTTGACGTTCAATAAAACAAAAATCTGAATTCCGGACTTACTCGATGCCAGAATATTCTGCTCCCTTTACGGTCCGCTTGACCAATCCCTGAAGGATCTTGCCAGGACCCACTTCCACCCACTGTTCTGCACCGTCCTGCTCCATCTGCAGGATGGTTTGTGTCCAACGGACCGGAGATGTCAACTGCCGAAAAAGGTTTTCCTGCAGCTCGTCGGGGTCACGTGTCGGCCTTGCCGTCACATTGCAATAGACCGGGCATTCGGGCTTCCGGAATGTAAGTGTTTCCAGTTTTTTCCCGAATTCCCGAGCAGCAGGCTCCATCAATGGTGAGTGAAACGCTCCACCGACGGGCAACAACTTGGCCAATCGACAACCGCGACCTTTGGCCAGTTCCACGGCCATCTCGACCGCTTTCAAATCTCCGGAAATCACGATTTGACCCGGCGAATTGTAGTTGGCAGCCACAACGGGCTTGAAAGTCTGATCCGTCGCTTCATCACAGATGGCTTCCACGATCTCATCGTCCATTCCAATGATGGCCGCCATGGTTCCCTCTGAAGCATTGGCTGCTTTTTGCATCAACTGTCCGCGCAATACCACCAATTCCAGCCCTTCTTCAAAGGTCAATGCGCCGGAGGCGACCAACGCCGAGCATTCCCCAAGGCTGTGGCCGGCAACCCGATCTGCCATGATCTCTTCCGATTCATACAGTGCAACCGAATGCACAAAAATGGCGGGCTGTGTCACGTCTGTTCGCGTCAGCTCGTCGGCTGGTCCGTTAAACATCCGCTCTTTCAGGTCAAAGTCGACCGCTTCGTCCGCTTGATCAAGTCTGCGTTTGAAGATCTTGTTCGACGCATATCGGTCGACTCCCATCCCCACATGTTGAGATCCTTGGCCCGGAAAAAGAATGGCTTTGCTCATGATGCACTCCACGTCAAGTAGACCGCTCCCCATGTGAATCCGCCTCCAAATGCAGAAAGAATCACATTGTCACCGGGTGACAATTTCTCTTTCCAGTCATAAAGACAGAGCGGAATGGTGGCTGCGGTTGTGTTTCCGTATTTCTGAATATTGATCATCACGTTGTCAATCGAAATTCCCATTCGACGGGCTGTTGCATCAATGATCCGCTTGTTGGCTTGATGCGGAACCAGCCAGGCAACATCGTCTCCTTTCAGACCGTTTCGTTCCATGATCTCCAGAGAGACGTCTGCCATTCCCTCGGTAGCCCTCTTGAATACTGCACGCCCATCCTGTTGGATATAGTGATCTCCGTTTTCCAGAGTTTCCGTACTGGCCGGATGTCGACTGCCCCCGCCTTTTTGAACCAACTGACACTTTGCATCGGCCTCCGAGTGATGGACAAAATCAATCAAGCCGGTCTCGTCGTTCGACTCCTGCAACAGAACGGCGCCGGCTCCATCTCCGAAAAGAATACATGTGGTACGATCCGTGTAATCAATGATGGAACTCATCTTGTCTGCTCCGATAACCAGAACATTTCTCGCACGTCCCGATTCAATCATCATGGCTCCGTTGGAGATCGCATAAATGAATCCGGAACAGGCTGCAGACAGATCAAATGCATAGGCATGATCGGCTCCAATCTGTCCCTGCACCAGGCAAGCCGTTGCCGGAAACAGATAATCAGGTGTGACGGTCGCGACAATCACAGCATCCACATCCAGGGCGTCCACACCTGCACGTTCAAGGGCCTCTTCCGCTGCACGCGACGCCATCCATGACGTCGCTTTTTCAGGATCTTTCAATATCCGACGCTCTTTGATGCCGGTTCGCGACTGAATCCATTCATCATTGGTCTCGACCATTTTCTCCAAATCCTCGTTGCTCAGAACGTGATCGGGCACAAAATGGCCTACCGAAGAAATTTTTGCTCGTTTCAAATCGTTGGTTTGATCGTTAGAAAGGGTCGATACATCAGGCTGGTCAATTCAACGAATCAACAATCTTTTGATTCACCGAAACATCGACAAATCGCGCAGCCTGTAATATCATGTTTTTGATCGCTCGGGGAGAACTCCCTCCGTGTCCGACGAGACTCACTCCATTGACACCGAGAAACGGCACGCCCCCCACGTTCTCATAGTTGAAGGAGTCGAGAGTGGTTTGGATGAGTTCAGAAAGGGCCGTTCGGATTTCAGGGGTGACGTCCATTTTTTCCATCGACGCTGCCAACATTGCCTGAACCGATTCAGGAATCGACTCCCCGAATTTCAATAGAATATTTCCGACCATTCCGTCACAAAGAAAAATATCGGATCGAGCCGGAAAAATATCCCGACCTTCGATATTTCCAATGAAGTTGGGCAGTTGTTTGAGGAGAGGGTATGTCTCCTTGAGAAGCTCGGTTCCTTTCTCCTCTTCCTCGCCGACATTCATCAGTCCGACTGTTGGATGATCGACACCGAGTATGTCCCGACAATAGATGGTCCCCATCTTGGCGAATTGAAGGAAAATCTCCGGTTTCACTTCCAGATTCGCACCTGCGTCCAAGAGAAGGCGATTCCCTTTCAGCGTCGGGAAACTGGTCGCGATCGTCGGCCGCAGCACTCCGGGCAATTTACCCAGTATAAGTACCGATGCGGCCAACAGTGCTCCGGTATTCCCGCTACTGACAAAGCCCTGGCACGTCCCTTCCTTCTGAAGCATCAGACTGGCTACGATGGATGAGTTCCTTTTCCCTTTGACTGCACTGGACGGAGACTCCTTCATGGTGATGACTTCGGGAGCATCGACAACACGAAGCCTGGCCTCGTCATAGTCACGACCTTCCAGCTCTTTCAAAATCATCGACTCCGGACCTGCCAGCAGTACAGAGAGATCGTCCCGCTCGTTCAGGGCCTCCAGAGCACCGACGACCGGATTCTTCGGATAGTAGTCTCCACCTGCCGCATCTACTGCGATAATCATCGATTCACTCATCCATTAATTTTTGTATGCATCCGCTGTCACACAACTGCCGGCCCATACTTATTGGGCGACTTCGACCACTTGCCGGCCTCGGTAATGGCCACACTCCATACAGACGTGGTGGTATCTGTGAAGGGCACCACAGTTCTTGCATTCCGCCAGGTTGACAGATGCAATCCGATGGTGGGAACGTCGTTTGTCTCTTCGTGATTTGGATGTTTTTCTCTTCGGATGTGCCATGGTTCCAGACTTCCTGTATCGTTATATACCTTGCTTATGAATTCCGTTTGAGCTTTCTGAGCTCTGCCCAGCGGGGATCTGTATCCTCGCCGGGTTCAGCTTCCGGGCCAAACGACTGTACGTCAAATTCGGTTGGTCGCCCCTGGTCATCCAGATAGTCCGGATGGATCTTTCTGACTGGAAGATCCAACAGAATGGTGTCTCGCACCTCCTGCCGCAGATCCAGTGTCAGTGAGTCTTCACCAATGGGCTTCATCGCCGAAGAGACATCCACCGTTTTCTCCTCGAGACCCGGCTTGAAAAGAACCTGATAGCTCTTCTCGACCCGGTGATCATACTCTCGAAGCGAACGATCACACAATAAAACGAGCTCTGCCGAAACAGTAAAGTCCGTTTTAACAAAATGGAGACTCTTCTCGAATTGAAACTCAACCGTCGCGCCTTTGAATCGAACTCCATCGATACCGGGTTCCCCCAGATCATCGGGACCCAGCGTACGAACCAGAGTGTGAATCCCCTCTGGTAACTCCTGTACGTTGAATATGAGCTTTGATTCAGTCACGATAGCCTGACAATTTAGTGAATAAAAGACGTGAAATCAATCATTCGCGCAGACCCAAAGCCGGAATGAATGAGTGCCGAATCGTTCAAAACAGATCCTGAATTCGATGGTCGATCCGATCAAGAACGATCCCGAGGTCATCCTCGCTGGAAACAAAATCGGTGTCATCCGTATCAATAATCAGTTTCGGATGGGGATAGGATTCGATCCACTCCTCATAGAGCTCATTCAATCGCTCCAGGTAATCAATCCGAAGTGAGCGTTCGTACGGTCGCCCCCTCTTCTGTATCTGACGAACCAATGTAGGAACTCTTGCTCGGAGATAGACCAACAAACCGGGCGGGGCCAAAAGATCGATGACCTCTTCATACAAGGTTCGATAATTTTTGTAATCCCGGTCATTCATCAACCCCATGCGATTCAGGTTTCGGGCAAATATCTCGGCATCTTCGTAGATGGTCCGATCCTGAACAACCGTCCGTATCCCCGATTCAAGCATCTGTTTGTGTGCCCGAAACCGACTGGTGAGAAAGAAGATTTGAAGGTGAAAACTCCACCCGCGCATGTCGCTGTAGAAGTCCGAGAGGTAGGGATTGTTCTCGACCGATTCGAAACAAGGCTCCCAATCATAGTGCGCAGCCAAGCGATCCGTAAGCGACGACTTGCCTACCCCGATATTGCCGGAGATAGCCAGGTATTGAATCGGACTCTCCTTTTTCCCGACAGACGTTTCACTCACAATCGCCCCAACCTTCGATACATTTCCGTTTTATAGGCTTCCACTCCCGGTTGATCGAACGGGTTTACACCCAACATGTATCCGTACACGGCCGTCAGAAACTCGAAGAGGCAAAGAAACTCGCCAAGCGTTTCCTCGTCCAGACGCTGCAGCTTGATCCGAACAACCGGCACTCCTCCCTGGTGATGTGCTGCGAGCGTTCCTTCAAGTGCTTGTCGATTGATCTCGTGCAGGCTTTTTCCGCTCAAATACCCAAGGGGCCCCTCCTGTTTTCCAACGACCGGAATCAATGGCTCCACATCTTCGAGTACATCGATCACCGTCTCCATCATGAGTCGCTGACCCTCTTGCACAAATTGACCAATACTGTGGAGATCGGTCGAATAGATCGCACGAGCCGGGAAAAGCCCCTTTCCCTGTTTCCCTTCACTCTCTCCAAGCAGTTGCTGCAACCATCCGACAAGCCCCTCCAGATCCGGGTCAAACGCCGATATCAGATCGACTCCATATCCGGCTTCGTGAAGAAGATAGCGAACCGATGCAAATTCCAGTAGGGGTTCCGGATCCTGAATCAACGAATGACACGCCGAAGAGGCCGACGATACCAGGGCATGAATGTTTCCGCCAGCAACGGCAATCGGCAAGAGTCCAACAGCCGTCAATACAGAGAATCGTCCACCCACATCTCCGTCAATCGACCCTGTCCGATACCCTTTCTGTCGAGCTAACTCGCGGAGTGCTCCATGGTTCGGATCTGTCGTTGCAATAATGCGTTGAGCGGCCTCATGCTCCCCGTATCGCTCCTCCATCCAGCTCCGCAGCCAGTTGAACGCCAGAGCCGTCTCCAGTGTCGTGCCCGATTTTGAAATAACGTTCAGCCAGATCGATTTCGGCGTACCGTCTGCCCGCGGTTCCTCCAACTCTTTTACCAGCTGGTGGTGAGCCCGGCTGCCCATATGGTGACCTGCAAACCGAAGATCGACACCTGAGCGGGCAGACATCCCTTTCAGGCAGTCGCGAATGGCCCGGCTGCCCATGTAGGACCCCCCAATGCCGCAGACCACCAGTATATCGGCATCCTTGCGGATCTCTGCGGCTTCCTGTTCCAGGCGACGCAGCTCCTCCGTATCCGGTTCAGCCAGAAGATCCATCCAGCCCAGCCATTCCGATCCCGGTCCTCTTCGCTCAAGGAGCGACTGCCAAGCTTCCGTTGCATGATGTCGCGCCGTTTCGATGCGGTCTTTATCCAAAAACGTCCGCGCCCGGTCAAAATCCAGTGTAATTCTCTTCATCCTATCGCAGCACCTTTGCCAATTCGGCCAGTTCGAAATCGATATCTTTTTTCTTGCTCCAGGTCATCTTCAACGGTGTCAATTTCACCGAATGATTCACCTCTCCGACCATGACACGATCGTGGCCGTCCAGCAAGGTCTTGACAGCGGCAAATCCGAGACGGCTGGCCAACACCCGGTCCCGTGCAGTCGGATTTCCACCCCGCTGAATGTGTCCCAAAATACAGACCCGCATTTCGTACTTGCTCATTCCCTCGCCTTCCCGAAGCTTCGAGGCAAGCGTCAATGCCCCCCCGGTCTCGTCTCCTTCGGCGACCACAACCAAACTGCTTCGTTTCTGCTCCTTCAAAATGGAACTCAATGAGCTTCTGACATCTTCCACATCGGTCAGTGATTCCGGCAACAGAATCATCTCGGCTCCGGATGCGAGTCCGGTATCCAGGGCGATGAAACCGGCATCCCGCCCCATCACCTCTACCAGAAACAGGCGATCGTGAGCATCTGCCGTATCACGAATCTTGTCGATGGCATCAAGTGCCGTATTGAGCGCGGTATCATAACCGATCGTTATATCCGTCCCCGCCAGGTCGTTGTCAATGGTTGCCGGTACGCCAACGACCGGAATATCCTGCTCTTCGGAAAGAAGTGTGGCGCCACGAAACGACCCGTCTCCCCCGATCACAACCAATCCCTCGATCCCCTGTTGTCGCAGGTTTTCCGCAGCCCTTGCACGCCCTTCGGGATGCATGAACTCTTCCGAACGGGCCGTCTTCAAGATGGTCCCTCCTCTCTGGATAATATTGGAAACGGAGTGCCGGTCCATGACCTTGAACTCATTCTCCAGCAGGCCTTGATACCCCCGGTATCCACCCGTAACTTCGAGGCCCAGATTGCATGCAGACCGAACAATCGCCCGAATCGCTGCATTCATCCCCGGTGCATCGCCTCCACTCGTTATCAGTCCAATCCGCTTCATACATCCTCTTTTATCTACACAGTTCTGCCTTTCGGCCATATACATGTGAAAAAGCCAACTTACGACCCGCACCATCTTTGCGCAAATAATTAACTGCCGAATTGACTACCTTTGCAGCCTGTGAACCGTCGACGGACGGGCAGGCAAGGAGCAGAAATTCGAAGTAAACGTGACCCTCAATCATCAGATGAAGTCATCCCGATCCACGTCTTCGGAAACGGCAATTCCCTCCCGCACACTGCAGGAGATCACTCAACCGATCCGGGGACAGCTCGAGGAATTTCGAACATTCTTTCGGGACGCCATTCGAACGGATGTCTTTTTGCTCGACCGAATCATCCACTATCTCCATCGACAGAAGGGCAAAGAGATCCGTCCGATTCTGATTTTCATGACGGCCCGCATGTTTGGCAGAAATGACCGTCGGAGTGATGTAGCCGCCACCATGATCGAGCTGCTACACACCGCGACGCTCATCCATGACGACGTCGTTGATGAGTCCAACAGGCGACGCGGACTTCTCAGCATCAACAAACTGTGGCGGAACAAGGCAGGCGTCCTGCTTGGTGATTTCCTGCTATCAAAGGGTCTGCTTATCGCGCTGGACAACCGGGAGTACACGCTCCTTCACGTTCTCTCGACGGCCGTTCGCAAGATGAGTGAAGGCGAGCTTCGGCAACTGAAAACGTCCCGTCTCTTCAACATGACTGAAGAACGTTACTTCCAGATCATCTCGGAGAAGACAGCCAGCCTGATTGCCGCCTGCTGTCACTGTGGAGCCATTGTTTCGACCGATGACGAAACGGTTCACCAGGAGATGGAGAAAATCGGAATGGATATCGGTATCTGTTTCCAAATTGTGGACGATCTCTTCGATTACGGCCTGCAGGACGTAGGAAAACCCCGCCGCAACGATATTCAGGAACGAAAAGTCACGTTGCCCCTCATCAAGGCCCTGGAGAACAGCAGTCGCCAGGAACAATCTCGCATCCGGCGACGCATGCGAAAGCGGAAGAAGAGTACGCAAGATGTGGAAGAGATCGTCTCCTTTGTTCATGACAAGGGTGGAATGGACGCATCCAGGCAGACCATGGAACGAATTGCTGCACAAGCGATCCATCGGCTCCGCGCGCTCCCCGTCAACGAGCATGTAGCCGATTTCGAGGAGCTCATTCGATTCATCATGAACCGGAAGACATAAGATCGGATGGAACCCTGGATGCACCCGAATAACCGCTATCTTCTTCTCGGGGACCTCCATTTGGGTGCTCTCGAAGGAGATGACGATCGAGAATTGGAGCAAGAGGCGATCGAGCTGCTCGAGTACTGCCGGAAGACCGATCTGAAACTGCTGCTTCTCGGCGATCTGTTCGATTACTGGATGGAGTACCCCTCTCATGTCCCGAATCTCGCACCTCGATTTCAGAAGGCGCTTGCCGATTACAATCGCCAAACCGGCCCTACTCTCTACATTACCGGCAATCACGACAACTGGACGCAGGGGTACTTTGAATCGATCGGGTGTGTCGTCTGTAGCGAATCGGTTCGGTTTACCATCGACAACACACGCATTCTCCTTCTTCACGGTGACGGACTGACAGACAAAAAGATGAACCTTCCGCGTCCGGTCTGGCACCGGCTACTCCGATCCCGTTCTTTTGTCCGGATCTTCCAGACACTTTTTCCGAGCCGAACCGGCCTGCGAATCATGGCTGCATTCTCTTCATGGAGTCGCAAGAAGAGTGGAGACTCTCCGGTTCGTCTGGATCAATGGGCACGGGAAACGTTGGAATTTGGATCGGACGATTTTGTAATTTGCGGGCATGATCATACACCCAGGATCCGACGCTGGCGTGACGGCACATACATGAATTGTGGCGCCTTTCTAACCAACAGGACCGCTGTTCGATATACGAACGGTACGCCGGAACTCGTTGTCTGGAATGCAGGGGAGAGACAACTGAATCCCTTGATTGATCGACAGGAAACCCAAACAGGCGGGAGATGACCAAGGATTCCAGACCGAATAGTGAGCGTTATTTCAACGATCCAGAGTATCGGCGCTCCATTCGTCAACAAAGAGATGCCGACACGTCGAACGATCATCTCCCGAAACAGGGGTCAAGCTCGTCTCCATCGGGTCGAACCGGATCGATCCCGTGGCGAAACGGGAATTGGATCACTCGCAGCCTCCTGCTTCTGCTTCTTCTGGGCCTGCTTGGAGGGGGTGGATACTTGATCTATCTCTTCCAGGGCCTTCCATCCGTCGAACGGCTCGAAAACCCGAAGACAGCGATTGCATCCGTCGTATTGAGTCGCGACGGATCCGTATTGGACCGGTATTATGTGGAGAACAGAACCGATGTCAAACTCCACGAGATCTCTCCCCATGTCGTCAATGCGCTGATCTCGACCGAAGATCATCGCTTCTTTGAGCATTGGGGAATGGACATGATCCGAACACTGGCGATTCCCTACCATATCTTGCGTGGGAACCCACAGGGGGGGTCCACCATCAGTCAACAGCTTGCCAGAAATCTGTACCGTGAAATCGGACAGGCCTTCTCTGTGACCCGAAAATTCCGGGAGATGATCACCGCCGTGCAGATCGAGCACAACTATACAAAAGAGGAGATTATCGAGATGTATCTGAACACGGTGGAGTTCAGCAACAGCGCCTTCGGAATCGAATCTGCTGCACAAACGCACTACGGGAAGACCGCCGGGGAGCTCAACGTGACGGAAGCAGCCACCATGATCGGAACCCTGCAAGCGGTCAGTTTTTACAATCCGAGACGAAATCCCGAGAATGCACAACGACGACGGAACACCGTCCTCTCCCGCATGCACCAGCTCGGGTTCATACCGTCCGATGAGTATGCCTCCATGCGGGAGGAACCGATTCGGCTCGATTACCATCCCCCTTCCCGTTCCGGCAGGGAGAGCCGGTATTTCGGCGAGTATGTTCGCCAACAGGTAACGGATTGGACCGAGGAGAACGGGTATGATCTCTATGCCGATGGATTGACCATCCATACGACGATCGATTCCCGTCTTCAACGTCATGCCGAACGAGCCGTTCGCGAAAAGGCAGACTCCCTCCAGGCAATTTTTGAAGATGAGTGGACAACACCCAACGGGGAGTACATGGATCGGTTCTGGAGCACCTTCCCCAACATTCTGCCCAGCTTCATTCGGGAGACCGACCGGTACCGAAATGCATTCTCGGATCTGCAGACTGATCAGGAATCGGTTGTCTTTGAACATTTGTTGGCCGATGAAGCCTATGTGGACTCCGTCAAACATGCACGAACCCTGTTGCAGGCCAGTTTTGTATCCATCGATCCCTCCAACGGAAATGTGCTCGCCTGGGTGGGCGGAACCGACTATGGAAGCAAACAGTTTGACCACGTCTACCAGTCTCGACGCCAGACCGGTTCGACCTTCAAACCGTTTGTCTATGCAGTCGCTGTCGACAACGGGTACATGCCGTATCACACCTTCTCCAAGTATCCTGTCAGTTTTATCGATGCCAACGGCAATCGATGGGATCCCCGGGACCCTTCCATCATCGACGGACCGGAACAAGTGCCTCTTCGCGAGGCGTTGGCCCGCAGTATGAACAATGTGACGGTTCGTCTGCTTCCGGAAATCGCCGGTTCCCCCGGGACAAACCGACTCAGTGATCTGTTCCCTGCAGCCGAAGCGATCAGCGAGATGGCCGGACGCATGGGCATCGATGTCGCACAACACGAAGTGGTCCCCTCTATCGCTCTCGGAACCGCCAGTGCTTCGCTGTTGGAGTTGGTAAGTGCCTACACCACATTTGCCAATGAAGGGGTTCGCATTGACCCGATTGCCATCACAAGAATCGAAGACAAAGAGGGGAATATCCTGGTCGAATATCACCCCGAGATGACCCAAGAAGTCCTGAGCCCGGAAACGGCCTACATCATGATCGACATGATGCGGGGGGTCATCAGCGGTGGAGAGTGGGGACATGGGACCGGAGTCCGTCTCCGCAATGCCTACAATGTGCGTCAGGATGTTGCAGGAAAAACGGGAACGACCCAGAACAGTGCCGACAACTGGTTCGTGGCCATGACGCCGCACATGGTCATGGGGGCATGGGTCGGCGGTGAAGATCGTCGCATCCGTTTTCCGGCCAATACGTTTATCGGCCAGGGGGCCCGTTCCGCGCTCCCGATCGTCGGGCAGTTCATGCAGTATGCCAGTACCGATCCGACGATCGAATGGAGTCAGCGTTCATTTGAACCCCCTCCAGGTTTTGTCATGCCGGAGCCACCAGAGCAGCAAGAGAGCAGACAGGGGTCCAACGAACAAGATCGAATCGGCTGGTAATATTTGCCGGATCCGGCCGGGTTTTCTACGCGACAACCCCTATATTCTGCAACCAATATTCGTTGACATTCCGCGTCGGCGGCGGTAATTTTGGCACTTTATGTAACCGAACCCGAATTCATGCTGGAATCATACATTCCCATTTTCATTTTATTGGGCATTGCGCTGGCATTGGCCCTGTTGCTCATGTCGTTGTCCCGACTGCTGGGACCGTTTCGACCCAACAAAAACAAATTGAACCCGTACGAAAGCGGGATGGACCCGGTCGGACAGGCACGGGAACGATACACAATCGGATTCTATCTGGTTGCCATGGAATTCATTGTCTTTGACCTGGAAGTCATTTTTCTCGTGCCTTGGGCCGTGAGCTTCAAAACTCTGGGGGGTGGCCCGTTTGTATCCATGGTCATCTTTATCACCATTCTGATGATCGGATTGGTCTATACGCTTAAAAAAGGAACCCTGGACTTCGGCATGAAACCAGCTTTATCCAACCGTTAGAGAGAGACGACTATGGGATTAGAAAGTGCATTGGGAGAAGGGTATCTCACAACACGTGTCGACACACTGGTCAACTGGGCACGCTCAAACGCAGCTTGGCCCATGCCGATGGGTCTGGCCTGCTGTGCCATTGAAATGATGGCCTTTGCAGGGCCGAGATATGACGTCTCCAGGTTTGGCTCCGAAGTCTTCCGGTTTTCGCCCCGTCAAAGTGACGTCATGATTGTCGCCGGTTGGTGCTCCTACAAAATGTCACACGCCATTCGACGAATTTGGGATCAAATGCCCGACCCGAAATGGTGCATCGCAATGGGAGCCTGCGCGTCGACAGGCGGAATGCACCGCTGTTACGGTGTGGTACAGGGAGTCGACAACTTTCTACCGGTGGATGCCTACATCTCCGGATGCCCGCCCCGACCGGATGCCGTCATCCACGCCCTGATGGACATACAGAAAAAGATTCAAACCGAACACTCTGTAATGCTCGATACCTGATATGGAACAGACACTTTCCAACGCCCTGAAAACAACTCTGGACGAGCTACAGACCACCTTTGGAGAGAAGGTTCTGCAGATCCATCATCCTTCCGGCGACACGCACGTTCGTGTTCATCCCGATGCCCTGATTTCGATTGCCGAATGGCTGCACGAGAAAGGATTCATCTACATCAGCGATGTCATCGGAACCGACCGGTATCAATCCAGTGACCGCTTCGAGGTCCTCTATAATCTGTTGAGCCTTCGAGCGAAACAACGATTGTTCCTTGTTGTCTGGCTTCCTGAAGAGGACCCGAACGTAGCCTCGGTTACATCCGTCTGGCCAGCGGCCAATTGGTATGAGCGAGAGGTCTACGACATGTTCGGCATCCGATTCGAAGGCCATCCCGATCTTCGCCGCATGTACATGCCTGAAGATTACGCCTACTACCCTCTTCGGAAAGAGTTTCCACTGCTCGGTATCCCGGGATCCATTGAACTGCCCGGAACGACCCCGGAATCCGACTAAACGATCCATTATGAAGCAGACTGATATTTCGTCCAGAACCGAGTCGACCTTCTTCAAGACGCATCAGGAACGGTTGTACAAGAGCCTGGAAGACAAGCACACGACGGTTGAAGAGGTAGATGTAGACGATCCGCTCAACTCGAAAATGATTTTGAACATGGGCCCGCAACACCCTGCAACACACGGTGTGTTGCGACTTGTGCTCGAGCTCAAGGGCGAGTCGATTCTCAAAACCAAACTGGACATCGGGTATCTGCACCGGGGAGTCGAAAAAATCGCAGAGAACAAAACCTACCAAGAGTTCATGCCCTATACGGATCGCATGGATTACCTCTCCCCTTACAACAACAATGTCGCCCTCTGTACGGCCGTTGAGAAAATTGCCGATGTCGATGTTCCCGAACGTGCGCACTACATCCGAATGATCGGATGCGAGCTGGCTCGAATCTCTTCCCACCTTCTCTGGCTTGGCACCATGGTGATGGATGCCGGAGCTGTCTCCTTTTTTATCTGGACATTCAAGGAGCGCGAGAAGATCTATGACATCATGGACCAGCTGACGGGTCACCGGTTTACGGTATCCCATGCGCGTATTGGCGGAGTGGTCAACGACATTACACCGGAGGCGATGTCCTACATCCGGGAATTTGTGGAAACGTTCCCGGCCCAACTGAAAGAGTACCACAAACTTCTGGACCGCAACCGAATCTTCTTCGACCGAAATGAGAATGTAGGGGTATTGACGACCGAGGATGCTCTTCGTCTGGGAGCCAAGGGACCGGTACTTCGAGGATCCGGATATGCGATGGATATTCGAAAACTTGAACCGTATGCCCGGTATGACCAGGTGGAATTTGACATCCCCACCCGACTGGAAGGAGACAACCTTGCCCGTTACTATGTGCGGATGGAGGAGATGCATGAAAGCATTCGGATTCTCCAACAGTGTCTGGAAAAACTACCGAAAGGGTCGGTTCGGGCAGACAATGCCAAAAAGGCGTACCCGTCCAAGGACGAGGTTTACTACTCTATGGAAGGGATGATTCACGACTTTATGATGACCGACACCGGCATCTGTCCACCGGAAGGTGCACAGGTATATCACGCTGTGGAGTCGCCGAAAGGGGAGTTGGGGTACTTTATTCAAAGCGACGGAACCGGACACCCCTGGCGTTTGAAAGTTTCGGCTCCCTCACTGGCCAACCTGCAGATACTGGAGAACATTCTCGATGGGGAGATGATTGCCGACACGGTCGTCGTGATCGGTGGAATTGACCCCGTAATGGGAGAAGCGGACAAATAAGAGCTATGACCTACGAATTCAGCAAGGACGATCTGGTGCAGATCGAGAAGATCAAAGCGAAGTATCCGGAAGTCACACCGGCCACCCTGCCGGTTCTCTGGCTTGCCCAGAAAAAATTCGGACATGTCGAACCGGACGTTCAGAAATTGGTCGCCCAAACGCTTGATCTACCCGAATCACACGTTCACGGTGTCGCAGAATTTTATACCCAGTACTACAAAGAAGAGAAGGGCACATTCGTCCTGGACGTCTGTACCTGCTTGAGTTGCCAACTTTGTGGAGGGTACGAAATTCTTCACTATCTGGAAGAGAAACTGGGCATTCAGGCGGGCGAGACGACCGATGACGGGCAGTTCAGCATTCAGGAGGTCGAATGCCTGGGTGCCTGTGGGTATGCACCCATGATGCAGGTGACAAACGGTGTCTATGTGAACCATCTCACGCCGGAAAAGATCGATACCGTTCTGGACGGACTGAAGCGGGGAGAACTTCCTGCATTCGAATCGATCAGCATGCGAAAACCGAACGCGAAGGAGTCGTAATTATGCCCTCAGATTGGAGATCCTACGAACCACTTTTGATTCCCGATACCCCGAATCTCCACGAGATGGATGTCTACCTGGAGCAAGGAGGGTACGACTCTTTGAAAAAAGTCCTGACGAACGACTGGTCACCGAAGAAAGTCGTGGATGAAGTCAAGGCTGCCAATATCCGGGGACGTGGGGGTGCAGGATTCAACGCCGGTCTCAAGTGGTCGTTCATGCCGGAACCGGATGGAGGACCCCGATATCTTGCGTGCAACGGGGACGAGTCGGAGCCGGGAACGTTCAAGGATCGGATGATCTTTGAAAAAAACCCCCATCTTTTCATCGAGGGAGCTCTGATTGCTGCCTATGCCATGCAGTGCAATACGATTTACGTCTACATTCGTGGCGAGTACCGGGACTGGATCGACATTGTGGATGCAGCCATTGCCCAGGCCTACGACAAAGGATTCATCGGCAAGAATATTCTGGGAACCGATTTCAGTGTCGACTTTTACACGCACAGCGGAGCCGGAGCCTACATCTGCGGGGAAGAGACGTCCATGCTCGAATCTCTGGAAGGGAAACGGGGATACCCTCGAACCAAACCCCCCTTCCCTGCCCAAAAGGGACTCTGGGGCAGACCGACAACGATCAACAATATTGAGACGCTGAGCAACGTCCCGCTCGTTATCAAAAACGGGGCAGATTGGTACACATCCATCGGTGCCGAAACCCATCCCGGTCCAATCCTGGTCGGAATATCCGGACATGTCAACAAACCGGGCGTCTATGAAGTGCCGAGTGGTGTCCCGGTACTTGATGTCATCGAAGAGATTGCTGGAGGCATGCGGGGAGGGAAAAAATTGAAAGCCATCATTCCCGGTGGTTCATCCACGCCCATCCTTCGTGCCGATCAACTTGATGGTGTCACCATGGATAGTGACTCCCTGCGGGATGCAGGGTCCATGCTGGGTACAGCCGGAATGGTTGTCATGGATGAAGATACCGACATGGTGGAACTTCTCTGGCGCATTGCTCATTTCTACCACCACGAGTCGTGCGGACAGTGTACCCCCTGTCGAGAGGGAACCGGCTGGTTGGAGAAGATTCTTCTCAAAATCCGGTCCGGAGAAGGAGAAGTTCGCGATCTGGATCTTCTCCTGGATCTCACAACACAAATGGAGGGTCGAACCATCTGCGCCCTGGCCGACGCCGCAGCGTGGCCGGTTCGTCACACCATCAACCGGTTCCGGGACGAATTCGAAGCGAAGTGCACGAAAACACCCAGAGTGGTAGCTTAAACGACTTAATCGAGTAGCCATGCCCGAGGTATTTATAGACGGTACGACGTATTCATTTGAAGGGAAGCCCAAGCTTCTCCAGTTCATGCTGGATCACGGGCTTGAAGTCCCTTTCTTCTGTTACCATCCCTCCATGTCCATCCCGGCCAATTGTCGGCAATGCATGGTCAAAGTGGGCCAACCGGTTCGGGATCGTGAAACCGGAGAGTATGAAACCGACGAAAACGGAGATCGAGTCATCCGTTGGTTTCCCAAGTTGCAAACCTCATGCAGTACCGATGTAAGTGATGGAATGGTCGTCCTCTCCCAGGAGACGGACGAACTCGTCACACGGGCCCAAAAGGATAATCTGGAATTGATCCTGATCAATCACCCACTCGACTGTCCCATCTGTGATCAGGCGGGAGAGTGCCCTCTTCAGATACAGACCTACAAGTACGGTCCGGAAGGCAGTCGATTCGAGGTAAAGAAGGTTCATAAGCCGAAACGAATTCAGTTGGGACCACGCGTAATCCTGGATGCAGAACGATGCATCAACTGTACACGCTGTACCCGCTTTACCGATGAAATCAGCCAAACCCACCAGTTGACGATTACCCGACGAGGCGACAAGAACCATCCGACCACCGCGCCTGGCGAGTCGTTCGATGACCCCTACTCGTTGAATACCGTCGACATCTGCCCGGTTGGCGCATTGACATCGGCAGATTTCCGGTTTCAGGCACGCGTCTGGGAGATGAGCCAGACACCGAGTATTGACATCACCGGAGGCAAAGGAAGCAATGTAGATCTTTGGACACGAGACAACCTGGTTCTTCGAATTACACCCCGCGAGAATCCGGATGTCAATGATCACTGGATGCCGGATGCCGGCCGGGAAGCGTACAAACGATTCAATGAGAATCGGGTTTCCCGTCCATCTCTGAAACTGGACGAATCGACACAGGCAAAAATATCCTGGAACAATGCCGTCGAAACACTTGCAGAAAAGGTAGCCGGAGTCATGCCGAATCAGGTTCTGCTCATCGGGTCACCGCATGCATCCATCGAAGAGAATGCACTCCTCCTGCAATTGAGTGAGCAACTCGGGCTTCCAACACCCATCTTTACTCCACACATTGTCGAGGGTGCCGGAGACGACTTCCTGCTGACGGATGATCAAGCTCCAAATACGGAAGGCGTCCGGTTGCTCGGATTGGAAGAGGTTCCCTCTGCAGAACTCAGTGATCGGGTAAACTCCCAGGATATACAGGTTGTCCTGCTGTTGAACGATCATCTGCTGGACCGGCAAGTCCTGCTTCCCTCGGATATGAGTGACAAGTGGATCGCCATGTTTGCAACCAACTATTCGGAAACCACACGACGAGCAGACCTACTGTTTCCGATTACCTGTATTGCCGAACATGCCGCAAGTTATGTGAATATCGACCGCCGTATTCAACGCAGCATACCGGCCAAAGAGACTCGTTACACCGACCGTCGACTCGATTTGGAGATGTCGGAAGGTCGATTGGACCGCTATGGAACCAATTTTGACAACTGGAGAAGTGACGAAAACAAAGTCGACTGCGTTCCGCTCTGGGAGCTGTTTACGCATCTTTCAGACGCACTTGACCTCAACATTCGTCACGAATCTTCTCGTGAACTGCTCTCTTCCCTGTCCAGCTCCATTCCGGAGCTCCAGGGTGTAAGCTACGAGGAGATGGACAAGCGAATGGGTATTTCGCTCGACAAGAAAACCGAACACGTAACTTCGTAACAACCGCTGGTTCATGGCAGAAGCAGACGTCAATTCCTATATCGTTCTTGGAGCTTCCCTTTTCATGCTTCTCAATTCGGCTGCCATCGCAGTGTATGCCGAACGACGGGTGGCAGGATTTATTCAAAACCGATTGGGGCCCAATCGGGTAGGGCCTCTTGGCCTCTTCCAGCCGTTGGCCGATGTTGTCAAGCTCCTGCTGAAAGAGGATGTCACGCCCATTCATGGCTATCGAATTCTTCATACGATTGCTCCCGTCATACCCGTCGTAACGGCTCTGCTTACGGTAGCTGTCATCCCGTTTGGTGATGGCGTGTTCGTAACAGACATCAATGCCGGCATTCTCTATCTCCTGGCAGCGGCGTCTCTTGGAGTCTATGGTGTCACACTCGCAGGCTGGGCCTCCAACTCGAAATATTCGCTTCTGGGCGGGCTTCGGGCAGCGGCTCAAATGATCAGTTACGAACTGCCACTCGGAATGGCCATCGCTTCCGTCGTCCTCTTCGTTGGTTCACTCAGCGTTGTCGATGTTGCCACGTCTCAAGAAACCTGGTGGTATGTATTTCTGAATCCGATCGGAGCCATCATCTTTATCATCGCTGCATTTGCAGAGAGCAACCGGACACCGTTTGACCTCGTAGAAGCCGAACAAGAACTCGTCGGTGGATTTCACACCGAGTACAGCTCCATGAAGTTCGGCATGTTCTTTCTCGCAGAATACATGCACGTCGTGATCAACTCGATGCTCATTACAACCTTCTTCTTCGGCAGTTATCACCTGCCTTTTGCTGGATACTGGTTACCGGAGTTGAACTCGACGACCAAGATGATTCTTGACGTCTCGGTCTTCACGGCAAAAACCTCTTTCTTCGTCTTCTTCTTTATCTGGGTCCGGTGGACCATTCCAAGATTCAAATTCAATCAGGTGATGAATCTGGGCTGGAGTCGGCTCCTGCCAATCAGTATCATTAACTTTTTAGCCATTGCGACGGTTCTCTACCTGCTTCATGCATAAAAAGCGGGAGACGTTCATTACGCACCGTTTCAATTGAACGGAGAGCCCGACTGCAACAGGTAGCCGGGCTTTTTTCTTCCAGACCCCAACGCTCATGAACAACATTCTCCCACGCATACTTCTTCTCATCTTCCTTCCGGTGATCCTCTTTTCGGTCACGTCGAGCTATCTGTTCGAATGGCTCTGGCTCAGTGAACTGGGGTACAGTCGACTTTTCTGGACCGTCCGGGGTGCTCAACTGAGCTTGACGTTGGCCGCATTCATCGTCTCTGCACTCTACCTGGTACTGAACCTTCGTCGACTAGCAGGTGAACTCAAAAACGTCAACTTCCAGGGGACTCCTTTTCAGAATTTCAATCTGAACCTTGCTCTGGAGCGTCACCAAAAACAGCTGACCCTCTTCTTTACGTTTTTGGGCCTGGCCATTGCGTTCTTGTTTGCCATCGGGTTCTACATTAGTTGGGACGACTCCCTCCGCTTCATCTGGAATGTACCCTATGGTGAAACTGACCCGGTATTTGGCAAAGATATCGGATTCTACCTCTTTCAACTTCCGTTTTGGAAATTGATTCAGGTATCGTTGACACTCCTGAGTGGAGTCACGCTGGTAACCCTTGTCCTCATCTACCTGTTTACCGGTCTTCTGGATTCCGGACCGGACGGATTCCGGGCTTCCGACCGAATCACGTCACACATCCGCCTCAATGGGGGACTTTTTACGGCGCTATTGGCCTGGGGCTTCTGGTTGGCTCGATACCAACTACTGCTCAAGCCGGACGGAATTGTTTTCGGTGCAGGGTATACCGATATGACCATCCAGTACCCGACGCTCCTGATTCTCGTTGCCGGAACCATGCTCCTCTCCCTCTTGCTGGTTCTCCCTCTTCGCATTCCACTCCGACGATGGATTCCACTCATCACCATAGGTCTGGTCATCGTACTGGCCGGAGGTCGCGTTGTTCTCCCGCAAATGATTCAATCCTTTCGGGTCGAACCCAACGAGTTGGAACTCGAATCCCCCTACCTTACAAACAACATTGAAATGACCCGTCTGGCATTCGGACTGGATCAGGTACGGGAGATCGATTACAGTGCACGTGACACACTCCGGGCAGATGACGTCCGACGGAACCGGGATGCGATCGACAACATTCGACTTTGGGATCCGCGTCTGTTGATTCAAACCTATCGACAGCTCCAGGAGATCCGTTCGTACTATGAGTTTTATCAAGTCGACAATGACCGGTATACAATCGATGGCGAAACGGTTCAGGTCATGCTCTCGGCTCGAGAAATTGCTCATACATTACCCAGCCAGTCCGACACGTGGGTCAATCGTCACCTACAGTACACCCATGGATTCGGTCTGGTCATGAACTCGGTCACCGAAGCCAACCAACAGGGACAACCACACTTCCTGCTTCAGGACATCCCGCCTGTCGCAGACTCTCCGGACCTCCAGGTCGAACAACCGGCCATCTACTATGGCGAGAGCAATCAGGGGTACTACATTGTCAACTCCGATGTCCCGGAACTTCACTACCCCTCTGGTGACGAAAACGCATATATCCATTACGACGGGACCGGTGGAATCGAGGTCCGGAATCTCTTCCGCAGACTTCTCTTTTCATGGGAGCTTGGAGATATCAACATTCTGCTCTCCGATTATATTCAGGACGACAGTCGTCTTCAGATCTACCGATCCGTTCAAGAGCGAATTCGACGAATCACTCCGTTTTTGACCCTCGACAGTGATCCCTACCTCGTCATGAATGATGGCCGTCTCTATTGGATCCAGGACGCGTACACCACCTCCCGCCACTTTCCCTACGCTCAACCGAAACGCGGGGTCAACTACATTCGGAATTCGGTCAAAATCGTCGTCGATGCCTATCACGGGGATGTGACGTATTACAAAATGGAGATTGACGATCCGATCCTCGATGTCTATGACTCCATTTTCCCCAATCTGTTTCGGCCGTTGAGTGAACTTCCGGACGGCATGGTGGAGAATTTCCGGTACCCGCAAGAACTCTTCGAAATTCAGCTGGAGACCTACAACAGGTATCACATGACCGCTCCCCAGATCTTCTACAATCAGGAGGATCTCTGGACACGTCCGAACGAAACCTATGCCGGACGTGAACAACTCATGGAACCCTACTATGTGTTGGCACGACTTCCAGGCGAAGAGAATCTGGAATTTCTGCTCATCAGCCCCGCCACTCCGGAGAATCGGGACAACATGATCGGCTGGATGGCAGCCAAATCAGATCCGGAATCCTACGGGGATCTATTGGTCTATCGACTCCCCAAAGACCGTCTCATCTATGGGCCTTCCCAGATCGAAGCCCGAATCGACCAGGATCCGGAGATCTCGCGCCAGATTGCACTTTGGGATCAACGAGGCTCCAGAGTCATACGTGGCAACCTGATGGTCATCCCGCTGGAAAACGCCTTTCTCTACGTGGAACCGGTCTTCTTGATCGCCGAAACAAACAACATTCCGCAGCTGCAACGCGTCATCGTTTCAGTCGGCGAGAGTATCTCGATGCAACCCACGATTGAAGAAGCAATTCTGGATATCTTTGGGCAACAGGCGCAACTGAATGACTTCCTTCCGGGACCGGTTTCAACCCTGTCACCCACAGTAGGAGAGCCAACGATGGTCGATCCCGACCTGTTGAATCGACAACAACAGGTGCGGGAACAGTGGCAAGAGGTTCAACGCGCGCTGGAGTCGGGACGCTGGATCGATCTCGGTGAAGCCCTGCAAGAGTTGGGGGATCAGATTGAAAACCTGGAGGAACCATGAGCCGATGGACCAACATCCTGATCCTTCTTCTGACCCTACCGGTTTGGTTGTCATGCGATCGAGACGTCACGCCACCTGAAACCGAGTGGACGACACTTTTTGACGGGACAACACTGGATGGATGGACACCCAAAATACGTGGGCACAACTTCGGTGAAGACCCCCTCCATACCTTCCGATTGGAAAACGGACTCCTGAAGGTTCGATACGACCAATACCCCCGCTTCGACGAAACGTTTGGCCACCTGTTTCACAAGGTTCCGCAATCGAGTTACTACCTGGAAATGGAGTACCGGTTTGTCGGCCAACAAATAGAGGACGGACCCGGCTGGGCCTGGAGAAACAGCGGGATCATGCTCCATTCCCAAGATCCGGAGACGATGAGTATCGATCAGGATTTTCCGGATTCGATTGAACTCCAGCTTCTTGGAACCGTCGACGGAGAACCCCGTACCAATGCGAACCTCTGCACTCCCGGAACCCACGTTATGTTTGGATCGGAATTGGAGACCGATCACTGCATTGATTCCACCAGTCGCTCCTATGTCGAGGACGAGTGGGTAACTGTCGGAGTATTGGTACATGAGAATCAATGGTTGGATCACCGACTCGAGGGAGTTTCGGTCCTCTCCTACCACTCGCCACAGTTGAATGACGGGACACTGCTCACACAAGGGTATATTGCTCTTCAGAGCGAGAGTCATCCCATGGATATTCGACACGTTCGTTTGCGTCCGCTTACAGATGACGAGATCGAACAAGCTCGATCCAATCAACTGGATGCTCTACAAACATCCGGGGGCAGAGAACCATGAAGAATCGATTCTCATCCATCGCCTTCGAAACCCTCGGCTGCAAACTAAACTTTTCGGAAACCTCCTCCATTCGACGAGAGTTTGCAGAGCTTGGGTACGACATACGTGGATTTCAGGAATCGGCAGACATCTACGTCATCAATACTTGTTCGGTGACAAACGATGCCAACAGCGGTTGCCGGAAAACCGTTCGACAAGCGCGTCGACGGAATCCGGACGCACTGATTGCCGTGATCGGATGCTATGCCCAACTGGAACCTGAAGAGATCGCTGCCATCGACGGTGTAGATCTGATTCTCGGTGCCAAAGAGAAATTTCGACTGCCCGACCTGATTCACGATGATTTTGTCAAACAGGAAACGACACTCATCTACCGGAGCGATGTCAACGAAGCAGAAGAGTTCCACCATGCCATCTCGTCTGACGACCGCACTCGTGCATTTCTGAAGATTCAGGACGGATGCAGCTACAAATGCGCCTTCTGTACGATTCCACTGGCTCGGGGCAAAAGCCGTAGCCCGATGATCGAAACGGTTCTGCAAAGTGCGGACCAACTGGTTCGGGAGGGATACAAAGAGATCGTCGTCACCGGTGTCAATGCAGGAGATTTCGGTGCCGGACGCGACGACTCCCTGGCCGATCTATTGGAAGTTCTTGTCGAAGTAGACGGGTTGAACCGGTTACGGGTCTCCTCGATTGAACCCAACCTTCTGGACCCGCGAATCATCGAACTCGCGGTCGAATCCCCGATTCTGCAGCCACACTTTCACCTCCCGCTGCAGAGTGGCAGTGACACCATGCTCCGACGTATGCGACGGCGCTACAAACGGGATCTCTATAAAGAGAAAATTCACATGATTCGCGAGCGATTGCCGGACGCTTGTATTGGAGCCGACCTGATCACAGGGCATCCGGGAGAGAGTGACTCGCTCTTCAAAGAGAGCTACCAATTCGTCGCCGACCTGGAGATCTCCTATCTGCATGTCTTTACCTATTCCGAACGACCCGGCACCGATGCCGTCAAGATGGACCCTGTCGTTCCGGTTCCCACTCGAAAAGAACGAACCCGACAATTCCGAAATTTGTCGGATCGCAAACGCCGACTCTTCGATACCCGGTATCTTGGAGATACCCGTCCGGTACTCTTTGAATCGGCCCGTGAAAATGGCATCATCCAGGGATGGAGCGACAATTACATACGGGTCACGGTCGAAGCATCAGAGGACCTGGAGAATCGACTGCTCCCCGTCACACTGCAAGAGATTCTGGAAGACGGGACTGTACGAGGCGTGCTGGATCCGGAACATTCGCGAGAAGAACTTGTGATTCAAGAATTAACAACGGTTTGAGACGGACCCCATGAACCGACCCGACTCTCTTCTGAACCGACTCATCGACCGGCTCGAGTTTGAATCTTCACTGGCACCCGATCTCCCGACGACGATTCAACAGTCGGACATGGTTGCCCGACCCGATACGGATACGGAATCCAAACGTCTCCTTCCGGAGATGTGC
The DNA here is from genome assembly GCA_040882505.1 of Balneolaceae bacterium. GTDB lineage: Bacteria > Bacteroidota > Rhodothermia > Balneolales > Balneolaceae > JBBEBE01. The sequence continues at coordinate 277,184 of JBBEBE010000002.1, read as the reverse complement.
CGGACCCTGGAGGAACTGGAAACCCTCTGTCGGGACCGTGAAGAGCTGCGAACCGATCTTGCCGGGACACGCCTTGTCTTTGGTAGTGGAGACCCGGATGCGCACATCATGATTATCGGTGAAGCGCCCGGAGAAGAGGAAGATCACCAAGGAGTCCCGTTTGTCGGTGCTGCCGGCGAACTTTTAACGAAGATTTTGCAAGCGATCGAGCTCAATCGGAACGACGTTTACATCGCCAATATTCTCAAACACCGGCCCCCTGGAAATCGAAATCCGAGTGAAGAAGAGCGTCAACGCAGCCTCCCATTCCTTCTGCAACAGATCGAACTGGTCAATCCGATGTTGATCCTGGCATTGGGCCGGGTTGCAAGCACCACACTTCTTGGAACCGACGCCACATTGAAATCTCTGCGTGGACGGATTCACCCCTTCGGCAAACGAGAGTTGATGGTCACCTACCATCCGGCCGCCCTGTTGAGAAATCCTTCATGGAAACGACCGGTTTGGGAGGATGTCCAGCGCCTTCGAAAGCACTATGATGAACGGGTTGCGACAAAATGACCCTGTGTCTGGTTGCATCACATTCCTTATCATTGTCAACGAACCGGTAGGACGGATCGACGAACCTGTCAACGGTATCGATACCCACAAGATTCATGAGCACAGAAGAGCACTCCTTGTCATCCACTGAATTGTCCACTTCCGACAGCCACGCCGGTCGTATCCCGCCACAGGCCATGGAGATTGAGCAGGCGGTTCTCGGAGCCATGCTTATTGAACATGAAGCGGCCACGATTGCCCTTCAAATGTTGCAGGCAACAGACTTTTACAAACCATCCCACCGTCTCATTTTCGAGACCATCTACGAACTTTACGAACGCGACAATCCACTCGATCTCCTTACGGTCGAGAATGAACTACGCGACAAGAAACGGCTCGATCAAGCCGGTGGTCCCGGGTACTTGGCCGATCTGACCCGCGCTGTCAGTTCTTCTGCAAATATTGATTACCACTCGCAGATCATTGCCGAAAAAGCGGTCAAACGAAATTTGATCCTGAGTTGCTCCGAAATCATCAAAACGGCGTACGATAGCAGCAGTGATGCGTATGACGTTCTGGATCACGCCGAACAGCGCATTTTTGATCTCTCCAATTCGAAATCCAGAGCCAATGCACAGGCGATCGGGGATGTCCTCAAGGATACCCTCCAGTACCTTGAAGAGATGCGCGGGAAGCCCTCCGGAATTACCGGTGTTCCCACCGGTCTCGACGTCGACAAGATAACGTCCGGTTTTCAACCTGGAGATCTGATCATCGTTGCGGCCCGACCTTCGATGGGAAAAACAGCATTTGTGCTTACAGCCGCTCGAAACGCAGCCCTCCATCTGGACGAACAACTTCAGACCAATGTTGCGCTCTTCAGCCTCGAAATGTCCAACCAATCTCTGGTACAACGACTGCTCACGATGGAGGGGCGTATCAATGCTCAGTCGGCCAGATCGGGACGTCTCAAAGACGAGGAGTTCAAACGGCTCATTGACGCAGCCGGACGTCTTTTTACGGCCAAAATTTTTATAGACGACACTCCCAGCATTAGCGTGATGGAACTTCGAACCAAGTGTCGTCGTCTGAAAAGTGAACACAACATCGGCATGATCGTTGTCGATTATCTTCAATTGATGACGGCGTCCGTACGAGACAACAGCAATCGTGAACAGGAGATTGCCACGATCTCCCGGGGCTTGAAAGCATTGGCCAAAGAGTTGGATGTCCCGGTCGTTGCCCTCTCCCAGTTGAGTCGAGCCGTCGAACAACGTGGAGGAGACAAACGCCCCCAGTTGAGCGACCTTCGAGAGAGTGGGTCCATCGAACAGGATGCCGATGTGGTCATGTTTCTCTATCGTCCAGAGTATTACGGAATCAAAACCACCCCTGAGGGTCACTCGACCCGCGGTTTGGCCGAAATCATTGTGGGAAAGCAGCGAAACGGTCCGACCGGATCAAAACGACTCTACTTTGTCGAAGATTACGCCCGATTTGAAAACTTTACCCAGTCCCATGACGGCGGGCCGGAGGAGACCCCGAACCAGGAACTCGAATCATCACCGGAAGCCCCGCCGATCCCTCCCCCTGCTGCGGGAGACGATCATGCTCCGTTTTGACCTCCTTGTTCGGCAGGAAGAAACGGTGACTGCACACTCAAACCGGCCAACTCCTCGAACAGCTCGTCATACGGGTAAATCATTCGGGACCAGTCAAGGTGGCGATTGATTCCCTGAAGTGAACTTTTGGGCAGCGGACGTGTCCGTCCCATCAACAAATCCCGCAAATGCCGAAACAGTTCATCCTCGTCCTCGTACAGCACCGGCGCATGCAGCAACGGATTGTGCAGAGGTTCCGGGATCAACTCCGGATAGTGTAAACGGTTCGGAACCAACGGGTGACATCCACAATAGATGGCCTCCATGATGGCGACACAGAAGAACTCATACGTTGCCGTCGAGACAACGATATCACCGGAGTGCAGAAGACGACTGTAGGAGTCGGGATCGTCGACATAACCGAAGTGAGTGATGTGATCTCCAAACCGGCGCCACGCCTTCTCAAACTCCTCCGGTTTTTTGTGCGTACTGTCCCCGGCAAGAATCAGGTCAAATTTCAATTCGATATCGTTCAACCGGTTCAGCACGCGGAAAAACATGGCCGGATTTCGATCAAACTGCCACCGCTGATTCCAGACAATCACCGGGCGTTCATTCTGACTTCGTGAATCGGGGTGTTGATCAAACGTTGCCAAATCCAGACCCGGAAGCATCACAACACTCTTCTCCTGAATATGACCGACCATTCGATCACTGTGATCATCCGGAAACTGATCCAGAAAATCCGGCAGAGCCTCCAACAAATCCTGTCTGTGGAACTCCGAAGAGAATAGAATTCGGTCGGCAACCAACATACTCAGGTAGTTGATGTAGCAATACGTCAAATCCCGGTCCTCTCCCTCGGGCATCGGCATGGTCAGCTGATTCTCGTGCATGTAGAGAATCTTGGGAGTATGAGCAAATCGGGGATTGGTCAATGCCAAAAAAGCCGGAAGATTGGTCATACTGCTGACCAAGAGAAGATCAATCGGTTCACGGACCTGGCTACTCATTTCGGCCAGTGTCACAGACTCGCCGTGCATCCTCCATTTGGATCCTCGATAATTCAGTTTGACAGGGAAGATCCGGTGGCGCGAGTGCGACTCCAACCCTTTCAAGAAAGCTTTGTGAGAACCGCTGTAATACGGTTCGACAGCAAGAATGTTCATGGCATCTCCAATCTACCGGGATTGACCCAACAGCCAATCGTGCATATCCTACATCATCAAAAACCGGATCTGTCGGTCAGATCACGGCGTCCCGAATCGACGAGCAACATCGTCCATCGACAGGTAGTAGAGTGTCTTTTTCCCAAACGGATCTTCATACGGCTCTTCACAGGCGAATAGCTGATCCATCAAATGTTCCATCTCTTCTTCCTCCAGTCTCCGGCCAACATCGATGGATGCTCGTGAAGCAAAGGCCGCCGCAACTTTTCGACGGGCATCCAAATCGATTGCACGATCCAGCTCACGATACGACTGAAGGATCTGAGGGACAACCCGTTGCTCGTCTCCTACATCAATATCCGACGGGACTCCTTGTACCATCACCGTATGACCGCTCATCAACTGAATCGAAAACCCCATTTGATTCATCAGGGGAGCCAACTCTTTCAAAAGTACAAAGTCACTGGCAGAGAGTTGAATGGTTTGAGAGAAAAGCAGTTGTTGCGTTCCCGGAATCGCCATCTCTGTTGCCAGAAGGGCCTTCTCGAAAAGAATCCTCATATGTGCCCGCTTTTGGTGCACAATACAGAGTCCACTCCGCGTCTGACTCAATATATATCGCTGGTGAAGTTGCCAAAATACTCGGGACGAGTCGATCCGTTCATCCTCCTGCATCTGTTCCGACCGGCCTTGTGTTTGGCCCGTCATTCCCGACCCGTTCTCCTTCGACTCCAAAAAATTGATCCGTGACGGAAACTCAACATTGGCCCGCTCATCATCTGTTGGACTCAAGATCCGATCAGGACTTCCCCCATTCGAAAATTGCATCGTTCCAGCGTCCCCACCATGTGTACGTTCACGCTCCCGAATGACCCCCTCCAGCTGCCCGGGGCGAAACGCCCGGTTCAACTCCGAACGTATGGGCTCTTCGCTCTGATCCGGAACATTCAGATAGTGAAAAAGTGCGTGTTTCAGAACCGATCGAGTCAACTGAACCACACTCTTTTCGTCATTGAATTTTACTTCCAGTTTTGCAGGATGCACATTTACATCGACCCTGGACGGATCGGTCTGCAGAAAAAGCGCAAAAAATGGATAGGACCGTTCACCCGTCGCTTTTTCGTAGAGTGACAGAATCAGGTGGGTCAGGTAGCGATGACGTACGGGACGCCCATTGACAAAAAGGAATTGCTCACCACGACTTCTCTTGGCCAACGCCGGGTCCGAAAGGAATCCGTGGATCTCAAGTGTTGACGTCTTCTCTTGAAACGGTATCAAACTCTGCCGATAGGTCGATCCATACAAGTGAACGACTCGATCCCGCAGATCACCCGCCGGAAGGTCCCACAAACGCTCCCCGTCCGACTCCAGCGAAAAACGGATGTCGGGGTGTGCCAAAGCGGCGGCCTGAGTCGATCGAACAATGTGTCGAAGTTCGGTCGCATCTGTCTTTAGAAACTGTCGGCGTGCCGGTACATTGTAGAAGAGTCGCCGAACCAAAACACGTGTCCCGGGAGGCACAGGAGCCGGTTCCAGTGCACGCTCCACGCCGCCTTCGATATGATAGTAGACACCGCTATCCTCTTCGTGTCTCCGGCTTTTGACCTCTACATCGGCAATGCTTGCAATGGACGCCATGGCCTCTCCGCGAAATCCGAGAGTAGAAATCCGGAAAAGATCCTCGACCCTTTTCACCTTTGACGTCGCGTGCTGTTCGAAGCAGAGTGGCAAATCTTCCATCCCCATTCCTGCCCCATCGTCCACGACTTGAATCAGCTGGCGGCCTGCCTTCTCGACAGAGACATGAATCTCGGTAGCACCGGCATCAATGGCATTGTCCAACAGTTCACGAACAACGGAAGCGGGTCGTTCGACCACCTCGCCTGCGGCAATCTTGTTCGCCAGCTCGGGTGGCATTCGCTTGATTATCGACTCCAATGACTCCTCCTTCTACCAAATTACATCCTGCAGACTCCATCGGGTCGAACCGGACGCTACAACCGGGAAATGACCCAAAAAACGAATAAGAGTAGACCGGCATAGACCAGAACACGTCGGGGTTGCCCCTCGTGACGAGCCCGATCGGGTCGTTCAATGCGGATTCGTTCCGAACGAGGCAACTCCTTCTCCGGATTATGATATCGGAGCGGTAGTTCGAATCGTTTGGGCTTCGGACGATGTCCGAACATCGGCTTGATCATGTCACCCTCCCTCCGAGTGATACGTTGTAAGTGAGTCCGTTTACAGATTGACGAGAAACGTCACCCACCCGATTCGTGTCAATCCAGAACTTCGATAGCGAAATATAATCAAAGAACACCCCAATGTTTAGTCGGCGTTCCCCGGGAATAGATCCGGGGTTTGCTGTGCATAAAAGACCATAAATCACTATTTTAACCGAGATTTTTAACCTCAAAAGCAGGCACACATGAGCTTTGACAAATTGAATGCACCCGATACCGGCGATGTCATTGAAAAAAAATCCGACGACACGCTCAAAGTCGGTAATCAACCCATTATCCCCTACATCGAGGGAGACGGAATTGGCGTTGACATCACTCCTGCCATGAAAAAAGTACTCGATACGGCAGTTGAGAAAGCATACGACGGAAAAAAGAAAATCAATTGGTTTGAAGTTTACGCCGGTGAAAAAGCTGTGGACTTCTACGGAAATGACGACTGGCTGCCGAACGACACATTGAAAGCGTTCGAACAGTACAAAGTCGGCATCAAAGGTCCATTGACCACACCCGTTGGTGGTGGATTCCGCTCTCTGAATGTTGCCATTCGCCAAAAGCTGGACCTCTACGCTTGTGTACGACCGGTCAAATATTTCAAGGGAACTCCCAGCCCGGTACGGGAACCGGAAAAGACCGACATGGTCATCTTCCGTGAGAATACCGAAGACATCTATGCCGGGATCGAGTACCAAACAGGAACAGACGAGAATACGAAGTTGAAAAACTTCCTTATCCAGGAGTTGGGAGTGAAAAACATCCGTTTCCCGGAGACCTCCTCCCTCGGTATCAAGCCGATCTCCATTGAAGGGACCGAACGACTGGTTCGTTCCGCCATCGAGTATGCGATCGAGCAAGGTCGCAAGAGTGTGACCCTCGTACACAAGGGGAACATCATGAAGTTTACCGAGGGCAGCTTTAAAAATTGGGGCTACGAACTGGCCAAGCGAGAATACGACGCCAAAGAGATCGATGGTGGCCCGTGGTGTGAGCTTCCAAATGGAATTGTTGTCAAAGATGTGATTGCAGATGCCTTCCTGCAACAGATTCTTACCCGTCCGAACGAGTACGATGTGATCGCTACCATGAACCTGAACGGTGACTACATCTCCGACGCTCTGGCAGCCTGTGTGGGCGGAATCGGAATTGCTCCGGGTGCCAATATCAACTACGAGAGTGGAATTGCTGTATTTGAAGCAACCCACGGAACAGCGCCGAAGTATGCCGGACAAGACAAAGTGAATCCTGGCTCTCTGATTCTCTCTGGTGTGATGATGCTCCGTCACTTGGGATGGAACGAAGCCGCCGACCTGATCGAATCAGGAATCGAAAAAGCGATCTCTAACCAACGAGTGACCTACGATTTTGAACGACTGATGAAGGGTGCGACACTGCTCAAGTGCTCGGAATTCGGTGACGAAATCATTGCCGGAATGTGATCCATCTTTCATTCCGCATCACGATATAAAAAAGGCGCCACTCGGAATCCGGGGGCGCCTTTTTTTGTCCAATACATTCAAATCCATTCACAATCCGTCAAGCACTCTGATCCTATTCGGATACAGAGTTGAACAGCTCGTGAACGGGAAGTGATTCCAGGGCCGATTGAAGTTGCATCTCCACGTCTTCAACAGAAATTCTGGCCTCCACCACATGAACCACAACATTGTCCCATTCATCCACTCCCTCCAATTGACTGGAACGCCACGTCACCTCCGACAGGTCCAAATTGGCAACAGCCGAACGCAGGGAAGCACTCAACGAACCGGCTCCGGTCCAATGGGGAGAGAGTGAGTCCGACTTCTCCTCCAACATGCGATCGATACGGTACCTAAGACCTCCGAGTGCTTGCTCTTGTGCAAGACCGTAGGATCGCTCTCCACTTGTCGCGACGGCCCGTCCATACCCGATTAACTCGCCACTAGCCATCCTTCCCTCGATACCGGGCTCAAACCATTCCGGATAGATCATCTCACCGGACCGATCACGCTCTGTCTCCACCTCTTCACTCGATTCCAGCACCGGATCGCTTGTTGCACATGAAAGCATTCCACTTGTCAATAAAAGACATGCAAATCCCGAAATGACAATTGATTTCAATCGACTCCTCCGTCCTACTCTTTCGTTTCTATGATGACGTGTGCCGAGACCCCATCCGGAGTCTCGATTTTCAACCTCAACAGCTCCTGGTTGGAAATAGATCTCCGAATTACCGATGCAGCATGAGCCAGAGATCCCAATGGAGTCCCATTGACCTCCGTCAGTTGAACGTCCGGTCGCAACCCTCTGTTCCAAGCCATTGATCCTGGAATAACCCGACTCACATAGAGCATGGGGCGATCTCCACCCTCGATATCCGGGTGTTCCAAGAGTGAAAATCCCGGTTTGAAATGGATCTCTTCGATCCCGGGAGCTTCCAAAGGGAGCGTTGACTCTTCCGAGGCATCCGATTCTTCCCGTCGTTCCAGCTCCTGGAGAGTTACGTCCACACGCAACTTTCGTCCCGAGCGCCAGACACTCAACTCGACCATGTCACCAGGCCGGAAAAGAGCAACCTTCTCCTGCAATTGATTCGCTTCATTGACATCCTGTCCGTTGACCTGTAAAACCACATCCCTTCGCTGCAGTCCTGCCATACTTGCTCCACTTCCCGGAAGGACCTGGGCAACCATCACTCCTGCAATTTCGTCAATACCCAGATCACGAGCGATCGCATGGTTCACCGACTCAATGGTTACACCCAACATCCCGCGTCGAGTTTCTCCAAATTCGATCAGATCCCGAGCCACCTTGACAGCCAAATTTACGGGAACTGCAAATCCATACCCCTGGTAGGTCCCGCTCTGTGTTGCAATGGCTGTATTGATCCCGATCAATTCACTCCGTGTGTTGACAAGAGCGCCTCCTGAATTGCCGCGATTGATGGCGGCATCAGTCTGTATGAAACTTTCAATACGAAGATCATCATTGATGATCTGAACATCCCGGCCGAGTGCACTTACAATTCCTGCCGTTACGGTTGATCGTAGTCGAAATGGATTACCGATGGCGAGAACCCACTCACCGATGCGGATACGATCAGAATCTCCCATGACAATCGGTTTCAACTGATCGGCATCGATACGCAATACAGCCAAATCCGTACTGGGATCCGATCCAACCAGTCGGGCGGGATAACTTCGCTTGTCAGACAGCGTAACTTGTATGCCGTTCTGTACAGCGGCATCAATGACATGGTGATTTGTCAGAATATATCCGTCTTCATTCAGGACCACACCCGATCCGGCCATTCTTGCGCGTTGAGGCATCAATCGATCCCATAGTCCGGGATTCTCATTCGAATCGCTCGATTCGTCTCTTCGGCGATCCATCTGAACCGTCGTCTCGATAAAGACAACGGATGGAGTCACTTCTGATGCAATACGGTCAAAACGAATCGACAGATCATCCGCACCGGAATACTCTCTTCCATCGGTCACACGCGCACGCGTCAACTCCGTAACACGAACTTCCGCGTGATCCTCGTTGCTTGACGGCATACCGGAGAACCACATCCCGATCACAACTCCGGTCAGCAGAAGGATCACTCCCCACAATATATGTTCTCGTCGTTTGCTCATTTAAAGATCTGTTCGAACACAACATCAGATTTTCGAGGACGTATCCCCTCCAGATGATAACCAAAATATCGATCGAGTACCTGAATCAGTCCTCGTGCCTCCTTCGAACTCATACCAAGGGAAAAGAGTCGTCGATTTCCGAATTCAATGGCACGACGCAAAAAAGTCTGCTGCAATGCTGTGAGTCTCATGGCGTGAGTGGTCTCGGCTTCGGCCGACAACCGTCCACTTTCAATATTGAGATATCCATCCATTCCATCTGCCAACTCCTGATCGACCTGCATTTCCAAACCACTCAATTGGACCAAACGAAGCTGTAAGTATGGAAATAGAGAGGATTCCATCGTGGGTTCATTTTCCATCCATACCAAAACGTCACGGGCAAACAGATAGACCGGTTCGTTGATCTCCCCTTCATGAAGGAGTTGATCCAACAACTCCATCAAGCTCATCATGACCGCCATTTTCTCGATCTCGACTGATAATGAATCCAGCCGGACGGCACGAGTTACATCCGTAAGAAGTTGAACCGAACGCGTCGGTTTTACGATCATCTGTGCGGTCAGGATTTGCCCGACCTGTAACAAGCCGCCCCAAGAGCTCTTGGGTTTCCGCACACCTTTTGCGATAAGGGCCATTTTTCCGTGATGTTGCGACAGAGCCGTCACAATTAGACTCGATTCCCGAAACTCTGTCCTTCGCAACAAAATAAGTTCATCGGAAATCGTCATGACAACCGGTTGCCATACCGCAGATGACCCCGGCTCTCCAGGTACTGGACAAGTGCAGGAAGAAGTGTCAACGCCGTCAATAGTGTCATCCCGATTCCCAAGACCGCCATGACTCCGATCGATTGCAAACCGGGATGGTCCGTAAAAAGAAGGCCGGCAAAACCAAGCATGGTCGTCAACGATCCCATCGAGATGTGTTGGCCTGTACTCAGGAGTACCTCCCACATCTGACTTCTCCCCTCCTCCCGGTATCGAGACGCAATATGAACCCCATTGTCACACCCGATTCCAAGAATGGCTGGTAACACGACCAGGTTGTAAAAGTTGAAGGTAAGACCAAAAACCAGCATCCACCCAAACAGTGAAAGAAAACCAACCAGCAGAGGGACCAAGGCAATCATGGCCCAACGAACAGATCGAAAAGAATAGAACATGAAAAGTACAACGATCAGCAATGTTGCGCCAACCATGAATGGACTCTCTTCGATCATCAAATCGAGCATTTCAGCAGCCACAATGGACGTACTGCCGGCATGATAGACTCGTCCTGACGAAGTCGTTACTTCTCCAATTTCCTCCTTGAATGCAATGGATCGACGGCCGTCAGACAACCCTTCATCGGGATAGACCACGACAAAAAGACCCGGCTCCCCACTCCGATCCAAAAAACGGTTCAACACGTACGATGGAATATCCTCCAATTCCAGTGGATCCCTGGTCTGTGCTGCACGACGCAGAAGGTCCAGATCTTCACTCTCCTGGTCCCGAATAAATGAATGGTTCAACAATCCACGGATTCTGTCAATCGTCATCAGTTTCTCATCGATACGACTCTCCTCCATGGGAAATCGTTCATGAAACGATTCGACGGCCAGAATCATGCTCTCCGGATCCGCCTTTTGACGCGCTTTCAAGGAATCGATCACTTCGAACAGGTCCTCGCGATTCTCTGTAATCAAATATGCCGGATTGCGTCGATCGCTCTCGTCCACGCCCCGGGAAAACTCACGAAAGGCCTCATACTCTTCGAAAACCGGTTCAAGATTGGAGAATTCATACTCGAATCGAAGATCCGGTGTATTCCACAATATCCACCCGGATAGGACAATTGTAGACACCAAGATCCCGCGTGCATAGGGGAAATGGCGTACACGAACACGCATTCTCCGCTTTGGAGAAACTCTGGTCAACAGAATCCAATTCCAACGTTCAAACAGTACGAGAAGTGAAGGCAAGAGAAAGAGCATCGCCACCAATGCGAGAAGAATTCCGGTACCGGAAATAAATCCGAATTCGGAGAATCCACGGAAATCGGCAACAATCAAGACATAGAGGGCCATGGCTGTCGTCAAGGCACTGACCAGAATCGCGCTTCCCGTCCGCTTGTACGCTTCCAGAAGTGCCGAAGTAACCTCCATTCCCGAGGATCGCAATTCAATGTATCGCGCATAGAAATGAATTCCGTAATCGATCCCCAATCCAAACAGAATCACAAAGAGGACAGAGGTCATCGTATTGAGTGTACCGAGTACTCCATATGCGATCCCGAACGTCCAGGCAAGAGAGATCAGTAGTGGAACACCGATGACCAACAACGGAAGCGGTGCACGAATCAGGTGAGAGAAGATCCCGTGCTTCTGATCCTTGTCTTCGGCTTTACGGTAGTGGATATACGTTTTGACCGCGAAATAGAAGATCAACAGCAGCAAGACACTTGAAAAGCCCGTGGCAAAGCTGCTGAATACATCCGACATGATCGATTCAAACTCATTGAGGTGTCTTTTGAGTCGACCCCCAAACTGCACTTCCAAATGAGGTGAATAGGATGCCGGGTTCAGCTCCTCAATCAATCCGTCATAGGCTACAAACAGATCTTCCAGGTAAGACAAGTCACTCTGTGAACCTGACGGGTACATCTCGAGGACCATCAGTGTACTATCCTCGTTTACAGGATACTCGGACGGAATAATCCGGATGTACGTATCCCGAAAATCTGCCAAATCCCGTCCATCGCTCTCCTCTTCTGCAGACTCTTCGTCTTCAAAATCATCCGTGAAATCGACCAGAAACGGATTGGCCTCTTCACGAGCGACATCTATTTCCTCCTGAAGCCACTGTTCAATATCGGCGAGTTCCTCGTCTGTTGCGAGATAGAGGGCGTTGTCTTTCAGAATGTCCGTCTCTCGACGAAATTCTACCCGGGAAATATATGGGCGGTCCCGTTGTTCATCCCAAAGCTTCAGACTCTCCTCGACCAAGTCGTCAGCAAACGCAACATTTGTTTCGAAACTCTCGGACCGAATGGCTACCTGCATCGGCGTTTCACCACCAACCGAGGCTTGAAGGGTTTTCAATGCCTGGACGCTCTCGTTGGTATCCGGCAACAAGCTGGCAATGTCGGTATCCACTTTGAGCTGAATCGCAAAAAAGCCTGCGATCAGTGCCGTTGCCAAACTGGTACACAGCACCGTCCACGGATGACGGACATTCCATGAAACGAGTGGCTGGAGAAGGCGAATCAAAGATTCCATAGATCAATCTGGGTTCTTCGGACTAGCCTCCATGATACGAAATCCCGTCCTAAGATAGTGGTAGGGGAACCGGGTCAACGAATCCGGTCTGCGCGACGCTTCAAACTATTGAAAAGAGCCTCGAATCCCCGTTGACGGATGACACTCTGAAATTGTCGTTGATAGGAGTCGGCGGTCGACACGTCATCCAAAATGATGTCGGTAATCATCCACGACCCTTCTGTTCGTCTCAGAGTGTAGTGGACACCGGTCGTTACACTTTCGAGTGAGGCCTCCGTCTCGACGTGTGCTTCATCCCCGGTCACCTGGATGTCTCCATAGGTAATGTCGGCTCGATAGATTTCCATATTGTTCATTGACTGGTCTCTGACAATCGCAGAGAAAAGACGTGTAAACTCATTCCGTGTATCCGGGTCGAGTTCCGTCCACGTGTCTCCCAATGCATGACGAGCCATGGATGGATAATCCACCATCTCATTGACAATCTGTTCAAGCTCTTTCCGCTGGGAATCGCTCACTGCCTGATCACCATCAAGAACGGATTTGATCTGGCGATCCCGCTCGCCCAGCAACGTACGAATTTCTGCCTCATCCGAGCCATCTGCCTGCGTTTTCTGCACATTTTCTGCAGAAAGAGTCGTTCCACACAGCGTGATCACCATCACCCATCCACATATCAACCGGTTCCATTTCCTCATCACTCTTCACCTCCATTACCCATCAATACGTGCAGCGGCTCTCCTGATGCACTGTAGAGTTCTATTAGCCTTTTATTCCATTCGAACACATTTTGTTTCAGCTCTACCCGAAGTTCTAACTCCTTCTTCACAGCCTCGAGCAGATCTTCTACATTCCCAAAACCATAATCATAGTTCAACTGTTCATGACGAACCCAATTTCGGGTTGTACCCAATGCCTCCTCGACGGAAGCAACCTTCTGTCGCGCTACACTTGCATCCATGTATCGTTCGCTAAGCTCCAATAGAATTCCCTCTGACAGGGCCTCTTCCAGATCGTCCATCCGTCTTGATTCGATGCGCTGCCGTTCTACCTGATTGTTTGACTGACCGAAATTGAGATTTTGACGAATCCCGAATCCGATTGCACCGGAAAGAAAGTTCGTATTGTTGATGATGAAAGGATTGCTCTGGCGTGGCCGATTGGGGGTATTCGCAAAACTGGCAGTCATTCCGAGATAGAGCATGGGATACTGTCGGGCTTGTGTTGCATCCAACGCGTGCTGCATCGCCTCCTGACCGGCTCTCACTCCCTGAATCTCGGGACGCTGGACCATGGCACGCGATTGGTAGTGATCGAAAGGAGCCAGCTCCACATCCATCGGCTCCAACGCCATCGGGTCGGGTCGGACACCCTTAGCACCCAAAATATGTTCCCAGATTCGTTGAACCTGTGCCATTCGCTCCCGCAGTTCCACTTGCTGAACCTTGAACTCGGATTGAAAAATCTCGAACTGAAACACATCCTTCTCGGCCAAATCGGGATTCTCTTCTTCACGCATCTCCTGAATCTGGTCCGAGACCTGATCCAGCGTCTCTTGAGCATCCGCAAGGATCGCTTCCAACTCCAAAACCAGCTGATAGCTCATAAACAGTTCTGCCAAGCGAACTTCCATCCCACTCCGTTTGGCAAGAAACTCCTGTTCAGCGGCGACAGCTCCTGCTTCAGCGGCCTGGACAGCTTTCTGTAAAGCTCCCCATGCATACACAGGTTGGACAGCTTCCAACTCTGCACGCGTAAATATGGCCCAGTTCTCCCAATCATTCTCCAGATTCGGATCCAGATAGTATTGATTCTCAGTCAGATCCGAACGTTGACTAACCACCCCGGGAACCAATCCGTGATTGGTATTGAGCTGAATGGATGGAAGGACTCTGGATTCTCGTGCCTGATCCGCTCTGTTTCTGGCCAGATCAATCTGTCGGGATTCATAGGAGAGTTGACCGGACCGTTCCAATCCTTTTTCGACAAATTCGAGCAAAGGAATCTGCATCTCCTGTCCTGATATTGGCTGAGCCATGCAGACAGCAAGAAATAGCGTACATGCAATGGATCGAAAATGGATCATGCTGTATAGCCGGTTGTCCTGATTCATGAAAGGTACAACGGGCAAAATACCCGAAGAGTATGAAGATAAAGAAAGATGTACGTCAAGAGATTATACATCAGTAAATACAAAAAAAGCCCCTTTCGGAGCTTTTTTAATGCGGAGGGCGAGGGATTCGAACCCCCGGAGACCGCGAGGCCTCAACGGTTTTCAAGACCGCCGCATTCGACCACTCTGCCAGCCCTCCAAACGGTTGGGTAAGACAGAAATGTCAGGACCCTTCCAATGCTTGTGCTCCAGAGACAATCTCGGAAATTTCCGTTGTAATTGCACTCTGACGCGCCTGATTATACGTCAATCTCAACTCTTGCTCAAGTTCTTTTGCGTTCTCTGTAGCGTTGTCCATTGCCGCCATACGTGCACCTTGTTCGGCCGTATTGGACTCCAATACGGCCCCCCAAAGCTGCATGGTCAAGTGCAACGGAAGAAGACGGTTCAGAATCGTATCCGTGTCCGGTTCGTAGAGATACTCTGTCCTGTCCGAAGAGGAGTCATTGTTCGCCAACTCTTCTGTATGTACAGGCAAAATTTTCTTGATAGTTCGCTCTTGAACAATGACTGACTTGAACGCATTGAACGCCAAATAAACTGCGTCGTACGTCTCATTGACAAAACGATTCCGAACCTGTTCCATAATGCCGGCCGTGCTGTCAAAATCCAGTTGATCAAAAAATCCCGGCCAGGACTGGACAACTTGGTAGTCTCTTTTTCGGAAATAAGCATCTGCTTTTTTCCCCAAACAGTAGAGATCCAGTCGCCCTTCGGAACGCTCGGCAGAAAATTCCCGGTTGAGTCGCTCCTCGACCACTTTGAATAAGTTGTTGTTGAACCCGCCACAGAGTCCGCGATCCGAACCGATGACAATAAAGAGAATTCGATCCGTCTCTTCTGCCTGGCGAAAAAGCCCGCTTCCAGCTTGATTCTTTCCGGAGGAGAGTCGACCGGTAACTTCACTCAATTTGGACGCATAAGGTCGGGTTTCCACCATCCGGTTCTGGGCTTTTCTCAACTTCGCCGCAGCCACCATCTTCATCGCTTTGGTGATCTGAATGGTATTGTTAACCGACGTAATACGGGTTCGTATATCGCGCAGGTTGGCCATCCCTTATACCTCCTCGGCTGCCACGGTTAACTGATCAATCAATGTTCTGGCCGTATCCAACAACTTCGTTCCGAATGCATCATCCAATACACCTGTATTGGCCAAATTGGACATTTCATCTGCAAACTTGACACGGATTGTGTCCCGATATTGAGATTCAAAGTCCTGAATCTGATCGACTTTCAATGAATCAAGAAGTCCATCGGCATTGACCTTCAAGAGTGCAATTTGCTCTTCGACCGGCAGTGGCTCGAATTCACCCTGCTTCATCAATTCAACGGTTCGTTCACCACGTTTCAGCTGACGCTGGGTTGTCGGGTCCAAATCGGATCCAAACTTGGAGAAGGCCTCCAGTTCCCGGTACTGGGCAAGATCCAGCTTCAACGTTCCCGACAGCTTTTTCATCGCTTTTACCTGAGCAGATCCACCGACACGAGAGACCGATATTCCCACATCGATCGCGGGTCGAATGTTCGAGTTGAACAGGTCGGTATCCAGAAAGATCTGACCATCGGTAATCGAAATAACGTTGGTCGGGATGTAAGCGGACACATCTCCGGCTTGCGTCTCGATGATTGGCAGAGCAGTCAGGGATCCTCCGGGTTTCAATTTGGGTCGCAGAGAATCCGGAACATTGTTCATCTTTTTGATGACCTCTTCGTTGTCTATCACTTTGGCAGCACGCTCAAGCAGTCGACTGTGAAGGTAGAAAACATCCCCGGGATAGGCTTCTCGTCCGGGTGGGCGCTTGAGGAGCAGAGACAACTCCCGATAGGCCACGGCCTGTTTGGAGAGATCATCATAAATGACAAGTGCGTGTCGACCGGTATCCCGGAAATACTCTCCGATTGCCGCACCGGCAAACGGCGCCACATATCGCATGGGAGCCGATACACTGGCAGGTGCAGAGACGACCGTTGTGTACTTCATCGCTCCGTGCTCTCTCAACTTGTTGACAATTCCAGCTACTGTGGAACCTTTTTGCCCGACAGCAACGTAAATACAGTAAACTGGTTTGTCTGTATTCTGAGTCTGTTTCTGATTGATAATGGTGTCGATGGCAACGGCCGTTTTACCTGTCTGACGGTCACCAATAATCAATTCACGTTGACCACGTCCAATGGGTATAAGCGAGTCAATCGCTTTCAATCCTGTTTGAAGAGGCTCGGTTACGGGTTGACGGTAGACCACACCCGGCGCCTTCCGCTCCAACGGGAGCTCGATGGTTTCACCGGAAATGGCACCTTCACCATCGATGGGACGTCCCAAAGGATCGATTACCCGGTCGAGAACGCCATCGCCAACAGGAATGGAAGCAATGGATTTCGTCCGTTTTACCATGTGTCCCTCTTTCACGACACTGGAGTCGCCAAAAAGTACAATCCCGGCGTTGTCCTCTTCAAGGTTCAAAACCATCCCTCGAATTGCCTGTCCGTCATGATCCAGGGATTCGGGAAGTTCAACCAGTTCACCGGCCTGAACTTTGGACAGACCATAGACTCGGGCGATTCCATCCCCTACCTCAAGGATGGTCCCCACGTCATAGACGTCCGCCTCATTATCAAATCCAGAGATCTGCTTTCTCAGAATTGCGGAAACTTCATCCGGTCTGATCTGACTCATCTGTAGTACCCTTGTAATTTCATTGGTTGATTGCTGCTTCTTTGAAACTCGTCGCGAGTCTGTTCAGCTTGTGTCTCACGGTCCCATCAATAATCGTATCACCAATCTGAACCGACATGCCACCCAACAGGGATGAATCGGTTCGGGACTCAATGGCGACCGTACCCTTCAACTGCTGTTCGAGAATCGTCGAGAGCCGGTTGTGTGTCTCGTCTTCCAATTCGACAGCGGATGCCACCAGGACATCCTGTATTCCGATATGTGCTTTGTATGCTTCCAAAAACCCGTCAACGATATCTGACAACAGATTCGCTCGTCGTTTTTCAATAACAAAGTCGAGAAATCGACGGGTAAGCGGGTCAACAGAATCCGAAAAAACCTGCTGGACCACCTCGCGCTTCACATCCAACCGGATAACAGGGCTCTTCAGTGAAGCAGCCAGATCCCGACTATTGACCAGTACATTCTGTACGGTCTGCAGATCTGTATGAATCACCTCCAGCTTCCCTTCATCAAGGGAAACCTTCAGAAACGCACGTGCATATCGTCTTGCTGCCTTCCCAATCATTCTAATCCTCTTTTACTACAAGGTTGTCCAGATAGGAATTGATCAGTTTTCGATGCTTGTCCTGATCCATTTCGGCTTCGATCAGACGTGACGTGGCCTCGATCACCAAATCGCTCACTTCGTTTCGAAGTTCGAGCATGGCTCGTTGCTTGTCCTGCTCAATGCTCCTGCGTGCATCGTCCAAAAGACGGTCTGCCTCCTTTCGAGCCTCATCTACGCGTTCGGCCCGAAGCTTCTCGGCTTGTTCAACCGCATCCTTCCGGATTTTTTGAGCCTCTTTTTCCGCCTCTCGAAGAGCTTGTCGGTTCTCTTTGGAGATCTCTTCCGCTTTCGCAACCGCCTTCTCGGCAGCTTCGAGAGAATCCTTGATGCTCTTCTCTCTCTCCTCCAAAGCACTGGAGATATGGGGCACAGCGTACTTGCCCATGATCCAGAGAAAGATCAACATCGAGATCAATACCCAAATTGCAAATCCGGTCTGAAACGAAAGAAGACCGCCTCCACTTGCCATAAAAACCGTCATGATGACTCCTCTTTTCTAGCGGTTACGATCCGTTACCCACCAATTTGAAGGGCGAGAAGAATACAAACGATGGCACCAATCAGAGCCACACCTTCAATAAAGGCGGCTGTCAGAATCATGGCGCCACGAATGTCTCCGGCGGCTTCCGGCTGACGGGCGATACTTTCGGTAGCTCCTTTTCCGATCATCCCGATTCCGATACCGGCACCGATTGCAATAATTCCTGCGCCAAGACCAGCTGCTAAAAGTCCCATAGTGTTATTCCTGTTTGTTTTGGATTAGTGGTTGGTTACTTGTGCATCGGTCGCAACTGCAACCGATACGTCATGTTCATCTTCGTGATGATGTTCTTCGGCTGCCATTCCGATAAATACTGCAGACAGCAGTGTGAAAATATACGCCTGCAATAGGGCGATAAAGGCCTTCAAAATATATAGAACAGCCGTCAACCCGACCCATGCGATACTGGACGTCACACCAAATGCAACTCCGAACATCTCGGTGAATACGAAAATCAGACCCAGAATACAGACGATCATGATCTTGCCGGAAAGCATATTGGCAAAGAGTCGAATGGCCAGGGCAAACGGTTTGGTAAATAGCCCGATGATCTCGACAGGTGTCAGAATAAATCGTACCAGCGGAGGTACCCCGGGAAACATGAAGACATGCTCCCAATGATGGCGTGTCCCGCTCGCTTGGGTAATGACAAATGTGATGGCCGCAAGTGTCGCCGTTACGGTCAGGTCGGCCGTTGCAGAAACGCCCCAAGGGAGAAGCCCAAACAAATTCATGAACGCGATGGCAACGAAAACCGAGAAGAGGTAGTTCACATACCGTTTATACTTGTCCCCGGCGATGTATTGCCGGGCAATATCGTCACGGATAAAAACAAAAAAGACCTCAAACAGATTGTGCCATCTACCAAGTGGCTCCGATTCCCGCCCCACTCCCCGCTTGTAGCGACTCGCGGCCCAAAGCGTGACCAAGAGGCCCAGAAGGATGCTGAACCATACATACATCAGGTGGGAAGTAATCGAGAAGTCAATCGTAACCGGTGTTCCGTCTGCCCGAACGATTGCCCCACCCTCGTCCTCAACAAACTCACCGGAATCCAGTGCGGAATAGGTGCTCTTGTAGACATACACGGACCCGTCCACAAAGAATATTCGTGGGAGGTATATTTTGGCACCCGCTAGTTCCAGATAGTCATGATCGACCACTTTGCCCATCACATCGATGGGGCTGGACGACTCTTCGGCCGCTTGAGCCTCCGACATCACGGGAATAAGAAGTAATGAAAACAGATACGTGAGAAAGAGTTGGCGCAGTACTGTCGTCATCTCTGGTCAGCTGTTAGAACGTCTGTTGAATTCGTTTTTTTGGATCAATATGATATCGATCACAGAATGGAAAATATAAGAAATAATAAAACTCAGAGTAAAGGCGATTTTGCCAATATTTGTTCCGACGAGAAGTGCGACAAAGATCCCGAGTATGACAACCGTTCGAATCAGAAGCGACAGATAGAATGCAGTATGAAACGTGTCCTCATGTAATCGAAAAATCCAGCGCGTTGTCATTAAATGGAGTGCCGGCGCCAACATTCCGAGCGCGGTTCCCACCCACCATCCAATCGGATCAATGAACCTGCTCGTAAAAGGAACGAACCATGAGATGCCCAGGTAGATCAGTAGAGCGGTGCCGACGGGTCGAATCTGGATCAACGGTCACTCCTTGGTTCGAGTCGTCTTCAGGTAGATTCATCCTTTGCAAGTTTAAGGAAAATTCCCAGGAGAATCAGCAAACCGGCAATGGAGCCCCCAAGCAGAAACCAGGGAGAGGTCTCAAGCCATTCATCCAGTTTGTATCCAATCCAGAGTGGAATCGCCAGACCGGCGGCAATTTCTGCACCAAGCGAAAGATACCGTAGAGAATTTTGATCCAGGCTTGGTCGTTTCACACTCCACCTGTCGCCGATCGAACAGAGTCCTCACCCTTGGAAACTCCCTCCTTGGCACGTCCACGAATCGATTTTAATTCCGGTGACTCCTCGGACATGCGACAGTGCCCGCGAATCTGTGCTCCCTCTTCGACAAGCAACGTTTTGGTAAAAAGATCTCCGTTGATCACTGCCGAACTTCTGAGTATCAGTTTGCTGCTTACTCGTACCTCCCCGTCAATTGTTCC
This sequence comes from Balneolaceae bacterium, assembly GCA_040882505.1. Lineage (GTDB taxonomy): Bacteria > Bacteroidota > Rhodothermia > Balneolales > Balneolaceae > JBBEBE01. Next base: position 256,624 of record JBBEBE010000002.1, on the reverse strand, counting down.
GGCGATGTCGACTTCACCCGCTTTCACATTCCCCTCGACCCGTCCTGTAGATGTGATGACCAACTTCCCGTCCGAACTGGCTGTTCCCGAAACATTCCCGGAAACCCGGAGATCTGAATTGGCATGAATGTCCCCCTCCAGGCGGGTTCCTTTACTGATCATGCTCACTTCCGGTGCCGAATTACCCGATTTCACGGGTCCGTTAGGTTTGTTCTGTTTTGAAAACATGGTCATCATTCTCCGTGTGTAAGATAATTCTGCGGGTTCTGAACAACTCCGTCATGCCAAAGTTCGAAATGGAGATGCGCTCCATAACTGAGAGCTCCCCGATCCCCAACCGTTCCGAGTACTTCACCACGTACCACCATCTCCCCCACGCCCCGAAACAGGCGGCTTGCATGCTTGTAAACCGATACATACCCATCTCGATGATGTAGATAGAGCACATACCCATACGGAGTGGTCCAGTCTGCAAACAGAACCGTTCCATCTGCCACCGCATGAATTTCTACTCCCTCAGGTGCCGAAAGATCCAGCCCGTAATGTCTTTCCTCTCGATCAAACAACTGACTGACCGAACCGTCAACCGGCAAAGACACCGGAAATACCGGTGAGGTCAAATCCCGACTCAATGCTTCCAGTGCTTCTCTCGTAAGTCGGGGTACCCCGACTGCTGATTCGATGGATCCCGGGGACATGTCTGGTTCCCGGGTCTCCCGAAGGGTATCCGACGGGACCGATACGGGAAAGAGCGTATCCGGAACCTGAATCAAAATCTGCTTCATATCCATCAATTGCCTGTCTCGTCGTGCCAATGAGTCTTCCAGCGCAATCACTTTCTCCGTAATTCCGAACATCTCGTCCCGAAGTCCTGAATCACTGGAACGCACATAGAGAGAACCAAGTGGCGTCAGATAAAAGACGAGTGTCGTCAACAAGACCGAGATTGCCAAAAGAGCGCCCCCGTAACGAATCAGTTGACGGGACCCCGTTTTGAAGGAATCGGTGATATCCGGCTCCTGGTTGTCCAGGATGACGATTGTGACTTCCCGATCCCGAAAACGGAGCAATCGTTGGATCAGATCCCACATGACACCGACCTGTTGTATTCGCGCACGCTCCGAAATCCGACATCTGATCCCGTCATCAAGCCCGTCCTCCTATAAGACGACTCAACCGGTAAAAGGTTACAGATTCTTTGGAGTCTCGTAAATGACATCATTCTCTTCTCAATCCGATATCGTGTCCGACCGGAAATTTTGTTTTCTGAACAACCCTGGTGGGTATCAAACAGAGTAATTGGGAGCCTCTTTGGTTATGTGAACCGAATGAGGATGGCTCTCCTTGTAGCTGGCAGCCGAAATCTGTACGAACTCTGCGTGTTGAAGGTCCCGAATGGTTGATGATCCCGTATATCCCATGGCTGCACGCAGACCACCAGCCATCTGGTGAACCACTTCATGAAGGTGACCTTTGTACGGCACCCGACCTTCGATCCCCTCGGGAACCAATTTTCGTAAATCATCCTCGACATCCTGGAAATAACGGTCTTTGGAACCTTTGTCCATGGCCCCCAGACTACCCATCCCGCGATACGATTTGTACTTTCTTGATTCATAAATAATCGTCTCCCCCGGACTCTCCTCAAGTCCGGCGAACATCGATCCCATCATCACCGCATCGGCACCTCCGGCGATCGCCTTTGGAATGTCTCCGGTCTGCTTGATTCCACCATCTGCAATCAGACCTACACCGGATTCGCGTGTAAATTCGGCCACCTCCATGACTGCAGAGAGCTGCGGCACACCAACACCCGTTACCACGCGTGTTGTACAGATGGAACCGGGCCCGACGCCCACTTTTACGACATCCACACCCGCTTTGACCAGGGCTTCGGCTGCTTCTCGTGTTGCGATGTTCCCGCCAACGATCTGTAATTTCGGATACGCTTTTCGAATGGTTTCGACGACATCCAATACCCCCTGGGAATGGCCGTGGGCTGTATCGACCGTAATCAAATCCACACCGGAATCGACCAGTGCCCGAACCCGATCCATGGTATCCGGTGTCACGCCGACAGCTGCTCCAACCCGCAGGCGCCCAAGTCCATCCTTACAGGCATTCGGGAAATTCATCTTCTTTTCAATATCCTTGAATGTAATCAACCCGACCAGAATTCCCGCGTTGTTGACGATCGGAAGCTTCTCCACTTTGTGCGACTGCAGAATCTTCTCTGCCTGCTCCAGGTTGGTGCCCTCGGAAGCCGTTATCAGGTTCTCCCGAGTCATGATCTCGCCCAATTTTTTGTCTACATAGTGTTCAAACCGGAGATCCCGATTCGTAACAATTCCGACCAGTTTATTGTCCTTCTCAACGATCGGAATCCCGCCGATCTTGTGTTTTTGCATCAACCCGCGAGCATCCCGGACCGTGGCTTCGGCGGGCAGTGTCACCGGATCCACAATCATGCCACTCTCGCTCCTCTTCACAAGACGAACATGCTCTGCCTGCTCCTCAATCGTCATATTCTTGTGCAGTACTGCCAGCCCTCCTTCTCGGGCCAGTGCAATCGCCAATCGATACTCGGATACAGTATCCATCGCAGCACTGATGACCGGCATATTGAGCGTCAGAGAGGGAGTAAGTTCGATCTTTGTCTCCACATTTCGGGGCAATACCCTGGAGTATCCCGGAACCAGGAGCACATCATCGTAGGTAAGTCCCTGTCGTGTGATCCGCTTGAAAGGTGAGGCGTCTTGCATATCGATTGTCGTTTGGTTCACAGTTAGAAGAAGATAATAAAAGAGAGTCCGAACTTCTTCTACCAATTTGAACAACAAACAGGAATCGTTGCATACTCACCCGACGTTTCCAAGTGGTGATACATGAAGGGCATTCACAGCTGTTTCAAGTGTACAGGCACCATCCAGATACTGTCGAACCCAATAATCAACCCGGTGTCGTCGTCGAATGACGAAGGGGTCGCAACTGGCATACCGACCTTCCAACTCCCGGCAAAATGCGCGGATGTCTTCTTTGATCTCCAGTACAAGTTCGTCGGGAAGAGGCTCCCACCCCATCAAGGTCAATACCTGGTGAATTTCTCGATCTTCTGTACGCGCTTCGACCAAAATTCGGTCGAGCAGAGGATTCAGGGTTCCGGATTGGTGGGTTGTTTTCGTTGTTTCCATGTCTGTATCGTTGGTTTTGTTCAATGTTTACCCAACGATACCACCAGGGAGTGACAACATATTGTCACCCCTCTTTGAACAATTTTTCCGCCCCACGGATCGACCCATCGGTAATCCTGTCAGGATGGGATTACACCCGCCCGTTTGAAGAGTGTTTCTACATGTTTTGTATGGTGTTCCCAATCAAATGCAGATTCGATCTCGTTCTTCGAAAGCGTTCCGGAAATCGCCTCACTGCCGAGTACAAGCTCCCGGTAGGGCCTCTTCTCCTGCCAGGCCTTCATCGCCAGGGGCTGAACCGTATCATAGGCTTCTTCCCGGGAGAGTCCCTTGTCAATCAGCATCAACAGGAGTCGTTGCGAAAAGACCAACCCCTGCGTCTTTTCCATATTCTCCATCATGTGATCCGGATACACCGTCAACTTCTCGACCACCCCGGCAAACCGGTTCAACATGTAGTCCAACAACATGGTGGCATCCGGCAAGATAATCCGCTCGGCGGAGGAGTGTGAGATATCCCGTTCGTGCCAGAGCGGAATATTTTCAAAGGCCGTTACCATGTACCCCCGAAGGACCCGCGAACACCCTGTAATATTCTCCGAGCTGACTGGATTCCTCTTGTGTGGCATTGCAGAAGATCCTTTCTGCCCCTTCCCGAAGAACTCTTCGGCCTCTCGTACCTCTGTCCGCTGAAGATGCCGAATCTCCACGGCCATCTTCTCCAGAGTCGATCCAACAAGAGCCAGGGTCGACACATAGGCTGCATGACGGTCACGCTGCAATGTCTGAGTCGAAATGGGCGCATGCGACAGCCCCAGAATTTCACAGGTAACCTGTTCCACTTCGGGCGGAATGTTGGCAAACGTCCCGACGGCCCCTGAAAGTTTACCAAACTCTACCCCCTCTGCCGCATCTTCGAACCGTTTACGGTTCCGCTCCATTTCGGCATACCAAAGCGCACATTTGAGCCCAAACGTGATCGGCTCGGCGTGTACGCCGTGTGTACGACCCATCATCAATGTATTCTTGTGCTCGATCGCTTTGGCACGCAGAACCTCCAACATCCGGTCGATTCCTTTTCGAAGGATATCATTGGCTTGTTTGAGCCGAAAACCGGTTGCCGTATCGACCACATCGGTCGATGTCAATCCATAATGAACCCACTTTTTCTCCTCGCCCAGAGACTCGGAAACAGCCCGTGTAAACGCTACGACATCGTGTCGGGTCTCCTTTTCGATCTCCAAAATCCGTTCCACATCAAAACTCGCCTTCTCGTAGAGCAGATCCACATCCTTTTCCGGAATTTTTCCCAAGCGGCTCCAGGCACGGCAAGCGGCCAACTCTACCTCCAACCAGGCTTGGAATTGATTTCGGATGGACCATATCTCCCTCATTTCAGGGCGTGAATATCGTTCAATCATAAGACTCGTATTCGGTTGATCAGTTATTGAAAATCAGGCGCAACGTCTGTCTGCTACTCTTGTACCGGAATTTTCAGCCATTGGCCGCGCTCCACTTCATCCTCCAGATTCATCTGGTTCAAAATGGCCACATCCTCCGGCTCAATATTCATCGGAAGCTCATCCGGGAGGAACGACGCCAGTGTTCCATTCCGGTTGGCCCGGTTCACGTGCAACCGTACGGGTTGAACCGACAGAAGTTCGGGATCCTCCAGATCCTGAAACGACGAGGAAATCGATTCAAATGTCGACCTCCAGTCATCAAACTGGTCGCTTGTTGTATAACTCAAAAACTGGAGAACCGCCTCGTTGTGGCTCAATGCATCGAGCCGAAGTCGGACCTCCGTCCCATCCTGAAGTGTTGCATCCGCAACTGCATACCACGCCTGCCGTCCATCGGATCGATCCATCTCCCCCTGCTCCGTGACGGTTATCCCTTCACTCTGAACAAAACTCTCTACAAGAGCCCGAGGCGAATCGGCATCCGGAGGCATCCCCATGATGGTGACGGCCTCCTGCTCCGGTGAAACCATTACCACTCTCGATGGCTCATTCAGTAGCTCCCAATTGGCAGGGACATCCCACTGAAATGCCAAGTCGGGGTGGACAAACAGATCTCCTTCCTGAATTCCGTTACGGGGATTCTCTCCGAAGATGATGCCGTCAATCATCTCCATGTATTCATCCTGATTTCGTTCTGTCTGTTCGTACCCTTCGGCTTCCCATTGTCGGGACATCTCGGGAATCTCTCGCTCTCGTTCCCCCGGGTCGGGGTGTGTCGAAACAAATCCCGGAACACTCTGGCCTTGTTTCTCGGAAATCCGCTTCAACGTTGTAAAAAGAGCCGAGCCCTCCGAAGCCTCATACCCGGAACGAGCGGCATACTCCACACCCAAACGATCCGATTCCCGTTCATTTTCGCGAGAGTAGCTCAGAAACAGCAACTGTGCGGCTTGGGAACTCAAGTTCATCAAGGACTCCCCTGGCAGTCCCAAGACCTCTTGACCGAGGATCGAACCACCAACGACTGCAACCTGTCCCAATGTCTGTCGAAGAGCCCGTTGGGAAGCGTGGCGAGCCGCCACATGACCAATCTCGTGCCCCATCACCACAGCAAATTGTGCTTCGTTGTTGAAGTGCGCCAGAATGCCCCTTGTGAAGTAGATGTATCCCCCCGGAAGGGCAAAAGCGTTGATCACCGGGCTATCCAATACACGAAATGCGAACTCCGTGTTCTTCCATTGCTCTTCCGCCTCCGGACGCCGCAAATGGCTCTCCACCAGCATACGGTCTCCGATTTCACGTACATAGCCCGCAAGCGACTCATCCTCATAGAGGCCGAATTGAGCCACAATTTGTGGATCATTCTCTTGGCCCAACTGAATCTCTTCCTGCCAAGAGTAGCCGAACGCCCGCGTGTTTCCCGTAACCGGATTTTTCTGAATCGAGCATCCGACCACGGAAAACAGGATCAAAAGGATCGCAAACCACCCGCTTCTACCGACCACTGTTCTCATTATGACCTCACTGTTATGGATAAACAATCATCTCCTCCAATACACAACCACCACGAATGGCACGGGCCGAACCGCCCCGTTCCGGACCTGTAACAAACCCTCTCCTCTCCCACTGAAAGTACCACTTCGGCAGCTAAAACTGTATCCAATCTTCCTCTCCCGGACGCCTCTCTTCCAGACGCTTCCAATACCGAAAGAGCAAAACCATGGACCATGTATCGAGCCAACAATAGCTCTCCAGAGCTTCAACAACCGCCTTCTTTGGAATTCCCCACCCTCTCGGCATCCAGAGTGAGAGCCAGGCATGAATGGCAACGGCACCATCCCCCACCGGACACCCGTGCTCGACAACCGCCTCGTATGGTTGATCCGGAAGTGTAGAGCCGAATGCGCGCTGCAGCTCGGCAGGCAGAAAGAGCGACGCTTCCAGATGTTTCAAATCCGGATCGTTCTCCAAAAGAACCGGAAGAGCCGCTTTGAGACCCAACGACCCGTTCAAGTCAAGGTGGTGAAAATAGTCCCGAAGCAGATGCCCCATATCCAGAAATCCGGTCGATCGTTGTGTCAACGTTCGAAGTTTCTCCAGCACCGCATGCCCCTTCGGAACAGACCTGGAAACTTCCGAAAAGAGTCGATTCAGAGCCTGCCGTTCAAACGGAGAAAAGTGGACAATGGTTCCTCTCGAAAGATCGGGGACTGCGAGAAGTGCATCCAGAAACCGGGCAGTCGTTCCCTCCAGCTTGTTTGACTCCAGCCACCCATTCCAATGGATTGTCCCATCCTCTTCCAATGTATGACACGAAAATTGAAACAAGACCGATTCATAGGGTCGCTTCCCAACCCCAAGGGGGACGGGGCAGGCTGCCGCCTCAAAATCGATAAAATGGAGAGGCCACTCCACCGAATCCAGCGAATCCCACAGCTCCTTTCGGACCCATTCCCGGGGAACTTGCGTTCCGCGTGCACTCAAGATTTGCAGTGCACGCCGATGCGATGTCGAGAATCGGGAGACCGGTGGGTTCATGACATTCGATTCCCTCCACCCCTCCGGAAGTTCCAGGCACCCCGGCTCCAGTGATCCCTCTGCCAACGCCTCTCGATTTCCTCTTCCAATCAAGGAAAAAAGATCCCCCTCCGGAGCCTTCTCTCCAAGCCGAACCGACCAACAACCAGGATGCTTCCACTCGGGAACCGGCCTTTGCCAACGGCACCCCTGACACGCCGAACTTACCTCAAAAGGCGGGTCCTCTTCTCCAACGCGAACCCGTTCCAGTGCATTCAACTGCTCATCCAGTGACTTCCCCTGCATGGACGGGTGCAATCGGTCACTCTCCAGACCGCTCTCTACACGGTCCAACAACGCCTCTGCTTCGATCTCGACCAACAGATCTTTCTCTGAATCTTCGAGTGGTTCTGCCCGAGCCAACCGTTCGAAGAACTCTGCTTTCTCTCCCTGGAACCGGGCATCCGGAAAGACCAAACGCACCTCGACCGAACAATCCGGAAGCCGTTGACGCAGAGCCCAACGACCCAATGCACCCTCCTGAAGAGCTTTGAACAGGGAAGATCGCCCCCCCGGCATTCGGACAAGTCGATGTGCAGACGACCGCCAAAGTCGCTCGTAGGTCAGAAAAAGGGTCACGTGGTCACCAGTCCGAACAATCAGCGGGAAGCGCATGGATAGCAGAGAGACCTCTACCTGGGCATCGTAGAGTCGGACCTCCTGCTCACCCTTCAATCGTTCTATCGTTCGGGCAGCCCGGTTCGATCCCTCGTTTTGAAGGGACTCACCCCCGGGATATCGCATCTGAAGCAGGCGCCGGATCAAACTTCGACTCGGGTTTCGAAGCGGATGACGTACCGGAGGATCGTCTGCCTGTTGTTCGTAGTGAATACGTAACGGGCAGCCCAAATGTCGTCGAATCTCACGCGGAGACCACCGTCTCTTGTCTGCCGTCTCTTCAGGAGTCATTCGCTGAAATCAATGTCACTTCCCGCTCCAGGTCGATTCCGAACATTTCGAGAATCCGTCGCCGAATACGGTCGGAAAACGTCAGTATCTCCTCGGCACCGGCATCCCCGTAGTTAATGAGAACCAGTGGCTGCTCCGGCCAGGTTCCGACATTCCCCTCCCGAATGCCCTTCATCCCTGCATTCTCGATGAGCCAGGCAGCCGGCACTTTAACCAACTCCGCATTTACCGGATAGAACGGTACATCTGCGAACCGGCTTCGAATCGTTTCCAACTGCCCGACCGAAAGGACGGGATTTTTAAAAAAACTGCCGGCATTCCCGATCACGGTTGGATCCGGAAGTTTGGATTGTCGAATGGCCACCACGGCATCAAACACATTCTGGATGGTCGGCTCCCGAACCTCCTGATTCTCCAGCCACTCCGACAGCGCTCGATAGTCACTCGAGGGTGTATACCCACTCCGGATCAGGCGAAATGTCACCGATCCAATCACGTATCGACCGCGTTCGCGTCCTTTGAACAGACTCTCTCTGTACCCGAAATCACACATCCCGGGTTCCATGATCTTCCATTTTCCCGTTGTGAGGTCAAACGCCTCCAGTGATACCATCCGGTCTGCAAGCTCGACCCCATAGGCACCTATATTCTGAACGGGGGCTGCACCCACCGTGCCCGGTATCAATGCAAGTTGCTCCAAACCGCCCAAATCTCGCTCGACTGCCCAGCGTACCAACTCATGCCAAACCACACCAGCCCCTGCTTGCAGATGTACCTCTTGGTCGGACTCATGGACCACCTCGAGCGACGAAATTTCCATTTTTACAACGGGGTCCGGTAGAGGATCTTTCAACAGAACATTACTGCCGCCACCCAGGACAAGCAAGTTTCCGGAGATCCGATGACAAGAGTACAGTTCGTCGATCTGTTCCTTTCGGGTAATCTGGTAAAGTGTTTGAGCGGTTGCTTCGACTCCCAACGTATTCCACGCCTTCAGGGAGACCTTTCGACGAATGGACGGCTTTTCGCTGGATCCGCTGGCATCACCCATTTGAATCTACTCCCCCCGGGAAGGTTTCAACGGGTGAAGTGGTTGGATGCGAATCTTCCGGATCCGGTTGTTGCGTACAGAATGGACCGTCAACTCCAATCCGCGATAGCTGATTCTCTCTCCGACTCCGGGAATTCGCTCACTCAAATAATAAACCAGACCCCCCAGTGTCTCATACTCGTCTGTGTCGGTGGTAATCTGCCGCTTGAGCAACTTTTCCACATCATCCAGATCCACACCGGCATCAAAGAGCCAGACTCCATTCCGGTACCGTTTGTAGGGTTTTTCGTCTGCCTCGTCATACTCATCGCCCATCTCGCCGACAATCTCCTCCAGGATATCGTCCAGCGTCACCAGACCTTCTGTTCCACCATATTCGTCAACAACAATGGCCAGGTGGGTCTTCTCTTGCTGGAAATCACGCAACAAGTCATCCAGCTTCTTGGTCGCCGGAATAAACAGGGTACGGCGTGCAATACTGCGCCAATTGATGGTCGTTGTATCCAGATCAGAATGGATGTATGGAAGGACATCCTTTGCATATATCACACCGGGAATCGTATCCAGATCATTCTCGTAAAGCGGCATGCGGGAATACCCTTTGGTGCGAATCAATTCAATGACATCGCGAAGGGAATGGTCGACCGAAACGGCAACAATGTTTACACGAGAGGTCATAATTTCACGAACCTCCGTATGACCAAACTCGATCACATTCTCGATAATTTCGCGCTCGTCCCCGTGAATCGATCCTGACTTCTCCCCCACTTCGGCCATGGTCCGCAGATCTTCGGTTGTCATCCGGTTTGACGGACGTGGCAATCGACGTTCAAGCGAGAGCGTACTCTCGGCAATCAGTGCAGCAACCGGCTTCAATAGCAGAAAATGCAGGTAGATGAAGTTGGTAAACCGCCGAGCCATCCGAAGAGGATGGTTGATCGAGATCATTTTGGGTGTGATTTCGCTCAGAATGAGGATTGTAAAGGTGAGAACCACCACTTCAAACGCATAGACCCAAAATCCGGCCAACCCGTAATTGGCAGCCAAACGTCCGGTCAATACGGCTGCGGCCACCGATGTGACAATATTGGCAAATGTATTGCCAATCAGGATGGTCGCCAAAAGCCGGCGCGGCTTCTGGAGCATCCGAATGATTCGGTCGTCCAACCCGCCGGGTCTGGCATCACGATCCAGCTTGTCCATCTGATTGGCCATCGAGAAAAAGGCCACCTCCGAACCGGAGAAAAGGGCACTGAGAATCAAGCCGGCAATGATGACACCGACAAAGACCAGCCACGTCACCAATGTGATGGGCTCACCAACCGTTGCCAAAGCAGCATCGGCCGCAAGGGTGATATCCGGGTAGAGACTTGGAGGTTCGTCGAGCGTTTCCAATAACCGTCGATTCGTTCTGGGTCAAAAAAAATGTACATGTTCAGTTTTGCAGGAGCAACTTTTCAGAAGGGGAGATCATCGTCCATGTCATCCATGCCACCCAGATCTACTCCTTGCGCACTCCCGCCACCACTATTGGAGCCCTGTCGCTGGGCAGATCCCTGAGACGGGGCATAGCCACCACCACCATCCTGACCTCTTCCCGGTGAATCGAGCATGGTCAGTGTTAGCGCCTTGATCTCTGTGGTATAACGTTTCTGCCCCTCTTTGTCTTCCCACTCCCGCGTCTGGATGGGCCCTTCAATATAGACTTGGGAACCCTTTTTCAGATACTGCTGACAGATCTCTGCTGTTCGTCCCCATGCTACAACACGGTGCCACTCGGTACGCTCCTGAAATTCGCCATTGCGATCCTTGAACCGTTCGTTGGTCGCAATATTCAGTGTCGCTACAGCTGTATTGGATTGTGTATAACGAACTTCCGGGTCCTGCCCCAGACGCCCAATAATCATCGCTTTATTCAGTGAACTCATGGTTGGCTCCTGCCTTGGTCAATTTGTCGTTGTCTGTTCCGAGTATAAGAAGGATCCCGACCCTTTTCCTTACACTTTCAATCTTTACCAACTCCGGCAATCGGTCGAACACCCCTTCGGGAGTGTACCAATCTACCGAAGCGCATCTTCCAGTTCCAGGGACGCGTCACTTCCTTCGTCCCTGTACTTTACAATGAGTGCACATGCGACGTTCAATCCTTGTTCCTCTGCCCATCTACTGCCAACCGGGCGCGTTCCCGGAACCACGATTGCACCCTCTGGAATAGAGGCTCCCTTGCCCAACAACGTTTCGTGTACACAGTCGTATACCGGAATGGATTTGGACAGCGTCACGCCGGGCGCGATCACTGCGCGTCTCTTTACCAGTATCCCCTCTACAATAACGGATCCGGCGCCGACAAAACAATCATCTTCAATGACCACCGGTCGCAATCCCACGGGTTCGAGAACACCTCCAATTTGCACCCCTGCAGAAAGATGAACGCGTTTGCCGATTTGAGCACAGGATCCGACCAACGCGTGGCTGTCCACCATGGTCCCCTCATCCACATAGGCTCCCGTATTCACATATGCAGGAGGCATCAAAATAACTCCTTTGGCGACATATGCGCCGCGTCGAACCGACGACCCTCCCGGAACCAGACGAACCCCGTCTGCCGGTACAAACCGTCGCGGGAGAAGGTTGTGTTTATCAACAAATCCATCCCAATTTCCCTCCAACGAGATATTCTCCCCTGCCTTGAAGGCTGCGAGAATTCCTTCTTTTACCTCTACATTGGCTCTCCACTCCTCACCATCCGGCTCGGCCGCACGCAATGTTCCAGCTTCCAGTTCGTCCAGAATTTGTTTCCAGTCACTCATCATATTCTCCATTGATTCTCGAAATTCACAGGATCTCCGGCAATCATGGGTACCGGAAGGTCCATTTGTCAGGAATGGTATCCGGCCGGTTGGATCTCCGTTACCGGGATTCTTGGACCCACTGACGAATCTCTCGATCGGCATCCAATAGCGGGTCCATTGTTTCAAGCTCCGATGACAGAAGCGGAAGTCGCAACTGGTCCGAGCCAATCCACTTCTTTTGAGCCAAAAGTCGTTTCACCGGTACCGGATTCGGAGCCGAAAAGAGAAGATCCGACGCTTTTTGCCAGAGCTCCCGAAACGAAGAACTCTCTCCCCTCAACGTTCGATCCACATAGAGATGCGTGGCTTCCGGCCAAACATTGGCGGCAACCGAAACCAATCCGGTGCATCCCACCTCTGCATAGATCGGTAGTTGGGCATCATCCCCACTGTAGAGCGGAAGACCGGGCACGTGTTGCAAAAACTCCTGATACGTCTCCAGGTTGCCACTCGCCTCCTTCAGACTCCAAAGTCGGGGATGTTTCGCCAGTTCCCGCATGACCGAGGGAAGTATCCGGCTGCCGGTTCGGCTCGGAATATTGTAGAGCATACACGGGCGTCCGGCCGTATCGAGCAATGAACGGAACCAGGCAATCATCCCTTTTGGCCCCGGTTTGGCATAGAGTGGAGAGACCATTAAAAATGCATCGATACGAGTCGCATTGCACTGTTCGATCCATTCTCGCTGTTCCGACTCCTGAAAACCACCCACTCCCGCCATCAACGGAACATCCGGATCCATGGCCGTCACAAAATCAATCACATCCAGTTTCTCTTCCCGGGTCAGAGCCAACCCCTCTCCCGTACTTCCGAGAAGAAGGATTCCGTTCCCGGCTTGCTCTTGACGACGAACCAATGATTCAAGACCTTCGTAATCGATGGTCTCATCGTGATTCATCGGTGTAACCAATGCGGTCCAAAGAGCTGTCTCTTCTACCTTTTTCATTCTTTATCAAAGACTTCGTCAATAATCGTCTCGAACCGATAGATTCCGGGGCGAACCGATCGGTCATTTACCAGATACGTTGCAGCCCACAGTGCCCCCTCGGCAAATATCGCTCGATCATGTGCTTCATGCTTGATCCAGATCGATTCGAACGGAGTCTTTACATGTAGACTGTGGACGCCGTTCACATCCCCTTCCCGACTGCTGGAAATGGACACCTCTTCACCAAGACTCAACCACTCCTGCCACTTCAGCGCCGTTCCACTTGGTGCATCTTTCTTGTGAATGTGGTGCACTTCGTGAATGTGAAACTCCGGATCTTCGAGAAGACGCGCCGCACCTCGACCCAAAATTTCCAGACAACGACGGATTAAATTCATTCCAAGACTGAAGTTGGGGGCAATAATCCAGCGTGTTCCCGCTTGCTTCACACGATCCGGCAGGTCGTTCGGCCAATCAAATCCGGTAGTCCCCCAAGCAGCCGGAATACCCGCTTCCAGGAGTGGATCCAGCAACTCTTCTGCGGCGTCACCGGGTACAAAAATCACCGCAACATCCGCCTCTGCCAGTGCCGATGCCGTCGGCTTTCGACTCTCGTCAAAAGCCAGGACCCGCTCCCCTGCTTTTTCTGCCAATCGCACGACATGTTGTCCGGTCTTCCCGGTACCGATTACGGCTATTGTCACAACAAGGCCTCCTCACGCTCAATAAAATGAGCATGCAGTTTCTGAACCACTTCATCGGCCCGGGCCTCCTCGACCAAAAAGCAGAGGTTGTGCGTACTTGCTCCGTGACAGATAAGTCGGATATTGATCTCGTCGAGTAGCTGGAAGAGTTGCCCGCTTATACCGGCTGTCCGGTCCAGCTGATTGCCGACCAGGGCGATCAGTACGAGCCCCTTCTCTACCTCGACATCGGCAAATTCGGATAGTTCCCCGATGACCCCGGAGGAGAGTCGATGTCTCAACCCGTCATGATTGGTATCAATTGTCAGGGAGACACTGACTTCGCTGGTTGTGACCAGATCCACACTGATTCGGTGATCTGCAAGTATTCTGAATAGTTGTGCCAGAAAACCGTGACGGTGCAACATGTCCAGACTGTGAACCGTCACCAATGTCTGATCCCGACGAAGTGAAATCGCACGAATGACCGGCAACTGACCGGATTTCTGTACAATCCAGGTTCCGGGACGTTCGGGATGGATACTGCTTCCAACGTAGACCCGAATGTCCTTTCGAATGGCAGGTTTGAGTGTGGCCGGGTGGAGAACTTTTGCTCCGAATACAGAAAGCTCGGCCGCTTCATCAAACGTAATCTCCGTGATGGGTTGTGCCTGCTCGACGACACGGGGATCCGTTGTATAGATCGCATCCACATCGGTCCAAATCTCCAATACCCGGGTATCCAGTGCTTCAGCCAGCAACGCAGCCGTAAAATCACTTCCACCGCGTCCCAACGTCGTGGTTCTTCCTTCCGGTTCGGAACCAATGAATCCCTGGGTGACCACACGACGATCTCCAATCAACGGGAGAAGCTGCGCGGTGACCGCGTGCCGGATCGCCTCGGTGTCCGGTTCGGCACTTCCAAACTGTGCATCGGTACGAATCAACATCCGGGCATCGATCCAGACGGCATCCACTCCCTCCTGGTTCAACAAGTCTGTAAAGAGTGTGGTCGATATCAGCTCGCCAAAGGAACAGATCCGGTCCTTGACCTCCAGTGATTCGAGCGAACCGTAGGTTGCGACCTCCCGTAGTTCGGAAAGGTATCCGCGAACGGCCAGTCGCGTCTCCTCGGAGACGTTCAAATCGTCGGCAATCGATTCGTGATTCTCTTCAATCGATCGGAAAATCTGTTCCCGTTCATTTCCTTCCGCCTTCTCCGGAAGTAAGGTCAAAAGATTGGTCGTTCCGGAAGTGGCACTCAATACGGCCACAGCACGTTCCGGGTCATCTGCAATGATTCGGGCACAACGGCGCATTGCATCGGCATTCGCAACGCTGCTCCCGCCAAATTTGGCAACTTTTATCGGTTCGGGCATGGATCTTTGATATTCTGAAATTCAGAACCGCAAGATAATGAAAATGGTCACCTCTTTCAGAATGAAAATCGAGTAAAAAGAGAAACTGCCGCGCAGAGTTGCGGAACTCAATGAAATTTTTTGTAGCTTTGATGCTTGTGAACATGACCCTTTGAATGGCTGTTGCAGCATCAATTGCAACGGACGAAACGGATGGAATTGCTTATGCCAAGTGGGAAGAAGAGAAAGCGCGCGAAAATTGCCAAGCACAAGCGGAAAAAGAGACTTCGCAAGAATCGACACAAGAAGAAGTAGGGCCCTGCGGTCACGGCCAGTCGTTATTTGCAATCGCAAATTTCCTGCGACGGTCGACCACCGGAAAACGTCGCTGACACACGATATCAAGAGAGTGGCAGTCGATGCGATCAACCCCGCCCAGGTGCGGGGTTTTTTGTTTCTGCCAGTTTGGAAACCGTCCACACTGTGCCCGGACGGTTTTTACCTGCGCTCTTCATCCGTATCAGGCCGCATCTACATCCACGGTTTCGTCGGCGATTCGAATGACCCGGTTGATTCGGGAGAGAAGATCCCGAATGCGCTGCTCGATCGTTCGATGAACGGCATTCAGGCTGTTCAGATTGGAGAGAGGGTATTGAAAGTACGAGATCAGGTGAATCGCCGTCAAACGCTTGCCCTGTTCATCCCCCTCCACCTCGATATGCCAACGTGTGATGATTTCGTCTTCTCGCAACAGAACATTGACCTTGCGACTTACCTCCCCCATCCACTTGCTAGCAGCCGTGATTCTCTCTTCATTCTCGCTCGAATCATTGGTCTCTGGTTGGCAGCGCAATTCATCAAAATACCATACCACTTCAATATCTATGACGGGCTCTACACTCGTTTTGAGCAGGTAGGGTGCTTTCAAAAGAGGGTGTTTCTCGGTTCCCTCGAGTTGACTGGCAATCCGGGTTTCACGAAACCGGTCCCAATCAAAATTGATCGACACCGCTCGCAGATAGCGAGTGCTCTCGCGGAGGTCGATCCAAATCTCCAGACCGGTTGCATTGATCCTTGGCTCTTCCCAGAGACGAAACTTCTCGATCTGGAATTGATCCCGGGTCAACGAACTCTTGATTTTGTTGACGACAGAGTGAAATATGGGATATTGCATGAAGCACAGACTTTCCCCCAACATACATCTCCAGCAGTCGGTTGCGACTCCGGAGCACCAGCAAACAGGGGAACTCGATGAATAATTTCTACACGCTAATATATCTAACCAAGGAGCTTAACAGCAAATTCCATGGTGCCGCGTTCCAACAGAGCTACTCCTTTCAAAAGGGGATTTGGGAATCGGTTTGGGAACTCCCCGATGGCAAGAATTTCCGCTGGGTCTACTCGACCCGACAGGGAGAAACGGCTCTATTTCCGGATCTTGCCCGTCCTCCCGCACGTCGAGACAAGACACATTTTTTTGAATCCCTTCAGGGGCAGACCATCGAAGAGATCTCACTGGAACCGGGCGACCGCTTCATCAAGGTAAGGATGTCTGGTGGAGAGCAGCTTCTGATCCTCCCTTTCGGTTCCCGCCCCAACATCTACCGTGTACGTGACAACATCATCGTGGACGCCTTCCGGCAGTCCGGAATTTCCATTGGCGATCCGGCTCCTGCCCCCCGCCCACCTGTGGAGGATATCCGTCCTCCATCCGGTAACACGAGTGGAAAACAGATGATTCTTCGGGCCGATCCGGCATTCCCGAGAGCCGTCATTCCGCAACTTGTGGAACAACACAATCTCGACGATGCCGACTGGGAAGACGCGGTCGAAAAAGTCCAGGCTTGGCAGGATCAAATGAGATGGCATCCGGTTTTTCGACAGGTACAGAGCGGAATTCTCACTCTCTTGTCAGAGGAGCATCTCCGGACAGAGACCGAGTACATGTTTGACAACGCCTGTGATGCCGTTCGTGAAACCTGGATACGGCATCAACGTGAATCGGCCTGGCTCACACGATCCCGACAGATCGAAAATCGCCTTCGGGAACGATTGAGCCAGATCCAAAAACGACTCGACCAGCTTGAAGGACGAGACGAGGCGTTGAATCGAGCCAACCGGTATGAAAAGTTTGGACACATCCTCACAGCCTACGCCCATCAGTCGGTCCACTCCGGACAGTCGAGCATCGACCTGCCAGACCCCTGGAATCAACAAGAACCGATCACCATTCCCCTTCCGGGCAAAGGGTCGCTGGCCGATCGTGCAGACCACTACTACCGAAAAGCCCGAAGCTCCAGACGATCCATCAAGGAGAGCGCCTCCATTCGACACGAAAGTGAAACCGAAGAGAAGCGATTGATCGAGGCACAAGCCTCGTTTTCACGCGTCTCGAATCTCTCCGAACTCCGGACATGGGAGGCCGACCGAAAAGAGTGGATCGAGAGCTTGTTCGCATCATCCAAAGACGGAGGTGACCGGAATGCCGGCCGCTGGCGCCGGTACAACGTAGACGGATGGGAGATCTGCGTCGGAAAAAACGCACGCAGCAATGACGACCTGCTTCGTTCGGCCCATAAAGAGGATCTCTGGTTGCATGCCCGGGGATCTGGCGGGTCTCATGTCGTCGTACGCATGGAGCGTCGAACCGACCCGCCGCCGGACCTCATTCTCCAACACGCTGCCCGATTTGCAGCCTGGTTCTCCAAGCAGAGACACGCCTCTCTTGTCCCCGTGATTGTTACCCGAAAGAAGTATGTTACCAAACCGTCCGGTGCCCCTCCAGGGCAGGTGCGCGTCCAACGCGAGGAGGTTCGGATGGTTCCACCACAAGAGCCGACCCCGTCTCACAAACGCAAGTCATAACCACTCCATGATCACTTTAACCGAGAAACCGATTCTTCTTTGCGGCATGATGGGCTCTGGTAAAACCACCATCGCCCGAATTCTTGCCAGAAGATTGAACTGCCCCTGGTCCGACCTTGATCGCATCATCGAAAAACGGAAAGGACGAACCATTCCCGAACTGTTCGATACGGAAGGCGAGACATATTTTCGTCAACTGGAACGTGAAGAGTTGGAGAGAGTACTCAACGAACCCCCTTCAATCATCGCTTTGGGAGGCGGTGCTCTTCAGAGTCAAGAGGTGGTGAATCACGTTCGAAATACAGGCTGGCTCATTTTTTTGGATGCGCCACAATCCGTACTTTTGGAGCGTTTGGGAAGGAAGACCGGGCGACCGCTAACCGATTCGTTGAACAAGGACGAACTCCGTCAAAAAATAGATACACTGTTCGCACAACGTGAAGGGTTCTACCGGCAGGCTCACATCACCATTCCTGTCGGTCAACTGACCCCGTTCGAAATTGCAGAACAAATTGAAGAACAGATAGATACGATGACTCGATGAGTAGAGAGCTGACCGTTCAGACCCCCACTGAATCCTACCCCGTCTACGTCGGCCAACATGTGCCGGTTGAACCATTCCTCCGTCAGGTGGATCTGGACGGGCAAGACGATCCGGTGGTCATCATGGATGAAGTGGTTGCCCGTCAACACCTTTCACAGGTTCGGACTCTTCTCGGGAATCGATTTGTCGATGAACGTCTCATGACGGTTCCATCCGGTGAAGCAAGTAAATCGATCACAGAGTGGAGTCGGCTCAGTGACGGGATGTTGAACCTTGGTGTACGTCGCAATACACCCGTTGTCGTTATTGGAGGCGGTGTCACCGGAGATCTGGGCGGGTTTGTTGCGTCGACCACGATGCGCGGCCTTCCCTTGATTCATATGCCCACGACACTGCTTGCCATGGTCGACAGCTCCATCGGAGGCAAGACCGGCATCAATCATACGACCGGGAAAAACCTGATTGGCAGCTTTTACCAGCCGAAAGCCATCTTCATGAATACCGGTTTCCTTGAAACACTTCCCGAAAAGGAGTGGATCAACGGTTTGAGTGAAATCCTCAAGTACGGCGCGATTCGGGATCCGAAGATCTTTCATCGAGTGGAATCACTCTTTCTTCAGCGTGATCCGGATGCAGGAGATCCGGATCTGATTCCACTCATCCACGACTGTGCCACCATCAAAGCATCCGTGGTTGCCGAGGACGAGAAAGAGAGTGGATTACGGATGATCCTCAACTTTGGACACACATTCGGTCACGCACTGGAACGCCACGCCGGCTACCGGAATCTCTCCCACGGAGAGGCGGTATATATCGGCATGCTTGCGGCCGTTCACCTGTCCAATCATCTGGGTGGAAATCTTGACCCGGATCAACTTCTCCGTTTCCGATCCCTCTATAATCCCTCCGCAATTGCCCTCTCGACACCTGTCGACAAACTGGTAAAGGCGATGTATCAAGACAAAAAACGCAGTTCGAATCGCCTGAAAGTGGTTCTTCTCGAGTCATGGGGAGAGCCGATCGTCCGCGAGTTGGGCCGGACCGAACCCGTCGTTGATGCATGGAAATGGGCGCTGAATCATTTTGACGAGGAATCCGTTTCATGAGTGTGCGAAACCTTTCACCCGGAATGTCCGGAATCCTGCATCTCGAGAATCGACCCTGTTGATCTATCGCTGGATACATACCGTCTGGAGAGCCATAATCAGGCTCGTAACTGTGCTTGTCGCCTTTTTGATCCTGGCGTCCCTGGTGATGTTCGGACTGTTTCAACTACCACAGAGCAAACAGTGGTTGGCCGGAGAAGTGGAGCGGCAGTTGACCACTCAGTTTCAAGGAACATTCCGAATTGACCGAATATCCGGTATTCCGCCATTTCACCTCACACTGCACAACATTCGGATAACGCTTCCGGAATCAGAGGAGTCTGTGATGGAAGCGACCTCTGCCCGACTGGAACTTCAACCCTGGAATCTGATTCGTCAACGAGTCACCTTTCGACAGATCCACCTTGAAGAACCGATGATGCACCTTCAGATGCTGGATAATCGCGAACTCAACTTGTCGTATGCGGTCTCGAAGCGGCTATCCATTCAGCGCCCTGATACATTGGACCTCCCGTTGATCCAGACGCAGTGGGAGTGGATCGCCCCACAAATAACCATGGAGGGGGGCGCGATCCGAACGTCCCCTCCCGAGAATTCACAACCGGTTCACCCTCTAAATTGGTTGCCGGCAACCGATCTGGATGCCTCATTCTATCTTGAAATAACGGACGAGCAGCGCTTTCTGGATATCGGACATCTCCACGCCCTCTTTGCAGACGAGCGTATGGGTCCGGTTCGACTTCGTGGACAACTTTTCAGTGATTCCCGATTTCTGGAATTGAACGGATTCGAACTCTCCAGTCGGGAGAGTCGTGTTCGCTGGAGTCTCGAAGCGTCCCCCGTAGACTTGGCAAGTGATGAATGGCTGTCCCAACTGAGCGATGCTGTTTGGAGTCTCCGCATCGAAGAGGCAACGATTCCCGGTGAGCGACTTCAACGTCTCTGGAGCCAATGGCCCTTTCCGGAGAGCTTGGTAGACCTTTCCCTTCAAGGCGAGGGAACTGTGGATCAGTTTTTTGTCGATCGAATCTCTGCACAAGTCGGAGAGAGCAATCTGCTTGCGGGTGTGTCCCTGGAATCCCCACTCGATTCGACTGCAAGCTGGGAGGCATCCCTCAGAAATCTCGTCTTTTCGACGGAAGAAGCCATTCAGCTGAATCGAATCCCCACAGCCGTCGGGGAACTCGATCTCTCTGCCCTCGCCGGCACCCGAATGAACGGGCAATTGGATGGATCCCGCCAACACGTATCCCTGAATCTGGACACCGAGACGCTCCATGGACAATTGACACTGGACGGTCGGTTCAGGTTGGGAGATGTACCGAGCTATCGAATGCAGGTACATGCAGACTCTATTCAATACGCAACCCTCCTTCCCGAACAGGCAGAGAGCGGAGTGCTTAATGGAAATCTCGAGTTTGATGGAGAGGGGTGGCCGGTTCAACAGGGGGTGGGCAAGCTCAGTCTCTCCCTTCAACAGACGCAATGGAACCGAATCCCGATCCATGAAGCCATCTCCTCGATACGCTGGGAAAACGGACAATGGACGCACCAATCGAGCATCCGTACCGATCGCTCCTCTGCCCGCCTTCAAGGCCGAATCGAAGAGAGGGACGGCCGATGGAGCAGTCAACTGGAGGGAAATACGACCGGGCTGGATCTGACCCGCTGGGTTTCCCTGCCGATCGCGCCCGTCACTCAACTCGATATGGAGTTTGACACATCACTGGAATGGGAACGTTGGATCGACCTGTCGGGACGAATCGGACTCAATGTCCGTTCGGCGACCGTCAATGGTGAACGATTGAATAGTCATCAGCTCTTCGCAGATCTCGATCCGGTATCGGAGGGCCGGCGCCGACAGTTGCGTTTGACAAGCAGTCTTTTCGATGCCGAACTGACCGGGACGATCCAACCGGAAAACATGGTGCAATCTGCCCGCTACTGGGGCGCCTATCTGAAGGAGAGAATGGATGACGAACTCCGGATGAGCGGCACGACCGATGAGTCCATTCAGTGGGAATCCCCGACCCCTCTTCAATTGGAACTCCAACTGAACATCAAGGATCTCGGACCGCTTCAAGCGTATCTACCCGACTTCCCTGACATTCAAACCCGGGGTCGAATCTCCCTGAACCTGGAAAGTACGGGCGATCAAATGCTTCTGACCGGTTCGGCCAGTGATCAAGAATTGCAATTCCACGACCTTCGATTGACTCGCCCCGACATAAGCCTGACGGCCTCCTTTCGGCACGATACGCCATTGAGGGAGTATTCTGCCATCGATTTGCGAATACTGGCAGAAGAGACGTACTGGGGAGATCGTCGACTCGGTCGTCACTTCAGCAACCTCACCGTCCGAAATGATACCGCAAGAGTTCACCAAACTCAGATGAACGGGGAGTTCCTTCGTGGATGGGACATGACACTGACTGGCACACTTTCCGAAGGCTCGATCGACGCCGAGCTGCGACAACTCTACCTGAATCTGGGGTCCGTCGAATGGATTCATGATGGTACAGCCCGACTGCACATCGATGACCGACAGGTTCTGGATGTCCAGGGATTTGCACTGGAGAGTGGGGATCAACGGGTCGAATTGGACGGGAGATACAGCTACTATTCAGAAGATGAAGTACGGTATGCCGTCGAAAACCTGGACCTCTCACTCCTCTCCGATGCGCTGAATGGTCGCGTTCGTTTTTCAGGTCGGATGGATGGAGAATTTGTCACATCCATGCTCACCCGAGACGCCCGTTTGGGCGGAGCATTTACCATTCGGGATGGACGCGTGATGGATCGCCCGGTGGGGCTCGTCACGATCGAAAGCAACTACCATCCTGCAGGAGAACATTTTGATACTCGCATCGAAGTCCGAACAGACCCGGAGATCCATTCAGACTATCTGGAGTCCAACAATGGCGTCGGAAACCACCTGATCCTGGATGGAAATGTGAGCCTCCCTTCTCTCTCCAATCCCGGCGAAGAGTTTTTCTATTTTGACGCCGATCTTCGGGAGATTGATACCTGGATCGCCTCCGTCATCGTACCCAAGATCATTGATGAGGCAGAAGGCCGTACGACAGGCTGGGGGTTTGTGAGTGGATCCCTTGAGGATATCAATTTTCGCACTCAGTTCGATATTGATCAGGTGTTGGTCACCCCGACATTTCTCAATACCCGTTACCGCACAAATGGTCGCCTCGTCTTTGACCGACACGAAGGACTCCGGTTTGACGGCCTCGATCTTCTGGACTCCCGGGGTGGGACTGGCCGATTGAGCGGGACCGTCGATCTGGATGATTTCTCACGGACCAACTACATGGACCTGACTCTCGATCTCGAGAATCTGGTCTTTATGAACAATCCCTACAATCCGGAAGTCCCGTTCTATGCCAGTACGCGGGGTACAGGTCAGGCACGGATTACAGGCACCAACTTCAATCCATTCCTGCGAACGACCGAGCCGATTGTCGTGAGCAGTGACTCCCGAATCTCACTTCCGCTGCTTGAAGAGACCGAACTTCAACAGAACCACAACTTCATTCAGTTTGTCGAAGAATTTGACCTGAGTAATCTGGCTGCATTGAGCAACGCACCCACGACTCCGGTTCAGGAAGACGGGACAACGATGACATTTGCAGAACGATTCACACTCGACCTTCAGTTTGTGGCCCGCGATCCGGTCACGTTCCAGTTGGTATTTGACCCGGTGACCAACGAAGTTCTCAACGCACGCGGGACCGGACAGGTTCGGTTGAGTCTGGAAGACCAGACTCTCAATGTCTTCGGTCGTATGAATATTTTAGGTGGCGATTATCAGTTCGTAGCTGGCGACATCATCTCCCGCAGATTCCAGCTTCAGGAAGGAGGATCCATCCTGTGGGAAGGGGATCCGACCAATGCCCGGCTAAATGTGGAAGCCGTCTATCGTTCGCGACCGGATTTAACCTCGCTGCTCACCACAGCTGCACCGAACCAGCTCCAGGGAGCCCGTCGCGTACCTGTGGATCTCGTCTTGACGATCGGCGGGACACTTCGTGAACTGGAAAACGATTTCTATTTTCGGACACCCTCCAATATCGAAGGAACGTTGGACCCGACACTCCTCACACAAATGAGTGCATTGAACCGGAACGAAGAAGAGAAGGTCATTCAGGCCACCAGTCTGCTGCTGTCAGGGAATTTCATCCCTCTCGCATCGGCATCCTCCGAGGGCGGAACCGGTTCGGCCTTTCGGGAATCATTGAGTGGTGGAACCGTTGTAAACCCGCTGATTACCGGTCAGGTGATCAATCCGTTGCTGTCCGATCAGATCAATTCGCTTCTTCGCAATGACATGGCCGTCGACATCGACTTCAACCTCACCCCCTACAATCACGTGGACCTTGGTGTCGCATTGCGACTTTACGATGACCGCCTCATCTTCCGGCGGGACGGACAAATCACCGGTCCCTATAGCGATATCGGAGATTTGGGGGCAACATGGATCATTAACAACACCTTTGCCCTGACAGCGTTTCATCGTCAGGATCCCTCCATGGCCGGAACCGGCGCTGCCGATACCCGACAGGTCCAGGAGATGAATGGAGTGGGCGTAGAAGCGCGCGTTCAGTACAATTCCTGGCAAGAGCTCGGACGGCGTATACGTCTGACATGGAATCGACTATGGGGACTGGAACCGGAAGAGAATGACGCGACGACCACCGAAGCCGGTGAACGTCTTCACTCTCTGGATCCTCCCCGTCCGGAATCAAAAACGGAGTCAAATCGCGAGAATCCGCCATTGGCTCGTACCCGTTGAATAGAAAAGAGAAATTTTCAAAACGATAAACCGGCTGCAAAACGTTTGCAATCCGGATGGTCGCCGAACGCGACCTGACAGAACGATACTTGCGTACAAAGAATCCACAACGAATGGCAAAACGAAGAAAGAAAAAAGCCGACAATTCACGACCCTCCAACAAGAAAAGCCGAACAGGAGGTTCGCCTCAACGAGGCTCGGGCGGGAAACGAAACAGCAGTATGGACGAAAAGATACTGGACCTTCTCAAGAAGTGGCCGGACGCCGCCATCCCCACACCGCTGCTCGAACAAGCTTTGGGGCTGGACGACAAAGGCAATGGTGACGATCGTCCCCTTCAAAAAAGTTTGAACCGCATGCGCAGCCGGGACCTGATTCGGGTCACAAAGTCGGGACTCGTCAGTCTGAATGAAGTAGAGGTGAACAAGAACCTTTATGAAGGAGTGATCGATATCAATCGATACGGAGACGGCTATCTGGTCACCGACGACCGCGATCAGGACATCAAAATTCCGTCCCGCCATCTGGACACGGCACTGGACGGAGACAAGGTTCAGGTGGAAGTCACACACTATCACAAAAAAAGCAACAAACCGATGGGGCGGGTGGTTCAGGTTCTTGAGAGAGGAAAAACCCTCTTTGTCGGAACGCTCACCTCGCCTGCAAAACAGACCTGGGTCATCAAACCGGATGCAACCTCCTCGCGAACCGAGTTCGTCGTCCTGAAAGAGGATCTGAACGGTTGTCGACCCGGAGAGAAAGTAACCTTCCGGCTTGCGGAGTGGGACAATCCAAAAGGACTCCCGCGAGCCGTCATCGATGAGTCTCTCGGACAAGAAGGGAGCAATGAAGCCAACGTCCTCTCCATCCTTGCCGAAAAGCAGTTTCACACCAAATTCCCGGCCGAAGTCGAGACTTTTTCGAATGACATCGACACCAAGGTCGCTCCGGAAGAGATTGAACGGCGACGTGACTTGCGTGACGAGGTCACATTTACGATTGACCCGCACGATGCAAAAGATTTCGATGATGCCATCAGCATCCGGATGCTACAGAACGGAAATTTCTATCTGGGTGTCCATATCGCAGACGTGACGCACTACATGCCGCGGAATTCCGTGCTGGACAAGGAGGCCTTTGACCGGGCAACCAGTGTCTATCTGGTAGACCGGGTCATCCCGATGCTCCCGGAACGACTCAGCAACGGCGTCTGCTCTCTGCGGCCTCACGAAGAGAAACTGACCTACAGCTGTTTCATGGAAATTTCTCCGTCCGGGAAGCTGATCGATCATTCCATCGAGGAGACCGTCATCTACTCCGACGAACGATTCGTCTACGAGGAGGTGCAAGAGATTCTGGACGGCAAACGGGACCATGAACTCAAATGGCATGTCCAGCTGGCCGCGAAACTTGCCGAAATCCTGATGAAGAACCGATTCAAAGCCGGTTCCATTCAGTTCGAGACACCCGAACCGAAATTTGTACTCGACGAGACGGGACACCCGGTCGATGTCGTGATCAAGGAGAGAGTCTTTGCCCATAAATTGGTCGAAGAGTGTATGCTCATGGCCAACAAAACGGTCGCCACCTACATTGACGAGCTCAACAAAAAAAGTGGGTCGAACCATGGCAAAGGGAAGAATGAAGAGAGACCGGCCTATCCGTTCCTCTACAGAATTCATGATCAACCGGATCAAGAGAAACTCCACAACATTCGGGAGACGGTGAAACCGCTCGGGATCGACTTTGAAGTAAAGCCGACCATGAATCCGGCAGATATCAACAAACTGCTTCAGAAGGTCGAAGATACGCCCCTGGAGAGCATTATTCAGGGACTGACCCTGCGATCAATGTCCAAAGCGGTTTACCATCCCCACAATGTGGGGCATTTCGGGCTCGGTTTTCACCACTACAGCCACTTTACAAGTCCGATCCGTCGCTACCCGGACGTCATTGTCCACCGTCTGCTCAAGACATACAATGCCGGGAGCCGCTCCTACACGTGGGATGAGTTGGTCGAAAACGGGGACCACTGTAGCGAACAAGAACGGTATGCCGTAGAAGCAGAGCGTGATTCCGTCAAACTGAAACAGGTTGAGTATCTCTCTGACAAAGTCGGTGAGACCTTTGTCGGGATCATCAGCGGCGTGACGGAAAATGGCTTGTACGTCAATCTCAAAGATGTGTACTGCGAAGGCATGGTCCACGTTAGTGATCTGAAAGACGATTACTATATTTACCATGAAAGTCGCCACTCATTGATGGGAAAATCCCGGGGCAAAGAGTACCGACTCGGAAACGAAATTGATGTCACTGTCGTTTCTACGGACAAAGAGAAACGACACATCGACCTCGGTCTGGCCCGATAGGCCGGACCTTCATCGACTCCCCCGTTCGGGGGAGATTTATGACGGGTTGAACCCACTGTGCATCCAGCCGCTGAACCTTGAACCGATGACACGATCCATGAACAACGGTCGAATTCGTCGCCGGGGCATCCTGTCCCTGCTATTTTTGTTTCTCGGAAGCTTGCTCGCCGAACAAGCGGTCGCCCAATTTTTTGTGTTCGGCAAGAATCGAGTTCAATACGAGGCCTTCGATTGGCGATACATCGAGACCGAGCATTTCGACATCTACTACTATGACGAAAAAAATTATCACCTTGCCCAATTCACTGCCGAATCGGTCGAATCCGGCCTTCAGCAACTGACAGAGGAGTTCAACCATACTCTGACAGACCGGATCCCGGTCATCATCTACGATTCACACAGCGATTTTTCCCAAACCAATGTGGTCGATCTTCCAAGTGACGCACAGGGTATCGGCGGGGTCACCGACAAGTTCAAGAACCGGATGACCCAACCGTTCATGGGGGATTACGCCGACTTTCGTCGAACCCTCCAGCACGAACTGCTGCATGCCTTTGTCAACGACCTCTACTACGGTGGTGGGTTGCAGGCCATCATGGCCAACAACATCCAGCTTGTTTTTCCTCTCTGGTTTGAAGAAGGTCTGGCCGAATATCTTGCTCTCGGATGGGATACGCAGACCGACATGTACATTCGGGACTCGATCATCAACAACTACCTTCCATCGCTGACCCGACTCAGTGGGTACTTTGCCTACAGAGGTGGACAATCGTTCTGGAATTTCATTGACGAAGAGTACGGGAGATCCAAAATTACAGAGATTTTGCAGCGGGTTCGTCAAACCCGAAGTGTCGAACAGGCACTTACCCAGTCGACCGGGCTCTCTATGGAACAGCTCAATACCCGGTGGAAGGATCATCTGCAGCGTCGCTACTTCCCGGAAGTGGCCGAACGTAATCAGCTCACTCAATACGGGCAGCTCATTACGCAACGTGGCGAACGTCAATCGGGATCCTACAACACAAGTCCGGCCATCTCGCCCATGGGCGATCGGATTGCATTCATCTCCAATCGTCGGGGGGTCTTTGATATCGTGGTCATCGATGCACTGACCGGGGAATACCGCAAAACACTTGTCCGGGGCGAAGACAGTCCGATGTTCGAAGAACTCAACATCCTGAATCCCAATCTTGCGTGGTCTCCGGACGGACGAAAATTGGCGGTTGCTACCAAGTCACAAGGTGCCTATAACCTGGGCATTGTCGACTATCAGAGTGAAGAGCTGGAACTCCACCATTTTGAAGATGTAGACGCCCTTTCATCGATGGCGTGGTCTCCGGATGGACGAAAAATTGCGTTCGACGGAAACCGTGGTGGTCTGCAAAGCATCTATGTTTACGAACTTCAGGAAGAGACCCTCCGCCCTCTTACCCTTGACGCGTTTACCGACAGAGAGCCTGCGTGGAGTCCGGATTCCGATGCTCTCTATTTCATCTCCAACCGGGGAGACCGGCTCCAACCGCAAGAAAACCAGGCAGGATACTCCATCCTGCAACACAATTACGCCTATCAGACAGATCTTTATCGATATCGACTCGAGGACGAGCAGATAGAGCGAATGACCCGAACCGACGGTTGGTCCATTACCCAACCAGCCACAACCCGCGATGGGCAACTCTATTATATATCGGATCGAAACGGAATCCCGAACATCTATGAGTTCGACCCGGAAACCGGACAAGAGTGGCCCATCACCAACGTTCGAACCGGCATTACACAAATTTCAGTCTCCAATGATGGAAGTCGTCTCGTATTCAACGGGCTGCAGGATGGGTATCTGGATATATTCCTCATGAGAAACCCCTCCCTCTCCCGCTTGGAGGAACCACTCTCTCCAAATGACTGGGCCCGGCGACGCTCGGAACAACCGATCACCGAGCGTGTCCCGGCCACTGGCATCCTCCAGGAGATGCTCGCCCGCCGTACCAGTGGGAACCAGGTGGTCATCCGGCCCGTAGTCCCCTCCCCGGACGACATGCCGCCAACCCGCGAGACGGATTCCGTGACAGATCGGGTTTCAGTGGCAGATGAAGAGGATCCTGAAACCGGGCAACCGGTTGATGAGGAAGACGTATCGACCGAAGAGGAGCCCGAGCAGACCGGAAACATTGATTTCAGAAACTACGTATTCGGAGACGAAGTCGTCCGTGATACCACGCTCAATCTTCGGGACAATCCTCAAAAGTTTGAGCCGACAGCCAACCTGACCGAGGATGGTCGATACCAACCCCGCGACTATCGTCTCTCCTTCTCCCCCGACATCACCTATGCCGCCGGTCAGATCGACACCTATTATGGCGGGGCGGCTTTTGCCATGCTCACGCTCAGTGACTTGCTCGGAGACCACCGTTTGTCCCTTGGAACAAACCTGGTCTTCGATCTCCGGGACAGCGACTATATTCTCCAGTACGGGTACTTCAGGAATCGAAGCAATTACCTGGTCAACGTCTTCCATCAATCACGGAATTATCAAACCTACTTTGGAGAGCTACTCCGATTCCGTACCTATGGAGCCGGCATGGAGATACAATATCCTTTCAACCGGTTTGAACGGCTCGATTACGGAGCCTCCTGGATGGGAATATCGAGAGATTTCAGCTCTGTCAGTCTTATGGCCAGTCAGGGTGGAAGCCTGGCCAGTGAAACCGCCACCTTCCTCTACCCGCAAGTCACCTACACCGCCGACTACACCATCCCCGGTTTTATCACTCCACGAGGAGGACGACGATACTCGGTCCGACTCTCGGGCAGCCCTCCCCTACTGCCCGGCTCACCCTCCTTCGCCTCCATTTTGGGGGACTACCGACGCTACGTTGGCCTGGGAGGGCCCTACAGTCTGGCTCTTCGAGCAACTGGATCGGTCTCCTACGGACCCGACTCCCAAACATACTTCATGGGTGGCATGCTCGGTTGGATCAACCAGCGCTGGAGTGACATCGACATCCCGTTTGATCGTCTGGCCGACACCTTTTTCACGCAACCGGCGACTCCGCTTCGCGGGCACGAGTTCAACACTCTTTACGGGGATCGGTTCGCACTGTTCAACGCAGAATTTCGCTTTCCGCTCTTTGCTGCCATCCTGCCGGGCCCCATCCCCATTTTCCCCTTCTACAACCTGACCGGTGTCGCGTTTACGGATGTCGGATCGGCTTGGGGTTTTGACATCAACTACTCCCTGTTTTCCAATGCGGTCACAGGAGAGCCGGTGGTTTATCATCAAAAGCCGGGATCCTTCCAATTCCGTGTCGCCAAACGGGAAGAAGTCTGGATCAATCCAACTACGGGCCTCGTACGGGACGGTCAACCACAGGAAGGTGATTTCCAGGCTTCGTATCTGGATGGAGATGTCTTGATTGGATCCGGATTTGGTCTTCGTGCCATCTTCCTCGGACTCCCGTTCAGATATGATATCGGGTGGGCGTATGACCGGGACGGATTCCGAAGCAAGCCGATTCATTACTTCTCCATCGGAATCGACTTTTAGAGATGGCAAAAAGGTTGTCGTTCATCTTCCCTCTGGACGAGCGCGAGAAAAGATTTATCGAAAAATCGTTTTTTTGTGCGTGAAAAAGCGCTTGTCGATACGTCGACTTGCCACGAGCTTCATCCTGGACGCAGGTCCGGCAGTCGGCAGGACGGGAAGAGACGAGGGTGTCGGCGAGAACACAGAGATGAGCTTTGTTGGATGCCGAAATACAGGACCGACCCATTGACCGGCCCTGCTCACCCCGTCCGTTTGCCATCTGCCCGACCGTCGGACAGATTGACTTTCCCGGTACAACGAACTACTGAATAGATTCGTTGACCGCTTTCTTGAAGTCCTTGGAGATCTTCAAGGTCGGTACGTACTGTTCGGGAACGATGACCTCTTCGTTGGTCTTCGGATTACGCGCAACACGCCGCGCCCGCTTGACCACTTTGAAACTTCCAAATCCCCGAAGTTCAATCGTTTCTCCACGTTTCATGGCATCGATCACCGTCTCCAAAAACCCCTTGACGACCGCCTCGGTTTCCACTTTGGTCAGTCCGGTATTGGATGAGATGATATCTACGATGTCTGCCTTCGTCATGGTATTGCCCTCTTCTTTATTTGTGATTGATGATGATCCGTTACTTCTACCCGGTTGCAAAACGGACACCATCGGAATCCGTGGTGTGCCCCCCGTTGTACAACCGGTCAACGATACCGTTGTGAGAACACCCTTCGCTACGAATCGTACCAACATGACATACGATCGAAGACACCCGCTTCTTTGGAACTCACATAAGGTGCTGTGAATCAGTAACAAGCGCGTTGCCCGAAGGGTTCCTTACTCAGAATACTATTTTTTCATCTAAAATTTGAATTCAATCGCACAGGTTGCAAGGCCATCGATTCCGCCATTTTTTTACTACATTCGTAGCGTTCCAGTAAATGGTCTGATCCGTAACCGGTCGGAACCCTCCTGCCGAATTGAAAACTTCTCACGTTCATGGCGACATTCGAACTCATCATTGACACACTCGAACAGTGGATTTGGAACACACCGGAGGCGCTGCCGTTCATGGTGGTTCTGCTGCTTGCCTACGGTTTGTTCATCACTGTCCGACTCGGCTTTATTCAGATTCGCAGACTCGGACACGGAATCAAAGTGGTCACCGGCCACTACGACGATGCCGATGACGAAGGGGACATCAACCACTTTCAAGCTCTCAGTACGGCTCTGTCTGCAACCGTTGGCATCGGAAACATTGCAGGCGTCGCACTGGCCATTCATTATGGTGGTCCGGGAGCCCTGTTCTGGATGTGGATCACGGCCATGCTCGGAATGGCCATCAAGTACAGTGAAGTCACCCTTGCGCAGCACTTCCGCAAGGTACACCCGGACGGATCGGTCTCCGGCGGTCCGATGTACTACATCGAAAAGGGATTGGGGCCAAACTGGCGATGGTTGGCATTCGCCTTCGCCATTGCGGCAGCCATCTGTGCATTTCTTACCGGTAATGCCGTCCAGTCCAATACGGTCGCCGATGTCATGCAGTCCGATTTCGAAATCCCGAAATTAATCACCGGATTGGTTACCTCAGGAATTGTCGCAGCTGTCATTCTCGGAGGCATCCGCCGAATCGGGTATGTGACGGCCCGGCTTGTCCCCTTCATGGCGACGATCTACATCAGTGGCGGTCTTCTGATTCTTCTCTTGAATGCAGATCAGATTCTCCCGTCCTTCGGTCTCATCCTTTCACAAGCCTTCGATCCACAGGCCGGACTTTTGGGTACCGGATCCGGCGCACTCATTTTTACGCTCAGTTACGGTGTCCAGCGAGGCCTCTTCTCGAATGAAGCGGGCCAGGGATCGGCTCCCATTGCCCATTCGGCAGCCCGAACAGACCAGCCGGTCCGTGAAGGGGTCGTTGCACTTTTGGAACCCCTTATCGATACGTTGATCGTTTGTACCATTACGGGTCTGGTTATCGTCTCCACCGGGGCATGGGATCAGTACCACCCAACCAATCTTGATCTGGCAGATGCCACCCTGGGTTGGCAAATTGATGAAGGCAGCACACTGCAGATTGAGGATGGAATACCCGTCAATGGTGAACTGTTGCGCTATGAGATTCCGGTCGACACCCTGTTCCAAAATCGGAGCGCCGGCATTCCATTCACCGGACAGATTCTAACCGATGGATCCCGACCGGTTGCCATCGCTGCAGACGGAACCCGTCTCGAACGATTGGAGACCGGAATCGTCGAGAACGGGGCTCCGTTAACGGGACGGGCATTTGAGGACGGGTTGTCACCTCTCTTTCCCGGAGGTCGTTTCCTGGTAACGATCGCGGTCATTCTGTTTGCCATCTCCACATCCATCAGCTGGAGTTACTATGGGGACAGGGCCGCCGAATTTCTTTTCGGGCCCGGATCCGTCTTCTGGTATCGTCTCGCCTTCGTTGGCATGCACCTGTTTGGAGCCGTTGTAACGCTGACCACGATCTGGAAATTCGGAGACGTCATGTTGGGGTTAATGGCCTTCTTCAACATTATCGCTCTGTTCCGACTCACTCCGGTAGTGCTTCGACTCACCACCGATTATTTCCGGGATCCGGATGCTTGACCGATTCATACTTCGATCCACACCTGTGCTCGCTCTTCTGTTTCTATGCATGAGCGGATGCGGAGA
This sequence comes from Balneolaceae bacterium, assembly GCA_040882505.1. Taxonomy (GTDB): domain Bacteria; phylum Bacteroidota; class Rhodothermia; order Balneolales; family Balneolaceae; genus JBBEBE01. The sequence continues at coordinate 223,706 of JBBEBE010000002.1, read as the reverse complement.
GCTCACCGAGTATGACGCCCGGCAGGTCGAAGAGGCCCTGCAGGATTCTCTACTGACCACGACCGAGAGTTGGAATTTGGAGATGGAAATGATGGAGGAAGAGACTCGGAAAATGCGGCTGACCGGAAGCTATGCCGTCACCTCTCAGGGGACAGAGATCTCAAAAACCACCATCCACGGACCGGTTCACATTCTGCTCTTCGACTCCACAGGAGGCATCACTTCGGATGTCCGGAGTGGGCGAGCCTCGTACCATCCACAGGGTCGGGTGTTTGAACTATTTGACTCGGTTCGAGTCGTTACAGACACCGGGCGGCAACTACGAAGCAACTATCTCCATTGGCGTCAGGATCTGGACGAGATCAGTTCGGACCGTACCGTTACCATCATCACCGAGCAGGACAGCATCCGGGGAACCGGATTCCGTGGAAAAAGTGATCTTTCCAGTTATGTCATTACCAATCCGAGTGGCCGTCTCGTCATTGATTGATCACCTGCCAACCGATTATCCGGATATGCATCGATTGCTACAGATACTGCTCCTTCTGCCCCTCCTGCTGTGGCTTCCGGTATGCGCAGAAGCTCAGGACCAAGTTGAACTGCTTCAGGCTCGTTCGGCAGAAGGCGGTGTCATCAACGGGGAACCGGTTCGAAAACTAATCGGAGAAGTCCGTCTGGCCAGCGAGCAGGTGACCATCGAAGCGGACAGCGCTTGGCAGTATCAGAACAGAAACCGCATTGATGCTTTCAATATCCAGATCACGACCGATCAGGAGACCATCTGGGCAGACACCCTACACTACAACACCATCACCGAATTCAGCCAGTTCCGGGGACGAGTCATCCTGCACTCGGGAGAACATCGACTCTACTCTGAAACCGTCGATGTGGACCGTATCTCCAATCTTACCTTTTTCCACTCCCCGGTCCGGTTCGAAGATGAACGCGGGGTATTGGTTGCACAGACAGGAAGTTACAATCAAGCGCGTGAGCGCGGTACGTTTCAGGGACAAGTTCAACTTTCCGACTCGACACAATACTTTGAAGCCGATACGCTCCGGATGGATCGACTCGCCGACCAGTACGAACTTCACGGATCCGTTTATGCCATTGATTTGGAAGAGGAGGTGACACTCACCGGAACATATCTCGAAGCAGATTCCACGGGCCGCCGGCTTCTGGAAGGAGACGCCTGGATGATGCAGTTGCGCCAGGAGGGGCAGGATAGTACGTATCTCTTTGCAGATCGGATTCTGCTACTGGAACAAGACACGATTCAGACCCTGGAGGCCACCGGTCAGGTTCGGATCTGGAATCCGGAATGGAGTGCCATCGCAGACAGTCTTCACTATCGAAGTGATCGGGAACTCTTCCGACTCTGGTCCGATCCGATCCTCTGGCAAGAGCGTCTGCAACTGACCGGGCCGGAAATCGAAGCGGAATTCCGGAACGAACAAATTCACACCCTCACGGCATGGCCGCAGCCGGTTGCGGTCATGGAGGTGGAGTCGATCGGACGGTTCCATCAAGTGAGCGGAGATTCCCTCGTTGCCCGGTTTTCTGATGGAGAGATTTCACAGATGGATGTCATCCGGCAGAACGACCTGATCTACCAGCAGCAGGATGAGCAGGGAGAACCCGACGGGCTCATCGAACTCACGGCAGACGGTACACTCCGGCTTCATTTCGACGCAGGAGAGCTGAGTCGATTCCGGGCTACGGAAAATATCGATGGGTCCTGGCACCCGGAGAGTCCGTCGCTCTCTGAACAACGACTGGATCGATTTCAGTGGAATCCCGAACGGCGGCCGAACCAACCCGGGATCCAGACCCCTCGTTTCCCGCCCATTCCCGACGAGCTACCTTTCCAACCAGGCGAACGCTATCGGAATGCACTCGCTCGTGATCCAGACCTCTCGTTGGATCGTCCTACGAATCCGAATCCCGAACCGAGCGTCCGAGAAGATTGATCCGCCGGGCCAGAGGTCCCTTGGAAGACTGCATCTCCGACGGCACTCGACCCAAAAGAAACCCAAAAGGCTGAAGGGACTCGATTTCGTCAAAAACCACTTTTAAAATGGCGCCAAGAGGGATGAAAAGGATCATGCCGGCCAAGCCCCAAATCTTTGCACCAATCAAAAGCAGAACCAGCGTTACAAGTGCATTCATACTCACGCGACTTCCGACGATGACCGGAGTCAACAGATTTCCTTCGAGTAGTTGAACCAGGTAAAATCCGGCGATGATGATGATTGGATAGATCCAGGAATCCATCGTGACCAGTGCATAAAGGATCGGAAGGATGGATCCAAAAAGCGGCCCGATGAATGGAATGATGTTGAGCATACCTGCAAATACCCCGAAGAAGATGGCGTGTCGAACCCCCAGAAGCCAGAGCATGGAGGAGTAGAGGGTTGCAAGAATCAAGATGACCAGTCCGACTCCGACAATGTAGTACTGCACCACCTCTCCCACGCGGGTAAATATTCGGGTCGCCCGTTGAAGCCGCACATCATTTCCGCGGCCTACAAGTTGAAGCAGGAATTCCTGAAGAAAATTGCGAAACATCAAGATCAGAAAGAGGTACACCGGGATCAAAAACGCAGAGGTTACAACCGAAGCAGCACCGGCCAATCCTTGTGTCAAGGATGCAAGGTTGTCTCGAAGCAGGGAAAAGAGACGATCCTCGAGGGAATCAAATTCTCCAATCCAACCCGGGCCGAACCAACTGGATACTCCACCCTCCAAACTCCCGATCAATTCCCGAAGACGACGTTCCATCATATCCAAATCTTCGGTAAAGAGAAGTATTTGGCGATAGAAGAGGAAAAGCAGTCCACCAATGATCAATCCCACACCCAAAATGACAAGGGCTGTCGAAAAGACTCTCGGAACACGAAATCGCTCCAACCAGTCACAAATCGGTGCCAATAAAATCGAGAAGAGGAGGGCAAAGAGCATGGGCAGGAGAAGTGTCTTTGCCACGGTCATGGCATACACAGTCAGAATCAACCCTGCCAACACCCAGGTGTACGTTTTGTACCACGAACGCTCATCACTCATCCGCCCTCTCCTTTTCAAGGTTGAGAAAGTACTCCCCGAGTGCGACAACGGCCACCTGTCAGGGGTTGAGCCACCCCGACACGAATCCGTCTACTCTCCAAACATCTCGTGATAATCCTCGACCGCTGCTTCGATCACCGTTCCGGCGTGTTTTCGATCATACACCCGTTCGACGACGACATCATTGGGGTCGGACCCCGGGAGCAGTTTGTACGTCGAAAAATAGTGCCGTAGTCTCTCCGTGAGTACATCCGGCAGATCCGAAATCTCTTTGATGTTGCTGTAGTATCGGTCATTGTGCAGCACGGAGATGATTTTGTCGTCCGCTTCGCCACGATCGACCATGTGAAGGCCACCGATCACACGTGTACTCAATATGACTTCTGTCCGGTCAATCGGTCTCTCACTCAATACGCAGACATCGAGAGGATCCTCGTCCCCGACTTTGGCGGTATCGGATAGTGCCGTCACTCGCGGCCCACAAAACGTCCGTGGAATAAATCCATAGAGAGACGGTGGCATGGACGAGCTTCGTTGCGGCCGGTCTACACGCATGTAACCGGTCATCTTGTCCACCTCGTACTTGATCATGTCAAACGGGGTGATTTCGATGAATGCGTTCACCACACTGGGTGGATTGTCTCCCACTTCAAGGCCGTGCCAAGGGTGGGGTCTCCATCTGTAAAAGGGGTTTGGGAAATTCACGTAACAGACTCTTGCTCAATAAGTTGAAAAATACTTCAGGCTCTCCGAATTGACTGAAAAGGTCGGGGAACCCACGCCGCGCCAAAGATAACCGTTTTTTGGAAGAGATGCTCGCCTCAAACCCAGAAATGAACCCGTCCGGTCAGTGCTCATCCATGACAACCTGCAGTCGCTCCAGGTTGTCCTGTACCTTGAGCGCCTGGATCACCTCTCCGACCTCTCCCTTCATGATGGCATCCAGATTGTAGAGGGTCAAATTGATACGATGATCCGTCACCCGGCCTTGGGGAAAGTTGTAGGTACGAATCTTTGCACTGCGATCCCCCGTCGAAACCTGACTCTTCCGTTCAGCTGCACGTTCGGCCCGTTGTGCTTCGAGTTGTCGGTCATACAGGCGGCTCCTTAGCATGGAGATGGCGCGATCCTTGTTCTTGTGCTGTGAACGCTCTTCCTGACACTCGACGACGATTCCGGTGGGCGCATGTGTCAGACGAATCGCCGAATCGGTTTTGTTCACATGCTGTCCTCCGGCCCCACTGGAGCGAAATGTGTCGATTCGAACATCTCCCATGTTCAACTCTACATCCACCTCCTCGGCCTCCGGCAGTACCGCAACGGTGGCTGCCGATGTATGAACCCTGCCCTGGGACTCGGTCTCGGGAACCCGCTGCACCCGGTGAACACCACTTTCGTACTTCATCTCCCCATAAACGCCGTCTCCTTTCAGACCGAAGACAACATCCCGGTACCCGCCCATCTCTCCCTGATGGACAGCCAACATCTCCAGCTTCCACTTCTTCGACTCGGCATACCTGCGATACATCTCAAACAGATCTCCCGCAAAGAGTGCCGCTTCATCTCCTCCGGTCCCCGAACGAATTTCGATGATGCAATCCCGGGAATCTTCTGGGTCTTTCGGAATCAACTTGAACCGAATCTCATCTTCCAACTCCTTGAGCGCTGTCTCCATCTCCCGGCTCTCGTCACGAGCCATCTCCATCAACTCCGGATCCGCGCCGGCATCCAGCAACTCGCGATTCCCCTGGAGATGACCACGAATCTCCTTCCATTGGTCAAAATCCTCGACCAACTCTTTGAGGCGGGTATGCTCGATCGTCAACTCCCGGTACTCGGAGGGACGATCGTAGATGGACGGATCGGCCATCGCCTGTTGAATCTCGTCATATCGTTCCCGAATCTGTTCCAGTTTTGACTCAATATCCATTGTTGTCTCCGATACGTCCAGATACCGGCCCGTCTCCCCAAACAAGCGACGAACCCTGTGGGGCGAAGATAGAAAAAAAGCAGCAGAGTCCCGCCAAAGCGACCGTGTCTGCCAAGGAAGGTTTCGACAAATTTCGTACCTTTCCCGCAACCCGAAATTCCATCCATTACAAGCGGAACCGACTTCATGGTGCAGACTTTTCGACCTCTCAAAGCAGACTTGAAACTTGGATTTTTTGGCGCCGGCCAACTTGCCCGCATGACGGCCCTACAGGCCTTTCGATTTGGTTTGCAGGTCGCCGTCTACTCGGACCGCAGTGAGAATGAACCGGTTCAATGGATGACACCCCATACCGCAAGCGGCTCCTTCGAGGACGAAGAGGCCATGATCAACTTTGCCCGTGGATGCGACCTGATCACTCTGGAAAACGAATTTATCGACTCGGAACTGCTGCTTCGTGTCCGCGATGCAAGTGGAACCCCGATCTACCCCTCTCCCGAAAGTTTTGCGATGATCGAGAACAAACGGATCGAGAAAGAGACCTTTGAATCTGCCGGTCTCGGTGTCACGCCTTGGGCCGTCATGGACTCCCCGGAGAAACTTGACGAATTCGGAGCCAACCATGGATGGCCCTACCTTCTGAAATCCTCCAAGGGTGGATATGACGGATATGGAAACCGAACGGTGGATGGTCCGGACGACGCCCGGGATGCGTGGAGTCAACTCGGTGCCGACAAGGGACACGAAGTGATTGCCGAAGCTTTTGTCGATTTCACGCACGAGTTGGCCGTTCAGGTTGCGAGAAACCAGACCGGATCCGTGGTCTACCCATGTTGTGAAACCATTCAGAAGAATCACATCTGCATCGCCGTTCGATCCCCTGCTCCGGTTTCAGAATCGATCCGCAAAAAAGCGCAGAAGATGGCCCTCACGGCAACCGAAGCCATTGATGGCATCGGGATCTTCGCCTACGAATTTTTCCTGACTCAATCGGGGGAACTGCTGATCAACGAATCGGCCCCTCGGCCCCATAATTCCGGTCACTACACCATAGAAGGCTGCATCACCTCACAATTCGAAAACCATGTACGAGCCGTTCTCGGATGGCCACTCGGCGCCACCGAACGACGAGTTCCTGCTGTCGCAATGATCAATCTTCTGGGTACCGATAAGCGTCCTGCCATCGTCGAACAGGCGGATGCCATCCTGAATGAGGCGGATGCGCACCTGCACATCTACGGAAAAATGGACTCCCGCCCGGGACGGAAGATGGGGCACCTTACACTACTCGGAGATGATTGTGACGAACTACTCGAAAAAGGTGTCAAACTTGCGGCGCCTTTGCGGATTTGAGCAAGACGTTCTGCCATCCATCCTGAACATCCATCCAAACCAACCACGGCCCAATGAAGAAATCCAATCCACTCGTCGGTGTTGTCATGGGAAGTGACAGCGACTGGCCCACGATGAAAGAGGCGACCGGAATCCTGGAGGCTTTCGCTGTCCCCTTCGAAAAACGGGTCGTCTCTGCCCACCGAACACCGGACGACATGGCAGAGTATGGAAAAACAGCCCGGGATCGCGGATTGCGTGTGATCATTGCAGGTGCAGGGGGTGCCGCGCATCTGCCCGGCATGCTTGCCAGTCACACCACATTACCGGTTATTGGTGTCCCGATCCGGACGAGTGCACTGGGTGGTCTCGACAGCCTGTATTCCATCGTTCAGATGCCCAACGGCATTCCGGTTGCAACGGTTGCTATTGGAAAAGCGATGAATGCCGGTCTTCTCGCCATTCGGATTCTCGCAACGACTGACAAGTCCCTCTCGATCAACCTTCAGCAATATCATGAGCAGATGGCCCGTGAGTCACGAGAGAAGACAGAGAATCTGACCTGAACGCAGGAAACTTCCCGACCAAACCTGCGTTTCAGACGGTATGAAACAAGCGAAAAACGCACCGAAAGGTCGCCTGGCTACCAAGAATCAGCGATCCGGATCTGTATTCGGGTTCAAGCTCCGCACGCTTCTCGGATTGGCAGCGGTCATGATTCTGTTGATGGCCATCTGGATCGGAAGCATCCTTGTGACCCTGCCGGACCTTGAAGATCTGCAAACGATTCACCACCCTGAACAGACCCGGGTGATCGATCGAAACGGAGAATCCGTTGGAAGTTGGTATGTCGAAAGGCGTTCTGCCGTCAAAGCAGCTTCACTTCCGGACCATCTGATCGATGCCATCCTCGCAATCGAAGATATACGATTCTACGAACACAACGGTATAGACCGGCGTGCATTGATGCGAGTCGCTGTCCGGTCGCTCCTTCTCCAACAAGACGCAGGCGGTGGAAGTACATTGACCCAACAGCTTGCAAAGAATCTCTTTCCCCGTCAGGGAACCGGTATTCTGGGTCTGATTCAAGACAAAATGCGGGAAATGGTCCTGGCACGGCGGATCGAACAGGTCTACAACAAGGATGAGATCCTCGAACTCTATCTGAACACGGTCTCCTTTGGTGAAGACACATTCGGTATCGAGACGGCTGCCAACCGTTACTTCGGGCGTACCACATCCCGTCTTGACCCTCACCAATCGGCTCTTCTGGCCGGGCTCCTGCAGGCACCTTCGGCACGCCACCCGCTTCGATATCCCGACCGTGCACTGGAACGAAGAAATCTCGTACTCCAACAGATGGCCAAGTACGGTTTTCTCGAGGAGGAAGAAGCCGCCGACTGGATGTCCAAACCACTGGACTTGGACTACCATCGCCCCGATCCGTTTGAACGCCCCGCTCCACACCTTCTGGAGCATCTTCGCGTCCAACTGCAGGAACATCTGGACTCCATACCTGCATTGGACGGACAGAGCTATGATCTCTATCGGGACGGGCTCACCGTCGAAACCACTCTGGATCGTGAACTTCAGCAATTGTCAGAAATCGCTTTTGAACGACACATGAACGAACTGCACGCTCAGCTGCAGTTGAGCGACCGGGCAGAGACGGCCCGCACCCGTTGGGATCCGGCCCGCATGAATGGAGGAATCCTGTTGATGGATCCCCACAATGGAGAAATTCTTGCTTGGGTAGGTGGAGCACCCGACCCGGATTACCAATACGACCAGGTACGTGCGCGACGCCAGACCGGTTCTACCTTCAAACCGGTTCTCTATGCGAGTGCCATCGCTGCAGGTGCCAAGCCGTGCGATTATCGACACAACCAACTGCGTCAATACGAAGCGTGGGAGGAGTGGACACCCCGGAATGTAAATGAGGAGTATGGAGGCTACTGGAGCCTGCAGGGTGCGTTGGCCCACTCTGTAAATACGATTGCCGTGGATGTCGCTCTCGATACCGGACTTGAAGAGGTTGCCGACATGGCGCGAGAAACCGGATTGCCTCCCCAACCAATCGAACCCTCCATGGCGCTCGGAACGGGTGAAGCTTCACTATTGGAGATGAGTCAACTATACGGTCTGTTTGCAACCGGGGGAGTCCACCATCCGTTTCAGCTGGTTCGTGCCATCTACAACCGGGAGGGAACCTTGATTTACGAGTTCAAAAAGAAAGAATCGGAGAGGCGCCTTCCCGAGGAGCTGAGTCAAACAATCAGCGGCATGCTCGCCCACACGACCCGATCCGGTACAGCTTCACCCCTGACAACTCGCTACAGAATTTCGGTGCCGCTTGCCGGAAAGACCGGTACAACACAGAATGCCCGGGACGGATGGTTTGTGGGGTACACTCCCGATTTGGTGATCGGGGTTCGAACCGGGTGGGACAGGTCGCTGGGAGAACGCATCGGGGGCTCCTCGGTCAGCGCACTCCCTCTGGCCGGAACCCTGCTTCGTGACATTGAAACGCATCGACCGGAACGTTTGATGCGTCCGGACCGGCCCGGGTTGACGGCTCAATTCCAATCGGCTTCGTGTGAAGATTACCGAGACGAAGGGCTTCGGGACCGGCTGCGATCCCTGCTTACCGGTCAACAAAGTGACGAACCTGTACGGGTTCCCGACCGGCAGGAAGATCGCCGGAGTCTGGGAGACCGTCTCCGTTCCCTCTTTTCACGGTAACCCGACCGGGTTACTGAAAGATATCCTTGATCCGGGAGAAAAAGCCTTTCTCTCGGTCACCGGCGTTGGAGATGTGAAAGTGCCCCTCCTTTTCACTGCCGCGGAGCGCCTCGACATGACCCCGCTCTTCGTCAGAGAGCTCCTCGGGAATAAAGACATTGATCCGAATGTATTGATCGCCGGCACTCGACTGGTTCAACCCGTGAATCCCCCGTTCTTTCATGCGCAGCAGACGACCCGGCTGTGTCCCCTCTTCGATTCGAATCCGGGCACTTCCCTTCAATGTTGGCACCTTCTTCTCGGCTCCCAGGATGGCATCCGGAACACTGAGAAGGAGATCGTAGTAGATATCATTCCCGTCCCGCTGAAAGTCCTTGTGCTCCTTCTCTTCGATCAACACGATCAAATCCCCCGGCTCACCGCCCCGTTTTCCGGCATTGCCTTTCCCCCGGAGCGTCAAATAGTTGCCGTCGCTGACACCGGATGGGATTTGAACGTTGATCTTCTCCTCTCCCCGCACACGACCTTCACCAGAGCACGTCTCACACGTATTGCGAATGATTCGACCCTCACCCTGACACGACGGACACGCCTGCACGTTGACGAACTGTCCAAACATGGTTCTGGAGACCTGACGTACTTCCCCCATTCCGTTGCAGGTCGAACAGGTCTCGAAATCCTCCTCGGTCGCTGCTCCCCGCCCGTCACAGGACGAACAGTTGACCTGTTTTTTTACTTTGAGCGTCTTCTCCACGCCAAAAGCAATCTCCTCGAGCGTCAACCCGACTTTCAGTTTCATATCGCTTCCCGGCAGACCGGTACCGCGCCGACGCCGACTCTGTCCTCCGGCACCGAATGGATCTCCGCCAAATATGTCTCCAAAACGGCTGAAGATATCTTCGAAACTGACATCCTCGAATCCAGAGGCTCCACCTCCGAAACCGCCGTTTCCACCCATCCCGGCATGACCGAACTGGTCATATCGCTGCCTCTTCTGAGGATCTCTCAGTACTTCGTACGCTTCCGAGGCCTCTTTGAATTTCTTTTCAGCGCTGTCATCCCCTTTGTTGCGGTCGGGATGATACTTCATCGCCCGTTTTCGGTACGCTTTTTTCAGTTCCGAATCATCAGCATCCCGGGATACCCCGAGCACCTCATAGTAGTCACGCTTAGACATTCAATACACGTTTGTTTCAAACTTCAATTCAACACCGGATTCGCCCCGGAGGCGGGGAGAATTTGTTCCGGATTCCGGTTTTCAGACCGATCGGATCGCCCCTATTCGCTGACGATCACTTTGGCAAAGCGAATGGTCCGATCGCCCATGCGATAGCCACTTTCCAGTACTTCGAGGACGGTATTCGGTTCCACATCACTCTCCCCCGCCGGGCGTCGCATCAGGGCATCATGCAGATCGACATTGAACGGGACACCCGTCTCGTCAATTCGGACCACATCATAGCGGCGAAGCGCCTCTTCCAGCTTGTTTGCGACAAGACGGACACCGTCGATCACATCCCGGGCACGTTCGTCCAACTCCAAATCATCAATCGCCTTCAAGGTTCTCTGGAGATCGTCATTGACAGGAAGAAAATGTTCAATGGAATCCGCTTTCGCTTCTTCAATCTGTTGCAGTCGTTCCTTGCGCATTCGCTTGCGCATGTTGTCCATTTCGGCCATTCGGCGAAGAGAGAGCTCTTTGAGCTCGGCATTTTCTGCCTTCAACTGCTCCAGTTCGGTTGGCAGACCCTCGTTGTCGCCTGCCGACTCCTCGTTCACCTCCGGGGATTCCGGCTGTTCCTTCTCCATTTCCAACTCCTGCTCCTGCTCCCGGGACTCATCCATCATCTCCTCGTTCATCCAAACTCCTTCAACACTCGTTCCATTCTCGTTTACTACGCGTTGCCACTCAGGCACACGCCTGCTTGTCTGCCAAGCGTACAAAAAACATGCCAGCAGCATTCCGGCCATGATCCCTGACAAAGTTGCGCAGACCGTCTCCCGAACCCCGACAATGCGCCGATTCCCCTGTCAGATGGCCGGGTCTACGACTCCTCGAAAAAAAACTCCAACATATTGCCGTCGGGATCGGCGGCAAACAGAAACCGTCCCCGCTTTCGATTGGCCGGTCCGCTCAGAATCGTTACTTCCTGTTCCCGGAGATACGTGGCCATCTTGTCGACCTCTTCATTGCTCTCCAGGAAAAATCCGAAGTGATCGACCCGGAAATCGCGGGAGTTGGGGTCATAACTGGTCTCTGCCTCGACGATAACCAACGTATCCTCCTTCCCGATTCGATAGACCACCATACTCTTTCCCATGGAACGGATCTCTTCAAGCTCCAACACCCGTCCATAAAAATCACGGGCAAGCCCGATATCGTTCACACGAATCGTGATATGATTGATTCCAGAGAGAGAAACGGGAGATTTCATGCTGTCATGATTCGGTTTGTTCATAGATTCCGGAAGAAACTACGGGTTTTTGCTCTTATCTTTGAACTCTTTCGACAACGGAGCCGGAACCCAAAACCCTGAGTACGTGTCCACACTCTACCTGGTGCCCACCCCCATCGGACATCTCGCAGATATCACCCTCCGCTCCCTGGAGGTCCTTCGGTCCGTGGATCGAATTATCTGCGAGGACACCCGGGTCTCCTCGAAACTGCTTCGTCACTACGATATTCAGAAGCCGCTTCAATCCATTCACCAACACAACGAACATCGGGCGGTTCCAAAGTTGATCGAGTCGATCCGTTCCGGCCAACGTGTTGCCTGGATTACCGATGCCGGGATGCCCGGTATCTCCGATCCCGGATTTTTGGCGGTTCGGGCGGCACGACAGGCCGGCATCCCGGTCGTTCCCCTTCCAGGTGCCGATGCAGCCACCACCGCACTGGTGGCCAGTGGGCTCCCCTGTGACCGCTACCTGTTTGAAGGCTTCCTCCCTCCAAAGAAGGGTCGCCAAACACGAATCCTGGCTCTTGCAGACCGGGAAATCACGACCATTTTTTACGAAAGTCCGCACCGGATATTGAAACTACTCGGAGAGATCGAGACCCATCTGGGTGCAGACCGCCTCCTCTTTCTTGCCAGAGAGATGACCAAAAAATTCGAAGAGTTTGATCGCGGACCGGCCGGTGAACTGCATACCGCCTGGAAAGAGCGACCCTCCATCAAGGGAGAGCTTGTTTTAATCGTTGCCGGAGCCGGATACTCCGAGGAGAACGACGAGAACGATCCCTCCCCGAATCCGGTCAAGCCATGAAGAAGCCCATGACCCCCGACAACCGGAATCCTGTACGCCTACTTCAATCACCCCGGACCCTCTCCTGCATCGCCGGACTCCTGCTCGTCCTCGCATGGCCACCGTTCGATCTACCCGTCCTTCAGATCGCCGCATTTGTCCTTCTTTTTCAATTGATCCGGGAGGCTCCAGACGATCGAACGGCCCTGATTCGAGCCTTGCCGGCTTTCTGGATCTGGAATCTTGGAACCACCTACTGGCTCATGATGGCGACGTTTTGGGGAGGGATCACCGCCATCCTGGCCAACGGCCTGCTCATGTTGTTGCCGCTTTGGGCCATCCGGCGACTCCTTGAACTCAAGATTCCGCCCCTGATCCAGGCGCTGCTCGCTGGATCCCTTTGGGCCTCCTACGAGTTCCTGCACCACCAGTGGGACCTCGCCTGGCCCTGGCTCACGCTGGGCAACGGATGGGCCAACCTGCCACTACTCACCCAACATATTTCATGGACGGGGTATTCAATCCTCTCGGTTTGGGTGGTCGCCTCGGCTCTGCTTTTTGAACAGAGCCTTCGTACCCGAACGCGTCGGGATCTTGCCGTCGCCCTCCTCCTGTTCACAAGCTCCCCGCTTCTCTCTGCCGTGGCCTCCTGGCAGTGGGAACCTGACGAGGGTCCCCCAATGGAGGTAGCGGTCGTCCAGCCCAACCACGACTCCTACCTGCCCAACGGCGGGTACGTATCCACCGATCAAGTCGTTCAAAAACTGCTGGAACTCACGTCTCAAACCCGAACCAGACAGACCGAACTCATCGTCTGGCCGGAAAACGCAATTGACCGTTCCCTGCCGGCCCGAAATGCCTACAACAGGGTCCTCACAGACTCTCTTCGCGAATGGGAAAGTCGCCTGATCACCGGTTCCGGGTATCTTGAATATTACGACGAGGAGACACCGGCCCCGATGATCCACCGCAACACCTCACAGGGCACTCCTTACAACGTCTTCAACAGCGCTCTCTACTACACACCCGGACATACCACTCCCGATATCTACAAAAAGGGGCGTCTTGTCCCCATTGTCGAGCGACTCCCCTTTGCCAAAACCCTTCGCAAATTCGATGTCGGAGAGTGGATCCCCTGGGGGGAAATCAGTGGATACGGAAAGGGGACCGATGCCACCCTGTTTCCGGTCGGTCACGCCACGACCCCTGCGCTCATCTGCTATGATTCCGTTTTTCCGGGGTGGGTCAATCAATTTACCGGAAGCGGGCCGGGATTTCTGACCATCATCACCAATGATGGATGGTGGGGCAATACCTCCGGACATACCCAACACTTCGCCTATGCCCGCCTTCGGGCCATCGAACAGCGTCAGTGGGTCGTTCGAAGTGCCAACAACGGAATTTCGGGGATCATCGCTCCGGACGGGTCCGTACATCGAAAAACCGGCTATTGGGAGCGAACCGGATTCGTCCACGACATCCACGCAAGCAACAAACCCAGTCTCTACAGCCGGATGGGTGACCGATTCAACCATCTCTTGCTCCTTGTCTCGGGCCTTGCACTCCTGCTCCCGCTCCGGAAACGTCTTCGAAAACAGTGACTCTCATCATTACGTCGTATCCCGTACGAACGACGGTGACCCACAAGAGGGTCGACCCGAATCCCCAGTCATCTGTTTTCCGTCTGCAAACAGGATGGGTTTCCTGTTTGCGTCAGACCGACCGGAAATTGATACGAAGTGAAAAGCGAAAATCGTGCAGGGTCCGCCGGAACGTCTGGGACGATCGTGGGAGTGTATGGCTGAACGCATACTCGAAATTGGCCTGAAACGTTGTGGAGAAACGGTATCCCACAACGGCCGATGCGTGAATCCGCGTCTGTCCGGTTGGTGGACGCGGATGAATTCGATAGGTGTTCGGATCCCGGTTGATGACCTCCGGTGGCTCGTTCAACGCATTCGCCAAATCGGCTTCCAGCATGAACCGCTGTTCGGAGTCCTCCACAAGGTTTCCCGAAAGGGTAAGATCCAGATTGTTGTTCAACGGACGAATGAACGGCAGGTTCACATTCCGGAACGTATAGGTAAACGAGCTGGTTACACCCCGGGAGATGCGTTCGGTCACATGAACATTGGAGAGTGCCATGCTGGTCAGCTTGTTCAATTCGTACCCCACCTGCATCCGGAAGACCTGGCTCCAGATCACCGATAACTGGACCAGTGGCGAGAACCGATGCTCGATGTTCAATGAATTGGGTTCGATCTCCGGCCGCACATCCTCGATCAGATACGATCCGAGCCGTCGGGTTGGAAACTCCCCGGCCTGGCTGTTGAAGTTCCAACCCATGCGATAGTTCCCCTGATACCCGTGGGTCAAGGTCGCACGTTCCATCCAGTTCCCCAGTATCGGGATCAAATTCTCGATTCCGGTCCAGTTAATCCGCCAACCGGGCATCGGGAGCGGTGTAAAGTTCCGCTTGCCGATCACCGATCCCCCACCGTTCAGCCAGGAGGCACGCACATCTTCCTGCAGGGTCATCCGGTTGAGAACCCTTCGGCCTCCGCTCGCCTGCAAGGTATCGGAATCGGCTTCCATACCGTCGAAAGCCGTCTGGAGTTGACGTTCAAAGAGATCCCGATACCCGCTGCCGAATGCCCAGACACTCGATCCGGAATTACCGGATGCTCCTTCCACCGATCGGTTCTCCCCCAATGGATCCAGTGTGGTCGTACGGCTGGCCCGTTCATCCCAGATGATCTCCCAATTCAGCTCCAGACTGACATTGGGGAGTGGCGAGAAGAGCGTTCGAACCGTCCAGTGGTCGGCCCAGGTATTGTTGGCCGGAATCTGGATCACGGATGACTGATCCGTCCCGTCGATCAACCGGTCCGGCGAGATGGATTCCCGGTACCCGATTCGGTAGAGAAGAGACGGAGAGGCTTGTGACGAACTCCCGAACTGTTCGAAAAATCCCGAGCCTCCTGAAAACCCGGCTTGTGAACCGGTCCGCGAATCACTGTAGCCCACCTCGACGGACTGCAGACTGAACACCCCCAAAAGCATTCGTTGGGCAATCCGTTCGACCCTCTCGGCCGCTACCCGTTCCGGGTCATCGGTCAACGGCTCGCGAGACTGTTCCCGAACCCCCTGAAGCCATCCCCAGCGCTGCAAAAGCTGCTGCAGGTCGAACCGAAGAGTGTGATCCAGTCGAAACGAGTTCCCGAGTCGGGATCCCAGATTGGAAGCGATCGGTGAATTCTCCCACCGGAATCCTCCATTGTAACGAAGCGAATAACTGGTCCAGGAGAGAGCCGGAATGTGGCTCAAACCCGGTTGCCAACCCCCATTGTAGGACTCCTGATAGGTCTGTTGGCGAGGCTGGACCTGTTGGTCGGTCAACAGGTCTTCGAGCACCCGAAATGTAGAACGCATTCGGAACGCCGTGCTGTCTATCCCTGCTCCGGTACGATCCATCTGCGAGATTCCGGTCAAATCGAAGATGGCTTGATTCTGAAATCCGAGCTGCAGGGATCGGAAAAGGTTGTATCTCACCCCCAAATCGGTCTGGTAAGAGAACGAATGGGTCTGCTGCAATGGCTCCCCTTCGCCTGCCCGGTCCCGTCGACGACGCTCTTCGTAGCTTCGCGAGAGCCGGATCGAAGAGCTGAACTGTGTGGGAAGCAGACCGATCTCGCTGTCGGACAGGTAGGTCAGAATCGGAATGGATTCCAAAAAACGGAACGGAGCCACATAGCGCTGATTCCGAACCGTATGCTGATACCGAAGAGAACTGTTCAAATTCCAGTTGTCCAAAAACCGGTATTGCGGGTTGCGTCCGTGACCCTGATTGTAGATATAACTGAACGTCATCCGGTCCAGTGTATAGTGAAGAAACCGGCTTTCCGACCCGCGTTTGCTCAAATTGGAGAGTTGAACCGACCAGTGGTCATTGTAGGTCTGAATCTCCTGAATCTTCTGCCGGATCAGGGTATTCTGAATCTCCTCGCTCAACTCCTCCCGGTTTCGGATCGCCTGTTTGTAATCGGCCAGTCGAATATCCCCCTCATCGGGCAGGTATCGCGGAGTCAGAACCGATCGGCGGGTCGAAAGGTTCAGCGGAATGGACCAACCATAGCGCTCGGGCAGAAACCGGTGCAGCAGAAGCGTCGAGTTCACATCCCAAGACGTCTGATCCGACATTCGACGGTCTCCGAGGCGGGAGTTCAGGGCACCAAAACCGTCCGTCTGCCGGTTCAACCCGGAGTGAATCGTGGCCACATCTGCCAGCTCCAGCGAGGTTCGGGCATTCGCCGCCCAACCGGAACGGTTGTCAAAGCCCGAGACGCGTAGCTCATTGAGCCAAAACTGGCCGTTCAACACCGGACGGCCCGGTCCGTTCGGACGATCCAGCGAGTAGGGATTCCGTATCCCCAACCCGATCTCCGAGACCCGGTCCAGTGACGGGTTCCCCCGAACAGCGATCACGGCGCCCGGAACGGCGTCCTCCAGCAGATCACTTCGCTCATACACCTCCCCGGGGTTCCCTTGTGAATCCTGGTCCCGCAGTTGTTTGAGCTGGTTGAACGCCTCCAGGAGAATGTTCATCGAATTCTCCGAATAGAGCCATACCCGACGCGCCTCCTCTTCCAGTCGGGCATTGTCGGCCGGATCGTAGGATTGCCACGGAAAGTTCAGGTCGGTCGGTGTGACCGGTTGACGATACTCGTAATAGGCGTTTTCCAGGTCGTGACCCATCCGAACCACCAATTCGGCATCTCCCCGCTCCTCGAACCCTTCACCATGCACAAACATCCGCAAATTGGAGTAGTGAAGCATGTTCATTCCGCCCGGAAAGGTGCGCCGAATCATCTGGAGGCTCTCCGGCCCCAATCCATTCACCTGCAAAAGCATCGACTGCTCATTCTGCAGGCTTTGAAGCTGGGACCCCCTGTTTTGAGCACGGATCCCCCCTCTCGGTTGTCGGTACGGAACCGGGCGCCGGTTGGAGTTCTCCTCGATGTTTACCGTGGAGACCTGCAGGGAGGCTCCCGGATCACGCTCCAGATTTCGCTCCTCGTCCTTCTGCCACTGGCTCCCGGTAAACTCCAACGATGCGAAACGGAGTGTGAATGGATGTTCGTATCCACTGAGCCACACACGCACGTACGTGATGTTCTGAAAATCCTCAATGTCACCCACCTTTCGGGCAAACTCCTCGAGCGGAATCCGTACCTGATACCAGCGATCCTCCGGACGGGAACCCTCTACCCGATCGGTAATCCGTTCCGACTCGAAACGGGCCGGGTTCAGTGCCAATTCGTATTGAAAATAGGCGTTGTTCAACTCTACACGCGAAGGGTTCACCAACCCCTCCGTGTTGGGTCGATTGGTCACGGCACGTGTCTCTCCCTGGTCAAGAGGCGTGTTTCCGTCATAAAAACCCATCATTCGATGAAACCGCTCGTGCAACGGTAGATCCTGAAGATCCGACTCGCCGTAAAATCGGTACCCGTCGTTGGACGGATCCACCAGAATGGACTCAAACTCCTCACTCCCTTCCCCGAACTGCACCCGCATCTGATCGATAAAGCTCGTAAAGATCGTCTGCTCGCTCCATCCGTTCACTCCACCGACCGAGGCGAGGCCGTCCAGGCCCACATCTTCCAACTCCCGGTTGTCAACCGAAAACTGCCCCACCGGTGGAGGTGGATTGGACGGGAGAATCGATCGGGGACCGGAGGGACGATCCAGCATCAACAGATCGGTGTTGGTCGCCAGACCATCCTCGCTATTCACCTTCGCGTTGGGAATGACATCCTCGGAGACGGTTCCCACATCCACATAGAGTTTCCCGTCATACGCGTCCAGCATGGACGCAGGAGCCGTCTGTCCGTTCGGAAGGACGGGTTGAACCCAAAACTCCAGAAATTCGATATTGTTCTGACTGAAATCTTCCTGCCCGGACGGCAAAACGGCTGTCATGCCTCCCCAGGTTCTCTCCGGTTCCTCTTCGAGCAGTGTTCGCAGATCCATATTGTAGTTGTACTGTCCCCGGGAGCGAGGGTCGAAAAAGAGATCCAGCGTCGGGATAATCTCCTCCTGTGGATTGTACGTCTGTCGACCCGGAAACAGATCCTGCACGCGAACAGGCCGGCTCTCCGGGGTAAACTCCACCCCGTCCAGAATGGATGCGATGTTTCTCGGGATGGTGTACCACGCAAAATGACCCCGCAGATCGTTTCGTTCGGCCTGTAGATCGAGTGGAGAGGTGGCCGGAGCCGGAATCGGATCCTCGAAATAGATTGCATCCCCTTCCATGCCGGGGATGACGGCCGGAGCTGCCGACAGATTCCATCGCATGGGGTTCAGCAGGTTGATCTTGATACTCGACCCCTCGAAATCATCCACAAACGAGACCCCCTGTTCTTCGTCCGGATAGAGCTCGTTATTCTCGATCGCCCGGCGCACCGCCCGCGTCTCGGACACCCCCGGCATCAAATGGGCAAACTCCCCGGTCAGTGTCCACCGTGAGGGTGCCCGGGTTTCGATCAACGGAAGCGCATCGATCGCATCGCTCAAAAATGGCAGCTCATGATCCAGTGCCGTATCCAGGCCGAACATCATATTGCTGATCGGCTCGTCACCGATCCGGATCTTGTCATCCAGCGGTCGCTCGCTGTAGCGGAACCAGGTGCCTCCCAGATAGATCTCGTCGCTGAAACTGTATTCGGCCCGTAACCCGGTAAAGGTCTTCTGTTCAATCGCCGTGAGCGCCTGATTCTCGTACTCGATCCGGATCTCCTGACCCGGAGCCATATACCGGTCGTTGAGAATGGTAATACTTCCGAAGCTGTAGTCGACCTGATAATCGACCCCCTCCTGAAGCTGCATACCGTTGGCATAGACACGAACCGATCCCTCGACGAGTGCAAAATCGAGTGTAAAGTTCTGCTGCACGCCTCCCCGGACATTGCCCGAAATCCGGAAATAGCTGTTCTGTGACGCACGTTCCGCATTTCGTTTCTGTTCACTGTAGAGCTCGGGATAGACAACCCGTTCGATATCCCCACTGGTCGCCCCCGACTCGAGAAGCAGTTCTTCCATGCGCGAACCGAATGGCTCGAGCCAGGGAAAAATCACCCGACCGGTCAAGGCATCCAGCGTCCCGGTATTCAAATCCACCTGATTGTCCGGTTGAACCCCGCCACGACTGTCGACCCGATCCAGACCGAGATCCTGCAGCAAAGTAGTCGGCCGACCGGTTAGTCGGTCCCTGGAAACATTCTCCTCTGTATAGAGCAGCTCCAGGTCAATATTATCCTGCGTAAGATTCGTTGCTCCCAGTGAATAGACATTCCGCATGACAAGCGGAAAAAGTTTGTGATCGGTCGAAAGATTCTGTGGCCGTATCAATTTCAAAACAAGCCGTTCGCTGCCTCCTTGTGCCATCTCGCCGACCGTCACGGGCTCGCCAGCCGGATCCTGGTAGATATACGAAACGGCCAGCACCTCCCGGGATTGCAGCTCCCGACGCAACGACACAAACCCGCTCACCCGATCCACCGTGTACTCCTCGCCCTCGCGGAGAAGCCGGAAATAGCCCTCCTCCAGATCACGTGGATCGTCCAACCCGATGTCGGATGCCGACACCCCCTGTTCCGGATCCCGAAGGCGCGAGAGATCCTCGTCGCCGAACCGATCCAGCTCGTTGTCCGGTGGGCCATACCCGCTACCCGGTTGTTCGACGACGCCCAAATCGCTCAATGCAACGGCTCGACGGGACCCCTCCTCGGTCTGAACCTGCTCACTCATCACCCAGACCTGAACTTCGGCCAGACGGAGGGTCTGAATTCGCTGCTGCGGATTGGACATGCTCTGCTCAAACTCCTGACGCGTATAAAAATCCAGAAAAAAGTGCCGATTGTCCTCGTAATCGGCGGGTTGCAACCGCACCGGCCTGTCCTGGGCTCCACCGGTAATGGTCTGCACCTGATTTTCTCCCTTCTGTTGGGAGAGAACAGACATGACCCGGAGAGAGCCGAATTGCGCTTCCGACAGGATTCCGAAAAGGGACCCCGAGCCGCGAATGAGAGAGTTCCCGGTCTGCATGGAGACATTCCCCATCTCGACCCGCTGCAGGATCTCGTCTTCATACCCCTCGTAGGTAATTTGAAACAGATTCTGGTAGTCGAATGTCCGCTCGGTGTCCCAGTCGGTCCGGATGGTCAATTTGTCCCCGACCGTTCCCTGGATATTGAGCTGAAGATTCTGGCCGAACCGGGGATCGATTCGTGTCTGTTGGTCGGGTGGAAGGGACGGGTCGGCTGTTTGTTGGATCGTGGCGCCTGCATTCATCTGCGCCATCCCGTTGACACGAAGATTGACCTCCGGTCGGCCAAAAATCGATGTAAACGTCGATTCCCGACCCCCGGGTATGGACAAGCGAACATCCAGTAGTGATCCACGTCCGGGTTCACCGGTTGCCGGTTGTCGAACAAGCTCCTGCCAGTTCTCCCGAATATCATTCGAACGACTTGCGCGCAGGTACTCGTCGAACCGGTAGAGACCGGCCACACCAACCGGCGTATCGAAAAACCGCTGCCTTGCCAAATAATCTCCACCCGGCAACCTCTCCACTTCGACCTGTTCACCCGGAAGGGAGATATAGTAGAGACGGGGATAGGTTCGAAGAAACGGGCGGGCGGCCCATGATCCGCGCCACGGCATTCGAAACGCAGAAGAGATGTCGGGGTCCAGCCGAAGAGAGTCCGGAAGCACTCCGGCTTCGTGCGATTCCTCCGAATCGCTCTGTTCGGCGGGAGTCTCCTCCCTCTCCTGTGCTAAAAGCACGGACGGAACGATTCCGCCCGAAAATGCGAGCAGACACACCCATACTATGATGAACCGATTGTGAATGATCGACACCCGGTTAAATTCTCGGTCAACGTTCACTCTGATCCGCGAGCGGCCTGAAGCCGGACTCCGGTTATTGCTTGAATCGTAGCGATCTATCCGATAGGCACCTCGTCCGCTTACCCACTCCGGCTGTTCAATCGCGTGTGACCCCTCCGGAGCGCTCCGCCCCGGCAGGAAATGAATTCGAATGGTCACCTGCGAGCCGCAAGGTTGCAGGTTCATCACAGGAAGCCATAATATAATATTCTTATCTTTGTTAAAAGGTCGTCCCCTCTGCCCAACGGCAGAGAGCGATCGGGATGCAATCCAACGGCAGGAACTCATGCGACTGACAAGACTACAACAGGAGATTCTCAAAGGCCACCTCGGCCCGTTCCTCTTCTGTTTCTTTACAGTGATGTTTATCCTGCTCATGCAGTTTCTGATTCTGCACATCGACAAGCTGGTGGGCAAGGGGTTGGCACTTGGAATCGTCATTGAATTGATCCTGACCAACCTCGCCTACATGGTAGTCCTCGCCGTCCCGATGTCGGTACTGGTCGCTTCGCTCATCGCCTTCGGTCGCTTCTCGGAATGGAACGAATTATCAGCCGTCAAAGCAGCCGGCGTAAACCCGATTCGTCTGATGACCCCGGTCATGGTGGTCGCTCTGCTGCTCTTTCTCGGGCTCTCCTATTTTTCAAACAACATTCTGCCCGAATCCAATCACCGCGCACGCTCACTGTTCATCGACATTCGAATGCAGAAACCCGCATTCGATCTGGAACCGGGCACGTTCTATACCGGAATCGAGGGAAACACCTTTTTGGTCGACCAAATCGATCATGACAGCGACACCCTCCGGAACATCACTCTTTTTCGGGAAGAGGAAGGAGAACGGGGGCGCGCCACCATTCAAGCCCGGACCGGCTGGCTGGAGAGCCCGAATCCGGCAATTCTTACCCTCTGGCTCGAAGATGGGCACCTGTTGCAGTATCCCCCCGGAAGTGCCCCCAACCCGGACCGCGTCGAACGCTTCCGTTTCGAGCGCCACCGGATCAGTTTTGACCTCTCGGAACTCTCCTTCTCACGCACCAATCCCGAACAACGCAACCGTAATGATCGGACCATGAGTTCCAGAGCCATGCTGGCCGTGGTCGATACCCTGCGCATGGAGAAGGAACGGGAGTTGGAGACCTACCTGACCCGAACCGGCAATCAACTCACGGAAGAACGATCGGTGAACGACACCGGTTCGGCAGGAATGGGACAGGTCATTGCCGTCGAGGGTGCAGAGAACAGCTACACGTCCCGTTACCGAATACTGAACACCATCGAAAGTGACGAACTCAAGGCACGCATTGCTTCTCAGGCCGTTGCGAATATCGGAAGCTGGAGGAGTGAAATGGAAAACCTGCAACAGAATCTGCGCTGGCGGGACCAACGCATGGCCGAGTATCTGGTCGAAGTACACAAGAAGTTTTCCATCCCGTTTGCCTGTATCCTCTTCGTTTTCCTGGGAGCTCCCATCGGGATGCTCACCCGCAAAGGGAACATCGGTGTCGCAGCATTGATCAGTGCCACGCTGCTTACCCTCTACTTTTTGGCAATCATTCAGGGCGAAAAATGGGCAGATCGCCTGGTGATTCCACCGTGGGCGGGCATGTGGGGAATCAACATCCTGATGGCCCTGGCCGGTGCAGCCCTCACACTCCGGGTGAGCAGCGAAGGGCGCTGGCGACGATGGCTCCCCTGGACACACCTTCCGAATCCTGGTCAAGAGGTCCATACCCCGTGAAACGACTCGATCGATACATCATGATGCGACTGTTGACGATCACGTTCTTCGTGGTCGGTGTTCTGATCGCCATCTTCATCCTGATCGACTTTTCGGAGAACAGTGACAATTTCGCCGATGCAGGGGCATCGCTTGCACAGATTTGGCAAGAGTACTACCGAAACTATATTCCCGAAATGGTCCGGCTTGTCAGCCCGATCGCCGTGTTTGTCGCCTGTCTCTTCCTGGCTGGGCAGATGAGTGAACGTCTGGAGATCACAGCCATCAAAGCAGCCGGGATCAGCCTCTATCGTCTGGCTCTTCCATACATGCTGTTCGCCGGACTTTTGGCCGGAGTTGTCGCCTGGCTGGATTCAGAAATCATCCCGCAGGCAAACCAGGACCGGATCGCTTTTGAACAAGAGTATCTCAACGGGCAAAGCGATTATATCGATCGTGGAAAAGTCTTCCGACAGGAAGCCCCCGGCCGTATTTTCCAGGTGGGACACTACAGTGCCCAGTCGGCCACCGGATACCGGATGATTCTCACGGATTTTGACGAGGGGAATCGGATACAACGTGTGCTGTCTGCCAACCGGATCGACTGGGTAGACTCGCTGCAGGTTTGGAAAGCGGGCCGGTTTACCGACCGCATCTGGCTCGAAGAAGGGTATCGTGACACCACCGGCGAGGATCTCTCCCTGACATTGAACCTGCAACCGAGGGATCTGGCCCGACGAAGCAGTGACATTTTCCAACTTACCTGGCAGGAGGCTCTCGACTATATCGACTCCATCGAGCGGTCCGGAGCAGGAGGTATTGAACTCCCGCTGGTTCAACTATACGGCCGGATGGCCTATCCCTTCTCGCTACTGATCGTGACTCTGATCGGCTTCTCTTTGGCGACCGAACGGCGCAAAGGGGGACGGGGATTCTACATCGCTGCGGGACTCACCATCAGTTTCCTCTATTTGGCCCTGATCAAAATCATGGAACCTCTCGGTTCATCCGGAGCCATGGATCCACTCTGGGCAAGTCTCCTCCCGCACCTGCTTTTTCTGGGAGCCGGAACGGTTCTCTTTTTCTCGGTCAAAAAATAGCACCTGGATGGCCTGGAAGATCTTTTTACCGGGGCTGATTCGAGATCTGCCGCCTACGTCCCGACTGAAAAGCCGTGCTCCCTCATCCAGCCGTCATTGAAAATCTTGGAGACGTATCGGGAGCCACTGTCCGGAAGCAGGATCACCACAAGCGCATCGGCGTCCAGTGCCTTCTCCCGGGCGTACCGAATGGCCCCGGCGACGGCGGCACCGCAGGATCCACCCAGAAAAAGCCCCTCCTCCCGGGCCAGACGACGAGTCATCGAAAATGCGTCTGCGTCACCGATCTGTTCGACGTGATCTACCAGGTCCAAATCAATCGTTCCCGGAATGATATCTTCACCGATTCCCTCTGTCAAGTAGGGGTGAATCTGACTCTTGTCAAACGTCCCAGTCTCAAAGTAGGAACGGAAGACCGAGCCGACCGAGTCGACCCCGATGGAGAGCAGATCCGGGTTCTGTTCTTTCAAATAACGGGTCACTCCACTAATGGTTCCACCGGTCCCCATGCCGGCTACAAAATGCGTCACGTTGCCGTCGGTCTGCGTCCAGATCTCCGGGCCGGTTGTCTCGTAGTGAGCCTGTGGATTGGAGAGATTTTCGTACTGATTGGGATACCAGGAATCGGGAATCTCTTCGCTGAGCCGACGAGCCACCGAATAGTAGCTTTCGGGATCGTCCGGTTCCACATCCGTCGGACACACTTCGACCCGGGCCCCCAATGCGCGAAGCATGTCCAGCTTCGATTCACTCTGTTTGTCTGTCGTTGTAAAAATGCAGTTGTACCCACGAACCGCCGCAGCAAGAGCGAGACCCATACCGGTATTCCCCGACGTACCCTCGATAATCGTCCCTCCCGGACGAATCTTCCCGTCACGCTCCGCATCATCGAGCATTTTGACGGCAATGCGGTCCTTTACACTCTGACCCGGATTCATATACTCTACCTTTACGGCCAGGGTCGGGCGCAGATCACCGGTAACCTTGCGCAAACGTACCAACGGGGTCTCTCCAATCGTATCCAGAATCGAATCGTAGATCATGTGTATCTCTTCTCCTGCCTCGTCATCTTCCGTTCGGGGTTCTTCAGAATATACGAATTATTCCCTGCACGTTCGGCGGCACACTCCCAACCCACGGGAAAAATCCATACCTTTCCGCCGTTCCACCACGACCAAGCAAACCCCTTATGTTCCTGAAGAAGAGAAAACCGAGAGATTACGACTGCGGATTCAACCTGGATCTGATGATCGAAGCCCTGCCCCGAATCGACGAGCAGAGTGACCGGATCGAGTACGCCAAACGTGTCGTCGGCCTGATCAAACAGAGCCATCCCAACTGGGTCGATGACCAGGGAAAGAGCCAAATGGCCTGGGACTACTTTTTTGAACTGGCAAGCTACGATCCTCGCGAATACGGGATCCAAAACCCCTACGAAGTCGGACTCAACGACGACGCCCGGTAGCCGTTCTTGTGTGTCCGGGCACCCGGAGCTCCGGGTGCCGCCCGTCACCGGATCCGCCCCTCGCCTGCCGACCTGCCTTCCCCCTTCCTGTGCTTGGTTTCCCGTACTTTTCAATTTATATTGAAAGAAGTGAAAGTAGCTTGTACGGACTGTAGAACCGACACATATGGCATCTTCCATCGATCCCGATACCCCCTCCCGACTCCGGGGCCTCGAACCGTCCCAACCGGGACTTTTTCTCGCTTCGCCGGACGAAATCCGTGATTTCCTTCCGGATGGCCCGCTGGACCCGGCCTTGAAATGGATCAGTTGGTCCACGCCGGTCGGTGACCTGGACCCACTGATCTGGATCGAGCAGCAGATGGATCGAACGCAGGATCTGTTCTACTGGGAGAAGCCGGATGAAGAGACCGTCATTGCGGCCACCGGAACGGCCGCTGAATTGATGGCAGAGGGCGAAGACCGATTCGAATCGATCGGACAGCAGATTCGGGACCTCAACGATCACACACTCTCCATTTCGCCACTCAAGCACAGCATGGCACGTCCTCTCCTGTTGGGTGGCTATGCGTTTGACGATCGCAGCCAGGAACATGCCTGGGCGTCATTCGGGAGTGCACGATTTGTCATGCCCCGTCGCACGCTCGTTCGCATCGGCTCCCTTCATCTGCTTACACTCACGCTGCCGGTCAATGAAGATCCACTTCGTGAGATCATTGACCGGTTCCGACGCGAACTAACCTCCTATCGGACACAACGAGAACAGCAACAGGATTCGGAGACCGATACCCGAACCGTCAGGCGCCCCGTATCCATTCAGAGCACGGCCACTCCGAACGAACGAATCTGGAAAGAGCAGGTGCGCGAGGCACGAGACCAGATCCGCAACGGCGACTACGACAAGGTGGTCCTCTCCCGGCAACTGCTCCTGGAGTCGAATCACCCGCTCTCGGCAACCCGTGCACTCTATCACTTTCGCGAACAGTTCTCCGACTGCACCAACTTTTTGATCCGCTCCGGCGACTCCCCTCTCTTTCTGGGTGCATCTCCCGAACGGCTGGTCTCCTTGAACCGCAACCGGATTCATACCGATGGATTGGCTGGAAGTACGGCTCGCGGTGCAAGTGCCGGTGAAGATGACGCCCTTGGACAATCGTTGATGAAGAGCCCCAAGGAGAGATCCGAACACCAATACGTGGTTCGCGAGATTCTCGACCAACTTCGCCCGTTCACCCTGGAGATTGATCATCCGAAACAGCCTCGGCTCAAAAAACTGCACAACGTTCAACATCTCTATACACCCATTACAGCGCAGGCCAACCGGGAGATGAGTGTACACGATCTGGCACGAACCCTCCACCCGACACCCGCCGTCGGAGGCACTCCCCGCAAAGAGGCGTTGCAGACGCTCACGCGACTCGAACCCTTCGGGCGTGGGTGGTACAGCGGGCCCATCGGCTGGTCCGATTTGAATGGAAACGGTGAATTTTGTGTCGCCATCCGGAGTGCACTCATCGACGGACCATCGGCCCGTCTTTTCGCTGGTTCCGGAATTGTCGCAGACTCCGACCCCGACCGCGAATGGGAGGAGACCAACATGAAATTCCGCCCCATCCTGGAGGCGCTCAAACCGGTGGGCTCCCATGAGCAGTGAGCTCACGGGGGGCAATCTGAATCTGCACTGGAGCTCCAGACTTCTGCGAGGCCTTTGGCAGCATGGTGTTCGGCGCACCATCCTCTCCCCCGGTTCCCGTTCCACGCCACTGGTCCTGGCTGCGGCGCTGCACCCGGGATTGGATCGCACCACAGTTCTGGATGAACGGTCGGCCGCATTTCAGGCGCTTGGAGAGGCGAACGCAACCGGGCTTCCGACACTCTTGGTCTGCACCTCCGGTTCGGCCCTGGCCAACTACCTGCCGGCCGTCATCGAAGCGGAGCAGGCCGGCATTCCCGTGATTCTGCTTACCGCCGACCGACCGCCCCACCTGCGGGGTACGGGCAGCTCACAAACCATTGACCAACTTCACTTTTTCGGTTCCCGCACCACTTTTTTCCACGAACTGGGAGAGCCACGGGGAGATCAAGCGAGTCTGAAGCGACTCGACCTGCTCGCCGGGCAAGCCCTCAACCGTGCATTGAACCCGGGAGGTGTGGTCCACCTGAACCTCCCCTTCCGCAAGCCGCTCGAACCCGACCGGAGACAGATGGATCGTGAACGGGAAACCAACCAGGCACAGATCCAACAGGACACATCTGCCGGTCAACCGTCTCCCGTCATCTGGACCCGACAACCGGTCGATGCGATACCCGCCGAGCTATACGAGTCGATCCGGTCTGCTCATCACCCTCTCCTTGTTGCCGGTACCGATGCGCCGTTTCGTCACCTTGGAGGGTGGGTTGCCCACCTTCAGGAGCTCACGGGCCTCCCGGTTCTGGCCGAACCGGGAGCTCCGCTTCCCGACCATGTCCGGACTGTGGAACGATACGCCCCTCTCCTTCGGGAAGTGATGAACAGCGGACCCGCTCCGGATTTGATTCTGCGCACCGGTCATACCCTGTACAGCCGGGCTCTTCTCGATTTCGAATCATGGCTCGAAAATCGTACCGATATCCCCGTTTGGCACCTGCATACCCGGGATACCTGGCAGCAGGGCGAGGCCCGAATCGACCGACGACTGATCGTTCCCCGACCGCTTCGAATGACGGAGGAGCAAGCTGCATTGCTGAACGATCCGGAGGCTCCGGAAGATCTGCACGAGGGCCGAAAGAGGTGGACCCGGTGGTGGGACGATACAAACCGGGAGGCCGAATCCGCCTTGTCGAACATCCTCGCACGTGTACCGGACCTGACCGATCCGGCAGCTGTTCGGGCCGTGTGCAAGGCCCTGACTCCGGAGGACCTTCTCATGGTCTCCAACTCCATGACCATTCGCGATCTGGCCCGGGTTCGTCCGGCTTCCTTTCCGGTTGGATCGATCCGAACCCATCGGGGAGCAGCCGGAATCGACGGAATTCTCTCGTCAGCCATCGGTCTCTGCCGCAGTTCGGGAGCTCGAGTCACCCTGCTTGTCGGAGATCTGGCCGCTCTTCACGACAGCGGAGCCCTGCTCTCGCTTGCAGGAACTCGTCTGCCCCTTCGCATTGTGGTCCTGGAGAATGGGGGTGGCACCATCTTCAGAATATTACCGATCGCCTCTCTGGATCAGGAGATCTTTCACGACCATTTTGAAACCCCGCAACCAACCCGAATCTCGGCATTGGCCCGGGCACACGGGATTTCGGTACATTCTGCAGAGACACTGGATGCATTCACATCGATACTCTCCTCCCCCTTCGACGGGCCGGAATTGATCGAATGCATCACCGATCCGGACAGCTCCATGCAGCTTCGCACGCACATTTGACCCATGAACCACCCCTATCTTTTCCTCTCAACAGCTGTCGCCCCGATCGGTTCGGGACGAGGGGGAGGTGTGGAGGTGGCCATTCAAACTCTGGCGAAAGGATTTGCCCTGCGCGGTCACCGAATCCGGATCCTCGCCCCGGCAGGATCGCGGCTCTCGGACCCTCTGCAGGCCTGGAACCGGGAACACGGCGACCCCATCACGCTCACGACCGTCGACGGGAGCCTTCAAGTGGCCGCGCAGCACCATCCGGACCGGTCACGGGAACAGGCCGAGCGACAATTGGCGTCCATCGATCACCTTCCGGAAACGTCGGCCGATGCGTCGGCTCTCGAGAAGATGCTCGCCATTGCTTGGAAAGAACAGGACCATGTGTACCGGATCGTCAACTTTGCCTACGACCGGATGCCACTTCGGCTCACATCCCGCTTCACAACCCCGATCCATCATCTGATTTCGATGGGATCTCTCGATCGTGAGTTTGATGACGAGCTGCTCCGAACCGAGGAGCAGGTACCGGGCCGGCTCGCGTGTCACACGCATACCCAAGCTGCCACATTTCCGGATCCTGTACGACGGGCCATGCAGATCGTGGGATTGGGGCTCGATCTGGACCGATACCGGTTTCGGGCAACACCCGGCTCCGGTCTTCTCTGGTTGGGCCGCATCGCACCCGAAAAAGGAGTCCACGAAGCGATCGAGGCAGCCGGGCAGGCCGGTATGCCTCTCCGGTTGGCCGGGCCTGTCGACGACCCGGTATACTGGGAAACTCTCTGTAGCCAATGGCCCGATCTGTCGGAACGCTGGCACGGTTTCCTGTCCATGGAGGAGCTTCAACGTGTGACCGGCGAGTCAAAAGCAGTATTGATGACCCCCAAATGGGAGGAGGCGTTCGGAATTGTGGCTATCGAAGCCCTCGCCTGCGGAACGCCCGTTCTGGCCTATCGACGCGGCGGTCCGTCCGAGATCATCCGGGATGGAGAGACCGGATATCTGGTTCCTCCCGACCGGCCCGATCTCTTGGCCGGCGCCATTCAGACGATCGACGGACTCTCGCGTGACGCATGCCGTGCAGATGCCGAAGATCGATGGTCCATGCAGGCGTGGAGTCATCGGTGCGAAACGTGGCTCGAACACCGGAGACCGAACCCATGATCGCACCTACACCTCACCACCACTGGCACATCGAACTGGCCTCCCGGACCCCGGATCTGCCCTGGATGCTCCTTTTTCACGGGTTTTTGGGCTGTGGGGAGGCGATGAGGCCCCTTGCACAGCGAATCTCCTCTCGTTGCAATCCGCTTCTGATCGATCTTCCCGGACATGGAGAGACCCGGAGCGTGTGTGCAGATCCCCTTCCAAATGGATGGGAGGACGAGCCGGATTCCGGCTTTCGACTCGAGTCGCAGATTGAAGATCTCTCGAGTATGGTGGATCGGTTGCAGTGCGGGCCTGTTTGGCTCTACGGGTACAGCATGGGCGGACGGCTCGCCCTGCAGCTGGCATGTGCCTGTCCCGATTTGGTTTCCGGTCTCATCCTCGAAAGCAGCACACCCGGAATCACAGACGAGGCAGACCGAAGAGAACGGCAGGAGCTTGACCGTGAGCGTGCACGTGCGATTCTACAGGATCTGCCCGGCTTTCTTGACAAGTGGGAACAGATGCCTCTGTTCCAGAGCGAAGATCACGACGGGTCCACTCCCTCGTCCGTGGTCTCCTGTTCACGGTCTCCGGAGGGTCTGGCCGCCAGTCTTCTCGGATTCGGAACGGGGCAGATGCCGTCGGTGTGGGAGTCGTTGGAGTCGTTGCAGATTCCGGTGTTGCTGTTGAGCGGGGAGGGGGATTCGAAATTCATCGGGATCCACAAAAAAATGGCCCGGAACATCCCCGATGCGATGCACATCATTGTCAAGAGATCCGGACATCGGGTTCATCGCGATCGTCCGGATGAGGTCGCCTCCCGCATCCTGGATTTTCTTCGGTCATCCCGGATCGATTCGACCCATTTCCGACAGAAATAGCTACCTTTCGACAAACGTTTACACGATCAAACCACCGATGCCATGGACTGGAGCTACGAAAAAGAGTACACGGATATCACCTATAGAAAAGGCGCCGGTATTGCCCGGATTGCCTTCAACCGCCCCAACGTGCGGAACGCTTTTCGACCCACCACCCTGTTCGAACTTCAGGAGGCCCTCGTCGATGCGCGAGAAGACAACTCTATCGGTGTCGTCCTCCTCACGGGTGAAGGGCCGGCCGACGACGGGGTCTACGCCTTCTGTTCAGGCGGGGACCAACGGGTCCGCGACAAGAGCGGGTACAAGGGAGAGGACGGTGTTGCACGCCTCAACGTTCTGGACATCCAGCGCATCATCCGTTTCATGTCCAAGGTCGTCATTTGTGTGGTTCCCGGATGGGCGGTTGGAGGCGGGCACAGCCTCCACGTCGTCTGTGATCTCACAATTGCCAGCAATGAACACGCCATCTTCAAGCAGACCGATGCCGACGTTGCCAGTTTTGATGGTGGGTACGGTTCGGCCCTTCTTGCCCGACAAATCGGTCAGAAGCGAGCCCGTGAAATCTTCTTTTTAGGGCGCAGCTACTCGGCACGAGAGGCCATGGATATGGGCATGGTCAATGCTGTTGTCCCGCACGACGAGCTCGAAGAGACGGCCATCGAGTGGGCACGTGAAATCCTCGGAAAAAGTCCGACCGCGATCCGAATGATCAAATTTGCCTTCAACCTGGTCGATGACGGAATGGTGGGACAACAGGTCTTCTCCGGTGAAGCCACTCGACTCGCCTACATGACCGACGAAGCCGAAGAGGGTCGAAACGCATTTCTTGAAAAACGAAAACCGGACTTCAGTCGATTTCCCTGGCTATCGCTTTGACCCTCCTTTACACAAAGAAAGCCCCCGAACCGTCAGCTCGGGGGCTTTTGTGTGGTTGATGATCACTGTTCACGACCGGCTAACGTCCGGTTATGAACCGTCAAGCCGGGATACTGACACGTAATCCCGGATCGTGACGATCGTCGATGCTACTTGATGAAGAGCATTTCGCGATAAATCGGCAGCGGCCAGATGTCATCCGGAACATGCCGTTCCAGATAGTCGACGGCGTTCCGGATATCCGTCAAGACCGGAATCAACTTCTGCTGATACTCTTTCGCCTTGCTCACTGCATCTTCTGACTGAATGCCGAGTTGGACCTTCCTGAGCGTTTCAAGAGATTCACTCAAATCGTTGAGAGCTCCATTGACGATCTTTAGCATTCCTTCACTCCCTTTGGCATCCAGGCCAAGATCCCGGGTCTCCCGGGCGGCTCGGGCCAACTCTTCCACGTAGCGAACAGCTGCAGGAAAGATCATGGTCCGTGCCATCGCTTCAGTCGTGTCAATCTCGATATTGAGCGTTGTGATATACTGCTCCAACCAGATCTCTTTGCGAGAATGGACCTCTCGATCGTTGAGCACGTCATACTTGTCAAAGAGTCCGATATTCTTCTCGTCGGTCAAATGCGGAAGTGCATCGGCCGTTGTTTTCAGGTTCAGGAGGCCTCGCTTTTTCGCCTCTTTTTCCCACTCATCCGAGTATCCGTCACCATTGAAGATGATGTCCCGTGTCTCTTTGAGACTCTGCTTGAGCACGGCTGCCAGAGCACTTTCCAGGTCGTTGTTCTTCTTCAGTTCGGTCTCGAGAAGATCGACCAAATCCCCGATCGATTCGGCTACTGCCGTATTCAATACGACGGTCGGGAAAGAGATCGACTGATTGGAACCGGCTGCCCGGAACTCAAACTTGTTGCCGGTAAAGGCAAACGGCGACGTCCGGTTGCGATCTCCGGCATGCTTCGGAATATCGGGAAGAATCGGAGATCCAAGTCCCAGAAGCCCACCCTGTTTCGACGATTTCAGGCCGCCGTTCAGAAGCTGGGATACGACATCTTCCAGCTGCTCGCCAATAAAGGCAGACAGAATGGCGGGGGGCGCTTCATTGGCTCCCAGTCGGTGGTCATTCCCGGCACTGGCTACAGAGATTCGCAACAGGTCCTGATGTTTGTAGACAGCCCGGAGAGTGGCTGCAAAAAAGAAGAGAAACGACATGTTGCTGTGCGGGTTGTCTCCCGGTTCCAGCAAATTGACGCCGTCGCTGGTCGAAAGGGACCAGTTCAGGTGTTTTCCGCTTCCGTTCAAGCCGTCAAACGGCTTTTCGTGCATGATGCACTCCAATCCATACTTTCTGGCCATGCTTTTGAGTGTGAGCATGAGCAGTTGTTGGTGATCGGCCGCGATATTGCAAGTCTCGAAAATCGGGGCGATCTCATACTGACCCGGTGCCACCTCGTTGTGGCGCGTTTTGACCGGAATTCCCAGTCGGTAGAGTTCCCGCTCGGCATCCAGCATGAACGAGAGAACTCGTTCCGGAATGGATCCGAAATAGTGATCGTCGAGCTCTTGACCCCGAGGTGGCTTCGCACCCACCAAGGTTCGGCCCGCCGTCATCAGATCCGGTCGACGATAGAAAAACTCCTGATCGACCAGAAAATATTCCTGTTCGGCTCCGACGGTCGAAATCACACGCGATGGCTCGTCTCCAAAATGCTTCAGCGCTCGTTTCGCTTCTTTGTCAATCGCTTCAATCGAGCGGAGCAGCGGAATCTTGTGATCCAGTGCCTCGCCCGTCCAGGAAGCAAAAACCGATGGAATCGCCAAATAGCGTCCATTCGGGTTGTCGACGAGAAAGACCGGAGACGACGGATCCCAAGCGGTATATCCTCGTGCTTCAAACGTCTGTCTCAATCCACCGCTCGGAAAGCTGGAAGCATCCGGTTCACCCTGAATCAACTCCTTTCCGGAAAACTCGGCAACGGCTCCGCCACCGGCGTTGGGGGTGATAAAACTGTCATGCTTCTCGGCTGTAAAACCGGTCATCGGTTGAAACCAGTGAGAGAAGTGGGTGGCTCCTTTCTCGATCGCCCAATCCTTCATGGCGACAGCCACGGCATCGGCGACGGAGATATCCAATCGGGCTCCCTCCTGAATCGTCTGACGCAGAGCCTTCCAAGCGCTCTTGGGAAGGCGCTCGGCCAGCCCGTCTACCGTCAATGTGTTCTCGCCGAAAATCTCGGTAATGTTCATGTTCTTTACTTCACCATTCGCTGCAGGGTTCCACGATTTCGCCGCAGAGAGAGGATCGTATCGTCGTGTCAGTTGTTGTGCCATGTCGGGTTCGTTGTATTGGTTTGTTCTGGTTGAACCGCTCTAAATATAAGAGCAATCCAATTTCTTACAAAATATTTTTAATCACATTCATTGTTTCTACTTAAAAAGAAAGGCACGGTATCACAGATTCCGAATATTTTTAGTTTTGATAGCGCTTTCATAGCCGTGTCACTTAATAAAATTCAGTTCTACCCCCTCTTTACTGAAAAAATTAAGGAGTTTCCCTTTCGGACGGATTTCCGCGATCTTCCCGTATTCACCCCCGACCGGACGTGAACGGACCCGAAATCGGTCTCGATCCGATCGCGGAACCGACCGAGCCAAGATGAACAGACACCTTCAAGCCCCATGCCCAGCTCTACCGTTGCACCGGTCCGACCCAACCGCCGAACCGTCTGGATCAAAGCGGCCCGACTGCACACCCTGCCGGCAGCCATTGTACCGGTCGTCATAGGAAGCACCCTCGCATGGACCCATGGTGCATTCCATGCCATGCCATCGGCCGTCGCCCTTTTTTGCGCCCTGCTCATTCAAATCGGGACCAATTTTGCCAACGACTACTTCGACCATCAAAAAGGGGCCGATCGCGACGACCGGATCGGCTTCACCCGAGCCACGGCATCCGGATGGGTCGCTCCCCGGACGATGTGGCGAGCCACACTTCTAACCATGGGAATCGCCTTTTTGGCCGGACTCTGGCTGGTCTGGCACGCCGGTTGGGTGATCCTGATCCTGGGGTTGCTCTCACTCCTGTTCGGTATTCTCTATACCGGAGGGCCGTTCCCGCTCGGCTACAACGGGTTGGGGGATCTCTTCGTCTTTCTCTTTTTCGGTCTTGTTGCCGTCAACGGGACCTATTACGTGAACACCCTCGCATGGTCGATTCACGCTGTTTGGCTCTCCATACCGGTTGGCACGCTTTGTGTCAACATATTGGTCGTCAACAATCTGCGGGATATCGAACAAGATCGATGGACCGGAAAACGGACACTCGGTGTCTTGCTCGGTGAGAACGCCTTGAAAGTTGAATACGCGCTCATGTTGTTGGCTGCGTGGCTGGTTCTTCCACATCTTTGGGTGGCATACGACTACAGTGCCTGGATTTTTCTCCCCTGGGCCGCCACACCCCTTGCAGGTCGACTGCTCACCATTGTCTGGTGTCATGAAACGAAGGAGGTATTGAACCAGACACTCACTCGCACCGGAATGTTGATGGTCCTGTACGGTCTGCTTCTGTCCATTGCCCTGCTTCTTCAACCATGATTCGACTCCTGACATACCGCTGCCCTCTCCACACCTCCTTTCGGGCTGCCGGGCAGGAGTGGACACATCGCAGTGGACTTCTTATCGAATGGGTCGATGGCGAGGATGGGTGGGTTTCCGAAGCCGCCCCTCTTCCCGGGCGTTCTCCGGATCGGCTCGAGGAGGTCATCGATGCATGCCGCATGCACCGCCACCATCTTGCAGACTGGATCCGTGACAGAGAATCGATCCGGGAAGAACTCCCGCCATCTCTCCTTTTTGCTCTCTCTGCGCTTCGTCTTCAACTGCGCGAGTCCCGAACAGCCGATCGCCCTACGGATAACCCGGAGGATCGATCACGGGACTGTTTATTGCAGATGAATGGTGTGGTCGGTCTTGGATCGCCGGATACATTGGACCCGGCCATTCGGACCGCTCTTCGGGACGGATACACGACGATCAAGGTCAAGTTGAACAGCGAACCGGCATCCCGAATAGAAACGCTCCGCAACCTATCCGGAGAGTACCCGCACCTTCGACTGCGAATCGATGCCAACCAGTCCTGGACTTGGAACGACGCACGACACTGGCTCGACGAACTCTCCAGCCTGCCAGTTGACTATTGTGAGGAACCTCTTCGGGACCCGACACTGGACAACCTCGAAAAACTGCAGCAGGTGTCCACCGTCCGGATTGCTCTCGACGAAAGTCTCTCGACCATCCGGAATCTTCGAAACGCCGTACGCTGCCAGTCCATCACCACATATGTCCTGAAAGCGACGATCCTGGGAGATCTCGAGCAGATCTCCCGGACCATTGGAGAGATTCCCCGCCCGATTCAAACCATCTGGACAAGCTCTCTGGAATCGGCCGTTGCCCGAACCACACTCCGTCGAGCTGCTTGCGAATGGGGCACGCCCGGTTGCGCTCACGGTCTTGATACCGGATCTCTCTTCCAACACGATCTGATAGACCCTCGATTGTTGCCGAAAAAGGAGCAGGGTCCGGTACGTCCCGACATTCTGAATCGATACTGGGCACTCCCCTCCCGACTCCTCGATCGAGCGGGTCTTCGGGAGATCGTCTGAACTCTTGCACTTTGTATGCAAAGGAACGTCCTTTCCACGACGAGTGGCCATGACCGAACCTGACTGAACCTGACTGAATGAGCTTCCCGACACGCAGCGTTCCGAAACCGTACGATCCGGATCGTCCCTTCTTGATTACAGGCAACCGGCAATGGAGTTACGGGGACCTCTTCTCCCTCGCGAATGTGTGGAAGACCCGAATTCAGGATTTGATGCATCAGAGCTCGGCCATCGCACGGACCGGACAGACCCACCGCCCAGGAACGTTCCTTCTACTTCGAAGCCGGAACAGGGAGGCGTTGCTACTCCATTTGGCGTGTGCCTGGATCTCCCGGGTACCGGTCTTGCCGCTCGATCCGGCCATGCCGGCCTCCGAACTGGAGAGTCTGAGCGCGACTCTCCCGTGGGACAGCGCACTGGTCGATGAACCGGGCGCGGCTCCATCCATCGGACTCATTCACGAGAATCCGTCGCTCGGCACGATCCGGAAGATCTTCTCCTGGGCAAACGAACCGGGGACGGAGAGCAAGAAGTGGCAACAAATGGATACAACGGAACTCCTGGGCGCTCCCGATGCCTGGTGGGGTGCCCTCCTCACCTCCGGGTCCAGCGGCCCCCCGAAAACCGTTCCCCACAAACGACGAAGTTGGATCCACGCTGTCGAATGGACACAGACTCAAACCCCGATGGACCCCGGAGACGCATGGCTCCTTCCACTCCCTCTTCACCATGCCGGCGGCATGAATGTCACCATTCGCGCGCTGCTCACCGGATCGGCTGTTCTGCTCCCGCGTACCCTGGATCCTTCCGGATTGGCCGAGGCGCTCCGAACGCATCCCGAAATACGCGCGGCCTCCATGGTGCCCACGCAACTCGGTCGTCTTCTCGGAGAGCGTACACTCCCGACACTCTCCTCGTTTCACGGCATCCTGGTCGGTGGCGGTCCCATTCGTGAATCCCTTCTCAACCGGGCCGTCGAACGCGGACTACCGGTCATCGCCTCCTACGGTATGACGGAAACCGTCGGCCAGATCGCTTCACGTTGCCACACGGCCTCTGAAGAGACTGCACCGGCGACAACGCGTTCCATGTCGGAATCGGAGTCGGTGGCAGAAAAGATGACGGGATCACTTCCCATTCCGGGCCCTCATCCACCGTCTACACCCACTCTGCGAGTCCATGCACCCCATGAAGTGCGAATTCTTGATGAATTCGGGTCACCCCGGGCCGGAGAAGGCGAGGGTGTCCTGCAAATCCGTGGACCCCAACTCTTCGAGGGCTACCTGGAAGGCCGCACCCTTCAGCGGGATCGATTCGACCCCGATGGCTGGTTCAACACCGGCGACTGGGCCCGCCTGCACCCGGGAGAACAGCCGGACGAACAGCTCCTCGAAATTCTGTCCAGACGAACCGATTTGATTCTCTCCGGTGGAGAGAATGTCCTTCCGACCCGAGTCGAAAGGGTGCTGGAGAGCCTTCCCGAGATCCGGGAAGCCCTCGTGGTGGGTATCGAAGATTCCGAGTGGGGCGAACGTGTGGTTGCCCTGGTCATCCCCGATCCGGACGAAACCGCCATCATCCCCACAAGCGACTGGAACGAATTGGAGGACGTATCTGCCAGAACGGGGATGCAAGAGCTTGCAGACTCGATCCGTGAACGGATCACCGGGCAACTCACACCGGCCGAACGTCCCAAAGAGATTCTCTTTGTGGATCGGTTACCGACTCTCGGCCCGGGAAAACATGACCGGCGGGAAGCGAAAGAGCACGTCCGGATAAAGCTCCGGAATCAGTCGGGATAGATGGAACGCTTGGCTGCCAACAGTGTATTCTTCATAAGCATCGCCACGGTCATCGGTCCCACCCCTCCCGGAACCGGTGTGATCCAGCTCGCCTTCTCACTCACACTTTCAAAGTGGCAATCTCCCACCAGGCGATATCCTTTCTTGGAATCATCGGCCACCCGGTTGATTCCCACATCGATCACCACGGCTCCCTCCTTGATCATCTCTCCACGGATCAGGTTGGGCTGACCAGCCGCTACCACCAACAGATCGGCACTAATGGTATGCTGGGTCAAATCCCGCGTATACTTGTGACAGATGGTGGTCGTCGCCTTGCCGGTGCTGTTCTCGCGCGAGAACATGATGGCCATCGGGGAACCGACAATATTGCTCGCACCGACCACCACAGCATGTTTCGATTTAACCGGGAGACTATAGTAGCGTAGCAGCTCTACGATTCCGGCCGGCGTACAGGAGCGGAACGTGGGCTGATCCTGGACCAGTCGTCCAACGTTCATCGGATGAAACCCGTCCACATCTTTTCGGTGGTCGATCGCTTCAATCACGTCCTGACTCGAGAGATGGTCCGGGAGCGGGAGTTGGACCAGTATGCCGTCTACCCGGTCGCTTTCATTGTATTCACGAATCCGTTTTTTGAGCTCCAACGCCGAGATTGTATCGGGCAATCGGGCTGTATCGGTCTCGACGCCGACATCCCTGCACGCCTTGGTTTTTGCTCCGATATAGACAGACGAGGCGGGATCATTCCCCACCTGCACGACCTGAAGGAAGGGGGCACGATTACCCGCTGCCATCCACTTTTGAACATCGTCTCTCACCTGACGCCGAATCTCTTCGGCGACCTTCCGTCCGTCAATCAGTTGTGTGCTCATTTTTCGATTTTGTACTTCTTCATCTTGTTGTAGACGTGGCTGCGCTGAATATCAATGGCCTCCGCCGTCTGTGAAACATTCCACTCGTTCTCCTGGAGCTTGCGAATCAGAAATAGCCGTTCGGCCTGCTCCTTGAACGCCTGAAACGTGGTGCTGCTTTCGATCAGTCCCTCCAGAGCCTCCTCGGTTTCCCGATTGACCCGGACAAATTGCTCGACATCTCCCGCCGTGATCGATTCGTTTGAAGAGAGCAAGACGAGTCGTTCGACAACATTCTTCAGTTCCCGGACATTTCCACTCCAACGAAGCGTTGAGAGTGCCTCGAGTGCGTCATCGGTAAATGACCGCCCCGAGTAGAGAATCTCCTCGCTTGCAAGCTTGTCCAGGAAATGTCGTGCCAACACGGGGATATCCTCTTTCCGCTCCCTGAGTGGTGGAACTTCGATCGGTATGACATTGAGTCGATGGAACAGGTCTTCACGAAATCGACCGGCCGAAATCTCTTCGGAGAGCTCCTTGTTGGTAGCGGCCAAAACCCGGACATCGACCACAATCTCTTCGTGTCCGCCGACTCTCGTCAACCGGTTCTGCTGAAGCACACGCAACACCTTTGCCTGTGCCTCCAGCGTCATGTCTCCGATTTCGTCCAAAAACAGAGTCCCTCCGGACGCCTGTTCGAACTTTCCGATCCGCTGGTGTTCGGCGCCGGTAAACGCACCCTTTTCATGTCCGAAAAGTTCACTCTCGAGAAGTTCCGATGGAATGGCTGCGCAGTTGACGGCAACAAACGGACCGTCGTTTCGCCGACTCTTCTCGTGGATGAGCAGGGCGACCATCTCCTTCCCGGTTCCGTTTTCTCCGGTAATCATTACGCGACCGGGGCTCGGGGCCACCTTTCTGACCGTCTCCCGAATACGTTTCATCGCCGGACTCTCACCAATGAGCGTCGTCTCGCCGAGAAGCTGCGAACGCATCTGACGATTCTCCTGCAGAAGTCGGCCGCTGCGGACTGCATTTCGGACCGAAAGAAGCAACCGGTTCAGATCCGGTGGTTTTTCCAAAAAGTCGACAGCTCCCCTGCGGGTGGCTTCGACAGCCAGTTCAATGGATCCGTGACCGGAAATGACAATGACGGGAAGCACCTGGTCACGATCCTGCAAGGCTTGAAGCACCTCCAGCCCATCCATACCCTGCATCTTGACATCCAGGAGCATCAGGTCAATGCCCCCTTTTTCAAGACGTTCAAGGGCCTCTTCCCCGCCCGAAGCCTCCTCGACCTGGTACCCTTCAAACTCCAGAATTTCGCGAAGTGTATTGCGAATCGAAGCTTCGTCGTCGGTAATGAGCAAACGGTTGGTAGCGGACACGGTGTTCTCGCTTCGAACGGAGCCTGACGCCCCGTCTGGGTTAGAGGTGGAGCTGCTCATCGGCATCAAAATGGGCCAACACCTCGGTGGGAGAGGTACACTCCAGCAACCGGTTTCGGAAGCTGTCGTTGTTCATGAGCCGGGAGATTCGACTCAAAAGTTTGATGTGTACGCTGTTCTTCGACTCCGGACCAACCAGCATGAAGACGATCCGGACCGGCTCTCTGTCGATGGAGTCAAAATCGACCGGCTCCTTGAGCAACGCGAAGCTGGCATAACTCTCCTCCAGTCCGGGCGCCTTCCCGTGCGGAATGGCCAGACCCTTGCCGACGCCGGTACTCATGATCTCCTCCCGTTGCAATACAGCCGAACGAATGGTCTCCAGTTGGTCGCCCGAAACCTTCGACTCGAGCAGGTCCACCATCCGGTTCAGCAAGTCGGTTTTGGAAGATACAACCAGACCGGTCAGCGTCGTCTTCTCGTCCAATAGTGAAGTAAGGGTCATCTGTCCGCGTCCATTTGAGATCAGTAGCATCACATGCGCAAGAGATCGCAGGCGCAAGGCCGTCCCGGCAATATAGGAAGCCACTACCCACTCATTCAACAGATCATTCCACAACACGTGTCATCCCTTCGGCCCACCGTCAAAAGAGGAGAAAAATACGTACCTTCACACCCGATTCAAGGTTCGTTGCCGACTGGCCGGGCCAACCCATTCCAACCGAGACACTCCCGGCCCATGCGATCCATTCTGGCCATCTTTCGAAAAGAACTCGCACTGGAGTTGCGTACACGAGTAGCCGTGCACGCCATTCTCGCCTTTACCGGATCGTCCCTGCTCCTCATCCTGCTCACCCTTCGAGCAGACCAACTCGAGGCCGATGCACGAAGCGGATTGGTCTGGATCATCATTCTCTTTGCCGCCATGGCCGGAATGGCCCGCTCCTTCGTTGCCGAAACCGAACAGAAAACCTGGCACCTGCTTCGACTTCACGGACGGGCCGGAGACATCTTTCTTGGCAAACTCCTCTACAACATCCTCTTTCTGCTCGGAATTCTGACCGCCACGTTCCTGCTCTATCTGCTCATGATGAATCAACCGGTCCATCATCCCGGATACCTCTCGATTACCCTGCTTCTGGGTGCAACCGGACTCGCATCCGTAACCACCCTGACGTCGGCCATGATCGCCCGGGCAGACCGCAGGGGAGCGATCTTTTCAGTCCTCTCCATCCCGCTTTTGGTTCCATTGTTGCTTATCTTGACCCGTGTGACCCGCATCGCCCTGACCGGCGATAGCGACCCGGAGTGGTTCAACGACTTGAGCGCCCTGGTCGGCTATGGCGGAGCGACCATTGCGGCAGGAATCCTGCTGTTCGATTTCATCTGGGACGAGTAGTCCGAACCTGTACATGAACCACACAACCGAATCGCATACAATCGATGCCCCGCCTGCATTGGGCAACCGGCGGCTGATCGGACAGCACGATGTGCGACTCCATCTCCAGGAGGCAGCCCGTTCGGGGACCGTCCCGCACGCCTGGCTCTTCAGCGGACCGCAGGGATCGGGAACCACCGCCATGGCTCTCGCATTTGCCGAATGGTTGCAGGGAATCGACCATCTGAGTGATCTCGGAGGGAAGGCCACGTCCCGAAAGTCATCCTGGCATTCCCATCCCGACATCCATCTGTTCATTCCGCTGACGACGACGATTGTCAAATCGAATTCCGAGACCCTCAGGGTGTTGACGGAACGACGGAAAATCTTGTCCGAAGATCCCTACACCATCGTGGATCTTCGCCAACGACCGTCACTGGACGGCTCGGATGACAAAAATCTGCGGCCGTTCTACCCACTCCGGTACATGAACACCGTGATTCGAAAGAAATCACATCACAAACCGGCCGAAGGGCCATGGGTCATTACCCTGTTGACCGACGTGGATACCTTCCGCAAGGAATCGGCGAACGCATTTCTGAAATTGCTCGAAGAGCCGCCGCCGAACCACCTCTTCTTTCTCACAACACACAATCCCGGCCATCTGTTGCCCACCATTCTCTCGCGTTGCCAACAGATTCGACTGGGGTCGTTGTCCAATGACGACATCGAAGAGGGGCTTGTCGCCCACGACGGAATGGATCCGGAAAGCGCACGATTCCTGGCACGGTCAAGCTACGGGAACTACGAAGAGGCGCGGTCAATGGATTCCGGCGAAGTTCGTGGTATTCAACAGGAACAGATTCAATTCTTCCGGGCATGCTGGACCCAGGATGCCCCCCGACTCTTCAAGATGATCGGCGATTGGCACACCAAGAGAAACCGGGAAGGACAGCTGCTGCTCTGCCGGAGCATGCAACGACTGATCCGTGATATTTTGGTCCAGCGTGAAACGCAATCTGCCAGTCTGCTCGCCCATCCCGATCAGCAGCAGACCCTCGAAAATATGACTGCCAACCTGCCCGATGCCCGTTTCGAAGAGATTTTCCATCAACTGGACGAAGCACAGACCCTTCTGGCACAGAACATACAGTTCAAGTTGCTCTTCACCACCTTGGCCATTCGGTTCGGCTACTTGTTGCGGGGAGAGGATGCCCCGATATCCAATCGGGAGATGTGGCAGCACTTGCCGGCCCTGGTCCAATCAACACCGGAATCATCCAGACTCTGAGACTGATCATGACCCGATCCCTCCTCTTTACGAAAATGGAAGCCACCGGTAACGACTTTGTCGTCGTTGACAACCGAAACGGGCAAACGTCGCCCGACGAGTGGGCAGCTCTGGCGCGTCGTGTAAGCGATCGTCGATTCGGCATCGGGTCGGACGGCCTCATTCTGCTCGAAGAATCGGTTGACGGCGGACTGACGATGCATTACAAGAACCCGGACGGAAGCGATGCCGGCATGTGCGGCAATGGCGGGCGTTGCTTTGTCCGCTTTGCCCTGGAGCGGGGGTACGACGAACCGGTCAGATTCCGGGTTCACGATAAGGAGTATACGGGGCATGTCACGGACAACGAGACCATTCGGCTCGATTTTCCACTTGAAACCGGAGTGGAACCGGTTCGGGTCGATGGCGAAAATCTCTATCGCGTCTACACCAACACCGAACATCTGGTCGTTCCGGTTCGCCTCGCACAATTGCAGGAAGAAGAGAAGCTCGTCAAACGGGGACGCGCCCTGCGCAATCACCCGGCATTTGCACCGAAGGGGACCAATGTCAACTTCATTGCAGGAAACCGGGCAGAACAGGTAAACCTTCAAACCTACGAACGAGGAGTGGAAGCACTCACGCTCGCCTGCGGCACGGGTGCCATCGCCTCGGCTTTGGCCTGGCATCAATTGAAGGGGGGAGACGACGGGGAACAATCCTGCAGGGTCGAGGCGAGAGGCGGCGTACTGAAGGTCTGTTTTCGATTCAGTGACAACGGTGATCAATATGACAGAATTTCGCTGGAGGGACCGGCTCGAACCGTTTTTACCGGCAGCTTCCCTCTGCCTGACACCCTATAAACCCGATCTCTTGTGAAACGACTTTTCTTGTTTGTCTCCACCTTTCTCCTGGCTGCTCTTCTGATTGGCGGTACCGTCTACTGGCTCAACCAGGGAGCACTCGATACGGTCTTCGAAAACAGAAGTGCCCTCTCCGAAGGAAATGAGTGGGTCGAGCTCACCTTTTCGATGCAGGGGGTGACGGACTACATCTCTCAACACCCCGACCGGATCTCAATCTATCGGCACCAGAGTGGAGAAGCCGATGCAGACCTCGCATATCGAGCCGATGAACGACGTGCGTTGGGGATGCTCACCGGCTTTCATGCCATGATTGCACTCGCCAGCGCCTTTGAAGAGGGAGAGCTCGATCCCGACGAACCGGTCCGTTGGGAGGCCATTCGGGCCCATCAAATCCCGGGTTGGGGATCCATCGAAATCGAATCTGCCCGAAAAATGGCCGAAAATGAAGGACTGTCCCCCCTTCTTTCGGACCTCCCCCGCCTCTGGGCAACCAGCAATTCTCCAGCCATTCACGACTATCTTCTTCACCGGATCGGGGCCGAGAGGCTCGCACAAACGTTTGAACAACTCGGCCTCGAACAGACGGATCTCCCGATCCCTTTCTCCGGTCTGATGCTTACGCTCTCTCCCGTTGTTCAGGGGATTGACGCGGCCACAATTTTCGACTATTGGAGCCGTGAATCCCGTCAGCTATTTGAAGAAGAGACCTGGATCAACAGTGAAGCATTCGTCTCCGGCA
This sequence comes from Balneolaceae bacterium, assembly GCA_040882505.1. Classification (GTDB taxonomy): domain Bacteria; phylum Bacteroidota; class Rhodothermia; order Balneolales; family Balneolaceae; genus JBBEBE01. Next base: position 178,895 of record JBBEBE010000002.1, on the reverse strand, counting down.
ACCGCCGGGATCGATGGATCCAGCAAATCGATGATCAACGCCTCGGGCTCGACTTTTACGAGCAGCGCGACCGGTTAGCACTCTACCCGAAGAGTACGGCGCGTGAAACGGGTTCATTGCTCCTCCGTTTGAGTCGAATGGAGGTCCTGTCGGAAGAGGTCAGTCGACGAGTCCTGGACTGGATGGAACGCCCCCTGCCGGAAGATTCGCCTGCAACCCTCTCTGCGTATCACGGGCTCTTCGACCATCGAATCGGCCTTCTCAGCGGGCTCGACCTTGGAATCGACCGGGCAAACGGAGCTGCCACTGTTCAGGTAACCCTCTTTGACCAACTACAGATTGCTGTCTGGTTTCACCTCTCCAGCAACCACATGCATCAATACCTCCATCGACAGATGCTCGCAGACCCGCGCCTGGTCACCGATATTCAACAGCAACTACAGCAGGTCGCCTCATGAAAACCACTACGCTTGCACGACTCGTCTGGCTGCTTCCAATCTATTTTGTGGCCATGCACGGCTACCAATGGCTCACCTACAACGGTATCCACACCACGTGGGAACAGGGCGAAAGCTACATGGCTCGTGTCCTCGACTTTGATGTAAAACAGATTGCCGCCCAAACAAGTGGATATATCGTTCTTCAGTTTGATACGCCGGACGGCGTGGTCGAGGAGCAACTCTCCCTCTCGGTTCAAATGGCTCAGGTCCTCACCGAATCGGAGCTGATACCGGTGCGCTATCTTCCGGACTCCTTCCGACCCATCGTCCTGACCGCAACCTACGACCTGCAACGAAATGTGATCCGCGTCAACCTGGCGATCACGGCAATCGGCTTGCTGGTCACCATCTGGATCTCCTGGCTGGTCATGCGCTGGATCCGGCGACAGAAGAGACATCCGAAACGTCCATTGAAGATTCAACGAACCGACCAATGAACCGGCTCTACCTGATTCCCACTCCACTGGTCCGACAGAGAGAGAACCCTGTTCTGCCCGAGTACACGCTGGAGGTGGTACGCAATCTCTCTCGATTCGTCGTCGAGAATGTCCGAACCGCTCAGGGATTTCTGCAGTGGATCGATCACCCACTCAAGCCCTACGAACCCGAATTCCGCGTGTTGAACCGGAAGACTCCGGACCACGAAGTGTTTGGATTCTTGAAATTTCTTGAAGGTGGCGATGTCGGCATATTGTCGGAAGCCGGAGCTCCCGGTGTCGCCGACCCCGGCGCCCGTCTGGTTCGAATGGCTCACAAGCGCGGAATCCCGGTTGTTCCACTTACCGGCCCCTCTTCCATCCTTCTGGCACTCATGGGGTCGGGACTCAATGGACAGTCGTTCGCTTTCCACGGATACCTGCCCCGAAAAGAGGCCCTTGCCGGCAATGTTCTGCGGGAACTGGAGAATCACTCCCTGCATCAAAGCCAGACTCAAATCGTCATGGAGACCCCGTTCAGAAACAACAGTACTCTCCAGACCCTGCTTTCGTCTCTTCATCCAGAGACCGAACTCTGCATTGCCGCCAATCTGACGCATCCGGAAGAGCTTCTCCAGACACGTTCTGTTGCCCGATGGAAAGAGTCCGGGCCTCCGGATCTTCACAATATTCCGGCCCTTTTTCTCTTTCTGGCCCGTGAATCTTGATCGCCAACGTTCGGCTCCCCACCATCCACGATTCAAACCCTGTCCGGATCAAATCCGGGAACCATCCGGACGCTTGAGAGTTGCAAGGAAAAAATGGTACATTCCGGCCATAAGAGTGCGGACGGTTCGTACTTGTATTGTTCGGGAGGAGACTTCCGGACCCCTGATGACATTCCGAAGGATCGACAGAACAGACACTCCATGAAACAGAACGAGCTTCGCTATCCTGGCGAACCCTTCTCGTGGCAGCTCCCCCTGCCGGCGATCATTTTGCTCTTGTTCTCTCTTCCATTCTCCCCTCTGCAGGCACAATCCACGAGTGACTCCCGCCTCGAGCGAATCTCCATGGTCGAACGCGGAGACGAAAACGGCTATGTTGTTCGACACCATTTGAGTGCAGCTGTAGACTCGTTTCGGATCCATCAATCATCACCCGAACTTATTCAGACCCGGATATGGGGCAGTGGCGTCGACATCGAGACCCTTGCCCTTCCACCGATCGGAAAGATGATTCGGGATCTGCACGTCCACCCCCTGAATGACGGCATCGGGATCGATTTGGAAATTCAGGCGCCCGACATGTATGAAGCAACGGGCTATCCCGATCAGAATGGACGGGATCTGATCCTCGCGCTCACGCGAAGAGACGGAGACCGGGTAGAGCGTCTGACAGCCGATCGAACTCCGATCCACTGGGGAGAGCATCAAGAAGAGGCAGACTCGCCCATCGTCTCGGCACGTGAAGAGTCCCCGGTATCCACCCAACAGCCCGGACCCGTTACGACTCCTCCGGCAACAACCGGGATCCCGGATGAGTCCCCGGACGGGGAACCGGAATCCAGCCACGATCATGAAGCAGACTTCTCGGAGATCTTCCCCCGGGACGAAGAGTATGACCGCATATCAGAAAATTTCGTATTTGACACCGTTGTCATCGACGCCGGACACGGGGGAAAGGATCCCGGAAGTATCGGACACGGAAACATCTATGAAAAACGAATCACCCTGACGGTCGCAAAAAAGTTGGGAGACTACATCAACGAACATCTGCCCGATTTGAATGTAGTCTATACCCGGGACAATGACCGGTTCATCGAACTGGCCGAACGCGGGCAGATCGCCAACCGGGCACAGGGAGACCTCTTTGTCTCCATCCACGCCAACTCCTACCCACGCAATCCCAATGTCCGGGGCTCGGAAGTCTACTTCCTCGGATTGGCCCGCACGCAATCTGCGCTCGAGGTCATGAAACGGGAGAACAGCGTTCTTCGTCTGGAGAATGGAAACGGGCAAGAGCTGAGTGAAGAAGATTTGATTATCTACGAGCTTGCCAATGCCGGGAATTTAACCGTAAGCGAACGAATCGCCGAAAAAGTGGAACACCAATTTCGTGCGCGTGCCGGACGTCACTCGCGCGGGGTCAAACAAGCCCAGTTCGTGGTGCTCTACCACGCATCCATGCCGGCACTCCTGGTCGAACTTGGTTTCCTGACCAATCCGGATGAAGCGAAATTTCTGAACAGTGACTATGGACAGGCCATTGTTGCCTCGGCCCTCTTCCGTGCGATACGAGACTACAAAGTGGAGTATGACCGGAGTCGAAATCTCACCTCCGGGGACCAGAGCCGCTGACCGGAGAGAAACCGCTCTCCTCCAAATGGCGCTTCATGCCGTCAAACATCAGCCATGGACGTACACGCCCGCGCTCACTCCATGGCTCCGGAAGATGTGTGGAGAGCCATCCGGCATCCCCACCCGTCAAGTAGAGTCGAAACGACCCCATCGACGTTTCATATCGACGTAAAAAATAATCCAGTGATCCCGTCCACGCCCCACCTGTCCCCCAGAGAAGCGAATCGGTTGTACTCTGTCCGGGAAAGACATCCGGTAGTTGCCTGAACCCGCGCACAACGCCCGGAAAAATGGATTCCAACGACTCGAAAGCCATGGTAAGGCCCGGAAGAATCACTCCGCCGCGAAACAGTCCGGTCTCCTCCATCCAATCTACTGTACACGCCGTTCCGGCATCCACCACGACGGCCGGCCCGCGTCCCAACCCGACGGCCCCGAGACAACTCAGATAGCGATCCAGCCCCAGCGATTGCGGGGTTTGATAGCCAATTCTCTCTCGCGGGATCTCCCAGACCGAGATGAGATGTACCTTGTCGGAGAACACCTCGGGAATGTCTCGTTTCTGCAGGGTCGGAAGGACCGAACAGATCACCACTCGACGATTCGGCTCCGTTTCAAACATCGATTCGAGCCAAAGGAAAAACGTTTCAGGCTCGGCTGCCGTGTGAACGGCCACCACCTCCCACCCTGCATGCGCACGGACCACCGTTTTGATGCGCGTGTGACCGGCATCGACATAATAAAGTGCGTCATCGGTTGCGTTCATGCCCGATCGGTTGATTCCAGTGAGAGTGCAGACTAACTTAACAACTGACAAGAAAAGATATTCACCAAATTCCGATTCCATGATCCTCAACGGAGCCAACGCCATCGTGACCGGAGCCAGTAGTGGCCTGGGACGCAGTATCGCCTCTTTTCTTACGCAAGAGGGAACCCGTGTCTACGGAATGGCCCGGCGAACGGACCGTCTTCAGGAACTGCAAAACACCTTGGGTGAAGCATTCATCCCCGTCCCGATGGACATAACAGATCGACAGGCGGTCAAAGACTGGGTGGCACGCACATTCAACGACGAGCAGCAACCCGATATTCTGGTCAACAATGCAGGTCTGGCCCACATGTCTGCAGTCGACAAACAGACCGACGAGGAGTGGGACCAGATGATCGATACCAATTTGACCGCCACGTTCACACTCACACGGGAGCTGGTCCCCCACATGAAATCCAATCCGGCCGTCTGTCATATCCTCAACATTGCCTCTGTCGCCGGACTCATCGGCAACCCCGAACTCTCCGGGTACAACGCCAGTAAATTTGCCGTTCGAGGTTTCAGTGAAGCGCTCTTCAAGGAACTTCGCTACGACGGCATCAAGGTGAGCTGCATGTATCCCGGATCCATCGATACTGAATTTTTCGATAAAAGCGGAATGACCGATCGCCACCCCAATATGATGCATCCCGACGATGTGGCCCGTACGGCTCTTCATCTGATCACCACTCCCGATAATCTGCTCATCAACGAGGTCGCGCTTCGACCGCTGAACCCCAAGCGACCCGAATGAGTGTCTCCCTCCGATCCCTGTTTGTACTCGTTCTCATCACTCTCCCGCTCCTCGCGTGCGAGCAGGAATCTTCCCCGCCCGACGGAGTTTTGAACGAGTCTCTCTATCTCGATTTGACGACCGAACTCTACCTCACCATGCAGTGGGTACAACTTCGGGAGATCTATGAACAGGAGGACAGTTTACGGCAACTCGTTTTTGACCACTACGGTGTGAGTCCAGAACAGTTTCAGAAAAGCCACCAATACTATCAAAGTGATATTGACGGACAACTCATCCGACTGGACTCGCTGCGGGTCCGGTTCGACCGCGAAGAGCGGCGCCTCAACGAGCACCGAACAGGTTCCTGATTCATGACGAAGATCTACGAGGAGGAGAGACAGCGATCACAATGCCCGCAATCGGTCGCATTGGTTTCTCCAAAGTAGTAACGCAGATACTTCTCGCGACACCCCTGTGTCTGTAGATACCCCTTCACATGACGCAACTTCTCCAGAAGTCGTGACCGAACGCCTTCGACTTGCTTCTTATCTACCGGCAAGTGGCGTTGTCGCGCCAACTCCAATCGAAGGACCGGATCCTGATCGCTCTGATGAATCGTCAAGATCCGATCCTCGAGAGCAAAGACCTCCAAGCGTCGAATCAGGTCGTCCGAGCTGCACTGAAGCCGATCTGCCAAGCGATCCCGCGAAAGCCAGACCCGGCGCTCCATCGCCTCCGATCCGGCCAGTCGAAGCAATCGATCCAGCCACTCTCCCCGCTCATCCTCGCTTCTGCGAATCAGCTCCAGGAGAATCTCCCTTGAATGAAGAAAATGAATGCCGATTCGGGGCTCCCGAGTCTGCATGCGAGAGAACACACCGAGCCGTTCAAGCATGTCCAGCCCGGTCTGTACCGTTGACGGTGTTCGGGACGCCCTCCGGGAGAGTCCCTTCAGTGAAACAGGAGCCGGCTCTTCTTGTTCGCTCCCCACAGCCAGTTCCAGCTCGTCGCAGACGGCATCATAGAGCGTCTCCAGCTCCTTGAACGGTGGCCAGAAGAAGTCCAGCCTCGAACGGGCGCGCTCCCAGTCGCCATCCCGAACAAGCAAGAGCGGCCACGCCTTCTCCCCGTCCCGACCAGCCCTTCCGGCCTCCTGATAGTAGTTCTCCAGCGAAAGCGGTAAGTCGGCATGAATGACGAACCGGCAATCTGCCTTGTCGATTCCCATGCCGAACGCGTTGGTCCCGACCACCACCGGTAACTCCCCCGATGTCCAGCGCTCTTGAATCGAGAGTCGTGTCGGAGCAGGCAGCCCTCCGTGATAAGCCTCCGCCGGGACCCCTTCTGTCGTGAGCAGCCGGGCGAGCCGCTCACACTCCTTTCGGGTCGCCGCGTATACCAGCCCCGACCCGTGTCGGACCGCACGGCCGACAGCTCGAAGCAGCTCCGGACGTTTCTGCTTCACCTCGCGGACCCACCATTGAAGATTCGGACGTTCAAATCCGCGAGTGATAACACCCGGATCGTGTAATTCCAGCGATTCAATCAGATCCTTTCGAACCTCCGGTGTGGCCGTCGCCGTCAAAGCGAGCCAGCGTACCGGCCCGACCGTCTCCAGTATCCGTGGCCGAATCTCCCGGTAGTCGGGACGGAAATCATGCCCCCACTCCGAAATGCAGTGTGCTTCGTCAACAGCCACCAGAGAGACCGGAATTTGTGAAGCCGACTGCTCCCAAACGAGTGTCGAGAGTCGTTCCGGAGAGAGATAGAGCAGTCGATACATCCCGTTTCGTGCATTGATCAGACGCTGCTCAACCTCCCGGGGATGCAGGGTCGAGTTGATGTAGGTTGCACGAACCCCCTGCTCCTGCAATCGCGCGACCTGATCCTCCATGAGTGCCACCAACGGGGAGATCACAAGCGTCACTCCCTCAAAGAGCAGCGCGGGAAGTTGATAACAGAGCGACTTCCCGCCACCGGTCGGAAAAATAACCACGGTATCACGCCCGGAAAGCACCGAATCGATCGCCTCCCGCTGACCCGGACGAAACGAGTCATATCCCCACACCTTCTTCAGGGTCTGCAGCGGGAGATCCCCCTCAGCCTCCCCGGCGCCCGTCTGGTTGCCCAATTTGTCGCTTCGACTCCGTTTCGTCATCCCCACTCATCTGTTTCACGGCCACAGACAATCTGCACCGGCCGTCGCAACTCAGACAGGAAAGTAGCAGATTTCCACCCGGCCATCCAGCAGAACCGGAGAGATTTCTATTGTGTGTTCGCTCAAATTTTGGTATTAATGAGCCACGAAAAATGTGAAATTCAGAGGAGAAGATATCATGCAAAAATTTGTGCAGGCGAGACTTAGTGCCATGATGTTCCTGGAGTTCTTTATTTGGGGCGCCTGGTACTCGGCCATCGCACTCTACATGAACGCCAACGGCATGGGCGACCTGACGCACTGGCCCTTTACCGTGAATCCGATTGCGGCCATGGTCGCTCCTTTCTTTGTCGGCCTTATCGCCGACCGCTATTTTGCAACCGAGAAGGTACTTGGAACCCTTCACATTCTCGGCGGAATCTTCATGTTCCTGACGCCGTTGGCCGTGGACAATCCAACCACGTTCATCCTGCTGTTGTTGGCCTATAATCTCTGTTACATGCCAACCATGAGTCTGGCGAACACACTCTCTTTTCACAATATCGAGAATCAGGAGAAGGAGTTCCCCATCATCCGCGTATTTGGAACCATTGGGTGGATCGTGGCCGGACTCAGCATCAGTTTCATACTGGTCAATTTTGTGGGCGAAGGCATCCGGCCCGAAGAGACCGCTCTTCCCCTCTATCTGACGTCGGCAGCCAGCCTGCTGTTGGGTCTCTACAGCTTTTCACTTCCACACACCCCCCCTCCTGCCAAGGGAGAGGCCGTCTCCTTCCGAAGCATCGCCGGTGTGGACGCCCTCCGAGAATTGGGAAGCAAATCATTCTACATCTTCCTGGCCAGTTCGCTTCTCATCTGCATTCCGTTGGCCGCCTATTACAACTTCACGCAGCTCTTCCTGGGATCGGCAGGTTTTGAAAATATTGCCGCCACGCAAACGATTGGTCAGGCGTCCGAATTCTTCTTCATGCTTCTCATGCCCTTCTTCTTCGTCCGTCTGGGCGTCAAATGGATGCTCGGTGTGGGCATGTTTGCCTGGGTCCTGAGATACGTTCTCTTTGCCATCGGTGCACCGGACGCCGTCACCTGGATGATTCTCGGAGGAATTGCGCTGCACGGAATCTGCTACGATTTCTTCTTCGTGACCGGTCAGATCTATGTAGACATGAAAGCCAGCGACCGGATTCGCGGGCAGGCACAGGGACTCATCGTTCTGATCACCTACGGGGTCGGGATGCTCATCGGGGCCCAGCTGGCCGGCATCACATACAACGCCTTCCTCGATGGCGGAAGCACACTCAGTCTGGAGCAATGGAAATCGTTTTGGTGGATTCCGGCGCTCTTTGCCGCAGGTGTGATGTCCCTCTTCCTGTTGCTCTTCAATGACCAAGAGGCCGAGAAGAAGGTAGGTGAAGAGGAGATTACCATCTGAGTCTGATGGCTCTTGCCGGATTCACCTGAAGGTGATACCGGTGACGGGTCGAACCGGGCTTGGCACATCCATTCGTTACAAAAAAAGCCTGCAGGCGAAGAGCTTGCAGGCTTTTTTGTGTTGCGTATTCAATAGAGATTCAGATCGCCGGAAGGGCTCCCGATCCCGAGCGAATCCGTCAGTCGAAGATCGCCTTCACATAATCACGACGCATCTCGGCGATGGCCGCAATTGAAATTCCGACCGGACAGACCGCTTCGCACTCGGCAAAGTTGGAACAGTCGCCAAAACCTTCCTTCTCCATCTGATCCACCATGGCAAGCACACGATTCTGTCGTTCCGGCTGCCCTTGCGGATACTTGTTCAGGTGAGCGATCTTGGCTCCGGTGAAAAGAGACGCAGACGAGTTGGGGCAAGCGGTCACGCAAGCACCACACCCGATACAGGTCGCATAGTCAAAGGCCAGATTGGCCAACATCTGCTCAACCGGCATGGAGTTCGCTTCCGGAGCCGAACCGGTCTTCACACTCACGTACCCGCCCGATTCAATAATACGATCCAGTGCCGATCGATCCACGACCAGATCCTTGATGACCGGGAATGCAGCGGCACGCGGCGGTTCCAGAACGACCGTATCTCCGTCGCTGTAGGTTCGCATGTGAAGCTGACACACCGGGGTCATCTTCTTTGGACCGTGGGCCACTCCATTGATCACCATATTACAGGACCCACAGATCCCCTCGCGACAGTCGTAATCAAACTCGACCGGATCCTTGTCCTCTTTGATCAGCTGCTCGTTGAGTACATCCAGCATTTCCAGAAAGGACATGTGCTCATTGACCGTATCGAGCGTGTAGGTTTCGAATCGGCCCTTCGCCGCTGCGTTCTCCTGGCGCCAGATCTTCAGATGAATGGTCATGTTGCTACTGCTCATAATCGTACTCGCTTGCTGTTGGGTGTTGGTTGTTCACCGTTCTGTGACGACACTTCTTATTTGTAACTTCTCTGTTTGAGCTCGACAAATTCGAAGGTGAGGTCCTCCTTGTGAAGAACCTCCTCCAGTTTGCCGTTGACCCCTTTGTACTCCCACGCGGCGACATACGAATAGTCGTCATCGTTTCGCAAGGCCTCGCCTTCATCGGTCTGGTGCTCATCGCGCAGATGACACCCGCACGACTCGTCCCGTTCCAGGGCGTCCACAGCCATCAGCTCGGCCAGCTCCAGGAAATCGGCCACTCGCAGCGCAAATTCAAGGTTTTTGTTGTAGTAGTTGGACCCGCCCGGCACCTTCACACGTTGCCAGAACTCGTCGCGCAGTGCACGAATCTCCTTGATCGCCTCTTTGAGGCCCTTCTCGTTTCGGGAGATTCCAACCTTGTCCCACATGATCTGTCCCAATTCGCGATGAAATTCGATCACTGTTTTGTCTCCCTTGACGGCAAGAATCTTGTCGATGATCGCCTGTGCCTCTTCGTCACTTCGGTCAAAGGCTGGATCACTGGTTGTGAGATCGCCCAACTCTGCATCGGCGAGATAGTTTCCGATCGTAAAGGGCGCCACAAAGTAGCCGTCGGCCAGTCCCTGCATGAGCGCACTGGCTCCGAGACGGTTCGCTCCGTGATCAGAAAAGTTTGCCTCGCCGGCCACAAAGAGGCCCGGGACGTTGCTCATCAAGTTGTAGTCGACCCAGAGACCGCCCATGGTGTAGTGAACCGCCGGGAAGATCTTCATGGGCATTTCGTAGGGGTTCTCGCCGGTAATATTCGCATACATATCAAAAAGATTCCCGTAACGGGCTTCAATGGCATCCCGGCCATCCCGCTCGATCGCATCCCGAAAATCGAGATAGACAGCTTTACCGGTCGCCCCCACGCCTCGTCCTTCATCCGTCACAATCTTGGCATTCCGGGAGGCCACATCACGTGGAACCAGGTTTCCGAAGCTGGGGTACTTCTCCTCCAGATAGTAAAAACGCTCCTCGTCCGGAATCTCTCCGGGTTTCCGGGAATCTCCCTTCTTGCGCGGAACCCAGACCCGGCCATCGTTTCGAAGACTCTCACTCATGAGTGTGAGCTTGGACTGATAATCTCCGGAGACCGGAATGCAGGTCGGGTGAATCTGAACATAACAGGGATTTGCAAACGTTGCCCCCCGTTTGTGACACCGCCAAGCGGCCGTCACGTTGGAATTCTTGGCATTGGTCGAGAGATAAAAGACGTTTCCGTACCCACCTGTACAGAGAAGCACAGCGTCGGCCGAATACCGCTCGATCTCGCCACTGACCAGGTTTCGTGTCACAATCCCCCTCGCCTTGCCATCCTTGATGACGACATCAAGCATCTCCTGTCGCGGGTGGTTCTCGATCTTGCCGGCATGAACCATCTTCATCATCGCCTGATACGCCCCCAAAAGAAGCTGTTGCCCCGTCTGACCCCGGGCGTAAAACGTTCTCGAAACCTGAGCGCCACCAAACGACCGGTTGGCCAAAAGACCGCTGTACTCGCGGGCAAACGGTACACCCTGTGCAACGGCTTGATCAATGATCTCGTTGGAGATCTGTGCCAACCGATAAACGTTCGCTTCACGGGATCGGTAATCTCCCCCTTTGATCGTGTCATAGAAGAGACGATGAATGCTGTCCCCGTCATTCGGATAGTTCTTGGCGGCATTGATCCCGCCCTGGGCAGCAATACTGTGGGCGCGTCTGGCCGAATCCTGAATACAGAACGTTTTGACGTTGTACCCAAGCTCTGCCAGGCTGGCCGCAGCCGACGCTCCTGCAAGACCGGTACCCACCACGATGACGGTGTGCTTCCGTTTGTTGTTGGGAGCCACCAGCTTGATATCCTTGAGGTGTCGGGCCCACTTCTCCTCGAGGGGTCCGGACGGTACATTCGAAATAAGGTTCATACATCCGTGATTTGGGATTACCGAAAAAATGTGAAGCCGGCGCCATCCAGCGGGCCGGCGGATGCCGCCCTCCGGCGGCACGACGCTACAACCCCCTGCCTCAACCGCAGTTTACTCCGCTGATCAGATCTCCACAGCCGCCCGTAAAGTAGATATAGAGTGGAATGAAGAGAAATCCGACGGCCAACAGGATGGCCAACACCACTCCCCCTGTATAGACGACCGGCGAAAGTTTGCGGCTCTTCATGGTGAGCGACGTAAAAGCACTCCATACTCCGTGACTCAGGTGAGTTCCCAAGAGGATCATCACCAGTGTATAGCCGAAGGCATAGACCGGGCTCTGGAACGTGTCAATGACGAGGGTCTTCAAATCATACGCTTGACGACCGTCAATCATGACGGTTCCGGGATCCCCCAGCGCAAAGGTATTCACGTGAAGAATCACGAAGACCAGCAAAACCACCCCGGTCAACGCCATGCTTCGGGAGCTCATGCTCTGCTTGCTGGGCCCTCCCTTGCTGCTGTAGACTTGATAGCCGTTCGGGCGGGCTCGTCGTCGTTTGAGCCAAATAGACAGACCCACCCATGCATGAATGGCAAAAATTGCAATCAAGCCAATTCGGGCGATCCAGAGAAGCGGGCCGAGATCGTGAAGCTTCATCGAGTAGCGGTTCATGGCTTCCGCATCCCCGAAGATGGCCAGATTTCCGGCCAGGTGAAAAATGACAAAGAAAACGAGAAGTAGACCGGTGAGTCCGGAGAGGATTTTACGCCCTACCTGGGAGGTCGCTGCTTCGGTTAGTGATGGCATACTCGGTGCGTCTGGTTCGTTGGAATGATTCGATCGTGTTCAAGGGGCGGAAAATTCGCCCCTTTTGCTATAAAAGGCAAGATAAAAGGGGTTCCAATCCAAACAGGAACGCACCCCTTCCACAAGCAACGTAACCGGGTACGGAGACCGGTCACATGCACGATCGAGCCCACCGAATTGTGATCCCGTGATCACCCACCCTGTGTGGAGACACGGACGCGGAGGTGGACAGCAAGATCCTTCACCAACTCCGACAGCATCTGTCCGGTTGAACCAAAGCGAGAGGGGTCCTCCCCATTCAATTCCAGGACGGCTTCACAGAGTGCCACCAGTGAAGCCCGCTCGATGGACAGACTCCATCGTGTCTCTGCAGAAAGGGTAAGCTCCCCACCCTCGATCACGGCAGAAGCCGACGGATTCGAGGTCTGCAACCCTTCCAGACCTCCCGGTGCCAGTTCGGCCGAGGCGCGGACAGCGCCGTCCCCCGATTCACCAAACGAGACAAAAACAGGATCCAAATCGGACGATTCCGCGCTCAACAGAGATGCCCATGGCTCGTCGAACCGGATCAAAAGGGCCACATCCGTCATCTCCAGCTCCCGCCCACGCAAGAACGGCGGGAAGTAACGCTCACTCATTGGAACCTCCATGGAGATCTGTCCCTCGTCATCTGCTTCCGAACGAAGCATCTGTTGCCAGCGGGAAGCATGGAGCTCACTCATCGAGAGCAGTCGGGGATAGCCATCCCCTTCTGCCATCGCATTGAGCAGTTCTCCGAGAGAGGTTTCGATCTCGTTCCGGTAGAGCTCGTCTTCGTCCGATGTATAGGAAAGATGGATCAGCACATCCGAGATCGTGTCGTAATCGAACGACCGGAACTCGTTCGGAAAGTTCAGCTTCCACCGACTGACCGCCCCCGCCCCTTCGAACGGCAGATAGCGCTCGTCCCGGAAACTGAGTTCAAACTGCCCTCCGTCCGACTGACCACTGCTCGTAGCGATCGAAGAGCGACCGGCAACCGGTTGCAGAACCAACCCGGACGCCTCGTCTGTGTCCGGTTCGGCCACAGGTCGAACATGACTCTCCATCAGGGTCAACTTGGCATTGACGTTGGTATACGGGCCGGTAAGGCAGGGGATCGTGAGCCGAACCGACTTGATTCGCCGATTGAAATGTCCCGGATAGACGACGTCGAACAGCACCTCCGGCAGAGCAAACTCTGCCTCACCGCTCTCCCGTAGATTGGCCAGTGCCAACGGATCAAACTGTCCGAGAGAGAGCGTCTGCTCGATCTCCATGGTTCGCTCGTTGCGATCCATCCAGGCCTTCTCCATCTGCCGTAGCTGCACCGAGAGCCTCTCTCCGGCCAGCAGCCCGTTTTTGGATCCCTCCCATAAATCAGCTCCGATAAAGACAGACGTCCCGCCCCGCTCATACCGGTAGGCCTGCTCGGCCATACGGGCAAGCTCCAGAGCCAGCTCAAACGATTCGTGATAGAGCCGGCTCAACTCGGATGCAAGCCAGGTATAGAGACCCAGATTGGAGAACTTGGACCGGTAGAACTCAAAGAGCTCGTCACTCTGTTTGACCGACTCTTCGTGAATCCGAAGCTGTCTTTCTGCCATTGTGATGCGTTCTTCGGCTGCCCGGATACGGATATCTGCCTGATCCATCTCTTCCTGAGCCGTCTTCTTCTGAAATTTCCACCCCTCCTCACGGCGGTGATACGAACCTCGCGTCGAACTCATCGTCGCCGAAAAACGGGAGAGACTGGCCATGTTCCCCAAAGCGCCACCGATCGCCGTCATCATGGCACCCACCTGCTGCCCGCCATAGGTCATGGCGAAGGGAGATCCGACCTGTGGAACGGCATAGCCAATGGAGGCTGCCGTGCGAATGTGGTTGCCCATCATTTCGAACAGCTGAGCATGCGTCATGGAGGCCAAATGGGACTTCTCGAAGCTGGACAACTCGTTCTCGATCAGTGTACCAAAGTGATCCCGTCGGGATTTGGCCATCTCCTTCCCTTTCTCCAGCGCTTCGAGTCCGGCCCGATCCATCTCGATCTGCCGCTCTCTCAACTCCCGATTCAGTTCGAGAAGATCTTTGGAATGTGTCGCCTGGAGTTGCCGGAGCTCCTCCGCATCCTTCTTCTCGAGAGCAGACAAGAGACTGGAGCCGAATCCCTGTACAGACGCCGTGGCCTGCCGGGCTCGATCCAATAGCGCATAAAAGCGATAGACGGGAATCCGTTCCTGTCCTGCACCGATCATCTCCCGAAGATCCAGACCGGCTGCGGCTGCCCGAACCATCATGGCCGGGTCGATCGGAGGTGCAAACAGGGCAAGGGACCGAGTCTGACCCTCCAAATTCATGCAGTTTCGAATTTTGTAGAGCCGATCCTCGACCCGGTCCCATACGGCCGTCATCTGATCGTTGGCGGGAAGGCAGAACGCCTCTCCACTATGGGGAAGTATGGACGATGCCGACAACTCACCGGACAGACGCTCCATGATGCGTTTCGCCGACAAGGCCTGCAGCCCCCCCTCTATTCGATGGGCTCCCATCTGAACGGTACGGTGATTACCGGAAAGGGATGCAGCGGCCGCGGCGTCCCACTCTTCCCGCAGCCCCTCTTCTCCCGTTCCCCCGTGGGTTACCATCATCCGTTGGCTCTCCATGGATTGCAGAACCAGTGTCTCCAGTGCCACATCAAACTCCCCTTCGATCTCGAGATCATCGTAGGTGACCGGCTGCCCGGCTTGTTCGACCGATGGACAATCTCCCTGAACCACGGGCCGGGGACCCAACACTTGGGAGGCCAGACTGTAGAGAAGCGTCGCCTCGTTGATCGACTCCCTCGTATCCCGGGCAAAAAGCGAATCGGCCCAATCCAGCAGATTGGTCACATAGTCCATCACGATCGCTTTCTGATAGGCGCGTGTCCGGATTCCTGCGATGGCGTGAGGCTCAAAGGGGTGTTTTCGATACATGGCGATGGCAGCTTCATTCTGCAGCGGAAGGGACTCCGGATAGAGCGGGGAGTCCCGCAACTCCGGATCCGTCCAGTAGTGCGCAGCCGGAGAGACGCCCTGCTCGATCTCTTGTCGAGTCGGGGGGTCCCGATCCGTCGTAGGATCAAAGAGCGTGTGATACCAAGCTTGTGCCTCTTCGTAATATCCGGATGCCGAGAGTTGACGGGCGATCAGACGGGGCAGATGGAGAAACAACTCCCGTTCATAGGCCCGATCTGTCCCTCCCTTTCGCATCGACTCCTGGAGTTGAAGCATCACATTATTGGGCCGGGAGAGTGGAAACTCCTCGGGTACGAGCTCCTCACGGTCGGTCAAAAAGCCCTGAACCCCCTCCCGCATGAGACGGCTCCCCATCTCTCCGGCATGCCGGTTCGTCATGGGCCACACTCGCCAATAGGGGAGCGGCAGGATAAAGAGCAGATTTATGTTTGGCTCCAAAAAGTACACCTGATCCTTGATCCGAAGCAGCGATGCTCCCGGAGCGCCGTGAATGGCATGAACGTAGGTCCCGCTTACGGCACCCATGGTGTACGGAAAGATATTGCGACGGATATCATCGGTGAGCCAGATATGCGGCTCCGGAAGCCGGTTATGAATGGCGATGGGGCCATTACCATTCCCTACACTGCCCGGAAACTCGATTTGACGATCCCCCTCATACTCATTCATGAATCCAAACAACTTGTAGTGATTACGGGAATCATTGTAATCAAAGACCTGAAAATAGGTCCTCCCCCACAGTGGAGAGGAATCGAGCGATCTGTTCTTCACCACCGTTGCAGAAAAGAGATCCACTTCGACGACCTTCGTCTCCGTATTGAATCCATCCCACTCCAGATACTCCACATGCAGCCTGGAGTCGATGATCTCCGGATAGACCCGCCAATTTGCATACGGGATACGTTTGTCATCCTCACCCATCCGTGCATAGCGAGACTGATGATAGGTCCCCAACTCCACCTCGACCGGGTCGCTCCACCCGCCACTATCTTTTCGCCAGGCGACGAGCAACTTTTGGGTGATCTCGGTGCCGTTCGGTTCGGGAGTCCCTTCGACCACTACGGTCTGTGCCCGCTCCTCCCGTTCCAGCCAGCAGAGGTGCAGACGATCCTTCCAGACAAACGGAGAGACACTGCGCGACGGAATCTTCAACTCCACCTCTTCCCATACCGACCAGTCCAGCGGACGCTTGGAGTCGTAGAGGATACTCTTCCACCCGGCCGCCGGGCCCACATACTGTGCCGATCTCAGATACCAAGGGGCGCTTCGACCACTCCCCCGTCCCAGAAACCAGAAACGCTCCCGACCCTCGTCATAACAGCCGGAGGTCACCGTCAAGCTGGTCAGGGTTTGAAGATCTTCCAAATACTCCCGATAGACGTTTTCGACCGTTTCAGGTGAAATCTCCTGCTGGAGTAGCATCTGCTCGGCTCGTTGGAACAGAGGAGATTTGTCTACCCGAACATCCGGATCCAGAAAATTCTCCGGATAGACAAAGACCTTCCGGTTGGCCTCCCAGACCCGATACTCCTTGCGCCACTGCCACTCCTGACGCATCTCGGCAGTCGGCATCATCGACTCCCCGCCCTCGGACTGCTGACCGGTCGCCTCCAGTCCCAACATGACGCGGTGCAGATAGAGTTGAACCGACTGCGTCGCCTGGACCACACGGGACGTGTCCATACACCCGGCCACTTGTGGATCGATCAACAGATCGTCATAGATTTCGCGAATCGATCGGTACGGATTCTCCGGACGAGAAAGCAACCACTCCACAAGGGCATCCCGCTGCGCCTCCCGAATCCGGTCCCGGCTGGTTCGCATCGCCTGTTCAAACCGCTCCTCACTCTCGAACGACGAGCGGAAGGAGGCCAACACCCGCTGACGGGCACGTTCCAGATCCTCGTAGGAATCCGAGAGAAGATCGGCAAGCGTCGCTCCATTCACGCCCAACTTCCGGGCAACAGACGCCCCCCGTTCCAAGAAGAGCAGTCGCTCCAGCGAACGGCTCAACGGCGCCTCACTCCCTTCCGGGGTGGAAAACGGCAAGTGGGCGACAAGCGATTCTGCCAACGACTCCGAACCCTCCAGCCAGCTCGCTGCCAACACCGGATCTTCGGCGTTCGCCAACAGACACATGTGAAGCATGTTCCGACGCTCCTCCCCTGCCCGAAACGCGTAGTGCAGAAGTGAAGCGAGAACCGGAAACGATCGAAGAGGAGACGCACCCATGCGAAACAACCCGGGATTCTCCTTCACAAACGCGACAGACGCCTCCGACAGCGACCACATCTCCAACAGAGAGTCGAGCATCGACGGCTCATCGTCCGATTCGTACAACCGGTCCATGAGCTCGGACATCGAGCCCTTCATCTTCCCGAGCATTGCGTCGAGTCGCAATGCCCGATCCAGATCTCTCCATGGATCCTCATCACCGGATCCAGACTCCACGCGGACCAGTGTGAGCAGCCGGCCAGCCTGGACCGCACTCACCTCAAATGTCTGCATCCATCGCGCCCATTGAATCAACCGGGAGAGGGCGTCTGTATTCAACTCGATCCCGACGCTCCCCGTATGTTGCGACTCTTCCACAAAAAGATGGGAGATCAAGGCCTGAAACGCCTCCTCTTGAAGCCTCGTAGCCCGAAGCAGCCGTTGATACGTGGCCTCCCCATCCCCGGATGCGGCCGATCGTCGCTCCACATCCCATTGCCAGACAAACGATTCCTCCGGACTCCACCGCTCCGGATCCGATGCCGTCATCCCCGGCTGGAAAAGACGATCAAAGAGAGATTCCGATGAACCCTCTTCGGGCCGAACCGGAATTCGCCCACGCAACTCCCGCAGCAGATCCAGATCCCCGCCAATCCGTTGAGCCAATCGGTGAATGTCGGAGAGACGTCGAAGAGCCACTTTCCGATCCGCCGGGTCACTCCCGGGGTCCATCAGGGCAGACGCCTCGTGTACCAACAGATCCGAGAGTAGATTCGGGGCCCAATCGGTTGCGTTCATCAATCGCACAAAACGGTGAATCCGATCCAGGTGCGCCGGTTTTGCTCCGACGAGCTCCTCCTCGAACCGATTGCTTGTTCCAGGAATCGGACGCCGCTCGATTCCCAGATCTCCATCCGGGTCCACAACCTTTTGCTTCACGACCGATTCAAGGACAGATCTCTTCAGACCGGTCGCACCCGTAAGTACCGTCATCGGGATTTGATCCAAAGGCTCCGAGCGATTCAAACGGAAGAGACGTTTCAAATCTGCCACACCCAACCGTGATTCGAGGATCTGCCGAGCCTCTTCCGGAGAGAGTCCCAACTGCTCCTGCACATCCCGCGAAGAGCCGGGCGCCAGGTCATGAACCCACTCCTGCAACGAGACTCCCCGCTTGTCGAGGTAGACCCGCAACTCCGACAACGGCTGATGAAACGGCAATCGAAACGACGAATCTGCTTGCCCGAGTCGTTGGAATGCCGATGTTCTACGCTCCCTCCAGGTCAGGCCCTCGGCAGCCTCCACTTCCCGTATCAAAACCTCGTTGACGATCGTCAACGTTGGCACCAGATTCGTGGCCGATTCACAGTCGAGTCGAAGCTCCCAAAGATCCGGACGCCGGCTTCTCAGATGGTGCGTCTCTCCCGATTGCGGAACTCCGGAGCCGAACCACGGATTCGTGACATGTTTTTCAGTAAACCGCATCAGATCGGTGAAATAGGCCAATGGACCGAAAATGGATGCGCAGTGCTTGCACGAACAGAAATTCTGCCTCCCGAAGAGCTCTTCGTACCCATCCAGGCGACTCCACTCTACCTCCTGCGCCGGAGAACCCTCCATCGCTCTCGGTTCGGCCCGTACACGCCGATGATCCACAGCCATCTGTGTGGAGAGCTGTCGGGCTGCAAGAGCCAGGGACTCGGCCCGATGATAGACCCGGTTTGCCTCCGAAACAGAGAGGCCGGTCTCCTTGGCCAGTTGATCGGCTCGTACCGACAGAATCCGGGCAGAGGTATCATAGCCGGCTTCAAGCAGGGCCTCCGCCTGGTCCGGATCCGTTGCCAAATGGAGGACCCGGTGAGCCGCCATCGCCTCCTTCCGGAGTTCCGGTCGGTCCGACTCTTCGATCATGGAGAGGTTCAGCGCTCCGTCGTCCCCCTCCCGGGCAAAGAAGTTGACCTCCTGTAGCTCCAGATCGGGACGAGCATCCAGCAACTTCCCGATCCGTTTGAGTCGTTCGTTCCCTGCGCCATCCGAAAGTCGTTCCTGCACTCGTTGGTGCAATCGGGCTGTGGGAAATCGTTGAGAGAGCTCACGGGTCATCCCGTTCGCCAACAGTTCCGGGTCTGCGCCCTCCCCCTCGGGAGACCCTTCGATCAGGTCGCGCCATTCGCTCTTCGAAAGGCGGGCCAGATCCCGTAACGACTCGACCCGCTTTCCCGCCGGCCGGCTCGCAAGGGCCGCCTCTGCGAGCGACGAATTCCACCCCGTCAATCGATTGACTTCGAGAGAGACCGACATTCGGGCCGCCTCCTTCTCGTTGATCACCCCTTCTGCCAAAAGGGAGCGAACCGTAACCGGACGCCCCTCTTCCCCGTCAACCACCCGCTTGCGGATCTTCTTCGTCTTGCTTGCACTCACCCCGGCCACGCTGGCCATCCGCTCCAGTCTGTCTGCCCGTACGTCCGGGTGGCGATCGCCATACATCTCGTGGAGCTCCCCAAACCGGCGTCGGATCTCGTCACGATCGGCATCCAATTCGGCCGGGATCTGTTTGGCTTTCAATGCAGAGTGGAACGCCTCTTCCAACACTCCGACAGGATACCTGAATACCGAAGGCAGCGTAAAACGAGCCGGTCCCCCGGGTTGCTCTTCTACCCCCACCCCCTGCATACCGATGCCAAAGAGGATCCCGGACGGAAGCCCACTCTCCTGTGAATCCCGGGCATCATCGGCCCAAAAGACGATGTGTGACAGGTCAAGACCGGTTTCATGATGCAGAAAGCGGCACGCATCCAGATCCACTTCGGACACCGAACGATCCCCAAGCAACGGCGTCAATGTCCGACTTACGGTTTCATAGAGGGAGTCGGAGCGCTCCTCCTCATCGAGTGTCCACGACAGATGCTCCACCGGCGATGCATGAAACAGAATGGAGTCCTTGCCAATGGAGACCAACTCGCGATCGACGACAGTGGCCGATTGCTCCTTCCCCTCCTTCCCGTAAAACCGGACCACCAGATCGGGACCTCCCGACTCCCCCTTGGCAAAGGCTTCCGGCAGATATTGAATCAGGTAATCTCCCTTCTCTCCTGTCACCGCCTCCCCGAGAAACTCTTCGGAATGAAGATCCCGGTCGAACAGCCGGACGAGAACTCCCGTGACCGGTTTTCCGGACGCATCCCGAACGTGTCCGTGTACCCTCCACAACTCATCACCACCCACCGGATCCCGGTTGTCGACCGGATTGTCTCCCGGCTCCGGATCATCCCCCGGTACCGGGTTCGGGGGATCGGGTCGAACCGGCTCTTCGCGAACCATACGCCCTTCGACTCCGATCTTTCTCAGCTCCTGGATCCGTTCCGTCGCCTCAGTCTTTGTCAATCCCCTCTCCAGTACGCCCCCCTGCCGAAGCAGCTTGGTCAGTTGCGCCCGCTTGATAGTGCGAATGAGTCGGATCATCTGCTTCAGCACGATGGGCAACATTCGAACGGATACCGGTGAAATCTCGATGGAATAGGTCATGTCTCTCTCGTCTCTTGTGTGATTGAATGTGGTTAAAGTTGGATGCCCCGATTCTCCAAAAATCCGGCAATTTGCCAACCCAGAGTCATCTCGTAGGCAGGGGGTGTCTCTTCCCCGGCCCCGGAGGCCCTGTCATGTCGAATCCCGGCGATGGATTGATCGACCCAGTGCATCGCAGATGCAGGCACGCCTGAAATCGCCCCTCCCGTTGCATCATCGACCATTCGGGTCGCTCCATAGGAGAGTGAGAACGTCATTGTCCCGGGGTGGGGGATGAATCCGACGGCATCGGCCGCCAAATCCAGGCCGGACTGCGCCACCTCTCCCTCCGTTTCGGCCGTTGCCAGGTTGTACGCCGACATGCCAATTCCGATTGGGCCCAACACTTTCCCGACTCCGTTTGCCACGGGTGCCACCTTGCGAATCACCCTGGCAGTTCGACCATCTCCAAAAATGAATTTGGAACGCCTCCACGACTCGGCAAGTTCATTTCCAACCTCCCGATATCGCATCCTCAAGGATGCATCACGTCCTTCGGCACGCATCTGACGACCCTGAGCATCGCGGAAGTCTTTGTAGGCATCCGATCGAAGGTCATTCAAGTCCCGATTTTGGACGCGCTGATTATAGGCTTCCTGACGACGCTGACCGAGCTGGTTTCGCTCTCTCTGAAGATCCTCGATTTCACTCCGTTCACTACGAGCGCTTGAAGTGCGTTCCCATGCATTATCGAATGACCCCGGTTTATCGGCACCCTTTTCCGTCAAACTCCGGACCATATCACCCAATGCATCATCGAGCTCCGAATTGACCACGGATTTACTGCGAATTCCACGTGACCGCTCACGCAGATCGTCCATCGCCCGTTCGACATCCCGAACTTCATCATGTATGGCGTTTCGACGGGCTTCAATATCGTCCAGTCGTTCCCGCGCTTGCCTTGTCTCCTCCCGGAGGTGATCCAACTCCCCACCCAGACGGTGCAGTTCGTTTCTCATCTCTATGGATTGCGGTTTCAACTCTTGAATCCGCTCCGTATGAAATTTGCGAATCAGGCCAAGCGTCTTTTTCGGGATGGTTCCCGGTTTCACTGAAAATGTCTCCATCGGTTCGGTCTCCTGCGATTCCGGATCCGGAGCTTGACTGATCGAGGGCATATTCCCGCGTTCAAGGCGATCCGGATTCACTGCGACCGGGTTCTCTTCGGTCGTGGACGGAACCGTTGCAGAGGATTCATCGACGGACTCCGGGGAACCGGGTTCGAGAGGGCCACCCTCTTCCCCGGGAGACGGCCGATCCAGTATGGGGCCCAACACCATCTCCAGGGCCATCACCGTTGCCTGCGCGTCGACCGCTCCGTAGGCATCGACCCCTTCGGGACGCTCTTGCGCAGCGGAGGCCTGCAACAACGCATCCAACTCCGCTTCGTTGACCTCGCCACCTCGCTCCATCCCGATCCCGGAGAGGTTGTAGAGCTGTTGTTGATTGAGCCAGGGCTGTTGCGCCTCATCCACATCCTGAAACTCGCCATCCTTGTTCATATAGCCGGTATAACGGCCCACGAACCCGTGTGTCTCATGTTCGTAGGTATCGTAGTACCGCACACCCGTCGCGTCATATCGCATTCCGTTGTTCCGAAACCGTTCGGGGTTCTCCTCAAACTCTTGAGCGATGTCGGAGTTGAGCCCGTTCGGATCGACCCGTTGAATCGGGCTGCACTGCAGATATCGATAGAGGTTCAGCCCGTCTACCGGACCAGCCGGATCGGGAGAGATCCATCGAAAGAGCCAAGGGGCATACGACCGGTATCCGATCTGGCACAATCCGGTGGCGTCCTCGCGCTCGATTCCGTTGTATCCATACACTTTTCGGGAGCTCTCCCTCACCGCCGAGCCCGCCATGAACGCCGTGCCCCCGTAGGGGAAGAACTCTTCATAACTGATCAGTCCGGCCTCGTCATCCAGTTCGAGTGCCACGGAACCCCGATGATCACAGAGCTGATAGTGAATCCGGTGCTCTCCCTCATCGAGTGAGGACCGGTTCAGCGAGTCGGTCACAACCCGTTCGAGCACGGCCACTTTCTGACCCCGCCACTCGACGGGCACGCTCGTCTGCTCGAAGACCGTTTGATCACTGCGGCGCTCCCGTCGAATTTCGCACCCGTCCAACCAGAGGGTCTCTCGCAATACGGACCGGCCATGTTCGATCCGTTCGGAGATTCGCCGAAGCCGCATTCCATCGTGACCATACCGATAGTATTCGGCATCATCCTCTTGATCCTCCCGCTGGATGATGACCGCCGTCAAGAGCTCTCCCCGAACGCCCCGGTGAAGATCTCCGTCCAGATGTTCGAGGTGCTTCAAATGGCCGCCCGTATCGAATCGTGTTTCCGGATCCACTTGCGGAGTTCGTTCGACCCAATCAACGGGCAAACTGCGGTTGGAGTGATCAGAAATCCACATCTCCCGCGTCCACGCCATCTCCCCGGTCTGTCGCATACGGGTCAGATTTCCGGAGAGATCGTAGCTGTATTGCCGCTCAAAAGGCACCAATGCACCCGAATCGTTGAGCGAGAAGTGGCGTCTCCCGTGCCAGCCGAATGTGGAGCCACCTCCCTGCTGTCCGTCCCGAAGTGCCGGATGGGTCCAACCCGTCGCATGGGTAAGCCGGTAGAGGGCGTCATACGTGTAGTCGAACGCCCGACTTCGATCATCGTGGCTGGCAGGCAGGTGACCCAGAAGGTGCTCCCGGGTGCGATCATCGTTCCGAACCAGATTGCCGGCCGGATCCCAGTAGAAGGTCATCTCCTGAAGCGTTCGACTGGATCCATCACCGGCCGCCACACGGGAGACCCATCGTTTCAGACGCCCGCTACTCTCCTCGTAGCCCCGGATGGACTCGACACCGTTCCCGTAATGAACCCGGGTCAGACGACCGGATGCATCCATCTCCACCCCGTGCAGTATGGTGGTCGCGTCCGTCTCGCCGGGCACCTGAATCTGAATTCGATCGATCGCACCGGATGGCTGGTAGTCGGTCTGTTGCCGGGTTCCGTCCGGCGTGGTCCGCGCCGTCTCGCGACCCACCCCGTCCCACGAAAATTGTGTACGAAACACCTGCTCCTCCAGGGTGATCTCCCGGGACCAGTCCAGCTCTTCCCGCCAATTCAATGCGAACCGTCGTCTCTTCTCCAGCGCATTGCCCCGGCTGTCGTACCGAGGGTAGAGGATCTCACCGGACGAATCCCGTTGTGTCCAGACCCGGCCCAACAAGTTGCAGGCCTTCGCCTCGTCCCGATCCGGAACGGCCTCTCCATACACGACCTCCTCCATCAGAACCTGATTATCCGGATCTCCTGCCGCTCCCCGGGCCAGGGCGACAACGCGCCAGGCTTCATCGTAGCGGGTTGTCAGACACACATCTTCTGCTGTCCAGTGAAGGTGCGGGCGCCCTTCGGCATCGTGAAATGTTCGACGTACGCCGGCGTCCGGCGACTCGCTCATCACCACACGTCCGGTCAGATCATAGCTCTGTTTCATGGAGGCAGATCCGGTTCGGGGATCTTGTACATGATCCATCCGACCCAACGCATCGGGAACCGACCGGGTGCGAATCGCTGTCTGCGAATCGATCCATTCCACCTGGAGTACCGGAATTCCACCCGGAATCAGGTGGCTCTGCATCGGCGTATCGGCATGCGCTTCTGCCTTCTGGATGGAGGCCAATTCCGGTCCATCCAGAAGTCCGGTCTCGACCTGGCTTTTGTAGAAAAACGACTCCCGAACCGTATCATTCGGGTCATGGGAGGTGACACTCCAGGGTTGGTGATCGACCCGGCTCTCGAACCCGTCCGGTGTTTCGACACGTACCACGCGTCCCATCCCGTCATACCGATAGCGGGTCGCTGCTCCGAAGCGGTTCAACCCCTCCTCTCTCTCGAGACGATGCGTCGAAGAGAAGAAGGGTTCATACTGCACAATCGGTTGTCCTTTGTTGTCGAATCGTACTCCGCCAGAGGTGCTCCATCGACGATTCACGGATCTCTCGACCAGCTCGCCGTCCGGACCCACCTCCACGGCGTCCCCCTCCCGGTCCAGGCTCTTGCTCTGGATGGTCCGCCCCATCCCGTCGCTGTAATTCAGACTCACCATCACATCCTCCTCGTCGCCTCCCCCCTCCGGCGCACCATTCATCACCACCGCTGTGCAGACCGCGCCACCCGACGGCCCCCGCTCAAAGCCGAACGGATCCATCAGATGCAGCGAACTCAACGGTCCCAACCACGCCTTCGGATCGGCCGCCACCCGATCCATCAAATCGGGCAGTGCACGCCACTCGTGCAGGGGCACCGGTGGCACCCAGTCGGTCACCGGGCCACCCACCTCGCGAACCGTCCCCGACTCGTCCATCTCGCTCCCCTCGTACCGGGTCGCCACCACCCGACCATTCCCGTCATACAGAAACGAGACACGACTGCCGTTCGGATCCTCGGTCACCGCCGGCTTCATGGCGTAAAAATCCGGCTCCATGATCGTCTCCAACCCCATCGCGTTCACCTGCCGAACCACCATCCGGAACTCGTCATCAAAGCTCACCGAGCTCGCACCGCCCCGATAATCCTCCGACCCGGCGGACAGATAAAACCCGGTTCGGTCCAACCAGAGAGAGACGGACGATCGCGCCCACCACTCCCCGTTCCGCCGGACATACCCGTACTCGGAGAGATCCACCCCGGTCAACCGCTCCCCGTACCACTCGTCCAGCATCGCATCGGTGAACGCCAGCTGCTCCTCGTGATGCGTTCTCGGGGGCAGCGCCATGTGCAACGGATCCTGTGTCGGCTCTCCGGACTCCTCGTGATAGAACACGCGTCCGTGCGACTCCAACCGAAGCGTGGCCCCGACAGATGGATCCGGATCGGGAGCTCCGGCCGGCAAGGCCTCCGCAAAGAGGGGCTCCAGAAGTTGCTCCAACTCCCGGGGATCGAACGACTCCGACCCGTTTGGCGTCCCATGAAAAAGAGTATACCCCCTTGACGCGACATCGATTCCCAGATGGATCGGTCGCGGAGATCCCGTCTCGTCCGGCTCCTCGTCCAGATGAACGCGATCGATCCGGTCGACGCTCATCCGACCCGTACCCTGCTCGGGCAACTCCTCCATCGGCAAGCGTCTCGGCGCATCGTACCGGCAGCTCCATCGGGGGTTTCCATAGACATCCGGATGCAGCGCCAGCATCTGGACGGTCCGCGGATCTGTGTTCTCCCCCTCGTAATGACGAAGAATTTCGCTCGTCCGGCGCGTCCGACAAGCCGCCTGCCACAGCTCCGTGACCGGTTGAAGAAGATCCACCTGCCAGACCTGCTCCCGAACCGTCAAGGGTACAGCCGCTCCCTCTTCGAACACCTCCTCGCGGACCAACCGACCTGCCAACGCTCCCATCGCCTGCGCGACGGATCCTGCATCCGGATCCGGGAGCCCGCCAACCGTCGATTCCCTGGGTGCATCCACCTCCGGATCCCCCTTCCAGATTCTACCGAGACGGAACGACCGATCGGGACGGCCGTCATGAAACCAGCGCTTCCGGAGGGTCGGCGTGGCGCGCAACTCCTCGAGAACCGCACCCTCGGCCACCGTCCCGCTGTCACGGATAACGACCCGACCGAAACCGGAAAAACGCCCGTCCAGCTCATCCTTGTAGGCGTCCTGATAGCTCCATGTCTGCTGTTGCACGGTTTCAGCCACCTGATCGTGGAACAACAGAGATCGAACCACCTGCCGGTGAGCGATGGAAGAGGTGGGCCACTCCAGCCCCTCCTGTCGGTCCCGATACCAGTCGGAGACCGACGAGTCATACTCCACCTCGATCCGGAGTCCGGCTCCGTTCTCGATGCGAACCAGCTGACCCGGACGAACCGGACCCACTAGACGCCGATACCGAAACGGAGCCACCTGCCGCCCCGGAAGTGCATCCCGGGAGAGCAACACCGGGGTCCCCTCTCCGAACAGATCCAGAATGTCGATTTGGTGGTGGGAATCCACCGGAGGGATCCCCTCCAGTCGTTCACTCTTCCGCCACGCGTTGCCCGATTCGTTGATCCAAAACTGTACCGACCCCTCCCCTGTGTAGACCAGATCGTCCAGCCCCGATCCATTCAGATCGACAAACCGTAGGTGGGACCGATCCCACTCTCCGGACTCTGCAAAGACGGGTGCGCCCTCCATGAGAACCCGGTGACCGTATCGCCCGTAGCCCAAATGGGGCCAATAGACAATTTGCCCGTTCCATACCTCCACAATATCCTGTCCGCTTCCCGAGAGATTGGCCAGATAGAGTCCGTTCCCCGGATTGGCCGTCACCGAGGGAGGTCCAGACGCCTCTCCCGAAACCATCGACTGACGACGCGCAGGCCCGTACCCCTCATGCCCCTCCGATCCGTACCACCAAAGCTCCCCTTCCCCCTCGACCAGTCGGTCGGAACGCCCGTTCCCGGAGAGGTCCCTCCATCCACCTCTCATCGAATCGGCCGTCGCAACACCCCGGTCCACCGTCCGGAACGGATCCCAGCCGGCACGATCCTCGTGCAACTTGTGATATCCTGCTCCACGACCGGTACGCCGGACCAGGTCTGCTTGTCCATGTCCTTCCAGATCCCCCACGGTCAAGCCATGGGTATCTGTCGGGGCCGCCTCCACCTCCTGCTCCGTCTCGTAGACGCCCCGGTCACAGACCCGCCGGAAGAACCAGTGCCCGGCCTGTTCACGCAACAGCCCCGGAACACCCTCTCCAAACAGATCCGACGGTCGACTCCCCGGCAGGATGTTGTGGCCCAAACGGACCAATTCCGGATCGGGATTCGGCTCCGTATACCAGAAGCGGGTCGTCGGAAGAGGACATGCCACCGGCTCCCCGTCCGGTCCGGGACGAATCCCTGCTCGGGCAACCTCCCGTAGCTGCACACCCGATCGGGCGTCCGGCTCCCCGTCGTGGTATCGAAACTCGAAGGTTCCGGTCAGAACCGGGTCCTCTCCCAGCTCCTTCATGTCATGAAACACCAGGATCCGGCGGCAGAGACGCCAGGTCCGGATCTCGAAGCCGGCACTCCACTCCGAACGGGGATCGGGCCGACCCTCCCACGGTCGGGACGCCACAGCCGTCGGAAACGGTCCCTCGTGATCCCCATAATCGAAGACCACCTGATAGTGCCATCGATTCTCCCCGGGTGGAACCCCCTCGACCGGATCTACCGGTTTGGAGTTCCCGTATCGAATTCGTTTCAGATAGCGACGGGCAAAGGCCTTCCTCTGCAGCCGCGCCGCTTCGGCAGGGGAATGAGCCGGAACCCCGACGCCATCCTCCATTGCATACTCGTAGTGTTCCCCGTTTCCCTTCGCGTCGAACCGTCTCTCCAACAGCCATTGCCAAACCCGGTCCGGACGCTCCGGATCGACCACCCGGTGTGTTTCGCTCTTTCCGTACACACGCGTCATTCCGTCGCTCTGCCGCTCCCGCCAGTGGGACTCGCCCGTGCCCCGGTCGGTCCACCGCTCGATCCGAACCGACCCCGACTCCCGCACGTGTCGGTAGCGAACCACTTCATAGGATCCACGAATACGGAGCTCGGGACGGCCTTCTTCCATCCGTGCAGAGGGCTCGTCAGAACCCGACAGGTCCGGAATCAACTCCCCTCCGGAACTCGATTGATAGGTATCCCCGTCCGGAGCATCGTCGTACAGCGGATGGTGGTCTGTCGTGGATCGGACGATGGAGGGAACGGACATGTCCCAACCGCGTCCGAATGGAGAGGTCGCCTGCCCCGTATGGGTGAGTGTCAACTCGGGTTGCCAGCCGGCACGGGATTCCGGTAGCGGAAGAGGGATGGAGGCGGAGAGCGACCCCTGATTCTCGTCTACCGAGACCGATGGTGTCAAAAAGGGGGAAGGTTCGCTCTCGGTGTGGTTCCGGCTCATCATCTGCGCACGATCTCTCGGTTATTCTTGCGCAGAATCTCGAAAACGCTCTGAAATGTACTCTGGCCGTCAATGCGATACGGCCGAACTCTCTGAAACCAACCGACTGCTGTGCAGGAACATGTCATATTCGCGAATAAAGGTCAATATCCTTAAGAAATTTTCACGAATCCCGACTCTCCGCATGTACGCTCGACCGATCCCGCAGACTTCCTGTCTGATTCGGTGCGGAGGGGAACTTTCATATCCGATTGGAGACATTTTTTGTACTTTGAGCCTCCGCAACAAACGGCAGGCCCCGTGGGAGAGACCACGGGAAGAAGCGCTGAATCGGACCCATCATGAAGATCTATACACGTACCGGAGACCATGGCGAGACCGCTCTCTTTTCCGGAGGACGCGTACCCAAATACCACCTTCGCATCGAAGCTGTCGGAACCGTTGACGAAATCAATTCGACGCTCGGTCTGGCCCACTCACTGAATCCGGGAGACGCATTGCGCCCCATCCTGGAGAGTGTCCAGCGCACCCTGTTCGTTGTCGGTGCACAGATGGCCACACCCGATCGGGACAAACTGGCTGTCGACCCGATTGAAGGGCGGGACATCGTCCAACTCGAAACGTGGATCGACCAACTCGAAGAGACCCTCCCACCCCTCACACAGTTCATTCTTCCGGGTGGAACCGCAGCCGCCTCGGCCCTGCATCAGGCCCGCAGCGTCTGCCGCCGTGCCGAGCGGATTCTCACACGCATTCATTCCGAACTTCCCGATCCCCCTCCCGGAGAGCCACTCGTCTATCTGAACCGGCTCTCCGACCTGCTCTTTGTGATGGCACGAACTGCAAATCTGCAGGCAGAGCAGAGCGACCGGATCTGGGAAGGAAGACGTTCAAAAAAATAATCCCAGCATTATGGCATTAATGGTATCGGTCTCGGGCATCCGGGGCATCTTTGGATCCGATCTTACCCCTGAAAACCTGGTCTCCTACACGGCCGCCTTCGGGACATGGCTCAAGGGTGGACGCGTCGTGGTCGGACGCGATACCCGAATCACCGGACCCATCTGCGAGGAGATCGTCGTGGCCACTCTTCAGAGTTGTGGCTGTGACGTCATTCGTGTGGGCGTTGTTCCCACCCCAACGGTCGGCATCGCCGTCCGTCACCATCAGGCTCGGGGCGGGATCATCCTGACGGCCAGCCACAATCCGGCCCAATGGAACGCCCTCAAATTGCTCAACGACCGGGGACTCTTTCTCAACAAACGAGAGGGCGAAACGGTGATCCGCATTGCCGACCAGAAACAGTTTACGTTCCGTGACTACCGGAATTTGGGACTCTGCCAGGAGGACGAAGCCGCCATTGACCGCCACATCGAAGCCATTTTGGAGCTTCCCTACATTCACCCGGAGCAGATTCGCGGATCCGGCTTCAAAGTGGCCGTGGACGCCGTCAACGGCGCGGGGTCGGTCGCCCTGCCCCGCCTGCTCTCGAAACTGGGTGTCGAAGTGCACCCCATTCATTGCACGCCCAACGGCGACTTCCCGCACAATCCGGAACCGCTGCCGGAGAATCTGACCGACCTCTGCAGGAAGGTCGCCTCCGACCGATTCGATCTGGGGCTGGCGACCGATCCCGATGCCGACCGGCTCGCTGTAGTCGATGAGAACGGCACGCTTTGGGGGGAAGAGTATACCCAGGTGGCTGCGTTTGATTTCATGTTGTCCAACGAGCCGGGCGACACGGCCACCAACCTCTCGAGCTCCCGGGCCGCCAGTGATATCACTGAAAAATATGGCAAAACCTGCCACCGGTCGGCCGTCGGCGAGATCAATGTGGTCGACAAGATGCAGGAGACCGGCGCAGTCATCGCCGGAGAAGGCAATGGAGGGGTCATCAATCCCGATCTGCACAATGGACGGGACGCATTGACCGGTGCGGCCATGATTCTGCAGCTGCTGGCCGATCGCGAAACAAGCGCCTCTTCCTACCGAAGCACCCTTCCCGATTATGTGATCATCAAAAAGA
This sequence comes from Balneolaceae bacterium, assembly GCA_040882505.1. Lineage (GTDB taxonomy): Bacteria > Bacteroidota > Rhodothermia > Balneolales > Balneolaceae > JBBEBE01. The sequence continues at coordinate 147,994 of JBBEBE010000002.1, read as the reverse complement.
AATATGATCTGCTCCAGATGGGCGTGGATGCCGACGAGATGCTCGAGACAATGGCCTCGATCTGGGCACCGATTGATCCGGACCGGACCGATGGCGTCAAGGTCAATTTGGAAGAGGGGTGGGTTCACGTCCGAAAATCGAATACCGAACCGATTGTCCGGGTCTACTGCGAAGCGCATACCCTGGACGAGGCCCGGGAACTGGAAGAGAAAGTGATGGGGCCGGTTCAAAAACAGGTGAGTCAACAGAAGAGACAAGGAGACGCATGATACGATCCATGACCGGTTTTGGACGGGGACACGCGCAGACGAATCGCGTAGAGGTCACCGTCGAGATCAAGACGCTCAACTCCCGCTATCTGGATTTGACCGTTCGCATGCCCAACGCTTTTTCCGATAAAGAGAATCTTTTCAAGGCGATCATTCAGCCCTATCTGGATCGGGGGAAAGTGACTCTTTCCGTCAATGTAGACCGATCCAGATCCGAAAACGGTTCGTTGTCGGTTCGGCCCGAAAAGATCAAAGCGTACGGCAAACTGCTCGAGGAGGCGCGGCAACTGAGCGGCATCTCGCAACCCGTCACCATCCGCGACCTGTTGCAGTTCGGAGATCTGTTCCAGAGAGAGAATGAAGATCCCGAAATTCTTGAAGAGACCTGGGCATTGATCGAGCAAGCGAGTATAGAGGCCCTTGTCGCGCTGCGCACCATGCGGGAAAAGGAAGGGGCAGAGCTGGGGAGCGAGCTGCGCAGCCAGATCGACGAAATCGAAACCCATCTTGGACGAATTACGGACTTGACGTCCGATCGGGCTCCCGAGCTTCTGGAGCAGTACCGTGAACGAATATCGCGACTCGTAGAGGACGATAAGATCGACGCAGACCGACTCGAGATGGAGGTGGCGATTCTGATCGACAAAATGGACATTCAGGAGGAGATCATCCGTCTTCAGTCACACGTGAAGTACTTTCGGGAAGCGCTTGAACAGGATCAGGCGATCGGACGACGGCTCAATTTCCTCTCCCAGGAGATCAACCGGGAGCTCAACACCATTGGCTCCAAGGCGAACCACCCGGAGATCTCCCATCGGGTGGTACATGCCAAAGAGAATCTGGAACAGATTCGCGAACAGGTTCAGAATGTCGAATAACTCAGAAAAACGGGGGCGCATCCTGATTCTGGTCGCTCCGAGCGGATCGGGAAAGAGTACACTGGCCAAACGATTGAGGGATATGTACCCTTCTCTTCAATTCTCCATCTCGGCTACGACACGAAAACCGCGTGAAGGAGAGCTGGATGGTCGCGACTACCACTTTCTGAGTCCGGATCAATTCGAGGAGCGCCTTCGGAACGGGGAGTTCATCGAGTGGGAGGAGGTCTACAACGGGACACGGTACGGGACGCTTCGCTCCGCTATTGAAAATCAGCGGGATAAAGGGTATCATGTCTTGCTTGATATTGATGTCAAAGGAGCGCACCGAATCAACGAAATGTTTGGTGATGACGCCCTCTCCATCTTTGTCAAACCACCCTCCATCGACGAGCTGGAACGCCGGTTGCGAGCGCGGGGGACCGAAGACGACGTGTCCCTTCAGAAACGCCTGGACCGGGCCCGCGAAGAGCTCGAATGGGAGGACCGGTTCGACCGGAAGATTGTCAATGACGATTTGGACACAGCCTGGAACGAGCTGCGGACGATCGTCCGGCCCTTTTTGGGCGCACCCTGAACGGATTGAACCAACCGGCCTGCGGACAGAGCCGAAACCAACAAAAGAGCCAGATACCATGCCGATTAAAACACTCGATGTCGAGAAACTGGGAATCGAGAACAACAATAAGTACGAGATGATCGTGGTCATGGGCAAACGAGCCCGCCAGATCGCCGCCCAGGAGAAGTTGGAACTGGACGAGAAACTCAAGTACTTCGAAGGATTCGAAGAAGAGGACGAATTCACCTTCAACGAAGAGCAAGAGCGCATCTCCCGCGCATTTGAAGAGCTGCCACATGCCACGCAGCGATCCGTTCAAGAGCTTCTCGACGAGAAGATCTACTTCGACTATCCGAACAAGGAAGAGTAATGGACATGTCCGGCAAATCCATTTTGCTGGGCGTTACGGGCGGCATTGCCGCCTATAAATCGGTCCGGCTCCTCAGAGAGCTCCAAAAGGCCGGGGCAGAGGTTCGTGTCACCATGACGCCGTCCGCCACCCGCTTTGTCGGCGTGGAGACCTTCGCCACGCTCTCCCGAACCAATGTTCCCGTTCACGTCTTTTCCGAGGGAACACCGGGCGAGAGTTGGACCCAACACATCCACTGGGCCGAATGGGCAGACCTGATGGTTGTCGCCCCCTGTACGGCCAACACCCTGGCCAAATTGGTGCACGGCCTGGCCGACAACATGCTCACAAGTGTCGCACTGGCGGCCCGTTGCCCGCTGCTTCTCTGCCCGACCATGGATGCCGGGATGTTGCATCATCCGAGCGTAGAACGCAATCTGACACTTGCCCGGGAGTCGGGATACCACCTGCTCATGCCCGAATCGGGCTATCTGGCCAGCGGGCTCGAGGGAGAAGGACGTCTGCCGGAAACGCCAACCCTTTTGCGGGTCATTGAACAACTCCTGGAGAACGAACCCGCTTCGGATTCCACCGATCACAATCTGAGTTTGGTTGGCAGCGAGGGACCCTTGTCTGGAAAACGGGTCGTAGTGACCGCCGGTCCCACCCGGGAACCGATTGACGCCGTCCGGTTCATCTCCAATCCAAGCAGTGGAAAAATGGGCATTGCCATGGCCGAAGCGGCCCGTGCGCTGGGTGCCGATGTGACACTTGTACACGGCCCTCTGTCCGTTGCTGTCCCCGGAGGGATGAACACACGCTCCTTTGTGACGGCCGCCGAACTTCGATCCCACCTGCTGGATCTGCAACCCGACGCCGACTGGATCATCATGACGGCGGCCGTTTCCGATTTCCGCCCCGAAGAGAGTGCCCCCCACAAGCTCAAAAAACAGGACGGCATTCCGGCCCTTAAACTGGTTCCCACACCCGACATTCTGAGCGAGCTGGGCGAGAAGCGGACGGGCAGGCAGGTCCTGATCGGATTTGCCATGGAGACCGGGAACCTTGAATCGGAAGCTGCAAAGAAGCTGAAGCAGAAGAAGATTCAGTGGATTTGCGGCAACAACCTGAACGAGCCGGGATCCGGATTTGCGAGCGACACCAACCGGATTCTTCTGCTGGGCCCCGACCATCACGAGTGGATCGAAGGAAGCAAACGGGACGTGGCCACTCGTATCCTCCAGACCATCGCCTCCCGGTCCTGAGACCTACACCAACCAGCGGTAGGTTCGGTGCGTCTTGTGGTGATGACACCCCAACGCCTCCAGGCTTCGCTGCATGAGCCAGTTCTTTTCGCTCACCCACGCCCCCTCGAGATACTCCAGTTTCGGTGCCGCCTTTTTGGTCATCTGAATCCCGCGAACGAAAGTGAGCGCTTCCATCCCCGTCTTTCGGTACTTCGGTTTGGTCCCGAAGACCAGCGTTCGAAGTCGGGTTGCCCGCTTCCCGAATCGCCAGAAACGCGCCATGTCCCACCAGTGCAACGTCCCCCCTGTTTTGGCCGAGATCTCGTTCAAATCGGGGACACAGACGATAAACGAGGCAGGATCTCCGTTGACGAAGGCGATGAGCACACTGTCGGGAATCATCACCGGTTTGAGTTGCTTGACCATCGCCTGCACGGACTCGCGTGTGAGTTCGGTAAACTCCTTCTCCCGCTCCACGATATCCTGTTCCCGCCACGCCTCGTTGTAGATCTGCCGGATCGCTTCGGCATCTTCTTCGAGCCGGTCCATCCGGACGGGCCGCAATTCCACCCCGGGACGGCTCTCGATGCGGTCGGTAATCTTGACCAACCGTTCGGGCAGCGGGTCGGAGAAAAATCGTTTGTAGCTGTAATGATCGTCCAGTTTTTCGGCGCCGGTGGCCTCCAGCAGCTCCCGATAATACGGAGGGTGGTAGTCCATCCCGTAGATGGGGGGCTCCTCGTAATTTTGAACCAGAAGTCCCCACCAGTGGTCGTTCTCGCCGGCATTGACCGGACCCCGGAACGCTCCCCTTCCCCGCTTCAGATGCCACGCTTTCACCGCATCGATCAACGTTCCGGCCACCTCGCCGTCATTCACCATCTCGATGAATCCCATCCCGCCCATCACCGGTTCGTAGAGATAGTCCTTCCGCTGATGCGTCATCACCGCAAATCGTGCCAGATCCTCCGATCCGTTGCTCACCAGAAACCGCTCGCAATCCCCTTGTTCGTACCAGGGATTCTTGCCCGGCGTAAAGATCCGTTCGATCTCGAATCGAAACGGAGGTATCCAGGGACTCGACGAGTCGTGCAGGCGATGCGGAAGCGCATGAAACCGTTCGACCTGTGCGTCTGTTTCAATTTTCTCGATTTTCAATGCCATAAGACCGTACCTTCCATTCTACGTTCCGGAGATATCCGGGATCACTTGACCCCGCAGACGGCTCTGTCCGTCTCCGGGCCCGACGACGGGAAATATAGGAGTTCCAACGAAGAGCACAACCGGGATGATGGACGAGGTCACCGGACCCGATTTCGACGGTTCCGACGCAGATCTTACAAAACGACGAAGATTGGCCTGGCTGCTCCTGCTCTGCTGTCTGGCCAGTGCCGTGACGTTGATGTGGTGGGAGCCGGACCATTCAGAGTATCTGCGCAGTGGCGTCGAAGCCGATTCACTCATCCGCCACACCATTGATCATTTCGGGGTCATGCCGAACAATATCCGGGTACAGACCATCCGGATAGACTCTCTTCTCGAGCGCAAGCACTGGAGTCTGGACATTCCCTCCGGGTTCTCGGCCACCGACTGGCACTATCAACTCCACCGAAACCTCCATCCCTACGGTGTGGAGAGCCCGGCCCGCATCTTTTTCCCCGAGCGGGAGATGCTCATCCATCTGATTCGGAATGAAACCACGTTCCGGACCATCCGGCTCATCCCGTCCGACACACCGCCTGAACCGGACAACGAGCATCAACCCGATCTTCCCCTGCCATGAAACTGATCGAGCCGGAACGGATCCTCAAGAGACTGGAACTGGAAGACCTTCCCCAGCCCGAGGTTGCCCCGTTGCGATACCCTCTGCTTCTCTGCCACGGATACGGTGCATTGGCAGCCGTGATCAAACCCTCGCCGATGCACGAAGTCTGCATGCTTCTGCGACGTCACGGGGTCCTCGCATTTGCACCCAACATCGTCCCCTACGCCTCGATCGAAACGCGGGCAGCCGAATGGGAACGAATCCTCGAAACGTTGTGTGAGTCCCTCGGCGTGGAAAAACTGAATGTGATTGCCCACAGCATGTCGGGCCTCGATATGCGCTACGCTCTTCAGGAGCTGACGTGCGCCAGGCATGTGGCATCACTCACCACTCTGGCGACTCCCCACAACGGCACCAGTCTTGCCGAACTGGTCCTCAAAACTCCAGACAACGTGCGCACACTTCTTGGAGATGCCTTCAACTGGTTCGGAAACCATGTCTACCCCCACTCCCGCAGCGACGCCATCGGCGCCGTCAAGCAACTCACCCGCGAATATGTAGCGTCCACGTTCAATCCGGCGATCACCGACACGATGGGGGTCCCTCTGCTCTCCTGGAGCGCAGCCACCGGAAAAGGAACCGACCAGCCCTTGAACCCGGTCTACCGCTACCAGAACCACCACATCTTCGATCAGGAAGGGATCAACGACTCGTTTGTCTCCGTCGCCTCGGCCTCCCGTGGCGACCATCTCGGAACCCTGCCCCTCTCCCACCTCGAGCAGCTGGGACTGAGCCTGAGCCGCGAACGCAAGCGGCTCTACGAATCGATCTGGTTCGACATTGTGCAGACGCTCAAGAGAAGGGGATACTAACCACCGGAACGGGCCTCGGACTGCAGAATTCCTGCAACACGTGTCGACGACCCCGGGGCCTGGACGTCTCCACCACCAACCCTGCCCACTCCCTAAAGCTCGATATTCTCCAGTTCGCGAAGCAGTGAATAAGAGGTCAGATCGTACTGGATCGGTGTCAACGACGCATATCCGTGATCCAGCACCCGGATGTCGTTGCCCTCCTCCTCGTCAAGCAACTCGAACGTGCCGGTGAGCCAGTAGTAGTCCCGGTTGTGGGGATCGGTCCGACCCACAAACTCCTCGACATAGCGGGAGTTGGCCTGTCGTGCCCAGCGAATCCCCTTCAGCGGACCGGCCGGCACATTCAGATTGAGTGTCACACCGCGCGGAAGGCCGTGGTTCAACACGAACCGGATCACCTTCCCGGCCGCCTCGCGTGCCCCGGCCAGATCGGCCTCCTCCTCGAACGCCGTACAGCTCACCGCAATCGACGGGTAGCCCAGAATGGTTCCTTCGGTCGCCGCACTCACCGTCCCCGAGTAGAGGATGTTGATCCCCGCATTGCTGCCGTGATTGATACCGCTCACAACCAGGTCAGGTTTGCGATCCATCAGTTGATTGTGCGCCAGTTTCACGCAGTCGGCCGGCGTACCGGAGACTGCTTGTCCCTTCAACTTTCCGTCAATGACAAACGGACGTGACCGCAACGGGGTACTGACCGTAATGGCATGACCCACTGCACTCTGCTGACGGTCCGGCGCCACGATCTCCACATCGCCGCAGGCAGACGCGGCCTCGGCCAGTGCCTTGATCCCCGGTGAAAAGATTCCGTCATCATTGCAGACCAGAATCAGTGGTCGTTCAGCATCCCCGTTCATCATTGCATCCTCTTCTCAAACCCGTTCCATCGCTGTTCTGCATGCCATGCCGTCGACCTCCACCGTGGAATCCACACCGGGACGATCCACGCAGAAACGCACTCAATGATACTGCTCCTCGTCGTTGGGAAAGGTTCCCCCTTTTACATCCGACACGTACCGGGAGACCGCATCGGTCATCCGCGCATGCAGATCTTCGTAGCGACGCAGAAACCGGGGGTTGAACTCTTTGTTCAGTCCCAGCATGTCGTGCGTCACCAATACCTGCCCGTCGCAGTGGGGACCCGCTCCGATCCCGATCGTCGGAACAGTGACCGATTCGGTGACGCGCTGGGCCAGCTCGGCCGTAATCTTTTCGAGCACAATCCCGAAAACTCCGGCCTGCTCCAGTGCGCGGGCATCTTCAAGAAGCTCGTCGGCCTCCTGCTGCTCCTTTGCACGGACACGGTAGGTTCCGAATTTGTAGATACTCTGCGGAGTCAGTCCCAGATGTCCCATAACCGGGATTCCGGCATCAACAATCTTGCGTACCGTTTCGATAACCGTGCGCCCGCCCTCCAGCTTGACGCCGTGGGCCCCCGCCTCCTTCATCATACGTCCGGCACTGTTGAGCGCTTCGTGCGGCGTGACCTGGTAGCTCATAAACGGCAGGTCGGCGATCACAAGTGCTTTCTGCACCCCGCGAACGACAGACGATGCATGATAGATCATCTGATCCATCGTAATGGGAACCGTGGTTTCGTGGCCCGCCATCACATTGCTGGCCGAATCGCCCACCAGAATCACATCCACACCGGCCTGATCCACAATCCGTGCCATGGTGTAGTCGTATGCGGTGAGCATACCGATCTTCTCGCCCTTTTTCTTCATGTCTACCACCGTCTGTGTCGTCACACGGGGCGGACGTCCATTGGTCTGCTCGGTACTCATGTCAACTCTCCCGGTCTACAATAGCGGCCGACGCTTCCAGTTCGCATGCCAGTTCTCCATCCACGGTCGCCCTTCCGACCATGGTCGCAAAATTGCGTCGCATTCCGGCCAGCTTTACCTCCATCCGGAGCACATCTCCCGGCACGACCTGCCGGCGAAACTTCGCACCCTTGATTCCCGTAAACACGATCAGCTTCGCGGAAGGGTCCTCCACTTTCTGCTTCATCATCAGTATGCAGCCACTCTGCGCCATCGCTTCGACCTGCAGGACTCCCGGCATGATCGGTGCCCCCGGAAAGTGCCCGTTGAAAAACGGCTCGTTGACCGACACATTCTTCACGGTTACAATTTGATCGTCATCCATCTCCAATACGCGATCCACCAAAAGGAACGGGTAGCGGTGCGGCAGGATCGCCTTGATCTGTTCAATTGTCATCATCGAAGTATCTCCATTGGATTCACACTCATCGATTCGTCTACTCAGGTCATCTACGTTGGTCGTCTACTCAGGCAACCGTACCCACATAGATCCAGGCGATGCCACCGGTCTGCGAAACCGCCCGACGCGAGGCCAATACACCCGCACGATCCATCACCTCCAAAAACGCCTCTCCGGCAGGAAACGCTGCACTGGTCTTGGGGAGGTAGGTGTACGCCTCCCGATTCCCGGTGAGCCATCCCCCCACGGCCGGCATCACCGTCCGGCTGTAAAACCTGTAGGGAGGTCCCAGCAGACCCTCCGGTTGGCCGAATTCCAGCACCACCACCCGTCCACCGGGTCGAACCACCCGCGCCATCTCGCGCAGGGCAACGACCGGATCATCCACATTCCGGATGCCAAAAGCGATACTTGCCAGATCGAAGGAGTCCGTTTCATAAGGAAGGTTCATCGCATCGGCCACCTCGAAACGAACCACCAGCTCGGCGTCGACCGCTTTCGCAGGGGCCGTCTCCATCATCTCGGCACAGAAGTCGGTCCCGACCACCACTCCGTCACGCCCGACGGCCTTTTTGAAGGCCAACGCCAGGTCTCCGGTTCCGGTCGCGCAATCCAATACACGATCCCCCGGCCGAACCGCGCTCTCGCGAACGGCTTCATTGCGCCAGAGGTGGTGCACACCGAACGACAAAATACCATTCACCCGGTCGTAGGACGGGGCAATATCGGCAAACATCTCTCGAACCTTCTCACTCACAGTTGTTGTCTCCGCTATCACTCGTTTCCACTGGCACTCACCGGGCCTGTTGCCCGTACCAGAACGTTGTCATCTATGAACTCGTGGAATTCTTGCTCTTCTTCGTTCCTTTCTGAAAACTCTGCTTCATGCGGAACACCCCCTCGCGAATCCCCTCTTCGAGCCGGGAGGTCTCGTCGGTTTCCAACCCCTCGGCCAGAGCCCGCCGGATCAAAACCATCTTCAATACCCGGTCATTTCGGGTCAACCCTCCGCGGTATCGTTTTAGCTCCCATCGGGTGAGTCCCATTCGCAACAGTCCGACTTTGAAAAGAAAGAAAAAGAGAATACCCGCACCCACTGCCGCATATCGCCCGTCCATTCCCAAAAAACTGAGTGCAAAAGCGGCCGCCGCCAGCTGAAAAAGATCGCTCCCCAGCCAGGAGACCGGCCGGGTGAGCCATCGGGTCACCAGTGCACTCTTGCCAACATACCAGAGCGCATAAAAGAGAACCGTACCGGCGACCGCCCAACCGGCCGGCAACTGAAACGCGAGCACCAGAAAGAGCAGCATGGCCAACGAATCGGTACTCTCGATCCAAACCACCGCCTCCCCCACCAGATCCTCATAGGAGCGCCGCTTCAAGAGTCCGGGCGCAAACGAACGAACCATCTCCTGTGTCGCATAGAACCAGTGCCCGCCGGATGTAACCGTCGAGAATCCCGATTCAAAGAGATGGGGGGTATGGGTGTGTCTGCTCTTCATAGACCCGCAATATAGCCGAAATCCCGCAGAAAAAGAATCGAACCGGGGCCTCAGACCACCTCGCCAAGGGTTGCGAGGACCATCCGTGAAACCCCGCATCTGCGGACGGTTCGTGCCAATGCCAACATGGTGGAACCGGTGGTCCAGAGATCATCGACAAGGACCGGACACTCCCAGGGAAGCAGCGAGAGTCCCGGGGTATCGAATGCGCCCTCCAGATTGGCCTGTCGCAACGGTCGCTCCAGCGTGGTCTGTGTGGGCGTATCGCGCACTCGAACCACGGCTCCCTCCGGGACCACCGGCCAGCCGGTCACCCGGGAGACTCCTTCGGCCAGGATTCGTGCCTGATTGTAGCCGCGGGTCTGCAGCCGCTTGGGGTGCAGAGGAACCGGAATCAGACACGGGTCGAACCGCTCGGCAAATCCGCTTTCGGCCGCTTCGATCCGCAACAGATCGCCCAGCACCCGCCCAAACTGCAGGGCCAACTCGCGATCCTCCCCGTATTTCATCCGGTGAACCAGATCATGGAGCAGATCCCGCCCTCGCACTTCCCAGACCACGGTTCGAAAGAGTACATCACGCGGAAGCGGTTCGGCCCGGATCCATCCCAAGTGACGAAGAGAGGGCTCGAATGAACGTTGAAGACACGCCTCGCAAAGCCGGGCTTTTGACCGTTCGACCCCCAGCCAACACTGGCAGAGTGCACAGAGATTGGGATCGATGACCACCTCCAGTTCATACAGAAAGCGCTGGACGCCACTGCGGACCCACGCCACCCAATTGGAGACGGGCCTGCCCGACCGAATCTCCGCATCGGTTTGTACGGAACTGGTATCGGAATTACTATTCAAGGAGTGTTTCATGGAATCCGGATGTCTCAATTATGGCTCGTTCAGAAAGATCGTTCAGGAACGGACGACCGGCATCCATTCATCCCTCTCTGTTCTTTCTCTGTTCTTCGGGAAGAGGTTGCATGCATCCGTCGTTGCATCAAGTACCTGCAAAGAGGATCCCGATTCACGCTCATCCTTACAGATCGTTGCCAGACGCTCCCTGCATCTCCGTCACGTTCCGGGAAGTTGCCCTGCAGGCTTTCTCCAAGCGGGAGAATTAAGTAGATTCCGCCAACAGGGACCATACCGTACCCCCACTCTGCGGGCCAAGACACGTCGACCAAATCGAAACCAGGATTAAGACCACTCTCGGATGTCATCGATTGGACAAGATCTATCCAGAATACGTCGGTACCAGAAACTTACTCTCCAGGATCTGTACAAGAAGACCCGTATCTCTCTGGAAATTCTGAAGAAGCTCGAGGATGGACGCCTCTTTGACGATGCGGGGGACAATGACGTCTATGCCCGCAGCTACATCCGAACCTATGCCCGGGCCATCGGCATCTCCGAAGATCTGGTCACGAAAGCGCTCGATCTGCAGAAGAGAGGGGAATATGACGGCTTACTGCTCGAACCCTGGCCCGATATCATCGGCAAGACCACGCCACGCGAAATCCCCGACGGGGAGGAGAAACCGGCCGACTCGGTGGATCCACACCAAACCGATCAGAAACCGGAGAGAACCCCGGCCGGCCGGTCGCAGAAGGAAACCGGAAGCCCGTCGGCATCCAGCGACCCCGAACCGGAGACCGACCAACCGGACGGAGAGCAGAACGCACCGACCTCCACGATCGAAACTGCCAACCCGCCGAAAAAGGGAGTCCCCGGCGCCGGAAAGGCAAAAAAAGCGTCTCCATCCCTTCGGGAAAAAAAATCGGCCGATCAGATCGACTGGGCCGCAATGGGGAAACGCTTCACCGAAACCTCCAAGCGCTCTTCGGGCTGGATTCTCGGCTTGGGCCTGGTCCTGCTCTTTGTAGCAGCCGTGCTCTGGATCGCTTTTCGAACCGATCTGTTGACGAATCTTTTTGAACCCGAAGAACCGGATCAGGAGATGATCACCGAACCCCGGGAACCGGAGACCTCTGCGGAGGCGGACGAAGGCCTCGGTCTTGACCTCGAAAGCGGCGTCCAGGCAGACCCCGACCCGATGGCAGCCAATTCGACCCGGGCAACTCCAACCCGACTCGATTCGACCCTCTACATCACGATTTACGGAGCCCACGGAGCACTCGACCCGGTCCGGGTATGGTCCGATCTCAAACCGCGATTCGACCCCTACTGGATTGAACAGGGAGAGGCCATGCAGTTTGAATTCCGGGATACCATCCGCGTACGGAGTCAATACGACGAAAGCCTGCTGTTTTTGAACGGTCACCAAATCAACGATGCGCGTGAACGCTACTACAACAGCGCCGAACAGAGTGTCGAACTTGTCCGCGGACTCTTTGCTCCCGAAGCGCAGTGGGCCAACCCCCGGGAGTTCGAGCTGCCCGATTCCGTGGCCGTTCCCGACACCCTCCGCATGCGACCGATCTTCAACTAGGCTCCAACAATCCGCAGCATGAACCGATCCGAGGCCGAGAAGCGAATAGCCGAACTCCGGAAGCAGATTCGGGCGGCCGACAGAGCCTACTACGACAAAGCGGCCCCCTTTATCTCCGATCGAGAGTATGATGCCCTCCTTTTGGAGCTGCGCGAACTGGAAGAGACCCACGATCTGCAGAGCGACGACTCACCGACCCGGCGTGTGGGCGGGGAACCCACCGCCGACTTTCCCGACGTCACCCACCCCGAGCCCATGCTCAGCCTCGACAACACCTACAACGAGGAGGAGCTGCGGGAGTTTGCAGACCGGGTCCGGCGCGGCGTGGGCACAGAGCCTGAATGGTCCCTCGAACTCAAGTTCGATGGCGCATCCATCCGGTTGCAGTACGAAGATGGATTGTTTGTGCAGGGCGCCACCCGTGGAGACGGACAGACCGGCGACGAGATTACCACAAACCTGAAAACCATCGGCGACATCCCGCTCCGACTCCAAAACGACCCGCCCGCCCGGGTAGACGTACGGGGCGAAGCCTACATGGAGCGGGAGGCGTTTGTCCGGCTCAACCAGTATCGCGAAGAGCAGGGACTCGAGCCGTTTGCCAACCCGAGAAATTCCACGGCCGGAACACTCAAAATGCAGGATCCGCGAGAGGTCGCCCGACGTCCGCTCCGCTTCTTTGCCTTCGACCTGGACGCCGGTGACGCCACGCCGCCTACCCACGACGGCAAACTTCGTCTGCTCCACACGTTCGGATTTCCGGTCTGCGACTACCACCGAGTCTGCAGCACCATCGACGAAGCCCTCGACGTAATCGCCGAATGGGACGAACTCCGGCACACCCTCCCCTACGACACCGACGGAGTGGTGATCAAAGTCAACGAGGCGCGACTGCGAACCCAGCTCGGGCAGACGGCGCGCGCACCGCGCTGGGCCATTGCCTACAAATTCGAAGCCGAACAGGCCCCCACCGTCATCGAAGCCATTACCCTGCAGGTCGGGCGACTCGGCAGCATTACCCCGGTCGCCGAACTCGCACCGGTCCAGCTGGCGGGCACAACCGTCAAACGGGCTTCACTGCACAACGAAGATGAAATCCGCCGCAAGGATATTCGTGTGGGCGACACGGTTCTGGTCGAAAAAGCGGGCGAGATCATCCCCCAGGTTGTTCGGGTCCTGGACCCGGATGCAGAAGGACGGGCCGAACCGTTTCAGATGCCGAAACGCTGCCCCGCCTGTAAGGAGCCGCTCATCCGGTTGGAAGGCGAAGTCGCCTGGCGCTGCATGAACCCCACCTGCCCGCCACAGGTCCGCGAACGGATCACTCATTTCGCATCCCGTCATGCCATGGACATCGACGGACTGGGCGAGGCGATTGCCGACCTGCTCCTCGAGGCCGGGCTGGTTCATCACGTCGCAGACCTGTACAGACTCACGGTCGAGGATCTGATCCCGCTCGAGCGAATGGCCGAAAAGAGCGCGCAAAATCTGATTGCCGCACTGCAGAAAAGCAAGGAACAACCCCTCTCTCGCCTGTTGAACGGACTCGGGATCCGGTTCGTCGGCCAGACGGTCGCCCGCGATCTTGCCGAACACTTTCCGTCCCTGGAGACGCTCCAAAACGCCACCCGGGAGGAGATGGAAGCGGTCCACGCCATCGGACCCCGCATTGCCGAATCGGTCGCCGCCTGGTTCTCCCTGGAGGGCAACCGGGAGATGGTCCGGCAGCTACGGGTATCCGGCGTCGATCCGGTCGAAACGGTGACCGGGTCTTCCGAAGGAGCCCTCGAGGGTCTCACGATTGTGGTTACAGGCTCGCTCGAACACTTTACACGAAGCACAATCAAAGAGGCGATCCGGCGACACGGCGGACGGGCCACCTCCTCGGTGAGCAGCCAGACCGACCTGCTTGTCGCCGGAGCCAACGCCGGAAGCAAGCTGGAGAAGGCGAATCAACTGGGCATCCGGGTACTCAATGAGAAGGCGTTCCTCGAAATAATCGGCGAATCCTGACCGGCCCCGCACGGAAGCTTCGCCCCTGAAACCCACACACTCCAGACCTGTGCAGGCCGGTTGTATCTCATCGAGGGCCTTGCTATACTTTTCTCTATGTCCATTCTGAAGAAACTGGGGCTCGCCCCGAAGCGTCGCAAAGGGGCCCCCAACATCGGTGAGAATCGAAAGAAAGAGCTTCTCGAGGCCGCCCAGAAGAAGAATCTCTACCTGCGGCTCGTTATTTTTTTCGTGTTCATGGCGGTGGTCCTCTGGTTCCTCCCGCAATCCGGGCTGCGCCAGTCGCTCAATTACACCATGCATGAACCGTGGCGCAATGATGACCTGACCGCTCCGTTTACCTACGCCCTCCTGAAAAGTCCGGAGGAGATCCAGGAAGAACGAGCAGAAGTCCGGCAAAACACACCCCCGATTTTTCACGAATCTCCGGACGCCGTTCAGAGCATGGAACAGAGCGTGGAGAACGCCTTCCAAAATCTCCAACCGGTTCTGGTGAGCTGGTTCCAGTGGCAGCGCAGCCGGGACGAACAGAGCCGTTCGCGTTCCGCCGACAGCCTTCGATTCGCGCAAGAGCTCGAGCTTTCCGGAACCAGCTTGTCCGGGAGTTCACTCGAGCATCTGCTGGAGAACTACCGGGAGTTGCGCAACAGCGGCGACCCGATCGGCAATTTTATCGGCGAAATGGTTCGTACGGATCTTCTCCGTTTGATTGAACGACTCTCTGCACAAGGCGTCATCAACCGGGACAAGGATCAGATCGACGCAAACGAACTGACCGTACGCAACCTGGATGAACAGACCGAACGGGTGCTGCCGGCCGACCAGCCGATGGACATGGAGGAGGCGAGTGAATGGGCCCGCAGCCAGCTCTCCCAGCGGTTCGACCCGTCCACCTCCCGCCTTGCGCTCGAACTCTTTTTACCGATTCTCGAACCGATCTGGATCTACAGCGAAGAGGATAGCCAGCAGCAGCTTCAGGACGCCCTTTCAGAGATTTCAGCGACACAAGGCGCCGTTGCCCAGGGACAAGTCATCGTTCGACGCGGAGATATCGTCGACGAAGAGGTGGCCAACATGCTCCGGAGCCTGGCGAGCGCACGGGCAGACAATGCAACCGCCCTCGAACGCGGGTTCCGGTTCCTGGGCGAGGGGATCATTCTGCTGGTCACCACACTCTTCTTCCTCTTCTACCTGTTTCTCTACCGGCGAAAGATCTTTGATGCCAGTTCGATGTTTCTGCTGGTCTTCCTGGTTCTCGGCCTGATCGTCATTGCCAGCGGGATCGTCTATCAGCTCGACGACCTCTCCCCCTATCTGGTCCCGGTAGCGATCGCACCGCTCATTCTGACCATCATATTCGACTCGCGCGTCGGCCTGTTGGCCACCATTACACTGGCGATCATCACCGCCACCTACCACGACCATCAGGCAGACTACCTGATCGCCACCATCATCGCCTGCAGTTACGGAGTCTTTTCGGTACGCGACATCAACAAGCGGACCCAATTCTTTGTCACCACACCGCTGGTGGTGTTCATCGGCTACCTGTTGGTCACCAGCGGCTTTGCACTGAGTCGTTACGGGGGGTGGGAGACCTGGATCAACCAGCTCACCTGGATCTCGATCAACTCGGTATTCATTCTCTTCACCTACCCGCTCATTCTCTTTTTCGAGAAGACCTTCAACGTAACGACCGACTTTACGCTTCTGGAACTCTCGGACACCAACTTGCCACTGCTCAAAGAGTTGATGACCAAGGCACCGGGGACCTTCCACCACAGCCTGCAGGTCGCCAATCTGGCCGAATCCGCCGCATCGGCCATTGGTGCCAATGCCCTGCTCACCCGAACCGGAGCCCTCTACCACGACATCGGAAAGATGAACAAGCCGGGCTACTTCATCGAGAACCAGACCGGCGTAAACGAGCACAACAAGCTCAAACCGCGCATGAGCGCATTGGTCATCAAAGCGCATGTCTCCGACGGCGTAAAGATGGCAAAAGAGTATGACCTGCCCGAGACCCTGATCAAATTCATCCAGACCCACCACGGGAGCTCCATCATCCGGTATTTCTACGAAAAGGCGAAGTCGGAGGCCGAACAGGAGAGCGATGTGCACGAAGAAGATTTTCGGTACGACGGGCCCACCCCCTTCAGTCGGGAGACCGGAATCTTGATGCTGGCCGACAGCACCGAAGCCGCTTCACGGGCCATGAAGGATCCCACCTACTCCAAACTGGAAAACCTGATCCAACGCATTGTAGACGGTCACCTTCAGGAAGGACAGCTCGATCACTGCCCGCTCACCCTGCAGGAGATAGACATCATCAAGAAGAGCTTCCTGAAAATTCTTCTCGGGGTCTATCACAGCCGGATTGAGTACCCCGACCAAGAGGCAGACAACGCGCCTGCAGATTCCACCCCGAAGGAGAAGAAAAAGAAGAAGAAAAAAAGCAGCAACGACTCTTCGACGAAAACGAATGCAACCGGTCCGAGCAACGAGGACGGGAAGGCACCCAACCCATGAGCCCGGACGCATCGACGAGCTCGTCCCGTGGATCCGATGCCCCCTTCGCTCTCGAGCTCAAACGCTATCTGCAATTCGTACGCATCGAGAAGGGACTCTCGGAAAACTCCCGTCTCGCCTATGAGCGCGATCTGGAGCGGTATCTGCTCTTTCTGCGAACCGAACACCGCTTGGGAGACCTGGCCGGAGTGACCCTCGCGCATGTCGAATCGTTTATCGGACGTCTGAGCGAAATGGGCATGGCCGGCAGCTCCATCGCCCGCAACATCTCCAGCGTTCGGGGATTTCACGAGTTTGCCGTGGTTGAGGGGATCGCACCGGCCAATCCGGCCGACAGCCTCGACCTGCCCCACCGCTTCAAAAACCTGCCCGAGACCCTCCACCCCGAAGAGATCTTCGCCATGCTGGAGACCCCCGACCGCGACAAACCCGCCGGGATTCGCAACATCGCCATTCTGGAGACCCTCTACGGTACCGGAATGCGGGTAAGTGAACTTACCGACCTGGAGAAGAGCTCCCTCTTCTTCGAAATCGGATTTATCCGGGTCATCGGCAAGGGAAACAAAGAGCGCATGGTCCCGGTGGGCGAACATGCCCAGCAGGCCATCGAACACTATCTGGAGACGGTTCGGCCCCTTTGGAAAGCGACATCCAATAAACGGAGCAGAAACGCTCCTGCAACCAAACAGGGATCCACCGATCCCGGAGAGCGCATCTTTCTGAATCAACGCGGCGGGTCCCTCACACGCGTAAGCGTCTGGCAGATTGTCAAGAAAGCAGCTTCCGAGGCCGGGATCGAAAAGAACGTCTACCCGCACATCTTCCGACACTCCTTTGCCACCCATCTGCTCGAAGGAGGGGCCGACCTTCGGGCCGTCCAGGAGATGCTCGGTCACGCCTCCATCCTGACCACCGAGATCTACACCCATGTAGACCGCAGCCTGCTGCATCAGATGCACAAGGAGTTCCACCCCAGAGGGTGAGACCGTCGACCCCGTCGGTCAGGCCCGTACGGACGGGTCGAACCCGGATGCCACCCGCACGGGATCCCGATTGAATCCCAAGGGGGAATGATGTAGCTTTTTGCCTTGCAAGACTCCCGCTCGCCCGGTTCAACCCGGCCGGAGCGGATCCACGTTCCAACAAACCCGTGTCCGAAATGACCCTTCGATTGTCCCTCTACAAAGCGTTCCCTCTTCTTCTGGCGATGGTCAGCGTTGCCCTTGCCAAACCCGACCATGCCACCGCACAGATTGGCTGGGCCGAACCGTGGCGTGACGCCGTGGTGGTCACCGCCGAAGAGCGTGCCACAAATGCCGGCCTGGAGATCCTTGAGCAGGGAGGCAACGCCGTGGATGCCGCCGTAGCCGTACAGTTCTCTCTGGCCGTAACCCTTCCGCGGGCCGGCAACATCGGGGGGGGCGGATTCATGGTCGTTCACATGGCCGATGGAACGCGGGCAGCCCTCGACTTTCGGGAGAAGGCTCCTGCCAAGGCCCATCGCGACATGTTTCTGGACCCGAATGGAGAGTATGTCCCGGAACGAAGCCGGCGGGGTCCGCTCGCCTCCGGTGTCCCGGGTGTCGTGGCCGGTATGACACAAGCCCTGGAACGATTCGGCACCATGCCCCTGAATCAGGTGCTTCAACCGGCCATCCGTCTTGCCCGCGAGGGGTACCCCCTGAGCCATACCCAAGCCAGTGAGCTGAACAGCGCAGCCGGGAGCCTCTCGGAGTTTGAAGCGTCCAGAGAGTATTTCGTCCGGTCCGACGGCCGGGAGTGGGCAAAAGGGGATCTCTTTATTCAAGAAGAGTTGGCCCGAACCCTCGAACGGATTGCAAAAGACGGCCGGGAGGGGTTCTATGGCGGGGAAACCGCTCGGCTCATCGCCGATCAGATGGAACGGACCGGCGGATGGATCACCGCTGAGGATCTGGCCAATTACCACGCGCAGTGGCGCGTCCCGGTCCAGAGCCGATGGAACGGGTATGAACTTCTCATGATGCCGCCGCCCTCCAGTGGCGGAATTGTCGTCAAGCAGATTCTCGGGATGAGCGATTCGTTTGACCTGGCCTCGATGGGCCACAATTCGGCCGACTACATCCACACCCTGAGCGAGATCATGCGTCGCTCGTTTGCCGACCGAAACCACTTTTTGGGCGACCCCGACTTCTCGGAGATCCCGCTCGATTACCTGGGCAGAGACACCTACCTGCGGGATCGCATGTCCAGCTTTGACCCGGACCACGCCTCGACCTCCGAAGAGATTACCCATGGAGATCCCTACCCGGTCAAAGAGAGCGACGAGACCACCCACTACTCCATCCTGGATGGCGAGGGGAGCGCCGTGTCGATCACCACGACGCTCAACGGCTCCTTCGGAAGCATGATGTCGGTCGCCGGAGCCGGATTCCTGCTCAACAACGAAATGGACGATTTTACCAGCAAGCCGGGCGAAGCCAACATGTTTGGACTTGTCGAAGGCGAAGCCAACACCATCGAACCGGGCAAACGAATGCTCAGCTCCATGACGCCCACCCTGGTACTTCGGGACGGGAGCGTCCGCGCTGTATTGGGAGCTGCCGGCGGACCCCGCATCATCACCGCCACGATTCAGACCTTCCTGAACTTGACCCTCTTCGACATGAACGCCCGCGAGGCGATGAACGCCCCGCGATTTCACCATCAATGGCTGCCCGACCGCATCTGGCTGGAAGCGTACGCCGGAACGGCCGATACCCAACGGATTCTCGAGGAGCGGGGCCATCTCGTGGATCGCCGTGGAACCGTCGGCCGGGTCCACTTGATCTGGGTCGATGAAGAGGGCGATCGCTACGTGGTTCCCGACCCGCGAGGCGACGGCTACGGAGCGGGCCTCGACTAACCAACCCCGATAACCCCCAACCGAACCCACCCGCTCATGCGACTCTCCGGCCTGCTCTCCATGACACTCGGCATCTTCTTGATCCCGGCCCTTCTGCCGGCACAAGAACCCGCCTCCGTCAACGATTGGGAGGTCGAACAGGCGCACGGGCCCACCCACACTCTGGCGTTCGAAGCGACCGAAGGGACTTGGATGAGTCTCGATGTCTCCCCCGACGGGCAGTGGCTGCTCTTCGACCTTCTGGGCCATCTCTACGAAATGCCGATCGAGGGGGGAGCCGCACGGCCCCTCACTACCGGCCGCTCCTGGAACCTCACGCCCCGCTACAGCCCGGACGGCTCGTCCATCACCTTCACCTCCGACCGGCGGGAAGCCCACGATGTCTGGGTCATGGATCGCGACAGCGGCGAACTCACCAACCTCTCGCAAAACGAGGAGAACCCCACCCGCCCCCACTGGATGCCGGGCGGGGAGCAGATCCTCTCCGATGGAGTCCTCTACGATCTGGACGGAACCGCCACCCGACTGCCGGGCGGGCGCTCCTCACTCGGGATTCCCGCCCCCGACGGATCGGGCATCTGGTTCGAAAACGGCGGAAATCTCTACCCCTTTGTGTTCAACCCGTACACCCCGCCGGCAGCCGGATATTCCATTGAATTCTACGATCTGGAGCGTGGCGAGCTCACGCCCCGCATTGAACGCTCCGGCGGCGCCTTTGGCCCGACCCCCTCTCCGGACGGTCGCCATCTTGCCTATCTGAACCGGAACATCGACCAGACCCTGCTCCTTCTGCACGACCTGGAAACGCGTGAAGACCGCATCCTGATCCGTGAGGGGCTCGACATCGACCGACAGGAACGGGGCGGAAACGGCGGCCCGTGGCCCAACCTCGCCTGGCATCCGGACGGTTCGGCCCTCTACTTGACCATGAAGGGGAAGATCCATCGCATGGACATCGAAAGCGGACAGATCACCCCCATTCCCTTCCGCGCCCCCGTCCGACGCGAGATGACCCGACGGCCCGACATCCGGGTCGACCTTCCGGGAGACACGGGCCAAACCCGCCACCACCGATGGGCCTTCCGCAGCGGGAATACACTCTTTTTTGAAACCCTGGGCGACATCTGGACCCGACGGGCGGACCCTCCAACGAATCCGGCCCCGACCCAACCCCCCGCATCTTCCGGTGAATCCGGTTCGACCGACCTGCAGAACAGAACGGGCAGCGACTCCAACGAGATCAGCCCCGTATTCGACGAAACGACCGGCACCCTCTTCGTCGCCGACTGGAACGACCGCGAGCTCGGCTCCATTCAGGCGATCCGTCCCGACGGCACGCGAGACACCCTCACCACCGTCCCCACCCAGTACGGCAGCCTGGCGCTCTCCCCCGACGGGACCCGCCTGGCGTACATGCGCGGCACCGGCATGCTCCATCAGGGACGCCCCCTCTCCGACGAAGTGCGCCTCGAGCTGGTGGTCACGGACCTGCGTGCACTCCCACCCGGCGCGGATGAGCGTGCAGGGACCCGATCGGCATCCATGGCCGATGCCAAACCTGCCGAAGGGCCTGTGGAGCAGGTCGTCACCGCCGTCCGCGGCCCGCAGATGATGTACGCCAACATTGCCGCCAAAGTCCCGCCCCATGTGCGCTTCTCCCCCGACGGACGGGAGCTGATCTATACCGAATTCATCGACGATACACTCGCCGTCCGCGCCATCGAACCCGACACCGGGACGCTCGACTCCAACGCCTCTGCCCATCCACGAACCCTGCTCAAACTCCCGTACGCCACCGAAGCGTCCGTCTCCCCCGGACTTGAATGGATCGCCTTCCGCGAGTACAACCGGAGCTGGCTGGCGCCCATGCCCGAGCGGACAGTTGCCGATGGGTCCGAATCCGGCACGCATGCCGATGCCCCCGTCATCAACG
The DNA here is from genome assembly GCA_040882505.1 of Balneolaceae bacterium. Classification (GTDB taxonomy): domain Bacteria; phylum Bacteroidota; class Rhodothermia; order Balneolales; family Balneolaceae; genus JBBEBE01. Next base: position 126,526 of record JBBEBE010000002.1, on the reverse strand, counting down.
CCATGGACAGCCTCGGCACCACCTGGCGAGTCGACACCGAAGACGGCATCTATCACAGCTGGCCCGACGGGGATCGGGTTCTCGGATGGACACGGGCGAGCGGATACTACGAAAAACCGGTTGCACAGATCCTGGATGAAGGCGCCTCCGGGTCCGCCCTGGACGCGATGGAACAGGCCGGTGCCGACGCCTGGAACCAGGACCGGGTGCCCGGCTCCAGCGCCACTCGCCAGGACCTCGGCGTCTCGTTCCCGACCGACCGGGCCCGGGGTGTGATGGCATTCACCAACGCGCGAATCGTCACCATGAACGAGGAGCGCGAGGTCATTGAGCGCGGCACCCTCCTCATTCGGGACGGACGCATCGAGGCGATCGGGTCCAATGTGGAGATCCCCGACGAGGCCGACGTACGATCCCTCGACGGACACACCCTCCTTCCGGGCCTGGTCGATGCCCATTCGCACCCCCACATCGAGCACTCCAGTTTTCATATTATCGAACAGCATCCTCCCTACCTGCGGGCACCGCTCGCCTACGGGATCACCACATTGATGGAGGTCTACGGGAACGAGCATCGCGACGGCTGGCTCTCCGACATGCAGCGTGCCGGAAAGATCGATTCGCCCCGCATCTTTACCACCGGTAGCGCCCTCTACGGACGACGAAGCAGCCGCAACCGGATGTACCGCCCCATCGAATCACTCGCCGGAGCACGCGAGCAGGTGCGTTGGAACCGGGACCACGGCGCCATCGCCGTCAAAGACTATGTACAGGTCACGCGTATGAAACGACACTGGACGATGCGTGCCGCCCGCGAGCAGGGCCTTTACGTTCTTTCCGAATCGGCCAGTTACCCGCAGATGAATCTGACGCAGGTGCTCGACGGCATCGCCGGCCTGGAGCACTCCATGGCGCTGGACACCTTCTACAGCGACGTTGTCCGCTTCTGGGCCGCCTCCGGAGCGGGGATCACCCCGACGTTGGTTGTCCTCTACGGAGCTCCGTATGCCGAAGCGTGGTACCACCAGAACGAAAAGCTCTGGGAGGATGAAAAGCTGACGCAGTTTCTGCCGCCCCAGCACCTGATGCGAATTCGGCGCGGCACCCGGCTCTGGCGGGAAGACTTCCGGGCCCCCGAAATGGCCCGTGCCATGAAGACGCTCCACGATGCCGGTGTCCCGGTCCAGGCGGGCGGACACGGGCAGATGATGGGGCTCGATCTGCACTGGGAGATGGAGATGCTCACCATGGGCGGGTTCAGCGAGATGGAGGCGATGGCCGCCGCCACGATCAACGGCGCCGTTCACCACGGCCTGGACCACGAAATCGGGTCCATCGAACCCGGCAAACGGGCAGATCTGGTTGTCTTGCGTGCCAATCCCCTCGAGGAGATCCGAAACACACGCGACATCCGGTACGTCATGCAGGACGGCATCCTGCACGACGGCATGGACGCCTCCCGCATCTGGCCCGACCGGACCGACCCGAAACCACCCTACTACCGCGTTCCGTAAATCGGGACGAAGAATTCTTCAATTCCGGACCAACGCCTCCCCCTCCAGGGAGAACGCCTCGAGCAGCCGGTCCATTCCCGGTCCCTCTCGAAGGAGTTCGGGCTGGTCGCCTGTCAAATCCACAATGGTCGACTCCCGATCCGAGAGCTCCTGCTGATCGTCAATGATCACATCGACCAGATGCTCGAACCGGCTCAAGAAGAGCTCCCGGTGGTCGGCCGACGCAGGATCCCCGTTGTCTACATCATCCAGTCGCGCCGTAATGGCCAGCAGCGGACGGTTCAACTCGCCGATCAGACTCAAACAGATCGGGTAATCGGGTATCCGGATTCCGACCGTCTTCTTCTTCGGATGCACCAGAAGGCGCGGAGTCTCCCGGGTAGCCGGCAGGATAAAGGTGAACGGCCCCGGGGTAAGACGACGAATCAACTTGAAATTCCGGTCTTCGATCTTCGCAAACGTCGACGCGTGTTGGAGCGACTCGCACATCACCGTAAGGTGGTCCTCTTTACCCAGCTTGCGGATTTGACGAATCCGGTCGATCCCGCTCTTGTTCTGGTAATCACACGCCAGTGCATACTGCGAATCGGTCGGCAACAAGAGAAGCGACTCTGCCTTGAGCGCATCCACGATTTCAAAGATCCGCTTTTGGTGCGGTGTTTCCGGGTGCAACTTGATCCGTTCTGCCATGCATCTCTCCCGGCCCGAAGGCCCGTTGGTTTGGGTTCCAAAACTTTCTCTGCTCGGCCCGGAATATCCAGCATCCCGGTGTTGACACGATACGCAGCGTGTTCACCCAAAAATCGACTCGCCCGGCCTGGGAAGCAACACTTCGGTATCGCAAATCTCCTCGACCCGCTCCTTGTACTCGGTCGGATTGCCATTGAGGACCGGAAAGGTTCCGTAATGGATCGGAACCGCAATCTCCGCGCCCACCATCTCGGTGGCCCACGCCGCTTCGGCCGGTCCCATCGTGTAGTAGTCGCCCATCGGAACAGCCACCAGATCGGGCTGGTAGAGCTCGCCATAGATCTCCAGATCGGCAAAAATATTGGTGTCGCCCATGTGGTAGAAGGTGATGTCGTCACCAAACGTAAGCACCAGACCGCCCGCCTCGCCGGCATACTCCCCGCCGAACGACGAGCTGTGATTGGCCGACACCAGCGTCACCTTGAGCTCGTCAAACAGGATCGATCCTCCCTTGTTGAACTCGATCGCCTGATCCTCTGCAAGCCCGTGCTTCTTCAGAAGCCCTGAAAGCTCCACTTGTGCCACCACCTTGCACCCCGTCTTTTTGGCAATCTCCAGGGTATCCCCCACATGATCCTCGTGCCCGTGGGTGAGCAAAATCAGATCTGCATGCTCCACCTGCTTCTCGCTCTCCGGCGTACTCGAATTTCCAGACAAAAACGGATCGATATAGATCACCTTCCCTGCCGGGGTGGTGATCCGAAATGCCGAATGACCCAACCATACAAACTCTGCCTTCGTCTCCAAACTCATGGACATCTCCCTTCATTCTCTGTTTTGTTGACAACCCTGCGAACGCAAGCAACTTCCCGAACATCGCCAGCCGAATCGTTGCCGCTATGACCTGTCGGTCCGTAACATCACTCGGAAAGTTGCCGCGACACCTCTACAACGGGCGGGCTGGCCAGATCATTCCAGATACGGTCCAGCACTCGGGCCGGAAGTTCGCCGTCATGGACCACCACCCGGTAGTGTGCACGCCAGGGAGTTCCCGGCGTGATTAGAAATTCGCCCAACGTTGCCGGGCCCAACGAGAAGAACGGCTCGGCACTCAGGTTGATGAACCCACCCATCGGTGCGCCCGGGTGGAGGGGCGAATCCACGGACGGTGGAGCCGCCAGGATGGCAATCCCGGCCATCTCTCCCTCCAGCTCGCCGGACAGTTGTCCCCAACGGATCGGCTGGTTCTGAACCGTACTCCTCTGATGACCCTCCGAAGAGAGAAACGTCATCGCTCCGTCCCGGTTCCACTCATCCGGCCCGCGCAGGCTGATTCCTCCATAGCCGCCCTCGAGAATCTTCACCTCTTTCTCGCCAGCGACCTCCTGAGTCAAGACAATATCGAGCAGATGGTACCGACCCGGCTCATCTGCCGCAGCGTCCGTATTGCCAGCCGGTCCCCCCATCATTCGGCCTCTTCCCTGAAAATTCTGCCCTCCCCGCGTGTTTTGATCCCCGGACGGCGTCGGGAGTACACGACCCAGATCGGGCACCATCGTCACCTGCCAGGTTTCGTTCAGAATCGGCTCCATTGAAAAGTAACTGGATTCACCCTCCTGACCACCACCCGTCCAAACCTCCAGCGACCGAGTCGATTCACCTACAGGAACCAGATCGAAATAACTATTCTTCGCGACAAAACTTGCGCCTACCGGCCCTTCGCTTACCTGCCGGACTCCCTCGGGTCGAACCCGCCCGTCCTCATCCAGAGACGACCAGAAGGTGACCAGCTCGCCATCCACCTCCGTTCGGTACCAGGTGGACCAGAGCGCATACTGATGGGGACGCCCGTCATTGAAATGCTGGACCACGTTCCGTCCCGACGGCGTGTGGAGAGGATAGATATACCCGCCCCGTTCATGACGCTCATCCACTCCGGGTGGAACCGGTTCGGTCTCGTGCAGATACGAGAAAAGAGGTCGATCCCCCTTCAGGAAGGAGAGTCGTGTATCGCTTGTTTCGTGACGAATTCCATGACCGACCTGACCGGAATCCCCACTCGCCCCGGCACCGGTCTGTTGATCTCTCTCATCTGGCTGTTGATTTGCTTCAACGCCTTGTTGATCTCCTTCACGAGACCATTGAACGCCTTCAACCGGCGCCAAACTCATCACCAACTCCATGGACCGACCGGCAGGCAGAAGAGGAAGCACCAACAGTCCTCGCTGATCCTGCACCTGTATGACTCCCGGAATCGGATGGTTCGGACCCACTTGCTGCATCAACATTCGTTGTTCGCGCATCTCTTGACGTCGCTGCATTCTCTCTCCCGGCTGCATCGCTCTTCTCTGTTGGGCTGGCCGCCGAAGCTCGTATACCCCGTCCTCGATTGGAAACGGAAACGACACCCGGACCGGCGTCTGCGTACGATCCAGATGTCCCGCATGGATGGTGATCACCCACTCTCCGGTTGAGTCGGGCTGAACCACTTCCGATGTTGAACCCAAAACCTTCCCCGAAATTGAAACCTGGAGAACCACCAGAAAAAGTGTCGCGAATCCTCTCTTCATCATCCATCTACTCCATTAGCATGCGGTTGAGTGTGCACAATCTGCCGACAAAATATCCGTAAGTCAAGAGACACCGCTTGTCTGAATGCTCCAATCCGTCTTCAGGGTGTGGATATGTCTTCAGGCTGTGGATTTGTCTTCAGGCTGTGGATTTGTCTTCAGGCTGTGGATATTTCTTCAGGGTGTGAACTTTATTCAACGCGTCCCATCTTTTTTTCTTGGAGCCGCCCACTGTTGCGAAAAAGAATCTTCAACGAATGGCGATTGGAGCCACTGGTGAGGTTGAGATCCTTCAACGCCCGTTTGTGAAAAGATTTGTTCCCTGGGGGATTCCTCAACGCACGAGGAATCCGACCCTTCAGCTCCCGATAAAAAGGGGCCGTTTAAAAGAGCGGCACAGGATCGTTGCGGAACATGGTATCCAGCAAGGTGATGCCGAAGAGAAGCAGAATGAACAGAATCCCGACAATGAGCATCAACGAGTTGAACTTGTTGTCCCAGTAGAGATTCATGAAGAACATCGCGACCAGCGTCGCCTTCATGATGGCGATCCCGACACCCACGACAATATTCCATGGGGAGGGAATGTGAAACCACGTGACGGCAATGGTCAGAAAGGTCAGAAAGAGCAGGCCCGCCATCACGGTCCAGAGTAACTTTGACGAAGAAATATGATGTCCACTCATGTCGTTGTTCGCTTTGTTAATCCAAACTTGAATAATCGTTGTCACTTCACCACTTCACCACTTCTCAACTTCACCACTTCACCACTTCTCCACTTCTTCACCGGTTCAACCGATTTCATCGGCCAGACTGGCCCGACTGGCTCACCGGCTCACCGGCTCTCGGTTTCCCGAAACCGGCTCTTAATCGATCAGGTAGAGCAACGGGAAAAGGAAAATCCAGATCAAATCCACCAAGTGCCAGTAGAGGCCGACCATCTCGACCGGGCCATAGTACTGGGCATTGAAATGCCCCTTGTTGGCTCGAACCAGGAGCCAAATCATCAATCCGATTCCGATGACCACGTGCAGACCGTGCAACCCGGTCATCATGTAGTAGATACTGAAGAAAATATTGGCCTTTTCGTGGGCAATTCCTTCGTAGGTGTACATCTCGCCCGGAAGAATTCCCAAGTGGATTTTGTGTTCGTACTCGAAATACTTGATCACCATGAAGACGAAGGCGAGTGCAATGGTGATCCCCAAATTGATCACCAACCCTTTCTTCTGGTTCAGCTGGGCCGAACGGATGGCCATGGCAACCGTCAAGGAACTACTCAGTAGCACCACCGTATTCACCGCGCCCCAAAACGTATCCAGATGCTCGGAGGCCATCACATAGAGTTCCGGATACCAGGCTCGATAGACGATATAGGCCAGGAACAGACCTCCGAAGAAGAGAATCTCCTGCACCAAAAAGACCCACATGCCCAACTTGGACGTTTCGAACTGATGGTCGTGACTCACAAAGTGATGTTGCAGAAAACTCTTTTTTTCACCCGCTGTAGACGCTTGTGCCATGATGTATGAATCGTTCGTTGTTCTCGTCCTATCTATGTTGTGGCAACGCTACGCTGCCTGTTATTGCCGATATTCAGCGCCCGGCCAAACGAACGGCCAGGCAAACGGTCGGCCGTGAACTCAATGCCGCTCTTCCGCGGCATCCACAGCCGCCTCGGCAATCGAATGCCCATTCTCCCCGTGCCCGTTCTCACTGTGCACGCTGTCGATTCCGAGTTGGAACTCGTGCATCGGCTTGTGGTAGTCATACGGTCCGTGAATGATCACCGGTGTATGGTGGAAGTTGTGCAGTTCCGGAGGAGACGAAACTTGCCACTCCAACGCACGACTGCCCCAAGGATTCGCCTTCGCCTGCTCACCCTTCATCATCGAGTAGATCAAATAGGTGATCATGATCGAAAAGCCGATGAACATCGTAAAGGCTCCCATGGTCGAGAGCTGATGGTAGATCTGGAACTCCTCCAGATAGTTGAAATACCGTCTCGGCATCCCGAGTGATCCCATGACAAACTGCGGGAGGAACGTCAGGTTGAATCCGATAAATACAAAGACAGACGCGATCTTCGCCCACGTCTCGTTGTACATCTTGCCAAACATCTTGGGCCACCAGTAGTGAAGACCGGCCAGCAGAGCAAAGACCATCCCGCCCATCATCACATAGTGGAAGTGAGCCACGACATAGTAGGTGTCATGCAGGTGCACATCCACCAGCAACGCTCCGACCATGATGCCGGTAAATCCGCCAATCATGAACAGGAAGAGGAAGTAGAGCGCATAGAGCATCGGGACCTTCAAATCAATGGACCCTCGATACATCGTTGCCACCCAGTTGAAAATCTTGATCCCCGTAGGAATTCCCACAAAGAATGTGAGGAACGAAAAGACCATGTTGGCCAAAGAGGACTGACCGGCCGTAAACATGTGGTGTCCCCAAACCAGGAAGCCGATAAAGGCGATCGCCAGCGAGGAGATCGCAATGGCCCAGTATCCAAAAATGTGCTTTTTCGAGAAGGTCGAAATGACTTCGGAGATGATCCCGAAACCCGGAACAATCATGATGTAGACAGCCGGGTGCGAATAGAACCAGAAAAAGTGCTGGAAAAGCACCGGATCTCCGCCAATATTCGGGTCAAAAATCCCGATACCGAGCAGTCGCTCCATCGTCAAAAGAAGCAGTGTAATCGCCAACACCGGTGTCGCCAGCAGCTGAATGATACTCGTTGCGTAGAGTGACCAGTTGAAAAGCGAGAGCCGGTTCCACCCGAGTCCCGGTGCACGCAGTCGGTGAATAGTGGTAATGAAGTTCACTCCGGTCAGAATCGAGGAGAACCCGAGGACAAAGACCCCGAAGGTCATGATCATCACACTTCCGCCCGTCTGGGTCGAATAGGGCGTGTAGAACGTCCACCCGGTATCCACTCCGCCTGTCAGGATCGCACCGACGACGATGACGGCGCCAATGAGATAGATATAGAAACTCGCCAGGTTCAACCTGGGGAAGGCGACATCCTTGCAACCGAGCTGCAGGGGAAGAATAAAGTTTCCGAGCGCTGCCGGAACCGACGGCACCAGGAAGAAAAAGACCATGATCGCTCCGTGGAGCGTAAAGATCTGATTGTAGGCATCGGCCGAAAGAAAGTTCTGGGCCGGTGTCCAAAGCTCTGTCCGCAGGATCAATGCCAGAATCCCGCCAACAAAGAAGAAAAAGGCGATCGAACCCAGATACATCAGGCCGATCTTCTTGTGATCGACCGTCGTAAGCCAGGCTTTGAGCCCCTTCTCTTCGGTCAGGTAGGTCTTCCGGGGAGCCTCTTCCGGTTTGTAGCGCCGAACCTGAAGCGTGTTTTCATGTGTGGATTCACTCGTAGACATATCAATCGATGGTTTTGAGATATTCGATAATGGCATCCAACTGTCGGTCGTTCAGCTGCGCAAAGGTCGGCATGACGGGTTGATAGCCTTCGACGACTCTGGTCGCAGGCTCCAGCATGGACTCCCGGAGGTAGTTCTCGTCAGCGGTTACCGTGGATCCGTCAGTCATGGTTCGCTCGCTGCCAAACAGTCCCTGGAACGTCGGCCCAATACCGGCTGATCCATCCGATGAGTGACAGGTCGCGCACCCTTGCTGTCCGATCAACTGTTCGCCCAACTCGACCGGACTCATGTTGTCATTCGCCGCTGCGGCACTGGCCAGCCAGTCGTCAAACTCGCTCTGCTCGTGGACGATCACTTCGGCCAGCATGTTGGAGTGCGCGGTTCCACAATACTCCGTACAAAACACCTGGGATGTATCACTCGAGGTCGCCTCGAACCAGATCTGTGTATACCGGTTCGGAATCACATCCCGCTTCACCCGGTAGTCCGGCACAAAAAAGGAGTGAATGACATCGTCGGAGCTCATCACCAGCCGGACCGGACGATCCTTCGGAACGTGCAGTTCGTTTGTACTCACAAAGCCGTTCTCGTAAATGAAATCCCACCTCCAGGACGCCCCGACCACGCGGATTTCATAGGAATCCGATGGGGGTGTGGAGTGGTTCATATAGCCCTTGAAGCCCCAGGCAAAGACGATCAACACCAGGATGAGTGGAATCACCGACCAGGTAATCTCCAGACCCGCATGGTGGGTAATAAGCGGAGTGGTTTCATCCTCCGAACGTCGCCTGTACTTGATCGCGAAATAGATCATCGCGATCGTAATCCCGACAAGCAGAATCAGACTCACGATGTTGATAAAATTGAAGAGTGCGTCCGTCTCGCCCGCAAATGTACTCCGGGCTGGTGGAAGCATGAAATCACTCAGTCTGTTCATTACGAATCGTCAGATTGTTGAGTTGTTTTGGTGAATAGCGCTCTTTTTTTTCCGAACCAAAAAAGTCCAAGAAATATACCCAGAACGACCAGAGTAACCAACCCGCCCAGTCTCATGATGTTCCTCGCAACGGGGATGTAACTCTCCGATGCGGGGTCATACCGGAAGCAGTAGAGGATGGCCTGATCAACCGTTGAGCCGATCTCTCCGTCTGCTGCTTCATAGAGCGCATTGCGCAGATTGAACTCCGTAAATTTGATCCCTTGAAGGTATCGGGTAATCACTCCTTCAGGGCTAATGAACTGGATGCTCGACGGATGGAGATACTCCCCGGTCTGTTCATCCTTCACATAACGAAAGCCGATCGCTTCGGTGACCCGCCGGATCGACTCCTCGCTTCCCGTCAAAAAGTGCCATCCCCCTTCGCTTCCGGGACGGTTCAATGCGTCCAGATAGCGCTCCCGCGAACGGGCCGCCATTTCCGGTGTCTCTTCCGGATCGATACTGAACGAGACAATCACATACTCGTTTCCCGGTGTCCAAGCCAAATCACGAACGCCTTCGTAGACCGCTTCGACCACCAGATTGCAGAGCATCGGACATTCATAGTAGAGCGGGTTCAGCAAGACCGGTGTGCCCTCCTCGAAGAGCTCACCCAGCATCACCTGCTCGCCATCGGCATTCGTGAACGGAATATCCAGCGGCAACATCTCGCCCAATTTCTCGTCCACACCGATCTGTTCCAGAATCTCGGGAGTTCCCTGGTTCAGCTGGGCCGAACCCGTCTCCGGAGATCCAATAAGAACCATCCATCCCGCCAGTATCAGCGGAAGAACGGTTCCAAGACCCCTTCTACTCATCTGCTTCGGCAGCCATCTGCTCGATGACCGCATCAATCGGTACATGATAGACTCCTTCGTCCGTGTCCAATACGCCAAAACTGTTCAAATGTTCGGCTTGTTGTGCCTTGAGTTGTGACACGTCGTAGTTGTCACCACTCTCTGCATACACCTGTTGAATCGTATCGGTGGTGGCCACCGAATAGATCAGAATCAATCCGATAACCAGAAGTGCAACAAACCCGGACCCGAAAAATGTCCAGAATGCCACTTTCTTGATATCCAACAGATCCCGACTCATTCCATACCGGATGTCATCGGTAAATACCTCGCTCGTGCCCGTGAGCGTCACATCCGAAGAGGCCCCGTCGCTCTCGTCACCAGCGGCGTCCTTGAGGCGTTGAATATCCTCCGAGGAGAGATCCATCTCCATGGCCCAGCTCACCAGATCCCGGACGGTCATTCCATGCTGTTCGGCGATCTCCGCCGGACTTGCTCCCTGCGGCGAGGTTGCCTGCAGCACGACCTTCGCCTTGAAATCATCGGAATAGTTCTGTTCACTCATGGTGGTTCAATTATTGGTGATAATGTTTGCCCAGGGAATCGGCCAGTTTCGGGTCATTCACCGGAATCAGTTTCGCACCCTTCAGCTTCCGGAAAAAGAGACCCATAAAGATCCCGCCGAGGCCGACAAAGGTCGTGATATCCAGCCAGCTGACGTGAATCCCGTGGTGATGCAGCGACGGCATGGCGATCCAGTAGATCTCCAGGAAGTGCATGACCAGAACCACAATGGATACAAACGTGAGTACGGCCTTTCGATGCTTCATGTCCCGGTTCAACAAGACCACAAACGGAAGGACAAACCGGAAGGCCAGCAGCCCCCACATGATGGCATAATACCCCCCTTCCATGCGGTGGACGTACCAGAGCACCTCTTCGGAGATATTGGCATAATAGATGAGCAGAAACTGGGAGAACGCGATATAGGCATAAAAGACCGTGAACCCGAAAAACCAGGCGCCCAGGTCATAAATGTGGCTCTTGCCCACCACATCGGTGAGCATACCGCGCTTCTGCATCCAGAAAATAAGCAACAAAAGAACGGCAAACAGTGCCTGGAAACTCATGGCGAAAAAGTAGACGCCGAACATGGTCGAGAACCAGTGGGCATCGACCGACATGAGCCAGTCAAAACTTGCAAAAGCGATCGTGAGGGCAAAAAGCAGGATTCCCGGTGCGCTGATCTTGCGCATGAGGGTCGTGATGCCCCAATCATTGGTGCGGTCCATCTCCAACGACGCGTTGTAGAGCCGCTTGCCCAAATATCCCCAAATTGCGAAGTAGAGAATCTGTCGGACGATAAAGAAGGGGGTGTTCAAATAGGCGGTCTTGCCCTCGAGAATCGGGTCTCCTTCCACATAATGAGGATCGGCCCAGTGATAGACCGAGCTCAAACTCAGCAGAATCGGAATCAGGAAGAGTCCCCAGATCCAGAAATTGGACGCAAACGTCTCCGGCAGACGGCGAATGACCGCGCCCCAGGACGAACGCGTAATGTGGTGAATCATGACGAAAATGAGCGAGGCCAGCGCAATGCTCGTGAAGTAGGTAAAGCTGACCAGCCAGGAGAAAAAGAACTGGTCGCTATTGAGAAAAAAGCCGACACCGCTGGCAATGAGACCCACGATCCCAGCACCGAACAGCGGCTTGGAGGCATCCAGGCCGGATGCGAAGTCGATGGAGTCAAGTTGTGTTGGGCTGCTTGTAGCCATGAATCAATACCTGGTTTTCTGTCCGTTGTCTCGGTTCCTCACAATTCCGCATCGGCGACTTCTCCCAGTCGGGTTGGCCACCTCCCTTCGTTCTGGCTCAGTCGGCCAGCGTCTTGATGTACTCGATCAATGAGAGGATCTCCTCTTCGCTCAAATGCCCGTACGGGGTCATCATGTTCTGAAATCCTTGTGCGATCTCGGCACCCGGCTCTACAATAGCCCGGTGAAGATACGCCTCGTCTGCCGGGACACTCTCGCCGCTGGCCAGGGCACGCTCGGTTCCGAAAAGACCCGCCATGGACGGTCCCACTCCGGCAGAACCATCCACCGAGTGACACGCCTGGCATCCCTGTCGACCGAAAAGCTGCTCGCCCAACGCGGGATCCCCCTCGACCGGTGCACTCTCGCCACCGGAAGCGGCCTCCGCTTCGGCTTGCGCTGCGGCTTCAGCAGCTGCCTGTTCCTCGACAATCAAGGCATCCTCGAGCAGAGCCCGCGGATCCGCGCCCATCTGCATGACATCCCGGGCAGATGCGTTCTGGCTCAACTGTAGCGCACGAATGTACGAGACAATCGCCCAGCGATCCCCGGTGTCTACCTGGTGCGCGTAGGCCGGCATGTTCCGTACACCGTTCTTGATGGCCGAATAGATCTCTCCATCGGGCATCTCGCGAATACGATCCTGGTGGAATGTCGGCGCCGGTACATAGCCGAACTGTCCCGTCATGATGATTCCCTGACCATCTCCGGTTCCCCCGTGACAGACCGCGCAGTAGATATCGTAGCGATTCTGACCCCGGCGAAGAAGCTCTTCGCTCATCCCGACCGGACTGGTCTCTACAAAATTTCCTTCCTCGTCCAGACCCTCGTAGAGAGCGGCATCTTCCCGCAAACCGCCCCGGGCAATGGTCCCTTCGACCGGCTCGCGCATGGCCATCTCGTTTTCAAAGAAGGGGTTGCGTTCCTGCGCCTCGAACCGCTCCTGGAACATCATGTTGCGCTGCAGGTGCACCGGTTCCTTGTCCGTGAGCTGCCCCCGACAGGAGACCAACAGCATGGACCCCAGGACCAGGGCGATCAGTGGAAATCGGGTCAAACGTGTCATGGTGTATGGATCGCGTTTCATCATGGAATTCCGGTTTGGAGACTCGTGCATAGGCATGGCACCGTTACTCATCTGCAATCTCTTCGATGTGGGTTGCGCCCGCCTTCTCCAGCAGACTCCGTACTTTCTCGCGGTCAAACTGCGGATCGCTCGCTTCGATACAGACAAAAAAGCCGTCATCGGTCACTTTCTCGAATCGATCGGAGTTGAAAAGCGGATGGTGAAGTTGCGGCAATCCGTTCAAGAAGAACATCCCGAAGACCGCACCGAATGCACTCAACAGGACCGTCAGTTCAAAGGTCACCGGAATCCAGGCCGGAACGTTGAACAGCGGCTTGCCCGAGATATTCAGCGGGTAGTCGACCACGCCCATAAACCAGATCATCAGCAGGGCACCACAAAAGCCGATGAGTCCGTGAGAGAGCACAATCCCCCCCAGTTTCGACTTCTTGAGACCCATCGCCTTGTCGATTCCGTGAATCGGAAACGGGCTGAAGGTATCCCACGCTGTATAGCCGTTGTTTTTGACGGTTTCGGCGACCTCCATGAGAGCCCTTGGATTGGGCACTTCGGCCAATATGCCGTAGAGTTTGCCGGATCGGGTTGTCTTGTCCATCGTCTGTGTTGTTTCAGATGCCATGGGTTGCCCTCCTATACCTGCTCTCGTTTCGGTTCGGGAACCTGAACCTTCGGCGGCACGAAGTTGCCCTCCTCGTCATAATTGTGCGGATCGGCCTGCGGGGTCACCGCCTTGATCTCGGCGACCGCCACCATGGGCAGGAAGCGGAGGAAAAGCAGGAAGTTGGTAAAAAAGAGTCCGAAGGTTCCCACATAGGTGAGAACGTCCCACATCGTGGGCGAGAAATATCCCCAGGATGAAGGCAGAAAATCGGTCGACAGGGACGTTACCGCAATCACGAACCGCTCGAACCACATCCCGATGTTCACAATGATCGAGATGACAAAGGTGAATGCGATATTTCGTCGCAATTTCTTGAACCAGAAGAACTGTGGAGAGATCACATTACAGGTGATCATGATCCAGTAGGCCCAGGCATACGGCCCGGTCGCCCGCAAAATAAAGATCGCCTTCTCGTACTCGACCCCCGAGTACCACGCAATGAAGAACTCCATCGAGTAGGCAAACCCGACCATCAGACCGGTCACCATCAAAATCATGTTCATCTTCTCGATGTGATCATCGGTCATGATATCCTGCATGCCGTAGATCTTTCGCGCAATGATCATGAGCGTCAGGACCATCGCAAACCCGGAGAAGACGGCGCCGGCCACGAAGTAGGGAGGGAAGATGGTGGTGTGCCAGCCCGGAATGACCGAGACGGCAAAGTCAAAGGAGACAATCGTGTGGACGGAGAGAACCAGCGGAGTCGCCAGACCGGCCAGAATCATGTAGGCCTTCTCGTAGTTCCACCAGTGGCGGTTCGACCCTCTCCATCCCAGTGCAAATGTTCCATAGACGCGCTTTCCGATCTTGCTCTTGATCCGGTCACGCAAGGTCGCCAGATCGGGAACGAGCCCGACATACCAGAAGAGCAGAGAGACCGTAAAGTAGGTCGAGACGGCAAACACGTCCCAGAGCAGCGGTGAATTGAAATTGGGCCACATCGCCATCTGGTTCGGAATCGGGAAGAGCCAGTAGGCCACCCAGACCCGACCCACGTGAATGCCCGGGAAGACCCCCGCACACATCACTGCGAAAATGGTCATCGCCTCGGCAAACCGGTTGATCGCCGTTCGCCAATCCTGCCGGAAGAGAAAAAGAATGGCCGAAATTAGCGTTCCGGCGTGGCCGATCCCGACCCACCAGACAAAGTTGACGATCGCCCAGCCCCAGTTGGCCGGTGAGTTCAAGCCCCAGATTCCGGTTCCTTTCCAGATCAGGTACCCGATCGCCACCACCATCACCAGAAGAAGGAGGTTGGAGATCCCGAATGCGACGTACCACAATTTGGGCGTCGGGCGCAGGTTCACATCGGTCACCAGAGCGGTCAGACTCTTGAAATCGTGATCACCCTTGACCAGGGTCGGCTCGTGTACGTATTCGTACGTTTTACTCATGTTCTCTCAGTTACGATTAACGCCTTCGGGTTTCGTGGCAGATCAGCCCAATTGTGGATTCGGGTTGCGAAGTTTGCCCAGGTAGGAGGTTCGCGGACGGATGCTCAACTCCTCGAGCATCACGTAGTTTCGCTCATTCCGTTTAATCTGCGAGATTCGGCTGTCCGGGTCGGTCATGTCGCCAAAATGGATGGCGTTGGCCGGGCAGGCCTGTTGGCAAGCGGTCTGGACCGTACCGTCGGCCGGCTTCTTGGAACCGGTCTCGACTCTGGAGACCCGCTTCGCCTTGTTCACCCGCTGCACACAGTAGGTGCACTTCTCCATGACTCCGCGGAAGCGGACCGTCACGTCGGGGTTCATCGCCATCTGGACAATCTCCGGATCGTCGCCGGTCGTCAAGAACTCTTTGGAGTAGTTGAAAAAGTTGAACCGTCGAACTTTGAACGGGCAGTTGTTGGCGCAATAGCGCGTTCCCACACACCGGTTGTAGGTCATCGAGTTCATCCCGTCCTCGCTCTGCGTGGTCGCAGCCACCGGGCACACCTGTTCGCAGGGCGCCTGGTCGCAGTGCATGCAAGGGACCGGCTGGTGCATCGCCCGAGGGTTGTCCTCGTCCCCTTCGTAATAGCGGTCGGTCCGGATCCAGTGAAGCATGCGCCGGCGACTCACCTCTCGCTTGCCCACCACCGGAATGTTGTTCTCGGCCTGGCAGGCGATCGTACAGACTCCGCAACCGAAACAGGCGTTCAGATCGATGGCCATCCCCCATTGCGGCTGATCGTCAGGGAACTGTCGGGCATCAAAAAGGTTCATCGGATGGCTGCCTTTGCCGGCCGCTTCCGATTCGGCGACTCCGGGAACGGCATACCCATGCACGCTCTCGTAGGTCGCAAAATCCGGATTCTCCCGATACTGCTGCATGGTCGCCTCGCGAATCATGTCGCGACCCTCAATGGAGTTGTGATCCTGCACACAGGCGATCTCGTACTGCCGACCCGTGAGTGAAACCGTCGCTTCCCGGGTGTACGGCGCGTCGGTAGAGACCAGATTCCAGAGCGAAACCCCCACTCCGTCGGCCACACGACCGATTCCGGTCCGTCCGTATCCGGTTGTAAGTGTAATGGTTCCGTCGGCATGGCCGGGCTGAACCCAGGCTGCCACTTCAATGCTCTGGCCACCTGCCTGTATCTGCACGACCGGTGTCTCCCGCTCGCTCAGATGGCGTTCGGTCGGAACGCCCAACTCCCGGGCCGTCGTCGGACTCATCAGGGCCACATTGTCCCATGTAATCTTGGTCATCGGATCGGGCAGTTCCTGCAACCAGGAGTTGTTGGCATAGCGCCCGTCAAAAAGTTTCGGATCCGGTTTGATCGCGATCTCGATCCCGGAGATCCCGGCGGCATTCAATTCGCCGGCAACAGCCCCGGCAAGCCCGTTGTCAAGAGCAACCGGGATGCTTTCAAAGGTATCGCCGGTATCCAGGCCGTCATGCAGGGTCCGGTTCCAGCTCTGCTCGAACTGATTGGGGTAGATCTCCTGCCAGGTCTCCTGGACCAGATCGTGCCCGTCGTGCCACTGCCCGTCACTCAATGCAGCAAGGAGTTCAATCTCGCTCCAGCCTCCGAAAAGCGGCTGAATCTGTGGCTGCACAATCGAGCGTACACCGGAGAATGATCGTCCGTCGCCCCACGCTTCCAGAAAATGCGCCCGGTTCACGTGCCAATCGGCCACTTTCGAGGTCTCGTCCACATATCGGGAGAGATGAATCACGGTACCGGCCTGCGGAATCGCCGCAGCCAAATTCAAATCCGACGGTCCGTTTGCGACGGGATTGCCACCCAGAATCAACAGCGTGTCGACACTGCCGGAGACAAGTTCATCGGCCAGCTCGGCCAACGATTCGCGCTGCGAGCTCTCGCCCTGGTGCGGTACGCGTACATACTCGACCGTTTCGCCCACGTTGCCCAGTGCCAGGTTGATGGCGGCTACGGCTGCGTGGACACCCTCGGGCTGCTGCGCACCGACGATCAAGGCCGACCCACCCCGGTTGGCCAGAAGATCGGAGGCCAGCGTGGCGATCCAGTTGTGACCGGAAAATTCATTGCTCACTGATGCGAAAGCGTCCAGACCGTCCACTGATCCAGCCAATTCAGCGGCCAGTGCATAGGTAAACGGTGCAATTTGAGAGGCTTTCAACCGAAGCCGGTTGTCGGCATAGGAGCCTGTATTGGAAAAGGTGCTCTCGACCGCATAGATACGCGAAAGTTCCCCGTCTGCAGACTGTACATCCCGTCGCGCGGTGATCGCCTGCGCATAGGCGGTGGCGTTCTTGTGCCCGAAGGGGTTCATCACGTCGCTGTCGAGCGTCACAACCACATCGGCATTCCCGAAGTGGTGAACAGCACGGAGTCGCTCGCCAAAGGCGATGCGGGCTCCTTCAAGCTCGTTCTCTTCATCAAAGGGTTCGTACGTGGTCCAGCTCAAATTCTCGTACTGCGCGTCGAGTTGTGCACGAAGTCGCTGAACCGTCAGCGACGAGTTCGCCTCGCTCAACACGGCCACGCGTTGGGACGGGTTGGAAGCGATGGATTCGAGGGCTGCCAACAAGGCCTCCCTTTCGGCCTGCTCGCCCGCGTGACGAATGGATCGGGAACGATCCGGATCGTAGAGGCCCAGAAGCTCGGCCTGATCGTAGATGGAGGAGCGTCCGCCACTGGAGGGGTGCTGTTCGTTCCCCTCGATCTTGGTGGGCCGACCGTCGGTATTCTGAACCAAAAGGCCGTTGAGCACATCCTGGAACGGGTGCGCTGTCGCGTACCAGACCGCTTCGCCTTCGACCCGGTCTTCGGGCATCCGGCTGAATGGAACAATCGTCTGAGCCGGTCGCCGGCAGGATGCAAATCCGGCCAGGGCAATCGACGCACCCATCACACGCAGGAAGCTTCGACGAGAGACCTGATCGACCATTTCGGTCGCGTCCTCGGGAAATTCACGCTGGGCGAACTTCTTGTACTCTTCGTTGCGAGAGAGCTCGTTGAGACTCTTCCAGTAACTGTTGGTTTTCAGTTCCTCACTCATTCGTCATTCTGACTTGGATTGAAAAATCGATGCAACCGTGCACGGTCCGATCGGTCAATAGTGACATCCCTGACAATATTGCGGGGCGCGGATGTTGTGTTTGGCCACCAACTCCCGTCCGGCTTCGAGCTGATCCTCTGCTTCGTAGCCCATGGTGGTCACTTCGGAGACCGGGCGCACATGCTTCTCCGGTTCACGGTGGCAATCCAGACACCAGCTCATCGAGAGCGGCTCGGCCTGGAAGACCGTCTCCATGCGATCCACACGTCCGTGACAGGATTCGCAACCCACACCCACATTCACATGGGAACTGTGGTCAAAAACAGCGTAGTCGGGAAGATTGTGCACCTTGACCCACTCAATCGGATCTCCACTTTCCCAACTGTCCCGGACCGGAGCCAGATTCTCGGAATCGGTCGCGATCTGCGTATGACAGTTCATACAGGTCTGTGTGGCCGGAATATTGGCATGCTCCGTATCGAAGACCTGCGTATGGCAATACTGACAATCGAGACCAATCTCGCCCACGTGCTGCTGATGAGAGAAGGGCACAGGTTGTTCGGGAGCGTAGCCGACGTGGGTGAATTCGGGAGAGAAAAAGTACCAGACTCCGAAGACAACGCCGTTTAACAGAATAATGAGGCCGATGAGTAGGCGCTTGGGCACACGGTTTGCCCATTCAGGAAAAACTTGAGCCATAGGTTCGTTCGATCATTAATCGTTTGCCTGACGACGATGCGTCCGGGATTCAGGTCGCAATGAAGGTACCGAAAATCGGAAACTGAACATACCGGAAGCGGCTGTCATTTGTCTATTTAAAAACGTTCTAAATAAAATGACCCCACCCTCGTTGCCCAGCCGGTCGACAAGATAAGAGAGAAAAAGATCTTTTTCTGAGCAAACCACCCAAACCGTCACATCGGGAGGTACTGAAAAATCCACAGGTTGCGCCCCGAACCAGACCGGACGGTCGAAAAGGGCGAGGCCAGCTTGTGCGGGAGGCGGGATTGAGTCCGGGTCTTTTCATTCGCCGGTTTCCATTTCGGCGCTGTATATTTCGGGCCGAACCGAAACGGGCGATGCCGGACAAACACCCCGAACCGGCCACTCCGACAAGAAATCAACGACGATGAGTCCAGAAAAAACCGACTCCACCCCTTCCGGAAATGATGCGCCAACCCGAACGACCCGCCAGGGAGACGAACTCACCATCGAGGCGATCCGCTCCATTACCCCGGCCAAGGCGCTGGGAACCATCGCCGGCGTCAGTATTGCTGCCTTTGCCTTTCTGCTCTGGCTCATCTACGGCCGGGAGACGGCCGCGGAAACGGCCGATTGGGTGAGCCAACTGCCGGCCTTGAACGCGTTGCTCAACAGCGCCAGTACGGTGCTCATCCTGCTCGGTTACCGGGCGATCCGGCAACGAGCGTACAAGAGACACATGCAGCGGATGATGACCGCCTTTGTCACCTCCTCCCTCTTTCTGATCAGCTATTTGCTCTACCACAACTTCGTCGGCCATACCCCGTTTCCGGGCGAGGGGTGGATCCGACCGGTCTACCTCACCATCCTGCTCACCCACATCGTCCTCTCCGCCTTCGTGGTCCCCATGGTCCTCACCAGCTTCTGGCTTGCCTGGTCCGGCCGCTTTGCCACCCACCGAAAGGTTTCCCGCTGGACCCTTCCCGTCTGGCTCTACGTCTCGGTGACCGGCGTACTCATCTTCTTCATTCTGAATGCGTACGTTTGAGAAGTCGTTTCTTGTAAGCTTCCCCCTTCTCCGTAAGACGGTATTTCTGCTGCGGACTGTTTGGTTTGTCGGGAATCGTATACTCAATCAGTCCGGCATCAAGAGCAGGATTAATGAAATTCTTCCTGAAGTATTTCCGATTTGCCAAACCCAACGACTCCTGCAGTTGCTCTCGACTCAACTCTCCATCCAAATTCTCCAACAGCCCGACGACTTGGGGGGTAGCTTGGGGGGGAGCTTGGGGGGGAGCTTGGGGGGGATCCATCACCATATTGGGAGCCGACACCGAAAAGACCATTCGCAGGAAGTTATCTGTAAAAGAGAAGCATTCCCTTGGATAGGATTCCAAAATCCGCGGCACACCAGAACCCAGCTGTTCCACCAATCCCAGATCCCGAAACACCCTCATCAGCTCCCTATTTCGAGGAACCGAAAATCCTTCGAAAAACTCGGCCCGACTCAATCCTTCAGGCAGACCACCGGCTGATGTAATTTCGATACGGTCCGAAAAGATCTCGAATTTCGGAGGTACCTCTTTGGAGTAGTCATTGTGAACAAACGCATTGATGACGGCTTCACGAAGAGCCACCGGATTCCAAAGACGTGAGCTCTCCCGCTCCCGCGAGGTGATTCTGGTCATGGTACGATTGGCAACGTCAATCTTGTCCAACACCTGTTTGGTCGCCTTGATCAACGACTCTTGTCCATACTCGTTGCTTTCTGCCAAATCCGAACGGCTGGCACCGTGATAATTGGCGACTTTGATGGACAGATTGTTCCGGTCTGCAAGTAGATAGGCGGCATAATTGTACGTCCCCTCCTCCGATACCAGTTCCAGATTACTGGCAAAATGCTTGTTGAGATCAATACCGGCCGCCTCATAGTAAATTTTGAGTTGCTCGAAAGTCAAATCCTGCCGAGGGGAGGTGATTTTCCCGATGGAATTCCGAGTTCGTTTGGAAAACAGATGTTCAATCATCTTTACCGGCATCGGCTCGGCCGCGGTTCCGGTACGAATAAAGCATCCTCTCTCCGACATCCCGTACTTTTTCAGGTAGTACGGCTTTTCAGGTCCACTGGCTACAATGAGTTTCATGACCCCTTGACCTTCTCTCTCTTCAAGAACGAGATCAAATAGTCCCAAACAGGATGGTAGAATATTGTTCTTGAGACGGTCCTTTATCTTCAGCATATCCCCGTCAGGGTCCGGAACACCAACCGGTTTTCCCTCCGGATCCAATCCGATATGGATCGTCCCACCTTCCGGATAATTCAGAAATGCCACGACCTCCTTTTCGAGGTCTCCAGTAAGAGATTGCTTGAATTCGATTCGGTTGGTTTCCGGCATGGGTACAGAAAGATAATATCATTCTATTTATTTACATTCCATTGAGATACGAACAAAGAGCCTATGGCATGAGAATTAAAAAAAGTCTTGATATGAAATACCGCCTCACCATTCGAATCGATACCGATCTCGAACAGCTACTTGAGCGTTACTGCCAGCGCACCGGGGAATCCAAAAGCACATTTGTTCGACGAGCGATCAGGAATCACTTGGAAAAGGAATCCTTTCGGGATCTCAGACGACAGTTGATCCCCTATGCGAAGAGCATAGGCTGGATAACGGATCAAAATGTATTTGACAACATTTCGTGACCGTAAAAGATGCAAAATCCAGCCTACCCAATCTCCCCGAGCGAAACCGACTCGGCCACCCGGATCTTCTTCCCGTCGCGCTCCAAACGAACCACTTCATGATCCGGATCGTGTTCCATGAATAGGTACCACCCCTGATCGATTGCACGACGCAGAAATCCGGGCTTCTGGTCCAGCGTCTTGAGCGGCTCCATGTCGTAGGCCATCACCCAGGGGAGCGGGAAATGATGAACCGTCGGAAGCAGATCGGCGCAGAAGACCAGCCGTTTGCCCTCCGTCTCGATCACCGGCAGCTGCATACCGACCGTATGCCCGTCTGAAGGAATCGCAAAAAGCCCCTCTTCCCAGACATGCTTCTCCCCGACCGGATGCAGGCGATCCGAGCCCAAAATCGTCTCCACATTCTCGGGCAGGAAACTGGCAATCTCTCTCGCATTGGGCTCGCGTACCGTCGCCAAATGCTCCTTGGTCACGTGATAGTATGCATTGGGGAAACGCTCCTGAAGGCGGGCTGAACCGGATGCGTCCTCATCGTAATACGTCGTCCCTCCACAGTGGTCAAAATGCAGGTGGGTAAAAATCAGATCGGTGACCTCTACCGGGTTCACACCCACCGCCTCGAGCGATTGCACCAGCTCGCTGTGATCCTGGTCAATTGCGTAGATCCCCGACATCTTCTCGTCGAACTTGTCTCCGCAGCCGTTGTCGATCAGATAGGTTCGTCCCGACGCCTCCGAGCGGATCAAAAGGCACCGCGAGGCGAGCGTCATCCGGCCCTTCTCGTCCACATCGACCACTCGCGACCAGAGCGTCCGTGGCACCACGCCAAACATCGCACCCGCATCCAGACGAAAGCGTCCGGTTTCAATGACATCCAGTGTAAACGGTCCCAATTTCATTCCAGCCATCCCTCTTGAATCAATCTGATATGGTCCAGTACGATTGGTAGTTCGGTCTTGTACAAGGCTCGAATTGCTTTCATTCCTTTATGTTCCATCAATGCATTGTTAAGCTCCGGAAGATACTCCAATCGTTCACCCCGGCTGTTTATTACCAATGCACAATTCCAATCACAATGCAGAACATGTTCATGACGCCATGAATCCGGAAACGAGCCAAAAGGAATTTTTTGATATCGCTTCCAACAACAGGAAGCGAACATTGAAAGAGTATCTCTAAACTTCCGGCCGCCAGAGATTCACGAAACGCTCTGTATTCCTGAATGAAAATTGGATCCCCGATTCTTGAAATATCATTCGTGGAATGCAATATCCAATTCTTGTTCATAGAGGTCGACGGAAGCTTGTATTATCGGGATATCCGGCACGCCATCTCCCAACTCGAATGATTCCACTGCACCATTCAACTCATCAATTGAAAGCAACTGTACAGGCCAGTCGTCTATCTTGGCCAGCAACGACAACTTCTTGATGACAAAATAGGAGTGCGTAGACAGGATCACTTGTACTCCCTGCCGGCAGAGTTTCTTCAACATATCCATCAAAAAGATTATAGCCGAGGGATGGAGATGTGCTTCCGGCTCATCGATGATTAGTACCGTTCCACTGTTAATCATCTTGTTCCCAATCAACCGATCCAGGATGGCAATTTTCTTGACTCCTTCAGCCGTTATATTGATATCAAATTGACTGTTTCCCTTCTTGAAGTACCATCCGCGTTTGTCACTGAATTCGACACTCCCTTTCAAAAACTCCTTCAACTTTTTCCGGGCATCGGTAACATGCTTCCCGCCTCCTTGGCTAGTCGGCTTGTCCAGGTAATTCACCAGATCCAGAAACGTATCATCGAATCCAAATTCCTGATCGATCTCCCGCGACTTTCTAATCACTTTTTGAAGAGAAAGCACTTCCTTCGCAGGAATGAAAACTGTAGAACCTTCCCTCTGTGACGGTACTTGCGTGCACTCACCCACTCCTTTCTCTGCAGATGAAGAGAAAGAGAATTTTATCTCTTGATCATCCACTTCGGTACGAAAACTCAGTTTGGAAGCTCCTTCCCCTTTTCGAACAAGATCACCCAATCTTCCCAACTGAAAGGTCCAAAACAACTTGTCGTCAAGAACACTTTTGAAACTCCGTCGTTCATCACCACGCCGGTAGGTCTCCAACGCACGAAGTGAGGCGTAGATCGATTTTAGCAGGAGAGTCTTTCCACTATCATTCTTGCCGATAACCACCGTTAACTGGTTCGAAATGGTTGCCGATGCCTTCTTCAGTGGACCAAGATTTTCGATGTCGATACGTTTGATCATGTTGCCCTTGGCTCTACTCCCGTTTCTTCGATAATTGTTCATCAAATAAGGCATTGGGAATCAAACAGGCAACTGGTCATTGATCCAACATAGAATCACGTCATTCAATCGTAGGGTCTTCACTTCTGCAGTTCCTTACACTCCCCCAACCACACACGCCCGAAACCGCAGCCGGGAATACCCACTTCTACGCCCTTGTGCTCGAGCAGATCTGGGCCGACGCCACAAAAGCGTTCGAAGTCCTGAACTGGAGCCCGCAATACGGGCTCGAAAAGATGTGCAAAACCGCCTGGACCTGGCAGCGGTCGCTGGTAGCAGACTAGGGACGAGACGAATCTCTACTTCATCCCGTGATATTCAATAATTTACGTGGCCTCAAAAAACACCTCAATCGACAACAGAGAGGTCTTCTCTCCAAAGATTGCCAGCCATCCCATTCAAGTCCCAAACAACCTCCCCGGCACGGATCGTCAATTCTGCCTGCAGTTTGTGACGACCGGGCATGAGGTTCTCTCGTACATCCAAATACCCAAAGTCCCCCTCCAGCAAGTTGAAGACGGCCACATCAGCCACCGCCCCTTCGCTCAGATGCCCCAACTCCTCACGCTGAATGACCTGTGCCGGGGTCCACGTGGAGGCTTCGATTACTTCTTGCAGCGACATGCCCAAATTGAGCATCTTGGACATCGTATTCGCCATATCCTTCGCACCCCCGTTCATGCTGCTGGCATGCAGATCTGTGCTGATGGTATTGGGCCACAATCCTTGTTCTGTGGCGGGAACCGCTACCGGATAGTGAAAACTACCCGCACCGTGACCCACGTCAAGAATCGTTCCCTGCTGCTGAGCCTGCAACATCCCCTCACGGAGAGTTCCACTCTCATCGATCACAGAGCCATCTACCATGGAATAGATGTGCGTATAGATATCACCCGGGCGCAGTACGTCCAGTAGCAAGCCTTCCAACGATAACGGAGATTCAGCACCAGAAAAATCCACCATCACCGGAATGCCCGCCTCTTCCCCCGCCTGCACAGCCCGGTGGAATGGCTCCCACGTATCACCACGGTAATGGGCAATCTTGATACCCACGATCTCATCATACTGGCGGGCAACCAGCGCCGTCATTTTCGGATCCATATCATTCATGTTCTGGGAAAGGACGTCCCGGTTCTTCATCCCACGGCCCAAGAGATTCAAAAAAGCCAGTATTCGGGTATCCGAACGATCGATCACCTGTTCTTTGAAATGCCGGAAATCTCGCCATCCGGCTCCACCCCCATCCACCGCCGTGGTCACTCCTGCCCGGAAGGTGAACCCGTCCGGGGGAAGTGCCCAGAACCCATTACTGTAATCGGAATGGGGTTGCGTGCCGTAATAGTGGTGAGAATGAAGATCAATCAATCCAGGCGTAATATAAAAACCGGCCGCATCCACCAACTGCTCGGCTTCGGACGCCGGGATATCTTCGGTCACAAGCGCAATCTTCCCATCGTCGATGGCAACGTCCATCCGTGCATCGATACCATTTGCGGGATCGATGACGTGGCCTCCTTTCAGGAGCAAATCAAAAGATTGTGCAGGTGCAGAACGTGCAGAGAATACAGAGATACAACAAATGAGCAGTAGATACCGCCCCATTCGCAGGGTCGAAGAGAGATCCTTTTTCATCTGTTCAGTTTGGTTTACGTTTCAAAGAGTACTCCGGAGACTCCCACCGGACTCACGGACCAAAATCGGGAACGGACAGCCCTTCTCTCCACGGGATCCCCGCGCGGCCGTTCAAATCCCATACCACATCTCCGGCCCGGATCGTCAATTCCGGATGCAGCTTCCGGTCTCCCTTCAACAGGCGGTTGCGCACATCCAGATACCCGAAATCGCCCTCTTGAAGCTCAAAGACGGCAACATCTGCTTCGGCTCCGATATCCAGGTTGCCCAACTCCTCCCGTTGGATCACCTGTGCCGGCTTCCAGGTAGAGGCTTCGATCACATCAACCAACGGCATTCCCATGGCCAGAAACTTGGACATGGTATTGGCCATATCCTTCGCCCCGCCGTTCATGC
Organism: Balneolaceae bacterium; assembly: GCA_040882505.1. Lineage (GTDB taxonomy): Bacteria > Bacteroidota > Rhodothermia > Balneolales > Balneolaceae > JBBEBE01. The sequence goes on along the minus strand of JBBEBE010000002.1, from coordinate 100,793 downwards.
TGTTTCGATGCAGATCCGTGCTGATCACATCCGGATGAAAACCCTGCTGCATGGCCGGAACGGCTCCCTCAAAGCTGAACGCCCCTCCACCGTGCCCGACATCAAAGATGATTCCCCGATCCCGTGCCTCCTGTACGTGGGGGCGTACGCGATACTCCTCATCCACGATCGCCTCCCGGTTCCATGGATGGTAGGCATAGGCGTGGGTATAGATATCTCCCGGGCGGAACACCTCCAGCAACAGCCGGGAGAGCGACATGGGCGGTTCCGCTTGTCCGAAATCGATCATCACCGGTACATCCGCCAGGCGACCGGCTTCCACGGCGCGTTCAATCCCTTCAAAATTGGGGGATTTCCACACCTTGATGCCCACAAGGACCTCCCGATTCTGCCGCACTTTGCCGGCAGCCATGACGGGATCGTACTCGGACATATCCGACATCAACAGGGTTCCGTGATTCCCCTCGAGTTGTCCCTTGTGTCCGACAATGGCCAGAAAGGCCAGGACACGTGTCCGGGACGTTTCGACGACATCCTTGATCAGGTCATAGTTTCGCCATCCGACCGACCCGCCATCCACAACCGTGGTCACCCCACTACGGAAGGTGAATCCGTCCGGTGGAAAACGCGGGTGGTAATTTCCGAAATGCGCGTGCATATCGATAATTCCGGGTGTCACAATCAATCCGGTCACATCGATGACCTTCTCTGCGCTGGAGGCAGGTAGATTCCGGGCAACATCGACAATGATCCCGTCGGAAATCGCCACATCCAGGAGCTGGTTGTGGCCATTTTTGGGATCGATGACATGCCCGCCTTTGAGCAAGGTATCCACCTGCTGCGCCATGGCGACGGGCGCCATGACACACATGCAGAGCAGACAAAGGGTACGCAATCGAGTTCTCGTACGTCCGTACGAGCGTTTCATGAACATGTTCATACGACTCCGGTTATAAAGGGTTTCAGACGATCAAATGGTACGTAGAGGGGTGCCCATTGCACCCCCTACGGTTACCAGTTTGGAATCTGTACCAGTTCCGGATTGGTATCCACCTCGTTTTGAGGAAGCGGGAACCATCGATGTCGGGACTCCTCGTATCCGAACGGACCCAAATACTGCGTGGCCAATCCCCATCGGCGAAGATCAAAGAACCGTTGGTGCTCGAAGGCGAGTTCGACCCGACGCTCATGGACGATGGCATCGAACATATCCTCTTTGTTTCCTGTATCCAGGACCGTACGAGCCGGCATGTTTACACTGGGTCGTGCCCGGACTTCATTCAAGGCATCCCGTGCCTCACCCAACATGTCCAGTTCGTTTGCCGCTTCGGCATACATCAAAAGCACATCTGCATATCGAAGAATCGGTTGATTCGGATCCTGGTTCTGCGTGTTCCTGGCAGGATACATCCCCTTCTTGATCGCGTATCCGGTTGCACTCAGTCCTGAGTCGAACGTATGAAACTCCGGATCACAGCTCGGGCAGAAATCATCCCCGTCCCGGTAGATCGTAAATTCCAGACGCGGATCACCCGCTTCAAAGGCATTGACAATGCTCTCGCTTGCCATTTGGTGTCCGGCCCCGACGGGTTGAACCAGGTTCCAGTTCATACGACGCGTTCCGATGCCTCCCGGAGGCGGATTCTCGAACTGAAGTTCAAAGATGGACTCCGCATTGTTTTCATTGTCGACATGAATGATCTGCGAGAAGTCATCAATCAGTCTGTACTCCTCGGAATCGATCACACGTCCCAGCCAAACTTCTGCATCCTCGTAGTTCTCGTGATAGAGATGAACTTTGCCGAGAAGGGTCATGGCAGCATAACGAGTCGCTCGCCCGACTTCTCCGACATTTGCCGGTTCCGGAAGTGCAGCGGCTGCATCTTCGAGATCCGATACCATTTGATCGTAAATGGCATTCCGGGACGACTTGGCAATCAGCGCATCTTCGGGAGACTCGACCACAGATGTAATCAGAGGAACTTCGCCCCAGAAAGCGGTCAGATGATGGTAGAACATGGCCCGGAGAAATTTTGCTTCGCCCAAAATTCGCTCCTTGTCGGCCGCATCCATGTCATCAATCCCGGGAACCCGCTCCAATACGACATTTGCGCGATAGATCCCTTCATACAGCCGGCCATAGACTCGAAACAGAATCCCGTCGGCGGCCGTGAAAGACCAGTTGTTGTACTCCAGCCCGGTCGATCGGGCCAGGACCACATCATCCGATGGAACTTCCAGAATCCGAACCATCCAGTCTTCGTACAGATCGGCATTTCCCAAGGTCGCATAGACCGCATTGATTGCAGATATGGCCCGGTCTTCGGAGTTGTAATACCCGTCCTCCGAGATTGCATCGTGGGGTGCCTTCACGAGGAAGTCATCATCACACGCAGAAAGTATCAACAGTAACAGTAGTGGAAACAACAGTTTATATACATTCATAATCTTGTTCATCTTGAATTGTAAGTTCATACGGTGACTTGGCATTGATTCAGCCTCCAATCAAAAACCAAGCTGTAATCCAAGTTGATATATCTTTGGCAGAGGATAGGTCCCCAGGTCGACACCCTGTACCAACGGGTTTCCGACGTCAGGCGAGCTCCCTCCGGATCCGCCACGCACATCCGGGTTCCATCCACTGTATCCGGAGATGGTCAACAAATTCTGCGTGTGCAGGTAGACTCTCAGATTTCGGATGCCGAGTTGTCCCAACAAATTGTCCGGAGCCGTGTAGCCAATCTGCAGCGTCTGCAGTCTCAAATAGGATCCATTCTCGACGAATCGATCCTGGGGTCGCGTATTCGAGAAGGCTGCATTTCTGGAGACGCGCGGAGTGGTCGTGGAAGATCCCTCACCCGTCCAGCGATCCAGCATCGTGGTCCGCTGATTCCACTCCATTCCCCCATTCTCGAGAAACGCACGGTTCGCATTGTAGATATCTCGTCCGTGAACGCCCGTAATGGAGAGGCTCAGATCCAGATTCTTGTATCCGACACTTCCGGAGATTCCGTACGTAAAGTCCGGAATGGGGCTCCCGATCACCGTACGATCGTCATCGGTAATCTCGCCGTCTCCGTTCAGATCCCTGAATCGAACATCTCCCGGCTGAGCTCCCCCCTGGGCCGCGCCATTGTTGATCTCTGCCTGATTCTGGAAGATTCCGTCAAACTGCCATCCATAGAAGCTCGAAATGGGATCTCCGATCGTTGTGTAGGTGTACACCCCATATCCGTAGGCATTCTCGACGAAATCGATGATGGCCGACTCGCCTCCGAGCCCGGTGACCTCATTCTTGATGGTCGAGAAATTCCCGGACACCCGATAGGAGAGATCTCCCAGAGTTTCCCGATAGGTCAATTCAAACTCGAATCCAGAGTTCTTCATGCTGGCGGCATTCTGGAATGGACCACTTCCCCGGCCAATTCCGGTCGCCGTGGAGATCGGGACTCTGAGCAGAATATCCTCGGTATCCTTCATGTAGTAATCGGCGACAAACAGCAACCGATTGTTGAACATCGCAAGATCGAACCCGAGATCGGTCTGGGTCGTCGTCTCCCATCGAATTTGCGGATTCCCGAGCGAGTTTACCGCTGCTCCGGCCGCCGGGCTTCCTCCGAGTACATAGAAAATCCCGTCGATCGAGACAAGACTTTGATTCACGTAGTTCCCGATCTGCTGGTTCCCCAATCGTCCCCAGCTCCCCCGTAATTTCAGCTCGTTGATAAAGGGCAGGTCCGGCATGAAGGATTCACGATTGATGAACCATCCGGCTGCAAACGAGGGGAAGTTTCCATATCTGTGATCCGCACCGAATCGAGACGAGCCGTCCCGGCGGATCGTGGCACTCAACAGATATTTGTCGAACAGTGTGGTATTGACACGTCCGAAAAAGGACCGCAACGCCCACTCCTGACGACCCCCATTGGCCGACATATCCCCACTCCCGGCGCCGATGACCCGAAGATCATTGCTCGGGAATTCGTTGATTCCGGCAGACGTAAACCGCTGATCGGAACTCTCCTCGGTATACCCTGCGAGGACCGTCATCGGGTGACCACCCGGAAGGGTCGGTGCGTACGTCATGGTGTTTTCCACCAGCATCTCGTGCCCTTCACTTCGGGTTTCGCTCATGCTCGCCCGTTGGTTGCTCCGTCCATCCATGTTGTAGGTAGGGTTGAACTGCTCGACATGCCCGGTCGACGCATTCAATCCGACACGGAACCGGTAGGTCAGATTGTCAAGAATCTCCAGATTTGCATTCACCTCGCCCAACAACCGGTTGGTGTTGCTGTAGTTGCGAACAATGTCCCGCTGACCAATAATGTTGGCCCGGCTGTTGACACCGGTTTCTGCCGGGTTCGGCCCGCCATAGCCGCCTTCATTCTCCGGTTTGTAGATCCGCATGGTGGGGGATCCTCCCAGAAGGTAGGTGTACGGCGTGTTGTGACTCTGATTCCGGTTCAAGGCGCCGACACGACTGATGTTCAGCGTCTGACCGACGGTAAGTCGATCACTCAAATCGAACTCCGTATTGATTCGGGTAGAGTATCGTTTCAGGTAGTTGTGAACAAAGACCCCTTCCTGATTCAGATAGTTTCCGGATACCATATATCTGGCATTCTGGGTCCCGCCACGAATCGAAAGATTGTGATCCATCATGGGCGCCGTCTGGAAAGCCTCTTCCTGCCAGGGAGAGTTGTGCGCAATGTTTTGTGGATCCGAGAAGGCCGGTTCCGGAGACCGACCATCATTCTGAGCGGACTCGTTGCTCAACATGGCATACTGCTCCGAATTCAGCAGATTCTCGAAATCATTGAATCGCTGAAACGCATACGACCCATCATACTCGACTTGCGGTGCGCCGTCCATTCCTCTTCTTGTGGTGATCAGTACCACACCATTGGCCGCACGTGCACCATAGATGGCCGCTGCCGACGCATCCTTCAAAATCTCCAGGGATTCGATATCGTTCGGGTTCAATGCACTCCAGTCTTCGGATTGAGCCGGCATCCCGTCAATCACATAGAGCGGATCGTTGTTTCCAAACGTTCCCACACCCCGAATTTGAATCTCCATCGGAGCACCGGGTTCCCCGGACGAGTGACGGATATCGACTCCGGCCACACGGCCCTGAAGGGATTGTGTGACATTCGATACGGACTGGGTTCCCAGCTCGCTTCTGCCGACAGACGAAATCGACCCTGTCAAATCACTTCGGCGCTGGACACCGTATCCAACCACCACCAATTCGTCCAGTCCGGTCAGTGCCGGCTCCAACTGGATGTCCAGTGTGTTCCGTCCGTTGATGGCAATCGTCTGTGTGTTGTATCCAATATAGGAGATGACGAGTGTCTGTTGCAGATCGGGGACCCCGAGTTCAAAATTTCCGTTCACATTCGTTGTGGTCCCTGTTGTCGTCCCCTGCACCACAATATTGACACCCGGTAGCGCTTCCTGCGTTTCGGAATCAAGAACACGGCCCGTTACCTGTTGCTGGATCACGTCTTCCAACCCCGCATACTCCTCCGGCATTCCGGCCGCAATGGTGTACCCGATCTGTCGAAATGCGGTTCCGGTCTGGGAGGCAAGCTCAAGCAACACCTGCTCCAGGGTCGCTTCACTGAACTTCAGTGTCACCTGTCGGTTCGATTGATCTGTGACCGACCCGTTGTAGAGAAACTTGTAGTCGGTTCGGGTTTCGATCTCCTCGAAGACCTCCAGCACAGACGCGTACTCCATGTCGATGGAGAACTCGACTTCATTCAACTTTTGAGCCGATCCGCTCTCTGCAAACAGAGAAGAAAAAAAGACCAGACTCAAGATCATACTGCTGAGAGTACACGCAGACATAATTTTTATTGCCCTCGTTAGCTCTTTATTCATATTTTGGGATGGTTTATGGGTACAACGTACCCGTTGCTGTTCGGGCCTGTTCTGCTTACATGCGTCAACATTCACAGCAGAACGGGCCTGTTTTTTTTCAAGATCCTTGCGAATCCCTCATACAACTAATCTGAATTCCCCCCCGACACCCTGATACTTTTTTTCAGACCCTTCCCTTTTTCTTCGTCGTTCATCAGCCAATCAACAGGCAGACAACGGATGTCGGAGACGGACCGATTTTGAAGATTCGGGAAGCTCGTGCCTCGATTGGACGCCATCGAACCATTGAACCTCGATTTCCGACGGAATGCCCCCGATTCCCATCACCTGAATGGCGCTGTTTTGGGACCCATACCCACTGGACCCGACAACTCTGGCGGGTCCGCGCCGGCCGTCTTCATGGATCAACCGCAGGGAGGACCCGATCCCGGTCTGGTTCCCGCAAGGACCCTCCAACTGCACCCGGAGTCCGGCGTTCGTGGTTTGGTTCACAAAGAATCGCGTGTCATGACCATTTTGGCTCACCACCAGATCGGTTCTTCCGTCCCGATTAAGATCTCCGAGAGCCGCTCCACGCTGCTCGCCATAGACGCGAATTCCCGACGTCCGGCCATCGACCGGTGTGAGGGTCCCGGTCCCGTCTCCCTTTAACCACAATCCCCGGCCCGAATCCAGCCGGGGCGTACTCTCGGGGTCCCGAACCCCAAAGAAATTCTGGCCCAGATAGAGATCCTCGTGTCCGTCGTTGTCCATGTCGGCCACCCCGGCATAGAACGACGGAGCCCACTGGGCAGGCGCCGGCAATGGCCGAGGGTCAAACGAGCGTCCCTTCTCGTTCAAAAAGAGGTGATGAGAGAAGGTATTCGCTTCCACATACGGCATTCCGCTCCGCTCCGTCCCGAAGAGTTCGTCCACGGTTCTGGATGCAAAGTCCAGATTTGAACGAACGCCGGTAACCATCCCGGTCATCTCGCCGAAAGCGGACATGGCAAGTCGCGGAACATACCCCTCCAATGCCGGTTCGTAGTACGCATCGATGATATCCAATTTGCCGTCCCATGTGATATCCTCGTAATAGAGCCGCCTCGGGTGACCACTGCCCAGGACATAGGTCGAATTCTCCCCCCAGTTGGTCGCCACCACATCCGGGTACCCGTCTTCGTTGAAATCCCCGACCGCCAGTCCGCGCCACCGCCCGGACCATCCGGACAGCCCCCACTCTTCGGTCTGCTCGTGAAATTGTCCGTTGCGGTTTTCGAACACCCGGACACGCCCCCATTCGGTGGCAAGCACCAAATCTTGCTCCCCGCTCAGATTCAGATCCACGAAAAGCGCATCGGTCACCAACCCGAGGCCCCGAAACAACGTGCCGGCCTCCAAATCTTCCACCCAGCGCCCGTCTTCGTAGGTAAACAGTCGCGAAGAGGCCGGAACCGGGTAGCGGCCCGGGACGAACTGCCCACCGACAAACAGGTCCATGACGCCATCGCCGCTGTAATCCCCGATCGCAAGCGGGCCCGTGGCCGACAGCGCCCCGCCGATCGACTCCATCTGCTGCACTATACCCCGATAAATCTTCACGTGCACAAGGTCTGCGGGGGACTCCTGCACCCTTCGGGCGGGATCCAATCGTTGTTCGTAGCTCGATATCCCCATGACCACATGCGTCGTATCGTGCGCGATCCACCCGGCCATTCCCATCACATCTCCCCCGGGCTGCCACGAGGAGAGCAAAGAGGTCCCCTCCCCGATCCGGTCCGCTTCTTCCCGCCATGCCCGTGTCGAAATCTTCCCGCCCCGGCCGGTTCCGATCAGAATCTCCTCGTCGCCCTCACCCGACAGGTCCAGCATCGCGACTCCCGGACCCAGGCGACTCAACTTGTCCGGCAGCAGGGGTTGGGCAAGCGAAAAATCGTGAAACTCGGACTCCGTATGCCGGTGAGGGGTGGAAGGGATGTGCTCGTTGAAGACGGGAAGATCCTCATCGGCTGCATCGATACCCTCTACGACCGATTTCCCGACGCGGGACTCAAGAATCTCGTACTGCCGGTTCGCAACCAGATTCTCCACCCGCGTGACCCCGCCGTCGGGCCACCGGATGGTCAACTCCAGGACCTCCTCTCCGATGCCGGCCGCAAAGACGACCTTCGGGTCCGACCCCGAGAGATACCCCCCACTGGGGACGATCTGTTTGGATTGCGCCGGGGCCGAGGGTCCCCGAAGCTCAACGGTAGCGCCCACCGCCTGCACATTCGGCGGCTCTCCAATCAAGCGGACGGCCACTCGGGAGGGGGCCTGCCGGTTTTGGTAGATCGCCGCCGGGTCGTTCATCCGGTTCACGATGATCTCCGGCAGGCCGTCGTTGGTCAGATCGGCCAACGCCATGCCGAACGAGAGGTCCTCGTTCAGAAACCCCCACTGTCGACTCACGTCGGTAAACGTGTAGTCCCCGTTGTTCCGAAATGCCCGGTTCCCCAACCGGAGCTCGGGAAAATCAGCCAGTGAGCCCACCGACGATTGCCCCTGCCACCGCTCGTGGGCATCCAGGTCCTGCATGTCATACCGGAATCCGGTGTTGACAATCAGATCCTCGTATCCATCCAGATCGATGTCGACAAACGAAGATGCCCACGACCAATCGCTGGCATACACGCCACTGTAGAAGGAGGTTTCGGCAAACGTGCCGTCTCCGCGATTGACATACAGGGAATTTCGGTTGTATCGCGGCCGGTTATGGAAGGCTCCATCGCTCAGATCCAGATGCTCCAGGGGGTTCATCTGCCGGAGACGGAGCCCGTGATCCGAACTCAGCATCTCGGCGACAAAGATATCGGTGTGGCCATCCCGGTCGATGTCGGAAAAATCCACCGCCATGGACGAGTAGCTTGAATTCCGGATCGCGAGCGTATCCAGTGCCTGGAACGTCCCGTCTCCCCGATTCATCCAGATGCGATCCGGGGTCCAAAAATCATTGGCGACGTAAAGATCCGGCTCTCCGTCCCCGTTCAGATCCTGGAATTTCGCACTCAACCCCCAATCCGGCTGCAAACCCAGCGGATTCCCGTCTTCATCCAAAAAGATCTCGTCCAGCGGGCCCGCCTCCCGAAACGTCCCGTCTCCATTGTTGAAAAAGAGCTGATCCTCCGTCCCTTTGGTCCGGATCACGGGAACCCCCGACTTGTCCTCCCCCAGATAGACAAAGTAGTCCGAATAGGGATGGATCAGGCGATCGCCCTCCAGCATGTTCTCATAGGTGAGCTGAACATCCCGGAAGACGTTCCGCGGGGAGTCCATCCGGTAGTTGACAAGGTAGAGATCCGGATACCCGTCCCCGTTCACATCGGCCATGGCCAGAGTTGTCCCGCCCCTGGAGGGTCCGAGCCCGCTCTCTTCGGCGAGCGTAAACCGCCCGGTTCCGTCATTCAAAAAGAGCGAGGTCGCCGTGTTCAACGAGCTGACCAACAGGTCCGGATGCCCGTCTCCGTTCACATCGGCAAAGAGGGTCCCCGTCGAGTGGTGCGTATCCAGGGAGAGCCCGGGTTGGTCGGTGACCTCCTTGAAGCGTCCGCCCCCGAGATTCCGGTAGAGTTTGTTTGCCCCCTCCAGACGCGCGAAATAGAGATCGACCCATCCATCCCCGTCGATATCCGCTGCCGCAACCCCGGAGCCGTTCATCAATATCTGATTCTCTTCGATGGACGCATCCGAAACCGCGTTGTTGAACCGGATCTTCGTTCGGCGCGAAGAGAGTTTATCCAGGCCCGACTCCCCGGGTTGAACCGCCAACGGGCTCCAGCGACCGTATGCGGCCTCGGTCCACTGCGGGGGTTCCGGTGAATGCATGCAGGCAGGCAGCCCCAACAGGAGAAGAGCCAGAACGCCGGTCTGTCTGTCGCCGATACGCATCATCCACGAATTCCCGATTCTTCCCGACAGGCGACTCCGTCAATGGATACGCACGACAGATCCTTCAATGGCATACTCGAAATCGAGCAGGAACTGAATGGAGTTGAGCACCTCTTCCAGACTGATGTCATGGTGTTCCCCGTTGATGACTTCGGATTTCAACGATGGATCCTCGATGAGGATCCGGACGCCGTACCACCGCTCGAGCATCCGGGAGGCCTCTGCCAGGGTTTTGTTGTTGAACACCAATACCCGATCCTTCCAGGCGATCACATCATCAATGAGCCCCTCGCCCTGCTCGACCACCAGGGTTCGGGCATCGTTCAGGCCCTGGTAGGTGACCCACTGATTTTGTTCCAGCAAGACCGGGTTGTCGCTAATCGAATCCCTGGAATATTCTCTGTCTCGGGTGACCGAGACCTTGCCATCCACAACGGCGACCTGGATCGAGAGATCATTTTCGTACGCCTTGATATTGAACGAGGTGCCCAGAACCTGCGTATGAACCCCCGCCGTGTGAACGACAAAGGGGCGCTCCGGATCGTTGTCCACCGTGAAGAAGGCCTCCCCTTTCAACCAGACCTCCCGCAGGTCGGCGTCAAATGTCTCGGGATACTGCAACGTACTCCCGCCATTGAGTTGAACCACCGTGCCATCGCCAAACCGAATCGTGGCGGTCTGGCCAAAATTAACGGTGCTCTGCTGAATCCCCGGTTCAACCCGGGCTTCTGCAAGCGCCGCCTCTTGCTGCATGTAGGTCCATGTCAAATAGTAGGAGCCCAACCCCGACAGAAAGGAGATCAAAATGAGCGCTGCCAGACGGACACGGGTCCGGTATCTCTTGCCCCGCAATTTCTTCGCCCGATCTGCCCGCTTGGCAGACGGATCCACAGGGTCGCTCACCCCGTTCTCGTTCAGACGCGACAACAGATCGGCTCTCGTATCCTGCCCGGAGAGAACCGTCTCCGAAGAGGGGGTTCGCAAATCACGCGCCACACACTGCAGAATCGAGACATGTTCGGGTCGCTCATCCATCCAGGATTCGACCCGCTCTTTCTCACCCGGCGTACAGATATCCAGGAGATAATGAATGAGGACTTGTGTACCCGGTTGTTCACCCATTCCGTGCTTCAATTCCATTCGTTTGTTCCAAAACCTTCAAGTTGCGTCGTTCCGACATGCATTCGCATCGAAACGAGAGCGTCTTCAACTGCCCGTTGCACCATCCATTTCGATCTCATACCACTTTACTATTAAATCCATTAGATGCCCGGTACCCCGATGAACCCCTGAAACCTTTTACAATTTTTTATTCGATGTCGACTCCACGGCTTCGAACCGGTGAGGTATCGGCGCCCCGGACCCGACCGACTGCGGGCTCATCTGCGACGACCCTCCACGTTGAACTCCTCCCGCAGAAGGGCCAATACATTGGATATTTGCGTCTCCACGGTTTTGACCGTCACGCCCATCACCTCTGCAATTTCGGGATAGGTGAGCCCTTCGTCCCGGCTCAGACGCCAGGTTTCGAGCGCTCTGGACGGCAAACCGGAGATGGTTTTGTCATAGGATGACCAAAACGACACGAGCGATTCGTCCGATTCGTTCGAGAGTTGCTCCCGGTCCCGGATCAACTGCGTCAAATGCTCGTCCAACCACTCGCTGTACCGTTTGTGCTTGTAGAGCGTTTTGAGCGCGTGATTTCTGGCCGTTTTGATCAAATAGGACTTGAACGATGCGTGAAAAAAATCGACCCGGTGCCGCTTGACCCAGAGCTTGATGAACACATCCTGCGTCCAATCCTTGACCTCTGCCCGGGATTTCGAATAGGTGCACAAAAAGCGGAACACATCCCCGTAGTACCTCTCATAGAGACGTGTAAATTCGGCTTTCGAAATGGAAGAGTCGCTGGAACACATGAGGCGTGGATCTGAGGGTGTGGACGGAGCCCGTATCGTTCGGAGCGCACGAAACGATTATAGCACATGAAGCCGTTATTTAAAAATTAAACGCCAGAACCCCTATCATTCGCTCATGGAACGCCAAACCGGTTTCGATCACATCCAGTCTGAACGGTCCCAGTTGCAAGCTGCCTGAAGTTCTATTGCTCATATACGCACGAATCAAATTTCAATTACGATATCTACCCGTCGTTCATCAGTTGAACAAAATTAATACCATACTGAACAATCACTCAAAAAGATCAGCATGAGTGCCCGTTCGAATTAACCTGATCTCCTCTTCATGATTCTCGTAAATCAGTAACCAGTCCGGCTCCAAATGGCACTCCCTGGTTCCAATATAATCACCGAACAGTTTGTGATCTTTCAACTTTGCATCCAGCGACCTGCCACTTGCCAAATCCTGAACAACTCTTTTAAATACATCAAACGACTTGCCTCTTTTCTTCATCCGTTTGATATCCTTCTTGAATCGAGTCGTCCGGGAAACATGTTTCATTGTTAAATATCCAGATCGTCAAATAGCTCCTCCGGTGAATCAAACGTTTTTACACCCTCCCCGGTCGTCGCATCCACAATGGCTTGCTGGGTATTCTTGTTCGGGACTTTTACATCAAAGGGCAATCCCCTGTGTATTTTTACCTGTGCAAAAAACATACGAATGGCCTCGGTCGTACTAATCCCAAGCTCATCAAAGATGCGCTCGGTTTCTTCTTTCAACTTCGGCTCCACTCGAGCTCTGACTGTGGTTGTTTTTGTAGACATAGGTACCTCCTTGATACATTTTGTAGCTTAAATGTGCTACAAATTTACCTTATAGGCAACCATTAATAACGATCCCTTTCCGATCCATTCCTTACACTCCCCTCATCCAAACCTCCACTTCCCCGAGAACCTTCCACCCAGAACCCCTATCATTCGATTAAGAACCATTTACACTCCGTCTCAAGTTTTGAAATTCCCTGGAGAATAAGTTCATAAATACTTTTATTTCAATAGATTATAGACGAATCAAGCAGACAGAATACGATCACGGAAGATTGTTCGAATCTCAACTTTGAAATTACGTCTGTTTACTTTTCGAGTCATCAAATGTATATTGATGGTACCGCATTCGGTACCATATAAAGGAACCGAATGGGAAGAAAAGAAAAGCTGCTCAGACGAGCCAAAGAGTCCCCAAACAACTTCAGGTTCACGGACCTGATCAAACTAGCCGAACATCACGGCTTTGCCATTAGTCGACAAAAAGGCTCACATGTCATGATGATTCATGAAGAAGAATCGCTCTTTATGAACTTTCAGGAAAGAAATGGTGAAGCCAAACCGTATCAAGTCAAACAATTGACACAGGTCATCGAGGAAAACAACTTACAGGATACGTAGTCATGTCTGAAGAAAATAAATTCAGTTTCAACGTCCGTTACAGCCCCGAAGATCAGGGATATATTGCAGTGTGCCCCGAATTTCCTGGTCTCTCTGCATTCGGCGAATCCGTCAATGAAGCCATTTCTGAAGCAGAGGTAGCATTGGAGCTCTTTATCGAATCTTATAACGAGAAGCAGAAGCCACTTCCCCAGCCGAAATTCAAACAAGAATTCAGCGGACAGATTCGAGCTCGATTACCCAAGTCTCTTCACTCCAGACTCTCGGATTTGGCAGAGGAGGAAGGTGTTTCGCTGAACACGTTAATGATCAAACTCTTGTCAGAAGGAGTCGGATCAGAGCAACAACGTCGATCCATGGCAGGAGGAATCAACACATGGTAAGTGACACTTGGCAACAAGTGCCAACTTTATGAGCCAAGCCACTCGTACTTCGGTTGAATCCGAATAAATTCGGGATACATCCGGAATCCGGAAACTCCTCACGTTGTCAAGGACCAATATCTTACATCATGGAAACAGATTCTGTCTTCAAACGAGAGCCAACTCTCTCGAATGATCCACCAAACGCCCGAATCTCTCCCAACATGTCCTCATACGTCAGGTCTGTTTCTGACTGAATCATCGATTGAAGATGTATGTCGGGAATCAATGCGTATTCATTACACAACCGAATGGCTTTGACTGCCATACGCTGCGACCGCACAATGTGGGTCCGATTCAAGCTCAACACTCCCGTCTTCAACGTGTCAAAAAATCCTTGTTCATACAGTACTCCCTTGGATGTATAGACGATTGAGTCCAATGAGAGAGCTGCGGATCTCGATACAGCCTTGAATGAACTGTGATTCCGTCTTTTCGACGTCCCTATGCCGACTGTATGATCAGCGGCCCAGAGATCCAATTCAAAACCGGCAGATCTCAGTCGGTATCCCCCCAATTTGGTGACAAAGAGTCCTGATCACTTGATCCAGCAGAGAACTTGTTTTCAAACTGTTCTCCAAGTGCTCAGCAATCACTTTCTTGTAGAATGTTTCGCCCGTCTGTGTAGAAGCCGTGTTCATAAAGACATTCCCGAAACTTGCTGAAACTGAGAGATAACGTATCGGTCCGTCATCCCTGACACATATTCCACGATCCGCCTCACAAATTCAACCTCCACTTCCCCGAGAACCTTCCACCCAGAACCCCTATCATTCGCTCATGGAACGCCAAACCGGCCATCACAACGCAGCGACGATATTGCGCCATCTCCGCGCAGCCGGCGAGAAACGTCAACGATTCCAGCGGTGGCGCGACGGGGCCATCCTGCTATCGATTCTGCTCTCCGCGCCCCTGCTCCTGCTTCTTTTGGACGGGCTGAACCCCCTCCCTCCCGTGCTCAAAGCCGCCATCTGGCTCCTCGGGCTTGCCGCCACCCTCTATTTGGCCATCCGCGCTACCCGCCGACACCTGGAAACCCGACGCCAGTCCCCCGACGAGCGCATCCTGCAGATCGCCCGCATGGCGACCGAACGCGGCCCCCACCCCCGCCTGCTGGACGGGGTGGATCTGGCCCTGCAGCGAGAACACCTGGGGGCACCAACAGCCGAGCGGGAACCCGGCGACGACCCCCCACACCCGACCGGACCTGGCGGCGATCCTGACACCTCCATGCTGGATCACGCCATCGGGCAGATCTTCCGCGAGATCGACCCCCAAACCCTCCGGGAGACCCTGGACGAGGAGCTTCGCCATCAGCGATCGCGAGCCCATACCCTCTCCTTTACCGCCTTCGCTCTGCTCGCAGCCACCCTGCTGACCACAAGCGCACTCCTTGCCCCCGAGCGAACCGGGCGCGCCCTCGCCATGACGGGCACGCCCCAACCAACCGAGCCCGTGCCCGCTCCCCCGCGACCGATCCCCGAGCTCACCCGCCTGCAGGCGATCCTGATTCCCCCGGCCTACACCGGCTGGCCTGCCGACACCCTCGAGCTGAGCCCGAGCGCCGCCAACCCGCAAACGATCGACACCAACCAACCGATCCTGCCGGGAACCACGCTTGTCCTCTCGGGCCGGAGCGACCAGATCGGCGCCGTGACCCTGCGCTCGAGCGCCGACACGACCCTGCGCGCCGAGCATCCCGTCTCGGCCACCTTCCCGTTTCGCACCACCCGCACGCTCGAGCAGAGCGACACCCTGGCGCTGAGCCCGGGGAGCTCAGACCCCCTCCGGATCGTGACCCCTCTCTCGCCCGACCGGCCCCCGGTGGTCCAGTGGATCGAGCCGGCCACCCACCTGGAAGCCGACCCCGGCCTCACGGCCCTCCCCCTTCGCTACAACGCCCATGACCGCATCGGCCTGGCCAGCCTCACCCTGGAGTGGGAACTGCGTCGCGCGTTCGTCCCCGAACCGGTCACCGGCACCACCCCTCTGCCACCCCCCGGGCCCGACCAGCTGGAGGCCGCCCACATCTGGGACCTGACCGATCTGGACCTGCGCCCCCGCGACGAGCTCCGCTTTCGCATCACCGCCCATGATGCCAACACCGTCACCGGCCCGGGCACCACCCGCACCCCCGAGCGACTCCTGAACATTCCCTCCATGATCGACATCCTCGCCCGCCTTACCCGGCAGACCCGCAGAGCCGATGAGCAGCTACTCGGCCTGCAGAGCGGTTCGGAAACCCTCCGCCAACGAACCGAACAACTCCAAAACCAACTGCGCACCCGGGGCGAAGCCGGCCCGCAGGAACACGAGCAGCTCCGACAGACCGAATCGGCCGCCAACGAGCTTGAATCCACCCTTGAAACCGCCCGGAGAGACCTTCAAGCCCTCGAACAGCAACTCGACGGGACCCCCGCCATCAGCGAGGAGACCCGCGAGGCCGCCCGGCAGGTCGCCGACATGATGGACGAGCTGGACCACCCGGCCCTCCAGAAGGCCCTCCGGGAACTGCGCGAGGCGATGCAAGAGGGTGGCATGAACGATCTGAGCAGCGCCCTCCAGGAGCTCGCCCGCAACGAAGAGCAGCTCCGGAGCCGCCTGGGCCGACCCCTGCAACTCTTCCAGGACCTGAAAACCAACCTGCACCTTGACCGCTTGGCGGCCCGACTGGACGAATCGGCCGACCTCCTCTCTCCGGAATCCGCGGAGCCCGACGACCCAACCCGGGTTGAACCCGCCTCGCCCGATGAGCCATCCGGACGGGACCGGGAGGCGCTCGACGGGATCGGCCAGGTGATGGACGAGCTGCCCGCACTGGGCGAATCGGCCCCTGAACGGCGACAGGAGCGACTGCAGGAGCTGGCCCGGACGGTTGGCGGGGAGCTTCGGGAGACCCACGCGACCCTCTCCAGGGAATTGACCGGCAGGGAACCCGTGCAACCCCCCACCCGCAATCGGGAAGCGACCCGCATCCGCGAGCAGTCCGAGCGGCTACGCAGCGCGAAGACCGACATGCAGTCGGGCCAAATTCAGATCAGCCTCGACGGACTGGAGCGCTCCCTGGTCTGGACCCTGCTTCTCTCCGACCAGCAGGAGCTGCTCGCCATCCGGGCTCCCGCCCTTCGCCAGGGCCACGAGGCGTTTGCCAGCCTTGCCCGCACCCAGCAGCGCATCCGCCAGCAGACCGGGCAGCTCGAACGGGAGCTGGCCACGTTGACCGAACCGATCCCGCCGCTGGCCCTGGAGCTGGACCGCCTCTTCGAACAGACCCGTCGAGCGCTGAGCGCCGCCCTGACCACGCTGGCCGAGCGCAACCCTGTTCAGGCCGAACCGGCCACACGCACCGCCCTGGCGAGCTTGAACCAGCTGGCCGACCTCCAGCAGGAGGCGATGCGGCAGCTCGAAAACCAGGCCGGAGGGGGCGGGCTCTCCATGGAGCAACTGGCCGATCAGCTGATGAACCTCTCCGGCGAACAGCTCGAGATCAACCAGACCCTCCAAGAGCTCATCAACGAGGAGCAGGGCGAGCGGCTCACCATAGACCAGCAGGAGCGACTGGATCAGCTGGCCCGCGAGCAGAACCGGGTGCGGGAAGAGCTCCAACGTTTGCGACAGAGCGCTCCGGGAGACGAGCGGCAGAGCGAGCTCGAACAGACCCTCCGAGAGATGGAAGAGGCGATCCGACGGTTGCGGGAAGGGCGCCCGGAATCCGTGCCGGACCAGCAGGCAGAGATCCACTCCCGCATGCTGCGCACACAGGAGTCTCTTCGCCAACAGGGCGAGCCCGACGAGAACCAAGCCCGGGATGCCCAACGGGCCGAACCGGCCGTGAGGCCCCTGACCGATGCCGATATTGCCCCCCCCGAACGCACCTGGGAGAGCGAGCTCCGCCTTCGACTGGCAGACCCGCGCCAGACCCCCTTTGACCCCGAGGTGCAGGAGCTCATGGAGCGCTACATTGACCGGCTACGGGAATTGGAGTAGGATTCAGGTCGGTTAACGAAAGGGATACAATGCCACTGAAATATCCATTCATCGTAGGTAACAACTCATGGAACTAGTCAGAGACACCAGAGACGACTTCCAAGAGTTTCCAATCCAATTCCGTATCAACATCTATCGACTCTAGCTCCCCCATCTCATATTTAACAACCCTTTCAAATTCACTGGGTTGCTTTTCCTGCAAGGATTGGACATTTATTACATAAATAGCTCCATTCAGCTCCCAGACAGAGGGGAGTTCTTGCTTTCTTGTGAATGATCCCTTTTTGGATTTTTGTAAAAACCCGCTCTCATTCTCTTCGTAAAGCACAAAATAAGGATTGGACGTTGTCTCCTTGACAGAAACTACCATATCCAACTTTTTATGGTACAGCGCAACGGCATCCTGAATGTGCTTCGCTTTACGCAGTGGGGAAGTTGGCTGAAGCAGGATGATAGTATCTGCTTCATAGTTTTTGTTTTCTTTATAATACTCAAAGGCGTGAAGTAAAACGGACCGACTGTCAGCGTCATCTGTTGCCAGTTCGGCTGGCCTGATAAATGGCACGTCGATACCTGTCCGTTCTGATACACTTTTGATCTCTTCATCATCCGTAGATACACAGATGACAGAGTCATCAAATATTTCCTTGGCAGCTTCAATTGAATAATGTATTAAAGGTCTGCCTTTGAATGGTTTGATATTTTTCCCCGGAAGTCTCTTCGAACCTCCACGTGCAGGTATGACAATCAAAGGTTTCATTTAAATATATTGAGCCGGTTGATATCTTCTTGTGCCTTCTCAAAATCTTCCGGTTTACCAATATCCAGCCAATAACCGTTCAATGGATACGATATCACCTTCTTCCCATCCTCAATAAGATTCTCCATCAGGTCAGTCGTATCAAAAAATGCATTCTTGGGAATCCGATCCGTAATCTCTCGCTTCATCAGATAGATCCCGCCATTGGAATAATAGGTGTAAGTGGGTTTTTCTTTGAAACTCATCACATGCCCATTACTCGTCTCAAGTACTGCATACGGGATATCCACTTTATAAGGAATGGTCACAACTGCAAAATCAGCTTCTTCATGTTTAAACTTTAAAAAGAAGTCCTCATAATCCAGACCCGTTAAAATATCCGAATTGGTAACCAAGACGTAGTCATGAATGAAGTCCGTTATTCTTGAAACGGAACCAATCGTCCCAAGTGGCTCATCTTCCCAAACATAGTTGATATTCAGGTTCTTGTGATTGCCATTTCCGAAATGACTCTCTATCTGTTCTCCCAAGTAATTCACGGTGATCCAGAAATCATCCATTCCGTACAATGACAATCTGTGGAGATTGTGCTCTAATATTGGTTTATCCCCAACCTTGAGTAATGGTTTTGGAGTTTTCTCGGTTAATGGACGCAATCGAGTTCCCTTACCACCCGCCATAACAACTACATCCACTGGTAAATACGACTTCAGGACCCCAAAATTGATCACGTTCACAATGCGATCATCTTTATCCAGAATAGGGATTACCTTAAAATTACCCTCTCGAAACTGAATCACTTTTTCAATATCCTGATCCCCCTTGCGAAGGTATCTTGGATTAGACTGAATAATATCCTCTACGGGTTGATTCAACTGAGCTCCATTGATCAATCCACGACGGACATCACCATCTGTTAAAGAACCAAGAAGTTTATCGTCTTCATCCACTACAAAAGATATCGCATCCTTTGCAAGTTTATCTAACACGATTAAAGCTTCCCTGATCGAGGTACCGGATATAATGAGATGTTCCTTATAATGACGCATAGTAGTATTTCAGTACTTCAATAATTCTTTTGGTTGTATCAGGCTTGCGATAAATATTTTCTCCTTCATAGGTTCCCAAGTGCTTAACAGAATCAACACCTTTTAATATTTCATTGGCTTCGAACTCTCTATCAAAAACATTTTCACTCCTTGCACGTCCTTTTTGGCGATTGCCTACATTAATAACATACTTACCAAACGAGGCCGCTTCAATAATACCACTTGAGGTGTTACCTAAAAGAAACTCAGCATAATTCATGGCATTGAAATAGTTGGTTTTTCCAAAGTTTTCAACACATAAAATTTGATCTTTAATCTCCTTCCTCAGTTCACATATAACATCACGAAATATCCTGCCATATGTATCTGCATTCGGCATTGTGACAACGATGAAAAAATCTTTACTCAATTCAATCAATGCAGATTTTATTTCTTCTGCATATTTATGATTTCTTTCAGGATTTACAGTTTCAGGATGAAAGGTAATTAAGGCATAGGGCTTATCAGGAATTCCATATTTACTGAGAAACTCTTTCTTTCTCATGAACTCAAAATCTTCGATACCATCTAAACTTAAAGAACCGACATTGTGTACATTTTCTCTATCATCAACAATTGAAATGATTTTTTCTTTATACAACTCGGTTGATGGTAATTGAATAGATGAGGCTAATGTAATTTGATGTCGATAAATATTATCAATAGCGCCCAGTGTTTTTTCCCCACCATGTATATGAGCGAATTTGACTCCAAAAGGAATTCCGGCTTGCACAGCTGCCGACATCTCAAACCGATCTCCCAAACAAAAAACCATATCAAATACTTTTTCAGACCAGTAATCAGCAAATTTTGCTACTGTGAGCCCGTATGAAGTACTGATTCCATTTGGATTATCATTGAGCAAAAGTGATTGTATGAGATCAATATTTTTAAACCCTTCTTCCTGAATTTCAGAAATAGTTCCTCCATGATAGGGAGATCCATGGGTGCCAAAGGCTATGATCGACAAGTCAAAGAATGAATCTTGTTTTAATTGCTTCAGCAAAGGCAGATAGATACCAAAATCAGCCCTTGAACTTGTGAGTACCCCAATTTTCATTTCAATGAACTCCAATCAAGCATTTCTGAAACAGAATAATCACGATTAACTTTTTTACCGATTACATTCTCCCATTCCATGGGTGAAATTCCATTACCTGGTCTTAATGCAATTATATCTTCATTCTCAATAACTTCACCTTTTTTCATTGCACGTGTTGTGTAAATACTTTTACGAGCTACCTCTATATTTTTCATTTCACTTGAACTCGTAACTTTTTTCCCATTGCCGGATATAGCTTTTTCAATATTTCTAATGGAAGTCACCATTTCTTTCAGCTCATCCGGTTCTAATGAAGCCCTGTGATCCGGTCCAGGAAGATTTCGATCTAAAGTAAAATGTTTTTCAATGACCTTTGCCCCAAGTGAGACTGCCGCAATCGGAACTTCAATACCTAAGGTATGATCAGAGTATCCAATTTGTACCTCTAATTTATTACCTATTGAGTTCATGGCTTTCAGGTTTACATCTTCAAAAGGCGTTGGATATTCTGTATTACAATGAAGAACAGTAATCATTGACTTTTCGAGACCAAATTTAATCAAGACTTTCAAAGCATCTTTTACTTCTTGAAGGGTAGCCATCCCGGTAGAAAGAATTACCGGTTTCCCTTTTTCTGCCAACCGTTTCAAATATGGATAATTAGTTATTTCTCCGGATGGGCTTTTAAAAAAAGGCATGTCTAACCCATCGAGGAAATCAATCCCATCCACATCAAATGCTGTGGATAAAAACTGAATATCTCTTTGTTTACACTCCTCAATCAGTCTTATATGATCTTTTTCAGTGAGTTCCAGCCGCTTAAGCATGTTGTACTGGCTGTCATCTCCATCTCCTATATTTTCAGATTGGTACTTCGCTTTTTTAGCTGTCTTTGATACCAATTTATCAGCTTTAAAAGATTGGAACTTTACAGCATCCGCTCCAGCTTGGTTTGCTGCTTCAATCAGCTCTATAGCTTTTTGCATATCACTATTGTGATTTACACCGGCTTCTGCAATTATGTAAACATGTGTTTTATTATTTATTTTCAAATCGTACTCCAACCTTAATTTTTGCTTCAGTATCCATTGAAATAATTTCTACATATGAATCTTTTGTTTTAACTAAAAACCCATTTTCAGTTTTAGAAAGTATTTGTCCTGGTATATTTTTGTATTGTGGCGCTTCTTCAATTATTCTTACTCGGTTTATTTTTACAGGAGTATTATCAATATACGTAGTAGCTAAAGGTCCCGGTGAAGTCAAAGCACGTACAAAACTGAATAGTTCTCTTGATGTACAATTCCAATCAATGATTTCGTCCCCAATCGTGCGTCTTCCACAATAAAACCCAACAGGATGAATGCTACTTTGTTTAATTCTTTTAAATTCGCCTCTCTGAATTTTCTTTACAGCCCGATACAACAATTTTGCACATTCAGCATAAGCAGTCTCAAGTAACGTACCATATGTATCATTATCTGTTATAGGATAAGTTTCCTGTAAAATAATATCACCAGTATCAATTCCCTCGTCTACAAAATGAACGGTTATCCCAAACTCATCTTCATCATTTATTAACGCCCAGTTCAATACATTTCTACCTCTGTAAAATGGAAGTTTACCTGCATGACAGTTAATTGTATTTAACCTCGGTAAATTAAGTATCTCATTTTTAAAAATTTGATTAAAACTCATTGAAACAAACAAATCACAATTATATTCCTTTACTTTTCCAATGAATTCAGATGAATTAACCTTTACCGGATGCAAATAGTCAATTTTAAATTTATTTGCATAATTTTTAAGCGTATCATCCTCTGTGTCATTCCTTGGCACAATGTAACTTATCTCAATATTTTCATCCTGAACCAATAACTCAAAGGCCTTATGCGACCATGGTCCATCGGCAAAATATCCAATCTTAAACTTACTCATAGCCTCACACTACTTGGAATATTCACAATTCGCTCTTCTAAAAACTCTGCATTTTTTTGCTCATCTCGATAACAATCACTGTACATTTTTAGCTTATACATCAATTGCCAGATTGGGCGAGTCATTACCTCCTTTGCATTGGTATCCTCCAAAAACTGATCCCGCTCTTTACGGCTTTCAAGTTCCACACACATTAGCCAATAATTAGCCTTTGTATTCGGGGTTTCGGTTCGGAACTTAACTCCCTGTTCTTTAAAAAAGGAATAATACTTATTCGCCAATACTCGCTTGTTTTCAATAAAATGATCCAATTGTTCTAATTGAGCACAAATTAGTGCTGCATTCAAATTGGGCATTCGATAGTTGTAACCCAAGTGATCGTGCGCGTAATTGTATTTGTGAGGTTTCTTAGCCGTGGTGGTCAAATGCTTGGCAAATCTACCTGCCGATTCATCATCTGTTACGATGGCACCACCACCACCGGCTGTTACCACTTTATTCCCATTAAAAGAATAGATTCCAAATTTCCCGAAACTGCCTGTTGGCTTGCCATGGTAGATTGATCCTATGGATTCAGCAGCATCTTCAACAATTGGAATATCCCATTTCTTACAAATATCGACCAATTCTTGTAGGTGAACCGGAAAACCAAAGGTATGCATGGGCAGGCAAGCTGCTATTTTATTCCCAGTCGATTTATTGTAGCAACCGTCATCTCTCAGTTCTCCGAACTCTTCCAAGAAATCTTTAACAGCATCGGGAGAAAGACCCATAGTATCTAAATCCACATCCAAAAATACCGGCTTCGCTCCCTGGTATGCGATAGCATTTGCTGTGGCTACAAAAGTAAGCGCCTGTGTTAGCACCTCATGTTCTTTTTGAACTCCTACCAATCTTAGAGCAACCTGCAGAGCAGCTGTACCATTGACCACAGCCACTGTTCTTTTCGTTTGAGAAATATCGGCCAACATCTCTTCAAATTTGTCTACATACGCTCCCACCGAAGACACAAAAGTCGAATCAATAGTATCCATGACATACTTCTTTTCATTTCCAACAAATCGAGGTTCATGGAGTGGAATGAAATCAGTTGTTTTGTATTGATCCTGGACAAACTCAATAAATGAATTAATATTATCCATTACATTTTAGAATCTAAATATTTTCCGGTTTCTTTATGACCGAAGCCTGGAAGCATTTCGTAAAAAAGATCAACCAAATCTATTTTACTCCATTTTAAATTCTCTTTCATTTCCTGTATTTGCCGTAAAAAATGATCAAGCTGTTTATGATCATAATCAAGTTTACTTTTAACAATTCCCAGCTTTTGAAATCGCTCCAAGTCAAGTGTTTCCCCTTCCATAAAAAACTCTTCAAAATCCTTTTCACCAGTCGTGTCACTTTCTGTAAATAAGCAAGGCCATTGTCCTTTCTCCGGCAATGTGTTTACCAATTTTCTTGCTTCCTCTTCCGAAGAACATTCATACGCTTCATACCCCAACATATCCAAATATTTCACTGCAATTTCAGAAAAAGTAATCAGGTGTAATTCTTTGTTAAGTTTCGGGAAAAAAATATCACGGTTTTCGCCGAGCAGGCATGACATCAAACAAAGTTCGCCCGATTCCTGGGGGGTAACGAAATACCGCCTAATATCATTAGGAGCTACAATTGGTTGCCCCTTCTGTATACGCTGATTAAAACTGTGCAGCAGTGACCCATCCGAAAAAGCCACATTCGCAAATCGCGCAGTTGATATATCAATAGTTTGACTCTCTCTCATTAAAAAGAGTTCCATAATTCGTTTAGAAGCGCCCATCATGTTCACTGGATTGGCAGCTTTATCCGTCGATACACAAAAATATTTTTTTGCTCCTTTCTCTCTTGCCTGGTGAATGGTCTTTATGGTATTCAATATGTTTACTTCAATCATCCGCATTAAGGTAAACGGGTCTTTTTCACTTCGCACGTGCTTCAAGGCAGACAGGTTCAATACATAGTCGTATTTCCCATCCACTTTGATAAATGCATCAAATTCAAATGAGCCTACATCCAGTGCAAACGTTTTAAACTCTCCCTCAATATACCCCAATGAGCTTCGGATATCCCGAACTGTCTCGGCCAAATTGTTTTCACTAATATCGACAACATGGATTTTTCTGGGATTTCTTTTGAAAATTTCTTTGGTAACAGCTTGACCTATAGATCCCGCTCCCCCCAATACCAAAAACGTTGAATTCGATACGATTTCCCGCAATTTTTCTTCATGCTCTGAAATATCCTCTGCAAACAATTCCTTGTCCCTGTTCAGCAACTCAAGAATATTCATAAATAATTGTTTTATTTAGACTTGAATGACGTCTTTCGAATTCTATTGATATGTGATATCGCAGAGCAATTTACGTTCTTTAACTATGTATATCGAATGAATCTTTTTTCTTTCCGTCAGCCAATAATCATTTAGGGTGTACATTGGATTCAATACCCGATATTAATTTTATGACATTAAAACTGTAACTTAATTATGCGTTTCAAGCCCAATTCTAAACGGGCTCAATACACCTTCCTCAACAACCTGAAATACATCGTAATCTGTGATCAAACTTTTTGTCCTCGATATCGACGGCTGCATTGCCCACCCTTTTCAAAGCCCGGACTGGGAGGCGATTACCGAAATCCGTGCCCTCAACCACCAGAGCCAACACGACCCAAGCATCCCGTCGCTCACCCTCTGTACCGGACGGCCGTTCCCCTATGCGGAGGCGGTTGCCCAGTGGCTCGGCATCGAACACCCGTTTGTCTTCGAGAGCTCGCTGCTCTACTTCCCCAAGGATCACCGCGTGCAGACCGGCCACGAGGGTGTCCCGGAACCCCTTCAAAAATTCAGAACCTGGCTCACCGACGAGCTGCTGCCCGAACATCCGGGCGCCATGCTCGAGTTCGCCAAGATGATGGACGCAGGCGTGGTCTCCAACGACAAGGAGCTCATCAACCGAATCTACAAACGGGTCCTGCAGGTGACCCGCGATCACTACCCCGAGCTGGAGGTGCATCGAACAGACGCCTCGGTAAACACCCTGCCGGCGGGCAACAACAAGGTGGCCGGCATGGAGCGGATTGCCCGTGAGTTGGAGATCCCCCACGAAGAGATTGCCTATATCGGCGACAGCGGCGGAGATTTGGAAGCCCTCAAGCGGGTGGCTCGCCCCTTTGCCCCCCTCAACGCCATCGACGAGGTCAAAAAGGTGGCCCAGACCCTGCCCGAAGAGGCGACCCGCGCCGTCCTTCTCGCCTACCGGCAACTGATCGAAGAGAATCGCAGCGAACCCACCAACGGAGAGGCATGAGCCCCACGACATCACCGAATCCTTCACCCTCTACCCCGCACATTCTGGTCACGGGTGGAACCGGCTACATCGGCTCCCACACGGTGGTCGAACTGATCAAAGAGGGCTACCGTGTCCATATCCTTGACAACCTCTCCAACTCTCGCGAGGAGACCCTGGACCGGATCGAGCAGATCACCGGGAAGAGGCCCGAATTCACCAAGTTGGACGTGCGGGACGCCGATGCGCTCGAGGATCATCTGAGCCATCATGACTACGACGGTGTCATTCACTTCGCAGCGCTCAAGTCGGTGGGCGAGTCGGTCCGAAAGCCGCTCGAGTACTACGAGAACAACGTGGTGGGTACGCTGAATCTGATCCGGGCGATGCAGAGCGCTGGGATCCCCAATTTGGTCTTCTCCTCCTCCTGCACGGTCTACGGGCAGCCCGACACGTTGCCGGTGACCGAAGAGACCCCCCTGAAACCCGCCCAGTCACCCTACGGGGAGAGCAAACGGATCTGCGAGGCAATCATCCGCGATGCCACCACGGCCGAAGGCGCTCCGGAAACCAGCCGCTCGGTCTTGTTGCGGTATTTCAATCCGGTGGGGGCCGACCCCTCGGGGCTCATTGGCGAGCTGCCCACCGGCGTCCCCGACAATCTAATGCCTTTCATTACCCAGACCGCGGCCGGTATTCGGGACGAGCTTCAAGTGTTTGGCAATGATTATGGCACGCCCGACGGCACGCCCGTCCGGGACTACATCCACGTAAGCGATCTGGCCCGGGCCCACATTCGAGCCCTGGAGTACATGAATTCGGCAGAGGAGCCCTGCAGCGTCTTCAATGTGGGCACCGGCGAGGGGTACAGCGTCCTGGAGATCATCCAGACGTTTGAGAAGGTGAACAATCTACAGCTCCCCTACCGCATCACAGAACGAAGACCGGGGGACATCGAGCAGATCTGGGCCAACAACGAGAAGGCGCTTCATACTCTGAAATGGAGCCCGCAATACGGCCTCAAAGAGATGTGCCAAACAGCGTGGACGTGGCAGCAGTCCTTGGAAGAGCTGGACAGGTAACTTACTTGGCGTCAGATGCGCGGGAACCTGAAGAAGCCGGCATGGCCTTCACGTTCGCTGAACCCTCGGCCCGGCGTATCTCGTTTTCTTTCGTGCCCGGATGAATCAAAAACCGGATAAAAGAGAGCATATCCTTCTTGTCTACCCAAGGGTGTACCAACCGGCTTTTCCAACCACCGGTAGGAAACAGAAGGAAACAGAATCCCAGCATCGTAAAGAAAAGCAGTGTGGGGCCCATGTACTGCGCGAGGAAGAGCGCGATCGAAACAAACAGAATATTCACCGTCGTCAGGACAAACGTTGCCTCCCTGTGGTCGCAATCCATATCCAGGAGAATGTGGTGCAAGTGGGAACGATCCGGAGAGAACGGGGATTGCCCGCGAGCCATTCGAATGATGAACACCCGAAGCGTATCAAAGAGGGGAATCACCAAAATGGCCATGGCGATCACCGGGGCGGCATCCTGCCAGTAGAGCCCGCTGCCAATCGTGGTTCCGAAGTGGATAAACGCAATGGCCTGCAGTGAGAGAAAGAACCCCACCAGCAGCGAACCGGTATCGCCCATAAAGATGCGGGCCGGGTGCATGTTGAACCGAAGAAATCCGATCAGGCTTCCAGCCAGAAGAAGTGAAAAAGCGGCCCAGATCCAGATACTGGCGTAAAGAAACCAGGCGCCAAAGCAGAGACTGGCAATCACGCCCACACTTCCGGCCAGCCCGTCAATGCCGTCAATCAGATTGTACGCATTCGAAAGCACAATAATCGCAAAGAGCGAAAGCGGCATTCCAGCCCACCAGGGGAGCGACTCCATTCCGAATAGACCACCCATGGTCGGAATCCAGATCCCCATGCCGGCAATAAACAGGATACTGGCAACGACCTGAGCCATCAGTTTCTGCTTGGGGAGTACCCCACTCAGATCGTCCCGGACCCCGATAAGGAAGAGCATCATGGACGCAGCAACAAAGAATCCGTAACCGTCAAAATAGGTCCGCATTCCGGAGGAGCTCATCGCTTCCAGAAGCGAAAAGGCGATAATGAACGCAAAGTAGATGGCCACACCGCCAAAAGTGGGTGTAGAGACCGTATGAACCTTACGCCCCCCGTCAGGTTGGTCATAGAACTCGAACTCCCGCGCCAATTTGATCAGCGCCGGAATCAGCGCCGTGGCCACCCCGTAGGTGACAAACAGGCAGAAACCCAGCCATGCGAGGTAGGAAATACTCATGTTGAATGTAGAATACGTTTACAGAATCTCTTGAAACCGAAAACCGTTGATTTTAGGACCCCGAATATACAAAGGTTTTACAAAAAAACTACCTAAAATCCCTTGTGCCTGTTCATTGCAAGATGTCAATCTTTTTCCGCTTTCATTTTCACCACCTGTTCCCGAAACCAGGGCAGAATTTGAGCCAAGCCATTCTCGCGGGAGACCAACGGTTCCCATCCCAACTGCTCTTTTGCACGGGTAATGTCGGGCTTTCGAATCTTGGGGTCCCCTTTCGGAAGTGATTCATGAACCACCCGGCTCTTGCTCCCGGCAAGCTCGATCACCTCACGAGCCACCTGGAGAATGGTCACCTCCTCGGGGTTGCCCAGATTGACCGGCTTGATGCAGTCACTCTGCGAGAGACGCCAAATCCCTTCGATCAGATCGTCAATGTAGGTAAACGAGCGGGTCTGCGAACCGTCGCCAAAAACGGTCAAGTCATTTCCTCTCAGAGCTTGCCGCAAGAAGGTGGGCAGAGCCCGGCCGTCCCGCAAACGCATACGGGGACCGTAGGTATTGAATATTCTCACAATCCGCGTCTCCAGCCCATGAAACCTCTGATAGGCCATGGTCATCGCCTCGGCAAACCGCTTCGCCTCGTCGTAGACTCCCCGAAAGCCGATCGGATTCACATGTCCCCAGTAGCTCTCCGGTTGCGGGTGGATCTCCGGGTCGCCATAGACTTCGCTCGTCGACGCGAGCAGAAATCGGGCTCCTTTTGCACGAGCCAGCCCCAACGCCTTGTGGGTGCCCAGCGAGCCCACCTTTAGGGTCTGGATGGGCATCTCCAGGTAGTCAATGGGCGAAGCGGGGGACGCGAAGTGAAGGATCAAATCCAGATCTCCCTGCACGTCAATAAACTCGCAGACGTTGTGATTCACAAACGTGAAGGCCGGATTGTTCTCCAGATGAGCGATGTTCTCCCGTGATCCGGTCGAAAGGTTGTCCATGCAGATGACCTCATATCCCTCGGACAGGTACCGTTCGCAAAGGTGTGATCCCAAAAATCCGGCTCCGCCGGTAATGAGTACCCGTTTCCCACTCATGCAATCCTCATGTTCTCTTCAGGATGAACCACCATGCACCGTATCGCCATGTACCGTTCCAACACGAATCCCCCCGCAATCGCCCTTCCTGCAAGACTGCCTACCTCAAATCCCAGACAAATCCGGCCGACAGGCCCACGCGCTCGAACAGATCCCCATGATCCAGTCCTGCGGAGAGCTCGATGGTGAGTCTCTCCTGCGCAGGCGGGGACCAGGATCCCTCCAGCAGCCAGTGCCACTGAACCCTCTGCGGATTAAAATAGTAAACTTCCGGGTCCAGTGCCGGGTCCAGACTTCCCCATACGTCTCCCAAGTTGAGTCCCCACCAGGTTCCGTGGTGCGAAACGCGGGTAGCCAGAAGACGCCAGGAGAGATTCCGGCTCGCCCGCCCTTTCAGGCCCAGATGATGA
Source organism: Balneolaceae bacterium (assembly GCA_040882505.1). Lineage (GTDB taxonomy): Bacteria > Bacteroidota > Rhodothermia > Balneolales > Balneolaceae > JBBEBE01. The sequence goes on along the minus strand of JBBEBE010000002.1, from coordinate 71,283 downwards.
GCGACCTGACGGGTACTTACAAAATAGCGGGGATCGTAGGTTTCGATGGTCGGGTCGATGCGGTTCAGCTGGCCGCGCGTCAAAAAGAGGGGACTGCCCATGGAGCGGCCGTGGTAGGCCCACCCGTCGCGATAGACCTCGTTGTTGTAGTAGTCGTCCCGGCCGTTGTAGCGGTACCCGCAATTGGGGTTGACCGGCGCGCAGAAAGGCGGGCTGTCCCCGACCACGGGATCGGTCGGCCCCGGCCCGGTCTGGTGTTTCGTGTGCAGAAATTCGTAGAGAATGTGATCGATCCAGGGAATCCTCTCCCCGAAGGGGCGCGCAACCGACAGGCCGTAGAGCCCGTCGCGCAGGTTGCGAAACAGCAGACCGGAGCCGTCGGAGAACAGGTGCTGGTGGTAGAGATGCCACTCCCGCCCGGATGGATCCTCAACCTGAATACCGGCGTCCCAGATCCCCTGGTGGGCGCCCAGCGTGTTCACCTGGTCCACGCCGTGGCTGTCATCGCCTCCCGCTTGCGCGGTGATGACCCGCAGGTAGTCGGAGAAGTGGTCGGGATACGCCCGCCCCGTAGCGCTCTCCGTTCCGCCCCACACAGCGAAGTGGGCAATCCCGCCATAGGCGCGAAGACCCTCCTCTTTGCCAAACCGAAGCCAGCCCGCCTTCTCGTGCAGGTAGCTGCCGGAGACCTCTCGCCCGTTTCCCAGCCAGCCGTGCCCCCACCGCCCTTTGATGGAGACCCACCCCCGGGTCCAGGGCACGGGCGCAAACTCCGGGATGGCGAGCAGGACGCGGGGCACCGGAGTGGCGTTTTGACCCAGTGCCAAAGAGCCGGAACTCAGCGCAGAAGGCCCGGTCTCCCCGAGGGTCTGTTCGCGCCGGCCGGCTTCCAGATGCAGGGAGCCATATCGCGCACGCGCCCACCCCTCCTGCAGCCAAAGTGAGGAGCTCTCCGAGAAGCGCGCCAGGCCGGTCCCTCCCCAACTCCAACCCAGACGGCCAGGCCCTGGCGAGGATTGAATCACCGTCACATGCCCGCCTGTCTGCGGGCCGCCCTCATCCACGCGGCCGAAACGGTTGTGCGACTGCCAAAACGGGGTCTCCCTCCCCGATCCCAGTACGCTGTGCCACCCCACGGAGAGAGAGTCGGTCACCGAGATCGGGTCCCCATTCAACACATCGGAACCGGATTGTGCGAGACCACACTCCACGCTCACAAACCCGAACCCGATCAAAACCAACCAGACGGATCCCGTGGCCACACGAGCTCGCCGGGGCAACAGAAACGCCACAACGGCCAGAAAAAGTCCCGACAAGAGCAACCACTGATAGCGATTGGCGTAATCGGCAAACTGTTCGACAGAGACCTCCCCCCGCTCCAGCTCGCCCAACCGGGCAAGCAAGGGGTCCACGCCGTCCCCGCTCCGGGTAAGGGTAACCAGCTCGCCTCCACCCTCCCGGGCCACTTCGCGCAGGGTTCCGATATCCAATCGGGTGTTCACCTCCTGGCCCTCCCGGTCCCGCTGAAACCCAACCACAGCTCCGGTCTCCGGGTCGGTGACCGGGATGCGCCCGCCCGCTTCGGTGCCAATTCCGACCCCGTAGACCTGTACGCCCGTAGAGGCAAGCTCTTGAAGCGGGGCCCGCCACTCGGAGCCCTGATCCTCCCCGTCGGACACCAGTACCAGTACGCGCGCCGCGTCGCCGGTCTGGTCACGTCGCTCAAAGGTCTCCAAGGCCAGTGAAAGGGCCTCCCTCAACCGGGTGGTTCCGCCGGGCATCTGATCCGGATGGGAGGTTGAAAGGTAGAGCCGTAGGGCGCTCGCGTCGCTCGTCATCGGGCTCTGCAGAAACGCTTGCCCGGTAAAGACAATAAGCCCGATCCGGTCTCCGGGAGAGCGCTCGATGAGCCGCTGGATTTCGAAGCGGGCCTTCTCCAGACGTGAAGGGGCCACATCCTCGGACAGCATGCTGCGCGAGAGGTCCAGGGCCACGATCATCTCCAGGGAGCGCTGCTCAACCTCCCGCACTTCGGTGCCCAGAGAGGGCCCGGCCAAGGCAATCACAAAGAATGAAAACGCGAGAAGCAGAAGAGAGAGCCGAACCCGACGCAGGCGAGGAGACATATTCTGTCGAAGATTCGTTTGAAGACGCGCACTTACGGCTTGGCCCAACCGTCGTCGCCTTTTGACCCCGGCCCACACCCCCAAGCCGGCCACCAACGGAGCCAACAGCAACAACCAGAGCCAGATGCTCGCCTGCCAGATCATCTCCTCTTAAAGTCGGTCCAAGAGCGTAATAAACAAAATCGCTGTGGAGGCGATGCTTGAAGCGAGCGAGATTCGCTCCTGTGGTGTCAAGGTACGTATAATCGGTTTTTCCGGTACAATGATGGTGGCCCCCGGCTCGACTGATGGATTGTTTCGAATGAAAAGGAATGACTTGGTACGATCCACCTCCCCGTTGGCGTAGACGATGTAGGCGCGCCGCCGCCGGGCATCCTCGGTGATCCCGCCAGCCATACTCAGGTAGTCGCCAAAGCTGCGAGAGGGGTCGTATCGCACACTGGTGGGAGCCAGAACCTCCCCTTCGACTCGAACGGTCTGTAGTTCCTTCGGCACATGAATCACATCCCCCGGTTCCAGGATCAAGTCGTAACCGGATCGCGGGGCGCCCAGCGCCTCGGCCATCTGAATCCCGACCGGAGTATTGACGGTATCCTGGACGCTGGTAAGCTCCCCGCGTCCGAGCGATTCCCGCAACCGTTGGGTCTCGCCCGCATTACCACCCTGATTATTCCCGACACCGGCAATGGCCTGCCCTTCCAGTTCCGTCACCTGCGTCTCGTTGGTAATCTCCAGAATTCGGTCCAGAGAGGCTCCTTCCGGATAGGCGTAATCGGAAAGGCCGCCGGCCCACTGAATCAAATCACTCAATCGCGCATCCCGGCTGGAGATCACATATTCCCCCGGATACTGCACCTCACCAGTAATAATGACCGTCCGTTGCTCCTGGTAGTTGGGCTGCGAACGCACATAGACCTGGTCAAACGGGCGAAGCTCGAACGAGCCTTCGTCTCCTTCAAACGTCAGGTTTTCGTCCACCTGAAACTCGATCCGCTCGGCAATCCGGTCCATCTTGAGCTGGTTCGGGTCGTCATTTCCGGTTACCCGACGGGCCACTTCGATCCGGTAGGGAGCGGCGCTGTCCCGGAACCCGTCTGCCCGGAAGATGATATCCTCGATCGTCATTCCGTTACGAAACTCAAACTGCTGCGGCGCGTTGACCGCCCCGCTTACCCGCACGGTGTACTCTTCGCGCAGGTCGAAAATGGAGGAGATCCGCACCAGATCGTCGCGCTGCAACTCGATATCGTACGTTGCGGGATCTTCCAACACCCGCTCCACATTAAAGGAGATCAGGCGAGGCTCCAGTCGGTCGTTAAACCGCTCAATCACACCCCGCTGGAGAGAAGCATCTTCACGCAATCCATCCGCTTCATTGATCAGATCGTAGAGCGTCATTCCGGGAGCAAGCTCGTAATCACCCGCCCGGAAAACAGCTCCGGCTATTGAAACCCTGTTGGCATAGCGTTCCAGAAGCCGGCCCACCTGCAACCGGTCTCCGTTGTGAATCTCGGCCTCTCCCCCTTCCGGCCAGAGCACGGTGTTGATCCGCCGCATGGTGGGCGTCATCCCGTTGAGCGTGAGCGTACGGGTGTAGGCCTCATCGGTAAATCCGGCCACATACTCAATCAAATCCGAGAGGGTCTCCCCTTCGACCATCTCGAAAAATCCGACCCGCTTGGTCTCTCCCCATGCGTGTACACGGTTCTCATAGGGCCCCACCTGAATAATGTCCTCGTCGCGCAAGCGGATGTTATCGCTCTGGTCCCCGTCAATGAGAAAATCATACATGTCAAAGGTATGGACCGGCTCCCCGCGACGAAGAACCCGAATCTGTCGAAACGTTCCGTTTCGGTTGGGTCCGCCCGCTGCATAGAGAGCATTAAAGAGCGTCGAGAGAGAGGAGACCGTATAACTGCCGGGCTGCTGCACCTCGCCGGTCACCGTCACGCGAATGCTCCGGATATTGCCCAGACTGACCCGGGCCCACGTATTGGCCTCCGATGGCGTATTGGGACGCAACCCGGAATAGATATCGGAAAGGCGATCGATGATCTTCTGGTTGGCCTCCTCGATCGTCATCCCGGAAACCTGAATCGGGCCCACGTTGTCTACGCGAATGGTCCCCTCGGCATCGACCAGTAGCTGGTAGTTCTGCTCCGCCGCCCCCCATACGTTGATCACGAGTTGATCGCCCGGGCCCACACGATAGTCCTGCGGGGTGGGAACATTGAAGGAGGGTTCAAACGAGGTGGAGACCCGACCAAAGAGCTCCATGCCAAAGATCTTGAGCGAATCGGGTGTTGTAGAGTCGGGGAGCGCCTCGAACATTCGGTCCCCGTCCAAATCTCCGACGAACCGGGTCTCTCCCGTCGGACGCTCCCTTTGCAGGGATTGAGAATCCTCTCCGGTTCCCATCATCTGAATCTGTCGCAACCGGGAGACAAGCTGTCGCGCCTGGGCTGGCTGAGCCCCACGCGAAATGGCCAACTGCTCCACCTGCTCCATGGACAACCCGCGATCCTGGATCTCCTGATTGGCCTGCTGCAACTGCGCGTCCGAAAGCTGATTCACGTTGATGTTTCGAAAATCAATGTCGCTCAAACTTTGCGCCTGCAGGGCCTGCGTTGCAAACAGCAGAAGAACCAACAAGCTCAATGTGGCAAACACGGGTCGCAAAAATCGAAAACAGGAACTCATCATGGGTCGTCTTGGGTCTGTGAATGGAATCAGCCCTGAAACTAATCAATTTCCTGCACTTGGGGAACTCCAATCCATGCGGCTTGCAAATCCATCAAGTTGTGGCCCGTCGGGCCGGTGCGAATATGGGCCTCCAGTGCCTCCAGCGCGTTCCAGGCGTCGTTGTCACGAAGGGTCGCCTCCAGATCCACGCCTCGCTCACTAGCCAACTCAAGAGTGCCTTCATGCACGACCCCGCCAGCCGAATCGGTGGGCCCGTCTACCCCGTCGGTCGCCAGGCTCACCAGCGTCCAAGGAGCAAGGTTCCGTTCGGCCCCGGATCTTCGTTCAATAGACTCGTTCTTCAGACGCTCCACGTCAAGTGCCACGCGAAGGGCCAACTCCTGATTGCGTCCCCCCTTTCCCGAACCGGTCACCTGTACGGTGCACTCTCCAAACCAGAGGAGTAATGTTGGGCGGGCCGAACCGGTTTGCCCACAAGCTGCCTCCACGATCTCTCTAGCCATTCGGGAAGCCACGTCTCCAATCGGCTCCCGATAGGCCTCGGAGACCACACTTACCTCGATTGGCCCTTGACCCCAACCCCGAATCTCTGCCATTCCTTTCACCTTCTCACCACCCCGATCCTGAAAGCTCTCGGCCACCATCCGGGCCAGACGAGCGGCGCTGGCCACCACTTCCTGTTGGTGCTCCACGGGAGTCGAGCTCACCTGCCAACTCTCACCATGCTCGCGAAGGGAGCTTTCCAGAGCATTGCGAACCGAAGAGCCCAACGCATCCCACAGCCCTCGCTGTTTTAACAGCCGAATGGCCTCCCCGGTTTCGATGGGGCTCTGCGTAGTGGGCCCGCTCCCGATGACCGAGAGCTCGTCACCCGGCACATCGGAGATGACCAGGTCGATCAACCGGGTGTGAGACAGTCGGGGGAGTAGCTGCCCGCCTTTCACCTGCGAGAGTGCCCTGCGGACAAGGTTCATCTCGTGGATAGTAGCTCCCGAGCGGAGTAGCGCTTGATGTACTTGGCGGAGCTCCCCGACCACGATCCCGTCCAAAGGGGCGCAGAGAAGGGAAGAACTGCCACCGGAGAGCAGGTAGATGACGAGTGCTCCTTCGGGGATTTGTTGGCATAGCTCCAGAAGTTCCCGAGTGGCCCGCATGTTTCGCTCTTCGGGCAGCGGGTGGGCGGCATATCGAACGTGAACGGGCCCCAAAGGATCCCCAACACCGGAATCATCCTTCTCCTCAGATGCTCCCGGTGTGATGATCAATCCACCATGGACTCGATCCCCGAGCACCTCGACGGCTGCGCGGGCCATCGGAAAGGCTGCTTTGCCGGAACCCAGGATCCAGATCCCGGCATCGTTGATGGGCCATGCTCGGCCGGCGATCTCCAACAAATCTCCTAAATCACGCAATTGAAGGGCCTCCCTCACCACTCGGTCCGGACTCATCGACTTCAGCACATTGATCATCCGGGACGCGAGCCAAGCACCAACTCTGCCGCCGCCGGAACCTATATGGATATTTTCCTCGCCCAAACTCACTGGAAGAGCGCTTGGTTTCGAAACTCGAGCGGGAACGTGAGTTCTCCCTCGCCTGTCCACCAGAGATTATGTGACTCAAGCAGATTCTCTTCAGATAGCCCCTCGATCGGGCCTTGAACCCGGCAATCCACCAGTCGAAGCAATGGGCGTCCTTCCACACCCACGGTCTGCTCGCCTCCACGAACACCGGAGGGATTTCCGGGCGCTTCGCCCCATTCGAAAGTGGATTCCTGCAGTGTGCACTGCTCCAGAGAAAGAAGGCGACTGGTCGTGAGTACCTCCCCGATCGGGGCACTGTCACGAACCGTTACCGGCCCGTAACTTCCAGGGGCAAAACCTCGCCCCGCCATGAGCTCCAGCCGTCCGGAGTTCTTCAGATGGACATTTTCGATGAGGACCCGATCGGGCACCCGAACCGGGGAGTAAAAATCAAAGTCTGGACTCACCCAATGGGCAAAGAGACGCACATCCCCCTCGTTGCCCAGGACGCGGATGTCCCGCAGGGTCACCCGTCCGTAGAGATCCCCGATATCTCCGCGGGCAGAGAAGATCCCGCCAGCTCCACCCTGGATAGTAACATTCTCGATATGAACATTGGCTCCGGTGATCCCGAGCGGGCGGATGGGCCGGAAGTGCCAGGCCTGCAAGTCAGCTTCGGGCGTGGTATAGCCGGGGATGGTGACTGACTGCCCGGTGAGCGTCACGTCGCGAACGGTGTAGTTGCGTCCGTAGTGATCGTCAATGACGCCGAAGAGGCCGCCCTGGATGGTGATGTTCTTTCCGTGCCGCCCGTCCATGCCCTTGCGCGCATTGACCGAAACCGTATTGTAGTAACGAATGTCCGCCACATTGAAATTCAGAAGATTGTATCCCAGTCCGGTATAGGTGGCCCCGGAAACATAGCCATCATAGAAGGAGATGTTGACTACATTGCGCAGACTCACCAGATTGGAGACCGTTGCCTCTCGGTCACGAACGCTCACCTGCAGCCCGCGAAAGGTCATGTTGCTTCTCCGGACATTCACGGTACTCGAGTGCAAGCGGTAGTTGGTTCCATCGTTGTTCTTGAGCTGTACCTCTACACGAAGCCCATCCACAGTAACCGGTACGTCGGGCGGAGTAAATCCCGCTTCCATGACCACCTTTCGCCATACCACAATGGAGTCCTCGGTTCCGTCCTCATATTCGTATCGATGCACCGTACTCATTCCCGACCCGTCGGGTCGGACCGACCCCACCTCCCCTTTACCCAAATGGGCATGTTCGTAGTGCGTTCCCGACCCACTGGGCCATGTCGCTTTGAAGATCTCTCCTTCCAGGGCTACATAGTCTCCCTTCTCGTAGACCACCCCCTCTTGCCAGGTGGGAATATTCTCAAGTTCCGGGTAATCGAAGGCCAATTCTGGGTAGAGCTCACCGCTGGCCGACACGATTCGGGAGAGATCATTGCGCTCGTAGAACTGATCGCCTTTGGCGTTGTTGCGCGAGGAGAAGAAATCACTGGAGTAGAGCCGAAGGGTCCCGCCCTGTTCCAGGTCGATAGCACCCTCTCCGTCCAGTCTTCCCACCTCCCGAAAGTCCGAGAGCACCGTCTCCCCCTCTGAAAGCCCGATGAAAGGAGTTGGATCCAATAGCACTTCTTCGTGATCCGAGGCGAAGGTAATGGTCGGGTCACTCACCGGATAGTGCGCTTCCACGTAGGTAAAAAGGTCGAAACGAGTTCGGGACGTATCAATCTCCAGCTCTTTTACCCACAACCCGTGGTTCTCCAAATTCGAGCGGATGACAATATCCGAGCCAAAGAGATACGTGCCTTCCGGCACATAGAGTGTTTTTCCCGAAGAGTGTGCAGCCAAGTCAGCAGCTCGCTGCATCGCCACTGCATCGTCATGTTCCCCATCCCCGACTGCGCCAAACCATTGGGGAAGGACCTCTGTCACTGATGGACGACCCACCATAACACCTTCCCCTTCAAAGACAGGATAACTGCCGGCAATCAACTCTCCATTGAAAACCAGAGTATCTCCCTCTTCCACTACCAGTCGAGCACCTCGGGAGACTTTAAGGGTTACGTCGCGGGGAATGGTGACGCCGGAGGCCTTCCATACCTCATCCACGATTTCGATATGTGTACTTCCTTCTGATTGATTGCTATTCAGTAGAAGTTGAAGATCCCCCTCACTATTGATCATAAATTGCGGATTGCTAGAAGCGCATGAGGTGATCAGAATCGCAATAATCGGAATTGTGTAGACACAATGTTTGCGAAGGTGCATTATGATAAGTTTTAATCCGGATTTGAGGGCAAATATAATTCTTTTCTCTCATCATCAATGCTCCACACTTTCGCTGGGTGCATAAAAACAACTAAACATTGTAATAAGATCGATACCACTCAACAAAAGCCGCTACACCCTCTTTAATCCCCACACTTGGCTTGTAATCGATATAATCGAAAAGATCATTTACATCCGCCCATGTTGCTGGTACATCCCCAGGTTGAATCTCCATCAAATTCTTCTTTGCCTTTACTCCCAACTGATCCTCTATCTCAGCAATAAAATCCATCAATGCCACTGGATTGTTATTACCAATATTAAAAAGTTGATAAGGTGTACGAGCAGATGATGGGTCTGGATTATCACTATCCCAGTCAAGATTGCCTGTCGGTGGTTTCGGAATCAATCGTACAATACTTTCAGTGATATCGGTTACATATGTGAAATCTCTTTTCATCTTCCCGAAATTGTAGACATCAATGGTCTCTCCTTCAAGCATCGCTTTAACGAATAAAAAGAGAGCCATGTCTGGTCGACCCCACGGACCATAGACAGTAAAAAAACGTAGCCCAGTGGTTGGGATTCCAAAAAGATGCGAATAAGTATGCCCCATTAACTCATTCGCTTTTTTGGTCGCAGCATAAAGGCTTACCGGGTGATCTACATTTTGTTTAACCGAAAATGGCATTCTTGTGTTGAGACCATACACAGAACTTGAAGACGCATAGATCAAATGAGAGACCGGATATGCACGACAAGCCTCCAAAATGGAAAGGAAACCAGTGATATTATAATCAATATAATCCTGTGGATGGGTTAAACTGTGCCTAACCCCAGCCTGTGCTGCAAGATTAACAACAACATCAAAATTTTCTTCTTCGAATAGATTGAATACAGCCGGTCGATTTTGTAGATCAATCCTTGCAAATTGATAGTTTGTATGACGTGAACTTTTGGATTTACTTCCTGATACGATTTCTGTACTTATTCCATGCCTCTTTAATCGATCTATTTTGATATTGATGTCATAATAGTCATTGAGATGATCCAGCCCCACAACATCATGGTCGCTCTTAATCAAATTATCAACCAAATGAAATCCAATAAAACCAGCTGATCCCGTAACAAGTATTTTCATAGGTCTATTAAAGTAGAAGGTAATTTACTTACTTTTCGGTTTTTACGTTGACTGTTTGTAGTGGTCTAGGTTCGTTGGACAGATATGTTGTGATGGATCGTTTGGTTTCTCATGCCGCGTTCTGGTAGACCCGTTCCGGAGGCAGATCTCCAATCGAGGAGTGGCCTCGCCTTCGGTTGTAGAACGTAATGAACTCCTGACACAGCCGGTAGAGCTCCTGCCCATTCTCCGGGATGTACAGATAGATCTTGTCGTATTTGATGGTACGGAAGAACCGTTCAATGTGGGCATTGTCAGTGGCTCGGCCTTTGCCGTCCATCGAGATCCGCACCGTGTCCAAGCTCTTCACATAGGCCACATACTCATGGCTGGTAAACTGTACCCCCTGATCGCTGTTGATGATCCCGGGCGCCCCGTGGGCCTCGATGGCCGTTTGGAGCGTCTGAACCACCCAGTCTGCCATCATCGTGTTGGAGATGTCCCAGCCGACGATATACCGACTGTGAACGTCAATAATGGCCACCAGATACATAAAGCCCTTGGCCAACGGAATATAGCTGATGTCGATTTGCCACACCTGGTTGCTGGAGTTGATCTCCAGACCTCGAAGCAGATAGGGATACTTGTAGCTGGCCGGATCGATCACCGTCGTTCGCGGCTTGCAGTAGATCGTCTTGATCCGCATGATCTTCATCAGCCGGCGAACCTTCTCCCGGCTGATGGGAATCCCCTCCAGACGAAGGTCCCGTCGATAGCGACGAGACCCCCGGGTCGGGTCTTCGGTGTACATGCGGTCCATTCGCTGCATGATGTGTAGATCTTGCTCAGAGATCCCCTTCGGTTTGTAATAATAGCTCGATCGGGGCACCGATAGCAGCCGGCACTGCGCCGTGGTATCCAGGCGTTTGTGCTGCGATTCCACCATCTCCCGGCGGTCCGAGAGCGGCCTCATTGCAACTTTTTTTTTAGAAAGTCCGTCTCCACCTTCATCTGGCCAATCTGTTTGTAGAGCTCTTCGCGCTCCTGCTCGGCTTTCTTGAGGGCCTTGACGGACTTGTCACTGCCAAAGGCCTGCTCGGCGTTCTCCAAAAACTGCTTCTTCCAGCTGGTAATCTGGTTGGGGTGAAGCTCGTACTTCTCGGCGATCTCTTGAAGGCTCTCCCGCTCTTTGAGCGCTTCGAGGACCACTTTTGTCTTGAATTTGGCTCCAAAATGTCGTCGTTTTCGTCTCATGGCAGCAAACTAAGTTTTCAAGTTTAACTGTCCAATTTTCCCAGACCACTACAGTTCGGTAATAAATTCATAGCGCGAAGGATCGAGTGATTCACCTTATGAACATCGTAATAGGTTTCGGCTATTTTTCGACTGGCTTTACCCATTTCAACAATGAGTTTGGGCTGCTCTACAAATCGCATCATATTACGGGCTAGCTCATCAGGTGATCGGGGAGAAATAAGAAAGCCGTTCTCTCCATTCCATACTGTTTCACTGCAACCTGGCACATCTGTAGTAATCACTGGCAGCCCCATAGCCAATGCTTCAAGTCCACTTCTTGGAGTCCCTTCTCTATAGGAAGGAAGTACGAATACACTGCTCTTCTTAAGCCAGTGCTGAACATTCTTCACCTTTCCAGGCCACTCTAATGTACCATCTTCAACCCATGTACGTACCTCATGGCGGGATATACCACCGGGGTTGACATCAACACCACCAAGAATAACAAATCGCACAAGTGGATTTGTATCCTTGACTTTACGAGCCGCTTCATAAAAGTCGCGATACCCTTTCTCTTCAAGTAATCGCCCCACCATTATAAATGTTAAAGGATCAGTTACCGGTTTTTCGAGTGGGAACTCCGACAAGTTAACTCCAGATCCGAAGATTCGTACACACTGCTCACGTGAAACCAGACCCATTTCAACAAACTCATTTAGATCATCCGGATTCTGAAAAAAAACTTTTCTATTCCGCTTTAGTGCAACTTTTATAAGAAGTGAAACAAAAGGTTTCAAAAAAAGTTGTTGCAATCGCTGTTTAATATTCCGGCTCTCCGAAAAAACAAACCCCAAGCCACCAAACATGCTATAGACATCACTTATCCCAGCACGATACGCAGCTATAGAGCCATATATTGAGGGTTTTAGAAAGTAATTAAAAACTATTTCGATTTCGTAATTCCGAAAAAGTTTACGAAACCCTGAAATAATCTTTAATTCATGCATTGGATTAATACCAATTCGACGCATCGAGTATGTAACAGGGTGAGCTCCTATACTCTTCAACAACTCTCTTTCCGTCTCCTTATAGGATGGGGAAAATGCATAGACTTGGTTTCCCTGCTCTATCATATTCCGTATGAATTCCAACCTGAATCGGAGGAGCGTTGAAGCCGAGTTGCCTATAATTGCTATTCGTTTCAAAAGAAATCCCTGTATTTGATATTTTTTTCAATCATTAATACTCAATTATTTCACGTTATACTGATTCCGTAAGTTACTTTCAATTTTTTCTTTCTAAGCAATTGTAGTGGTCTAGGTTCGTTGGATATTTGATACTTTTGGATACTTCATTAAATGAAGGTAAACATAAAGGTTTAGCTTTTAGCAGACGACTTTATTAGTGGAGATTTTCGCTAACTCTCTGATTGATAAGGCATGGCAAGGACATACTTTACCCCACTATCTTTCAGCCCATAAAATAGCACAATGATTGGTAGAAACTTTGCTTTATGGCGAATAGCCGAACCAAAATTTGCTGTACCAAAGCTGAATGCTGCAATATAAAGCAACAGAATAAGTAACAAATAACGATATATTTTATTCGCCCACAATTCACGGCGATAAGTCCACATTAGAAATGTAAAATAGATAAGAAAACCGGAGTCAATAAACCCCTTTAAATGAGTAATGGAACGTATATTCCATGGGAAAGGTGCGTAAACAAAATAGAGAGATCGAATAGGCGCTTGCCACAAAATATCTACCGGATTTGAAGCCGTTAAATTTTGCAAATAAACAGCTCCCCCCTCTGAGCGTGCTTCTGCCGCTGAACCGGCGGATTCAGCAGCCTGATAAGCATCTAAAAGTATTTCTAGGTTACCAACGGTTGATAATGTCGGAAGTCCCATTGAAGCTACAATTGATGTCCCAACAAATAGCATTATGACTATAGAAAATATTCCTTTTTTCAAATATGGCTTAAACACTAATTTCAATAAACTCTTATATGCTATTGCTGCTACCGCAAACAATATAACCAATAAACTCAGTATCATTGCCCCATGAAATAGTGAACTAAAAATAATTGAAGCTAAACATAAAATTATATAAATAGGCCTATAAAACAGAAACCATTTTGTAAAAAAATAAATGCTGAGGGCAAGACCTAATACCACTGGTGCTTCTCTTAAAAAAACTACTGAATGTTCAATCACCGTAGGGTGAAGCGCAAATAACCAGGCTATTATTAAGGACGTCTTTTCTTTACATAGTAAACGCGCTGTTTTGTAAACAATAAGTACTGTCATTGTACCTATAAATACATTCACCATTTGTAATAGTAACGGGTCTCTTCCAAATATTCCATACAACATACTTCCAATCCAGCTGATTACATAAGAACTTGAAGGATCAAAATATAAAGTTGATAGACCAGCTGCAGACCATTCCCATGCTACCTCTTCAAATTTAACGGCATCGCAACAACCAGCCGGAAGAATAAAAATATATTTATGAGTGATTGCTGCAACTATACGAACCAAATAAGCAATAAAAAGAAGCCTGCCAATTTTTCTAGTCCCAGACCAATAAAGAAGAAAAAATACTGCCCCTGCAAATAAAAAAAACCAGCCCCACATAATTTGCCTTTTAATGTGAATATTTATGACTAAGCTGATTGGACACAACAGCGTTCATTAAATCAAATATAATTAATAAATTACGGTAATAAACATTAATTAATTTTTTTAACTATCATTTTTTATAGCAAATTGTATCCACTTATGAATAACTTTTTCCCAGGATAGGTTGTTTATTGCTTTTTCCCTATTTTTATTCCCTAAATTATTTAGGTCGGTTTTTTTTAAAAATTTTACAATCAGGCTGGCAGCTTTGTCTGGAGTATAGAAATCAACATCTATACCAAGTTCATATTTATTAATTACATCACTATACCCATTAATATTTGATTGTGTTATCACTGGTCGACCACATGCAATATAATCATACAACTTAAGTGGGCTCCCTTGACTTACCCTAATTTTAGCAACTGGTAGCATACAAACATCCGATGCATTAATATAATCTCTAGCTATATTTGTGGAGACTTCATCAATAAAAGTAATTCCTGCCTCAGACGAATACTGATTTTTTAAAGATAATCGATACTGATTGCTACCACCGCCAACTATATACAGTAGTAAGTTTCTTTCATTAAATATTTCTTTTAATTCAATAAAGGTATTTATTAAATATTCCACACCATGCCATTGGCTCACTGAACCAGTAAAAACAAATAACAAATCATTTTCTTTTATTTCATGACAGAGCTTCTTTCTGACCTTGAATCTATTTTCCGGATAAAATTCTTCTATATTACTGCCATTATAAATACTTATCGTTGAAATTTCTTGCAACGAATACTCCGATATAAAGTAATTTTCTAGATCAGGATTATTAAATATTATACCATCTGAATTTTTATAGGATATTATAGAAATATAATTTACTATTAAACTAATTTTTTTGAGAATATAATTATTCCGGTATAATATTTTTGATTCATCTTTAAAATCGGAATGAACCTCAAATATCAAATAAGTGTTAAAAAAACGAGTCAATATAACCAGTAGAATACCAAAATTAGATCTCGCAAATAAAACATCCGGTTTTTCTTTTAATAAATATTTAATACAGTATTTAACCTCAAATATGACCTGCATCATATAATTTAAATATGTGCTTCCCGTAGATTTATTAAGGCTATAAAAGGAAAACTTGTCTGTTTGTCTTTTTAATTCTTTAGCCTTTTCAACAGTTGCTTTAGATTTACCTGAATTACCTTCAATAGAAAAACCCACAATATAATCTATTCTCAACGACATAATTTATTAGTTTATATTTTAGTCATTTATAATATATTTATCTTAATTTATTTATTTCTACTCTCGAACATGTTTTTTTTTGAATATTTTTAATCTAATTAATTCTATAACTTCAATTAATTTTACAAAATGTAATATAACAAATGCTTTTATACGAATAGATATTCTATATTCTTTTGAATTAACTAATATAGTATATCTATAAAGAGGAGGGGATAATATTTGAATAACATTTCTAAATCTAATGCCTTCATAAATTTTGCTTGCTAGTTTTCTTCTCGCCTTTATGAAAATCTTATATAGGCTTTTTCTAGCCGGATGATTAACAATTGCAGAATTACAAAAGGATAATTTATAACCATGTAAACTAGCTCTTTTACAAAACTCACTATCTCCTCCTGAAAATCTGAAAGAATCAAATGTCCCAATTTCTTCGAATACAGTTCTATGAACAAGCAGATTAGCAGTGGGAGCAGTATCATTTTTAAATTCTCTTTTCGGATTAGTACCAAAGATTATATCATATGATTCTGCCCAATTAGGTTCATATTCACGTGAAAATATCTTTACATCACCACTAATTAGTAAATTTTTTAGATCTCTTTCTTGTTCTACTTCAAATTTGTTTATTAGTTCTGATAACCAATTACTTTTTGGTATACAATCTGCATCTGTAAATACTAAAACTTCATTATTTGAATATCGGATACCAGTATTTCTTGCTGAATATGAACCTGGTTTTTTCTCCTTAATTAAATGGTAGTTATCAGGCAAATTAAGTTCCGGTTCTTTTTCAATAGGATCATTATTAACAATGATGACCTCATATCTTTCATTTGGATAATCCTGTTCAAATAATGAATCCACACAAATTTTTAACCTATCCCAATCATGAAATATTGGAATGATTACGGATACGAATATAGGTCTTTTTTCAATCGAAATTTTCACTTACAATATTTTTTATCAAATTTTGATTTATATATCCATTCATTATATATGGTCAAATTAATAAAATTTGATTTTAATATGTTTTAATTATGTAAACGAATCATATTTATTTTTAAATTAATTCAATTATATAATAAATTTATACTACTATAGTATATAGCTTAACTTTTTAGTTAATATTAATGGGATATCTTTTGAATTTCGTTTAAACCTGATTCCGTGAGTTAATTTTCTTTTTCCTTTCTAAGGTCAATGGTTCCAGTATGTTGCCGGATTTCGTATCTTCACCCACTCGGTGAATCCCAATGTAATGGATCTGTTTGTGTGTAGTGGTCTAGGTTCGTTGGACAGATATGTTGTGATGAATTGTTTAGTTATTTGACATAATTCGTTGAATACCCTTAACTAATTCGTTTGAATCTTTATCAAAAAACCCCTCCACTAAATCAGAAGTTTTTAAGTAAATTTCAAAAGGATCTTTCCCTCTTTTATCAATTAAAATAGTAGGAATACCAAATTGAATCGCTTCAAGTGTGGAGCCAGAAAATTTAGTAATATGAGCAGATGTATGGCTCAAAATTTCAGGTAATGGTAGATTCGTTGCATCTTCAATATTAACATATGAATATAAATTATGATATATCAACTGATTAATAATTAACTTTTTTTCTCTATTTTGCCTAGGATGAAGCCTTATCCACCAATTATAGTTATTTTTTGTTTGTTGTATAGTTTCTATGAAATACTCTTCTAATGGCTCTTTAATTGGTTGCATAGTATACAATACAAGGTTATTCGGCCAATTAAACTCCACATTTTTAAATTTTCCATGTTTCCAACTCTCAACCCATGGATTACCAAAGTGTATGGCATCATGCTTTTTTGTGTCCTTTGCCCAATCATTTATCTCTTGCGCTGATTGACCGTCCCAAGTATAAAAAATATTTGGAAGCGCCTCATAACCTTCTTTAGGAACTTTACTCCATGAACAGTACGCCAAATGATTTTTCCCTTGACCACCATGCTGCATATCTATAGTAGATATTGATTGTTTATGGGCAGCAATTAACAAACCTAAAACATCTGAAGAATAGTAACACGACACCAAAATTTTTTCGGGTTTCAATTTATTGAAAATCTTTGTCGATAAACTTTCAGATAGATCTACATTTTTTACGAATGAAATAGCTTTTTTTTCAAAACCTTCTAATTCTATTCCATTACAAATAAGATAATCACAAATTTCTTGAATATAATATGGTTGTATTTGTTTTTTATTAAACATGTATTTTAGAACCTTGTAACCAAATAACAAATTTGAAAATAGAAAGTGGCGATCAGGTCTATATACTCCTATTTTTGAATCAGATTTACTAAAGTAAATAGCATTATCATCACAGTCCATCATTTTGTCAAAATACTTATTATAAGAAACATTATTTATATTTGAGCACCTAGATGGATCTCCAACATAAACAACACAGCCACTCCTTTTTAAGAAATAATATTTAACATATTCGATCCCTGACAAGAATAGCTTAAATATACTTCCAAATCCTCTTGTATTGTTATAATCGCTATTTGTTACTTCCTGAGATGCTAAGTGGATATATAACTTAATTCTTAATATCGGCCAAACATTATATCCGTTATGAATCCAACTATTCACAGGATAGTTTCTCTCAATTTCTTCAATTAAATCTTTTATCTTACCTCTATCCATAATTATATAAATAATTGTTAATTTATATAATAAATATATTTATTTTTCATACAATATCAGTAGTGTCCGGTTAAATATCGAAGAGCCCCAGTTGGTTACGAGTATGGGGTTCGAGTTCCGTGAGTGATTCATCAGAAAATAGCTGTTTCAGTGTCATACGGTCCAATATGGCCACGCTGAGTACTTGCATCATTGTGTGTAGTTTAACGGTAAATTGATTCGTTCTTTGAGTTATTAAAATGATCAGGTAGGTACAGATCGCCGTCCAGATTTGGGTCTTCACGGCGTTCGGACTGTGGCCATAAAAGGCTTTGATCCGAAGATGCTGTTTGATCCATTTGAAGAACAGCTCAATCTGCCAGCGGCTTTTGTTATACGCACAGATGGTCTCGGCGCTGACCGATTCTCTCATGTTCGTCAGCAAGACGATCTCCTGGCTGGTTTCCCGATCGATCCGTCGAACACGACGAAGGGGCTTGGGATACTTCTTTTTGGGTTTTGGTCCGGTGAGTCGAATGAGTTGGTCACACTGAAGCCCGCTGCTTCGGTCAACTGAAGTAGAGCGTTTGCGGTAATACTGGAGATTTTTTCTGGCGCGGATGACAAACTGTCCACCCGACTGATCGAGGGCATACAATCGCTCAAAGTCCATGTAGCCACGGTCCATGATGTAAATGCTCCCAGCCATGATCGGGATCATATCCAGAACATGGATGTCGTGCGTAAGACCATCGGAAATATGGATAAATGTGGGAATCGATCCCTCCAAATCCATGAGTGTATGGAGTTTGATGGCTGCTTTCTCTTTGCGGAACCGGGCCCAAGGGAAGAGCGATAGGCAGAGGTCAATGGTGGTTGAGTCGAGGGCGTAGATCGATATTTTCGTGGACGCCATCTCGTCCTCCTTTGTGCAAACGCGACACGCCTGATCAACGAGAAGCATCGCCAGATCCTGATAGATCTGCCAAGGGCGGGCGGCATTGGCATCGGCAAACGTAGACAGGGATACCGAATGTTTGATTCCCATATGATAGCGTCGCGAGTCCAGGGCATTCAGCGTAGAGCTCAAATCCCGAAGGCTCTCACGGAAGGTGAGCTGCCCAAAACACAAACAGAGGAATTGCTCCCAGCATTGGAATCGCCGCACACGGTAATCTCCTTGATGGCGGGCAACAATCTTTCGGAATTGATAGACAGGAATGACATCCATGAGTTGTGAAAATATGATTCGGCCAGTGTTCATAAAACCATCCATTATTGGACTGTTGATCTGCGAATACACTGGCAAACTACGCGATCAAATCGATAAAAATTTAAACAGCACGTAGTCCATTGACCATCAATGGGTTATTTGAATGTGAATGAAGCTTAACCGGACACTACTGATACAATATGTTTAAATGGTAGTTACCCATTTAGTGTGTCTGGCATCTTGTAATACTCCCGGTTTTTAGGACCACGATACCGGAGTTCTTCGTTAGAATTAAGCGGCATGTCCGTAGAGCTCCATCGGTTTTCTACGACCAATGCCTTGGTGTCTTTTTCGATTGTACTTCGTCACAAAGGTATCGATTCCCTGATACAGCTCCAGACCACTCTCGGCCGGATTCAGGTAAATATGCTTCTGCTTCACCGTTCGAAACCAACGCTCGATGAAGGCGTTGTCGGTCGCCCGTCCCTTCCCGTCCATACTGTAGTGGTCTAAGTTCGTTGGACAGATATGTTGTGATGGATCGTTTGGTTTCTCATGCCGCGTTCTGGTAGACCCGTTCCGGAGGCAGATCTCCAATCGAGGAGTGGCCTCGCCTTCGGTTGTAGAACGTAATGAACTCCTGACACAGCCGGTAGAGCTCCTGCCCATTCTCCGGGATGTACAGATAGATCTTGTCGTATTTGATGGTACGGAAGAACCGTTCAATGTGGGCATTGTCAGTGGCTCGGCCTTTGCCGTCCATCGAGATCCGCACCGTGTCCAAGCTCTTCACATAGGCCACATACTCATGGCTGGTAAACTGTACCCCCTGATCGCTGTTGATGATCCCGGGCGCCCCGTGGGCCTCGATGGCCGTTTGGAGCGTCTGAACCACCCAGTCTGCCATCATCGTGTTGGAGATGTCCCAGCCGACGATATACCGACTGTGAACGTCAATAATGGCCACCAGATACATAAAGCCCTTGGCCAACGGAATATAGCTGATGTCGATTTGCCACACCTGGTTGCTGGAGTTGATCTCCAGACCTCGAAGCAGATAGGGATACTTGTAGCTGGCCGGATCGATCACCGTCGTTCGCGGCTTGCAGTAGATCGTCTTGATCCGCATGATCTTCATCAGCCGGCGAACCTTCTCCCGGCTGATGGGAATCCCCTCCAGACGAAGGTCCCGTCGATAGCGACGAGACCCCCGGGTCGGGTCTTCGGTGTACATGCGGTCCATTCGCTGCATGATGTGTAGATCTTGCTCAGAGATCCCCTTCGGTTTGTAATAATAGCTCGATCGGGGCACCGATAGCAGCCGGCACTGCGCCGTGGTATCCAGGCGTTTGTGCTGCGATTCCACCATCTCCCGGCGGTCCGAGAGCGGCCTCATTGCAACTTTTTTTTTAGAAAGTCCGTCTCCACCTTCATCTGGCCAATCTGTTTGTAGAGCTCTTCGCGCTCCTGCTCGGCTTTCTTGAGGGCCTTGACGGACTTGTCACTGCCAAAGGCCTGCTCGGCGTTCTCCAAAAACTGCTTCTTCCAGCTGGTAATCTGGTTGGGGTGAAGCTCGTACTTCTCGGCGATCTCTTGAAGGCTCTCCCGCTCTTTGAGCGCTTCGAGGACCACTTTTGTCTTGAATTTGGCTCCAAAATGTCGTCGTTTTCGTCTCATGGCAGCAAACTAAGTTTTCAAGTTTAACTGTCCAATTTTCCCAGACCACTACAGTTCGATTGGCCTTGTGATAGCGAAGGGCAACACTCAGGACAAGTTCTTTTCGTGCATTAATACTCATCAATAGCCTCATTGGTTATCCCTGCTAAGTTCAGGTAAACGACAGCAGGTAAAATATTAGTTGAGGCAAGAGTCATTTGAAAGTAAGATTTGACATGAGGCAATGCGCCTGTCAACAACCTCGACAACATCTTGCCCCCGAATCGAACCGCCGGCGTGGATAGCCAGGCACCGACGAGTAAAATTATCGACTACAGTTAAGGCTCGAAAGCACCGCCCATCCAACAACTGATCCGATACAAAATCCATGCTCCAGCACTGATGAGGCCGTATCTCCTCGATACGATCCAATCGGTGCGCCGCTGCACGCGAGCGCCGTGGCCGTTTGCTCCTCAAGTTCAAACCTGCCAATTTATAGAGCCGGTAAACCCGTTTATGATTGACCTCCCAATTCTCCCGACGAAGTACAGCATAGATGCGCCAGTATCCGTAACGAACACGCGTATAGGCAATTTCGCGAATACGGGCCGTCAGAACCTCATTAAGCGGGTCCTCTTTAGGTTTGTAGTACCATAATGATTTAGCCAACAGCATCAGTGCACAGGCTCGCAGAAGCGAAACCTGATACTCTTCCATGATCGTATGAACCAGATCACGGCGGGCTGCTGGCTTCAAAGCTTTTTTTTGAGGACCTCCTGAAGCATGTGTTTGTCGAGCGAAAGATCCGCTACCAACTTCTTGAGCCGGTGGTTCTCCTGCTCGAGTTCTTTGAGCTTGCGAAGGTCGGACAGGGTCATCCCTGTAAACTTCTTCTTCCAATTGTAGAAGGTCGCTTGTGAAATCCCCATCTTTCGACAGACTTCGTCGACACTCGTTCCCGACTCGGCTTGGCGAAGGGCAAACAAGATTTGCCCTTCGCTGAATTTGGACGTCTTCATGGCATGTTGATTGGTTCATGGTAATTTACAACTATGCCCAAATTTTCCAGTTTTAATTGGTCCAATTTTTTGGGAGGAGGTCACTGCAGGGCGCTCACCTTTATCCAATCCCAAGAAGATCTGTTCTCGGTCCACGTCGGTCAATCGTTGTTGTGTTTTCATGCGGCAATAGTACGGGGTTCTCCCCGAACGGTTGCACTGCTATTCTGATTCCACACGTCCATAAGTTGTGAAAAAATAAGACGGCCAGTGTACATGATGTTATTTATTGATCAATAGTTGAACTCCGCAGTTACTGGCAAACTACGAGTTCAAGTCGATAAAAATTTTAACAGCACTTATTCCAATGTACAACAATGATTTATAAGAACTTAGAATGTGCTTAACCGGACACTACTGATCCGTTAATTTTCGTTGTCTTTGGTATCTGTCAATTATTAGAAGGTCATCTCCAAAATTATTACCATTCTTTTGAATCCACATAAAATGCGGACAAAAGGTAATAGCCACTAAACAAAATCAAATTTTATTATCTAATTTTAAATAGTACAGAAATAACCACAATACAATACATTATTTTGTGCTTAATATCAAGACTAGCACCAGTTGAATTTAAAAAATTTTTAAATGCTTTAGCCAAATATATTAACCCTTTTATTTTAAACCCATCATAAATAAAACTCAATCCAATTCCAATTTTAGTTAAACCACGATTGCATTCTAAAATATGATTAGAATCATCTCCTTGCAGCCCCCCCCATATTCCTTTATCGTGCTTTCTCCATACTGCCATAACCTCATTAATACAATGTTCATCACCATGAAGATTCAATGTAGCTTTTAGTAGGTTATCTCCATGTGGGATCAAATGAGAAAATCTTGTTTGCACTTTTATAGACGATGGATACATCATTGTCCTTGTCCCTCCCTTATTCACTCCAAAAATGCTACCTTCTATATCTATATTATTTTGTAAAGTTGTAACCAATGTAAAATTTTTATTTTCTTCAAGAAAAGCAACTTGCTTTTCCAATTTTAAAGGGTCGATCCAATAGTCATCACCTTCACAAAGTGCAATATATTTGCCACGAGCTATCTGAGATGCGATAGGAAAAATGTGTACACCTGTAGATTTTATATTATCCTCTCGTAAAATTGGAATGATCCTCGGATCCACTTCAGAATATTCTTTTATTATTTCTTGTGTCCCATCTGTGGAAGCATCATCATGAATAATAATTTCAAATGGAAATGAAGTTTTTTGCATTAAAAAACTCTCAATTGCATCCCGTATAAATTTTTCATGGTTAAAGGTGATACAGCATACGCTAACTAAAGGTTCTTTATTCATCACAGTTCTAATTTCGGATAAAAACTTATAGTACTATAATCTGATTCTTTTACTTTGACTTCTCCATTTCTGCCAAAGGTAAGTCGTCCTTCTGACAACCAATTAAAGATCTGAATATTCATATCAACTTGTAGATCCAACACTTTATCATATCCACCATCTGAGAAAGTATTAGCATGTATTAAACTCTGCATTATTATTGGCCCCCCATCTACTTTATCTGTCAAAAAGTGTGCGGTGTTACCCAAAATCATTACTCCCTTTTCGATTGCTTTGTCTATTGCATTTCTTCCCTTTAAAAAAGGTAAAACAGAGGGATGAAAGTTTATTATTTTATTTTTGTACCGATTCAACAATTCCCCTTTAAGAATCTGATTCCCATAGCAAAAGCAGTAATCAATACTATAATTATAAAATTTAGATAATATTATATCTGATAATGAATTCGATTTGTCATTTTTTAATTCTGAGTAATCAATTTCTATAAAGGTAATACCATGGTCGGATAATAATTCATTTAGATCAGAGTTATTTACATTATCACAAATAACTAACTTTGTTGACTCAACTAAATTATTCGACCTTCTACTCTTTATAATTTTTCTAAGTCGCGTAGCTTTACCAGACACATAAAAAGATATATCTAATCCCATTTCAATGACCTTCAAATACCTCTCTAGTTAACTGAAAATTTTCAAGTGTCATTTGATGAACTAAATTTAATCTATTTGCAATATTTTTCTGTACGACTTTCCTATGAATCCAGCAATCTTTTATTATTTTTTTTAAACTGTCACTACTTTCAGGGCTAGCTACATAATTTTCTACATCAATAACTTTTGCAAATCCTACTAATTTATGAGCTTTGGGTTCATGTCCATAATCAATTATTACCGTTGGAATAGCCTGGGAGAGACCTGCTATTGCACCATGAACACGACCACTAACTAAGAAATCAAAATTTCCAATTAATGCTTTGGTTTCCCATGTATCATATACTCCATCTATTGAATGAACATGATCCTGTACTCCCCTTTTACTAAGTACTTTCTGTAACTGTTTAATAATCGGATAATCTCTTCCATGTTGTAACTCAAATTCTTTAGGGGGAATTGGAAATCCATTTGAATGGGACATTAAATAGACATCCAAACCAAGAACATCAATCATGTACTCCACTGATTCCGCAAACTTTAAGTAATCTTTATCCTCTCTTGGCCACTTATCAAACGGGCCCTCCGTGAAATTCCAGCCACATAAGATAAAACCTGCTTTTGGCCGCCCATTATCTTCTATACCTTCCTTGTCTAATATTGAAATAAATGAAAATTCTTTTTGGGGTTCGAATAAAAATGAGGGGCAAGCTTTACTGAATGTTTTTGAAATATCAAAACCATATTCTTTCAATATTTCCATACTTATAGGCTCCCTATTGGTAACCAAATCAAAGTCCGCAAATACTTCTTTAGCAAATTCTAAAGTATCCTGATTATCAAACGGACCGGGAGAACCTGCAAGCATTACAGTGGGCTTACCCAATAATTGCGCCACTCTGTCTTTTATTAAACCAACTAAAAAACGGTTTGGTCCTAAGAAGTCAGCGTTATCTCCCCAAATATCACCACTGAAATCAATTACTAAATCAGCTGATAATACTTCATCTATGTAACTGGTAGTGGAAACTACTTTACCCATACTTTTATATAATTCAGCAATTGAAAGCTCTTTTAGAGCACAATCTAAATCAGATTCATTCCAGCCATAATATAATTCCATCGGTAATACAGATATGTTTTCCCGTACACAAAAACCATCTGACAATTGAAATGTAGTTTTAATATTTGCACCGGGAAATGTTTGATGTAATTGACGGATAAATGGTTCTATTATATAATAATTACCGATATTTCCGAATTCCATTCTCCCCCAATGCAGAGAACATTGTCCAATTAATAATATATTCAAGAGTCTGCAATTTTTAGTTTAATCTTAATATAGTTATTCATTTTATCTAATTTTTTTACCATCTTATCATGAGAGTCAAATTTCAATATAAATGACCCTAATGTGTGGTGTGAACCGGCAAATTTTTGAACTCTATCTCCTTTTTGTACCATAATTTCTTGCTGAACAATATTTCTTTTAATATCGTCGCTAATTTCTACCCCTTGAAATTCTCCGTCTAGGGTAGCATGTAATATATAAGAAGAGTAGTACCCGTTTGTAGGTATCTGATTTATATCTGAACAATCTTTACCAAGTGCACCTTCTACAGAATATGCAATCAAGTCAACACCAGTAACATATTTAATTACTTCAGGTATTAAATTTCCTCCACTCCTTGGACCAATTTCCAACAGATAAATTTCATCCTCCTCATTGATGATAAATTCAATGTTCAACCCTCCCACTTTCATATCAAGAAGCTGCATAATCCGGTCAATCTGTATCCTAGCTTTATGTTGGATATCTTGATTTTCCACATAAGGGAAACTTATACCAACCGGTACATGAGGATGGCATTCCAAATCATTATGTTGCGTGCCAAAACAACTAAAAGCCAATTTTCCATCCCACACAAAACCATCACCATCCATTTGGTAGGATTTCTTTTGAATGAATTCTTCCACAACTACTTTACCGGATATTGAAAAACTCAGGGCATGTGAAAAAGCACTCTCAAAATCGCTAAAATCTTTAACACGAGTCACACCTTTTGATCCAGAAGAATCAACCGGCTTAACGATAATACTGTTTCTTTTTTTTATTAGTTCCTTTCCAAATTCTTTAGCCTTTTTTTTGCTCGAAAAAGAAGCTGACTCGGGAACATTGAAATTGTTCTTCGCTAAAAATTCTCTAAAGAGATCTTTTCTCTGAAGAATTTGCACTGAATCGTAGGGATTGCCCGGCAGATTCATTTCTTCCGCAACATAAGCCGCGGATGGGGCACCGGGATCTGATGCATAGGAAAGAATTCCATCAATATTAAGTTTCTCTGATAATTTAAGAATAGCCTCTTTATCAGTGGTGCTTACATTGTGATATTCATCACCAAACTTATGCCCCGGGTTGTCCGGTTTATAGTCAGCCGTAATAACATAATATCCTGCTTCCTTTGCATATTTTATAGCCGGGATTTGAAAATGTGTAGCACCAAGCAATAAAATTTTTTTCATAAAAATCTAAATCTGCTCCAGAATTATTTTTGAAACCTTCTTCTGATCATTGTCAGTCAAATCAAAATACAACGGCAAACACATAATTCGCGTTGAAATATCCTTCGATACGTTCACCTTTTCCGTTTTTACATAGTCCAAGGTATCCAAACTCGGATAAAAATAACGACGTGGATAAATATCGTTTTTCTCCAAAACCTTTTTTACTTGCAAAGTTAGAGCTTCATTTTCAAAAATCACGGGGTAATAGGCATAATTCCATTTGCAATTTGCCTGGATTTTGATGCTTTGTATGGGGGAATCATTGAGCAATTCATAATATAATAAGCATTGTTTTTTTCGACTCTGCAGAATTTTTTCAACTTGATTCAGATTGCACAATCCCATGGCCGCATGGAATTCAGAATTCTTGCCGTTAATTCCTACCCCTTTAAATTCTTCATATCCAGCATGTCCAAAATTCCGCATACGGCTCATTCGGTGATTTAGGTCTTCATCCCTGGCACACACGGCCCCACCTTCCACGGTATGAAAGAGCTTGGTGGCATGGAAACTGGTAGTACTTATATCACCATACTCTAATACAGATTGGCCCTTATAGGACGTCCCAAAACAGTGTGCTGCGTCATAGATAACCTTTAAACCATGTTTATCAGCTATTTCCTGGATATGATCAATATCACATGGATTCCCAAATACATGTGTAGCAAGTATGGCAGAAGTCTCAGGTGTTATCGCTTCTTCAATTTTATTAGGATCAATGTTCAGAGTTTCAGGATCAATGTCGACAAATCGCGGTTCACAACCCTCCCAAACTATACTACTTGTTGTTGCTACATATGAGAAGGGAGTCGTAATAACTTCTCCCTTTAGTCCCAATACTTTAATAGCAAGCTGTAATGCAATCGTACCATTCGAAACAAACAGAATATTTTTTATATCAAGATAGGTTTTTAGTCTTTTTTCCAGCTCTTGAACCAATGGTCCATTATTTGTGAAATACTCTCGTTCCCAAATAGCTTCAAGATATTTATTATACTCAGAAAGTGGGGGAACAAATGGTTTCGTTACAGGAATCATCAATTATTACTCACCTATCAATTTGAAAAGATACTCACCATACCCACTTTTCTTCAGCGTTGTAGCCATTTCAACCAACGTCTCACGATCAATCCACCCCTTTCTCCAGGCAATTTCCTCAGGACAAGAAATCTTAAGCCCTTGTCGCCTTTCAATAATTTCGACAAACTGAGATGCCTCGAGCATAGCATCATGCGTTCCCGTGTCCAGCCAGGCATATCCCCTTCCCAGGACCTCTACATAGAGATCTTCTAAATCCAGATATTTTTGGTTCACGGAGGTGATTTCCAATTCTCCCCTTGCAGATGGTTCTATCGACTTTGCAATCTCAACAACCCGATTGTCATAAAAATAGAGGCCAGTAACTGCAATGTTACTTTTGGGTTTCTGGGGTTTCTCTTGAACGGAGATAACTTTTTTTTCACGATCTATCTCAACCACGCCAAAACTTTTCGGATTGTTCACCCTGTACCCAAACACTGTTGCCCCTTGTGGGTTCTTCGCAACCTTTTCAAGTAACGGTGGAAATCCTTGCCCATAGAATATATTATCCCCCAAAATCAGACAGACATCGTCCTCACCAATGAAATCTTCCCCGATTATAAAAGCTTGGGCCAATCCGTCTGGACTAGGCTGAATTGCATAGGACAAATCAATTCCCCAGTCCGATCCATCTCCCAGCAAGTTTTCAAAACTGTTTTTGTCTTCTGGCGTCGTAATTATAAGAATCTCACGAATACCAGCAAGCATAAGAACCGACAACGGATAGTAAATCATCGGTTTGTCATAAATAGGCATCAACTGTTTGGAAATTGCCTTTGTAATGGGGTATAGTCGTGTTCCTGAGCCACCGGCAAGAATAATTCCCTTCATTGTGTGTTCATTCCTAGTCGTTCAAGATTATAATTGTTCTCTGTTACTTTTTCACACCAGTCAATATTGTTTACGTACCATTCAATCGTCCGCTTGATACCAGACTCAAAGGTCTCCTCAGGTTTCCAGCCTAATTCACGTTCGATTTTCTCTGCATCAATCGCATATCGAAAATCATGCCCGGGTCGATCAGTTACAAACGTGATCAGATCCCGATAACGGTTATCATCTGAATCATTTGGAACAAGATCTTCCAGAGTATCACAGATCGTATGAACGACATCAATATTGGTCTTCTCGTTATGCCCTCCAACGTTGTATGTTTCTCCAGAAGTGCCTTTCTCCACTACTCTCAGTAGTGCACGAACGTGATCGTCCACATAAAGCCAATCCCGAACGTTATCTCCGGTTCCATATACGGGTATCTGTTTGCTCTGAAGAGCTTTTAAAATAACTACCGGAATCAACTTTTCAGGGAACTGATAGGGACCATAGTTATTTGAGCAATTTGTAATCAAAACAGGAAGGCCGTATGTATGGTACCATGCCCTCACTAAATGATCCGAAGCTGCCTTGCTAGCAGAATAGGGCGAACGTGGATTATAGGATGTTGTTTCTGTAAAAAAACCTTCTGACCCCAATGCCCCGTACACTTCGTCTGTAGAAACATGTAAGAAACGAAATGCTTCTTTTTTTTCTGTAGATAACTGGCTCCAATATTGGCGAGCTTCTTCAAGCAAGACATGAGTGCCATTAATATTCGTTTCGATAAACTCTGCTGATCCATCGATTGATCGGTCAACATGCGACTCAGCAGCCAAATGCATCACCACATCTGGCTCGTACTCAGAAAAAACCCTGTGCAGGTCATCAGAATTACAGATATCAATTTTCTTAAAATAGTATTTTTCTGAATTCTGGACAGAATCCAGTGATTCCAGATGGCCTGCATACGTCAACTTATCCAGGTTAATAACTTCATGATCCGTGTTTTGAATCAGAAAACGGATCAGTGCAGAGCCAATAAATCCTGCGCCACCTGTAATTAGATATTTCATCTGTAAATGTACTCCATGATTAAAGATTTAAAGGATTTTAATCAGCCATCAAGTTCATTTCCCTGAAATCCCGGCTCGTCACCAGTAGTTCATCGTAGCTTCCCTGATTCACAATTTTCCCTTCTTTCATCAGGTAGATTACATCACATTTCCGTACGGTTGTCAATCGGTGAGCAATCATGATAATGGTTCGATCTCCCCGTAAATTTTCGATCGCTTCAATGACAAACTTTTCTGTAATATTGTCCAGAGCCGAAGTGGCTTCGTCCATCACCAGGACCTGAGGGTTGTCATACAGTACCCGCGCAATTCCAATACGTTGCTGCTGGCCGCCGGATAGCCGAACTCCACGTTCTCCCACTACAGTATCAAGCCCGTCCGGCAATCGCACCATTAACTCTTCCAGTTGGGCAGCTTTGATCGAAAAGTCAATCTTCTCTTCGTCAATCAGGTCGTCCGGAATGCCAAAAGCGATATTCCGGCAAATCGTATCGTCCAGCAGATAGATTTGCTGGGGGATGTACCCAATGTTTTGCTGCCAACCTCGAATATTTGTGGCAATATCAACACCGTCCACTTTGATGGCTCCATGCTCTGGAGTCAACAGCCCCAAAATCAGATCGGCCATCGTGGTCTTCCCGGCACCTGACTCTCCCACAAATGCAATAGCGGCACCTCTGGGAATAGTCAGGTTCACTTTTTCAACTGCTAAATCTTCCTGTTCCGGATACCGATAGGTAAGATCACGAATTTGAATCTCCTGACTCAATGGGAGAATGGCATGCTTATCCTGTAAAACATCCTTTCGAAACTCCTGATATTGACTCTCCAACTGCTTCAAGTCGTCGTAAATCACATCTACAGAGGGTGCATTGTATTGGATATTGGCCGTCTGTGAAATCACTTGATTGAACGCCGGCATTAGACGTACTGTCGCCGCTCCAAACAGAGACAATACAGGAATAATGGCCGCAATGGCCCTTCCTTCCCAAACCAGAATCAAAGCAATCAAGAGGATTCCAATTACTGCCAGAGTTTCGATAATATGCTTGGGAAGTTGTTGAACCACATACTTGTAGATGTTTGCAACCTTGCTCTTTTCCGCCCAATGGCCATACTCCTGTAAAAAAAGCTTTTCTCTGTTTAGCACTCGGGATACTTTCAACCCGCCGAGTCCCTGAAGGACGGTCTTGTTCTTCAAACTACGTGCCTCTCGATCCTGGCGGCCAAAATCCCGGTTTTTGAGCCGAGTATACCTTAGAAAAACTCCACCCCCACCACCCAGAAACAGAATCGTCACCACTGAAATCAAGGGCTCCAGTACCAGAAGAGTTCCCAAAATGAAGACAAACATGGTTACATTAAGCGCCAACTCCAGAAATGGAATCATTACACCATCCACCACTCTTTTGGTTTCAGCTGTCACATTCCGAAGTAATTCTGCCGAGTTTCGACTAATGTAAAACGTATAGGGAGAGGTCATATAGGCTTTAAAAAGACGATTTTCCAACATGACCCCTCGATTGGCAACAAATCGTTTCTTTAGGTAGATAAACCAACTCAAGTAGGAGTTTTTCAGAATGTAGACGCCAATCAACAACAGAGCTCCATAGACTACAAGCTCTTCGGCCGTCGTGATATTTACGTACTCCAACAGACTCCCCAATACCGGATAGGTCATCAGATTCTCCGGGTTGGAGACCGCCACCACGAAGACCGGAATCATCCCGATTCCCAATACCTCAAGAGCCGCCCCCACGATCATCATTCCAAGCAGGATCAGGAGTTTCAGATGATCTTTTCGTGGAAAGAGACGGTATATCTTTTTTAATGAGTCGAGCAAAAGACTATTCGATTATGGTTGTTGGTTTTCATTCCAAGATCCGTGTAGAGACCACTTGCCAGGCCTGCCGGCCAAACACAATGGAAACACCGACAAATCCGCCCAGAAGAATAAACACTACGGGAATCAACATGAACCGCCCCCCGGCGCTGTGCGGTAATCTTGGCCGCTGAAGCACATTAAAAATCGGGGTTTCCTCCTGAAGACGGGTACGGGATCGCTCCACCTCCTGCGCCAGGTTGTTGTAGACATTGTAGGTGATGTTCCGGCGGTTCTGGAGGTCCTCCAAGCGGGTTCGGGCAACAGCCGTCGTTAGTTGGACATTCTGATCATTAAACCGTGCCAGCGCGAGCTGAGCTTCTTCGTAGCGCTCTTGGGCATCTTCAAATTGCGTCTCCACATACTCGAGAGTCTGCCGATACTTCTCAATCTGGTAATCGGTGATGTACTCCTGTATCTGTTCAATTACATAGTGATTCAGCTCCGCAGCCGCATTCGCATCAGGCATGCGGACTGTGAACGTCAACAAGCTTCCTTCTTGTTCCAAAGTCATTCGCTCCTGCATCATTGATAGTGCGCGTCGCTCCACCGGGTTCAAAACCATAAACCGACTATCCACTCCACCGGGTAGAGCTGAACTCACCATTGATGAATCATCCCGGAACAGATTCCGAATATGTCGGTAGAGTGTAAATGGCAGTTTTACGGTATAATCGATTAGCCCGTCTGCAACCAGTTTCGTAACGGGCGGGCTGTAGTGGTTGTTGAAATAGTCCATGGCCGTCAGAGTTGTATCCAGGGACCCAAACTCTATCTCCCGGTTGGCCAGCTGCAGCTGAAACTCCACACTCTCAATTATCCGGGGATAAAGAGATGCCGGGATTCCTTCATTCTGAACATTCACTTCCCCTCCGCCAAACTGCCGAAGCAGTGCGTTGTTCCCGACGGACTGTTGTGTCTGTTCCTGAATCAGAATCGCTTCCGACTCATACTCTCTGGCACTAAAAAAGAAGATGAACAGTCCCAGAAAGAAACAGGCGATGACGCTCATCAGAATGATCCTTCGGCCATCCCAAAGAGTTTTGATCAAATCCAGCAGGTCGATCTCGTCTTCGTCCGTCCTGCCGGTATGGACATACTCGACCGGTACGTACCGGATTTCCGGCCGATCATCACCTCTCCGGGCACCCGGCTTCCTATCGGGACTGTCCTTTTCACTCATATTCCACGCAATTCATTTCATTCACTCTACCCTGCATACGGATCAAATCGCTTGAACCAGCCGAAAATGTACCATTTTTGAATGGCTTATATAAACATGAATTCACGATTTTCCTTCGGATGGAATCAACATCAAAGACCGATCATGAATCCGTCATTCAGCAGGGATTCCTTGTTGTATTCGAGCGGTGATTTCCGCTCTCCGTCCCGGCCGGAGTACCGAAAGACCGCGTCTCCTGCCGCCGTATCCCACTCCATCGTGGGGCCAAGCCGCGGATAGAGATCTGCCGTTCCTTCGGCCACCAGGCAGAACTTGAGGGAGCTGCCGGCCGGAATCATCTCCCCGACCGTGATCCCTTTCTCGGTCAACATGCCTTTCAGATCTTCCGATCCGTGAGATCGACTGGTGACGACGTTGAGCGCTTGCCCCGCCTCCGGAATGTTGGAATAGATCCGCTCCGGATCCCGATTTCGCCGGATTCGAAAACTCCCATTCCCGCTTTGCCCGTAGTAGGTCGTCTTCCGCGCCGGAACGTGAACCACACCCATCGCGGGTCTGTTCTGCTCAATCAGCGCAATATTGACGGTGAACTCCCCGTTTCGTTTGATAAACTCTTTGGTCCCGTCCAGCGGATCAACCAACCAGAATCGCTCCCACTTGCTTCGGACGGCGTGTTCCGGAATCCCCCCCTCCTCGGAGAGAACAGGGATATCCGGCCACAACTCTTCAAGAGCCTCTTTGATCATGTGGTGAGCGGCCAGATCGGCCATGGTGAGTGGCGAGTCGTCATCTTTCTTCTCCACGCGGATCTGTCCGTTATAGATCTCCATGATCGCTTCGCCCGCCTCCCGGGCGATTTCGATGAGACGGCTCATCATCTCTTGTGTTCCTGTCATTCCCATCCAACTCTGCATTTCCAAAAAATCGTTTTCCGCAATCCTGGCACCAAAACAATTGCAAGCCGAAATGTATCCATTTTCAGGCACTCCTGTAAGTCGTTTTTTGATCGTTTGGAATGGATTTGCTCTCTCATCCTCCTATCTTGTTGCCTTTCGTTATCCGAGTTGTCCTTGGTCCGATGAACAGAAACCGCTTACCAATACAAATTGCGATCCTTTTGGGTTTGCTGGCCACATTCCGTCCAGCTCATGAGGCAATTGGACAATCGCTGCCCGTTCACAGCCTGGCCGACCAACAGCTCTCCATTCGGGCTCTGCTTTACGAGGACCCCTATCTCCCTGTTACCCAACGCCCCTACTCGTGGGACGCGTATAGGCGTACAATGGAGCCAGGCGATCGAGAGGTGTCGGGTTGGTGGGATCGTTCCCTCTACCAGTACTCCATGGATCTGCCACTCGGGTTTCGAGCGGGCCCCCATTCCCTGTCGGTTCAAAACACCTACAATAGCCGCATCCCGTACAGCGAGAACAACGCAGCCGCTTGGTACGGGCGGGGTCACAGCCTGGAGTGGAGCGGGGGCGTGTGGCTCACCTCCCGATTTTTGACCCTCTCCCTGCAACCACAGATTGTTTGGCAACAAAATCTGGATTTCTTGACGCCCCGCTTTGTCCCCACAAACAGTGATGGAGAGCCGCGCTACATCGCTGAGGGGATCGGAACCAGCCTGGATGCCCCCTTCCGGTTCGGCCCGAACCCTTTCTGGACAACGGACTGGGGCTACAGCTCCATCCGCCTGCATGCCGGACCGGTGGAGGCAGGCTATAGTTCCGAGCCACAACAGTGGGGGCCGGCCACCCGTTACCCGCTCACCATGAGCGCGCATGCGCCCGGAGTCCACCACGCCTTTGTCGGAACTCGCCGTCCGGTTCGCATCCCGTGGGTGGGGCGCATTCAATTCAAATGGATGGTGGGCTATGCGCAAGAGTCCGGCTACTTCGACGGGAGCACGGCAGGCGAGAAGCGCATGCTCAACGCCCTGCACGCCTCCTGGAGCCCGCCCTTTCTGGAAGGGCTCACGCTGGGAGTTATCCGCGCCTATCACATCAACGAGTCGGACGGGTTTCAGTGGAGCAATGTGTTGTCCATGTTTGACGCGATTCAAAAGGTCAGTCTTTCTGATACCAACCCGGACTCCGATGGCGTCGGGGGAAATCGAAACCAAGTCGCTTCGGTCTATGCCCGCCTGCACATGCCCGAAGCCCGGGCCGAAATCTGGGGAGAGCTCTTTCGCGAAGATCACAGTTACGACCTCCGTGATATCGCCAATGAGCCGCATCACAACAGCGCATGGGCCATCGGCTTCCGAAAAGCCTCCGACGGCCCCTGGGCCGATTTCTATGTGACGCATCTGGAGATCACCAATCTGGCCATCACGATGACGGAAATGGTTCGCCATCAAGCGTACTACTACACGCATAGCGCCGTGCGTCACGGTCATACGAACCGGGGACAAGTCTTGGGAGCGGCGATCGGGCCGGGATCCACCAGTCAGTATCTGGGACTGGAGGGGTATCGCGGGAACTGGCGCGTGGGAACGTTCCTGCAACGTGTGGCGGAAAATGACTCGTATCACGTACAACGCAACCCCATCGGCAGCAACTTGAACAACGAGCCGTACGGGGATTACTACAGACATCGAGTGAATCTCAACGTGGGGGCCAACATGCTTTACGGACCGGGGCCATACTACCTGACCGCTTCGCTTGTCTGGAGCAAGCTCTACAACTACGGTCGGTTCGATTACGGCGATTATACGCTCCCCTTTGCGGACCACGAGCGACGAGACCTGACCAACGTACAGTTTCAGATGGGAGTAACCTATGCGTTTTGATCGTTCCCGCCCCCTGTCCTGGTATCCGATCCCGTCCGCTTCATGGATCCTCCTGTTGGTTGCAGGATGTGTGTCGGGTATCGGACTCCTGTCCGGGTGCGATCTCGTCGGACAGAGTGATCTTGTCACCTTGGAGGTGCGAACCGCTCCCGGCAATGCCGGGATCACCAGCCCTCCTTCCCGAACATTCAACTCTGGAGAGTCCGTGACGCTGCGCGCCATTCCCGGTCCCGACACGGAGTATCTGTTTCATCGATGGAGTGGAGATTTGGAGTCGGGCGAGAACCCGATTCACTTCACGATTGAAGAGAACATGACCCTGGTGGCTCATTTTACACCCAGGCCCCGCACGTTGACCATCACCATCCAGGGAGAAGGGACCGTGGAGCACCGACAAGCGCACACCGACCACGACTTCAGTAGCAATCTGGTCGGATCCTATGCGAACGGTCAACAGATCGAACTGCTTGCCACACCGGATCCCGGCTGGGAATTCGTGCAGTGGCGTGGAGAAAATTTCACGTTCAATCGCCCGGCCAATCCGGAGATCATGAATATCTTCAAGGATCAGCAGGTAACCGCTATCTTCCGGGAGGCCGGCTCGTGAGTTTGTTCGCCGCTCCATATCGCGCGTGCCTCTTCGGTTTTCTGCTCATCATTGCAGTCACGGTGTTGAGCCCAAGCCCGCTCCACGCCCAGGTATTGCCGGTCGGCGGGCTGGAAGAGGAGCAGCTACGATTGCAGGAGCTCCTTCGCGGGGAGACGAACATCGGGCTCACCCAGCGACCGGTTTGGAGAGTGGAAGATGGGTTTTTTGAACGTGGAGACGAATCGGGACCGGAAGTGGACCCGGATTCGAACGTGGTTACGGAGGAGGCACCCGGTTCCTCGCGGTGGTGGGAACGACCCTTGCCCCGCATGGAGCACTCGCTCGACCTGCCCGTCGTGGGTGAACGCTACCCTGTTCGATGGGGGCTTTGGAACCCAACGTTTCAACTGACCACCAACTCCAGCCATCCCCACGGGGAGAATAACGCGGCCGCATGGTACGGAAAGGGGATGACCACAGAGTGGTTTGCGGGGGGATATCTTGTCTCTGACTATCTAACGCTCTCTCTTCGGCCGCAGCTGATCTGGCAGCAAAACAATGACTTCCCGGCTCCCCGATTCGTTCCGCGGAACCCGGATGGAGAGTCCTGGTACACAACGGAAGGAATCGGCGACCGCCTGGACGCTCCCTTCCGGTTCGGCCCGGACCCTTTTTGGACGCTGGATCCCGGTCACAGCTCCATCCGCCTGCACTACGGCGCATTCGAGGTGGGTTACGGTACCGATCCACTCTGGTGGGGACCGGCGGGGCGGTATCCGCTGACGATGA
The DNA here is from genome assembly GCA_040882505.1 of Balneolaceae bacterium. GTDB lineage: Bacteria > Bacteroidota > Rhodothermia > Balneolales > Balneolaceae > JBBEBE01. The sequence goes on along the minus strand of JBBEBE010000002.1, from coordinate 35,082 downwards.
GCACCAACGCCCCGGGATTCGCGCATACGTTTATCGGCACCCGTCATCCGGTCTCCATCCCGTGGGTCGGCGACCTGCACGTGCGTTGGGTGGGCGGAAAACCGGCACACTCCGAATGGTATCATCCGGCGCTAAGCGAGCTTTCATTCGACCAGTTGGATCGGTTGGGCGCTGGCGGGAGTCTGGATCTCTCCGGTTCTGAATTCGGGTACGGGGAGGGTGTGGATCGTTATTTAAGTGGACTTCACCTCACCTGGACCCCGACCCTCCTGCCCGATCTCTCCCTGGGAATGATTCGAATGGTTCACTCCCCGTTGCCGGACGGGAACCGGACATGGGGGGACATTCGCGCCGTGCTGGATCCGTTCCAGCTGCAGCGACTGCGGAAAACGCAAGGTGAAGACAACGACCGCCAAGTACGCTACGCCGTCAACTCGATCTACGCGCGATGGATCTGGCCGGAGTCCCGTTTTGAGATCTTTGGAGAGTTCATGCGGGATGATTACGCCTGGGACTGGCGGGATTTTTTGATGGAGCCACACCACAGTAGTGGGTACTCGTTCGGGTTTCGGAAGCTCTTTCCGAGTTCCCTGGCCCGATGGGTCCGGGTCCATACCGAGTTGACGAATCTGACCGCTTCCTATCTGTCTCTTGTGCGCCCTCAAGGGTATCGCTATACCAACCCCGCCGTTCCCCAAGGGCACACCCACCGAGGGAAGATCCTCGGAGCGGCCATCGGGCCGGGATCCAACAGCCAGTTTTTGCACGTGGAGGCGCTCACGGATTGGGGGCGTGTGGGGGTCTTTTTTCGGCGGGAGGCCGACAATAACCAGTTCCATTACGAATATGACCAGTCGCTGGGTCGTGATGCCTCTTGGGGAGACTACAAACGCCACCGGACCGATCTGACGGTGGGCCTGGATGGCCTCTGGTTCATCGGGCCCGTCGCTCTGACCGGGACCGCCTCTTGGACCACGATGATGAACTACGGTCGGTTCGATTACGATCACTACGGACCCGAGTGGGGCTGGGAGTCGTTCACCTGGAACGACCTTCGAAACATCCATCTGCAGCTGGGTGTGCAGTGGTTGCTGAAATAAGATGGCGACCTTGTCGATCGAAAAAATGAGGTAGATTCTTGCCATGTCCAATAGATTTTCCAGACAGACATTCGCAACCTTCGACGGGCCAACGGTCAGTGTCATTCTCCCGGTCTATCGCGATTGGGAGCCGTTGCGCGCCTGCCTTGACTCTCTCCGTGCACAGAGCTATCCAGCCGACAAGCTGGAAATCCTGATTGTCAACAACGACCCCGAACATTCCTGCCCACCGGACTGGGTCTACGGAGAATCGACACGCGTGTTGGAGGAGTCCCTCCCGGGGAGCTACGCGGCCCGCAACCGGGGTGTTCGGGAGGCAAACGGGGAGATTCTCGCCTTCACCGATGCAGACTGCATTCCGGATCCCGATTGGATCGAGCGCGGGGTCGAGGCACTTCTCGCGACTCCGGGCCTGAAGCGTATTGCCGGTATCGTGAAGCTCTTCTTCCGGGGTGAGCATCCCGGCTGGGTGGAGATCTACGAGAAGGCGTTTGCTTTTCCCCAACACTCCTATGTAGAGGAAGAAGCATTTGGCGTAACAGCCAACCTCATTACCCAGCGCGAGGTGTTTGACAAGACGGGTCTTTTTGACGCTATGCTCTATTCGGGCGGGGATCGCGAATGGGGCCAGCACGCCGAGGCCATGGGCATCCCTGTCGTCTTTACGGAAACTGTGGTTATACGTCACCCGGCTCGCAGCCGAATGGGTCAGCTGCTTCAAAAAAACCGGCGGGCCATGGGCGGATGGGTTCAGCGCCATCGCGGGCAGAGAAAAGAGATTCTATTCATGTTGGCCCGCCTTCTGCTTCCCCCATTGGGCACCCTGAAATCGCTGGGCGGCAGGAGAGATTTGAGCGTACGTGAAAAAGGAATTGCGCTCGGTATTCACTGCGTACTCAAGGCCCACTCTTTCACGATCATCATGGGGCTCATCCTGCGGAAAAGTGACTACGAGAGGCGGTGAGGGATCCGCATTCGAAAGCCGTCTGACCACGCCTTTCGGGCCTTGGATCGCTCGTGAGGGTCGGCCGTTCGATACCACCGATACCGCTCCCTGGCCGCGCCCAAAAACGCCCTCCATTTGGCATACCCACGGTACTGCTTCCGAATGAAATAGACCCGGTTCCGATTCAAATAGTAGAGCGAGAAATCACTCTGCTTCCCCCCCGTGGTCGAGCTCACCTTGTGGTGCACAACGGCGTCCGGACAGTAGCAGATCTCATGGCCCTTTCGGCGGGCCCGCATCACGAAATCGGTATCCTCGAAATAGGCAAAGTAGGCTTCGTCGAGGAGTCCCACGTGCCGGAAGACCTCTGATTTCAGAAGCATGAAGGTGGTCGGGGCGTACTCGACATGCTCCATCCAGTCATATTGCCCGTCATCTTCGTGGGTAGCCCCGCGATGGGAGTTGATTCCCCGATTGTGGAGCATCCGACCCCCGGCGTACCATAGTCTGTTCGTTCCCGCGTAGTAGAATTTGGGAACCCATATGGACTCTTCTCTCTGTTCGGCGTGCGAGAGGAGGGTTTGAATGGTTTCCGGAGGAAACACGAGATCGTTGTTGAGAAGCAGAATGTAGTCGTGACCCGCCTCCAGCGCCATTCGGATTCCCTGGTTGTTCCCCTCTGCGGCTCCCCTGTTTTCCTGGTTACGGTGTGACGTGACCGGAAAGGGAAGTGGCATGGCCAGCTCAAGAGCCTGACGCATCACATCGGGCTCCGGAGAGTTGTCAATCAGGTAGAGGTGCAGGTTGGATTCACTCTGATTGATCAGACTTTTGAAAAACTCCGGAAAATTCTCCATCCCGTTGTAGAGAACGGTGACCAGAGCAATGGAGGGACGTTTCCCGTTAATGGGCATTGGTCTTCAGGTTCACCATCTGCCCGACCGTGAAAAAGATCGTCTTGAGGTCCAGCGAGAGGGAGTTCTTTTGTACGTAGATCAGGTCGAAGTCCGTTCGGCGACGCATGAGTTCGCGGTCCAGTGTACCGCCCCGATACCCCTTCACTTGAGCCACACCCGTGATGCCCGGCCGCACTCCGTATCGCAGGTAGAAATCGTCGAACGTACTGTTCCACCAGGCACACTCTTCGATCGGGTAGGGTCGCGGGCCCACCAGGCTCATCTCTCCCTTCATGACATTGATGATCTGGGGAAGCTCGTCCAGATTGAGCAGACGGAGCAGACGGCCAAAGAGAAAGATGCGATCATCCCCGCGTGTGGTGATATCGGGGGTCCCGTTCGGGCCGATCGGCTTAGACGATCCGGTTGTCATGGTTCGAAACTTCAGGCATTCGAACACCTCGCCTCGTTTACCGGTTCGCTTCTGGCGATAGAAAACCGGTCCTTTGGAGTTGAGCTTGATACCGAGCGCAATGAATGGCGTCAACACCAAAAAGACCACAAAGGCGAACGATCCGATTGTGAGATCCAGTGCCCGTTTTCCCCGATACTCGCGCGCCGCCACAATGGTTCGCAAACGAGTGGGCTTGATGGTTCTCTCTCCCGGTGCAGCCGTTCTTCCGTTGGTGTGCCCGTTCCCGTTCTTGTGGGTGTCTATAGAGGTACCGGGCTCTGTTACGCCACCGTTGCTCCCGTTGTTGGCACTTCGGACATGACGATTTCCGTTGGCCGGGGAATGCGGACGTTCCTCCACAGTCGAGCCGTCCGGATGCTCATTGCGATCCGGCTCTCGCCGGGAACGGGTCTCTCGTTTAAATCGATCTTTTACGGTCAACAGGGCCGGGGTCTGTGCTTCCATGACTACATGTTTCAACTCAAAAAGATAGCCTGTTTCTGTTTTCTTTCCAATGAAGCTTTACTTTCCGTTGGAATGTACTCGACTCGGTACGTCGTCTGACGAATCAGACGACCCGATCCATGACCCGGATTTCGGGTCATGTTGTCTGGTTTGTACGCTCTGTACGAAGGAACGGTTCCATTTGCTACGTTCCGGTCTACAAAATCCAATGAACTTCCAACAAACTGATTCGTCCATGAGTGATCCCGTTCACGCCTCTCCTTCACTGAATGAGACCACCCCACAGCCCTCCTCCATCCAGGTTCTGGGCATCCCGCTCTTTGCAGAAACCCCGAAAGAGGCCGTTCAGCGGGTCATTCGAGTGTGTGAGCAGAACAGAGAAACTTCGCCTCGCCCCCTTCCTCTTCGAATCAGCGCTACCGGTGCGCACGGATTGATTCACGCCCGCTCGGATGCGCAATTCCGGGATGCTCTGCGCAGCTGCTGGATCAACCTTCCGGACGGCATGCCGGGGGTCTGGATCGGGCGCTGCAAAGGGGCCCGTCAAATGGAACGCTGTTACGGTCCCGATTTTTTCTCCCTGCTTGTAAGACGAACAGCCGACCGATCGGTTACGCACTTTCTGTGCGGTGGAGGCGAACGTGTCGCCGAGCAGCTGAAACATACCTGCGAAGAGTTCTTCGGAAATCACCGGATCGCCGGGACGCTTTCGCCCCCGTATCGGGACGTTGACGACTTTGACTACCCGTCCATCGGCGCGCAGATCGATGCCTCGGGCGCCGACATCGTTTGGATCGGCCTGAGCACCCCGAAGCAGGAGCTCTTTGCCCAACAGCTGGCCGGTCACTGCAACGCAACCGCGATTGTGACCGTCGGCGCCGCGTTTGACTTTCATACCGGCCGCATTCCCCGGGCTCCCTCCTGGATGCAGCGATCCGGGCTGGAGTGGCTGTTCAGGCTTCTCTCCGAACCCAAGCGGCTCTGGCGGCGCTACGCCGTCATTGTCCCCTCGTTCCTCTGGCTGGCAACGATCGATCTGATTCGATGGCGACTCGCACGCCGGACTTCCGGCGAACCGACCCGTTGAATCTGATGCAGATCCGGTCTACTTTTGTTCACTTCGAGAAGTGGCGTAGTTTGTAGCGGTTCAAATCGGTCATTCGTAATGCCCCTGAAACCCTGACCGGATTTCCGGGGTAGAAAGAGGACACGAACGGTTGACGGGCGATAATTTCAAGCCCCGACTCGACCAGTTTTGAAACAGAAGCGGGCCCACCGCCCCATACGTTTACCGACGTTCACCGAAAACAGGATAGAGAAGAGAAGATGGCAAAGAAACGAGCATTGGTATGTGGCGCAGGCGGATTCATCGGAGGCCATCTGGTCTCTCGACTCAAAAGTGAGGGGTATTGGGTCCGGGGCGTAGACCTCAAGAAGCATGATTTCCACCCCAGCGAGGCCGATGAATTCGTCGTTGGCGATCTTCGGGATCCCCGCATTGTGGCCGGGGTGGTGAGTGACGATCTGGACGAAATTTACCAGTTGGCTGCCGACATGGGAGGCGCCGGCTTTGTCTTTACCGGCGACAATGACGCCGACATCATGCACAACAGTGCGCTCTGCAACCTGAATGTCTTGGGCGAGACGAAACGAAAAAAAATTCCGAAGATTTTCTACTCCTCCTCGGCCTGTATCTACCCGGCCTACAACCAGACCGATCCGGACAACCCGAAATGTTCCGAAGAGAGCGCCTACCCGGCCGATCCGGACAGCGAATACGGATGGGAGAAGCTCTTCAGCGAGCGGCTCTACCTCTCCTTTCAACGCAATCACGGTATGGATGTCAAGGTGGCCCGGTTCCACAACATCTTCGGACCACTGGGTACCTGGGATGGCGGGCGCGAAAAGGCGCCGGCGGCCATCTGCCGGAAAGTGGCTCTGGCCGAGGACGGAGACGAAGTCGAAGTCTGGGGAGACGGCAAACAGACCCGATCGTTTCTCATTGTGGACGAGTGCATCGACGGCGTACGAAAAATGATGGAATCGTCGTTTTCCGGACCGGTGAACATCGGCTCCCAGGAGATGATCTCCATCCAGGATTTTACCAAAATGGTGATCGAGATCTCCGGCAAGAAGCTCTCGATCCAAAACATTGACGGGCCCATCGGCGTGGCCGGACGAAACTCCGACAACGCCTTGATCCGGAAGAAGCTCGACTGGGCGCCCTCCCGACCGCTACGCGAAGGAGTCGAGGAGACCTACCGCTGGATTGTGGGTCAGATCGAAGAGCGGGAGCGCCGGACAGCCTCTTCGTAGATCGCTTCGAGTTGTCGAAGGTTTTCTCCGGGGGTATAGTTTCTCTCATAGATGCGTCGAGCCGTCTCCCCCATTCGGCGGGCGAGCTCCGGATTCCGAATGAGTTGGCCTGCCCGCTCCGCGATCGCATCCGGATCGCTCACGGGCACCTTGAGCCCCGTCTCTCCCTCGTTCACAATCTCGCCCTGACTCCCGATATCGGTCGCAATGACCGGGCAGCCGCTGGCAAAGGCCTCCACAAGCGTCATCGGAAACCCCTCATAGCAGCGTGAGGAAAACAGAAGCGCCCGGGAACGAGCCATCTCGCGAAGGACCTCTTCGTGCGGGAGCCTTCCCGCCCACTCGATTTCCGGATTGTTTTTCGATCGCTCCTGAAGATCGCTTTTCTGCGGACCCTCTCCGATCAGGCGAAGTACCGCCTGCGGCCGGTGGCGCAACCAGGTTTCAATCACATCCTCTACCCCCTTTTCCCGGCTCATCCGCCCGACATAGAGAAACACGGGTGGCTTTACGCCCCGGTCTCCCGGTTTCGGGTGGCCCGAAAGCGGGCCGTTGAACGGATCCTCCGTGAAGTTGGGCTTGACCACCATCTTCTGTTCGGGAATTCCCCCCTCGGCCAGTTTCTGTTTGGCAAATTCGGTGAGCACAATGAACAGGTCCGGAACACGCTGCCAGGTCTTCTTCTTTCTGTGGTGCTCGATCAGGTGAGCCACTACGGCGGTCTGCAGTATGGAATCCCGGTACACTCCGTCGGGCACGGTTCGCCAGGCGCTGCCGTTTACGCTTCGCTCGTCGATTTTTCCCTCGTGAAAGAGCAGCCCGTTGGGGTGGATGAGTCGGTAGTTGTGCAGGCTCATCACGGCGGGAATGCCTTTTTCCCTGGCCACCTCCAGAACGCCCGGCGTAAAGAGCGGAAAGGTGTTGTGCACATGGACCAGGTCCACCGGGCGGTCCGAGAGCCGTTGAGCCATCTCCCGGCGGGATCGTTGGGAGTCGTGAGTCGAGACGAGGAGTCGAATCCGGGCCCAAAGACTCTCGAGCTCAACCTCGTTCTCCTTCTCCCAGGCGATGACCTCGTGCCGGGAGGCCAGCAGCGCCCGCTCCTGCTCCACAGCGACATCCTCCCCGCCCCGCTGGCGATAGCGGTTGTGAATCTGTAGGATCTTCACCGGGCGTCCTCCCTGCCGGACCGGTTCGGCCCGTTGGAATTTTGCAAACGGATCGATTGGGGACCTTCCTCTGCCCCGCCGGAGGGGCGCCGCTCCAGGCGAACCCGTTTGGGTAGGCTGTTTGAGGAGCGCCCCCAGGCCAGAACCATGGCCACGGAGAGCCAGAAGGGGAACGCATGGTGGGGCGATTCGAGCACCACATTAAAGAAGGCGAAGACGAGCATGACCAGATAAAATCCGGCCACTTGAAGAAATCGGTAGTAGCGTTCACTCGACCCGTAGTCGCGTTTTCGCAGGTAGAGAATTCGCCTCGCCGGGAGCCATAACGCATAGAAGAGGAGTGGAACGATGACCAGGCCGAATCGCGTGAGAATGTGCAGGTAGGAGTTGTGTGGCTGCGCATTGCCGCCCAAATCCCGAATATCGAAGTAGTCCATGTTGATCGTGTCGTAAAACTGATCTCCCTGCACGTACATGACGGGGCGCCCCACACCAGCACCCAGGATCGGGTTGTCCAGATAGCTCTCCAGAGTCCGCTCCCAGGCGAGAAAACGATAGGAGATGTTCCCTTCGTCCCCCGAAAATTTTTGTTCCATGACGCGGTAGAGGTCGACATCGACCCGGGCGTTGTAGAAGACCAAAAAGCTCCCGAGAAGGATCATCGCGATCGTGCCGTACCCCAGAATTCGCTTGCGCACGCGGGGCAGACCGTCCCAAAAAAAGAAGCCGACCGCCAGGGCAAGCCCCAAAAAGATGGATCGGTGAAAGAGCGTAAAGATGGCCGGCACCATGACAAAGGAGAGCAGTTTGTAGCGCCAGTCCAGGATCCGCAGGGGCAGAAAAAGGGAGATCACAATGGCGGAGGGGACCACGTACCCCACGTTGAACCGGAAGCCCTCCATGAGCACGGATCGATTGCCGGTCACGATCATTCCCGCCTCATAGACGTAGGCGACCGCCTTGAGCACAATGAACAGTTTGAGCAGCAGAAAAAAGAGCTCGTAGCTTCGCCGTTTTCGAAAGGCGAGGTAGAGCACCGGCACCCAGATGGTGTAGACCAGCATGAGAGAATCGCGGAGGGCGCTGATGCGGTAATCGCCCACATAGGCGACCGCCCAAAGGAGCCCGATGGCCACGATCAGGTAGTAGACCATCAAATGGGTACGCACGTCGATCAGCTCGCGCCGCCAAGCGACCAGAAGAGCGCCCAAGGTGAGCTCGGTCACAAAGATGGGTTCGAACCCGACATAGGCGAAGTTGCGCTCCCCGAAAAGCATGTGGAAGAGGTAGAGAAAAAGGAGCAGGTCCCGCGCATCGAGTTTGTGCAGCGTATCTGCAATCTCTTCGCGAAAGGAGACCCAGAGCCCGATCGGAATCAGAAACAGGCAGAGCAGCCACTCTTCGTAGAGCAGGAGCGGCGCCATGAGCAGGAGCGCTTTGGCCGTTCGGGGTTGGTTGAGCTTCTCTAACACGTCTTCAGGATCTGATCGGTTTCGTCGGCCACCTCGTCCCAGGTCCGGACCGGCGGCCAGTTGGGTGTCTTCTCGAGACTTTCGGGGTCGCTCATGAGTGTTCGGATCACACCAGCCGCCTCTTCGGGGCAGGTGACCTCGTGAAAGCCGGGACAAACGCGCTGCGCCGGACTGCCGGGCGCATTGGTGATCACGTGGAGCCCGCTGTTGAGAAACTCGGGGATCTTGAGCGGGCTCAAATAAAACCCCCATCGGGACCAGGGCATCGGCTCGTAAAAGGCGAGCCCGATCGATGCGCGGGCGATGAGCCACTCAATCTCTTTCCGGGACCGGTTGCGCAAGATACAGACATTCTCTTCGCTTGCCAGGACCTCTTCGGTGCCGGGCTCCTCGTTGACGGCCATCACGATGCCCACCTCCGGACAGCGCCGGGCCATCTCCCGAGCCCAGTCGATCGATTGCAGTCCGGTGGGGGTTCCGGTCCAGAGGGCGAGAACGGGGTAGGTTTGTATGAAGGGATCCAGTGTCTCCCGAAGTTCGTTGGTGTCCGGATCTTCCCGATGTTCTGAGGGAGGAGGCACGAGCTCTCCGCCGTTGGCGACAATCTGTGTCTTGTCGATCCCGAGGGCTTCCCGGGCGTAGCGCTCCACGGCCTCGCTTACCACTACGATGCGACAGGCGCGGCGAAGCAGAACCCCCGCAATGCGGTCGGTCCAGCGAATTCGGCGCTCACCCGCTCCTTTCAGGCGGAGTTCGTCGGAAGGGCTGTTGAGCTCCAGGACCACCCGCTTTCCAAACAGCAGAGCCAGTGCCGTCAAGAGATTCCGGCTGTTCAGGAAATAGTCTGCGCGGGCGTAGACCCGTTCGGCTTTAAGGAGGAGTTTGGCGGCGTGCCAGGGCGTCGCCGGCCAGCGCTCGCTCCAGGGATCGGGCTCTCCGTTCAACTTGACCAGGCGGTATTCCCGTTTGTGCAGCCCCCGGGCCAATTGGGCTCCGTGCAGCGAGGCTCCGCCCCGGATCGGGTAGTAGCTGTAGTAGAGAAAGGCCAGGACGGGGCGGGTGTCCTGCTCACGTTTCTCCCGGAGATACGCGCGCCGGGTGCGCATCTCCAACTCACTGCGCTTTCGTTCCAGTCGATTGCGGAGCAGTGCATAGACGCTGTATCGAACGGTATACTTGAGAAGCTCCCGCCGGGCACGACCCGGGTTCAGGCCACGTTCGGAACGCGCCAGTGACGCTCCGTAGTTTTCAAACCGGCGGTTGAGCCACTCCTCACTGGTTCGATCGGCCGGAACGTAGTGCCAAACCCACGCCCCGGACACATCGACAGGTGCGTAGCCCGCCTCTTCCAAACGGTGCATCATCTCGCTCTCCTGACCGCTCGCACCTCCGGGGGCCCCCGGGCCCAGCGACTCGTTGAACCCTCCCCTCTGTTGAATGGCGCCCGCTTGTACCATCCAATTGCAGCCCAGATAGCCGAGAGCCGGGCGACTGTTTTTCAAGTCTGCACCCCGGGCGGAGAGTGGCAAGAGCGGCTCCATCCATTCGGGTGGGTCGCTCTCGCGATCCACCCCCACCGGGCCGCCAAAATAGAGCTGTCGAGGCTCTGGCGATTCCCTTCCGGTCTTCAGCGCTCGTGCATAGGCCTGGAGTGTCTGCTCATGCAGGCGCACATCGTCATCCAGAAAGAGAACCCACTCGTCGGAAGGCAGCGACTCGATCACATGGTTCAGTGCATGGCTCTTGTTGGCCCGCTCCAGATGCAGAAACCGCACCGGAAACGGTTGTTCCACGGATCGTACAATCTCTTCGGAGTCTCCCCGAGGACCGTTCTCGACGACGACCAGCTCCCGGATCCCGTTCGAGGCCCGGCAAGTGGCAAGAGAGTCGAGTGTACGCCTCAACAGGCGGGATCGGCGCGTTGTGGGAATGAGAATGGTGATCATGTCTGACTTCCTGGCATCGGATCTCCCGGTGTTTTCGCTCGACTAATATATCACAATTCGCTATCATTTTTGGTCGGGGGTACGTCTTTGCAAGTGATCCTGTTGCAGGATGGAGAAGTGGTTCGGTTCGGCCCGCCCCTTACTGGTTCTATTCGAACACCGTGCCCATGCCTGAATCTTCCCGACATTCCGGACCCTCTCCTTCCCCCATCCGAATCAACCGGCGGTATGAGGGGTCACAGGTGGCCGGGCGAGCACCCTTTCCCTCCTGCAATCCGGCCCGACGCGTTGGCGGTCTGGCGTGTTGGATTCTCCTGAGTCTGCTTTGGGGTGGCTGCCTGAACCGGGATTCCATGCCCACCATGACGGGGGCCAACACGGGGCCGTATCTGACCTCGTTCGAAAATCTGGACCGTGTACGCGAGCTCATGGACCGTGGTGAAGGGATGTACCCCGAGCTGAACGAGCATTTGGTGTTCGTCGCCGATACGATTCTCGCCTCCGATCGCACCTATTCGGTCACGTATCAAACCCGTCAAGCTCACTCACCGACCGGTTCGAGTCACGACTATGTGAGCATGGCCCGCTATGTCTGGCCCGATCCCGACAACCCGGAGATCTATACGGTTCGGGATTCGCAAACCAATCCGGAAATCTACAACTACGATCGGGGAGAGTTGGGGTCATTGGCCCGGGTGACCCACACGCTGGCCCTCGCCTGGTACATGACCCGAAACGAAGCGTACGCCGAGCGAATGGCCCGCCTGGTTCGCATCTGGTTTCTGGACGATCCGACCCGGATGCGCCCCCACTTTCGGCACGCCCAGTTCTGGCCGGGGGTAAACAGTGGCGGCCCGCAGGGGATCATCGAAGCGAGTGATTTTATCCAGATCCTGGAGGCGGTGTCAATTGCCCAAAAAAGCGCTTCCTGGACGACGGAAGATCACATCCAACTCCAGGAGTGGGTCTGGGAGTTTCAGCAGTGGGTGGTCAAGAATTACAGTCGGGATGCATTTGTCCATTCAAATGTTGGAACCTGGATCGACGCCCAGAAGGCCGTCTACGCTCTGTTTACCGAGCAGGAACATCTGCTGGAATCGGGCAACTACCTGATGCCGATCGAAGACCGGATCGACTTCCAAATCACACCGGACGGACAGCAGCCCACCGAGGCGACCCGCTGGCGATCGATGGACTACACCTTCTTCAATTTGCGGGCGTGGCTCACTCTCATCGAAATCCGCGCCAATGTCCAAAAAGTGCCCGAACTCTCCACGATACAGGCTCGATCGTCGCTCTCCTCCTCGTCCATTCGCGGGGCATCGGTTTTGGGCGCCCTGGATTGGTTCTTCCCGTTCGCTTCCGGGGAGAGCGACTGGGAAGAGGCCGGCTTTCAGCAGCTTGAAGACTTTGACCGATGCCGGTTGATCGAGGTCTATCGGCCGGCAGCTCTACGGCTTCAACGCTTCGGATACGAGAACCTGGTTCGGGATATTTTGGAAAACCCCGACTGCCGGACCAACCCAACCCTTCTCACCCACCCACCCCTGAGCGTCGATGATGGATCCTGAGTGGCGATGGGTCGCGGGTCGTGGGCATCCCGAACGGGCAGGAGCTCTGTCTGCTCTGTTCTTGGTCGTTCTTTTTGGTTACTGCGCTCTGCCAACCCCGCTTCAGGCCCAGTATGTCCCGGAGCGGGAGATCGACCCCGACGCGGAGGTGCTGAACCTTTATGACGAGGTGATCCCGCTTGCCGCGGCCAAAGCGGAGCGGATTCTGGCCGAGTCGCCCTCTGGATCGGCCATCCATCCTACCCACGCAGATCCGGTGAGTGGGATCTACGAGCGCTCCGGAGTCTCGGAGTGGACCAGCGGGTTCTTCCCCGGTATGCTCTGGATGCTCTACGAGGCGACCGGGGAGTCTGTATGGCTCAAACGGGCCCGCGAGTGGACCGACCTCCTGGAACCCGAGGCGACCCGCAACGGGGATCACGATCACGGCTTTCGCATTCTCTCTTCGTTTGGGCGGGGGTGGGCGCTGACCGGAGACCGGGCGTACCGGCGAATTGTTCGCCAGGCGGCCGGCACCTTGGCCAGTCGGTACAATAAACAGATCGGAGCCATTCGATCCTGGGACTGGTTTCGGACCTACCCGGTCATCATCGACAACATGATGAACCTGGAGCTCTTGCTTGAAGCCGGGAGCTGGAGCCCTGTCTTTGACACCTACCGGGAGATCGCATTGGTTCACGGGGAGACCACCCGGCAACACCATCTTCGCGAGGATGGCAGCCATGTTCACATCGTGGACTTCTCCGAATCGGGGCAGGCACAATGGAAGGGGACCATTCAGGGCTACGGGCCCGAATCGACTTGGGCGCGCGGACAGGCGTGGGGGATTTACGGGTTTGCAACCCTCTTTCGCTACGGGGGGCGAGCGGCCGATCTGCAGAGTGCCTGCGAAATGGCCGGATGGTTTTTGGACCATCTCCCCCCGGAGGGCGTTCCCTTCTACGATTTCGAAGACCCCGATATTCCTCATGTGACAAGGGATGCGTCGGCAGCGGCCATCGCCGCCTCGGCTCTGTTGGAGCTCTACGGTCACACGGGAGAGGCGCGCTGGCTCGAGGGGGCCGAGCGGATTCTACTCGCTCTGGGAGGCCCGGATCACCTCTCTCGGGATCCAAGGCAGAACGCCCTGCTGGTCCGAAGTACCCGATGGCGGGGAGACCCCGAACGGGGGATCATCTACGGAGACTACTATTTTTTGGAGGCGCTCTCCCGCTATGCGCAGATGGCGGGCGTGCCGATGCCCGAGATGGAACGCGAATGGCCCGTTGCCCTCTATGCCCCCTACCCCAATCCGGCTCGCGGGGAGGTGACCTTCGATGTTGCCCTTGAAGAGAGTTCCCGAATTCGTTTGGAGCTCTTTACGGTGACGGGGCGACGAGTGGCCCTTCTGGTCGACGAGGAGGAGCTCCCGGCCGGAAGCCACCAGATGGTTCGGGATCTCTCCCGCCTCGCATCCGGACTCTATCTGGTTCGATTGACATCCGGCGATCACTCCCGTGTCCGGAAGTTGATCCTCCTTCGATAAGCGAGGGGCATTTGGTTTTTGGGGACGGCTGCGTTATCGATCAGAACATCCTTTCGTCGCGATGAAGTGCGTGAAAGGCGTGTACGGTGCGGTCCGCAATGACCTCCCAGTTCAGATGCTCGCGGCTCCAGGCCCGGTTCGTCTCCCCGTGTCCGTTCCTTGCCAACCGGAGCCCCTCGCGGATCGCCCCGGCGGCGGATTCCGGCTGGCGGGGATCAAAGGTCGGGTTCCCGGTTTCGCGCAACATCTCTCCGATGACGCCGATATTCGGGCCCACGACCACCCTGCCGAAGGTGAACCCGAGCGGGACATTGCCCGAGTTGAGCGCGTCGATTCGCGGGAGAAACAGAAGATCGGCCGCGTTCAGAAAGCTCTGCACCTCCCCGGCCCGAATGGATCGCTCCACGGTTCGGGCGCGACCGGCCCACTGCTCGCGAAAGAGAAGGCGGCGGGTATTCCAATGTTGTCGCTTCACCCTGTAGGGGTACGGAACCGATCCGGCCATCAGGTAGAGACTGCCTGGCTGTTTCGCCTGACGATGCGCCTTCAGACCCAGATTGAGCTCCGCCTGGTTTCGAATGGCGCCAAATGCCAGGATCAGTGTGGTTTCCGGAGACATATCGAGCGCCTTTCGAGCCTCCTCGCGGCTCTGCTCGTCGGGAAACCAGCGGTAATCCCCGTGCGGGATCACGACCGAAGGGCGATCGGGAAGTGTGGAGGTCAGTTGCGCCCGGGAGGCCTCCCCCAAGTGATGAAACCCGTCCGCTTGTCGCCAGACCTCTTCGTAGAGTCTCTTCCCTCCTCCGGAGGGGTCTTTGTGTGGCGCCTCGTTGTGGATGGTCATCAAGATCTTGCTCCCGGAGGCTTTATGGCGGCTCAGCGCATCGGTCACCTTTTTGATGTGGGTGTCGGTAACGGTTGCATCCGACCAGTAGGTCTCCAGAAACGGGCGGACAAGCTGCTCGGGCCAGTGCAGGTGAATGATGTCCCAATGGCCTGTGGGCTCGTGCAGGAACCCGAAGCCGTGATCCACCCGCTCGACATCCTTGTGGGCGCTCAAGGCCCGAAGAAGCAGAAACAGGTAGGGGTTTCGGTTCCCGGTCGTGTCAATGTCGTAGGGGATGAGGATCTTCATGGCTCAGAGCGTTTGGAGTTGAACCATTCGGCGGAAGTGACTCCCCTCCGTTTGGGTGAGCGCTTCGTAACTCCCCTGCTCGACGAGTTGTCCGTGGTCGAGCACCAGAATGTTGTCGGCATCCCGAATGGTCGACAGCCGATGGGCAATGGTGAGCACAGTGACCGAGCCGTGCAGGGCGTCAATGCTCTTCTGGATCGAGAGCTCCGACTCGGAGTCCAGGGCGCTGGTCGCCTCGTCCAGAATCAGAAGGTTCGGATTCTTGAAGAGTTCACGGGCAATGAACAGGCGCTGACGCTGCCCGCCCGAGAGGCGAACCCCCCGATCTCCCACCACCGTCTCGAATCCGTCGGAAAGCTCCTCGATAAACGCTTGTGCACTGGCCGCCTCGGCCGCCCGGTGGATACGCTCTTTGAGCTCCTCGTCTTCCCGGTATTCGCCCTCCCAGAGGCAGATATTGTTGGCGATCGTTTCGTCGAAGACCACCGTCTCCTGGGAGACGTACCCGATCTGGGAGCGCCAGGAGGCCGCCTGAATCCGGTCCGAGGCGATGCCGTCGATCCGGATGGTACCGCTTCGGGGTTTCAGAAGCAGGGTCACCAGATCGATCATCGTCGATTTTCCCGACCCCGATTCTCCCACGACCGCCGTTGTTTTGTTGGCCGGGATGGTGAGCGAGATCTCCTTGAGAGCCTCTTCCCGACTTTCCGGGTAGCGGAAGCAAACGTTTTCGAACTCGATTCCCTTCTGGAGAGGTCCAATGGACACGGTTCCATCCTTCTCGCGGGTCTCACCGACCACATCGAGCTCACGAACCACCATCTCGAGCGACCCGATCCGGTCCATTGTTCTCTGCCAATCCTCCTGTATACCGATCATGTACTGCATCGCCCGGTGGAAAAGCAGCAGCGCAACAAAGATCGGGGCGATTGGCGCTTCGAACACGGTCACTTGCAGAATGATGACCAGGAGCAGAAAGAGAACCGAGACCGGCTCTCGAATTGCCTGCGTGAAGGCCGAGGCCACTCCCTGCCGGAAGTAGTACCCTTCCAGTTTTCGAATGCTCTTCATGACCCCGCCCTTCAAATGATCCATCTGGTGGGTGGAGACCAGGTATTTGAAGGATTGGAGTGTCTGCACCAGAAACTTGTTCAGCGTACTGAGCTCCTCGGAGGTTTTCCGGGAGAGCTCCTGCACGTAGCGGTTCAACACGCGAAAAAGAAGAATAAGGAGCAGCCCGGCCGCCACGGCCATAAGCGCAAATCGCCAGGCGAGCAGGAACGCGATGGCCAGGTAGGAGCAGGTGACAATGATGGTGGACAGAAACCGGTTGAAGGTTTCGAAGGTGCGCACAAAATTGTAGATCTGCCCGTTGATCACATTGACAAAATGTCCGGTATTGTTGGCCGCATAGTGGGCGTAGCTCATCTCCCGATAGGTGTTGAACATGGTCGCCTTGACCTCTCTCAGGAGGGTGGCTCGCAGGTAGCTCCCGTAGGCTCCTTCGGCAAACTTGAGCGCCCCTTTCCCGAGAAAAACGACCCCGATAAAGAGCAAAATGCCGACCAACGAGGTGCCGATTCCGATGACTTCCAGGAGTTCATACAGAACCCGTGTGGCCGCTCCGCCCCGCCCGGCGGCGCCCCCGCCCGCGTCCGATGAATCGATGAGGGGCAAAAGGAGCGTGATTCCGAACCCTTCGGTGATGGCGGCCGCCCCGGTGAGGGCAAAGACGATGTAGAGCCGACGACCGATAAACCGTCGATAGACCTTCAGATAGGCTCGAATGTCCCGAAGCAGATTCACTTGTTTCTCCGGTGCTGTGTGATGGTTCCAATATTGAAAAGAGTCGGGAGGCGCGGCTCTCTACCCGATCCGGGACTCGTCGTTTGTCCCTCCCGGGAGAAGTGCTCCATAGACCCCCTCAAGCCTCTTGGAAGGAGCTTCTCTGCTTCACATCCCTCAGAAACTGTCGGGTCCATCGCCGTCCGTAGAGCACACCCACACCCGTGACAAACCCGAGAAAGAGGGCTCCGGCCAGCAGGATCTTTGCATTGGGCGAGGCGGGACGCGTCGGAACAACGACCGGTTCGTGCAGATGGAAGACCGGTGTCTGTTCCTGGAGCTGAATGCGCGCCTCTTCCAACTGGTTGGCCAGGGTGGTGTAGAGGTTCATCGCCAGCGTAAAATTGGTATTGAGTCGCTGCTCGATCGCCATGCTTCGGGCCGTTGAAGGATTCACATTCCGATCCTGAAAGGTGGCCAGGGTATCTTGTGCCGCTTCGAACCGGTTCTTGGCATCGGCGTATTGCCCTTCGATGAACTCGACATTCAGCCGTGACTTTTCTGTCCGGTATTCGGTCACATAGTGCTGGAGCTGTTCGCGGACCACCTGGACGGCGTCGGCGGAGGCGCGCGCATCCGGCATGGAGACACCGATGACCAGAAACCCGGTCTGGGGTTCAATCATGACCGTAATCCACTCTTCAAACTCCCGAATGACGCTCCTGACCTGTGGGTCGAGTACCGTGGGAACCTCGAAATCACTGTAGCGAGAAAAGTCGATTTCTCTCTGTTGTCCTCCGTTACCGGAGCGAAAGAGGTTGGCCACGGTTCCCGGCAGGCCGAAGGTGAGGCTCCAGATCCCGTCCGTTGTCTTTTCGAGCCCCGAAGGCTCACGCACCTCCGAGAGGTACTCGTAGATGGTCATTCGCCGACCCTCGTTCCCCACCGTGATCTCGCTCTGAATCACCGCCAGCTGAAACGGCAGGCTCTCCACAATCTTCGGATAGAGCTCGACATTCAGGACCGATTCTTCACCCGAGCCCAACTCGACACCCAACAGTCCCTGATATTGTTGCAACAGGCGACCCATCTGGGATCCTTGTTGCGTCTCCGGTATCAGTGAGGTTTGCGAGTAGTACATTCGCTCGCTGAAGAGATAGAGAAAAGCCGCCAATGCCAGAAAAATGGCGACCGAGCCAAGGAGGATACGCTTGTGATCCAGAAGATCCCGTGCGAGTCCTGGAAGGTCGAGGATTTTCTCCTCGCCTGCCCCGTTCTCATCGCCCCGAACGGGGACCAGACGGTACTCCTCTACGAGTGACGGTGGGTGTTCCCGGCGCTTGGGCATCTTTGAGTTCTCTTGGTCCTCGTAGTCAGACACTCTTTATCCGTTTTATCCGTTTGACTTGCAATCCGTTCAACGCTGATTCCTGTGTCCGTGATCTGTCGGCTTTCGACCACCGGATTTCCGTCCACCAGATCCCGATTCGGTCCCCGCCCGGCGAATCAAGAGTGAAAGTACTCAATCCCGACCGACTTGTCTATCGGCCATCCAGGAGTGTTGGCAGCGAATGCGTTGCATGGTCCACGATTCCCCGTTACGCTTTGAACATCTGCTTCTCACCTCGCGCCGGAATGCCCTTCATCGCGTTCCGGGTGTCGATGATGCAGTCACTCCACGCTGCCAGCTGGTTGTAGTCGATGGCGCTGTGGTTCGTCGAAATCACGACGGCGTCGTAGGACTCGACGGTCTCTTGGTTCCACATCACCGACTGTTTCCCGGCCCAGTGGGCGTGCTCCCGCGTCTTGTGAATCTCCTCGATGTAGGGATCGTGATAGTCGATCTCTGCACCCACCTCGTTGAGCAGATCAAAGAGTTTGAAGGTGGGCGATTCGCGCAAATCATCCACATCGGGTTTGTAAGCCAAACCGATGAGCAGGATTCGTGCACCGTTGACTGCCTTCTTGTGGGCGTTGAGCGCCAAAATCGTGCGCTCGACCACGTAGCGCGGCATGTCGGTATTGACCTCGCCGGCCAGCTCGATAAAGCGGGTGTGGCTCTCGAATTCGCGCGCCTTCCAAGTCAGGTAGAACGGGTCGATCGGGATGCAGTGCCCACCCAGGCCCGGTCCGGGGGTGAACTTCATGAAGCCGAACGGTTTGGTCGCCGCTGCGTCGATCACCTCGTGCACGTCGATGCCCATCTTCTCGTAGACCACCTTGAGCTCGTTCACCAGAGCAATGTTCACCGAGCGGAAGATGTTCTCGGTCAGTTTGACCGCCTCGGCCGTCTTGCAGTCGGAGACCGGGACGGTCTGCACGATGGCCGTGTTGTACATGGCCAGGGCAAGCTCGAGCGCCTCTCCGGTGCAGCCACCCACCACTTTGGGGATTTTGGCCGTGTTGAAGTCCGGGTTGCCGGGATCTTCGCGCTCGGGGCTGTAGGCCACATGAAAATCGGTGCCCGCCTTCAGCCCGGAGTTTTTCTCCAGAATCGGAATCATGAGCTCCTCGGTGGTGCCCGGCCAGGTAGTGGATTCCAGAATCACGAGTTGACCCTTACGAAGGTGTTTCGAGACGGTTTCCGTGGTCTTTTCGACAAAGCTCATGTCCGGCTCGCGATGCTCGTCCAGCGGGGTGGGCACGCAGAGCAGAATCGCATCCGCCTCGGTCAGTCGGGAGAAGTCGCTCGTAGCCGCGCACCGGTCGGAGCCGGCGAGCGCCTGCATCATCTCCTTCCCCAAGTGCTTGATGTAGGGTGTTCCCGCCTGGATGTTGTCCACCTTTGCTTGGTCGATGTCATAGCCGATCACCGGCATCCCCGCCTTGTGGAAGGTCCACATGAGCGGAAGGCCGACATAGCCAAGCCCCACGATGCCGATAGTGTACTCTTTCGCTTTGATTTTCTTCAGTAGCTCTTTGACGGACGTCCCTTTGCTCATCCCTGTTTTTGCTTTAATTACCGATAGCTTCTCAAAGCTCGGAATTTACGGCAGAGAGGGCTGAATGTCGAGGAGTTTCATTTATTTGACCCGCACCATCGGTATTGTCAAGGGTGTTCTGACCATCCTCATCGAATGAGCACCATTTTTCGGGTTCGAACCTCCCCGTCGCTTACCAGTCGGTAGAGGTAGATCCCGCTTGCCAGCGACGATGCGTCCAGTGTCAGGGTGTGAAGGCCGGCAGGGCGTTCGCCATGGAGCGGGGTGTGTACCCGCCGACCGGTGATGTCGAACAGATCCAGGCGAACCTTTCCCGGCTCGGGAAGATAGAACCGGATGTGGGTCGCGCTGTTGGCCGGGTTGGGGTAGTTGGGATAGAGCGTCACCTCCTCTTCGTCGGGAAAACCCATCCCGGGAGGTTCGCTCTCGGAGAGGCTCATTTCGATGGCGTCGGGTACGAGGAGAGCGCCTTCCTCCTCGCTCAGGGTGAGCTGCTCGAGATGAAGTGTTCGGGGCGCCTCCCACGACTCGGTAGCCGTGATACGGAGAACCGTCAGTTGCGGGTCCCGGATGCTCTCGTGGCGTCCCTGCAGGCTCCAGGCGACCGCCTGCCGGGAGGGGTTGCCGGGGTCTTTGGCCGCAAATTCGAGCAGACGGCTCTCTTCGCGCCACACCTCGGCTCCGTCGGGCAGGCGGTCGAGATGGAGGGACCAGCTCGGGGTTTGGCGGTTGGCTGTTGGGTGTCGGGAGTTGGGTGTTGCCTGTTGAATGTTCTGTGAATGCGTGCTGGGTGTTGTCATTTGATTTTTCGTATCCGGGTCGAATGTCCTGTCACCGAGTTTCAACGTGGCCGCCACCCCCTTGAAATCCAACGGTTCGCGTGTGGAGAGGTAGACAAGTCGCTCCTCTCCCTGTTTCATGGGGGGCAGGGTGAGGCTGGCGAGCGGTTCGTTGGAGGAACTGTCGGAATGGTTGCCGCTGGATTCGTCCACGAGAGGCGATTCCATGAGGCCCGACGGTCCCGGTCCTCCGTCCCCGTCCTCAGGTACCGTCTGCCCGAAATGAAGCCCGATCGCTTTCAGGTCCCGGTGATCGACCACTCCGTCTCCGTTGGTATCTGCGTGGGTGGCCGGCCGGGGGAGCCATGCTTCGACGGTCCGCTGTTCGAACTCGATGTAGTCGTAGGCGGGCGCAGGTCCGTGGACTCGCCAGTAGTGCGCCAGTGTGAGCACATCGGTGGCATCGACGGTTTGGTCGCCGTTGGCATCCCCGGGGTGGATCTCGATGCGTTCGGGCTCGGGGTTCTCTCCGTGGAGCGCAATGTCTGCCAGGCGAAAGTAGCTGCTCGAGCTGATCGGGGCGTCCTGTTCGTCGATCCGTCCGGTTGCACGCTGTCGCCACCGGATCCAGAGGGTTTTTTGATCCTCGTACTTGACCGGAATCGGGAGGTTCTCCAGCCGCACGGTGCTCTCGGTGATCAGATCGATGGTCCCTCCCGGAAGTGGATCCCAGCTCTGCCCGTCCAGGCTCAGCTCGACGAGGAATTCGGCCGGTCCGGCCGAGGTTCCCGTGTGAAGACCGCTCAAGGTGAGGTTGGTGAATCCTTCCGTGGAGAGGATCGTCTGGATCGCCTTCTGCGGCTCGCCATCCACCTCTCCGACCGGGTCGCGGTCCCACCCATCGACTTGGAGCCAGTCGGTGCCTCCTGATTCGCTGCGTTCGGGGGTATCGGGAAGGGGCTTTCGGTTCGAGCCATAAAAACGGGCCGAATCGTTGGCGACGGTGGCGCGCTCGGGTGTCCACTGATCGCGGGAGAAGAGCCACTCGCCCAGGGCGTAGCGATAGACCGGCTGCTCGAGGACCTCGAGGGTGGGCAGCGTGGTGCTTCCCTCCGGCTCAAAGCTCTCGACTCCCCCATAGTGCCAACCGGTTTCCCCGTCGAGGCGGGATCGGATGGCCAGGTGGTAGGTGGACGGCTCGAGCCTGCGGGCGAGATCGGCCCGTGCGTAGGCGAACCGCTCGGCGTCCGGATCGTCCTCGATGCCCTCCGGGTCGGAGGTCTCTTCGAGGGTGTGCAGCGTGGCGGGTGACCAGACGCTCTCGGTCCAACTCCCGGGCGTGCCGATGGTTTGCTGCAGGCCGATCTGCACCTCGAGATCGCTCCATTTCGTGGTATCGGGCGTCACGCCATTGGCGTAGATGCGCCCGTGGGCCGTAAACGACTCCCCCTCCGTGATCTCTTGGGCCGAATCCACGGTGAGCTCCGTGATTCCGATCCCCGGAACGAGGGTCAGCGGAGGGGGATCGCCGAGAACAAAGGGAAGGTCGTTGTCTTGTGAATCACTCATCTCAGTACTTGTGATAATGATATCGATTTGGTCGCCTGCTGCCAAAGGCTTAACCCTAAAAGTCGCCGACAGGAAATCCCCAGTTTTGTTAATTGGATCAGATCCGGCTCTTGATACTGCAAATCCTAACTGATCACTATTTAAGGCTCCATCAAAATGAATACCAGGGTCAGTCAATCCGATATTTTTGAAATCGATTACCTCAACCACATCTGAATCAAATCCCAATACACCTGAAAAGAAGTGCAAATCCCCCGCGTCCTCCAGGCTCAGAGTCAGCGTCACCTCGTCATTGGGTGACAGCTCGCTGGAAGAGAATCGGCTCGAGATCTCCAGGGAATCGGCCGGGGCCTCGGAGCGGACCGGTTCAGCCCGAAAAAGTGTCAGGCCCAGGAGCATGATGAGCAGGCCGAGGGGTCCCGGGAGGGATCGCCCGTGGCGTGGCTGGTGGGGCTCTGTTGATCTGCTTCGGGAGGTGCAGAGCCGGTGGATTGGGAGTGGTGTGGATGTCGACTGAACGGAGTTCTCCCGCAAGCGGGGATTTCGAGGTTTGTACATGACCCGTGGATTTGGTTACCGCCTTGGTTCCAAGAGGTAAGAGCGGATTCCGACGGGATCCTTACAAAAAAATATTTTTTAACGATTTGGGCGCGTGAGAGTTGCCGTTCCCGGGACGCTGATTTCAGGGCGGAGAGGCCTGTCTGGACGGATGGGCGGGGTCAGCGGTTTAATTGGTCGTAGTCGCCACCGTGGCCGGGATCGGCCCGTTGGAGGAGCTCGCGCGCTTCGCGTTGCATCGGGGCGGGCGCGTCGCGAAAGAGAGCGACCAGTTCGTTGTATTTGGCGTCAAAGAAGATGTCGAAGAGCTGACTGGTGGTGCGTTGCCGGTTCTGGTGGATCTGCTCGATCGCCTGGAGGACGGCTTCCCGGGCCGGGCCGGGTTGGTCGACGAACCGGTCCAGTCCGTTGCGGTGGTAGTGGTGAATCGCCTCGCGGGTCGGCTCGTGGGAGGGGTTCAGCAGGTCCTGGATCAGGCCGTGGCGGGTGCGTTGGGAGCCGAATCCGCGGTCCCAGCCGGGGGCGGATTGGGCCTGGGCCAGTTCGAGGATGGCGAGGGCCTGGCTGTAGGCATCGTTGCCACCGAGGGGCGCGAAGGTGTCGCGGTCCATGCCGATGAGGATGTAGGCGTAGAAGTCGATCAGGCTGGTGAGGTCGTCGTGGATCTGCAGGTCGCGGCGGAGGGCGCGCGGGGTGGTGTAATCGAAGGTCCAGTTGCGCTCGGAGAGCAGGACGGAGACGGTCTCCTGCATGGAGTTGTAGATCGGGCGTCGGAGCTGGAAGACGGCTTCGGCTTCAACGGTGCCGTCCTGGTGGGTGTTGCGGAGGACGATCTGCACGCGGCAGCGGAGTCGTTCGTGCGGGGCGTAGGAGGTGCCGGTCCAGCGGTTTTCGTTCAGATAGCGCTCGATCTGCGGACCCAGCTCGTCGATGCGGTTGAGTTCGGGGCCGGCGGCCTGTCGGGCGTTGAACGAGACCTCGCAGTCAAACTCTTGTGCACGAAGAGTGTAAGGAATGATCATGAGGAGGATCATACCCGCGAGGGCGGTGAGGTGTGAATTCAAAACGGGTGGATGGTATGAAGTCATGGTGGAAGAATCGGATTTTTTTGTCGTCGCTCCAAGCGTGGGGTTTGTCGGGGGTGTTGATGGTACTCGGGTTGCCGGTTGTGGGTATTTCGGGTGTTGAATCTTCGCCACAATCGTTGCAGGAGGATACGACCCGAGTGGCTCCGATGGTGATTCCGGATGTCGTTCTTGTGCCGGCGGACGTCTCGGGTCGCGGAGGCGGCGTGGGGGATGGATCGAGTCGGGAGAACGGGACGGGCCTGTCGGGTTCAGCCCGATGGGATTCGCTGCAGGCGGCCCAGGAGCGGGTGCAACGGGAGGTGGACGGTCTGGAGGAGGCGGAGAGCGCGGGGGCGCAGGAGCGTTTGGAGGAGATGGAGGCGCTGGCGGATTCGCCGGTGCAGATCAACCGGGCGTCGGCGGATGCGTTGGCGGCGATTCCGGGGTTGTCGGCGACGCTGGCGCAGGCGGTCGTGGCGTATCGCGAGGCGGAGCATCCGTTTCGGACGGTGGACGAGCTGCTGGAGGTGCGGGGGATCGGGCCGGCGACGCTGGCGTCTGTTCGGCCGTTTGTGACGGTGGGTTCGGTGCGCGAGCAGCGCGAGGATCTCTGGCTGAACCCGTCGCTCTGGGTCCATGACGGACGTTGGGAGATGATCTCCCGGTGGAATCGGCCGGTGGAGTTGGCGCAGGGGTACCGGGACGGGTCGTTTGTGGGCGGCCCGGAGGCGCAGTATCAGCGCCTGGTCTTTCGGAGTGATCATCTGTCGGCGGGGACGATTCTCAACAAGCGGTCGGGCGAGCCGTGGGCGGGGTGGCGGTCGCCCGAGTCGATGCCGTTGTACGTGTCGATGGAAGATCTCGGGCGGCTCCGCACGTTGGTGGTGGGGGATTTTCGCGCGGGGTTCGGGCAGGGGTTGGTGCTGGGGGGCGGGAGTACGTTCGGCAAGGGGGCCGATGTGATTGGATCCGCGAGCCGGTCGGGGGGCGGGGTGCGCGGGCATACGTCCTCGCGGTCTTCGCACGGGTTTCGGGGGGTGGGCGTGACGGTCGGGTCGCGGCCGGGTGAGGTTGGTTCCGGCCGTTCAGGCGGTTCAGGCGGTTCAGGTGTTGAATCTTCGCAACAAGCGACGCAGGAGCGGTGGTTGGATCATTGGTCTCTCACCTTGTTTGGCTCCCGAAAGCCTCGCAGCGCGTCGGTGGTGAGCGATTCGATCCGGATTCCGTCCGGTTCTCCCTCCTACCGCTTGCCGAGCGGGGTGGCTCGTCGCAACAATGTGACGCAGTCGACCGGAGGTGCGCGGATGGAGGTGTCGGTGAGCTCGGTTCAACTCGGGATCAATTGGCTCGGCAACCGGTGGGACCGGCCGGTGGCGGAGTCGACCGATCCGTGGCAGCAGCATCGGCCCGAGGGGCGGGGGGTTCAGGTGGGGTCGGCCGACGTGCGGATGGGGCTTCCCGGAGCGTCGTTGTCTGGCGAGGTGGCGCGGAGCGGGAAGGGCGCCTGGGCCCTGCTTTCGGCGATCGAGCTGATGGCGGGGGAGCAGACGCGATGGATCCTCTCTTGGCGGGATTATCAGCCGGGGTTTCAGTCGCTGTTCGGGGATGCGTTTGGCGAGCAGTCGGGCGCCCCGCGCAACGAGCGGGGGCTCTATGCGGGGGTGGATCACCGGTTCGGGCCGGATCTTCGGATGCGCGGATATCTGGATCTCTTTTCGTTTCCGGGTCCGCGCTTTTTTACGCGACAGCCCTCGCACGGGCACGAGTGGCTGGGTCGGCTCGATTGGGAGCCGCGGAGTGGGCAGGAGTGGCAGCTGCAGGTGCGGCAGAAGGTGCGCGGGGAGGAGTTTCTGGGGCAGGATCGGTGGGGCGAGCCGATTCGTCTGTTGGCGCCGGAGCGGCGGTGGCGGGCCCGGATTCAGGTCTCGCAGGAGCTGGAGCACGGCATGCGGCTGCGGGCGCGACTGGAGCAAGTGGTGGCCCGGCCGGCCGGCGGCGCGGGTCGTCCGCCCTGCTCGGATCCCGATGCGCTGGCGGATTGGCAGGAGAACGGCCTCTGGTGTGACGGGGCGGAAGGGTCTGGTGGGGGTTCCGGGAGTAGTGGTTCGGGGAGTGGCGGTTCGGGGAGTGGTTCGGGGAGTGGCACAAATTCAACGGTTGGGGCGGGAAGCGAGTCCGGTTCAACCCGAAGGGGTCCCTCCCGAGGCTGGGGCGGG
This sequence comes from Balneolaceae bacterium, assembly GCA_040882505.1. Classification (GTDB taxonomy): domain Bacteria; phylum Bacteroidota; class Rhodothermia; order Balneolales; family Balneolaceae; genus JBBEBE01. The sequence continues at coordinate 9,171 of JBBEBE010000002.1, read as the reverse complement.
TGGATCGATTTCCGGGTGCCGATGGGACGGTCGCTTCGGCTGGACATGCGGGTGACCACGTTTCGGACGGACGATTTCGACGCACGGATCTATGCCGTGGAGAGCGATCTGCTCTACCGGTTTGCCTCGCAGATGCTCTACGGGCGGGGCGAGCGGATCTATTTGATGGCGAGTTGGACCCCCCTGCCGGAGGTGCAGATTCAGGGGAAGATCGCCACGACGGTGCTGCGCGAGGAGCGCGAGGCGTCCGACCCGCGAATGCAGATCGAGGGGCGCCGCCGGAGCGATATCGGGATTCAAGTGCGAGTGAAGTTGTAGGGGGTTGACTTGAATATTAGCAGAATTGGGAGCAGGGAAGGCGATCTCCTCAAGGACCCGCAAGAGTTCTTCTGAAGATTGCCGAAAAACGACCAGAGGCAATTCTCGAATCTTTGAAACCTTGAGGAGCGGGTGATTGGCCGTCAGTTGCGATTGCGGCCTTCGCACTCTTGCAGGCAGGGACCCCTTATGGTAACTTGCGTCCATGAAAAGACTTGAGACGGTATATTTGAGCGTGTTGCTTTATTTGGCTCTGGGGATGTCTGGTGTGATGATTCCTCAAAACCTTGCCGCACAAGGAGTGGATACGGTGCAGGACACGACCCTCACCGATGTGGACGGGGCGTTCATGCAGGCGCGTCAACTCGCCTTCGACGGGGAGCGCGAGGAGGCCCGTGAGCTCGCCTACGCCATTCTGGAGGTGGCCCCGGAGTATCTGGACGTGCGGATTCTGGTGGCCCGGACCTGGTCATGGGATGGTCGGCACGAGGAAGCGCGTCGGGAGTTGGCACAGGTGTTCCAAGCCTCTCCACGCAATCGGGAGGCGTTTTTGGCGGCGATCGACAACGAACGTTGGGACGAGAATCGCGAGGAGGCGATGCGGTTGGCCTACGAGGCGGTCTCCCACTATCCGAATGACGAAGCCCTGCTGATGAAACAGGCGCAGGTGTTTGGCGAGGCGGGCGATGACCGACAAGCAGCACGCGTGTTGAACCGGGTGATCCAGTTGAACCCGTCCAACAGTCAGGCTCGCGAGTTTCGCGAGGGGCTGGCCGATGGGCAGCAGCGATGGAGCCTTGCCGCCATGTATACCCAGGATCAGTTCACCGACCATTATGATACCTATCACAACAGTTCGATCGGCCTCACCCGGGAGACCGACGCCGGCCCCCTCACGGCTCGATTCAGGTACGCGAGCCGATTCGGAACCGAGGATTGGCAAGGGGAGCTGGAGATGTATCCCACCCTCGGCCGGGGCTGGTACGCCTATCTGAACGCCGGCTACTCGGGGTCGGTCCTCTTTCCCGAAATTCGGGGCGGAGCGGACCTATACCGAACGCTCGGGGGTGGATTTGAAGGCTCGCTCGGGATGCGGTACCTCTGGTTCAACCCGAACGACGTCACGATGGTCACCGGATCGGTCACCTGGTATGTAGGCAGTTGGATGTGGATGCTGCGCCCCTACATCACGCCGACGTCCGAAGAGTGGGGACAGTCCTGGAATTTGACGCTTCGCCGTTACTTTGCCGATGCCGATACCTATCTGGGGTTTCGGGCCGGCTACGGATTCTCCCCCGAAGATCGCCGGTTGCCACAAAACCTGAGCGAATTCTACCTGTTGGAAAGCCTCTATGTCGGACTGGAAGGACGCCGCCGCGTAACGGACCAGCTGATCTTCTTCATGATGGTCGATGCCGGCCGACAAGAACTGTTGTTTGACCCGGGCTCGTACGTCGGCACGTTTACATTCAACGGCGGAATCCGCATTCGGTTTTAGAAGCTCTGGGGGCTGGTTCTGCTGGGCTTGGACTGCGATGAGTCTGCATCGGGGGCTTGGGCTGAACCGGTTCGGCAGTTGAAACCTCATTCGGCAGTTGAAACCTCATTCGGCAGTTGAAATCTCATTCGGTAGTTGAATTTCGGCGTTCTTGTGGATGTTTTACCAAGACACAAAATCTTCTCCCAAACGGGCATTGACAAACCCCCAAGTCGATTGCGTACTCTCAGGGGCATTTGTTGAATGATAGATTTTCCGAACCGCCCAACCGTTGAAAAACGTCCAATTCTGAAAGAACGGCCTCTGCTTTCGTTGATTTACGGCCTCTGCTTTCGTTGATTTACGGCCTCTGCTTTCGTTGATTTACGGCCTCTGCTTTCGTTGATTTGAGGCTGGGTATCGAACATGACAATCGAATCCCCCAGCAAGAGCCCAAACCTGTTGCATTGAACCACTGCTTTAGACTTCTGTAGACTTTTGTAGACTTCTGTACCAAAAACTCTTCTTTGAGTCACCACCTGCTACATGGATCCACTGTTTTAGACTTCTAAATAAGCTGTACATGCTACATTTGATCCACTGTTTAGACTTCTGTACCCAAGATTCCTCTGCGTGGCTGTATCTGCTAGATGGATCCCGTGTTTAAGACTCCCGAAGAAGATTCGTATCTTTCACAGATCGAATGGATAAGTTGCGAGAATCCACTCAAACCCAATCGATCGAGGCTTGAACAAGGCTCGATTGTTCTGAATGACATCTGAATTCACAGGATTGGACGTCCACCCGGCAAATGTGTTCGTCAATTCGGTTCAGTCTGGATCAGCCCGGCCCGGTTCAGTCCGGTCCGAAGTGATTTGGTTTGACCTGATCTTGTTTGATCCGGTTGGATTTCGTCCAATTTGGTGCGGTTCGATCCGATCTGAATCATTTCGATTCAGTCAGGTTTGTTCTGATTCGGCTCGGTTTCGCTCGATCTGGTTCGATTTGGCAGGGTATTGAAATGTAACAGTTGGACAATTTCAGACTTTTTTAATCGTCCATCAGGTGTCGAGTTTCAATCGGTTTTTGATTCAATCGGTTCTTGGTTTAAGCGGTCTTTCGTTCAATGGGTTCTTGGTTTAAGCGGTCTTTCGTTCAATGGGTTCTTGGCCGGAATTCAACAGAATTCATCGTTCAAAATCTATTAATCAACAAATGCCCCTGAGAGCACGCAATCGACTTGGGGGTTTATCAACGCCCCTTTGGGTTAAAAATGTGGGGCTGGGGGAGAATTCAACACCCGACACCCGATACCCGATTTTCAACACACAACACGCAACACCGAACAAAGAATTCAACAATTATGGCCAAACTGACTCTCAGAGATATCGACCCATCCGGTAAAACCGTCCTCATGCGCGTGGATTTCAACGTTCCGCTCAAAAATGGTGTCATCGGGGACGACAACCGGATTCGCCAAGCGCTTCCGTCCATCCAGTATCTGATCGATAAGGGAGCGAAGGTGGTCCTGACCAGCCACCTCGGACGTCCGAAAGGGCAAGCCGATCCCGCGTTCAGCCTGGAGCCCGTGGCCAACCATTTGTCAACACTCATCGATGCGAAGGTCCATTTCGCCGCCGACTGCATTGGTGAAAAAGCCACAAACGCGATCAACGCTGCAAAAGCCGGCGAGATTGTCCTTCTGGAGAATGTCCGGTTCCACAAGGAAGAGAAAGAGAACGACGAGGGGTTCAGCAAGCAGCTCGCAGCCCACGGAGATCTTTTTGTAAATGACGCGTTTGGCAGTTCGCACCGCGCCCACGCTTCGGTGGCCGGGGTCACCCGCTACCTGCAACCGGCCGTGAGCGGATTTCTGCTCGAAAAGGAGATTGAGTATCTCGAGGAGAGCGTCAACAATCCGGTTCGGCCTTTCGTAGCCATCCTGGGCGGAGCGAAAGTCTCCGACAAGATCGGTGTTATCGAAAACCTGATCCCGAAAGTGGATGCGATTCTGATCGGCGGCGGGATGACCTACACATTCTACAAGGCGAAGGGACTGCCGATCGGCGGATCCCTGCTCGAAGAGGACAAGGTGGAACTGGCCGGCGAGCTGATGAAAAAGGCCGCTGATGCGAATACGGAACTGCTGCTTCCGGTCGACTCGATTGTGGCCAAAGCCTTCGACAATGATGCCGAACGCAAAACAGTTGGTGAGGACGGGATTGAAGATGGCTGGTTGGCCCTGGACATCGGCCCGAAAAGCGTCAAACTCTATAGTGAGAAGATCCGCTCGTCCAAAACGGTCCTCTGGAACGGGCCGATGGGCGTGTTCGAACTCTCCAACTTTGCCAACGGAACCTTTGAAGTCGCCCAGGCACTGGCCGACGCGACGGCAGACGGCGCAACGACCATCATCGGCGGAGGCGACTCGGCCGCGGCGATCAAGAAGGCGGGACTCGAAGAGAAGGTTTCCCACGTTTCGACCGGTGGCGGTGCGAGCCTCGAGTATCTGGAGGGCAAAGAGCTCCCCGGAGTAGCGTCTCTGACCAACAAGTAACGGTTGTTGAACAGGGTCAACCCCTGTAGACCGGTTGAATGTTGGCAACGCGCTGTTGAACTTCAACAACTTGCAATGGAACAATAACAACACGCCGTTGAACTTCAACAACTTGCAATGGAACAATAACAACACGCCGTTGAACTTCGGCAACAAACCATACGACGACAACAAAACAGTAGAATTTTGACCACAACCTCTGCCATATATCTTGATTACGCTGCGACCACTCCGGTCGATCCGGAAGTGTTCGAAGCGATGCTCCCCTGGCTGAAGGACCAGTTCGGCAACTCGAGCTCGATTCATCAGTACGGGACGCGCGCGCGCGTAGCCTTGGAAGACGCGCGCCAATCCGTGGCCGAACGGCTCGGCGTCACCCTTCCGGAGGTGGTCTTCACGAGCGGAGGCACGGAGGGCAACAACGCCGCCATTCAGGGGCTCGCTTTCCACGCCCGTAAACGTGGAAAGACCCACATCATCACCTCTCGGGCCGAACACAATGCGGTTCTGCAGCCGATCGCCTTTCTGGAAAGCCAGGGGTGGACGGTAAGCTGGCTCACACCTGACTCCGACGGGGTCATCCGGGCCGATCAGGTGCGAGATGCCATTCGGGAGGAGACCGGGTTTGTCTCGTTGATGCATGTAAACAACGAGCTGGGTAGCGTGAACCCGATCGAGGAGATCACGCGAATCTGTCGCGAGGCAGACGTGCCGATCCACTGCGACGCCGTGCAGAGTGCCGGGAAACTGGACATCGGCTCGTGGGACGACGCGGTTCGACCCGATCTGATGAGCTTGAGTGCGCATAAACTATACGGACCCAAAGGAGTAGGAGCTCTCATTGTCCACAAGGACGCAGACTGGGAGCCGTGGATGAAAGGAGGGTCTCAGGAGCGTAACCGACGGGGTGGAACCGTGAATGTGCCCGGGGTTGTTGGGCTGCAACGCGCCCTCGAATTGGCCACGGATCGGCAGGAGAACGATCGCGCGCACATCGTTGCAATTCGCGAAGCGATTCTGGATGGAATCCGGACGCGTTTCGGATCCATGGTTCGCCTGAACAGCCCCGCAGAAGGCGGGTTGCCCCACATCCTGAACCTTCGGGTGGCCTGCAGCAGTGAGGATCCGATCGATGGTGAAATGTTGCTACTGAATCTCGATATTGAAGGCATATGCCTGTCAAACGGATCGGCTTGTACGTCTGGAGCTGTTGAACCGTCTCACGTACTCACGACGATCGGATTGGAACCGCACGAGGCCAATGCCAGCATGCGGGTCAGCCTGGGGCGGATAAACCGGCTGGACGATGCCAAATCGTTTGTCGATGCACTCGAACGGGTGCTTCAACGCATGAAACGAACCATTCCGGGTTGAGACTGTTCCGGGTTGAGTTCCTCCCGGGTTGAGATTTCTCAACGGACGGGGTTTTCCAACCGGGTTGATATTTTTCAATGGCCGGATGTACTCTACGGACGCTTTTTCCATCGAGCATTGAGCTCGCAAGACCACAACAATCATAATCTGACGCGGTACCACCCATGCCCAAAATCACCAAAACCATCGGACTTGTCCTGATCCTCCTTGGAGTGATCTCCTATATCGCCACCTCGGCCGTGAGCATCACGGCGTTGATCCCCTCCTTTTTCGGCGTGGTCTTTTACGGCCTCGGCATGTTGGGAGCGAAGAACGAGTCGATGCGCAAGCACGCCATGCATGCAGCCCTGCTTCTCGCCCTGTTGGGATTGGCCGGCTCCTTTGGTGGACTCACGTCCGTATTCGGCGCTCTCGGTGGAACCCCGATTGAACGACCGGCTGCCGCTTTTTCACAATCACTGATGGCCCTGCTCTGTATCTTTTTCCTGATCCTCGGGATCAAATCATTCCGGGCAGCCCGAATGAGTCAAGAGTCGGAACAATCTCCGGCAAGCGAAGAGGGTGGCGGAAACGCTCAAAACTAAAAACCATGGCACATCCGGCACAAGAAGAGACGATTTCACTGGTCAAGGAGATCTTCCGTACCTACTTGAAAGAGCAGAGCCAACGGCAAACGCCTGAACGGTTCATGGTCCTGGAAGAGATTTACCAATCCGACGGACATTTTGACGCGGACGATATCTACTTCCACATGAAAAGTGCCGGAACACGCGTCTCCCGTGCAACCGTCTACAACACCCTTGATCTGCTCGTCGAGTGCGGACTCGTACTGCGCCAACAGTTCGGCAAGAATCAGTACTTCTACGAGCGGGCCTACGCCTATCAGCAGCACGACCACATGATCTGCCGGGAGTGTGGAGAGGTCATCGAATTTTGCGACCCACGAATCCTGGAAATTCAGAAGATGATGGAGGAGATTCACGATTTCAAAATCACGGGTCACTCCCTTCATCTCTTCGGCGAGTGCAAAGACAAAAAGGCGTGCGAAAAACGCAAAGAGTCGAACAACAAAATCAAAGACAAGCCAAAGAAATAGCTCGTTTTCCCATCAGCCGGGCGTCCGCTACGATTGTTGAATTTTGACCGAATCCTGTTGACCGAGCCCGGGTTGCAATTGCGAAAATGGACGGCCCGCAAGAGTTCCGACTACCGGCCGAGCGTTTTCATCATGATTCGCGGATGCTCCTCGGCAATACGAAGCAGAACCCGGACCGGACCCTGCGGCACCCTCCTCCTCTGCTCCCAGTTCCTCAACGTGCCGACATTCACTCCCAACAGCGTAGAGAACTCCATCTGTGTCATTTCGTACGTTTGCCGAATCGAAACCACATCCGGCTCGGCAAGAACCAGCTGATTCGCCGCCTCCCGTTCACCGCGCCAAATCTGCCCAGCCTCCCGAATACTCTCCAGCACATCCTGAAATTCTGCATCTGCCATATTGCGACCTCTTCCTCGTTCTTTCATGATTTCCTTCGCTCATCCCGTACAGCCGAACGAAGGCGCCGAACCTGATCCAGTGACAACCCTCGCGAACCACGAAGTTGACAAATGTGCAACAATGTAATCTGCTCCACCACACCATGGTCCGAATTGCTGAACGTTCGATAGTAGTAGAGGATCTGCATTTTCCGCCGCCTCCCCTTGATCGTGCCAACCCACACCAGTTTCCGAATCCCGCCACTTTGCCGAATTGAGGGCACCAATCGCGTCGGACTCAGAATCTGTCGTTGAATGAATTGATACTCTCGTTTACTCAACAGTCGCTTCTTCGCCTGCCGAAACGTCTCCGTCTCCAATATTTCCATATCTCTCCGGTTTCGTTGTTTACCGTGTCGACTGCCACGTGTTGAATTCCGACTGCCGATCTGCTTCCGACCATCGATGACCGACCGTTGACCATTGACCATCGACCATCGATGACCGACCGTTGACCTTTGGCCGCCGATCGAACATTCTTCAACTTCATTTCAATTTTGCATAGGGATACCTCAGCTCTCCCAACTCTTCTTTCAGCCTCTCCAACGTTTTGACCATCGGTCGAATGGTTTCCCGCATCCCGCTCCCAACATCTCTTCTCATGTATAGCGCGGTGTTGATCGCCTTGATATCCATCGAATTGTCAACAATCCGGGGATGGTTGATGTAGATTCGATGGGTTGCCCACCAGATGACTTCTGCCCAACTCCAGACGAGTGGACGATTGGAGCGACCGCTGAGCGGCTCAGGAAAATCGCCCCCACCCCGCTCGTTGATGGAGTAGAGTCGAATCGACTCATTGCTCCGTTTGAGTCGACGCGCAATTTCGGCTTGATTCACGACATCCCCCGGCTCAATACACGTCACCGGGAACTCTCTGAATCCAACACAAATCCTGCAAATCTCTTCAATGGCCTGAAGAACGGCATCCTTCATGGAGACATCCTTTCGCCGAATAATCAAATATGGCGTACCCCCTCGAATCCGAATACACTCATCCGTCCCTGTAATGGAGGTAATCTCCTCTTTGAGTTGTTTCAACAATTGCCTCGAATCGTAAAGAGCGACTCCAAACGCCACCTTGCCATAGATCGGCTCAGGAAAATCCCCCCAATCCTGCTCCTTTCTCAACTCATGCTCTTTTTCACGAATATAATCCACTTCATGATAGATCAAATTCACCGAGCTGACCTCGTCCGGATTATGATCATAACTTGCCACCATCCGCCCCGCATGATCACTTAACACATACATGATTTCATCGTATCCAGCCACAAGTACCTCGCCAATTTTTTGTGTTCGAATGTAGTTTCCGAGTGTTGAGTTCGAGTGTTGAGTTCGAGTGTTGTATTCGGGTGATTGTCGCGTATTTATTTCGTGCGTATTTCGTATTCGTTCTTTGTTCTTCGTCCCGATCGATTCTCACAGATATGAGTCCAGTCGGGCCGAACCCTTACAGTTCAGAATCAAAATTTTTGAAAAACAAGCCTAATTGAAATGGCACAAACAACTTCCTATCATAGGGTTGCATTGATGAGATGCATTGAGGAGATGGGGCGATGAATGGCACTGAGGCGTTGGTTCATAGATTTATTCCGACGTGTTGTACCAATTCGATACACCGAAGTGTTGTACCCAAGAATTATACCAAAGAGAAGCAGCGAAGAGCTGTTGAGAATAGTCCTCACAGATTATTTTCACCCGAAAGAGGGTGGAGAAATGCCCAACCTATTTAAAGTCAATAGCCTTCATTTGTTGAAAAAACGTGTTTGCCGACCCCGAATGCGTTGAACATTGGAAGCTTTGTTGAGCTTTGAGTCCTGAGTCCTGAGTCCTGAACCCTGAATCCTGAACCCTGAATCCTGAATCCTGAATCCTGAATCCTGAATCCTGAATCCTGAATCCTGAA
>JBBEBE010000001.1:0-179227 GCA_040882505.1 Balneolaceae bacterium | reverse complement strand
GCCTCCAGCATAAAAATGATCCACGGCTCCCAGGCCTCTTTTTCGGTGACTTCGCGGAGCAGGCGGTAGTAATCCGGCTTGCGGCTGATGATATAGTCACTCAGGTAGAGGACTGGCTGATGCAGCAGCTGCCGGTGGATCAGGTAGAGAATGTTCAGGATGCGGCCGGTTCGTCCGTTACCGTCCTCAAACGGGTGAATGGCCTCAAACTGGTAGTGCATCACGGCCATTTTGATGAGCGGGTCGGTGTCGTCTTCGGCGTGTATATAGGTGGTCAGGTTTTCCAGCAGATTCCTGATCAGCTCCCTCCCCTCCGGTGGCCAGTAGATGATCTTCCGGGTGTTCGGATTGGCGATCACTGTCTTCGAATCATCCCGGAGGCCGGCCCCGGTCTCTTTGATTACCTGCATCAGCCGGGTGAAGAGCTCGACGTTGAACTCCCTCTCTTTCAGTTGATTGAAACCTTCCCAGAGCGCCTGCCGGTAGCGGAGCACCTCCTTGGTCTGTGGGTCCGCCTTCTGATCATCTGCCGACAGGGCCATAAAGAGTTTGTCGTTCGTCGTAACTACGTTCTCGATTTCGGAGCTCGCCTTCGCCTCCTGAATCACGATACTGTTGATCAGAATGGCCGGGTTCGGAAGACTATCCGATTTTCCCTTCAGCTCCGCCAGGGAACGGTTGGCCGCAATGGCCGTCTTCAGGATGTCCGGCGTCTCCAGATCCGTCCGGGGCGGAAGCGGCGGCAGAATGTTATAGGGCTGATTTGCATAATCAGACATAGGCAACGGGGTGGGTTTGATATGTCGAAATATACATAGATTATCGACATATAACAGGGACATGTCGAAACCATCGACATATGTATCGAACCCGCCTGACGAATCCACATTTCCATCACTTTAAGAATGGATGACGGGCTACTGCTCGTCCAGGTCGCTTTCGACAACTTTCCCGGTACCCAGCAGGGTAGAGGGAGCGGTCATGAGCGGGTGCAGCAACTGCTCGACAACCGGTCCCAACGTCTTCCGGGCGGCATGCATGTTCTCGGCGGTTTCCCAAAGAGTCAGAGTTAGATATCGACCTTCGCCAACATTCGTAACGACCGTGCCTTTGTATCCGGCCTGGTCGGCATGGGCCTTTTGAAATTCCCGGAACTCCGGGCTTTCCTGTATCGGCTTGTCCGGATCATACGTGGTTTCTCTGAAGACTGCGTACATGGATTTTGGATGTTTATATTTGAATGGAACGGAAAGATAACGAGTCGTTTGGATAATCAGCGAAGCAGTGAGCGACTCAGGTGTTCTCCGGTTTCGTTACCAAATGGATAATGTTAGAAGGGCTTGAAATCCAGAATCCGTCAAAGTCATCGGGAAGCGGTTCGATCTCGTCCCGGCGACTGCAACCATGGTTTGTAAGATAGTCGGAAGCACCCTCTACATCGTCTGTTACGATTTCAAACCAGGTCTCCGCCTGGCTGATGGAGGGGACTTTATCGACCCACAGCACCTTCTCCCCGAACTGAAACCGTATCGTATGGTCCTGGTCCTTTGCTTTGACCGGAATCTCCTGAAATCCGAGCAGATCCCGGTAAAAAGAGACGGTTGCTTCGTACTCATGTGTCGGCACTTTCATGGCAATATTCTTTCCGGGCTTGAATTTGGGCTTCATAAAGAGTTCGGGTTTCGTTTTTATGGGAGGGTGACACGGGGTGTCACTCCATGTGATTATGTTGACGTTGAATAATAATCAAAAAAGCGAGGTCACCCTGAACGAATCTTTGGTTTCAGGCTGTATCTGCTATCTTATGGCAGACAATCGGGTATCCTTGATGGCTATGGATCTCAACAAAAGAACATATCAATGAACAAACAGAGACTATATGATCACCGGTGAACTGAAAAACAGGGTGGATAAAATTTGGGAGACTCTCTGGACGGCAGGAATCTCCAATCCGCTGACGGTCATTGAGCAGTTAACGTATCTGCTTTTTATCAAAGGGTTAGATGATCAGCAGCTCCGGCAGGAGCGGAAAGCGGAACGGACAGGTGACCCTGTTGAGAATCCCACCTTCTCCAAAGACCAGCAGCACCTGCGCTGGCGGAATATAAAGGAACTGGATCCCCAGACGATGTTCGACCGGATCCGGGATGATGTATTCCCCTTTATCAAAGAGCTGGGCGGGAAGAACGGAAATACCTACCGCAAGCATATGGAAGGGGCGATTTTCATGTTCCCGAAACCGGCCGCCCTGGCCAGGGTGGTGGAGCTCATGGATCAGCTCGACCTGGATGACCGTGACACCAAAGGGGACATGTATGAGTACATGCTCTCCAAGTTGAGTGTGGCCGGTCAGAACGGGCAGTTCCGGACACCGCGGCATATTATCCAGATGATGGTTGAACTGACCCAGCCCAAGCCGATGGACAAGATTGCCGATCCGGCGTGTGGGACGGCCGGCTTCCTGGTGGCCGCAGGTGATTACATTCGGAAGCATCATGCGGCAGCGATGGTTGATGAAAAGGTGCGTGAGCACTTCCAGTCGGAAATGTTTACCGGGTTCGATTTTGACAGTTCCATGCTGCGGATCGGGAATATGAACATGGTGATGCACGGGTTCGAAGGGGCAACGGTCGATTACCGGGATACGCTGTCGAGTGACAGCAGCGATCTTCGGAAAAAGTTTGATCTGATCCTGGCCAATCCTCCTTTCAAGGGGTCACTCGACTATGACAGTGTGGCCAGTGATCTGCTCCAGGTGGTCAAGACCAAAAAGACCGAACTGTTATTTAACGCTCTCTTTCTCCGTGCGCTGAAGGTGGGCGGACGGGCTGCTGTGGTCGTCCCGGACGGGGTTCTATTTGGCAGTTCCAAGGCCCACAAGGAGCTTCGGCGGATCCTGGTTGAGGATCAGCAGCTCAATGGGGTGATTTCCATGCCGAGTGGGGTGTTCAAGCCGTATGCCGGAGTCAGTACGGCTGTGATTCTCTTCACCAAAACCAATTCGGGCGGAACCGATAACGTCTGGTTCTACGATATGAGGGCCGACGGTTTTTCACTGGATGACAAGCGGGATCCGATTAATGACGATAATATTCCGGATATCATTGAAAGGTATCTCAACCTGGAAAATGAGAAGGATCGTAAGCGAACGGATCAAAGCTTCCTGGTTCCAAAGCAGGAGATCGTGGATCAGGGATATGACCTGTCGATCAACCGCTACAAGGAGATCGAATACGAAGAGGTGGAATATGAAGACCCGAAGGTGATCATCAATGGGAAGGACGACCAGCCGGGTTTGCGGCAACTGGCCGAAGAGAGACTACGAATCCTGGATGAACTTGAGGGGATGATATAGTGGTGGTTAAAAATATTTTTGACATTTGCAATCCAAAACAATGGAGAACTATATCTAAAAGTACACTAAAGGAAGAAGGATATCCTGTTTATGGTGCAAATGGAAAAATTGGTTTTTATTCGGAATATAATCATAAAGAGCCAACGGTACTCATCACTTGTAGAGGAGCCACCTGTGGAGAAATAAATATTTCTGAGCCTTATTCTTACATCACTGGTAATGCAATGTGCCTTGATGATTTATCAGATGATGTAAATCTCAAGTACCTTTTCTACTATTTAAAAGGTAGAAATATGAGTGATGTAATTTCTGGAACTGCACAACCTCAAATTACAAAGACAAATTTAAGAAAACTGGAAGTTCCCCTTCCCAGTCTCGACGAACAGAAAGCCATTGTAGACAAACTGGACCGAGCTCAGCGGTTGATTGATATTGACCGGGAAATGCTTGCCAAGTACGATGAGCTCATCCAGAGTGTATTTCTGGATATGTTTGGGGATCCGGTTACCAATCCGAAGGGGTGGAGAAAAGTTGAAATTAAAAAGTTAGGAGAAGTAGTAACGGGAAATACCCCTTCGAAAAAAGACTCGGATAATTATGGAAATCATATTGAGTGGATTAAAACTACAAATATCCAAGAGAGTCGAGTTTATCCTACTAAGGCAACAGAGTTTTTGTCCAAGAAAGGGTCGCGTACTGGAAGAATCATTCCAAAAAATTCATTAATAGTTTCTTGTATTGCTGGGAGTTTGAGTTCAATTGGGAAGAGTGCTGTTACAGACAGAAAAATAGCCATCAATCAACAGATAAATGCTATAATTCCTGAGCATGATAAAGTTGATGTGTTTTTTCTTTATGGACAACTAATTGTAGCTCAAGAATTGGTTCAGAATGCATCGACTAAGAGCATGAAGGGAATGGTTTCAAAGTCAAGATTTAAAAAAATAGAATTGATAAAACCCGATACAAAAATACAAAAGACATTTTGTAAATATTTCCACATCATTATTAATGAGAAAAAGGTGTTAAAAGAAATAATTAATAAGGAAAAACGGATTTTAAAATCATTGATGTATGAGGTTTTTTAGTAATTAATAAGATCAGAGGCTTTAAAGTGAATTCTTCTAAAGAAGGTTTGCAAATCGCTCGATTTGTCATGGTTTTAAGTAGTATATCACCACTATTTGTTTTGTGGGCTGTTCGTGGGAATAATTTGATACCAGACTATTATTTTGTTGGATTCTGTTTATTCATGGTATTTATGCCTTCCCTATTTCTTTGGAGGCGTATTGCAATGGCAAAAAAATTAAAACAACTTCGAGTCATTGATGTCGGTAAAGCCGAAGACCATCGGGATCATCTCTTAGTTTATCTGTTTGCAATGTTGCTTCCATTTTATTCTGCTGATTTGCATACATGGCGCGACGTGATTACGGCACTCACGGCACTCTCATTTATTGTTTTTTTGTTCTGGCATTTAAATTTGCATTATATGAACATAATATTCGCACTGTTTGGATATCATGTATTTACTATTTATCCGAAGAAAAATGATAGTCCATTAAGCGGTAATAGACAGATAGTTTTGATTACGAAAAGAGTATCGATTCCTGCCGATGAATCTATTGAAGCGTATCGGTTAAGCAATACAGTATACTTTGAATGAAATGAAGAGCTCTTATGGAGTTTGATTTCGACAATGTGCGAGCGGTTCAATTTGGTGTTGGCAAAGATAATTCGGACGAAGATACATTTCATTGTGTAATGGTGGACAATGAAATTCAAGAAGCTCTAGTAACTATGGCCAAAGACACTTGGGTGGCTATGGGAGATGAGAATAACTCTGGTGAGCCAAATCGTTATGAGCCATCTGAGAAACATTCGTCACGTGAATTTCTTTTTATTCCCCTTGAAGATGATCTTGCAGTTAGACTGAGAAATCTTCATCGGGCAATTAACCTTGATATTGATCAGTCTGCTCTGGACGATGTGAATGAAATGTTTTGCTATTTCGCTAAATTTACCGATGAAGAAGGTCGAACTCTTACCGCATTAAGACGAGCAATTCAATTTAAAGGGGTATTAAAAAGCCGTTTAATTACATTTGGTACAGACGCTTTAAAGATTATAGAGGATAAGGTTTTTAAACTAGATAATGATTTTGACCTGCTTATCGATAATGAATATGTGTACATATATAGACCCAGTAGTTTTGAATTTGCGGGCAGACTAAAAGAGGCAATTCTAGAAGCTGTTGGTGGTAATATTGAATCTCTACAAAGCGATTTGCCTTTCGTTGATTTTGATATTATTGAGGAATATGCTAGTTCTCGACCTCGTGCAGCTCGTTACCTAGCTTCTATACGATCTCAACAGGAAATAGCGAGAATTGATCGTCAGAATTTAATAGAGACCTGTACTGCTACTGGTGTAGAAATTCAAGAGACTTATAATGGAATTGTTGTAGATGAGAAAAGCATAATGGGTTTTTTAGAAGTTTTGGATCGACGTCGCTATGAAGTAAATCTAGTGAGGGATGCACCTGAACAATATCGTGCACCAAGCAGAACACGTCTTCGGTAATGTCATAGTTAGAAAACATGTATTTTTAAAAGTTAATGTTCAAGATTATCATATTTTCGATTTTATCGTAATTTTGTGAAATGTACTTATGTCCAACTTTAACTTCCTGCATCCAGACTGGCCTGAGTTTATAGAGGACGCGAAGGCCGTGGAGAGACTGGTCTACTTTGACCCGCGGGGAGCATGTGGACGTGCCCGTCACCTGATCGAGCAGGTGGTTCTATGGATGTATGAACATGACGAAGACCTGGGCCTGCCCTACGATACCAGTCTGCACAACATCACCCGAGAAGTCCCCTTCAAGAAGATTGTCGGGCTGGCGGTTTTTAAAAAGATCGATGTGATCCGCAAGATCGGCAACATCGCTCTTCACGATAACAAACAGATTCGTGAGGAGGATGCCCTTCGCATCTGCCAGGAAGTATTTCATGTGATGTACTGGCTCTACCGGACCTACACGGCCGATGAAGAGCCCAAACCGGAACAGACATTCGACCCGGCCAGCGTACCCAGAGTGGAGCTCGAAAGCCAAACCTCTCCCGAGGAGCTGGAGCGCCTGGAACAGGAGATGGAAGGTCGGGCCGAAGAGCTACGGCGGGTTCAGCAGAGCCTGGAGGAGACTAGCGAAGAGCTGGCCCAGCGCAACCGGGAGATCAAGCAGATGCGCCTGCAGACCAGGCGGTATGCGGACCATCACGACTACAATGAAGCCCAGACACGGGAGCTCCTTATTGATGTCATGCTTCGCGAATCGGGATGGGATCCGACCGATCCCAACGTTCGCGAGTTTGAAGTCAAGGGGATGCCCAACAAGACCGGTATCGGATACGTCGATTACGTCCTCTGGGATGAAAACGGCAAGCCCCTTGCCCTGGTGGAAGCCAAACGTACCACCCGGAGCTATGATGAAGGGCAGCAACAGGCCAAACTCTACGCCGATTGTCTGGAAGACCGCTACGGCGTCCGGCCCGTGATCTTTCTCTCCAACGGGTATGAGATCTGGATCTGGGACGACAGTGATTACCCGCTTCGTGCTGTTCTGGGATTCTACACCAGGGAGAGCCTGCAGACTCTCTTTTTCCAGAAGCGGGAACGGGAATCGCTCCGTCAGGCCGAAGTCAACAAAGAGATTACGGAGCGGTACTACCAGATTGCAGCGATCCGCCGGGTGGGTGAGCGTTTCGAACAGGGCCACCGTAGAGCCCTGCTGGTGATGGCTACCGGAACCGGCAAGACACGCGTCTCCATCTCCCTGACCGATCTACTACTGCGCTGCAACTGGGCCAAACGGGTTCTTTTTCTGGCTGACCGGGATGCACTGGTCCGCCAGGCGTATAGGAACTATGCCAGTCACTTACCCGATGTACCGATCGTCAACCTGGTGGACGAAAAGAACGACAGCTCGGCACGAGTGGTCTTCAGTACCTATCCCACTGTGCTCAACCAGATCGAGAAGCTCGAGGAGGGCAAGAGGCGGTTCGACCCGGGCCATTTTGACCTGGTGATTATCGACGAGGCGCACCGGAGTGTCTACAACAAGTACGGAGCGATCTTTGACTACTTTGACTCCCTGCTGCTCGGCTTGACGGCGACCCCGAAGGACAGCGTGGATCACGACACCTACGAGCTATTCAACGCCGAACGGGGAAACCCGACCTACGCCTACGAGCTGGACCAGGCGGTCAAGGATGGGTACCTGGTACCGCCCCGAAAGATTTCTGTACTGGGAAAGTTTCTGTCCGAAGGGATCAAGTACTCCGAACTATCGGAAGAGGAGAAGAAAGAGTATGACGATCTGCTGGCCGATGACGAAACCGGTGCGGTTCCCGATCACATCGATCCGGGAAAGCTCAATAGCTGGCTTTTCAACCGGGACACTGTAGAAAAAGTGCTCCACCAGCTGATGGAACACGGAGTCAAGGTGGAGGGAGGAGACCGGCTGGGCAGTACCATCATCTTTGCCAAGAACCACAAACACGCCACCTTCATCCGGGAGGTTTTTGACGAAAACTATCCGCACTATGCGGGGCACTTTGCACGCGTGATCCACAACAAGATTGAACATGCCCAGGACTTGATCGAGAAGTTCTGTTCGGAGGAGCACAAATTCCCGGTCATCGCCATCTCGGTGGACATGATGGATACCGGAATCGATGCACCTGATGTGGTGAACCTGGTGTTTTTCAAGCCAGTTCGCTCTCGCACCAAGTTCTACCAGATGATCGGCCGGGGGACACGTCTACGGCCGGAGCTGTTTGGCCCGGGCAGGGACAAGGAGCATTTTCTGATCTTCGACTTCTGCGGGAACTTCGAATACTTTGAAGAGAACCCCGATGGTTATGAAACGGTTGCCACGCCCTCACTTCATGCAAAGATCTTCGAGAAACAGCTTCTTCTGGCGGCCAAGCTGAAACAGGAGCCCTGGAAACGTGACGAGGACCTTCAGGAATATCGTGAAAAACTTCTGGATCACCTTCACCAGCAGGTGGCCGGACTGGAACGACAGAGCGTGCAGGTTCGCCCTCACCTGAAACTGATTGACCGGCTGGAGGAACGGGGCGTATGGGATCACCTGGAATCGGAAGAGCGAAAGGAGATCGTTCGGGAGCTGGCCGAACTCATTCCCGTCGATGTCAATGAGGATGAAATGAACCGCCGCTTTGACCTGCTCATGCTTACCCTTCAACAAGAATTCCTGGACGGGGTGCTCCAAGAGAAAGCAACCCGCAATAAGGTGGTGGACCTGGCCGAGAATCTCTACTCCAAGAAGCATATTCCCGCGATCAAGGCGGTCCGACCCACTTTGGAAAAGGTGCTGACCGAAGAGTTCTGGAAAGAACCCGGTCCGTTGGAGTTGGAGCAGACCCGGGTGGAGCTGCGAAATCTGATGCAACTGATTGACAGAAAGGAGCGGGCCCCGGTCTATACCAACTTTGAGG
The DNA here is from genome assembly GCA_040882505.1 of Balneolaceae bacterium. Taxonomy (GTDB): domain Bacteria; phylum Bacteroidota; class Rhodothermia; order Balneolales; family Balneolaceae; genus JBBEBE01. The sequence goes on along the minus strand of JBBEBE010000001.1, from coordinate 170,350 downwards.
ATGAGTTTGTTTCTGTAGGCGATCCCGAATCAATGGTGGCCGATCCGGCTGTGGATCCCACGCGGTACAAACGGCGAATGGAGAAGTTTCTCGAGGAGCACAAGAACCATTTGATCATCGAGAAGATCCGGAAGGCTCAGCCACTGACCGACAAGGATGTGAAGACCCTGGAGGTGTTTCTGATGGAGGTGGACCCGGAGGTAAGTGCCGAAGAATTGCGGAATGTGTTTGGACAGGGAATGGAGCTAATCCATTTCATTCGGTCGGCAACCGGGTTAAGCCGAGAAGCTGTCATCAGGAAATTTGAAGAGTTTTTGCAAGACAATAAGCTAAGTTCCAACCAGATCCAGTTCATCGAGCAGATGATCGAATTCTATACCAGGAACGGTCATCTGGATGTGGCCAACCTTTACGAGCCGCCCTTCAACTTTCTGGATGAAGACGGAATTGACGGGGTTTTCCGAGACAAAGCAAACGTCATCGACCTGCTTATTGAGAAAGTTGGTGAATTGAACCAAATACAGATTGGGTGAGGGTGTGTTTGCTCAAGGCTGGGTATTCTATTTGAACTATGGATTACAGGACAGAAATCGAGCGATTTTATTCGACCGAGAGATAATGAGAGTTAATTAGTTAAATAAATCATGAAAATCAGCACGATTCTAGATCAAATTGACATGGGCAGTATGGCATTGCCGGAATTTCAGCGTGGATACGTTTGGAATCGTACCCAAGTACGAGAATTGATGAATTCTCTTTATAAACGATATCCGGTCGGCAGTTTGTTGGTGTGGGAAACGAAGAGAGATACAACAATGGCTCGGGGTCAAGATAATATGGCTGAGAACGTGAAAATGCTGTTGGACGGCCAGCAACGAATGACCTCTCTATATGGAATTATTAGGGGTAAAGCTCCGCAATTCTTTGATGGAGACCCTAAGTTATTCTCGGATTTATATTTCAATGTAGCAGAGGAAGCATTCGAGTTTTATGCGCCCATGAAAATGGATGAAAACCCAAATTGGGTGGATGTAACTGAGCTAATGAAGCGTGGAATTGAACTTTTCATCAGCAAATATTCCTCTGATCCTGAAAAAAGTAAAGATTTGGGATTATTCATTACGAGACTGAATCAAGTTCACCAGATTCAAGATGTTAATCTTCACGTAGAAGAAATCACTGGAGAAGACAAGGATACAGATACAGTTGTGGAGATCTTTAACAAGGTAAATAGTGGGGGGACGAAGCTGTCCAAAGGTGATTTAGCGTTGGCCAAAATTTGTGGATCATGGCCAGAAGCCCGTAGTGAATTAAAAACACGATTGACCAAATGGAAACGTGCCGGGTTTAATTTCAAAATGGATTGGTATCTCAGGTGTATTAATTCAATTGTAACCGGGGAAGCGAAGTTTCAGAATCTAGATGAAGTTTCAACCAGAGATTTTAAAAGTGGATTGGAAAGAGCAGAGGAAGCCATAGACAAACTGCTCAATACGATCGCCTCACGGCTTGGACTGGATCACGATCGCGTACTCGGAAGCGTGTATTCATTCCCGCTCATGTGTAGATATATCTCTGAGAATAGAATGAACTTGGGTGACCATCGAAAGAGAGATCAACTTTTGTATTGGTACATCCACTCTATGCTCTGGGGACGATATGCGGGTTCCACTGAGAGCACCTTGGACAAGGATCTGGATTTGATTGAAGATTCGGAGCGAGCAATAGCGAACTTGATCCAAGAGCTCCGACAAAATCGTGGTGATTTAAAACTCTACGCTAGTGATTTTAGAGGCTGGAGTCGTGGTGCTCGATTTTATCCAATGCTTTACATGTTGACGAGAGTGTGGCACGCAAAAGATTGGGGGACGGGTGATGAGCTTACACATCACCTGTTGGGTAATTTGAGTGGGTTACAATTGCACCACATTTTCCCCAAAGCGTATTTGTACGACTCAAATTATCAAAGAAGAGACGTCAACGCATTGGCCAACATGACATTTTTGACTCAAGAGACAAATCTGGAAATTTCCGACAAACCACCAATTCGATATTTTCCGGAAATCGAGTCTAAGCACCCAGGAGTCTTGGCCTCTCACTGGATTCCAATGGATGAAAATCTTTGGAAGAAGGAGAACTTCAAGGACTTTCTTATTGCAAGGCAAAAACTTTTGGCAGAAGCATCCAATAAATTTTTAGATCGATTGAAGGTCGGTGATGTTGAAGAAAATGAGTTTACGAATGATGTCCTTTCTAAACGAGAGAAGCCAAAACATCTTCGAATCGATAGTATCGACGACCAGGCAGAGGAGCAGATGTTGGCAGACCTCCAGTCTTGGTTGCGAGAAATGGGACTTCAAGAAGGAGAATGGGGGCTTGAAATACTGGACGAAAACGATGAGCAGGAAGCAATCATCGATTTGGCTTGGCCAGATGGTGTTCAACAGTATTTAAGCCATCCCGTTGCGCTTCTTATTAACGAGGATGAAGAGACAAAAAAGGTTGCCAATAGAAGTGGATTTAGGTACTTCACGGCTATTGAAGAGTTCAAAAAATATATCTTGAATGAGATAATGAATAGTGATATTTATGATGTATAATAGTCTCGTTTCGGGTGGTGCCGGATCCGGAACACTACGAGAGCAAGGGATTCCACAAGGTCAAAACGTTGATGGACTACAACTCATGACTGGAGAATCGGACACATTCGTAGTTATCATTATTGGAAGGTCTAATTCTCTATGAAGCCACCGTCACAGAACCAATCATCGGAAGCGATTGCCTCATATGTAGCCGTTTGCCACGAGTTCATTTGTACAGCAGATCTGCTAGTGGCTACCTGTTGCAAGTGGTCTCGGACACCTTGCTTGCCCGTTTTGCGATACAACTCTGTTAAATAATATCGAATGTTTGCAAGTTCCTCTGCTGCGTGAGCGGTAAATAATTTATTCAGTTTTAAAATATTGAAATGATATGCTGCCCGGCGTTGCTTAATTTCGCTCCAGTGGTTTGGTGGAGATACGAAGAAACTGAGAACAACTGGCGTGGTATTTGATACACTAGCATAAAGCCACCGCTCTGTCTCAAAGTCGTCAAAGTAGGGGTGTATTGTCTGTTTTTCAATATCGGTGGGTATCGCCGTGCCTTTTTCCTTGTTACAGTCTTTACAAGCTGGGACTAAGTTGTGTGGGAACACAGCAAAAGTAGGATAGCGCGATTCTGGAAGATGATGGTCAAGGGTTGAAACTACACGTTGGCCGCAAAGAGGACATTTGTTGTAACGTGGGGATGACATTAGTCTGTCATAAACTTCTCGAGCCACTGCCCTCTTCCTTACCATATGAGTCTTGTAGAGAGAAACCATTTCATTGGTAGACACGGTATTAGAAACTCCCTCTGTCAGGGGTATCTCGTTCAGTGCAGCATTTGTGGCTGCTGTAATGTACTCTTCACTCGCAGCTGCGATTTCAGGCTCAATCAAAAGCATACGATTCTTTTTCTCGTTATCTCTTACCGAACTTGCACATTGTCTGTACACCTTCGCAACATCATCAATAGGTGGATTAAGTCGGCGCATGCTACTCACTTTTCCTGATTTTGTTCGCAGAGAAAAGCCCTTGGAGAATGGCTCTGGCTTCAGAGCCAAGCTCATGATTAAAACTCCTCACCGCCTCGTCGAAGTTAGGTTCATTATGTGCAGTCTCGAATAGCATCTTATGAAAGCCTGATTCGGTAACTTCGTAACCAAATACCTCACGGGTCAGTATACCTACATTCTCTCCGAACGTCTCAAGTTCTGGTCGTTCAGCTCTTAGGTTATCTCCAGATCTCTGTAAGGTCCACACACAGGTTCTGGGAACCTCCTGAAGGACAACAGGAGAGTGAGTTGCTATAATTGCCACTCCATTCCGGTCAAACATGAGATCGGACAATGCCCTTACGAATGACGACAGTAGGGGTGGATGAAGGTGGCCCTCTGGTTCGTCTAAAAGAACTAGGGTTTGCTCTTCGACGGTTTCAATAAGGCGTGTGATAGTCAGTAATACAATTTTGTGGCCTGAGCTTAGTCGTCTAAAAAGAGTTGTAGCCTCTCCAATGAAGACTTCTTCGTCCCCAGATATTGATGTAAGTTCGGCTACTTCTAATGCTCGAAATATCGGATCAGATTCCAATGTGGTCAAAGCTCTTTTCCAACGTTTCGCTGGCATGCCGTGCATACACAAATGCGCGCTCTTAGCGAATTCACGAATCAGCATTTCTGGGCTCTTAGGAGTGCCCAAGCCACTACCCGTTTCACTAGTGCGACGTAAACCAATGTTTGAATACCGAATCCTTTCTTTAGAATCCTGATTTTCAGGGATCAACTCGAAGTTATCAAATGCACTGAATGATACGGATACTAGATTTGCAAAAATCGGGGCATTCTCGTCTTCTGTTGCACTATGCGAGGAGAACTCTCCAGACTGACTAGCCACAGAATGTTTTGCAACTAAGGATTTTGTCATTAATTGCAGGATGTGGGTTTTACCAACGCCATTACGACCTACCAAAACGTGGAGATTGGTAGGAGGATGCGACTCTGGCTCCACGCTGAATGACAATCTTAGCCTATCGGTATCAGCTTTTATACGTTTTGGAGCAGCATAGACGAAGTCATACTCGGTCAGCCGGGCACCACCATGAACTAGTCGACGATACTGATTTTCAACGGTTTTAGTTGTGATTGTTCGAAGTAGGGAGGTATTGGTTACATTTTCTTTTTTCGCTTGTTCCCACAGGTTTTTGTTAAAAACTACATCTCGTAGACCTACCAATACTGCGTTCTTGACCGATTCTGATAGTTCACCCAGTGCCACGTAGTAACTATCATCTTGTCCCAATGAAAAGTAGTCGTTATCTAATTTTTTGAACGAGTTAGGTAATGCCTTTTTGACAGAGTTCTCTTGCATGTCAAAACTGCCAATTTTAAAAGGTCCAATATCGTGTTTGTTAGAAGTTTGATCAAAGACGATCAAACTGAAGAGTGTTTTAAATCCGAAATCATCCCACCCATCGGGTATCAGGCAACCAAGAGCTTTAGCAGAACTTGGTATATCTGATTGGCTAGAGTACATTCGGAATTCGAACTTCTCGGTGTTATTTGGCATTTCTCAAGAACCTATTCGTTGATTAGCACAAAATTCATATTATTTTGATAGCACGGCTTATCTAATAATTTCAATTGAAAAATATAAATATTATCGCGATAAACGATCACAGATCATCTTATTGGAAAACTGAGAGGTATCGATTGAATTGCTGAAATCAAAGTGAATTCACCGATACCTCTCCTGAATAATGAAGTCATACGCTTCTTTCTTCCCGGGTGGGGGCCAGGCTCCGATGCTGGCGCCAACCGGGCGCGGGTTGGAGGGGAAGATGGCCAGTCCATTTGTCGGCTCGTAAGGGTAGTTCAGAAAGGGGGTCTCGATCAGCTCCATCCCCCGGTGAACCGAGCGCAACCCCATGTCCAGAATACCGGTGGTGAGCACGTTGCGCTCAATGGGAACGGGCGGGACACCGCCTCTTGTGATAAACGCCTGAATGTTCAGCGTCAAGTAGCTGAAATGAGCAAAGATGGGCCCGCCCGAGAGAACAAACTCGGTGGCCTGAATCTCGCCATCGGCCCGGGCCGCATACGCCCAGCCGGCATTGACCACCTCGTCCAACATCAGAATGGCTGCCCGTAATCCGTCGTTGTACTCGATCAGGATCCCGCTGGGGTTGGAGACCAGCTCGCGAATGTTGCCCTCTGACCGTTCATCAACGACATTGCAGGCAGCGAGGACCAGCTCTTCGGAGATGAGCCCCTCGTCGATCGCTTGCCAGACCGCATCTCCCTCGATGCCCCGGACCGAAGCGACCCCGCTCTCGCCACCTTTTCGCCGCTCCACCATGCACTGCAACATTTCCAGGACGTGGTGCCCGTAGGCGTCCAGACTGGCGTACCCAATAGCAACCGCTTCGGTGATCTCGGTACCGATCGGGTGGTGCAGGACCGGATCCCGCCAGCAGTAGGCGAGCGACGAGCCGGCCATCATCGGGACCTGTAGCTCTTTGGCCCGGTCGTAGATCCAGCGGCAGTCCAGCCAGTTGTAGGAGAGGTGCTTGTCGTTGAAAACCGGAACGGGCTGGTCGTTGGCGTCAATGACCCGGAAGATCTGCTCGAGATGGTTCATCCGCGGGTACATCTTTTGGCCCAGCCGGTTGTAGGCGTAGTCGCCATGCTCGCCCACATAGATCACCGCGTCTACGGCAATCCGGTCTTGGCCCAGGGTCATGGCCTCCTCGATGGTGTCGTAAATGGGGACGTTATTTAGCTCGGCCACCCGGGGTCCCGTATGGCCCTCCTCAATCTGGTCAATCCACATGGAGACCACCTCGATCTCCGGCTCCAGAATTCCCTCGTCGGTCGGGATGCCCAGGAAGAGTTTGGTCCCGATCACATCGGAGTGCGAGCTTCCCGTGCTGTAGGTGGTGGTGATGTAGGCAACCTTGGGGCGCTGCGCGGTTCGGCCCGAAAAGGTGGTGCCCAGGAGCGAGAGGGGGAGGGTGGGCGCGATGGCGAGGCCGGCGCCGGTCAGGGCTGTCTGGTGGAGGAAGTCACGTCGGGTGGTCATGAGCTGTGGTCTTGGGGTTCAAAGGGAGATCACGGTGGGGAATCTACCAACTCAGGGCGTAGCCGTTGCGGCGAGGATCGGCCCCGCCCAGGATCCAGTCCGAGTCGGGGTCCAATAGAACAGCCTGCGCGCCGCCGACCGACATGGACCAGTCGCCCACGCTGGTGTCCAGTTTGTAGCCCATGCGGGAGAGCCGGACCCGGACACTGACCGGAATGCGCGACTCCATGATCACTTCGGTGGCCGGGACGGAGCCCAGTTCGTCTTTCCAGCGGAAGCGGGGGGCATCGATCGCTTCCTGGATCTCCATATCGAAATCGAGAATGTTCATGGCGATCTGCGGGACGGACTGAAGGATGCCGAAACTGCCGGGTGAGCCGACAGCCAGGAGCGGTTTGCCGTCTTTGTGTACCTGCATCATGGCGCCGATGCACCAGGTGATCCCTTTGCCGGGCTCACTCGAGCTGGCGTGGCCGGGCTCCATCTGCATCCACTCCATGGCGTTGTTGAAGGCGATCCCGGTATCGCCGGCCACGTAGCCGGAGCCGAATCCGCCTCCGAGGCTCTGGGTGATGACGACCACATTGCCCTGGCTGTCAGCGGCCGAGAGGCTGGTGGTGGCGTAGGTGTAGCGGGCGTCCAGCTCCGTGGGGTCCAGGCTGGGCACGGGGGATTGCATCTGGGCGTGGCGCTCTTCGACAATTCGGCGCACTTCGTCTTGCTGGCCGTCGATGTAGTCATCGGAGAGGAGTTCCTCGGTCGGGACGTTCACAAAGGCCGGATCGCCGATGTGCCGGTCACTGTCTGCGCGGGCCAGGGCGATCGCCTCCATCAGGTGGGCCAGGTAGTCGGCCGAGTTGTGGCCCATCGCCTGCAGGTCGAAGCCTTCCATGATGCGCAGGGTCTGGAGCTGCTGGAGGCCCATGCCGGGGGGCGGATGGTTGTAGATCGTGTAGCCCCGGTAGTCGATTTCGAGGGGGTCGGTCCACTGGACCCGGTCGGGGACGCTTGCCAGATCTTCGCGGGTAATGTAGCCCCCGTCACGGGCAAAGTTGTCGGCAATGGTGGTGGCCAGCTCCCCGTGGTAGAAATGATCGGCCCCGTTGTCGGCGATCTCTTTGAGGGTGCGGGCCAGGTCGGGATTGGCGAAGATCTCGCCCATGCGGTAGGGCTCTTCCTTCTCGTTCAGAAAGACGCGTCGTGAGGAGGGGTAGGCGTGAACCCGGTTGCGGGTGCCGGCCCACATCGCCTGGTCAAATTCGGTGATCGGTACGCCTTGCTCGGCGTAGGTGATGGCCGGCTGCAGAACAGTGTCCAGTGACAGGGTTCCGTAGTCCTGAAGGGCGCGGTTCCACCCGGCCAGATTGCCGGGGACGGCGGCCGTCATGGGCCCGATCGCCTCGAGCGTCCCGTGACCCGCGCCGTCGGAGTAGGTGGAGGCTCCTTCCAGGGAGGCGGGTTCGAAGGTTTCGGGAACCCACCCGCCAAAGATGAGGGAGCGAACCCGATCCTCTTCTGCGGAGTAGAGCAGCATGTAGCCGACCCCTCCGACGCCTGACATGTAGGGCTCGACGGCGTTGAGCGCGGCAGCGGCCGCCACGATGGCGTCAATGGCGTTGCCTCCGTCGGCCAGCATCTTCTGCCCGGCCAGGGAGGCGAGCGGATGGGCGCTGGCGACCACGCCCTGTTTGCCCATCACGGGTGGGCGGAGGGATTCGGAGGCGACTTGGGAGTGGAGCGGATCTGTGGAGGCGAGGAGGAACATGCCGGCGAGCAGGACCGGCGTGAATCGTGTGGGGAGGGTGAATACCGGGGTGAATAGCGTGACGAGGACCACTCGCGAGGTGAAGAAGGACATACGCATGACCGATTGGTTGCAGGTTCTTTGGGTTCAACCCGTTGTCCCTAAATAGCATCTCCCGGTGATAATGTCAATCGGGGACGATCAGGGCGTTGGGAAGGAGAAAAGACGCGTCGAGCTATTCTTTACAGTCCGGAATCCGTGAAAACCGGTTACGATCGATGAAAAGTAGTTATGCAATTAGTGGTTTTGTGAAAACTGGTTAGGGGAGCAACGATTACATCTTTTAAGGCATCTTGGGTGATTCGTAAATCCAGTTCTTTGATTTCACCTGCGAATTATGTTCATTTATTTAAGATGTTCAGGAATCGTGAACAAATAAATTAAATGAACAATGGATCGGGTAATTCTCAATAAAGCACTTGAACACCTCGCTCCCGAGATTGGAAGAGACGTTGTGTGGAAGGAGTACGCCCAAGACGGAAAGGATCAGCAAGATGCGCAAATCACTTTTGACATACCCGGTGGTGGCACGATTGTTCGACATGCCATCGTAAGGAAGGAGATTCGCAAGCATCATATACCTCAGTTGGAGCAACTACAAGAGGCCAACGGGCTCGTCATGTTGGTGGCGGAGCGTCTCTTTCCGGATATCAAGAAGCGATTGAATGAAGTGGGAATCGACTGGATGGATGTGGCCGGCAATATTCGGGTAATGGATAAGGGGGCTTTGATCTGGATCGATCGCCACACCACGACCCCGGTTCAACCAAAAGGAAATCGGGCCTTTACCAAAACCGGGTTAAAAGTGGTGTTTCTGTTTTTGTACGATGAAGCGTGGCTGAATCACACCTACCGGGAAATTGCTCAAACGGCGGACGTCGCTCTTGGGAATATCAAATTCGTACTCGATGGGTTGAACGAACGTGGCTATCTGTTGACAATAAACGAGAACGAGATCCAGCTCAAGAATCACGACCGGTTGCTGGATCAATGGTTGACTGCCTTTGCAGATGAGCTCAAACCCCGGATTCTGAAAGGGCGGTATCAATTTGTGAATCGTGAAGCTGAACAGAACTGGAAAAAGCTGAAGCTTGGAGCGGGAACCATGTGGGGAGGTGAGCCTGCTGCGGATCTGATGACCCAAGATCTGAAGCCGGAGGAGTTTATACTCTACACGCGGAAAAAGCGCGCGGACCTTATGAATGAGTTGAAATTGGTTCCGGACAAGGTGGGGAATGTCGAGGTACGTGAACCATACTGGACGTTTGGAACGAAAGACCCGGCAATAGCACCAATGCTTACGATTTACACGGATTTGATGGAGACCGGGGATCCACGGAATATGAAGATAGCCAAACAGATCTATGCGAGGGCCACTGAAGATTAAATTGTCCGATTTACGACAGGAACAACTGCGAGAACTGATTCAGGTTACGGAGCAGGTGTTCTCGGAGTGTGGAGTCGATTTTTATCTGTTGGGTGCGATTGCCCGGGATGCGTGGTATGCAAAGGAACAGATCCGATCCCGCGCAACCCGTGATGTGGACTTCGCACTCTATGTATCCGGGAAGGAGCAATACGATGAAGTTGTTCGGCAGCTCATAACGAATCACGATTTTTCGGAAATCGAAAGAGTCCCCTTTCGGCTCCAGTCACCATTTGGGGCTACCATCGACCTTATTCCCTTCGGTGAAATCAGTATTGACAATGCAGTTCAGCCAGATGGAACGTGGGATCGGCCTGTTTTTGTGAATGGGTTTGGGGAGATTCATCAATTGGCCACAGTTCTATTTCAGGCGGAAGAAGATGGGTTGCAGTTTCGGGTCGCCACGCTACCGGCAATCATTGTACTGAAATTGATCGCATACGATGACAGGCCGGAAAACCGGGTCCAGGATCCTCAAGATATTGCCGAGATCATCGTGAACTATTTTGATATCGAAAGAGAGATGATCTGGGAGCACCACTCCGACCTTTTTGATGATGATATTGAACTGGAAGAGATTGCCTGCATCGTGATTGGCCGGGAGATAAAAAAGATTTTAGGCCAAAACAGAATGCTTCGCGACCGTGTAGTTCAAATGCTATCGTTTGAACATGCTACGCAACGATCGATGGTCCGTGTAATGGCACGAGGGGAGCGAACATTGGATGAGATTACGTATTGGTTTACGCTGATTAAAAAAGAAATCGATTGACATACCATCCTGTCCAATTAAAAGTAGTTACCATGAATGATCTCGATCGCATAAAAACTACGATTCGTCCGATTCTTGACAAGTATCAGATCAAGAAAGCCGGAATTTTTGGTTCAGCGGGTCGAACTGGTGCCACGCCGAATGGCGGCAACCCGACCGGGTTCAACCCGTTGTCCCTAAATAGCATCTCCCGGTGATAATGTCAATATTTTGGGTCTCAGGGCGTGGGTAGTCGTCCGACCTCCCGATTGATCTTTTCTCCGGATTGGTCCATGGCCACATCGAGGTCAAAACGGGCTTGCAGGTTCATCCAGAATTCAGCGGTGGTACCCAATGCTCTCGCCAGTCGTAGAGCGGTGTCTGCTGTAATGCTACGCTTTTCTTGAATGATCTGATTGAGTCGTGTATGGGTGACTCCGATTTTCGTTGCAAACGACCGTTGGCTGTATCCTGAAGGATTCAAGAACTCTTCGCGAAGGATTTCGCCTGGATGGATCGGTTGCAATTTTCTTTTTGACATTTCTCGCCTCCACTTACGCTATTCAATGGTAATCCGTGATTTCAACATTCAATGCGTCTCCGTCTATCCAGAGAAAGCAGATACGCCACTTATTGTTGATTCGGATGCTGTATTGACCTTCCCTGTCTCCAGTCAATGTTTCCAAACGGTTCCCAGGGGGCAGTCGAAGATCATGGATACTTCCTGCAGCATCGATCATTCGAAGTTTCCTCAAGGCTCTCTGTTGTATCTGTTCGGGAAGTTTTTTTGAGTACGATCTGTTGAATACCCGTTTCGTTTCTCTGCAGGAGAAGGATTTTATCATACGTGATGTATTGCGTAACGTTACGGATTACACCTTTGGTTCGCAAGTTGGCTGTTTGATCGATCCAAATGGTTCACAAGAGCAGGCGGTAAGGCGGTTATTGGTTCGACCTGTATGATCCAGATGACGATTCGACCTTACATCTGCATTCAGGAACAATCCGTAAAAAGATCATATCTCGACAGGTGAACGTCTCTTTGAGTGGGAGCTTTCCCCGTCAGGGATTACATTACAGCGACCTCCGGTTCGTGACCTCTTGCTCTACATAGTGTACTTTGACGCTTTTTTAACTGACTGAGTTTCCATGAGTAGAAAGATCTTTTTGACCGATAATGGATCCCTGCGGCCGGCGGCTACGCTGAATCTGAGGCGGGTGGCCCGGCTCCTGTCCGGGAAGACAGGCCATCGGGTCGAACCGGTCTCGCTTCTTCACTCGAGCAAGGTCTCGCCCGACAAGTTGGACGGCATTCCGGCCCAAACTGTGGGCCCCACCATCCGGGAGGCAGCCAGTCAGGGGATCACCGATTTTGTGATTTTGCCCTTCTTCTTTGGCCCCAGCCGTGCCATTTCCGACTACCTGCCCCGGCGCGTGGGGCAGATGCGTGAGGAGATTCCCGATCTGAGGGTCCGGGTGGCCAAACCGCTGGTCGATCTGGAGAGCCCGACCGATCTGCGCATTGCCCGGATTCTGAGGGATCAGCTTATGGCGTGCAGCCCGAAGGAGGGGCCGGCGTCGGTCATTTTGGTCGATCACGGCAGCCCGGAGCCGGCCGTCACGGCCATTCGCAATGTGCTGGCTGGTCAGCTTTCTGTGCTGCTCGATAATTCGGTTCGGGTGGTTCCGGCTGCCATGGAGCGGAGAGACGGCAGTGAGTACGACTTTGCCGGTCCGCTACTCGAGGACCTGTTGGGCCGAACCGACACGTGGCCCATGCCGGTGACCCTCTCCATGCTCTTTCTCTCGCCGGGGCGACATGCCGGTCCGGACGGAGATGTGGCGGCAATTTGTCGGGCAGCCGAAGAGCGGCATCCAGGGCTTTCGACCGTTATGAGCGGGTTGGTTGGCGAGCATGATGCCGTTGTGGATGTTCTGGCCGATCGGCTCGAGAAGGTCTTGGCCGGTTCGGCCCGATGACATGCCGAATGGCTTAGGTGTTTCGCAATACATGGCCAGGCAGCATGTCCGTCCGTTCGCCATTCTCAAGGATGACCTCTCCGTTCACAAGTACGCCTTCGATTCCTTCTGCGTACTGATTGGGCTCCTGAAAGGTTGCCCGGTCGATGACCCGTTCGGGATCGAAGATCGTCACATCCGCGTGGTATCCGTTTCGGATATATCCGCGTCCCTCCAGTCGGATCTTCTCTGCATTCATTGCGGTCATTTTGCGGACGGCCTCCGGCAGGGACAACAGCCCCAAATCCCGGACATAGCGTCCCAGCACTCTGGGAAAGGTTCCGTAAAACCGGGGATGAGGATGGGTGGGACCGGTTGGTCCGCCGATGCTTACGGCAGATCCGTCGGATCCGACCGACGTGTAGGGTTGAGCGAGCGCCAATTGCATATCCTCCTCGGAATGGTGAAAGAAGACAGTGGGTACGCTCCCGTTCTCTTCCCGGAGGACATCGAAAAAGGTATCGACAGGATCCCCGCCTCTGTGTCGGATCAGATCGCCCATCGTACGTCCCTGGAACGGTCGGTTTTCTTCGGAGGAGAGGGAGACCAGGATCATTCCGTCCCATCCGTCTCCGGTTGCCAGATAGTGATTGTACCAGCCGGGAATGCCTTCGAGGATATCACGCCGCATCCGGCTTCGATGATCCGGATCGCTCAGGCGTGAAAGCATCTGTTCACGACCCCCTTCGTGTGCCCAGGGAGGGATGATGGCGCGAAGGTTGTTCTGACCCGCTGTATACGGATAGACATTGGCCTGTATATCGAGACCGTCGGCCCGGGCATCGTCAATCATGGCGATCACTTCGTCCATCCTGCCCCAGAGGTTTTTGTGGGCAATTTTCAGGTGGATGATATCGACCCGGATGCCGGTTCGCCGACCGATTTCGATCGCTTCCGATACGGAGTCGAACACCCCTTCACCTTCGTCCCGGATGTGGGTAGAGTAGATGCCCCCGCGGGAGTGTGCGACGGTCACGAGCTCTACAAGCTGATCGGTCGTGATCATGTTCTGGGGCGGCATGAGCAGCGACGTCGACACCCCCATGGCGCCGTCCTGCATCGCTTGGTCTACCAAACTGCGCATCTCCTGGATGTCCGAATTCGTCGCAGGAGCGAAATCGTCCCCCTTGACATAGGTCCAGACCCGGCCTTGCCCGACATAGGAACAGATGTTTGTGGCGACCCCCTGGCGCGAGACCAGATCGAAATACTCTCCCAACGTGGTCCAATCCCTCTCTCCCGGCCGCACGGGTCCGGCGGAGTTTCCTTCTCCCAATACCATGGTGGTCACTCCTTGCCGAACCATACTCTCGCAGAGAGGTTCGCTCAGAAGGGCTGTGTCCGAGTGGTTGTGAATGTCGATAAACCCGGGGGCGACGGCGAGCCCCTCTGCCTGAATGGTTCGCCTGCCGGTTTGTCCGGCCAAATCACCAATCTCTGCGATACGTCCGTTTCGGATGCCGACATCGGCTCTGTAGGAGGCTTCTCCCGTTCCGTCGATGATGTCTCCTCCCCGGATAATTACATCGAAGCCGGATCTGCCGGAGCAGGCTGCTGGCAGCAAGATTACTCCTGCCGAGAGGGTTTTGATAAAATGGCGGCGCGTGAAGGGTGGGCGTTTTTTTGTCGTCATGTCTCTGATTCTACAGGGGTTCAGTTTATCTGAATATGTAGAATTCCTTTGTGGATTGGAAAACCCGTCGTCAGATACGCCGTTCCCGCTGGTCGGAGTGCTCGTCGGCCTGCTTGTCGTCCATCCGGTTGTAGAGATTTCGGTTCACCATGGGTTCGTTTGGCCATGTCGGGTCTCCCTTGATGGGTTTAACACTCTTTGGATCTATAATCTTAGAAAACGTTTCTTGGATTATTCATTGCGAGTGGCATATTTCGGGGAACCACTACAATAGTGACAGCTTCATGGACCTCAACTCCAAAGCATGGTTTGTCCTCGCCCCCCTTTTCGCACTCCTGCTCACCGGGTGCCTGGGAGCGGTCAAGGATCTCTACCCGGAGGAGAGGGCCAAGCGACCCTACCCGGTCTGGGTGATGAGTGTCGGCTGGCATACCGCCATTGTGATCGAGAGTGAGTATATCGAGTCGATGGTGCCGCTTCAGGAGCATCTTGCGCCGAGTCGGTACTACAAGGTCGGGTGGGGGGACGGCCGGTACTACCCAAGCGAGGATCCGGGGGGCGGATTGTTGCTTCGCGCAGCACTCTGGCCCACGCGAAGTGTCCTGCATGTGACCGGGTTGAACCAACCCCCGGAAGAGGTTTTTCCCGGTAGTGAAATCATTCTTGTTCACGTGTCGGAAGAAGGGGTGGAGAGGATCGCCGAGTTTATTCGGGATCGATTTCGCCGGAATGATGAGGGAGTCATCAAGGTCGTTGCAGACGGGCTCTATGCGAATGCCCTCTTCTTCGATGCGCGCGGTCGTTACTACCTACCCAAAACCTCCAACCATTGGACCGCCCGGGCGCTTCGCCAATCCGGTGTTCCCGTGACTCCGATCTATGCATTCACAGCCGGAAATCTGATGCGTCAGTCACGTACATTTGGTGAGGTACTCAAGAGACGGGAGTAGCAGAGAAGGTCGTTCCGGTTCGGGTCAGGATGAACGGATCAGGTCACTGACCTCTCCACAACTGGTCAATGTCAGAAGGTGCATGGCCCGGGTACAGGCGATGTAGAGCATGCTTCGGTCTACATCGGTTCGGTAGTTTTCCTTTGTTGCGTGCGGAACAATGACCTGGTCAAATTCCAGGCCCTTGGCAAGATGAGCACTGGTGATCAGAACACCCGCCTTCAGAGTGGAACTTCCCGGCGATAGAAGGTGGGCATCTTCCCCGTTCTTCCCGAGGTAGGCATGCAGCGCCTTTGCCTGCTTTTGAGTTTTGCAGAGAATGCCGAGGGTGTTCAGATCCGATGCATGATACGTTTGCACCATCTCCATAATCGCCCTCTTTTCGTTGATCGGTTTGCCGAATGTCAGAATGGAGGGCTCTTCGCCATGGCGCTCGACCGGATCCACCACAGCGCCAGGGGAAATCCTCAGGGTGAATCGGGTGATTTCCCAGGTAGATCGATAGCTTCGGGTCAATGTCACAGCTTCCGATTCTGAAAAAGCGGCTTCAATATCGGCAGATGTCGTGGAGCTGTATGGATTCACATTCTGATTGGCATCGCCCAAGATGGTCTTGTTACAGGGGAACAACCGGGAGATCACAGCATACTGCACAGCCGAATAGTCCTGCATTTCATCGATGATCAGGTGCTTCACCTTTCCGAACGAGTCGGCACCTTCCAACTGCATTTTGAGATACACCAGGGGAAACAGGTCGGCATATTCATAGGTGGACCCTTTGGCATATGCAAACATGTCGGGCTGTCCGATCCACTCAAAAAATTCCCTGTAGAGGACCCGCAGATTGGTGCTGCCGATCATTTTCTTCACGGCCGCCCGAATCTCTTTCTTCTCTTCGGTTCTCAAATCGTATTTGAATTCCCGTTTGATCTTTTTGAGTACATCCCCCGCAATCGCGGTGTGTCGCCGCATAAGCGGAAGATTCGTATGGGCATTGTACCGCTGTCGCAAATAACGCGCAGATACCGTTTTATAACGGACGGGAATATCTTCTTCCGAAAATCGCTCCCGCTTGAGCCAGTTTACGTAGGAGGTCAATTTCCCGAGAAACGCAGACGTCGACTTGAACTCCATACGCTTGATGAACTCGGGATTGTGGTTTTCGAGGAGTTCATTGACCTGTTCAAAGAAGCTCTGAAACGTATACTTGTCATTCAGGATCTGTCTGGCCAGCGTCTCCATCTCCATTTCCGGAATGGTCTCTTCGCCAAGCTCCGGGAGGACGTTCGAGATGTAGTCAGAGAACACCTTGTTGGGCGAGATGATCATGATATCCCGAGACTGGATGGTGTCTTTGAAGCGATACAACAGAAACGCAATCCGGTGAAGAGCGATAGAGGTTTTCCCCGACCCTGCCACTCCCTGGATGATGAGAACAGGGGAGGTTTCATCCCGGATAATGGCATTCTGATCCCGCTGAATGGTTGCGACGATGTTCTTCATCTTGTCATCGGCAGACCGGCTCAATTCTTTCTGAAGAACATCATCCCGGATGTACAAATCGGATTCCAGCATCATCTCCATCTCTCCATCCGTGATCCGGTATTGACGCTTGCGCACAATCTTCCCCTCCCTTGTTCCGGATGGGGTCGTGAAGAAGGCCTTACCGGGCTCAAAGTCGTAAAACATTCCGGAAACCGGTGCCCGCCAGTCATGAATCAGGTTTTCATTCTCCTCTTCATCAAAAAAGGAGTGAATTCCGATATAAATGGGATCGGCATTCACGGGTTCATCTTCCGTGAAATCAATCCGGCCAAAATAGGGGCTGGCCATCAGCTTGAGCAGACGTTGTTTGTAGGCGACCGCGGCTTCTCCCGAAATCGCCTGCATGTTCACAGACTGCTTGACAGCCGCTTTTTCTGCTGCATCCATCCCCGTCTTGTTTTCATACAGGTAGTTTTTCTGCTCTTGCAGATCTTTGGACGTTTTGGACACCTGTTGATTGACGGATTGGTACGCATCCTCCAGTTTCTCAATGACCGTTTCCAGATACGCTTGTTCGTCCGCTTCCGTTTTGTTGAACATCTTGAATTCCATTCTCGTGAATAATCGGGATGGGCAGACAAGGTAAGAAATCGGCTTTTGGTAGTGAACGACAGGTGTGGGATTTTATCCCGAGTATCGGTAACGATCAATCACAACGGTTGCGATTCCTGCAAACGATTTGAAGCCCGATCGTTGTTCAAGGTGATGAGCCGTGCGCAGAAGGTGGGAATCATTGAAAACAAATAAACCAAGAGAGGAGAACAATGTATATCGACATGTGGAAAATGGGTCGAACCCGCTTGACCCATCAGCTTGAGAATATCGACAAGGCAGACCTGCTCAAACGCGTTCATCCCGATTCCAGCTCTGTCGGATGGCTGCTTCGACATATCGCAGAGGTGGAACTGCTGTTCGCAAAAAATGTCTATCGGCAAGAGATCTCGGTCAAAGCACAGACGATCGGACCCATTGGAAAGGACAGAGGGCAGTTCAAGGAGTTGGATCCGTTATTGGAGTTGGTTCGGCAATCGGGAGATGCCCTCGGGATGGCTATTGAATCGGTGGATGACTGGGGTCAAACCGTGACGACGGCCGAATTCGGAACGGTGACGAATGCGCAGGCGTTGGGGCGCATTCTCTCGCATACGGCCTATCACTCCGGACAGGTGGCATTGGCCGTGAAGTACGGGGAGTAGAGTCACGCAGGCCGGAGGGATGGCGCCGGCCGATCATTCAGATTTTTTAGTTTTATGAGCAGCGAAAGAGAATCAACAACCGAGAGACCGAACACAACCAATTCAACGAACGAACCGATCCAGATCGATGTCTGGTCCGACATCGTCTGTCCGTTCTGAATCGGAAGTATGCGATATCCGGCGCCCAGCCGGTAGAGGTGTTTGTCGATGCCCTCAAAAAGGTCAAAGAGGAGTAAGGCATCGAAATCCTGGCTGGCGAAAATGGTGCCTCGTTTGGCCCGGACGGATGTTGTTAACACATCCGGCTACCACGTCCACTCCTCCTCGTCCCACTCGGAGGGTCGCTGAATCTCTTCCTTACCCAACAACTCATCGTCGCCATTCTCTGCCATCTGCTTGAATGCTTTCTCCCAGTCTTCCCGGGTGGTCGTCTCGGTGTTTCGTATGTTGAACTTGTGTGTCTCCATGTCACGAATGTAATCAACTTTCCTTTCCACCAATAATTTCTTTTAACACCTCTTTACAATCCGGTCCGTAAGCGCTTTTTTAGACGGGTGGGCGTTAGCGCCCGAACGTGCAAGATCCCGAACCCCAAACCGGTAAATCATGATACGACTGTTGATCCTTCTTCTTCTTCTTCTTGCTCCTGCTGTTCAGGCACAGAGCTCTTCAAGCGAGATCACCATAGGTGTCGCCGGAATCTGGCACGAATCCAACTCGTTTACGGATCAACTCACTACCCTGGATCATTTCGGGGTGGACCTGAGCGCGACACCGGAGGAGCGACTGCAGCGGTTGATGTCTCACGAGAGCGCCTCCAACCGGGAGGCGGGCTACATTGCTCAGGCTCGCAAGCAGAACGTGAATCTGTATGCGGGACTCATGGCGGGCGCCACTCCGATGGGACCCGTCACGGACCACGCGTTCGAGACCATGCTGGAGCGGCTCATCGAAACGTTGAAGGAGGGCCCCGAACTGGACGGCATCATTCTGCACTTGCACGGTGCGATGGTGGTGGAGAGTTTTCCGAGCGGGGACGAGGAGATTGTACGGCGGGTTCGCGAGGCCTTTGGAGAGGAGATGCCCATCGCCGTGACGCACGACTTTCATGCCAACATTACTGAAGAGACGGTTCGGCTCTCTGATATTCTGATCACCTTCAAGGAGAATCCCCACGTGGATACCTATGATCGGGGGGTACAAGCGGTCGATGTCCTCAGTCGAGTGATTCGGGGCGAGGTTGATCCGGTCCAGGCCATCGTCAAGCCGCCCATGGTTTACAACATTGTCTTTCAGAGTACCTTCAACGAGCCGCTCTTGCCGGTTGTGGACGAGAGCAAAGCATTGGAAGAGAACCCGGATATTTTGGCTGCCAGTGTCTCCGGGGGGTATCAGTATGCCGATGTCCCGGGGATGGGTCCCTCCATCGTGATTGTGACCGACGGGAATGCCAAGCTGGCCAAACGGGAGGCAGACCGACTGGGTGAGATGCTCTGGGAGACCCGACATGAGACCGTTCTCGAGGAGCCCCAGCCGGTCGAGGCCGTTCGGCAGGCGATAGAGCATGATGGACGTCCGGTGCTGCTCATCGACATGGGCGATAATATTGGAGGGGGGTCGGCCGGGGACAGCACCTTTCTGCTCGAAGAGCTTCTGAGTCAGGGAGCCGAAGGATTTGTGATGGTCATTTACGATCCGGAGGCCTATGCGATGGCCGAGAGTGCCGGTGTGGGGGAATCTTTTGATTTCGAAGTCGGCGGAAAGACGGACAACATGCACGGGGATCCGGTTCGCATTCGCGGACAGATTCGTTCGTTGCATGTGGGTCGGTATATGGAGCCGGAGGTCCGGCACGGCGGGGGGCGTTACTGGAATATGGGCAAGACGGCTGTGATCCATCTGGAAGGATCCAGTCTGGATGAGCCCAATCTGGTACTGCTCACGACCGAGCGTTCGAGTCCGAACAGCGCTCATCAGCTCATCTCCAACGGGGTCTATCTGGATCGGCAAAAAATCATTGTGGTCAAAGGAGCCATTGCTCCGCGAGCGGCCTATGAGCCGATCGTCGACATCATGATCCCGGTAGACAGTCCCGGAGCAACGGCGGTGAATCCGGAGTGGTTCGAGTACGAACATGTACGCGAGGGTCTCTTCGGGATGCCGGAGTAGGGGGCGGTTCGGCCCGTCAGAGGCTGTGGGAGGTTCGGCGCCCTGTCGACGGCCCGAAGACAACATGAACAAACGAAGCGAATGATCAAGATCAATCCATACGTCTATGTCCCAAGAGAATATTCCTGATTTGAGCGACCTCTACTCGGCTGTGATCTGCGATGCGCTGGATCAGGCTGGCTATCGGCGACAGGCGCTGGGAAGCCATTTTACCGAC
The DNA here is from genome assembly GCA_040882505.1 of Balneolaceae bacterium. Lineage (GTDB taxonomy): Bacteria > Bacteroidota > Rhodothermia > Balneolales > Balneolaceae > JBBEBE01. The sequence continues at coordinate 149,981 of JBBEBE010000001.1, read as the reverse complement.
TATACCGGGAGCGGGCATGTGATCGGGCGTGCCAAGACGACACTCTGGGTCGAGATGTATCATGAAGACGAGAATCCCTACGATTTGGAGTTGGAAGCGGTGGACAGTTGCGAGTCCGACGAGTTGCTTGTCTGCGCGGCGGGTGGCTCTCACCGATCGGGAATTTGGGGAGAGCTGCTCACCACGGCCGCGATGAATCGCGGGTGCCGGGGTGTGTTGGTTCACGGTGCGATTCGGGATATCGGCAAGATGCGTGAAATGCAGTTTCCCGTTTTTGCGACAGGGAACAGTCCCTACGACAGTCAAAACCGGCAGCGTGTGGTCGATCTGGATGTGGTTGTGGAGATCGACGGGGTCACGATTCAGCCACGGGATCTGATCTTCGGGGATGAGGATGGCATTGTGGTCATTCCACAACAAGTCGAAAATGAAGTGCTTCGGCTGGCCCGCGAGAAAGTGAACGCAGAGAATGAGTCGCGCGATGCGATTCGAAACGGAATGAAAGCGGCGGAGGCGTATCGCAAGTATGGGGTATTGTAGGGAACGTGGTGTAAAACGGGCGGAACCAGAGGTGTGCAACCGGTCAGGGGCCATGAATCGATGGTTGCCCGGATCAGGAACGTCGATTGCCCGAGTGCGGATGATCGTGACCCTGATGTTTGTTACGATGTTCGTTGCTTCTTGCGGCGGGCCCGCCTGGGATGATGAGGGGGGTGACGGTTCCGGCCATATGGCGAATGAACCCTCGACTGAACAGAATGTTTCGGCAGAGTTGCCCGAAGGGTGGGTCGATGCGGAAGCGAAGATCGAGGAGTTGGGCATTGATCTCCGTCCCATCGGGTCGTCTCCAAATACCTTTGTCTCGGCTGTTCAGGCCGGCGATATGCTCTACCTCTCGGGTCGGGGGCCGGTGATGCCGGACGGAGGATACATGACGGGGAAGTTGGGAAGCGATCTCTCGGTCGAAGAGGGCTATGAAGCCGCCCGACTGACGGGCATTGACCTGCTGGCGGCCATCAAGGCGGAGCTCGGTGATCTGAACCGGGTAAAACGGATTGTAAAGGTACTTGGCGTGGTAAATGCCGAACCGGAGTTTCAGGAGCACCCCTCGGTGATCAACGGTTTTTCCGACCTGATGGTCGACGTGTTTGGCGATCGGGGACAGCATGCTCGTTCCGCACTCGGCATGGGGTCTCTTCCGTTTGGTATTCCGGTCGAGATCGAAATGATTGTGCAGGTTCGAACGGATGAATAAAAGACGGTGTACTCGAACGATCCGCGTTTGCATCGCCGGGTCGTCGACCATGAGTTGACGCGGGATGCGGGTCGGTTCAACCCAAAACAGACCGTGATAATTTTCACATACAACCTAAAAACCATCTCATATGACGTTTTATCAGCGGCTCATACGCACATTTGCAACGGTTGCTCTCATTTGTGGAGTGACCGCATCGGCCAACGCTCAATCCTGGGACCTTCTGATCAAAGATGGTCATTTGATAGACGCCCGAAACGGAATCGACGAGGTGATGGATGTCGCCATCGCGGACGGGAAGGTGGCCCGGGTTGGTTCCAATCTTTCGGAGGAGGATGCGGTGCAGGTGGTGGATGCGTCCGGAATGGTTGTATCGCCAGGCTTTATCGATCTGCATGCGCACTATTTTTGGGGCACCGAGCCGAACCGCTATTTGAGCAACAGCTACTCGGCCCTGCCGCCGGACGGCTTTACGTTCCGGTCGGGTGTGACCACTGCGGTCGATGTGGGGGGTGCCGGTTGGCGCAATTTTGATCAATTCAAGCGGCAGGTGATTGACCGGTCACAGACCCGGATTCTTTCGTTTGTCAACATCGTTGGCGACGGCATGAGCGGAGAGCCGGAGCAGGATATTGACGATATGAATCCACGGATGGCAGCGCGGGCTGTGCAGAACAATGAGGAGGTGGTCGGCATCAAGGTGGCCCACTTTCGGGGCTACAACTGGGAGCCGTATCAACGGGCCGCCCGGGCCGGTGTACTGGCCGATGTGCCGGTGATGATCGATCTGGGATCGCAGCAGAAGGTGTTGCCACTCGATCACATGTTCTTTGAGGTGTTCCGTCCGGGGGATATTCTGACGCACACGTACGGGAGTCCGGTGATTGGAACGGTTGGATTCAAGGAGGGGGCTCTGGACGAGAACGGACAGGTGCGTGAGCACTGGATCCGCGCGCAGGAGAACGGGTTCATTTTCGATGTGGGGCACGGGGGTGGCAGCTTCTTCTACGAGATTGCCAAACCGGCTACCGAGCAGGGGTTCTGGCCCAATACGATTAGCACGGACATCCACACCGGCAGCATGAACGGCGGAATGAAAGGTCAGGACAATGTGATCTCGAAGTTTTTGAATCTGGGGATGCCACTCGCCGACGCCATTGCTGCAACGACCTGGGAGCCGGCCAAGGTGATCTCTCGTGAAGATCTGGGTCACTTGAGTGAAGGGGCCGAAGCCGATATCACCATCTTCACGGTTCGCGAAGGGGAATTCGGATTCATTGATGTGCGCGGCAATGTGGAGCCGGGGGATCGCAAGCTCGAAATCGAGGCGACCTTTCGGGCCGGCCGGATGGTCTACGATCTGAACGGGATCGCATCGGTTCCACAATGAGTGAACCCAGAGGACGGATGAATCGATGGGCACTCTCGCTCTCTGGAGGGATGCTTTTGGTCAGCGGTGCACTGGCTCTGACGGGACAGATCGATCTCGCTGCAGCGGGATTTCTGCTGGTGTTCGTGTTGCTGCTCATCGGCATGTGGCGGCACCGGATTCTGCACGGGTTCATGTTTACCGTCTGGGTCCTGACGGCCGTGGTCGTGGCGATACTCTACCCCGAGTCGCTGACGCAGATGGGCGGATTCAATACCGAAATTCTGATTGTCCCGCTCATCCAGGTCATCATGTTCGGAATGGGGACGGCGATGAGTTTGGGGGATTTTGCCGGTGTGTTGCGAATGCCGAAAGGAGTTTTTGTGGGGTTGGGGTGTCAGTTTACCATCATGCCTGTGTTGGCGGTAACGTTGGTTTGGTTGGCCGGTTTCCCGCCCGAAGTTGGAGCCGGAATTCTGCTCATTGGCTGTTCGCCCAGCGGGGTCTCTTCGAATGTGATGGCCTTTATCTCCAAAGGGAATTTGGCGCTTTCCGTGACGTTGACGGCGTGTGCGACCCTGTTGGCTCCACTTGTGACGCCCTTTCTGATGGTGCTATTGGCCGATCGACTGGTGCCGATCGAATTTCTCTCCATGATGGTGAGTATTCTCAAGATGATCATACTGCCCGTGGTGTTGGGTCTGGTGTTTCATCATCTGTTCAAGGGGAAGATGCGCTGGTTGCACGAGGCGATGCCGTTGGTGGCGATGGCGGCCAATGTGCTCATTATCGGCATTATCGTGGCGGCCGGCCGGGATCATCTACTCTCGATCGGTCTGTTGCTGCTGGTGGTGGCCATCCTGCACAATGCAGCCGGATATGTGCTGGGCTACTGGGGATGTCGTTGGTCCGGGATGGACAAGCGGGACAGTCGAACGATTGCGTTTGAGGTGGGGATGCAGAACGGCGGGATGGCTGCCGGGATCGCCTCGGAGATGGGACGAGCGGCGACGATGGGTCTGTTTCCAGCCGTGTTCGGGACCTGGATGGATGTCTCCGGCTCCATGCTGGCCAACTGGTGGAGGGAACGGTCACCGGACGACTCAACGAAAGACGCAGTCTCGGAAAAATAGAGTTATCCCTGCCCGGTACGCAGCATTTCGGCCAATGGATCGGGGAGCGGGCTCTTTTCGATCGCGCGAGCGGTCGATTCAATGTCGTATGGCAGGCGGATGAATTGAACCGAGAGGGAGTCGGGCTGCTGTCGGTTTAGCGGAGGGGCCCACTCAAGGAGAACATATCCGGCGCGTGGATCTCCATCTTTCGGTTTACCGACGGATCCAGTGTTGATGACATGACGGTGGCGTCCGTGTTCGTCCGTCAGGATGCGATGATACGGTTTGTGCGTGTGCCCCACGGCCAGTACATCGGCTCGGGCTTCGATCATCATCGACAGCAGGTCGCGCTCGTCATGCTCTTCAAGGAGATATTCATTGATTCGTCGCGTGCTGCCGTGGGCCAGAAGAATCGTCCATGGATCCTCTGGATGACCATACTCCAGCCGCAGGTGGGAGGGCAATCCAGACAGGTAGTGACGATGCTCCGCTGTGACCAGAAAGTGGGTGTATCGAGCTGCCTCTTCACCAGTGGACGCTGTCGGTTCGGCCCGAAAAGAAGACGGAGGCTCTCCTTCCCATCGGGCGATCTTCTCGTCGTGGTTCCCGGCGATGACCGGCATCTTCCGTTTTCGAATCTCCTTGATGACTTCGTTAGGAGAGGGGCCGTATCCGATCAGGTCTCCCAGGCAGTAGACCGCATCGGGAGCGCGGCGATCCAGATCTTCCAGAACCACCTGAAGCGCCTCGGCGTTGGCGTGAATGTCGCTGATCAGTGCAATCGTGGTCTTGGATGCAGGGTCGGTCATGTGCAGGAGTTACGAGGCGTTTGATGGGTTTGGCAGCTTGGGATACTTCCGATTGTTGGCATACCGGACCAGTGACAGCATGATGGGAACTTCGATCAACACGCCTACGACGGTGACCAGCGTGGCTCCGGATTCCATGCCAAATACCATGATCGCTACGGCGACGGAGAGCTCGAAGAAGTTGCTGGCGCCGATCAGGGCTCCGGGCGCACATGTGCGATAGGGAAGGCCCAATTTTTTCCCGCCGGACCAAGCCAGGAAGAAGATGAAATAGGTCTGAATAATGAGCGGAATGGCAATGAGCAGAATCTGAAGTGGATTGTCAATGATGCGTTCTCCCTGGTAGGCAAAGAGAAGAACCAGAGTCAACAAGAGTGCGCTGATGGAGATCGGGCGGAACCGGGGGAGAAATACGCGTTTGTACCATTCGATTCCCTTGCGGCGTGTCAGGGTTCGATGGGTCCAATATCCGGCTACGAGGGGGATGACAATGAACGCAACAATGGATGTGACCAGTGTGTCGTAGGGTACCGTCAGGTCGGTGATTCCGAGAAGCAGAGCCACGATCGGGATAAAGAGCACCAGAATAATCAGATCATTGACCGAAACCTGAACCAGGGTGTAGGTTGGATCCCCGTCGGACAGGTAGGACCAGACGAAGACCATGGCTGTACAGGGGGCTGCTCCCAACAGGATGGCTCCGGCGATGTACTCTTGGGCCAAGGATGGGTCGATCCAGGCGCTGTAGAGATGCGAGAAGAAGATCCATGCAAAAAAGGCCATGGTGAAGGGTTTGACCATCCAATTGATGATCACGACCCAGGCGATTCCCTTGGGGGATTTCCCGATGTTCCGGATGGACGCAAAATCTACCTGAAGCATCATCGGGTAGATCATGGCCCAGATGAGGATCGTGATCGGAATGTTCACATTGTAGAGATTCAGATCACTCAGCGCCGTGATCGAATCACCCATCAGGTGTCCGATCAGAATCCCGCCGGCAATGCAGAGCAGAACCCAAAGGGTGAGGTATTTTTCAAAGAAGTCGATCGATTTTGGTTGGTCAGCCACAGAGGTTTTCTTGGTTTTGATTAGATCATCGCAATATTACGATGATATGAGTGAGTTTCCAACCCGATTCTGTTCTGAAATTTCCACTCCTTATGCAGGTGTTGAGTGGCCAGACCTCCCGCTGGAGTCATGAATGGGGCGGAGTCAGGGATCGGTTTCAGACAATGGAACTGACATCTGCGGGCAAGTTTCGTATCTTTCGACCAGACGGTGCCCCTCGATCCAACCCGGATTTTCGGGATACTTGTACGAAACCACATCCATGAATTTACTTCTCTTTTACCTGACTCTGGCGATCGGAGTCTCGTTTCTCTGCTCCATTCTTGAGGCGGTTCTTCTCTCCATTACTCCGTCCTATATCCAGATGCTCGAGCAGCGCGGAAAAGGTGCCGGGAAGAAACTCAGAAAATTCAAACAGCGTATTGACGAGCCGTTGGCGGCCATTCTGAGTCTGAACACGGTGGCCCACACCATTGGAGCGGCCGGGGTGGGGGCTCAGGCGCAGATCGTCTTTGGCAACGCCTATGTGACTACGATCTCGATCGTCCTGACGCTGCTTATACTCGTCTTCTCGGAGATCATTCCCAAAACGATCGGGGCCACGTATTGGAAAGGCCTCTCCGGTTTTGCAGCTCGTGTAACGGGGCCACTCATCGTCATCAGTTATCCATTTGTACTACTCTCCAAAGGGCTGAACCGACTGATTTCGGGCGGGAATCCACACGCATCGATCTCCCGTGAAGAGTTCAGTGCCATGGCCGAATTGGGCTACCGGGAGGGAATTTTCGAAGAGGAGGAGTCCAATATCTTCAAGAATCTGATTCGGTTCGAATCCCTTCGAATCCGGGACATCATGACGCCACGTCCTGTTGTGATCCGTTTTCCGGACTCGACACCTGTGCGGTTGGTCGTGACCGAGAACGAGCCACTCACCGTCTCGCGCATTCCAGTTTATGGCCAAGAGGGAGAGGAGGAGATCACAGGATATGTGTTGAAGACTGAAATCTACCGTGCAATTGCCCAGGGAAAAGAGGAGACGCCACTCAAGGAACTTTCCCGGCCCATTCACTTCGTTCCCGAGACCAGCACCATCAAAATGGTGCTGGAGCGTCTCCTGGATCTACAGGAACACATCGTTGCGGTTGTGGACGAGTACGGTGGATTCTCCGGGGTGGTCACGATGGAAGATGTGATCGAGACGCTATTTGGAATCGAAATCGTCGACGAGGCCGATGCGATTGACGACATGCAGAAGCTCGCCCGCCAAAAGTGGAAGGAGCGGGCACGACGCCTGAATCTGCCTGTTTCCGACCGGGAAGAGCCCATTCGGGACGAATAATTCATCGATCATCCAGAGTCAGTCAGTCGGTTATTGCGCCAGATACCCACCATCGACAGCGTAGTACGAACCGGTCACAAACGAGGACTTTCCGGAGGCGAGCCAGAGAAAAAGCTCTGCGACTTCGTTTGATTCACCCAACCGTCCGATCGGATGCAGTCCGGCAAGCATTTTCAGGGCTTCGCTGTCCAGTGCATTTTCTACCAAGGGAGTTTTGATATATCCCGGTCCCACAGCGTTGATTCGGATGCCCTTCTTGGCGTATTCGATGGCCGCCGTTTTGGTGAGCCCGACCACTCCGTGCTTGGCTGCGACGTAGGCTGGAGAGTTGGCGGTTCCTACTTGTCCCAAAATGGAGGAGACATTGATAATGCTTCCTCCGTTCTTCATGGCTGGAATCTGAGCTTTCAGGCCGTAAAAGACGCCCGACAGATTGATGCCGATCACCTTTTCCCACCCGTCACTCGGATAGTCGGCCGTCTCGGCCAGGGGTCCGCCAATACCGGCATTGTTCACGGCTATATCGAGGGTTCCGAACTTGTCGATGGCCGCTTGAACCAGTTTTTTGTTGTCCGATTCACTGGCCGTGTCGGCCTTGACAAAGATGGCCTCCCCGTCCCGATTCTCGATCTCCTCGACGACCGCTTTTCCCGCCTCGCTGTTGATATCGGAGACCACCACCTTGGCCCCTTCTCGTGCAAAAAGTAACGCTGTTGCTTCTCCGATTCCGGATGCTGCACCGGTAATGATGGCCACTTTGTTTTTTAGCGTATCCATGATGTTCTCCTGGTATTCAGATTATTTCGAAGACGACAAACGCCGATTCTTGTGGTTCAACCCGTTCAGACTCGTTCTGATTCGCGCAGACGTCGCATCTCTTGATCATTCTGTATGCAAGTACGCATAAAACCGTGGTCATTGATGCGGGGATGCAGCGGAGATGTGTGTAGGGAAACCCTGTACAGGGCTGACAAATTTCTCACAGAGATGTGTTGACACTTTGGAAACTATAAACGTATCTTAAGTTTCCAACATGTGAGAATCCACAAGGTGATGAATCACACATGGGCCTTTCGGTGAAACGAAGGGTCTTTTTCTTCGAACACAAACCGAAATAAATCATCCGATGAACCTTCAACGCACGGGACACTTGGTGCTTCTTTTCTCATTGCTAGCTGCTACACCCGTTGCAGTGGCGCAGGGAGAGACCGAGGTGATTGATTTGGATCGCGCTGTCGAGTTGGCCCTCGAAAACAACCGGGAGATCCGGATTTCCGAATACGATCTGGATACCTCTGAATCGGGATACCAAGAGGCGATTGGTGCTTTTTTCCCGGAGGTATCCATCAGTGGCCAATACACACGGAATGTAAAGAAACCGGTCATCTTCCTAGGGGACGGGATGAATTTCCCGGGAGGTGGTGGCGGATCCGGATCCATTGAGGTCGGGTCGAACAACTCCTATCAGGCCGGAGTAAATGCCACGTTGCCGATCTATTCCCGGCAGCTGACACTGGCACGAGAGACGGCCGCACGAAGTCGGGATCTTTCCCGAGTGAATCTTCGTGATACTCGAAATTCGGTGATTGCCGATGTGAAGCGGGCATTTCATACGATCATGATGTCCGAAGAGCTTTTACGGGTTACCCGACAACGAGTGGAGAATGCAAAAAAGCAACTCGAAACGGCGCATTCGCAGCACGAACGTGGCCTGGCTACTGAGTATGATCTGTTGGTTGCCGAGGTTCAGCTGGAAAATCTGAAGCCTGAACTCATTCAAATGGAGGACGATCTGAAGACCTCTGTTTTGCAATTTAAAAACATCCTGGGCATTACGGATTGGGGAAATATCCGGATCGAAGGTGAATTGGAGCCGACGCAGGTTTACACATTCAGTGAAGATCGGGATCGGCTCTATGAGTCTCTCAAAACCGGGAATACGCAGCTTCAGCTTCTTAACCGTCAGATCCAACTGGCCGAAACCTCCATCGACATGGAGCGTGCGTCGCTCCATCCAACCTTGTCGGCGTTCGGGAATTATCAGCTGCTTACAGAGAGTGATACGTACCAATTTGGCGATTACGACTGGGTCAAGACTGCAGCGGTCGGGCTCAGCGTTCAAATTCCACTCTTTGCGGGGAATAGTCGACGAGAGCGAATTACCCAGGCAGAGATCGCACGGCGTCAGGTGGACGAACAGAAGCGGGCCGCCGAAGAGTCGCTCCAAACCGAACTGGCAACTGTGACAAACCGTTTGGAACAGATTTCCCGCCGAATAAAAGCAGCTGATCGGGCACAAATCCAGTCACAGCGAGCCTACGAACTCTCACGATTGCGATTCGAGCAGGGCGTTGGTACGCAGTTGGAAATCAACGATGCCGAACTCTCTTACGCGAACAGCCAGCTCAACAGCCTTCAAGCTTATTTTGACTATCAACTCGCCATGATCACTCTGGAGCAACTTCAGGGAGAATTGGCCGGAACCAAGTAGAACCTACTGATGAACTCATTGATACATACTATTCAACGATTTCGTTTACGTGTCCATCCAATAGCCCTGTTTGTCGTTGTGATGAGCCTGTGTCTGTTGCAGGGATGCGGTAGCAAAGAGTCAACTTCCGAAAATGAGACAAGCGATCCGATTGTGGTCGAAGGTGTTCGGGCCGACCATCAATCCATTCGACAGAAAGTCACCTACACGGGGACCCTGGTGGCGAATCGTGTTGTGAATGCCGGATCCAACGCCCCTGCACGAATCGAGGAGATTTTTGTGGAAGAAGGGGACCGGGTGGCTGTCGGAGACCCGCTCTTCCGAATGGAGGAGAATCAGCTTCGTCAGGCCCGCATTGCCCATGAAACCGCCAAGCGAGAGTACGAGCGCCTTCTGCCACTTGCCGAAGAGGGAGCTGTGACCCGCCAACAAGTCGAAATGGCCAAAAGTGACCTGGATCAAGCCGGTGTCAATCTGGAGGTACTCGAGGAGAATACCCTCTTTCGGGCTCCTCATGCAGGTATCGTATCCGAAAAGTGGTTTGAGGAGGGGGAGCTCTATTCTGCAGCACCGACCGAGTTCGGTGCCCCCGGTATCCTGCAACTCGTCGAGATGGATCCACTCAAGCTGATCATCAATGTCAATGAGTCGCATCTTCGGTTTCTGCAGAAGGGGGACTCCGTTGACGTAAGGGTCGATGCATATCCCGGAGATCTGTATCAAAGCATCATCCACCGAATTTTTCCGACGGTGGATCCCTCCAATCGAACGGCACGGGTAGAAATCCGGATTGACAACGATTCGAACCTCCTTCGTCCGGGACAGTTTTCCCGGGTCGGGTTTCATCTGCAAACGGTGGAAGGAATCGCGATCCCCAGAGCTGCGTTGCTGCGGGGGACAAGTTCCAATGCACAGGATGTACTTTTTTACGTCACCGAGGATGGAGAGGCAATCCGTCAAGTTGTAAGCGTCGGACCGCGTATGGATGATTTGGTTTTGATTGAGGAGGGATTGTCCGAAGGCGCGTTTGTAGTGGTGAAGGGGAAACAGCGACTGGAGAACGGAATGCAGGTCGAGACGGCCCGGTTCGACGCAGAGAGTCCGGCCAACGAGTAGCCATTGTGCCCATACTTTCAAACAGTTGAAATCGAAGAATCGGAGTAGATTGATATGAACATTCCCAAGCTGGCCGTCGAAAAACCGATAACAACGACCATGATCTTTGTTGCCATCTTTCTGCTGGGGCTGGTCTCCCTCTTACGTCTGCCTGTCGATCTCTATCCGGAGATCGAACCACCGATCATTTCGGTGATTACCTCCTATCCAGGAGCTGGAGCCGAGGATGTCGAGACAAATTTGACCGAGCCACTCGAGCAGGTTCTTTCCACGGTCTCGGATATCAAGGAGATCACCTCGACCTCGGAGGACAACGTATCGCTCATTACACTGGAGTTTGACTGGGGATCCAATCTGGATGTGGCGACCAACGACGTTCGTGACCAACTTGAATTGGTTCGTCAAGATCTTCCTGACGGGGCAGAATTCCCCACGATCTTCAAAATAGACACAGGACTCTTCCCGGTTGTTATAGGCGCCTTCACGGCCGAGGAATCCTACTTTGAGATTCAAGAGCTCATCGATACCCAGATCGGCGACCGAATTCGCCGGATGCCGGGAGTCGGGACCGTAATCGTGGGTGGTGGGCCGGTTCGCGAAATTCAGGTAGAGGTCGATCCGGCCAAGCTGGAGGCATACGGATTGGACTTGGTCTCGATCCATACAATTCTGGCTGCCGAGAACGTGAATACACCAGCCGGAAATCTGAAGATGGGGATGCTTGACTACAACGTTCGGGTCCCGGGCGAGTTTGACAGTGTATACGATCTCGAGCAGGTGGTACTGGGAAATATCGACGGGCAATCCATCCATCTTCGCGATGTGGCACGTATTCGGGACGGGTTTCGGGATCAGACTCGTGTGGTACGGGTCAATCAGAATCAAGGAGCTATGATTATGGTCCAGAAACAGAGTGATGCCAACACGGTGTCGGTGGCCGAAGAGGCGCTCTCGGTGATCAATCAGGAGTTGGATCACCTTCCGGAGGATGTGGAGTTTCATGTGATCAATGACGGGTCGGAGTTCATCATGAATGCGGTGAACAACCTCACATCGGCACTGATCGCTGGAGCCGTTTTTGTGGTCCTGGTCGTGCTCTTCTTCTTGCGGCGTCTTACGGCGACGTTCATCGTCGCTTCGGCGCTTCCTTTTTCGCTGATCGGAGCTTTCATATTTCTCGATGTTTCCGGGAATACACTGAATATGATCACTCTCTCCTCGTTGGCGATTGCTCTCGGGATGGTGGTCGATGATGCGATCGTCATTCTGGAGAATATTACGTCGAAGATCGAAGAGGGAAGCCGGGTGACCGAGGCGGCCATTTACGGAACCTCGGAGGTGGGGTTGGCGGTCTTTGCCACCACGCTCACCGTGGTCGCTGTCTTTCTTCCACTGGTCTTTCTCACCGGGATAGCCGGCATCATGTTCTCCTCGATCGGTATGCTGGTCTCTTTGACGGTCGTGGTCTCTACCTTTGCGGCCATTTCACTCATTCCCATGCTCGCTTCCCGATGGCTCAAACCTCAAGGCGAACAGGAACAGACCGATCGACGATTTACCGTGGTGACTCGTCCGATCCGAAACCTGCTTGAAGGGCTTACCCGTACGTATAAATTGAGCCTGATCAGGGTTCTGGCATGGCGTAAAACCACCATTGCTCTGTCACTGGCAATTTTTCTTGGATCGCTGGCAATCATTCCGATGCTCGGAACCGAATTCATTCCGGTCACCGATGACGGACAGGTGAGTGTTACACTGGAATTCGATTCCGGTCAGCGTCTCGAGGAGACACTACAAACGACCAATCAGATGGAAGTGTGGTTGCGAGAGACCTTCGGTGAGGATCTGATGACCATTCAGTCCGATACCGGAATTGATGACGAGGGGGGGATTGCCAGTCTCTTTAGCGAGCAGGGGACACATATGACCACCTTTACGTTGAGGTTTGTTTCCAAAACCGAGCGAGATCGTTCCATTTTCGAAATGGGGGAGCAGATCCGTCGCCATGTGGCTGGAACTCCTGGGCTCTACTCCTATCAGGTGACCGAGGGAGGGTCGGGAATGGGGGGGGATGCAGCGATCGATCTTCAACTTCGAAGCAACGATCTGGACCTTTCTCTTCCGCTGGCCTACGAGTTATCTGACCGAGTCCGTGAGATCGAGGGAGCCGTGAACGTCGAAGTGTCGGTGAGCCCGGAGCGGCCGGAGATGGTGGTGACTCCCGACCGAGGAAAAATGGCTCAACTGGGGATCAACACATCGACAGTAGCACAGACCGTTCGTACGGCTATTCAGGGGAGTATCGCCTCTCGTTACCGGGAAGAGGGAGAGGAGTATGATATTCGAGTGCAGATTCCTGAAGAGGAACGGGTTCGTGTTTCACAACTCGAGCAGCTGCCTATTCGGTTGCCGGATGGAGGGTATGTACGATTGATCGAAGTGGCCTCGATTTCTGAAGGATCGGCGGCCCCCTCCATCGAACGCATCGATCAAGAGCGAGTGGTGAGCGTAACCATGAATGTTTTCGAGCGAACAAACGACGAGCTAATGGCCGATGTAGAGGAGGTGGTGAGCAATATGGAGATTCCTGCATCGATTTCGGTGGAGTTCAGCGGGGAAGTCGAGGAGCAGGCAGAAGCGTTCGGGGATCTCCTTATGCTCATGCTTCTGAGTCTCTTTTTGGTCTTCGCCGTGATGGCATCCCAGTTCGAGAACTATCGAGACCCTTTCATTATCATGTTTTCAATCCCGTTCTCCTTTACCGGCGTCTTTCTGGCTCTACTACTGACCGACCTTCCACTGAGCATCATGGCCTTTCTTGCGGCGATTTTGTTGATTGGGATTGTAGTAAAGAACGCCATTGTACTTGTAGACTATGTGAACATCATCAAGGGGCGTGGTGTCGCGTTGCGCACGGCTGTTGTAGAGGGATCGACCAACCGATTGCGGCCGGTGCTCATGACTGCTCTTACCACCATGCTGGCGATGCTTCCGCTTGCACTGAGTACAGGAGAAGGCTCCGAATCATGGCAGCCGCTCGGGGTCGCCGTGATCGGAGGGCTCTTTTTCTCGACGCTCATTACCATGTACCTGGTCCCTGTTCTCTATACCTATTCCAAACGAGTCGGAGGAGAGGCATGATGAGTGGGCTTCCCGGTCTCCTGGACCGGACAGGTGTCCGGCATCAATTGTACGTTTGAATCCATTGAACAACATGGAGGTTCCTCATGAAATCCGTTCTGATAACTTGTAACATGATACTGTCCGATGAAGTCCTCGAGCTACTCGACCATCTTGACCTGCGGGGCTATACTCGTTGGGACGATGTAAAAGGGAGAGGTAGCAACAAGGGCGAACCTCATTTGGGGTCTCACATCTGGCCGGCACTCAATAGTGCCTTTATGGTTATTCTTCCGGAAGAAAAAGTAGACCCACTCTTTGATGGAATCAAAACCATAGAAGAGGGAGGAAGCCAGCAGGGGATTCGAGCTTTTGTCTGGGGAGTTGAACGTATGATTTAAACAGAAAGAACACGATGAGTGAAGAATCCAATACGGAGACAGCCAAGCGAATCTTGACGACGTCGCTGGAGCTTTTTACGCGTCATGGAATCAACTTTGTGACTATGGACATGATTGCCAAGGAGTTGGGCATGTCCAAGAAAACGCTCTATGTCCACTACCGGAAGAAAAAAGAGCTACTTCACGCATGCATTCAACACCGAATTCAGGAGGGGAGAGCAAAGCAGCGAGCGATCATGGACTCCTCCTCTAACGTGGTCGAAGGACTCATTTCCACCATGCTTGACTCCAGCCGGGAGCTTTCCAGGGTCAACCCCATTTTTTTTGAAGAACTCAGTCGATACTATCCAACGGTGTTTCAATTGGTTCGGAAGAACCGAGAAGAGGACAACTACCGGGACACGGTCCGGAATCTCGAGGAGGGTGTCCGGGAGGGGTACTTTGAAGAGAATATTGATGTGGATATCGTAACCAAGCTGTTTTTGGCTCAGGTACAGCTGATTAGTGACCACGATCTCTTCCCGGTCACCGACTATCCCCGGGCAACATTGATCCAGCATGTGTTTGTTCGGTTTCTCAAAGGGATCGCCACAGATCGGGGACGCGAAGTCATCGATCGATTACTCGACCAAAATGATCCGCTTCGTGAATGACATATCCTCCAATCTCCTGAATCGCTGATTCGTGGCTTGATCCGTTTGCCAGAAAGCGGGATCTTGTTTTCGGACAGCAGAGGCTGAAATAGGAAATTGAAAACATCGAAAGGGAAGCACCGACTTCAGAGGGGTTCATGAGAGATATCGAGAACGATGACGACATCCGGACGTTGGTGTACGACTTTTACGACCGTATTCAGGAAGAGGAACGTCTGGGGCCTATTTTCAACGAAGTGGCCAACATCGATTGGGATCACCATCTTCCCCGGATGGTCGATTTCTGGTCCAATCTTCTCTTTCAAACCGGTCGCTTTAAAGGTCGCCCGATGCAGAAACACTTCCCGTTACCGATCCGGAAATCGGACTTTCCACGCTGGGTCAATCTGTTCCACCGGACGGTTGACGACCATTTCGAGGGGAGCCGGGCAACCCATGCCAAGCGGATGGCCAGCCAGATCGCCGGTACATTTGCTGTTCGGATGGCCATGGCCGATGCATTGGAACCCGAAGCGGATTCCGGTGAGTCGGTTCGACCCGAAACGTCCGATGCGTCAAGCTCCTCACCGATGGACCCATCAGATCTGAGACGTCTGTGAAGCAGCCGATTACGGGATACCACCTGGACGAAGAGAACCATTGGGTGGCCAAGCTCGCTTGTGGTCATACCCAGCATGTGCGTCACGACCCACCGTGGCAGCTTCGTCCGTGGGTCATGACAGCGGACGGACGTCAGTCACACCTCGGTATGGAGTTGGACTGCAAATCGTGTGATCGGGGACGGGTCAGTACCAAACGTAGTAGATAATACTGGCCAGGACGAGCACAAGTACGACCCAGAGAGTGAGGGCGTAGCGGTTTGCTTGTTTGGCAGTTTTGGTTTCGTACCAGGTCCGGGGGCGTACACCTTGAAAGATGAACGTACCGACCGCCGCCAAATTCACACAAATCACGTTGGTCATGAGCAGAAGGGATGCGTAGAGCGCAAGCTCGAGCTGCATGTCTCCAAGAAGAAGACCGGCGGTAACCAATGGAGGAAGCAGGGCGACGGCCACCATGACTCCGATGACAGCGGCAGACATTCCGACCGTATAGGCCAGAACACCGGCTGCACCCGATGCCAGGGCCAAGGCGATGTCGGAGAGGGCGACCTCGGTTCGGCTTGCAATCTGATACACGTCGGCATCCACATCAATGAAGAATCCGAGAACTACAGAGATCGTCAAGGCCAGCAGCAGGCCCGAGATGTTGGTTTTCAGGGATTTGAGACCGAGCTCAATGTCGCCCAGTGTGGTGGCCAGGGCGAGTCCGATGTTGGGGGCGAGCAACGGGGCAATCACCATGGCGCCGATGACGACAGCGGTGTTGTCACGAATGACTCCCAGAGCGGCGACGATGGTCGAGAGGACCACCATGGCAATGTAGATCCGATTGAGATCAATGCCGTCGGTAATCTCCGAGTAGAGCTCCTCCCGACTGACCCGGGCGCCCTGCAGGGGGGCCTCCCAGGGTTCGAGCGGTTCAGAGTCGGCTGGGTCCTCCTCTTCCGGTGGCTCCGGTTCTTTGATTCGGGGCAAGGTTGCCTCTACCGCGTGAACCAACAGGCGGAAGGATTCCTGATGTCCCAAGTGTTTTTCTGCCCGGTCCAGAAAATGTTCGGTGTCAGAGGCGTCCAGAAGGACGTTCAGACAGATGCCCCCCTCGGGAGTTTTCAGGGCCTCTTGCCAGCAGTGATGGATGAATTCTCCTTCGGTGAGCGTCTCCAGTAGGGAG
The DNA here is from genome assembly GCA_040882505.1 of Balneolaceae bacterium. Taxonomy (GTDB): domain Bacteria; phylum Bacteroidota; class Rhodothermia; order Balneolales; family Balneolaceae; genus JBBEBE01. The sequence continues at coordinate 133,469 of JBBEBE010000001.1, read as the reverse complement.
TCGTTCGGTTCGGGAATCACCAGTTCAACTTGTCGGAGTGGCATGGTCGGGGGGTCGATTGGTTGTTGGTAGATCGGATCCGGCAAACGAATCCAAAACGGTTCAGCCCTTCAGAGCTTTTTGTACATCTTCGAGTAGATCATCGGGGTGTTCGAGCCCGACGCTGATTCGAATCAGATTGTCCGGAGAGACCGATCCTTCCCCTTCACTGCTCTGTCGATGTTCCCAGGTACTCTCTACACCGCCCAGGCTGGTGGCCCGTTTGACGAGGTTGGATCGTCCGACCACTCCGATGGCATCTGTCGCATGTCCGTCCAACAGGAAGGAGATCATTCCACCGTAGCCGTCCATCTGCTTTTTTGCGATGGCGTATTGAGGGTGGGACTCCAGACCCGGATAAAAGACACGGTCGATGCGTTCGTGTGATTCCAGAAAACGGGCGAGTGCAAACGCATTCTCGTTGTGGCCGCGCATCCGGTAGGCCAGTGTCCGGGTACTACGGGCAAAGAGCCAGCAGTCGTTGGGCGACGGAACCGCTCCACCCAATATTTGGCCTCGACGGATCTGGTCAAAAAGCGGGGTTCCCTCCCGACAGATGACGGCTCCGCCAATCAAGTCACTGTGACCTCCGAAATACTTGGATGTGGAGTGCAAAACCAGATCGGCCCCCTGTTCCAGTGGACGTTGATTCACGGGTGTGGGCCATGTGTTGTCGACGGCAACGACGGCTCCGGCTTCATGCGCAAGCCGAACGGTTTCTGCGATATCGGTCAACCGCATGAGTGGATTGGACGGGGATTCGATCCAAACCAGAGCGGTCTCCTTGCGAAGTCGGGAGCGGACCTCTTCGGGATCATGCATGGCCATGAATTCCACATCCAGGTTCCATCGCAACAAGAGTTTCTGGACAAGCCACCGATTGCCGGCGTAGACATCCTCCGGCATCAAGACGTGATCTCCCGGCTCCAGGGATTGAAGAATGGCAGCCGCCGCAGCGACGCCGGATGAGAAAGCCGCGGCATCGGCACCGCCTTCCAACGAGGTGAGAACCGCTTCAAACTGCTGTCGATTCGGGTTTTGAAGTCGGGAATAGTGGTAGTCCCCTGCCTGTTTCCCCTCGGGGTCGATTTCAAAAATGTTGCTTGGCGAGATGGGCGGCACAATGGCGGTGGAAGGATTACCGATATCCAGACCAGTATGTATGGAACGGGTTTCAAAACGCATGGGCATCCGGTTGTCTGCGGGTTGGTTGGCAAGCCATACGATTCGTCCGGCCCGGACCGGGCACGGGCGAACCTGCCTGCTGCCGGAAAGGTACAAGCTTCCGGTGTGAAGGGGAAACGGCAGCGTTCGTCATTCGCGAAATTCCCGTCACTTTTGTACTCTTTCGGGGTGGTGGACAGAGGTACCGGACGATCATGCAGACCGGGTCGACGATTCCCTTTACAGGTTCACCAACAGCACCAATCATACGAATTCACATATCGATGAAACGACAGGTTCGAACCGTCTCCAGTAAATTGAAAAGCCTCATTCTACCCGAAGTCAAGCGGGTTCGCAAAGCACCCGGTGAAAAACCCGGAACGGTGGTCCACACCGGCGAACGCCGGATGGAAACGATGCGGATGACCGTGCACGACTTTGATGCCGAGCACTACGATGTCATCCCTATTAAACGGATCGAGCGCTCCAAGGCGTACCTGACCGATCCGTCTAAAACCTGGATCGAGGTCCGGGGTCTGCACGACATCGAGACGCTCAAAACAGTTTGGGACTATTTCGAACTCCACCCGCTCATTCAGGAAGATATCGTCAGTACCTCCCAGCGTCCCAAGGTGGAGCACTATCCAAATGCCATCTTTGTCGTGATGCGACTGCTTATTCCACAGACGAACGAGATGGGAGAACGAGTTCTGCATTCGGAGCAGATCTCACTGGTTCTGGGCAAGAATTATGTACTCTCGTTTCAGGAGAGTGATATTGACATCTTTGAACCGATCTATCGCCGTCTACAGCAGGAGACAACCCGACTTCGCCGATTTGGTCCGGACTACCTCCTGTATGCACTGATGGATACCGTGGTCGACTACTATTTCCAGGTATTGGATCTGATTGGAGAGGAAGTCGAAGCGGTCGAGGAGTCTCTTCTTGAAGATCCCGAGAATGAAGATCTTGCCAGGATTCACACACTCCGACGGGATGTGATCTACCTTCGAAAGTCGGTCTGGTCGCTGCGGGACGGCATCAACACGTTGATTCGGGACGACTCCCCTCTGATTGTAGACGAGGTAAAGGTGTTTATGCGGGATGTCTATGACCACTTGGTGCAGGTCATCGACAGTATCGAGACGAGCCGGGAGATGGTCATGGGGATGTTTGACATGTACATGTCCTTTGTAAGCAACAAGATGAACGAGGTCATGAAGGTGCTCACCATCATTGCCACCATCTTTATTCCACTGACCTTTATCGCAGGGATCTATGGAATGAACTTCGATCCGGACGTGAGCCCGTGGAACATGCCCGAACTGGGGTGGGCATATGGATACCCCTTTTCACTTATGCTGATGGGTCTGCTTACCATCGGGATGCTGATCTATTTTCGACGCAAGAAGTGGTTCTGATCGGGCCGAACCGGTAGCGTCCTTTCCATTCCGTACGGCGGGCGCATGTTCGGTAACGGGCTGCCGTCACGGATATGAAGGGGTCGGTCACCGGACGCGTTCTACCAGAACCAGACAATCCCGAAGATTCCAACCGCCCAGCAGTACCAGCTGAAGAGATGAAATTTCTCACGTTTGAGCAGTCTGATCAGATAACTGAGTGCAAGAAAACCCGAGAGAAACGAGGTCAAAAAGCCAGCTGTAAGTGCTCCGATGGCGGCTGCGTCCAAACCAGCATCCTGCAGATCGATGATCTCGAGCAGCATCGCCCCCGCGAGGACCGGTAGTACCATGATAAATGAGAAATTCGCGACACTGTCGCGGTTTATTCCGCTATAGAGCCCCGTCACAATGGTGGAGCCGGCCCGGCTGATTCCCGGAATGATGGCGCACGCCTGGGCTATTCCCATGAGTAGACCGCGAGTGGCGGTGACCTCACCGGTGGGTTGGCCAATGAATCGGGTAGAAAAGAGAAGCGTACCGGTGACCAGCAGCATGAATGAGACGAAAACCGGATTCATGAAGAGACCTTCAATGACATCCTTGAGCGTGAATCCGATGGCCATGGCGGGGATCATGCTGAGCAGAATGATCCAGCAGAGTCGGGTGTCGGGATCGTTCTTCCATCGGCCACTCGAAAGACCGGAAGGGGTCAGACTTCGGAAGAGATTCGACAGAATCTCCGTCAGCCGCTGGCGATAGTACAGAGCAATGCTGCAGAACGAGCCGAAGTGGACCACGATTTCAAAGGTAATACCCGGCGATAAATCCTGGTTGAGGAGGGCCCGGGCAAGTACAAGGTGGCCGGAGCTGCTGACCGGGAGGAATTCGGTGATGCCCTGGAGCAGGCCGAGTAAAATGGAGGAGATCAGATCCATGAGAGTCGATACATGTTTGATGGCAGAGGATTTTGGCCGATCATTGAATGCCGGACGGCCGGGCTGTCGTGGTCACCGAACGATCGGTCGTTGACAGCCGTGATGAAGATAGGGGTTGGACACTTAAAAAGGCAGGAGACTCTGCGAACGGCTGGTTTCGGTGGACACATTTTGCTACTCTGAATGGACATTGAACATGACAAGAGAGGCGGGTGATGAGCAAGGAACATGAAAAGAGCGATCGATTGGTCGTCATTGGCGGGGATGCAGCAGGTATGACGGCGGCATCGAAAGTAAGGCGGATGCAGCCGGACCGGGAGATCGTCGTGATTGAGCGGAGCCAACACACCTCGTATGCGGCGTGCGGGATGCCCTACCTGATCTCCGGGGAAGTGAGCGATCCGGAGGACCTGATTGCCCGTTCACCAAAGGAGTTTCGCGACACGTATAAGATCGATGTTCGCACAGAGCATGAGGCCATCCGATTGGACCCGTCGACCCGCACGGTATGGATGCAGGACCTGTCGTCCGGCAAGGAGTCGGAGCTGGTCTATGGCGATCTGTTGATCGCTACGGGCGCTTCTCCAATCCGGCCCGATCTGCCGGGGTTGGATCTGGATGGCGTGATGGGGCTTTCGACACTTGACACCGGATTGGGATTGTTGGAGAGGGTGCGACGGGAGCCGCCCGGCCATGTCGTCGTGGTGGGAGGTGGGTACATCGGAATCGAGATGGCCGAAGTCTTTCGGGAGATTGGCAGCAAGGTGCATTTGATTGACATGGCGTCACAGGTGATGGCCACCCTGGATGCAGACATGGCGATCGTAATTCAGGAGGCGATGGTAGAGTCCGGTGTGACACTTTCGTTGGGGGAAACGTTGGGGGAGGTACGTGCCGGAAGTGAGGCATCGGCGTTGACGGTGCAAACATCTGGTGACCACTATCCGGCCGATTTGGTGATTCTGGGCATGGGGGTGCGTCCCAACAGTGAATTGGCACGGGAAGCAGGCCTCGAATTGGGCCCGAAAGGCGCGATATCCGTGAATGATCGTATGCAGACGTCCGATCCGCATATTTGGGCAGCGGGGGACTGTGCCGATTCCCTCCACCGTGTGACCGGTGAGCGAACATGGATCGCCCTCGGAACCGTGGCAAACAAACACGGGTTGGTCGCAGGGACCAATATTGGTGGTGGAGACGTACACTTTCCGGGAGTGGTGGGCACGGCCATTACCCGTTACCGGGATCTGGAGATTGCACGCAGCGGGTTGTCCGTCACGGAAGCCGAGAACTCGGGAATGAATGTTGAGTCACGTACGATTACCAGTCGGACCCGGGCCGGTTACATGCCGGGCAGTGAGGAGATCCACGTCAAACTGGTGGCTGCACCTGACGGACGACTGCTGGGTGGCCAGATTGTTGGCGGCGTTGGCAGTGGCAAGCGGATTGATACGGTCGCAGCAGCGCTTACAGCAGGCCTTTCTGTGAAGGATCTTCTCTGGATGGACCTCTCGTATGCCCCTCCTTTTTCTCCGGTGTGGGACCCGGTGCAGATGGCCGCCCGGCAATTCGACAAAAAACAACCTCATCGGGAAATTGAATGAAAGAGAGCGATCTCAAGCATATCGTTAATCAGAGCCCCGATATGATCTGTACGATTGACGGGGAGGGGCGTTTTCTCTGGGTAAACCGGGCCAGCGAGTCTCTTTTGGGGTACACCCCCGGGGAGATGAAAGGGCGGTCGTATTTGGAAATGGTCTGTGAGGAGGATCTACCGGATACCGACCAAATCTCTCGAAAGATCATGGACGGGTACGTTGTCACACAATTCGAGAACCGGTACATCCGCAAAGACCGGACGCTGATGCCCTTGATCTGGTCTGCCCGCTGGAATCCGGAGGAGGAGAAGATGTATGCGATTGCACGGGACGGGCGTGAGAAGCGCGTGTTGGTCCAACTGGCTCAGCGTGCGGGCGAGATGGCCCGGATTGGTCACTGGGAGTTGGATTTGCTGCAAGCGGACGGGGGAGACCGAATGTACTGGTCACGAATGACCAAAGAGATACTGGAGGTTGATAACGACTACAATCCGTCGCTTTCGGGTGGATTCGAGTTCTGTGAAGAGGAGAGCCGAGACCGCATTCAAGAGGCCGTCGAGACGTTGATCTCCGAGGGGAGGTCATTCGACGAGACACTCTTGATTCATACGCAGAGAGGGAATTCCCGGTGGGTCCGTTGTATCGGGCAAGGAGAATATGCAGGAGAAGAGTGCGTCAAGATCTTTGGCAGTTTTCAGGACATTCACGACCTGAAAGAGGCGCAGGAAGAGTTGGAATTGGCCTACGAAGACCGGACCCGAATTCTGGAGAGTATCGGGGACGCCTTTTTTACCGTTAACCCCGACTGGGTCGTTACCTACTGGAACGGAGAGGCAGAACGCCTTCTTCAGCGCCCGCGCGAGGAGATACTCGGGAAGAACATATGGGAGGTGTACCCCGATGCGGTGGAACTGGATTTCTACACACAGTATCACTGGGCGATGCGAACCGGGGAGATTGCCCGGTTCGAGGAGTTCTATCCAACCGCCGGTTTCTGGCTCGAAGTAACCGCCTACCCGTCAGACGATGGACTGTCAATCTATTTTCGGGACGTCACCGAACGCAAGGAAGCTGAACAGGAGATGCGTGATTTGAACCGACAGCTTCAGGATCATTCCGAGAAACTGGAACTGATAAACAAAGAGCTCGAGCAGTTCGCCTATGTCGCTTCGCACGATCTCCAGGAACCCCTGCGCATGGTCACAAATTTTCTGAGTAAACTGGAGAAACATCTGGGCGAGAATCTGGACGATTCGAGCCGTCTGTATATGCATTTTGCAGTGGACGGAGCGACCCGAATGCGGCAAGTCATTCTGGACCTTTTGGACTACTCGCGGGCAGGTGAATCCACGGATCCTGATCGAGAGGTCGATCTGGAGTCGGTCACTCGTCGAGCCTGGCAGGCGCTGCAGTCGCGGGTCGATGCAACCAACGGGATGTTGAAAACTGATTTTCGAACGGGCCGAACTGTTCAGTCAGACCCGGTGTTGTTAAAGCAGATTCTACAAAATCTACTCTCCAACTCTCTGAAATATCATCGGGACGGCGTACCGCCCGAAGTCACCATCTCTACCCGGATTCTTGATGATGGGTGGGAACTCGAGGTTACGGACAACGGATTGGGGATGGAAGAGGAGTATTTGGATAAAATATTCGTCATCTTTCAGAGACTTCACAGAGCCGATGAGTATGAAGGGACCGGCATCGGACTGGCCATCGTCCAAAAGATGGTGCGGCAGCTGAAAGGGCAAATCACGGTGACATCCATACCCGGAGAAGGGAGTTCCTTTCGCATCCAGTTTCCGGCACAATCCGACAACCAACCCGACATACAATGACGAATGTTCATATCCTATTGGTCGAAGACAACGAGGGGGATATCCTGCTCACCCGGGAAGCCCTGGCCGAAGGCAAAGTTGTCAATACCATCACAGTCGTTCGCAATGGCCGGGACGCGATCGACTTTCTGTTTCAGAGAGGGGCGTACGAGGATGTTTCGCCTCCCGATTTGGTCTTGCTGGATGTGAATCTTCCGCTCAAAAGCGGGCACGAAGTGCTTCAGGCGATCAAGGAGTCCGAACAGACGCGTCACATCCCGGTCATCATGCTCACGACCTCCTCCTCTGAACGCGATATCAAACTCTCTTACGACCATCATGCCAACTGTTACATCACCAAACCGGTCGATGTAGAGCAGTTTCTCTCGGCCGTTGGATCCATTGAGGAGTTCTGGTTCAATCTGGTGCGCCTGCCGGGCGACCAGCGGTAGACGTCACGGATTAAAAAACCGATCTGCCCGAATATCTTCCGGAAGATCCTCCCCGTCAAGAAGTTGCCGGACTAACAGCTCACCGATCCATTCGGAGAAGAGCAGTCCACGGGAGTTGAGTCCACTGAAAATACCCAGAGATGGCCACTCTGGATGGAGTCCGACGACGGGAAACCGGTCCGGGGTTGTAATTCGGAATCCAGCCCATTGATCGACCCATTCGAGAGAAGGGACCAGGCCGGGAAGAAGCTCTGCCAACTTGGTTTCGATTCGTTTGCGTGCTCCGACAGAGGGGGTGGTATCTGCTGCGTTGTGATTGTAGTTGGATCCGGTGATGATCTCCTGCTTCCCGCGTCGAACAACAAACCCTCCACCGGCGATTGTGGTCTTCCAGGGAAGGGGCACGGATGACCGGTAACGAACCATTTCACCTTTCACCAGGTGGAGCGGAAGTGTGTTCCACCCGGGTAACGTGCCGCTCGATGCGCCGGTGGCAACGATGAGTCGATTGGTTCGAAAGCTTTCGCCACGATTCAATCGGACCATGACGGTTTTTTCTCCCGGTGTCCAATCGTAGCTCCCCGTTTCGGTTCGAAAATCCACCCCTTGCTCCCGGAGCCAATCACGGTAGAGCGATAAATAGTCCCGGACATGAATCGAATACCCATGTTTGACAAGTAGTGCGCCCTTGACGGCGGGGAGATGCGGGTAACGCCGGGCGACCTCTTCGGGTGTGAGCCACTCCATCTGTTCCCTGGTCCAGTCATATTTCTCGAGCGATTCCCGGTAGAGCGACTCTCTCTTTTCAGTGAGGGCAGGGCGGAGTATTCCGCCATCTTGAACCGGAGGCTCCACCCCCCGCCACCGTGCCAACCCGTCTACTCGTGTTCGCAGAGCCTGCCAACACGCCTCCCCGTGCCACCCCGGTTTGGCCCGTCTACCCATGGCCGGGTTGACCATTCCCACCGGCAATTCGGTATTCGGATCCCCGAGTGCCGGATCAACGACCCGTGCAAAAATCCCGCGATTTGCCAACGCACCGGCCAGCGCCAGACCGGCCACACCGCCGCCCAAAATGGTGAATTCGATCTGCTCCACACCTTTGTTGTTCATTTGATTTGCCGTTACGGAGCCATAAACAGTGGAACGTTGGACTCCGTAATGAGTGAATGGGTATTGGATCCGAACGTTACGCGTCGCAGGGCAGACACCGAGTGAGCGCCCATGAGCAGGAGGTCGGGTTTTCGCTCTGTCTGTAATTCAAGCAATGTTTTCGCGGGATCCTCTCCTTTGACCACTTCCCGTACAATTTTGTGAAACGAGTGGCGTCGAAGATAGGCCTCCAGCCGTTCCAGATCGAGAAGGACCGGATCCTCCTCGTTACCGATGTTCGGGTGCTGGACGTAGACCATTTCAATCTTGATGTCGTGACCGTAAGGCAGCAGGTGAACAAAGCTCTTGATGGAGCGGGCACTGGCCGGTGAACCGTCACAGGCGACCATCAGGGTTTCGACCTCGTGGTACTCGTCGGTAACCACCAAGGTGGGTCCCACACCATTTTTGACCACTTTTGCCAACGTGCGTGTATCCCGCTCCGGTTCGTTGTAGAAGAAGCGCGCATCCCGTCCGATGATGAGCAGATCATGGAATCGGGTCTCGTAGACAATTCGTTCCCAAGAGGCTCCCTCTCTCTCCACGGTGTGGTGAGAGACGCCTGCTTTTCGGGCTTCACTCCGGAAGTTGTCCAGAAGCTCTTGGGCCACATCCCTGGTCTCCCGGGTCAGACTGTCCCATATTTCCTGGCCGTAGTACTCCATGTCCAGGGTTCCGGATCCGGTATGAATGGGTATATTACTCACATCCACCACGGCCAGTCCTGTGACATGCGCCTGAAACCGTTTGGCCAGCGAGATGGAGTAGCGGATGGCCACGTTGGTGTCCTGGTCTGGATCCAGGGCGACTAGAATTTGCTTGATCATGATACCTCTCCTCTGGATGATTGCATTGGATCGTGCGGGCCCGATTCGGTAAAAAATTGGACCCACGCCACTTGAATGGTACAAAATCTGTCGGGATTGTATAGCGGGGATCTGCCAAGATTAAAAGGATCAAATAGGATTCCGGTCCGGTTCGGGATAATTTTGGGTAGTTATTTTGGCATGACTGCCACTGGTTTGCTCCAATAAGGAGATGCAGGAGTCACACGACGAGGCATACGGCCGCAATGTGGACGAACTGTTGATTCCCGACGGGCTCGATGAAGAAGAGAAAGAGTTTACCGGGCAAACTTTATCGGGAACAACGGTTCAGCGGGAAACGTTAAGATGTAGTAAGGAGGGCCTGGAGATTCCGGTGCTTCTCGGGACCATTCCGGTCTGGTTGGACGGAGAAGTTGTCTATGAGTATGAGCAAGACGATCTTTTACGTGTCCATCTGGATCTCTACATTATGAGTATGTCGGATTCGTGGCAAAAGCAGGCGATTGGACGTGGGAGAGAGCTGGTTCTGAAGGTCGAACACGTTCGGTTGAACGTAAATCAAGCCGTAACAGCGGGTCTGATATTGAACGAATTATTCAATTTGGCCGAATTTTCCAATCATCGGTATTCGGCAGATCCCTACCTCTCGTTGGACCAAGAGGGCGAGGAAGTTCGTATCCGATTCGGAATTCCCGGATATCCAATGGTCAAATTCATTGACGAGGATCCGGAAGGATTCAATGCAAGGGTCTTGAGTGTATTGCTGAATCAACTAAACGCTCACTGTCACGTGAGCCCGGACAGATCCGACGAAATGTGCATTCGGTTCTTTAAAGCGGACGTGAAAGGGTCCAGTAGCTCATTTATTTAATCGCAGCCAATTAGCCATGCAACAACATCAGAGTGTACGATTTCCGAATAAATCCGTCCTGATTATGGAGGATGACATGATCCTGACCTTGAGCCTGGAACTGATGCTCAAACGCGTTGGAATCGAGAATACTCATCGGGCTCGTACCGGTGAAGAGGCTCTCGAGTTGGTCAAGAATCACCCGGTGGACCTGATTATCGCCGATATTTATCTGGGCGAGGGGATTCTGGGGACGAAGGCGGTTTACATTATGCAGCAAACCCTGGATATTCCGGCCATATACATTACCGGGAACTCCGACCAACAGAATCGGGAGGATGCCGCCCAAACCAACTATATTGATTATCTTGTCAAACCAATTACCAGTGACCAGCTTTATCGAAGTTTGGAGAAAATGTGGCTGAACCAGGCAACAAGCAGCCAATCCTCGACCGAAGCGGAATAATTGGACCCGTACCGGGTTGTATGAGACGGGCCATGCCAGGGTGTCAATGAGAGAAGGTGCCTTTATCTGGACGGGAACGGACAGAGAGGCAGACAAGATCGAATCAAAACAAACGGGAGATACGAGATGAGTGATCAACTTCGAGGACGAACAGGAATTTGGATCCTTCCACTGTTGTTGCTGTTGGTGAGTGTGCCAATGGAGAAGGCCGCCGCCCAGACCGGAATCGGCGCTTCGTTTGAAACGCGGGATATTTCGCCGGAAAATGGCTTTGGTCTACGGATCGAACAAGGAATTTTGAACATGGTTCCCCTGGTCGATCTCAAGCTGCGTGGACATTTCAGCTACTTTAGCGAGGAGAACAGTTTTGACTTTGGGGGAGGGACTGTAACGACGGAGATGGACAGCTACGATTTTGGTTTGGCAGCTACCGGAGGGGTTCCTCTGGGCCTGATTTCACCCTACGCTGGAATGGGGATCGGGAGCGAGAGTTTCAAAGCTGTGGAACAGGGCACACAGAACGGAGAATTCGACGAAGACTACTTCTACTGGAACGTCTTCACGGGCGTACAGTTGACGACATTGCCCATGCTCAAGCCGTTCGTGGAGTACCGGTTTGTTCGTCACTTCGAGGACGATCAGTTTTATTCAAATCAGAACAGCCGGTGGGCCTTTGGTGTGACGCTGGAATTTTAACGCGCTGATTTACGGTTCTTATACAAAGGCGACTCGTCCCGGGGTCGCCTTTTTCATTCCTTCCACTTTTACAGACCGGATGCACCGGCAGTACATGAATGGGAAAAGCGAGTATCAATATCATTGAGGATTTCCAGACGGCCGACATGCCACCGGTTCCCAGCCAGGGTCTGGCCGAATTGGTAGAGCTGTGTCGTGAACATCTTCATGAAGTCGATGAAGATCTGATATCGCGTGCCTTTCGCCTCTGTTACTTTTCCCACGACGGCATTACGCGTGCTTCCGGGGAGCCCTACTACCTGCACCCGTTGGAGGTTGCCCGTATTGTTGCACAGGACATGAGCATTGATGATGAGTCGGTTGCGGCTGCACTGTTGCACGATACCGTGGAAGATACATCGGTGACACTGGAGGACATTCACGAGCTGTTTGGACAGACGGTTGCCCATATCATCGACGGGGTGACCAAAATCGCCGGAGTCTTTGAAAGCCGGGATACCAAGCAGGCCGAGACATTTATGAAGATGCTCCTCTCCATGGCCGAGGACATCCGAGTGGTTCTGATCAAGTTTGCCGATCGGTTGCACAACATGCGCACCATCGATCACCTCCCCCGAGAAAAACAGCTTAAAATTGCCAGCGAGACGATGGAGCTTTATGCTCCACTTGCACACCGATTCGGTCTCTTCGAAGTGAAGAATGAGTTTGAGGACCTCTGCTTCAAGGTGACGGACGTAAACTCTTACCGATACATCGCTCGCAAGCTGAAGGAGAAGCGTGGTTCTCGCGAGCAGTTTATCGAGGAGTTCATGCATCCGATCGAGGATGAGCTGTCGAAGATGAACTTCAAATTCGAGATCAAAGGGCGTCCCAAACATCTCTACTCGATCTATCGGAAGATGCAGCGGCAACAGAAACCTTTCGAGGAGATCTACGATCTGTTTGCCATCCGTATTATTTTGGAAGATCCGCATTCGAAAGAAGATTGCTGGCGGGTCTATTCCATTATTACCGATTGGTACACCCCCATTCCACAACGGTTTCGTGATTTTATTTCCGTGCCGAAAGCCAACGGCTATCAGTCTCTTCATACGACGGTGATTACCCAAAAGGGGCGAAAGGTCGAGGTTCAGATCCGGACCCGTCGCATGGATACGATCGCCGAAAAAGGGGTGGCAGCCCACTGGAAGTACAAGGAGGGATCGGCTGAGAATACCTCTCTTGACCGGTTTGTCCATTGGGTTCGGGATGTATTGGACAATCCAAGGCCCGATGCGGCGACCGAATTTGTAAAAGATTTTCAGCTGAACCTCTATCAGCACGAAATTTACGTCTTTACGCCGGATGGAGAGCTGAAGACCTTGCCGAAGGGCAGTTCCTGCATCGATTTCGCGTTCGAGATCCACAGCGAGATCGGTGAACGGGCGATGGCGGCCAAGGTGAACGGGAAAATGGTTCCACTGCGCCAAAAACTGGAGGTGGGTGATCAGGTCGAAATTTTGTCTGGTAAAAAGATCAATTTGAATCCGGACTGGATTCACGATGTGGTTACCCACAAGGCAAAATCCAGGATTCGGCAGTTCATCAAGCAGAAGGAGCGCGATATTGCCGATCAGGGTCGCGAAGTTTGGGAGAAACGGCTTTCGCGAGGCAAGGTAAAGATCTCTGAACAAGAGCTGATGAAGGTGGCCCGAAAGCTGGAGTTCGACTCGCTACAGGAGATATTCTACGAGATTGGCCGCGCCCGCTTCGATGTCAATGATCTCTACGATGCCGTCCGGAAGTACAAAAGCAAAGGACGGGTTCCCGAGTCTGACAGCGTAGAACCCGAGCACGTGAGCGAGGAGGAGTTTCAGAAGAAGTTTATCTCGTCTGCCCGACAGAGTGGATCAGATGATCTATTGATTCAGGGAGAAATTACCAACGTCAAATATGCCTATGCGAACTGTTGCAATCCGATACCGGGAGACGACGTCATCGGATTCATCAGTCGGAACGGAGATGTGAAGATTCACCGCACGTCCTGCAAGAATGCAAACCATCTGATACGAACCGACGGTGAGCGAATCATCAATGTGGACTGGGCCCATCAGATCGATTCTCAGTTTTTGGGTGCCATCAAGGTGATTGGCGAGGATCGTGTCGGATTGGTGACCGACCTGACCGATGTGCTATCCCGTATATTGAAGACCAATATGAAGAGTATCAATGTGAATAGTGACAGCGGAATGTTTGAAGGAATTCTGACCATGTATGTCGAGGATCTGGATCATCTGGATCGAATCATCCAACGGGTTCGGAAGGTCGATGGAATTCGCACCGTGGTTCGCTACGATTAATCTCATGGACTGGGAGCCTGGAGGTGACGATGTGTAGACGAGGGGGCGGTATACGTTGGCACAGGAGGAGCTTGAAATGGGTTTCCTGGATGGAATCGATTTATCGGTAAAAGAAACAAGAGGATGCACAACGGATCATTCCTCGTTTTCTTCCTGTCCAAGTAGAGTAAAAACAGTTATATTTGGGTTCTGATTGAAACTGGAAGAAAATGCCTGATTATCAGATGCACAGGGTATGGCAACTGCAGGCGAAGACCCGATACAAGAGATGACCTATACCAAACGAGATATCGTTCGACGAGTCGCAGAATCGATGGATGTACCCCTGAATCAGGCTGAGCCGTGGGTGGATTCGGTGATTGGAGCCGTTCGTGGTACGTTGATGGATGCCGATCCAACGTGTCGGATCGAGTTGAGGGATTTTGGCGTGTTTGAAGTCAAAGAGACCAAGGCAAAACCGAAAGCACGCAATCCGAAGACCAATGAAGTGATTTATGTGCCGGCGCATCGCAAGACCCATTTCAAGCCGAGCAAGCGACTCAAGGAGTTTTTGCGCCAACCACTCGAGGAGCTCGAAGAGGCCGAGGGATAGTGTCGGTTTCAGGGCGATTGATTGGAGTGGATGTGGGGGTCAAACGGATCGGTGTGGCCCGAACCGATCCGCTTCAACTCTCGGTGAACCCGGTAGCCACATGGTCACCGGCCGAGGTGATGGACCGGATCGGCGAGATCGTCAAAGAGGGCCCGGTGGCCGCATTTGTGGTGGGCTGGCCACTTCACAGCGATGGACGGGAGGGAGAGAGTACCCGTATGGTTTCCCGTTTTGTCAACCAATTGGAGAAGACGTTTCCGGGGATACCTGTCGAGCAGGTAGACGAGCGGTACAGCTCGCAACAGGCGATGGAATTGCTCATTGAAACGGGGGTTCCCCGAAACAAGCGAGCCGAGAAAGGGATGTTGGATCAGGCAGCTGCCGTGCTCATCCTGCATCACTACATGAAATCAAGTGGGGGATGAAGTTGCATGAGTGTACGACCCATTGTTACATGGAATGACCCGGTTTTACGGGAGGTCTGCCCACCCGTGGATCCGAAAGACAGGACGCTGCAAGGTCTCGTCGAGGATATGATGGAGACGATGGAGACGGCAGAGGGCGTGGGGTTGGCCGCGCCTCAGATCGGGATCGTCCAGCGTGTATTTGTCATGGACGCCGATCCGATCACCGAGGAGCTTGACGAGCCGGATTACGGACCGATGGTTTTCATGAATCCGGAAATTCTGAATTTCGGTGAGGAGCTGGTCGAGCTTGAGGAGGGCTGTCTGAGTATTCCGGATGTTCGCGACAAGGTGAAGCGACCCGACGAGATTCATGTGCGCTATCTGGATGCGTCGCTTCAGGTAAAAGAGGAGACGTTTCGAGGGTGGACCTCGCGTGTTATTCAGCACGAGCTGGACCATCTGGATGGAAAGCTTTTCCTGGACTATTTGAGTGCGTTCAAGCGTCGACTTCACAAATCACGTCTCGAGAAGATTGACTCGGGACGTGTAGAGACCACCTATCCACTGGTTCCAAGAGGCGGTGAGAGGGTATGAACGGGTTTCTGAAGAGGCTTTCGGGGATGGTTCGTGGAAAGAGACCCCTTCGGGTCGTCTTCATGGGTTCTCCTGAATTTGCCGTTCCCTCCCTGGAAGCTTTAAACGATTCGGATCACAAGATTCTCAAGGTCTACAGCAATCCGGATCGCCGTCGCGGGCGTGGGTCGGAGACACAACCGACGGCCGTGAAAGCGAAAGCATTGGAGTTGGGCCTTCCAACGGGTGATATCGAGGAGACAAACGATCCTGCACTTGCAGCAGAGCTTCAAAAACTAAAACCGGACCTCTTGGTGGTGGTCGCATTCCGAATTCTTCCGGATACCCTGCTCTCCATTCCAAGCCGGGGTGCGATCAATTTGCACGCCTCTTTGCTTCCTCGCTATCGCGGAGCGGCACCCATCCACTGGGCCATTCGTAATGGAGAGTACGAGACCGGTTGTACGGTTTTCTTCCTGGAGAAAGAGGTGGATACGGGAGCTGTGATCGAGCAGACGGAAGTACGTATTGATCCTGACGAAACCACCGGAGAGCTTTATGAACGGTTGCGACATGTCGGTGCCGATCTTCTTGTCGAGAGTATCGACCAAATCGCGGCAGGCAAGGTAGATCCTGCCCCACAGGAGAGTGCGTTGGCGTCGGAAGCTCCGAAACTGTTCCGGGACGATGCACACATCGAATTCAAAGAGGATGCGGAGGCCGTCTACAATCACATTCGCTCGATGATTCCCCACCCGGGAGCCTGGACACTCTATGGGAATCAAACGGTGCACATTCTTCGAGCACGACGGGGACCGGAGATCGATCTCATGCCTGGAGAACTGATTTTTGCCGAAGGGCGATATCTGTTGGTCGGTTGTCGAACCGGAACCGTCGAAATCAAGGATTTGAAACTACCAGGCAAAGGTCGGATTTCCGGAAAAGATTTCGCCAACAGCTATTCATTTGATCCCGGATTCAAGTAGTCGATTCCCTGTCTGCAAGGCTTGTTCGCAATGATTTTGAAACCTACCTTTCGCCCGAAAGCCCGGTTGCCGGGATGCTGAACGCTTGAATCAACTCCGTATGTTATGGAACGACCTGCCCTTTTGACGGCTGCGCAGAATGGTGAACTCAATGTTGTACAGGGTCTCCTCGAAAAGGGAGTCTCCATAGACGAATCCAGCAAAAGCGGGGAGACCGCACTTATGCTCGCAGCTGAAAACAACCACCTGGAGTTGGTCCGATTTCTGCTGGAAAAAGGGGCCGATCCCAAAGCCGAAACCCGAATGGGGGGGACAGCCCTGAATCGAGCTGCCGAGAACGGTCATTTGGAGGTCATGACGTACCTGTTGGGGGAAGATGTCCCGATTGGTGATCTTGCAGTGATTATTGCATCCCGCGAAGGACGTCTCGAGGCGGTCAAGCTGCTGGTCGATCGAGGCGCAAGTGTAAATGCACAGCAGCGATGGGGACAGACAGCTCTCATGCTCGCTGCCCGGGAAGGGCATACCGAAGTGGTAAAATTCCTGATAGATCAAGGTGCGAATGTCCGGCTCAAGGACAAGAATGGGGATACGGCGCTCAATATTGCACTGGACAACGACAACACCGATATCGCCATGCTTCTGAAACGGGCAGGTGCCCGGGCTGCAACCAAGCCCCCGGTACACGCGGTTCCAGCCGATGATGTGGAAGAGGACGAGGGCGACTCCGATATTGATGATGTCATGGGAGATGACGAAGAGCTTCCCGACGATGTAGACTTGGATGAGTAAATACTCTTACGTTTACAAACATAATCTCCTCCCTTTTCTCTTTACAGTAAATTCTATTCAGGTCGATCCATTATCGGCTTGCCAGCGGAATCTACTTCTATCGAATGGTCGCACAGGGAACGAATGGAAGTCGGTACATTCAGACCTTGAAGATGACCTATATCCGGTAGCCCGTCTCGGTGCAACCGCTTTTCCATACGATATGCGGAGGTATCTCTGACTCCTGTCAAAATGGATAAACTGGGGAATAAGCCCTATTTTAGGGTGATTTAAGTAAGGCTGTAGTGCGTTTTCATCTTAATCTTGAAAAGAACGACAGATATGTCCAAAATAAAAGTAGGTATTAACGGGTTTGGTCGAATCGGCCGATTGGTAACCCGATCCATTCTCACGTATCAAAAAGATCAAATTGAAATCGTGGGTGTCAATGACCTCACCGATGCAAAGACACTTGCTCACCTTTTCAAATACGACTCGGTTCACGGCATCTGGCCGGGTGAAGTCAAAGCTGAAGGGGACAATCTGGTGATTGACGGGATGAAGATCGCCATCTCTGCCGAGCGGGATCCGGCCAATTTGGCCTGGGGAAAACTCGGAGCCGAGGTTGTCGTCGAATCCACCGGTATTTTCCGGGACGACAAGACCGCGTCCAAACATATTCAAGCAGGCGCCAAGAAAGTGATCATTTCGGCACCGGGAAGTGGCGATGTCAAAACGATCGTATTGGGTGTCAACGAGAAGGAGATCGAGAGCAAATTCCAGATTTACTCCAATGCCAGTTGTACCACCAACTGTCTGGCCCCGATGGTCAAAGTGTTGGATGACGCATTCGGAATCGAGAAAGGGTTTATGACCACGGTTCATGCGTATACCGGTGATCAGCAGATTGTGGACGGTCCGCACAAGGATCTTCGTCGCGCACGTGCTGCTGCGCACAACATTATCCCGACCACTACGGGCGCTGCTGCGGCTGTTGGCCTGGTTCTTCCACATTTGGATGGCAAGCTGGACGGCGGTGCCGTTCGGGTTCCGGTTCCGGCGGGTTCATTGACCGACTTTACAGCTGTTGTAAAGAAGGATGTAACCGAAGCAGAGGTTCACAATGCGTTCAAGAAGGCGGCATCCGGACCGATGAAAGGGATTCTGGAGTACTCCGAGCTGGAGTTGGTGTCGACCGACATCCTTGGAAACCCGCATTCGTGTATTTTCGACAGCGGATGCACCAAAGTGGACGGCAAACTGGTCAAAGTGATCGGATGGTACGACAATGAGGCCGGGTATTCTGCACGGACTGCAGAGCTCATTACTCATATTGCGTAAAACTCCTGTATTCTTACTCCCTCTCCACATCGGTGGATGGGGAGTTCCCTCGGGGCGTGGCGCAGCTCGGTAGCGCGCATCGTTCGGGACGATGAGGTCGCAGGTTCAAATCCTGTCGCCCCGACCATTTCATACGATATCTCACAACGTTGGCTCGGTCCGTTTGGGCCTGTCATGTCTGTGGGTTTTGAAATTGGTGACAATTTCATGATCACGGGCTGTTTGAGGGAACGAGGATGCTTCTCTATATTGGTTTGGCTCGTATGTCCTTTGAAGCTCGCTGAAGAGCCTCTCCATACCACCGAGATTCAAAGATTCTCCCAAACCAACCCTGTCCGCATGATTCGATTCCCTTTTACATCCAACAGATTCAGTTTCTCGACGATACTCACACCCCTTGCGATCGGATTTCTGCTGGGTCTGCTGGTCCTCGGGCTCCTCTCTTGCAGTACGGAACCGAGCGAACCGGTTCCACCCGAAGAGAACGGCATTTCTGCCCCCTGGAGCGGTGAGATGCAGTGGTGGCGCGGGAACCTTCACACACATACCCTTTGGAGTGACGGGGACCATTTTCCGGAGCAGGTCGCTCGATGGTACAAGGAGAACGGGTATGATTTTCTCACCTTTTCGGATCACAACATTTTTCAGCAAGGGGAACAATGGGTTCAGCCCGAGCATAACGGGCACATTCAATCTGCAGGTGGCGAGACCCTGGTGCAGCGTTATCTGGAGGAGTTTGGCGAGGGGTGGGTCGAACAACGAGTGCGGGAGGATACGCTGGAGGTACGGCTCAAGCCGATTCATGAGTATCGACACTTGTTTGAAGAGGCCGGGGAGTTCATGATGATTCAGGGACAGGAGATTACCGACCGGAATGTGGTGCATGTGAATGCGCACAACACCCTCTATTTCATCCCTCCGCAGGGAGGGGACTCGACACAGGAGATTGTTCAGAACAATGTGGATGCGGTCCATCAGCATCATCACGAGACAGGTCAGATGGTCTTTCCACATGTGAACCATCCAAATTTCCACTATGCGATTACGGCAGAAGAGTTGGCAGCGATTGACGGGCTACAGTTTTTCGAGGTATTCAACGGTCATCGGGGGGTAGAGAACTACGGGGACGAGAATCATGTAGACCTGGATAAATTTTGGGACATCATCCTGACTCTGAGACTGGGTCATTTCGACATGGATGTGATGTACGGCTTGGCGGTGGATGATACTCACCACTACGAGAACAGCCAGAATGAAACAGCGATGCCGGGCAGGGGATGGGTGATGGTACGTGCGCCGTACCTTACGCCGGAGTCGGTGATTACATCGATGCTTGGCGGAGAGTTCTATTCCACTTCGGGGGTGGAGTTGAGAAATTTTGGAATGGAGGACGGGGCCTATGTCGTCGAGGTGGAACCTGAGGAAGGGGTTGACTATACGATTGAATTTATCGGAACGGATCGGGAGCATGATATCTCCAGCGACCCGGTTCTGGACGAGGACGGGGAAGAGATGCGGGCAACCCGAACGTACAAGGATGAAATCGGACGGGTATTCCAGTCAAGTGAAGGGTCGACTGCCCGGTATGAACTCACCGGAGAAGAGCTCTATGTGCGGGCACGAGTGCGGTCGACGAAGCTGCACCCGAATCCGTTTCAGGAAGGAGATCGAGAGGTGGCGTGGACACAACCGGTTGCCTTTTAGAAGGTTAGAAAGGGGTTGAACCCAAGAAGTGGATCGTATCTGTCGGTGAGCATGTCGTAGAGAGTATCTGGTAGAGGGGAGGAATGAGGGTAGGTCGTTAGCGTAACGCCTGATCCAGATCTTTCAGGATATCTTCCGGATGCTCCAAGCCAACGGCTATACGAACCAAGCCGTTGGAGATTCCGACCAATGCACGCTCCTCTTCTGTCAGTTTGGAGTGAGTGGTCGAGGCCGGATGGGTCACAATGGTTCTCGTATCGCCCAGGTTCGCCGATCGGGAGAGCATTTGAAGTCGGTCAATCAGGTTTTGTGCCTGTTCGAATCCGCCGGAGACTTCGATGCAGACGACTCCGCCTCCCCGTTTCATCTGCTTTTTTGCCAATTCCCGCTGCGGATGACTCTTGTGAAACGGGTAGATCACTCGTTCAATCGAGGAGTGATCGTCCAGAGCTTTTGCAATGGCTTCGGCGTTGTCACAGTGGCGATCCATTCGGACCGGGAGAGTCTCGAGACTTTTGCTGAAGAGCCAGGCGTTGAACGGGGAGAGTGCAGGTCCGGAGTGGCGGGTGAAACTCTGAATCCGTTCGATGAGATCGGCCTGTCCCACGATCACGCCTCCCAGGGTTCGTCCCTGACCATCAATGAATTTGGTTGCCGAGTGAACGACCAGATCGGCTCCGAACTCGATCGGTTTCTGCAGCCAGGGTGTGGCAAAACAGTTGTCGACCACCAGGATGAGATCGTGTTCGTTGGCAAGTTTGGATGCCCACTTCAGATCGATGATACCGAGACCCGGATTGGTTGGCGTTTCCAGATAGAGCAGCCGTGTTTCCGGCCGGATGGCCGTTTCCCACTTGTCGGTCTGGTCCAGATCCACATAGGTGTGTTCGATGCCCCAGCGAGGGAAGATCTGATTGAAAATCTGATGGGTCGAACCGAAAACAGATCGACAAGCAATCAGATGGTCGCCCTGATTCAAGAGGGCTGCCATGCTGGAAAAGACAGCGGCCATCCCGCTGGCGGTCGAAACACCGGCTTCGGCACCCTCGAGCCGGCACATCTTTTCGATGAACTCGCTGGTATTGGGATTGGAGTAGCGGCTGTAGACATTCCCCTGCTCTTCGTTGGCAAAAAGGGCACGAGCTTGCTCGGTGGAATCAAACAGATAGCTTGAGGTCAGGTAGAGGGGTGTGGAGTGCTCTCGCTCACCAGTGGTTGCTGTCTGTGTTCGAATTGCATCGGTTTCAGGGTGTCGGTCAGACATGCGTCTCGGTTACTCCCGTATGATCTCGAAGCTGTGGGTAATGCTGGAGCTTTTCTCCAGAGTTTTGGATACGCTGCAGTACTTTCCAATGGAGAGCTCGATCGCTTTGGCAACTTTCTTCTCGTCCAGATCTCCCGTCAATGTGAAATGCAGGTGGATGGTCTTGTACTCTGACCACGTCTCGACATCCTGCCGATCGCCGTCTACATCCACTTCGATCGCTTCGAGAGGCTGGCGCTGTTTGTTGAGTATGCCGACGATGTCAATCATGCTGCATCCGCCCGAGGCGGCCAACAGCAGTTGCATCGGGCTCATCCCTCCGTCCAGGCCACCGATGGAACGACTGCCGTCCAATCGGATGGATCCTCCCTCTTCATTGGAGGCCTCCATATGCTTGTCTTGATCAAGCTTTCGAACATTGATCTTTACCATTACGCTCGGGTCTGGTCGAGTGCACTCAATACTTGTTTGGACATGTCGGTGGTGCCCAGAACCGTCTCGTCGTCGGATCCGGTGGTGATGTCGCCGGTTCGGAATCCGTCGGCAAGGGTTTTTTCAATGGCCCGTTCGATCCATTGCGCGGCCTCTTCCTGATTCAACGAGTAGCGGAAGAGTAGCGCGGCCGAAGCGATGGTTGCCAGCGGATTTGCCTTGTCTTGTCCGGCAATGTCGGGAGCCGATCCGTGCACAGGTTCGTAGAGTCCGGCACCGTCTCCCAGACTGGCTGACGGCAACATGCCAATGGATCCGGTGAGCATGGCAGCTTCATCGCTGAGAATATCTCCAAAGAGATTGGATGTGAGCAACACGTCAAACTGACGCGGGTTGCGGACCAGCTGCATGGCACCGTTGTCTACCAGCATGTGGGAAAGCTCGACGCCCGCTTGCTCCTTGGCAAAGTCGATGACCGTGTCTCTCCAGAAACGCGAGCTACCCAGTACATTGGCCTTGTCTACCGAGCAGACGCGCCCGTCACGAAGACGAGCTGCCTCAAATGCTTTGTTGGCCACTCGACGGATTTCGGACCGGGAGTACCGCATGGTATCAAATGAATAGGGATCTTCGACATCGAGAACGGTTTCCCGTGGCTTCCCGAAGTAGATTCCACCGGTCAATTCGCGAATAATCAGAATGTCGACGCCTTTGATTACGTCCTCTTTCAACGTCGATGCATGAGCCAGCTCGTCCCAGACTTTAACGGGTCGGAAGTTGGCATACACACCCAACTCTGCCCGGATTCGCAAGAGACCGGACTCGGGCCGGTCGGCACCCGTGAGTGGATCCCACTTCTCTCCACCGACAGCGCCCAAAAGGACGGCGTCGGAAGATTTGGCGGCATCAATGGCTTCATCGGTCGCAGGGGTCCCATGCTGGTCGTAGGAGGTTCCGCCGAACGCGTATTCATCGAATGAAAGTTCAAGCCCTAATTCAGCAGCAACTTTTTCCAGAATCGGCAGGGTGCCTCGGACAACTTCCGGTCCGATTCCATCCCCGGGCAACGTCACAATCGTTTTTTTGGTCATACTATCTACTCACCATTCCTTCTTGCCGTGCATATTCAAAGATTCCACCCGCATGTACAATATCTGCCACGCTTCCCAGCCCCTTGATCGGGTAGGTCTTCTCTTGGGTAATGTTGCGTAGTTCCAGTTTGTCCGGGTCGATCTCCAGCTCGTCACCGGTTTCGACATCCTCACTCAAATCCTTCACACTCTCGTAAGGGATGACGAAGCCGCCATCCACACAGTTTCGGTAGAAGATCCGCGCATAACTCTCGGCAATGATCGCCCGGATTCCGGCGATCTGCATGGATGCCGGTGCGTGTTCACGGGAGGAGCCGCAACCAAAGTTGGAGCTGGCAACCACGATCGTAAAGTCACTCTCGAATTCGTCGTCCCGAACCAGGGGAATATTCCCTTTTGGTAGTCCGGACTCCGCTTTCGGTACTCCGGAAAGGGAATAGCGTCCATAAAACTTGCGTTCTTCCGGATCATCGAGACTGTATACAAGGTGTGCAGCCGGGATGATCTGATCCGTATCGATGTTTTTGCCCAATACGAAGGCTTTTCCTTTGATCATAATGCAGGGTCGTCACAGTTAAAATTTGGCCTTCAGGCGACCGGTTCGGTAATGAACTCTCGCGGGTCGGTAATCTCTCCGGTAATGGCAGAAGCTGCCGCCGTGTAGGGTGAGGCAAGGTAGACTTGTGCCTGTTTGGACCCCATGCGGCCCGGATAGTTCCGGTTGGTTGTCGAGATACATACTTCGTCGGTGTTGAGGCGTCCGAAGGTGTCTTCCGGGCCTCCGAGACAGGCAGCGCATGAGGCTTGCCCGAGTTTGCAACCCGCTTCTTCGAAGATCTGAATGAGCGGTTTTCCGTTGACAAGCTCGGTTTCCAGTCCCTTGGCAATTTGTGTCGTTGCCGGGACGATGTAGGTATCGACTTTGAGCGGATTTCCGTCAATCAATTCGGCTGCAGCGACAAAGTCGGAGAGCTTGCCCCCCGTACAGGACCCGATGTAGGATCGGGTAATCTTGGTCCCTTTGAGCTCTTCGGCGGTCGCTTTGTTGTCCGGACTGTGCGGTTTGGCGACCATCGGGACCATTTCTGCCAAGTTGTACTTCCGTACACTGTGGTACGTGGCGTCCTCGTCGCTCTGAACGACCTCGTACGGCTTGTCGGTTCGTGCTTCGACATACTCTCGCGTGAGATCATCCACTTCGATGATTCCGTTCTTTCCACCGGCTTCGATGGCCATATTCGTGATGGTCATTCGGTCTTCGATGGTCAAGGCCGAGATGCCGGGGCCGGCAAATTCCATCGCACGGTAGGTGGCACCGTCCGTTCCAATGTCTCCGATGATCTGGAGAATCAGATCTTTGGCCATGAGGTATGGTGGCATCTTCTCCCCGTAAAATTCAAATCGCATCGTCTCGGGTACTTTGACCCAGAGCTGACCCGTGCCCATGATGAATGCGGCATCCGTGTTCCCGATCCCGGTTGCAAACTGTCCGAATGCTCCGGCGGTACAGGTGTGGGAATCGGTTCCGAAGAGTACTTCGCCGGGTCGCGTGAATCCTTCCTCTGCGAGCGCAATATGGCAAACCCCTTTGTATCGGTCGGTCCCGACATCATAGAAATAGGGGAGGTCCTGATCGGCCGAAAAAGCACGCAGAATATCGACGTTCCGGTTGGCGTATTTGTCCTTGGTAAAAATGTAGTGATCCGGGATGATGACAAGTTTCTCCTTGTCCCAGACACGGGCATCGTCACCAAATTCTTTCTTGAAAATTCCGATTGCAGGGGGGCCGCACACATCGTGTGTCATTAACACATCGACATCGACCCATACGTTGTCTCCTGCATCAACGTGATCCCGACCGCCGTGTTTGGCAAGGATCTTCTCTGTCATTGTCATTCCCATAAGGCAATACCGTTTTGTTGGATAATTCTGTTAGTATAAGGTTTTCCAGACCAAGAAGGTTCCGGAATCCGGAGTTGGTCTCCGGTACCGGACTCCGGTCATGTGGGGGAGACAGCCGATCCGTCGGACAGGCTTTTCTCCGGGAACAGCTCGTCGAGCAACTCTTCCAAGTGATGATCATCGACAAACTTGAGCTCATCGGCCAGTCGTGTGAACCGGATGTAGATCTCGTTGAGCTCCTCGCTACTGAAGTCATACCCCAGACTTTCAAGTTTCTTCCGGAGGGCAAAACGACCAGAATGTTTGCCCAATACGATTCGGTTGGATGTGAGCCCGACCGATTCCGGGGTCATGATTTCGTAGGTAAGCGGGTTGTTGAGAACACCGTGCTGATGGATCCCTGCTTCGTGGGCGAATGCATTCTCTCCGACAATCGCTTTGTTGGGCTGAACTCCTTTACCGGTGATCTCGGACAGGAGTCGACTGGATGCGAAGATCTCCTCTGTCAGGATCTGTGTTTTCTGATCAAAGTCTGCCTGTCGTGTTTTGATGGCCATGACAATCTCTTCGAGCGAAGCATTTCCGGCTCGTTCCCCGATGCCATTGATCGTACACTCTACCTGCTGTGCTCCGTTTCGAACCGCAAACAGGGAGTTGGCAACTGCCAAGCCCAGATCGTTGTGACAGTGTACACTGATGATCGCTTGGTCGATGTTCGGTACACGTTCACGTATGGAGCGAATCAGGTCTCCATACTCCCACGGGAGGGCATAGCCGACGGTGTCCGGAACGTTGATGACGTTGGCACCTGCCGCAATCACCGCTTCGAAAATCTCGAAAAGAAATTCGGGATCACTTCGGGATGCATCTTCGGCCGAAAACTCTACTTCGTCCGCATACGCTTTGGCGCGTTCGACCGCTCCGACCGCAGAGTCGAGGACTTCTGCCCGACTCTTCTTGAGTTTGTATTTGAGATGGATGTCGGATGTCGCGATAAACGTGTGAATTCGTGACCGGTGGGCAGGTTCCAGCGCTTCGGCTGCTCGTTCAATATCGGCGGAAGCCGTCCGGGCAAGGCCTGCAATCGTACACTTTTTCGATTGGCGTGCAACTTCCCGAACCGTTTCGAAATCACCGTCGGAAGCGATCGGAAATCCGGCTTCAATGACATCAACGTTCAACCGTTCGAGCTGGTGAGCCATCCGTAGTTTCTCGGATTTGTTCATACTGTATCCGGGAGACTGTTCTCCATCTCGAAGGGTGGTATCAAATATGGTTATTTGCTTGTCCATAATGCTGAACGTTGATTGATTACAGGAGGGAATTCTCCTGGCTCGATTCGCTGCCGGAGGCCTCCACCTCCATTTCTGCGTGGTGCAGAAGGTAGTAGTTCACGCTGTCACTGAGTGCTTGCCAGGTCGCATCGATAATGTTCTGGGAAACACCCACCGTGCTCCAGGACTCGCCCTCTCTGCCAGAGTCGATCAATACGCGTACCCCGGCTCCGGTTCCATCCTTTTCATTCAGTACACGAACCTTGAAGTCGCGGAGTTGTACTTGCTGAATATCGGGGAAGAATTTCTGGAGTGCCTTTCGGAGTGCCAGGTCCAGGGCGTGTACCGGTCCGTGCCCTTCCGCAGCACTCAGTTCGGTATGACCGTCACAGAGCAGGCGGATGGTCGCTTCGGAACGGCAGGTCCCGTTTGCATCTTTCTCTACAATGACCCGGAACCCGTCCAGTGAGAAAAACTCCTTCCAGGGCTCGGTCATCTTCTTGACCAGCAGTTCGAAAGAGGCTTCCGCTGCTTCGAACTGAAATCCGCGATTCTCCAGCTCTTTGAGCTTTCCGACAATGGCCGGTACCTGGTCCCGGTGTTTCTCCAGATCCATTCCCAGTTCGGTTGCCTTGTAGTGCACATTGCTCTTTCCGGAGAGGTCGGAGACCAGTACGCGTCGCTGGTTTCCGACAATGGCCGGATCGATGTGCTCATAGGTCTGTGCATTCTTCATGACGGCACTGACGTGAATTCCCCCTTTGTGGGCGAAGGCACTTTTCCCGACATACGGAAGCTTGTTGTCCGGATTGAGGTTGGCCACTTCACTCACAAACCTGGAGATGGAGACCAACTGTCCCAACTGCTCGTCGGGTACACATGCGTAGTCCCGCTTGAGTTGCAGGGTCGGTATGATAGAGCAGAGATTCACATTCCCGCACCGTTCGCCATATCCGTTGATGGTTCCCTGAACATGGCGGCATCCGGCTTCCACGGCTGCCAGGGAGTTGGCCACAGCCAAATCACTGTCGTTGTGGGCGTGAATTCCAATCTCTTTCGATACAGATGATCGCACGTCGCGGACGATTCGCTCCACTTCGTCGGGGAGTGTCCCGCCATTGGTGTCACAGAGAACCAGGGTGGATGCCCCGGCCCTTTCGGCCGTGATCAGAGTGTCGATCGCATAGTCTCGATCATGTTTGTAGCCGTCAAAAAAGTGTTCGGCATCATAGATGACTTCTTTGCCGTGCGATTTGAGCCAGGCAACGGACGAGGAGATCAATTCCAAATTCTCCTTCGGTTCAATGTTGAGCGCCTCCAATACATGGAGGAGCCAACTTTTTCCGAAGATGGTGACGACCGGTGTGTCGGCCTCGACCAGTGCATTCAGATTGGGATCCTCGTCCGGTGTCCGGCCAGGGCGTCGCGTGCTGCCGAATGCGACCACTTTTGCATGCCGGAAGTCGTGCTTTTTGGCAAGCTCGAAGAATTCGAGATCCTTGGGATTGGACCCGGGCCAACCCCCCTCGATATAGTCAATCCCGAACTGATCGAGGCGGTCGGCAATTCGCAGTTTATCCTCGGCGGAGAAGGAGACCTTCTCTCCCTGTGTTCCGTCACGGAGGGTGGTGTCGAATATCCGGATCTTTTTTCCCATGGATGCTTCGAATACTGGTTACTTGTCCGAGATCCAGTTCATCATGGATCGGAGCTGTTTTCCGACTTTTTCTACTTTGTGAGCATCGAGATCGTCCCGAAGACGATTCAGATTCTTTAGCCCACTCTCGTTCTCTTTGATCCACTCATCGGCGAATTTACCGTCCTGGACCTCCTTGAGGATCGCTCGCATCTTCTCGCGAGTGCTGTCGTCGACCACACGGGTTCCGCGTGTCAATCCGCCATATTCGGCGGTGTCACTGACCGAGTAGTACATGCCTTCGATCCCGCCTTCGTAGATCAGATCCACGATCAGCTTGAGTTCGTGCAGACATTCGAAGTAGGCAATCTCCGGTTGGTATCCGGCATCTACCAAGGTATCAAAACCGGCTTTGATCAACTCGCTTGCACCCCCACAGAGAACCGCTTGTTCACCGAACAAGTCTGTTTCCGTCTCCTCTTTGAATGTGGTCTCGAGGACACCGGCACGTGTTCCACCCACAGCATCGGCGTAGGCGAGAGCTGTTTTGGATGCGTTGCCTGTGAAGTCTTGGTGAACAGCAAACAGACAGGGTACACCGGAACCTTCCGTATAGACTCGACGGACGAGGTGACCCGGGCCTTTCGGGGCAACCATGAATACGTCGACGTTTTCAGGAGGCACGATCTGCTCATACTGGATATTGAACCCATGCGCAAAAGCGAGGGCTTCCCCTTCGTTCAAGTGCGGTGCGATATCTTTTTCGTAGATCGTCTTTTGGTACTGATCCGGGATCAGAATCATGACAATGTCTGCCCGCTTGGCAGCCTCCGGTGTTTCAAAGACGTCAAACCCGGCTTTTTCGGCCTCCTTCCAGGAAGAGCTCTCTTTCCGGAGTCCGACGATGGTCTTCACACCGCTCTCTTTCAGATTCAACGCATGGGCGTGACCCTGACTTCCGTATCCAATGATGGCGACGGTTCGGTTCTTCAGTTGTGAAGGGTCGGCGTCTGACTTGTAATAGGTTTTGGCTTGCATTGCTATGGTTTCAATTGAAGGTTTTGTTCGGTCGTTCTGTAGATACTAATCCGGTGTTTGGAATTCGCGTTTGAGGGCGACTGAGCCGGTTCGTGCGACTTCCGTTACACCATACGGTTTCATGGTTTCAATAAACGCATCGATCTTGTCTTTCTGGCCGGTGACTTCAAAGGCCAGTTTGTCTCCACTGATGTCGACCACTTTGGATCGAAACGCCTGTGCCATCATCATCACATCGGAGCGGTTGTTCGGGTTGGTGACCACTTTGACCAGTGCCAGTTCCCTAGCAATACTCTTTTTATGTGTCAAATCGGTCACCTTGAGCACATCGACGACGTTGTGAAGGAGTTTGACGATCTGTTCAATTACTTTTTCGTCTCCCCGCGTCGTCAATGTAATTCGTGCCTGGGATGGATCGGCCTCCGGGCCGAGACTGATGCTGTCAATCTCGAATCCCTTCCCGCTGAAGATCCCGATGATCCGGGAGAAGGTATTCAGATTGTGGCTGACCAGAACCGACAAGGTGTGTCGGGGTGCACTCTCAACTATTTGTGGACTCATGCCTTCGTTTATTCTTCGTTTGATTCGACCATTTCATTGAGAGCTGCTCCACCTGGTACCATCGGGTAGCAGTTTTCTTCTTCGATGACCATGAAGTCCATGACGACCGGACGGTCGTTGATCATCATCGCTTCATCGAGCATTTTTTTCATGTCTGCGTCATTGTCTGCACGAAGACCGACGGCACCGTACGCCTCTGCAAGTTTGACGAAGTCCGGATTGCTCTGTTTGAGGATGGAGTGGCTGTAGCGATTCTTGTAGAACAGTTGCTGCCACTGTCGGACCATCCCCAGGCAACCGTTGTTCATGACGGCAATTTTGATCGGAAGTTTGTATTCGACGGCCGTGGCCAGTTCATAGGTAGACATTTGGAACCCGCCATCCCCGGTTACACAGACAACCGTTCGGTCCGGTTTGGCAATGGCAGCACCCAGTGCCGCCGGAAATCCGTAGCCCATCGTACCCAAGCCCCCGGAGGAGATGAAAGAGCGCGGATGGTTGTAGGTATAGTGCTGGGCGGCCCACATTTGGTGTTGTCCGACATCGGTCACGATGATCGCGTCCCCTTTGGTTGCTTCGGAGATAGCACGGATCATTCCCTGAGGGGAGATCAATTTGTTCGGTTTGGACATCGGGAGCGGGTGCTCTTTTTGCCAGGTATGGATGGTGCTCCACCAATCGGTGGTATCCGGTGTCTTGGTGGTCAGTTCCGTGAGTCGGGGAAGGATCTCCTTGACATCTCCGACAATCGGTACATCGACGTCGACGTTTTTGCCGATCGAACAGGGATCGATGTCGATGTGGATCTTCTTGGAGTTCGGGGAGAATCCGTCAAGCCGACCGGTGACCCGATCGTCAAATCGCGCGCCGATGGCAACGAGGAGATCGCACTCGGTGGTTGCCATATTGGCCGCCCAGGTCCCGTGCATACCCAACATGCCCAACGCTTGTTTCTTGCTCTCCGGGAAGACGCCAAGGCCCAAAAGGGTCGTCGTGACCGGAATGTTGTGCTTCTCGGCAAGTGCCGTAAGCTCTTCCCATGCCCCGCCGAGCATGACTCCGCCTCCGGCATAAAGAAGTGGTTTTTTTGCTTCCGAGATCATGCGGGCCGCCTTGGCAATTTGACTGTGATTGCCACTGGTTACCGGTTTGAAGCTCGGAATTTCGACACTACGTTTGCCGATGTATCGTCCGATGGAGTTGATCATGTCTTTGGGAAGGTCCACAAGGACCGGTCCCGGTCGTCCGTGCGTGGCGATGTGGAACGCTTCGTGAATGACGCCCTCGAGTTCATTTACATCGCGAACCAGATAGTTGTGCTTGGTAATCGGGCGAGTGATCCCCACAATGTCCGCCTCTTGAAACGCGTCGTTACCGATCACACTGGTCGCAACCTGCCCCGTGAAGATGACCATCGGAATGGAGTCCATGGCAGCGGTCGCAATGCCGGTGACCGTATTGGTTCCACCCGGTCCGGACGTAACCAGGACCACGCCCGGTTTTCCCGTTGCACGCGCATACCCGTCGGCTGCATGGGTTCCGGCCTGTTCGTGACGAATGAGAATGTGCTTCATCTCGTGCTCGTCAAAAAGCGCATCATAGACCGGTAAAACGGCTCCTCCCGGATACCCGAAAATGGTATCCACATCCAGATC
This sequence comes from Balneolaceae bacterium, assembly GCA_040882505.1. GTDB lineage: Bacteria > Bacteroidota > Rhodothermia > Balneolales > Balneolaceae > JBBEBE01. The sequence goes on along the minus strand of JBBEBE010000001.1, from coordinate 102,504 downwards.
CTTGAGAGTATTGATCAGGATATTGGATCCACTCAACATCTGCACATCAGGATCTGCAGATGGATTGGAGAGGGCGGTTACCCCCTTCTTCTCTCTGCCAGTAGTTGAAAGCGGTTTGGCTTTTGGAGTTGGACACATAGGACCTCGCAGATAGAATTTGCCTGCCGGCGGTCAAACTTTCCAAAAAAGGGGATCCAATTTGAAGAGAAGTTCCAACCTCCGGCGGGTATGGTTAGCGTAGTTGTAGAAGTAGGTTAATCATGCCAGAGGATAGGACAATCAGAGCGATCATGCCACCAATAGATGTGACAATCGTACGCCGGAATGCCCGGGCGACGGGGCTGTTGGAAAGACTCGAAACCCAGCCTGTCAAAACCGGAATTCCGGCCACACCGCAGTCGTGCCGAGTGGCCCGGCCGAGGTCGTTGTGTTCGAAAACGGATTGAGATGTGACTGTGTTCATGTAAGAGTCTATATTTGCCTTATCGCATAAGTCAAAATATCCAACCCCTGTCCGGTAGTCAAGGACATTTTTTGTTCTTATTTTTGCGTGTACCCGTAGAAATCAACATACCGTTTAGAAGCGCTTCCATTTTATTTTTCGGAAAGCCATAACGTACTGTTATTCAATTTTTTACAAACTAGAATAGATGTCTGAAAAACTGAACAAGTACAGCGCCCGATTGACCGAATCAGAATCTCAGGTCGGCTCTCAAGCCATGCTCTATGCAACAGGTATGAGCGAAGAAGATATGAGCAAACCACAAGTCGGAATTGCAAGTACCGGCTGGGACGGTAATCCGTGCAACATGCACTTGAATGGATTGGCCGGCGAAGCAAAAAAGAGCGTGTGGGACGCAGATATGGTCGGGTTCGTCTTTCACAGTATCGGCGTGAGCGACGGAATTTCAATGGGAACACGGGGCATGCGCTTCTCCATGCCGTCCCGGGATATCATTGCCGATTCGATCGAAACGGTCATGAATGCACAGTGGTATGATGCCAACATTTCGGTCGTCGGATGCGACAAGAATATGCCCGGATCCGTTATGGCCATGGCTCGTGTGAACCGACCCTCCATCATGATCTATGGCGGGACCATCCGGCCGGGAGAGTGGGAAGGTCAAAAGCTGGACCTGGTCTCGGCCTTCGAATCGTATGGACAATACCTCTCGGGTGAGATCGACAAGGGCCATATGAAAGATGTGATTCGTCATGCATGCCCAACTGCCGGTGCTTGTGGCGGGATGTATACAGCCAACACGATGGCTTCGGCCATTGAAACCATGGGGATGAGTCTTCCCAACAGCTCGTCGATACCGGCAACCGACAAGAAGAAAGTCGAGGAGTGTCTACAAGCAGGAAAGGCTATTCGAAACCTTTTGGAACTGGATCTGAAGCCTCTCGACATTATCACGCGCAGATCTCTCGAAAATGCCGTGACGATCACCATTGCACTCGGTGGGTCGACCAATGCCGTCATTCACCTCTTGGCGATTGCACGTGCCGCGAGAATCGATTTCACCATTGACGATTTCCAGGAGATCAGCTCTCGTACTCCCTTTCTGGCCGACCTGAAGCCAAGCGGCACGTATGTCATGGAGGATCTCTATGTCGCAGGAGGTGTGCCGGGCGTTCAGAAAATGCTGCTTCGTGAAGGGATGCTCCACGGAGATTGCAAGACGGTGACCGGAAAAACGCTGGAAGAGAATGTGGCCGATCTTCCCGACCTTTTCGAGGAGCAGAAGGTGATCATGCCGGTTGACAAACCCATCAAGAAGACGGGGCACCTGGAGATTCTATACGGGAATCTCGCACCCGGTGGAAGCGTGGGCAAGATTACCGGCAAAGAGGGGACCTACTTTGATGGAACGGCCAAAGTGTATGATTCCGAAGAGGAGAGTCTTGTCGCCATTCAGGAAGGTGAAGTGAAAGAGGGGGATGTGGTCATCATCCGTTACGAGGGACCCAAAGGTGGACCCGGAATGCGGGAGATGCTTTCGATTACCTCGGCCATCATGGGAGCCGGTTTGGGGAAATCGGTTGCGTTGATTACCGACGGGCGTTTCTCGGGTGGAACCCATGGATTTGTACTGGGACACGTGACACCGGAAGCTCAAGTGGGTGGGCCGATCGCATTGGTGGAGACTGGAGATCGCATCATTATCGACGCCGACAAACGGAAAGTCGATATTGATATCTCTGACCAAGAGCTGGATCAGCGGCGCAAGAATTGGAAAGCACCCAAAATCGATGCCGAATTCGGAGTACTCAGAAAGTATGCCGCAACGGTCTCCTCTGCATCCGAAGGGTGTGTGACAGACGACGTCTAATCTGCAACCGTGCAGTTTTGTGCACACTGCCCGGGTTGCCGAGGATGCATCGTGACGTTCTGAACGGGTTGAACCGACATGGTTCGACCCGAATCAAGAGTGGCGATTCTGCAGCTCTCCAACGATTTCGTCCAGTCCGATTTCTCGCTGAGTGAGAAGGACGAGCAGATGATAGAGAAGATCGGCCGATTCATAGATGACCTCGGTTCGATCTTCATTCTTGGAGGCGATAACGACTTCGACGGCCTCTTCGCCCACTTTCTGCGCAATGGCGTCTACCCCCCCTTCGAAGAGGCGGGTGGTGTAGGATCCTTCCGGCCGTTCGTTGTATCGGGACTGGATCAATTTTTCGAGTTCAAATAGAAAGTCTCGTTGGTCGTTGCTTGTCATGGCGTCTCGATTCTCGGGTTCAGGAGTTGGGTTTCAAAGGCAAGACGGGCCGAACCGGAATACCTGCACCGGCCAGTGCCTGTTTCAAACGGTCGATTTCAATTTCACGAAAATGGAAAATACTGGCTGCCAGGACGGCATCGGCTTGTCCGGTAACGACGGCTTCGAGACAGTGGTCGATGGTTCCGGCTCCCCCGCTGGCAATGACCGGGATGGAGACTCGTTCGTTGATCTTTTGGAGGAGGTCCAGATCAAAACCGGATTTGGTCCCGTCCCGATCCATGCTGGTGAGCAGAATTTCTCCGGCCCCCATTTTTTCGCATCGCATTGCCCACTCGAGTCCGTCAATTCCGGTTGCCTCGCGTCCACCCCGGACAAAGACTTCCCAGTGATCGTCCAGCCATTTGACATCGATCGCAGCGACGATTGCCTGGGCACCAAATCGGTCGGACGCTTCACGGATCAGTTCCGGATTCCGGACAATCGAGCTGTTCATGGAGACCTTGTCGGCTCCGGCCGAAAGGATCTCGTGAATCTGTTCGGTCGACCCGATTCCACCACCCACCGTAAAGGGAATCTGAATTTCGCGAGCAATCCGTCGAACCAGATCAACGAGTGTCTTGCGACGTTCGTGTGTCGCCGTGATGTCGAGAAAAACCAATTCGTCGGCTCCCTCGTCGGAATATCGGCGTGCGAGTTCTACCGGATCTCCGGCGTCCCGAAGTCCGACAAAGTTGACCCCTTTGACTGTACGACCATCTTTGATGTCCAGACAGGGAATAATGCGTTTGGTGAGCATGGGGATAGAGGTTCTTCGAGCGTTTGGGTCAGGCGGGATTGTGGAGGCGGATCATCTCGTCCAGCGGGATATGCCCTTCGTAGTAGGCTTTTCCGACGACGACTGCATCGGTCCACTGATTCGCCAATCGGGTCAGGTCGTCGAGAGAAGAGACCCCTCCCGAAGCGATCCATCTTAGATCCGGAAATCGGTCTTGAAGATCGGCATACAACTCGTGGTTGGGTCCCTCCAGAGTACCGTCCCGGGAGATGTCGGTCGAGAGAACCGTCGTGAGGCCAGCCTCGATCATCGGTCGGAGAAACCCCTCCAGGTCAATCTCTTCGGTTTTGAGCCATCCACCCCAGGAGAGTTTTCCGTCCTTGAGATCCATACCCAGCACCATCGCCTCCGGCCAGGTCCGGATCGCTTCGAGCCAAACGTCCGGCTGTTTGACAGTGAGAGAGGAGCAGATGACCCCGGTGAGCCCCGCATCGATGAGTAGACGAACCTGTTCCATGGTACGAACACCTCCACCGGTCTGTACCGAGAGGCCGAGATCGTCAATCATCATCCGGATCCATTCCAGATTTCGAAACTCTCCCTCTTTGGCCCCGTTCAGGTCGACCACGTGGATGTGGTGGAATCCGGCCTCCTGAAAGATCCGGGCCTGCTCGAGCGGGTTGTCGGAATAGACGGTTTTCTGGTTGTAGTCTCCTTTGGTGAGTCGGACCACCTCTCCGTCGAGGAGGTCAATGGCGGGAATGATCTGCATACGGTTGGGTTCTGTTTTTAAACGTTCGGTTCAGCCGAATGTGTGGCTCCATTGAATAAAATTGTCGAGGAGACGGAGTCCGGCGCTCGACGATTTCTCCGGGTGAAACTGTACACCTGCCACGCGACCTTTACCGGCAATGGCGGCAAACTCTCCACCGTAGTCGGAACGTGCCAGTGTCTGTTTCGTTACCGGTGCGTAGTAACTGTGGACAAAGTAGAAGTATTCATTCTTTTCGATTCCGGCCAGAAGTGGGTGGTCGGTCAATGTGTGGATCTGGTTCCACCCCATGTGGGGGACCTTCCGATTCGTTGAATCAAAGCGCCGGAGCCGTCCGGGAAGCAGTCCCAGCGTTTCGGTCTCTCCTTCTTCGCTCGATTCGTAGAGCAGCTGCATGCCCAGGCAGATGCCAAGCAGTGGTTTGGAGGTTTCCCGAAGCCATTGGTCCAGTCCCCGGTTGCGTAAATCTTCCATCGCAGATCCGGCGTGACCCACTCCCGGAAAGAGGATGGCATTGCACGATTCCAGGATTTCCGGATCGTCGGAGATCCGGAAAGGGACATCCAGCCGATCCAGGGCATTGGAGACAGAAGCCAGGTTCCCTGCACGATATTGTACAATTCCGATCATGGTCAGAGGACTCCTTTTGAGCTTGGAAGAAGACCTGCCGCCCGTTCGGTTCTCGTGACAGAGAAGCGAAGTGCCTTGGCAAAGCCTTTGAATATCGCTTCCAGTTTGTGGTGTTCGTTCTCTCCGGTGACCGTGATATGAAGAGTTGCCCGCATCTGCATGGCGAGGGTGTGGAAGAAGTGACGAGCCATCTCCAGTGGAAAGTCTCCCACATACTCCCGATTGAACTCGACGTTCCAAACCAACCACGGCCGATTGGAGAGATCCAGGGCCACGTTGGCTTCCGCTTCGTCCATCGCCAGAAGAAATCCGTATCGCTGGATTCCGGTTTTGTCTTTCCCGCACAGTTCGTAGATGGCATCTCCGAGTACGATGGCCACATCTTCGATGGTGTGGTGTTCATCTACGTCGAGATCTCCGTCGCAGGTGAGTTCCAGATCCATCAATCCGTGTTTGGCGATCTGCTCGAGCATGTGATCAAAGAAGTTCAGACCGGTCTGAATTCGGTTTTTCCCGGTCCCGTCCAGGTTGAGCCGAAGCCGGATCCCGGTTTCAGCTGTCGAGCGCTCCAATTGGGTTTCCCGAACCGGAAAGAGGAGTCTCTCTGTCAACTGAATCCAGTTCTCGCCTTCGGCTACAATCTGCTCGTCGCTTCGGGCGAGCAGACGGGTACCCTCTGCAGTGATCCGAAGATCCGGGGATGCGATGGCAGGAGTCGATTCAAGACCTTGGGAGATCATCCGGTTGCGCTGTTCGTCCGGCAGCGAGGAGTCGTTCCAGGCGAGGGTGTGATTCATTTGACGGAGACGCTCCAGTCCGTAGATGAGTCCGGGTCGGAGGGCCTCGTCTGTGGCCAGAGCGGAAGGTTCTACAGTGATGGTCATGAGGTAATCGATTGTAGTGCCCGAATCAGACGATCATTTTCGTCCGGCAAGCCGATGGTGGCTCGAAGGCAGTTGGTGCATCCCGGTTCGTTGCCCCGGTAGCGGATGATAATACCCTGTTCGGTCAGGGTTTTCCAGACCTGTTCCGCATCCCGGATGCGAAACAGGAGGAAGTTGGCTTGAGAAGGGAATACGGTTTCGACGGCCACCAGCTTGCCCAGTGCATTGGCGACCCGCTCCCTCTCCTTGCGGAGTTCGGCAATGTGAAACCGAATCATCTCCATGTGGTCAAATGCCTTGAGGGCCATTCGGGCCGTAAGCGTATTGATGTTGTAAGGGGACTTCACCTTCAGCATCCAGTTGATCACATTGGGTGCCGCGAATGCCAATCCGAGTCGAATGCCGGCGAGCCCGAAGGACTTGGAGAAGGTTTGAAGGACCACCAGATTGGGGTATTGACGGACCATGGGCGCCATGCTCTCCTGTTTGCTGAAGTCAATGTACGCTTCGTCCACGACGACCAGACCCGGAAAGAGCTCGATCAATTTGAGAATCTGTGTTCGGTCCAGATCGTTGCCGGTCGGGTTGTTGGGTGAACAGAGAAAGAGTATGGACGGACGTTCGGTGCGTGCTTTCTCCAGAATCGCCTCTGTTTGTACTTGAAATGATGCGGTGAGAGGGATCTCATGGACTGTGATATTGTGAATCTTTGCCGAAACGTTGTACATGCCATACGTAGGTGGCGTGGTCAGGATGGATCCCTTGCCCGGTTCGCAGTAAATCCGAATCAGAAGATCGATCGCCTCGTCGCTACCGACACCGGTAAAAACCTGTTCGGGTTCGACATCCCGCCACTTGGCAATACGTGTACGAAGCTCTTTCGGGATCGGGTGTGGATACCGGTTCAACCCGCTCGCTTCAGGAAACGGAGAACCATAAGAGTTTTCGTTGGCATCGAGCAACAAACCAGTCTCGAAGTCGTCCCGGGCACTGCGATAGGGTGCCAGGGCCTGAATATTCGGGCGGACCATCTCGTCCAGTTTATCCGGTGTTATGGACATAATCGGATCTCTTCTTTCCCGGGATTACGGGGTTCAGGTTGGCGTGCTGCTCTTTTTGGTTGTTGTGGAGGCGAGTCGGTTCAACCTCCGTGTCACGGCGAGTCGGTGGGCATCGAGCCCTTCCATGCCAGCCAGTGTTTCGACGGTCGGCCCCAAATCCCGCAACCCATCGGGTGTGGCACGTTGAAAGGTGACCTGCTTCTGAAAACTTTCCAGGGAGACTCCTCCCATCATTCGTGCGTATCCATACGTGGGGAGAGTGTGATTGGTCCCCGATGCATAATCTCCAAGACTCTCCGGAGTCCAGGGTCCCAGGAAGACCGATCCAGCATGTTCGATGCTGTCCGTCCAACGTTCGGCATCTTCAATATTCAGGATCAAGTGTTCCGGGGCGTAGGCATTCGAGAATTCGAGTGCCTGTTCCATCGACTCACACTCCAAAAGATAACTGCTTTCGAGAGCCTTCCGGGCGATCTTCGCTCTTGGAAGCTCGGCCAATTGGTGGTCGAGTTCCTGTTGGATCCTCTCCGTATCTACTCCTGGCAGTGTGAGCAAGACGACTTGACTGTCTGGTCCGTGCTCGGCTTGGGAGAGTAGATCGACAGCGACAAATTCCGGATCGGCGGCCTTGTCGGCAATGACGAGTACTTCCGAAGGTCCGGCAGGCATGTCGATCGTGATTCGGGCAGAGCTGGTCTGTAATGACAGCTTGGCAGCCGTGACGTATGGATTCCCGGGACCGAAGATTTTGTCGACTTTCGGGACGGTTTTGGTTCCCCACCCCATGGCTGCGATGGCTTGTGCTCCACCAGCGACCAAGAGCCCGGTGACACCGATCTGTTTGGCGACATAGAGAATGGATGAAGGCACTCGTCCGGTACGATCCGGAGGAGTCGCCATCACAAGGGTTCGACACCCTGCGACTCTGGCCGGTACACCGAGCATGATTGCTGTCGATGGAAGAGGTGCCGACCCTCCGGGGATGTAGAGACCGACCGATTCGATCGGGCGACTCTCCCTCATGCAGAGGACTCCGGGTGAGGTTTCTACCTGCAGTTTTCCACGACGCTGGTGTGTGTGAAAGAGTTCGACGTTGTGAATGGCCCGGTCCAACGCCTGACGTTCGACATCCGGTAGTTCCACTTGAATGAGGTCCGGGGTGATCCAATAGGGATCGGCCGTGACACCATCGAACTGTCGGGTGTAGGACTGTACAGCTTGGTCTCCATCGATTTGAACAGCCTCAATAATGGGCCGAACGGCTTCCAGAGCCGCACCGGTGTCGGAGGCGGGTCGTTGCAGAAGGCCGGATTTCTCCTGTTCAGTCAGGTTCCGGTATTGGTAGGTCTGTATCATCTGTTCACCCCGTCGGATTCAGGAGATCATGCTCTCTATCGGAAGCATAACGATGTCGGTTGCTCCCGCTTCTTTCAATTTTTCCATCACATCCCAAAACGTGTTGATCGGAACCACGGTGTGGACGGCCACCATCCCTTCGTCTGCCAATGGCATGACTGTCGGGCTCTTGAGGGAGGGGATGATCTCCCGGATTCGGGGAACAGCGGATTCCGGTGCATTCATCATGATATAGCGACTGCGTTCGGCGAGTTGATACCCCTCCATTCGCTGAAGTATCTTGTCAATCAGCTTCTGCTTCCCTTCCGAGAGCGGTTTTCGAGTCTGAATCAGTTCGGTTTCCGACTCGAAAATGGTTTCGATTTCGACGAGCCCATTGGCTTTCAGAGTGTTGCCGGACGAGACGAGATCGCTGATCGCATCGGCTACCTCCAGTCTGGGAGCAATCTCTACAGCGCCCGACAGCGTCGTCATTTCGACATTGATTCCATGCTTATCAAAAAACCGCCGGGTCAGGTTCGGATAACTTGTGGCGACCTTTTTTCCTGCAAAGTCTTGAACGGTTTTGATGGATCCGTTTTTCGGAGCAGCCAGAGAGAGTCGGCAAATACCGTAATCGAGTCCGCGGATCACATCGACATCCACGTCGTCTTCGGCCCGCACATTTCCCCCCACAAATCCAACGTCACAGACGCCGTCTTCCACGTATTCCGGGATGTCATCGTCCCGGATAAGGAGAAGTTCGACATCGAAGTTCCGGCAGGTGACCAGCATGCTCCGTTTGTAATCGTCAAACCGGAGACCAATCCCTTGAAGGAGATCCAGGGTTTTGTCTGTCAGGCGACCGCTCTTCTGAACGGCAATTCTCAGGGCTGTCGAGGAATCTGATGTTCTCATAGGTAAATGATCGTCGTTGTCTGGTCTGATTGTGCCGTTCGAATGAACAGCGGGGGAGGCGGGGTGTCCGGAAAGAGTTCGAAAAGGGTCCGGTCAGGATACACGATACCCCGGATGGTCAGGATGACCTTGATGTGAGATGTGGGGATCACGTCGTGTCCAATTCATGGGCTGAATATACCACTTTGAACGGGATTAATTCCAGAACGAATTGTGGATAAAAAGGGTGGATATTCGCCCTTTTCCGTTCTTTCAAGCTGCCTATATTATGAAACAGTAATGAATCGTACCGTTTACCCGGTCATTTTCGGGTCGGCAGCCCGATTCGTTACGTGTATGAATCGCAATTTGAACAAACCAGTTGCCGGATGAAAACCATTGCACAATTAACGTACATTCCTCTCTATTCCAAGCATCCCAAGGAGAAGGTACAAGATCTCTTGGAGCATGTGGCTCAACATGATGTCGAGGTCGAAGTCGGCTATCTTTCGACGACCATCAAAGGAGATACCGATGTTGTTTTCCAGTTGATTCGAGAGGTATATGACGAGATGACGGTCGAAGAGCAAGAGTTTCGTTTTCATGTCGAGCTGTTGAGCCCGGTCAGCGAATAGGTTTGCACCCGCTTGCGCGGGAATGTTGTAAGTATCCTACTTTTCTGCCATTATAGGGGAGAGTTGCAGTTGAACGAAAACCAACAAAGGGGTACTACAGATGAATGATCAACAGAAAAAACTGGATATTGCACTATTGGTTGGCAGGATCATTGTCGGCCTGATATTTATTCTCGCCGGATGGGGAAAATTAACCGGGATTGAAGGCGTTCAAGGGCTCTTTGGTGACGTGGGTATCCCTCTGGCCGGTGTGATGGCTTGGGTGGTCGCATTGGTCGAGTTTGTCGGCGGAATCATGGTTTTGGTGGGTTACAAGACCCGAACGGCCGCTTTACTGCTTGCATTGGTGATGGTGGGAGCCATTGTCTTCGTCAAATTGTCACAAGGCTGGAACGCCATGCGACTGGATATGGCACTGTTCGCACTCAATCTCACGTTCTACCTGGTGGGTGCCGGATCCATGTCGATCGAAGGGAAAGCCGCAGCTGGAGCGGATGAATAAACGTCCCGCACCAATCGTATCGAGAGAGAGCATTCGGAGAGATCCGGATGCTCTTTTTTTGTATATTCCCGCACGAAAAAACCGCGTTGAAGACACTCTATGAAGAATATTCGGAATTTCTGCATCATCGCTCACATTGACCACGGCAAAAGCACACTCGCTGACCGATTGCTGGAGCGGACCGGCGCGATTAGTGAACGCGAGATGCAGGAGCAGATCCTTGACGATATGGATCTGGAACGGGAGCGTGGAATCACGATCAAGAGTCATGCCATCCGGATGAATTACATCCGTCCGGATGGAGAAGATGTCATCTTGAACCTCATCGATACACCGGGTCATGTCGATTTTGCCTATGAGGTTTCCCGGGCCCTCAAGGCGTGTGAAGGGGCTATTCTGGTCGTGGATGCGTCGCAGGGAATCGAGGCGCAGACCATATCCAATCTCTATCAGGCGATCGAACAAAACCTTGAGATCGTACCGGTCTTGAACAAGATTGACCTGCCGGGTGCCGACCCGGAGGGAGTGGCTCAGCAGATTATCGATCTGATCGGTTGCGAGCGTGAGGAGATTTTGGCGGTTTCCGGGAAAACAGGTGAAGGTGTCAACGAACTGTTGGAAGCCGTTGTCCATCGGATTCCCGGTCCTGTCCGAGAGAATGACAAACCGTTGAAGGCACTCATCTTCGACTCCATTTTTGACACCTACCGAGGGTCCATCGCCTATGTGCGGGTCATGGAGGGAATCCTTCGAAAAGGAGATCCGCTCCTCTTTATGCAGGCCGATATTTCAGGATACAATGCCGAAGAAGTCGGCTATCTGAAGCTCAAAAAAGAGAAATCGACCGAGTTGATGGCGGGCGAAGTGGGATATGTGGTCGGAAGCATCAAATCATTGCAGGATGTACGAGTGGGGGATACGATCACCCGGAGTGATCACCCGGCATCCTCACCGATTCCCGGCTACAAAGAGGTGAAGCCGATGGTGTTTAGTGGAATCTATCCGACCAACAGCGAAGATTTTGAAGATCTGCGAGGTGCACTGGAAAAATTGCAGCTGAACGACGCTTCGCTCCAGTACCTGCCGGAGACTTCGAAAGCACTCGGGTTTGGATTTCGCACCGGTTTCCTGGGTCTCCTGCACATGGAGATTGTACAAGAACGTCTGGATCGAGAGTTCAATATCGATATTATTACGACCGTCCCGAACGTTCAATATCAAGTGGTCGTACAGGAAAAAGGGAAGAAAGCGGAACAGCGATGGGTCGAGAATCCAAGTGAAATGCCCGATTTGGGAAGTGTCGAGGAGGTGTATGAGCCGTATATCAAGGCGAGTATCATCACACCAGCCGACTATATCGGGCCCATTATGAAGCTCTGTCAGGATCGGCGCGGGATCTATGTAAATCAGCATTTTATGCAGAACAACCGCGTGGAGATCACCTATGAACTCCCGATGGCCGAAGTGGTATTCGATTTCTATGATCGTCTCAAGAGCGGAACTCGCGGGTACGCTTCGCTCGACTATGAATTTCTGGAGTATCGGAAAGGAGATCTGGTACGACTGGATATTCTTCTGAATGGGGATCCGGTCGATGCTCTTTCAAGTATCTCCCATCGAGAGAAAGCCTTCGATCACGGAAAGAAGATTTGCGCCAAGCTCAAAGAGTTGATTCCCCGTCAGCAGTACGAAGTGGCCATTCAGGCAGCCATTGGTTCCCGTGTGATTGCACGGGATACCATTCGAGCATTGAAGAAGGACGTGACGGCGAAATGTTACGGCGGAGATATTTCCAGAAAGCGCAAACTTCTCGAGAAACAGAAAGCAGGGAAAAAACGTATGAAGCAAGTGGGGACGGTCGAAATTCCGCAAGAAGCATTTTTGGCGGTTCTCTCCATGGACAACGATGACTAAACGGATCCATCAATGAGAATGAAGATATCTTTGTTGACACTGGTACTCCTCTTGGCAGGAACGTCTGCCGGATGGGCTCAATTCGAAGAACCGGAGATTCGGGCTGTCCCCAAAAGCGAACGAGCCCAATTCCAGGCACGATTCGGTTCCATTGCATGGTCGGGGCAGGGACTTTACAATCCAACGACCATTGATCGGGTTCCGACTCTGGAACTTCGCGCTCGATTGCAGGCGGTCTATGGGGATCCCACTCAGCGAATTGAAGATTTGGTCGGTCCCGGCTTCCGTCCGGGTAAAGCGATCCAGTTCGAATATTGGTTCATTGTGGATGGGGAGATTCCTTTGATGATCCTGGATCTGGATGGCCCCTTCGAGAACGGTCTGGTCTATGTCGGTGCAAGCCGGTATGTCGATCTCATGCCGGAGATCAAACGGACGTTGACACGGGAGTTGATGCACGAAGAGGTAGAACTTGCACCATTCAACGATCACTTCTTTTCACCGGAGAGGGATCAATGGTACGATGTCAGGTATGATGGGTCGGACTTTGAAAGAGATCCGATTTCCCGCCCGCAATTTTAACAGAGCGGAGAGTTCTGCCCGAAAAAGGGGAACCCTCCGGGTTTCAATGGAGATGACGTGGCACGTAATAAAGAGATGGATGATCCAACCCGGGTGAATCGACGGAAGGAGAAGGAAGAAAAAGCGAAACACTGGGCCCGAGAGTGGTTGGATGCCTTGCTGTTTGCCGCGATTGCAGCTCTTGTTCTTCGGATGTTCTTCTTTGGCGCGTACCGGATTCCCACCCCGTCCATGGAGAAGACACTCCTGACCGGAGATTTTTTGTTGGTATCAAAGCTCTCCTACGGTCCCCGGACCCCGATGACGGTTTCCATCCCGTTTACGGATATTTTTATTCCCGGCCTGAGCCTGCCCTACTATCGGATACCCGGCTATGACGACGTGGAGCGGAATGACATTATCGTCTTCAATTATCCGATCGATTCCGGACCGGTTCCGACCAAAACCAATTACATCAAACGTGCTGTAGGGATGCCGGGGGACCGGATCGAGATTCGCGAGAAACAGCTACTGGTCAATGGTGAGCCGGAGGTTCGGAATGAGACCTATATGCAACACTACCGTGTAACAACTCGGGAGTCCCTGCGCCTGAGTGCGACCAAGGTGCGGGACGCCGGAGGTGATGTGGTACAGATGGGTGGAGAGAATCTTTACATTCTCAATTTGACGGATAATCTGGCCGAGGAGATCTCTGACTGGAACGAGATTGAACGTGTTGAACCTCTGGTTCTCCCGCCGGATTACGAGCAGTTCAGTCGCCGACCGTTCAACTTCTCCAGCGGATTTGTCAATCACGACTATATGGGTCCATTTACGGTTCCCTACGAGGGGCAGGAGGTGACCTTGACGGAAGAGAATTGGCCGGTCTACCAGGACGTCATCGAGCGGTATGAAGGCAACAGTGTTCAGATCGACGACGGGGAGTTCATGATCAACGGTGAACGGACCAACATGTACACCATCCGGATGGACTACTTTTTTGCCATGGGAGACAATCGGGACGACAGTGAAGATAGCCGCTACTGGGGATTCGTGCCCGAAAACCACCTGATCGGAAAAGCGAGTTTGATCTACTTCTCGTGGGACGGAGAGCGCTGGTTACCCCGGTTCGGCAGACTACTCAACTTGATTCACGACTGAGTCCCGAACGTAGGATGGGGAAAGGATTGACACGGATATTCTCCGTTCGTTCCATTGTCATCAACGCCGCATCGATTTTCCTTTCGGGGCCCCGTCACGAATGGCGAGCTGACCACAGCCGGCATCAATGTCGTCACCACGGCTACGTCGAACGGTTGCCGTTACACCGTGGGAGATCAGCTCCTTCATAAAGGCATCGAGTCGATCTTCCCGAGCCCGTTTCAGCGTGACACCTGCTACCGGATTGTACATGATGATGTTCACCTTTGACGGGATCCAGTGAGCGATGGAAGAGAGTTGTCGGGCATCTTTCACATGGTCGTTGAATTGATCAAACAGCAGATATTCATAGGTGACCGGTTGTTCGGTCTTGCGGTGATAGTACCGAACAGCCTTTTCCAGCCGCTTCAGATTCAGCGACTCGTTGATCGGCATGATCTCGGTTCTCTTGGCGTCGTGAGCAGCGTGGAGAGAGATGGCAAGTCGGAATGGTTGTTGCTCGTCGGCCAACTGCTCGATTTGCCGTGTGAGTCCGACCGTAGATACCGTAATTCGTTTGGGGGAGAGATCCAGACCGGCTTCGCTGCTCAGGATGGCTGCCGATTCGACGACCGATTTGTAATTGTGAAGAGGTTCTCCCATCCCCATGTACACAACGTTGGTCACGCCTTTCCCGTAGGTCTCCTGTGCATCCCGGTCGATGATTCGAATCTGATCGACAATTTCACCGGGTGACAAGTTTCTGAACAGGCCCATCTTCCCGGTTGCACAGAAAGAGCAACCAAAGACACAGCCTACTTGGGAAGAGACGCAGACCGTCAGGCGTTTTGGGTGTCCGTCCGGCTGCAGATCAGGGATCAGAACCGATTCAATCTTTTCATCGGTTGTGCTGTCCAGGCGGAAGAGGTATTTCACGGTTCCGTCGGCCGACGTCTGGCGTTGATCTACGTCGATATGATGGATGGAGTAGTGCGTTTCAAGTTTTTCACGCAGCTCTTTGGAGAGATTGCTCATCTCGTCAAATGAACGCGCTCCTTTTTGGTGGAGCCATCGAGTGAGTTGAGTCGCTCGATAAGAGGGGAGTCCCAACTCTTCGCAGACCTCACCGAGCTCATTTCGAGTCAGGGATTTCAGGTCGATTCGTGTGTCGTTCGGGGCTGTTGTCGGCTCGCTTTGCATCCGGAGAATATACAAAATAATGAGGTGAGGTCGTAAGGGCCACATTCGGTAGTCGAATTTGGAGGTACGAATTGGTAGATTTGCCCTGATTAAACTGCCTATGAAGTTTCTGAGTTCACAATTCGCCTATTTCTTTGCCTCCAGGAGGACGAAGACCAACATCCGGAAGCTGTTTAAGTTTCTGCTGGTGCTGGCAGGGCTGTTTGTTCTGTACGGGATACTTTTTCACTACATCATGGAGTATGAGGGGCGTAGTGGAGAGCATACCTGGCTTACCGGTTTCTACTGGACGCTGGTGACCATGACAACGCTTGGGTTCGGAGATGTGGTTTTTCATACCGATCTGGGGCGCCTCTTTTCGATGGTCGTGATCTTCTCGGGTGTGATGCTGCTCCTGGTGATGCTTCCGTTTACATTCATCGAATTTTTCTACGCTCCCTGGATGAAGGCTGTCAATCAGACCCGGGCTCCACGCGAGTTGCCGCCGGAGACAAGAGACCACGTGGTCATTACCCGACTGGATGCCATTACGGCTTCATTGATTCGAAAATTGAAGGATTACAATATTCGATATACGCTTCTGGAGCCGGATCTGCAGCGAGCTCTGGAATTGGCCGATCAAGGGTACGATGTGGTCAATCTTCCACCGGATGATCTGGAAACCTATCGGAAAATACGGGTCGAACAAGCAGCAATGGTTGTGGCCTCTGGGGGAGACACCATCAATACCAATGTGACATTTACCGTACGCGAGTTTAATCCCGACATTCCAATTGTCGCGATGTCTTCGTCGGCAGATTCAGTCGATATCCTGAAAATGGCCGGTGCCACACAGGTTCTGCAGATGGGAGAGATGCTCGGACGTTCACTGGCCCGGCGAACGTTGGGCGGGAATGCACGAGTACACGTTATCGGTCATATCGATAATCTGGTGATCGGGGAAGCGACGGTCCAAGAGACTCCGTTGGTCGGAAAGACCATCCGGGAGAGTGGTTTGCGGGAGAAGATCGGGATTAGCGTTGTCGGTGTCTGGGAACGAGGAGAGTTTCGGCAACCGCGACCGGACTGTATGATTACGGCCAAAACGGTCTTGGTGTTGGCCGGGACGGTCGAGCAGTTGCGTCGTTATGACGAGGTCCTCTCAATCTATCACGTGTCGGACCATCCGGTCGTGATCGTGGGTGCCGGCCGGGTCGGTCGAGCGGCGGCCCGATCCCTGGAAGAGCGGCAAATCGACTACCGGATTGTCGACAAGAATCCTGAACGAATCCTGGATCCGGATCACTACATCCTGGGAGATGCTGCCGACCGGAAGGTGTTGGAGCGAGCAGGGATCGACAAGGCGCATACAACGCTGATTACAACACACGACGACGATGTGAATATCTATCTGACCATCTATTGCCGACAGCTCTCTCCAACCATGCAGATCATATCGAGAGCGACGTATGAACGCAATGTAAGCACGCTTCATCGTGCCGGTTCCGATTTTGTCATGTCGTATGCCACAATGGGAGCCAACTCGATATTCAACCTGCTCGAGAAACAGGATATCGTGATGATTGCGGAGGGACTCAATGTCTTTACCCGAAAGGTCTCGGGAGATCTGGTTGGTCAGAGCTTGATCGAGTCGGACATTCGTCAAAAAACCGGTTGCACCGTCATTGCAATCAAAGATGGTTCGGAGATGCTGGTCAATCCGGATCCGACGCGTCGGTTGCAGGCAGGTGACGAGCTGGTGATGATCGGTCCCTCCGAAGGGGAGTCGCTTTTCAATAAACTCTACGAGATCACCTGACCGGTTTGGATCAATTTTTCCAGAACCAGGGGGTAAACAGGATGAGTACGGTGATGATTTCAAGCCTGCCGATCATCATCAGAACAATCAAGACCCATTTCCCGATCACCGGGATGTGAGCGTAACTTTCGGCGGGTCCGAAGGCTCCCCATCCCGGACCGATGTTACCGATACTTGCAATACTGGCACTCATGGCGGAGTATGGATCGTACCCGAGACCAGCCAGCAGAATGGTCCCCGTCAGGAAGAGCAGAAGATAGAGCATGAGAAAGCTGAGAATGGTTCTCAGAACCGACGGACTCACGATTCGTTTTCCGAGCCGAATGGGGAGTACCGCATGGGGGTGGAGCGTCTGCCGAAACTCACGTTGAATGTTTTTCAGAATGATGGAGATTCGAAGCATTTTAATGCCACCACTAGTCGATCCTGCACAGCCTCCCGTAAAGAAGAGAACAAAGAGGAGCGCAAACGGTAGGTGAGGCCAGAGAGTGTAGTCGTCTGTGCCAAATCCGGTTGTGGTCAGGATGGAAATTACTTGAAAGGAGCTCGATCGGAGTGCCTGACCGAATGAGAGCGAGTGTGAAGCCCATAGGGAAATGGTCACTCCCGTGACAAAGAGCAGTGTCAGGAATGTATAGAATCGGAGTTCACTATTCTGGATGACTGCCGCTGCTCGTCCCGTGAAGAGTCGAAAATGGAGTGCAAAGTTGATACCGGCCAAAAACATGAAAAGAATGATGACGATTTCAATGTAGATGGAGTCAAAGGCGCCAACCGATGCGTTTCTCGTCGAAAAACCCCCGGTGGCGAGTGTGGAGAAGGCGTGGTTGAGTGCATCAAACCAATCCATCGACGGATGAACCCAGAGCAACAGAAACTGAGTACATGTAAGACCAACGTAGACGGTCCAGAGCAGTTTGGCCGTTTCCTGGATTCGGGGAGTAATTTTGTCGGCCGTCGATCCGGAGTACTCCGCTTTGAAGAGCTGCATTCCACCAATACCAAGGAGTGGAAGCAGGGCAAGTGTGAGAAGAATGATCCCCATTCCGCCAATCCAGTGAGTAAGGGATCTCCAAAAGAGCAGGCTCCGGTCGATCGATTCGATGGCCGGATTGACGATCCCCTCGTGAGTGGTTCCCCCCAGAATGGAGGATCCAGTTGTGCTGAACCCGCTCATGACTTCAAACACGGAATCCGTGTAGCTGAGGAGTGTTTCGGAGAGCCAATACGGAAGTGCACCGGCGAGTGAGCCGACCAACCACGTCAACGAGACGATCAGAAACGCTTCTCGCATGCGAAGTTCCTCGCGAGGTCGAAAGAGGATAAAGAGGATTCCACCAGTCACTCCGCAAAGCATGGCTGACCAGAGGAAGTCGATCCAGGTCGTCTCCCCGTAGAGGAGGGCGACCAAGGCGGGCAGAAGCATGGCACTAGCCAGTGCAACCATGAAACCGCCCAGAATACCGAGGACCTCCGAAACGTGGATGCGTCGTTGGGTTCGTGTAGTCATCAGCAGAGTTTTTCGAGTCGTTTCAGAGATTCCGGGGTCCCGAAGAGGATGGCCCGGTCCCCTTCTTGCATGGCGCTTGTTCCCGTCGCAATGGTGGCTGTTCCGTTGTGAACGATGCCTCCGATGATCAAACCGTCCGGCAGATCGAGCTGACTGATTGATCCTCTTGTGAGTGGGGACCCGTTGGAGATCACAAGCTCCACAATCTCTGCACGAACACCCTGCAGGGCCTTGACGGTTTTGTACACTCCTTTTCGGATCTCGCGGTGGATATCATCAGTCGCCGATGCTTTGATGTTGATCATGGCATCGAGGCCGATGGTTTGTCCGAGTGGGATGTACTGGGGATTGGATACGAGGGAGATCGTCTTGTCTACCTCCAAATGTTTGGCCAACAGACTGGAGATGATGTTGGACTCTTCCTCATGAGTAACCGAGATAAAGGCGTCCATCTCTTGAATCCCCTCTATGGCCAACAGGTCGGGATCCGTTGGGTTTCCCTGCAGGACCAGCACATCCGGGTCGGATTCGGCCATTCTTCGTGCAACATCCGGATCCGGCTCGATCACTTTGATCTTCCAGTTGCCATCACTTTGGCTCAATTTCTTGACCAGCAATTGACCGAGTGCGGTCCCACCGGCGATCATGACACGACGGATGACTTGCTCTTTGTGCCCCAAAATCTCCAATAGCTTTTGAAGATTGTCGGTATCTGCAAGCAGATAGAGTTGATCACCCGGATGCAAGTGGTTGTGACCCCGCGGGATCAAGGTGCGCTGGTTTCGGGAGATGGCAACGATTCGGAATGGGTATTCCGGATAGAGTCGCGCCAACTTGCTCAGGCTGAACCCGATAACGGGAGAGTCCTTTTCAATCCGGATCCCGATTAACTGGATCTTTCCATCTGCCAGGGAGACCACGTCTGTGGCCGACCGGTTTTGAAGGAGTTCCATAATCTGATTGGCTGCACTCTCTTCAGGATGGATCAAGACATCGATTCCCAATTCGGAGGGTTGAATGGGCGTATCTTTTTCCGAGAGCTCCGAGCTTCGAACCCGGGCGATGACCCGTGGAACTCCAAGACGTTTTGCCATGGTGGAGCAGATCATGTTCACTTCATCAGAACTGGTTACGGCGACCAGAAGCTCGGTCGACTCAATGCCCGAAGCAAGCAAGACATGCGGGGAGGTGGCACTGCCAAGTCGGGTGAGAACATCCACATGTTCGCTGAGGCGGTGTAGACAGGATTCGTTTTCATCGATAACTGTGACATTGTGATTCTCCTGGGAGAGAACCCTGCAGAGTTCGGCTCCGATTTCACCTGCACCAGCGATCAGTATATTCATGGTCTGAAGGTCCTGTCCGGAGTGGATCCGGGTTCTTGATTACGGCAGTAGATGTTCCATCAGATACCGGGTATAGGTTCGGTAGAGAAGAAGATAACTGGCCCGATTATAGGCCACACCGTGTGAACCGGGTGGATAGATCCTCAAATCGATATCCTTTTCGGCATCCGTAAACGCCCGGACCAACTGCATGGTTTGCTGAATGTGGACGTTCTCATCCATCCCGGAATGAACCAGAAGGAGATCTCCTTCCAATTTGTCGGCGTGAGTGAGCAGAGAGTTCTGGTCATACCCCGACGGGTTGGCTTCCGGGAGATTCATGTACCGTTCTGTATAGATGGTGTCGTAGAGTCGCCAATCGGTGACCGGTGCGCCTGCGATCGTGACCGGAAATAGATTCGGGTATCGAAGTTGGGAGAGAATGGCGAGATATCCACCATAACTGTGACCACGCAGGGCCATCCGGTCAGGATCGATCCAATCGAATTGTTCGGGAAGGTTTCGGGCAGCGCTGGCAAGATCGTCACTTTCCAACAGCCCGATTTGCCCATAAACCTGTTTCTCGAATCTGCGTCCGTATCCACCGCTTCCCCTGGGATTCAGATTGGCAATGGCGATCCCCTGACGCAGAAGATGGTGTTGCCACCCCGAGGTGTCAAATGCGTGACGTACACCTTGGGAACCGGGGCCTCCGTAGATGTCCCAAAGCAACGGGACCGGATGTTCGGGACTCGCACTGGAGGGTTTCATTATCCAGCCGTCGAGGGTATCCCCCCGACTGGTGACCAGCTGGAAGAGCTCCCGGGTCGGCAGATCAAATCGCTCGACCCCGGCCTCGACTTCTTGACGGGGTCCGAGAATCTCGACAGGCTCGGGCTCACCGGACCGGAAAAGTTCGGTTTGCCAGGGGCGGTTCAACGATGAGTGGCGATCGATATACCAGGTACCGCCCGGTGAGAACTCGATTTCGTGAACACCCTGTTCCGCTGTGAGTCGGGTTTGTTCACCGCTCTCCAGATCGAGACGATAGAGGTGGCGTTCGAGCGGGGAGACGCCCGTTGAACTGTACCAAAGTGCGTTGTTCTCTTCGTCGATTCGATGGACATCGGTGACCTCCCACTCTCCCCGGGTGACCTGGGTCAATAGTTCTCCGTCAAATCCGTAACGGTAGAGGTGGGTCCAGCCGTCCCGATCTGACAGCCAGTAGAAATGGTCCTGATTTTCGGAAAAAAAGAGCGGATGATTGAGCCCGGAGAAGAAGTCGTAGAGATCGATCCATCCTTCGTCGGTCTCCTCTGTGAGTAGACGGGTGTGTTCCTCGCTTTCCAAATCATGAAGTGTGAGTTCGACCCGGGTCTGTTGCCGGTTCAGCCCGAGAGTGGCCAATGTACCGGGACGTCCGGTCCAGTAGATACGGGGGATGTATGCATCCGTAACCGGTTCGGTGACCCACTGGACTCCCTCTTCGTCCAGGTCCACGACACCGATGCGAACGGTGGGGTTGGTTTCACCCGCTTTGGGGTACGGGAGTTCGGAGTATTCCGGATACTGGCCTTCAAAATCGGTCATTTGATAGACCGGGACGTTGCTTTCATCACTCTTCCAGAAGGCAATACGTTGGCTGTCCGGAGACCACTCCCAGGCTTGAACCAGACCAAACTCCTCTTCGTAGACCCAGCCGAACCGCCCATGGAAGCTTGTATCGGTCGCACCAGTGGTTCGTTGGATCATCTCTCCGGTCCGAATTCGGTAGGTGTGAATCTCTCCGTCTACAACCAGTCCGACCCACTGACCGTCGGGCGAAAACTCTGCAGTGAAGACATTCCGGGATACGCGATCCAGAGATGTTGACTCGATGTCGTAGAGGTAGAGATCCGAGAGTCCGGAGTGGCGCCATACCGGGATCGTATTCGCTTCAATGAGCAGGTATCGACCGTCCGGAGACCAATAATACTGATCGATCTGAACCGGCAGGCCACTTTCCGGATCTGCAAGAGTGGATTCGGAGAGGAGGTGTTCCTCTTCCGACAGCCCGGGACGCCGGATTCGAATCTCCCGTTGCCCACGTTCAGGGTCGACCCAAAGATGGCTGAATCGCTCTTCTTCCGGGAGCCACTGCATGTGATCCGGTCCGGGATCTCCCTGAAGCCATGAATCGGCAATGAGTGCATTCCAGAGATCGTCAAAGGGGTGGCTCTGTGCCTGTGCCGATTGCAAAGAGAGGTTTCCAGCCATCAAGAACGCCAGGAAGAATATAGCAGATCGTTGCAGAGATACCGGGGAGATCGTCATGGGGCAGATATGGTTGGTGATGGTTGACTCTGACGGGTTGCCGGACGTGCCCGAAGCAGGCGTAATCCGTTCAGTACCACCAGAAGAGTGCTTCCTTCATGGGCAATGACGCCAAGTGTCAAGGGGAGGTCTATCCAGAAGACGGACAGGACCAACAAGACAATAACGGACAGACTGAAGGTGATGTTTTGTCGCACGATTTGACGGGAGGTTCGGGAGAGCCACAGAATCCAGGGGAGTTTACTTAAATCGTCTCCCATAAGGACCACATCTGCCGACTCCAGGGCGACATCGGTACCGGCCGCTCCCATGGCGATTCCCAGATGACTGGTTGCAAGGGCCGGGGCATCGTTGATCCCGTCTCCGACCATGGCAACGGTTCCATTGCGATTCATCTCTTCAATACGAACCGATTTCTCTTCCGGAAGCAGTTCGGCATGCACATCATCGATTCCCAGTTCGTTTGCAATCCGTTCTGCCACTCCGCGATTGTCACCGGTGAGCATGGAGATCGATCGAATGCCCTGCATTTTCAGCCGGGCGATGGTCTCTTTGGCATTGGGTCGAATCTGATCGGCCATGGCGATGAGTCCCCGAATAAAATCCGATTCGAGAATGTAGACGACGGTTTTCCCTTCTGCAATCATACGGTCTGCTTCATTCTGTATGTCCCCGGGAGGGGGAATCTCGAGGGTGCGGAGGAGGGCGGCGTTCCCGACCGCAATACGGACCCCGTTCCAGCTCCCCTGAATTCCTTTTCCGGCCAGTGTTTGTTGACGGCTGACAGCAACGGGTTCGACTCCGGCTTCGGCCGCACGATTCAGAATCGCTTTTGCCAAGTGGTGCTCCGAGTACTGCTCACATCCAGCGGCAATGGCAAGCAGGAGTTTCTCTGGCGTCTCGTTTCCGTCTGCGTCTGCAAAAGGGATCACGTCGGTAACGACCGGTTTGCCCAGTGTCAGCGTTCCGGTTTTGTCGAATGCGATGGAGTCGAGTTGTACGATTCGTTCCAATGTCCCGCCTCCTTTGAAGAGGACACCGTTTCGGGCCGAATTGGCAATGGCAGAGATGATGGCGGCCGGTGTACTGATAATGAGTGCGCAGGGGGAGGCGACCACCAGTAGCGTCATGGCTCGATAGAAGGTGGGCTCGAAGGAGTGGTCCAGCAGAAGCCATGGAATCAGAATGACGAGTGTGACCGACAAGAGAACGATGCGGGTGTATACCGGTTCAAAGCGATCCAGAAATTGCTGGGTTTCGGCTCTCCGGTCTTGCGCCTTTTCGACCAATTCAATGATTCTTGAAAGAGTGGTCTCCTGGACCCGTTTGGTCACCTCGATTTGAAGCACACCGTCTTGGTTCAGGGTGGCAGCAAATACGGGATCCCCCGGAGATCGTGTGACGGGAACACTTTCACCCGTGATCGCCGATTCATCGATTTGACTTTCGCCTTCACGGATGGTTCCATCGATCGGGATGTACTCCCCGGGTTTGACGATGACGACCTGTCCGGGGATTAGATCGCCGACAGGTACCGTTGATTCGCTTCCGTCTTCGGCCAGGATCAATGCGGTTTGTGGACGAAGGGCCATGAGGGCATGGATGGCATGGCGGCTCTTGCCGAGTGCATATCCTTCCAGGGTCTCGCTCAATGAAAAAAGAAAGAGGAGAACCGCCCCTTCCAGCCATTGATCAATGATGGCAGCACCGATCGCTGCAGCGATCATCAAGAAATCGATGTGGATCTGTCGCCGTTTCAGGTCCTCGACCAGCTCTACGGTACCCATGTATCCACCCGACAGGTAGGAGAGGATGTAGAGCGGCAGTGACCAGTGATCCGGCAGCGAGGCGGCCATTTCGACGACAAATCCTCCGGCGAGGCTCATGCCACAGAGGCTGGTAAGAAGGGTCTCTTTTCGTCGTTCTTGATCCATCGGGATGTCAGAAAGTTTGTGGATTCCCGGGTGTGCCTATTCCAGAACCAGGCGCTCTTCTGCCCGCACGATGTCGTCCGGCAGGTGAGTCTGGATGATCTCTTTCCATGCAGGGACGAGGGAGTCTTTGAGGTACTCCCGGCTGTAGGCGAGTCGGATTCGGCGGCTTGGAACCGGCTTCCTGAATTCACGAATGGTTGCCGAGGAACAGTTGCGGTTGTAGTCCCGCACAGCCAGTGCCGGCATGAGGGTCATTCCGTAGTTCTGTTCGACCAATCGTTTGAGCGTTTCCAGGTTTCCGCTTTCGAAGCGAAAGGGGTGTTCCCGGTGACGATTTCGTCTCTCCTCTTTGCAGAGTTTGAGCGTTTGGTCTCGGAGACAGTGTCCCTCGTTCAAGAGCCAGATGCCTTCCCCATCGAGGTCTTCCTGATCGAGAAACTTTTTTTTGCTCAATGCATGATCCCGGGAGAGATATCCAACAAACGGCTCGTCAAAGAGAATCTCTTCGTGGATCGATTTCTGGTCGGTCGGCGTTGCAATTATGCCGATATCGAGGGTATCCTGATGGAGGCCTTCCAAGACTTGTGAGGTGAGCATCTCTTCGAAGATGAGCTCGACATCCGGGTGGGCCTTCATGAACGGTTGCAGGACCAGAGGGACCAGGTAGGGGGTAATGGTCGGAATGATGCCGATATGTACAGATCCCCCCAATGTGCCGTCTGCGTGGTGGGCAAGATCTTCAATCTTCTTGGCCTGTTTGAGAATCGTGATGGCTTCGTCGATGATCGTCCGTCCGATATCGGTCGGTACAACCGGGCTTCGGGATCGGTCAAAGAGTTTGACGCCCAGCTGTTCCTCCAGCTTGTGGATCTGCATGCTGAGTGTCGGTTGCGTGACAAAGATCTTCTCTGCAGCTGTGGCAAAGTGACGATATTTGTCGACGGCAACGATGTAGGAGAGCTGGGTCAGGGTCATGGGCGAACTATCGATTCGATTTGAAGATGAGATCTTCTATTTTGATTCTGAAAACCATGCCCTCAATGTAAGAAATGAGTCCGATGAAAGCTGTGACGAAACATTTACTGTTCACTGGAAATGTACAAGGTGTCGGCTTTCGTGCCTATACCCGCCGGGCAGCACGAACGGCCGGTGTGACCGGATGGATCCGTAATTTGACGGATGGTCGTGTGGAGGTATTGCTGCAGGGAGACTCCGAACGGATAGATGGTGTCATTCAGCAGATCGCCGGCGGGCCACCCACTGCCCGGGTGGAATCGATGATTGTGGACGACATGGATCCGGGAGAGATCTTTCATCAATTTACCATACGACGGTAGGGAGTGCGATGTATCTGATATTTGACACGGAGACCACCGGGCTGCCCCGAAATTTTTCGGCCCCACTCACAGATTTTGACAACTGGCCCCGCTGTGTGCAGCTTGCCTGGCAGCTGCATGACGAGACCGGTGCGCTCCTCTCCAGAGGGGATTACATCGTTCGACCGGACGGGTTTACAATCCCCTATAATTCGGAAAAGATTCACGGAATCTCGACCGAACGAGCGATGGAGGAGGGGATTCCGCTCGAAGAGGTCATGGATCAATTTGACGAGGACTTGAAGAGGGCCCGATTTGTCATCGGTCACAATCTGGAGTTCGATCTCAACATCATGGGGGCCGAGTATCTCCGGACCGGTCGTTCCAACCCGCTCTCCGGCAAGCTGGAGATTGACACGAAGGATGATGCCACAGAGTACTGCAAGCTTCCGGGTGGCCGGGGTCGCTACAAGTACCCGAAACTGTCGGAGTTGCACCGAATCCTTTTTGAGATCGATTTCGAGGAAGCACACAATGCTCAGGCCGATGTCGAGGCGACGGTTCGCTGTTTTTTCGAATTGGTGAGGATCGGGGTCATCCAACTGCAGATGCCGGCGGACATCGATACGGCCGGCGCTTCACCGGCCGAGTGGATCGAACCCGAGAACTACATGGGACAGGTTCGGGAGTTGCACAACCGACTCGGACGTTCCGGTGACGAGGATGTCGATACAGAGGGAGAGCACCATCTGGAGAGTACTCCAACGGAGGAAACCGAACGTGTGTCTGCCGGTCGGGATGCAACCACACCGTTTGTTCATCTCCATGTCCATAGCCAATTTTCGGTCCTTCAGGGGACGACCAATGTCGGAGATTTGGTTCGCAAAGCGAAAGAAGACGGAATGCCGGCAGTTGCCCTGACCGATCTGGGGAATATGTTCGGAATCTTCAAATTTGTCCAGGCGGCCCACAAAGAGGGCATCAAGCCGATCATTGGCACCGAGTGCTATTTTGTCGAAGATCGGCACCAGAAGAAATTTACCCGGGAGCGACCGGATCGCCGATCCCA
The DNA here is from genome assembly GCA_040882505.1 of Balneolaceae bacterium. Lineage (GTDB taxonomy): Bacteria > Bacteroidota > Rhodothermia > Balneolales > Balneolaceae > JBBEBE01. Next base: position 76,207 of record JBBEBE010000001.1, on the reverse strand, counting down.
GCAGATCTTTCTGGCCAAGAACCGGAAAGGGTATGAGAATCTCTCTCTTCTCTCATCGATGGGGTATGTGGAAGGGTATTACTACAAATTTCCACGGGTAGACCGGGAGCTGGTTCAACAGTGTCGAGAAGGTCTCATTGCGTTGTCGGGAGGGTTGAGAGGCGAAGTGGTCGATTTGATACTGAATCAGGGAGAGGAGGCCGCCGAAGAGGCATTTCTCTGGTGGCACGAAACCTTCGGTGATGATTTCTATGTGGAGTTGTTGCGCCACAACCTCGAAGAGGAAGAACGTGCAAATGAAATTCTGTTCCGGTTGGCACGCAAACATGGCGTCAAGGTCGTGGCCAGCAACAATGTCTTTTATCTGAATCGGGAGGATGCAAAGGCACATGATGCCCTTCTCTGCATTGACAACGGAGAGTTGATCTCTACACCCGTGGGTCGCGGCCGTGGGTTCCGGTATGGATTTCCGAATGATCAATTCTATTTCAAGACCCAGGAGGAGATGAAGGGGCTCTTCGCGGATCTTCCGGAGGCGATCGAGGGGACGTGGGAGGTGGCCGAAAAGGTAGAGCCAATTGAGTTGGAGCGAGATGTCATTCTTCCAAATTTTGCACTTCCGGACGGTTTCGGGAATGAAGACGAGTATTTGCGGCACTTGACCCTGCAGGGAGCCAAAAGCCGGTACGGAGAGCTGACAGAGGAGATTCGCGACCGTATCGATCTCGAGTTGGGGATTATTCGCGAAATGGGATTCGCCGGCTATTTTTTGATCGTTCAGGATTTCATTGCGGAAGCTCGTCGAATGGAGGTTTATGTAGGTCCCGGTCGGGGATCAGCCGCGGGTTCTGTTGTGGCGTATTGTACCGGGATTACGAACATCGATCCGATTCGGTACGAGTTGCTTTTTGAACGGTTTTTGAATCCTGAACGAGTGTCGATGCCCGATATCGACATTGATTTCGATGATGACGGCCGGCAGAAGGTCATTGACTATGTGGTTCGAAAGTATGGCAAGGATCAGGTTGCCCACATCGTCACCTTCGGGACCATGGCCGCCCGTTCTTCGGTACGGGATGTTGCCCGGGTACTGGATCTTCCGCTGCAGGATGCAGATCGATTGGCGAAATTGGTGCCGGAGACGGTCGGAATCTCGCTGGAAGAAGCGTTTGGCAGTGTCAAGGAGTTGAAAGAGATTCGGGACCAGGACTCCCTGGAGGGGAAGACACTCCAGATGGCCCAGACTCTGGAAGGGTCGGTTCGGAACACCGGAATTCACGCGGCTGGCGTAATTATCGCCCCCGACAAACTCACGAAATACATCCCGATCTCCACCGCAAGGGATGCCGAGCTTTTTGTGACTCAGTTTGACGGGAAGGTGATCGAAGACGCCGGAATGTTGAAGATGGACTTCCTGGGGTTGAAGACCCTTTCTATTCTAAAGACAGCGATCGAATTGGTACATGAGACGACCGGGGAAGAGCTGGACCTGGACGAGATTCCGCTTGACGACGAGAATACGTTCCGACTCTATCAGAAAGGGGGAACAATCGGAACCTTCCAGTTTGAGTCGGACGGAATGCGTAAATATTTGAAGCAACTCAAGCCGACCTCCGTGGATGACTTGATTGCCATGAATGCTCTCTACCGGCCGGGGCCGATGCAGTTTATTCCCGACTACATTCGGCGTAAGCACGGCGAGGAGTCCGTGGCCTATCCTCACGAGGATCTTCGTGCCATTCTGGAGCCGACCTACGGGATCATGATCTATCAAGAGCAGATCATGATCGTGGCGCAGAAGATGGGCGGTTACACACTTGGAGAAGCGGATGTTCTGCGTCGGATCATGGGCAAGAAGAAGCCGGAACTTCTCCCTCCCGAAGAGGAGAAGTTCATGGTTCAGGCGATCGAAAAGGGGTATGACAAGACGACGGCCAAGGATGTCTTCGACAAGATGGCACTTTTTGCAGGGTACGGGTTCAACAAATCCCACTCGGCTGCGTACTCGGTTGTGGCGTATCATACGATGTATTTCAAGGCGAATCACCCCGGCCCGTACATGGCGGCGGTGCTTTCGCACAACATGAGCGACATCAAAAAAGTCGCGTTCTTTGTCGAAGAGTGTCGGGAGTTGGGGCTGGAAGTGGTTCCGCCCGACATCAATGTTGCCGACGGCCGGTTTACGGCACGTGATGGTGCCATTCAGTATGGAATGGCGGCAATCAAGGGTGTGGGAAGTTCGGCGATTGAAGCGATTGTCGAGGAACGGGAGGCGAACGGCCCATTTACCTCCATCTTTCATTTTGCCTCGCGGATTGATACCCGGGTCTGCAACAAACGAACCATTGAGAGTCTCATTCAGGCTGGCGCGTTCGATTCATTGCACGCTTCAAGAGCACAGCTTTTGGAGAGTCTCGACGATATATTGAGCTATGCGACCCGTCAGCAGGAGGAAGCGCGTCTGAATCAGGCCAATCTCTTTGGTAGTGGTCCTTCCGGCACGTCTGCACTGGCCGAACCGGAACTTCGATCCTGCAGGGAGTGGTCCGTGATTGGACGTCTCAATCGAGAGCGGGATCTGATCGGATTCTACCTGAGTGGGCATCCATTGGACCGATTCCGGGAAGATGTGGAGCTGTTCGCTTCGCACAAACTGGATCGGGAGAAACTCTCCCGGGTGGCAGATCGCTCGACCATTCGGGTGGTCGGAATTGTAACAGCCGTAAAGAAGCTGGTGGACCGGAAAGGTCGTCCGTTTGCCTTCTTGACGCTGGAGGATTTACAGGGCTCTATCGAATGTATCGCATTCAATGATGTATTTGATCGATATTTGGGGCTCATTCAACCAGATACCATTGTCATGGCAGAAGGCTCTCTGGATCGCCGGGATGCCGAACCAAAACTGATTTTGAATGTCTTGGAGCGGGTAGAGAATCTTCGCGAGAAATTTCAGCATCAACTCCTGTTGCAGGTACGACTTCAGACCGCAGAGATCGGGGAAGAGGAGCTGTTGCAGATGGCAACCTTGCTCACGCAGTATAAAGGGGAGACCCCGATCCGGTTGAGAATCGAAAGCGATCATGCCAAGGGTCCCATTCCAATGAATGTGCGCAAATATGTCGTGGAACCGAGTCAGGAGCTGCTTCAGAAATTGCGCAAGTTGTTGGGACGGGAATCCGTGGAACTGATTCGGGTTCAAACGGGTTCATAATAGGGATCGTTGCCATCCATAGGGGTTGTTGATGATTGCCATAATCAAAAGAGATATGCGTCGACCCATCGAAGGCCGTATGTTGGGTATGTGATCGTTGGATCACCGATTGTTAATCTAACCGAGGATGTTATGTCAAAACCAGTAGAGTTGACCGACAGTAATTTTTCGACGGAAGTTGAATCTTCCGAGCAGCCGGTTTTGGTCGATTTTTGGGCCGAGTGGTGTGGTCCGTGCCGGATGATTGGGCCGGTCGTTGAGGAGCTCGCCGGAGAGTATGAAGGAAAAGTAAAAGTCGGGAAAGTGAATGTGGACCATAATCCACAGATTTCCGTCAAGTACGGGATTCGCAGTATTCCGGCACTTTTGATTTTCAAGGGTGGTGAAGTGGTCGATCAGATCATCGGAGCGGTTCCAAAGACCCAGATTAAACAGAAGTTGGAGCAGCAGCTCTGACCGAGAGTTTAAAACAGACAAGAGATGTTCTGGAAAAGGTGTTTCGGGTATGAAGAGTCATACTTGAAACATCTTTTTTCATTTCCGGTCTGGTACACCGGCATATCTTGTCTTAGTTTCCGTGGCTGGTATTCTGCCGGTACCCGGTCGGATGACCGGTACAACGATATGCATCTCAATACGAAGTGATGGTTAAACGAACGGGAATTGTCGTAGCTATTCTGGTTGGTTTGTGGCTGATTTTTTGGCCCAAGATTGCCCCACTTTTCCAGGAAGGCCCCGAAACAGCGTCGACCGGAACCGAACGGCTCCCAGTCGAGGCGGTTGTCGTGCAACCGGAAATGCTGGATAACGTCATCCATACAAGTGGATCCATTCAGGCCAATGAATCCGTCGAATTGCGTGCCGAGATGAGCGGAGTGGTTCGCGAGATCCGGTTTGAAGAGGGCGGACACGTCTCCGGAAATGAGCTCCTCGTTAAAATCGATGATCGTGAACTTCAGGCCGAACGGCGTCGAATCGAGGCACGTCTGCAGCTGGCGCAAGAGAGTGCAGACCGACAGTCCCGGCTCCTGGAGCGTGGAGGCGTAAGCAGACAAGAGTATGACAATATACTGAACGAAGTACGGGTTCTGCAGGCCGAGCTTGATTTGGTGGATGCCCGCATTGCCAAAACCGAGATTCGGGCACCCTTCCAGGGACGAATCGGTCTCAAGTACATCAGTGATGGCAGCTTTGTAACACCCGAGACCCGAATCGCATCCCTCCATGATCTGGATCGCGTCAAGATCGATTTTTCCATCCCGGAGCGCTATGTGGCCGACGTTCAGGAAGGAGACCGAATCGACTTTCGTGTTCAGGGTCGGGATTCTACATACAGTGGATCGGTCTATGCGATTGAACCCGGTGTAAATCCGTCGACCCGGACGCTTCAGATTCGTGCCAGAAGCGAGAATCCGGATCACGAACTTTTGCCCGGTGCATTTGCCAATATCGAATTGAACCTGGAGCGAATACAGGATGCACTCATGGTTCCCACCATCGCAGTCATCCCGGGTTTCGAGCGACAGACCAGCTGGGTTTGGCGCGATGGCCGGGTCGAAGAGGTCGAGGTCCGAACAGGAATACGATTAAACGATGCCGTACAAATCGTGCAGGGAGTTGCTCCGGGTGATACGGTTTTGACGACTGGATTGCTTCAGGTTCGACCCGGTATGGAGATCGACATTACATCTCTGACTCAATCTCCGAATCGATGAGTATCAGCTCCCTTAGTATTCGCCGCCCGGTATTGGCATCCGTCTTCTCCATTGTGATTGTCCTGTTCGGGGTCATCGCTTTTTTCCTGTTGGGTGTGCGGGAATACCCATCGGTCGATCCTCCTGTTGTGACGGTTCGTACAGAATATGTGGGTGCCAGTGCCGATGTGATCGAATCCCAGCTAACCGAGCCTCTGGAAGAGTCACTCAATGCTGTGGCCGGGATACGGACGCTTGCATCGGTGAGCCGTGAGGGCATGAGCAACATTACGGTGGAGTTCAATGTCGATGTAGATCTGGAGGCGGCCGCAAACGATGTGCGTGACCGGGTTTCACGTGCGCAGCGGAACTTGCCGGTGGATGCCGAACCTCCGACAGTTACCAAAGCGGATGCCGATGCATCGCCGATCATTTTCATCAACATCAATAGTCCGGAGCGGGACTTGATGGATCTCAGTTTTATCGCCGAGAACACATTCAAGGAGCAGCTTCAGACCATTGAAGGGGTGAGCGAGATTCGTATTTGGGGGGAGCGTCAATACGCCATGAGACTTTGGATGGATCCGATCCGATTGGCGGGATACGGATTGACTCCACTGGATGTACGTCAGGCGCTGTTGCGGGAGAATGTGGAACTTCCATCCGGCTCGATAGAGGGTGCACAGACCGAGATGACGGTTCGTACGATGGGAAGAATGCAGACAGTCGATGATTTCAGACAGATGATTCTGACAGAGTCGGGCGGACGCGTGGTTCGGTTTCAGGATGTGGGTCGTGCAGAGCTCGGAGCCCAGAACGAACGAACCGTTCTGAAACGAAATGGTGTCCCGATGGTCGGAATCGTGGTCATTCCGCAACCAGGATCCAACCAGCTTGCGATCGCCGAGGAGTTCTACAATCGGGTCGACCGGATCCGGCTGGATCTTCCGGAAGATATCGAGTTGGCAACGGGATTTGATACAACCGAATACATCAAGGACTCCATTTCGGAAGTTCAGCAGACGATTTTTCTGGCACTGTTGTTGGTAATCCTGATCATATTTCTGTTTCTCAGGGACTGGCGCACCACATTGATCCCGATTGTGGTTATCCCGATCGCCTTGATCGGGACGTTTTTCGTGATGTTTCTGGCAGGCTTTTCGATTAATGTGTTGACGCTTCTGGCCATCGTGCTCTCCATCGGTCTGGTGGTTGATGATGCGATTGTTGTGCTGGAAAATATCTACGCCAAGGTGGAGATGGGATTGCCGGTCATGGAAGCGGGGATTGTCGGATCCCGGGAGATCTTTTTTGCCGTGATTGCCACATCTCTTGCTCTGGTCTCGGTCTTCATGCCGATTCTCTTCCTGGGAGGAACAACGGGACGTCTCTTTCGGGAATTCGGGGTCGTTATTGCGGGGGCGGTGGCCATATCGTCTTTCGTTGCATTGACGCTCACTCCTATGCTCTCGACCAAGCTCCTCAAGAGTGATCAGAAGAAGAACCGCTTCTATACCATGACCGAGCCATGGTTTGTCTGGATCAATGATCTCTACCGGGACAGCCTGGATGCATTCATGAAACGTCGCTGGTTGGCTTTTCTGATTCTGGCCATTGCAGGTGGAATCGGATTCTGGATCAACCATTCATTATCCCGCGAGGTAGCTCCTCTTGAAGATCGAGGTCAAATGCGCGTGATGGCAAGTGGCCCGGAAGGGGCTACGTTCGAGTATATGGATCGATATGTGAATCAGATGGTAGCCAAGACGCAAGATGTGGTACCGGAGCTGGATGCAATGAATACGGTGACCTCTCCGGGGTTTGGTGCTGCCGGCGGGGTCAATACGGCATTCGGGTTTATTTCGTTGGTAGACCGGGATGATCGGGACCGATCACAGCAAGAGATAGCAGACGTGATTTCTGCCGAACTTTCACGGCTGACGGCGGCCGAAGCGTTTGTCTCTCAGCCGCAATCAATTGGTGCCCGGCGAGGGGGTCTTCCGGTTCAGTATGTACTGCAGGCGCAATCCCTTGAACAGCTCCAGGAGGTCATTCCGGATTTTTTGACGGCCGCCCGTACCAGCCCGGCATTTGCTTTCGCCGATGTGGATCTTGCATTCAACCGACCGGAGCTGCGTATCTCGATCGACCGGGATCGATCCCGGTCTCTGGGGGTTTCGGTACGTGACATCGCCGAAACGTTGCAGCTCTCCCTGAGCGGATCCCGGTTCGGATTCTATATTCAGGACTCGAAGCAGTATTGGGTAATCGGACAGATGGAGCGAAACCTTCGCAATCAACCGGTCGACCTGAAGAGTATTTATGTACGCAACAACCGGGGGGAATTGATTCAAGTCGACAACCTGGTTCAAGTCGATGAGAGCAGTAGCCCGCCTCAACTCTATCGGTTCAACCGATACTCATCTGCAACGATCTCGGCTGCATTGGCTCCGGGGTATACCATCGGGGACGGCATTCAGGAGATGAATCGTATTGGTGAGGAGGTGCTCGACAGCAGAATTGTCACGGATCTGGCCGGCGAGTCACGTGATTATGCCGACAGTTCGGCGGCAATGGGATTTGTGTTTCTTTTTGCGCTCGCGCTGGTCTACCTGGTCCTCTCCGGACAATTTGAAAGTTTCCGGGATCCATTCATCATCCTGTTTACGGTGCCGTTGGCACTCTTCGGTGCGTTGGTTGCACTTTGGTATTTTGATCAGACGCTCAACATTTTCAGTCAGATCGGAATGATCATGCTGATCGGTCTGGTGACCAAGAACGGGATTCTGATTGTCGAGTTTGCCAATCAGCGTCAGGCTCAGGGAATGGAACTTCAAGAGGCAATTCGGGATGCGGCGGCTGTTCGATTTCGTCCGATTCTGATGACCACCCTCTCGACGGTTCTCGGTGTTCTGCCGATTGCATTGGCAATCGGCGCAGGTGCAGAAAGCCGGGTTTCGATGGGAATTGCAGTTATTTACGGACTCATCGTCGGAAGTTTCCTGACGCTCTATGTGATACCGGCCATGTACAGCTATCTGGCGACAACGAAACAGGAGCCGGTTGTTTCCGATGAGCGTCTTCGCAAGGCAGAACAAATGGATGTAACTCAACTGTCATGATTCGATTTCGACGTATTCTGACATCTTTCCTTCTTGTGACTCTGGTCACAACGGGTCTCACTGCCCAGGATCGAGAGGCGAGCCCATCCACGTTGGAGACGTTGTCGCTCGAGGATGTGATCCAAATCGGATTGGAGAACAATTACCAGATTCGGTTGATCCGTCTGGATGCCGATATTGCAGCCAATAATGATACACCGGGGAATGCAGGATTTTTGCCGATTCTGGATGCCACGGCATCCCGGGAAACCTCTGTCGAGAACAGTCAGTTCGAGCTTCGAAACGATACAGAGCCGCAACAGACCGAGGGTGCTCGATCGACTCAGACGTCTGCCGGTCTGGAGTTGACCTGGACTCTGTTTGACGGGTTCCGGATGTTTGCCCGCCAAGAGGAGTTGAGTGCATTGGACGAGATGGGAGAGCTGAACCTGCAGATCGAGATGGAGTCTGCGGTCGAACAGTTGGTACGGGGATATATCGGAATGGTTCGGATTTTTCGTCAACTGGAGGTGCTCCATGAACAAGTCGACGTGACACGGGAACGTGTAGAGATTGCTCGAACCCGTCGGGATCTGGGAGTTGGTTCGGACTATGATCTATTGGAGGCAGAGACCGACCTGAGTGCAGATCAGGCAGCGGTCATGCAACAGGAACGGCTCTTGCGTACCGCTCGAATTCAATTGAATGAACAGATGGGAGTGGATGCGACCCGCATGTATCGGGTCGAAGAAGAGATTGTCCTGAATGATCGGTTGAACCTTCAGGAGCTCTACCCCGGTCTGCAGCGTGGAAATCGACAGTTGGAACAGATACGTCTTGAGAAGCGATTGGCAGAGCTGGAACTTCGGCAAATTCGGGGAGAGCGGTATCCCGAACTGGAGGTATTCAGTGGATTTCGATACAACCGGACCGATGGTGGAGGTGGATTCATGCGGTTCAACCAGACGGATGGTTTTCATGTCGGCTTGACGGCCCGTCTTCCTCTCTTTGATGGATTCAACCTCCAGAGACGGATCGAGAATGCGTCCATCCAAATGCGTAGAAGTGATCTGGCAATGGAGCAACTGCATGCTCGTTTGGAGTCCATCCTGCAGCAGAGTTGGAACGATTATCAGAGCGCACTGTCCATGGTCGAATTGGAACAGGGAAACTTGAGAAACGCCGAGGAACGGATGGAGATCGCATTGGAACGATACCGGGAGGGGGTCATCAGTGCTCTTGAGCTTCGGGAATCCCAGAGAGCGTACCTGGCTGCCGAGAGCCGGTTGACGGATGCGATGCATGCAACCAAAGTGGCCGAAACCGAACTGTTGGTATTGACCGGCCATCTGGAACAACTTGCAATCGAAGCACCGTAGACAGGCCTGTTTTTCTGCCTTTGTGTCAATTGTTTAGTGGACGATCCCGGTCGAACAGCAGCGTGACACAGCGGCCGTGATCCCCGAAGGAGACCTTGTCACAATATTCACGGATGAGAAAGAGACCCCGTCCACCCGTCTCCAACAAATTCTCTTTACGAACCGGGTCGGGCGGGGCCGTTGGGTCGAATCCGTCTCCTTCGTCCCGTACATCAAATCGAAGCGTACCCGGTTCGATGGTGGCCAGAATCTCTACCCGCTTGGCGGGGTCTTCCCGATTACCGTGAACAATCGCATTGGACGCCGCTTCATTGAGTGCGAGCTTCGCCCGGTCGACAAGCTCTTCAGAGAGCTGTTCACGATGACCAATCGTTTCGATGAAGGGGAGAACCTTCTCAGCTTCCGTAAAGATCGATTTCAATTCAAGTCGGTAGGTATCTCCCATGATGGCGGGATTGGCTCGGGCGGGATGAATCTTGGTTGAGATCCAAAATAGGGGCTTTGCAACTAAGTTGAAACGGTGGGATCCTGATCGAGCGGCGGGAAGTCGCCAGTTGAATTTCAACTCTAAAACCTACATAATAGTACGATTCCGGCCTTGGAGTCTGATCCGGGGCGATGAACGTATCCAGGATCGATTCCGAAAAGGACGTACCATGAACGCCCACGTACTTGTGTTGAATCAAGATTATCAACCGTTGAGCATCTGTTCGGTTCAACGCTCCATGAAGCTTCTTTTTCTGGAGAAAGCCGACCTTCTGCATGATGCGCCGGAACGTAAAATCCGGACCCCGTCTACTGAGTATGTCTATCCATCCGTGATTCGAATGCGACGATTTATCCGCCTGCCGTATCACCGAATTGTTTTGACACGGAGAAATGTGATGCGCCGGGATCGTCAAACCTGCCAATACTGTGGTACCCGATCCGATTTGACGCTCGATCACGTCATGCCCAAAAGTCGTGGCGGGAAAGATACGTGGGAGAATCTGGTTACAGCCTGCAATCGTTGCAATGTTCGCAAAGGGAATCGAACACCGGAAGAGGCAGAGATGCCGTTGGAACAAGAACCCTACCGGCCCATACACATCACATTTTTTCGGGACATCCTGGGGGGTGTACAAGAGCCCTGGAAGCCGTATCTCTATATGTAATCAGGCAGGGTGTCGAGGTCTCCATCCAATCATTTCTTTTATAAAATGCCTATCTTTCGGGTTATCGAGAGTGAATAACATGGAGTGGGTATGAGTTCCAAAGGAAGAGTATTGATGGCCATGAGCGGAGGGGTAGACTCTTCGGTTGCGGCAGTCATGCTCAGAGAACAGGGATATGATGTGATCGGCATTACGATGAAAACGTGGGATTACCATCGTAGTGGGGGGGATCTGGGAAAAGAGACGGGATGCTGTACGGTTGAATCGATGAATGATGCGCGTCAGATTGCCGTTCGACACGGATTCAAACACTTTATCGTAGATATTCGGGACGAATTCGGAAGCTGGGTCATCGACCGTTTTGTCGAGGATTATACGGCCGGACGAACACCCAATCCATGTGTTCTGTGTAATACTCATATCAAGTGGGCCGCTCTTCTCAAACGGGCAGACCAACTTGATTGTGACTACATATCGACTGGTCACTACGCCAATGTACGCGAGGAGGCGGGCAGGTATGTGATTTCCAAGGGAAAAGATGAGAACAAGGACCAATCCTATGCACTCTGGGGTGTTCGGCAAGAGCATTTGGAGCGCACCATCTTTCCGTTGGGTCGGTATCACAAGCCGGAAATTCGGGAGTTGGCCCGGGAGTTCGGATTGCTCAATGTGGCCGGCAAGCGGGACTCCTACGAGATCTGTTTCGTGCCGGACGACAACTACCATCGCTTTCTGAATGATCAGGTGGAAGGCCTGGAAGAGCGAGTGGCCGACGGACAATTTGTAGATCAGGATGGAACGGTGGTGGGTACCCACAAAGGCTATCCCTACTACACCATTGGTCAGCGAAGGGGTCTGGACCTTCCGATGGGATACCCAGTCTATGTCACCGATATCAATCCGGTGACGAACGTCATAACGATTGGCGAGAAGAAGGACCTGATTCGTACGACCTGTGTTGCCCGGGAAGTGACCATGGGCAAATACGAATCACTGCCCGAAGAGAGCATGGAGATTATCGGGAAGATTCGCTACAACGACAAAGGTGCTGCGGGTGAGATTCGCATGATCGGGGACAACGAGATGCAGGTACACTTCCCAACCGGTCGGGAGGCCATTACACCGGGGCAAGCCGTTGTTTGCTACGAAGGTGCCGATGTCGTGGCTGGTGGATGGGTACACAAGGTCAATCTTCACCCGGACCTTCTGGAGCTGGATGCGTGCAACAATTCCTGATACCCGACGTACGTTGAAGAGAGGAACGTATATGGAGGGACACGCATGAGAGGTTGGAAAGGAAGATTCAAAGGGGGGATAGGGTGGATGCTGATCGCGGTTGTCATGACAGCAGGACGGGCTGAACCGGTTCAGGCACCGTTCGAAGGAGAGATTTTCTACCTGGTAGAGGAGTTTCGGGAGGGGCTTCCGGCCGAACGCACGTATCACTTTCGTGCAACGCCTGAGCGGATGTATTTGGAAAGCAGCCACTCCCATGTATTGATGCGTGGTGTACATGCCAACCGGTTTTTGGTTCGAAATGATCAGAGGAACCTGGTTCTGATCAATCGGGATCAGGAGTCGTTTCAGGTAACGGGAGAAGAGGCCGAAGCTCTTGCTCAACTGATTCGGCAGATGAAGAGAGGGGAGGCGGCACCGGTAGATTGGGATTCTCGTGTTCGCGAGACGGGTCGAAAGATGGAGATTCAGGGCATGCAGGCCGTTGAGTTTGAGGTCCGGCACCCGGACCGTCCATTGATGGTTTCGGTATGGCTGACATCCGAGATCCAGGTTGCGTGGGGGTATCTGGAGACTCTTTGGCGTCAATCCCTCTCTGGTCTTCTGGAGATGGACGTTCCGGTCGAAGTGTTTATGAATCGAAACAGTTTTCCGCTTCGTATCGAGTACAGGGAAGACGGGGAATTGACCACACGAATTGAAGCTGTTCGAATTCGCCGGGGTGTACTATCGCCGTCGGCGTTGGAGATTCCCGAGGGTACGACGCCGATCGGGATGTCCGATCTGATGATGCGAATGATGAGAGGGAGTTGATGCAGAGCAACTGGTTACCTTTGTCGATCATGCTGCTTCTTCTGGTTCCCGGGTGCCGGTCTACGGAATCACTTGAGCAAGCCGAACCCATTCCTGCTCGCCACATCTACCGGATTGGACCCGCTCCCGGAGATTCGGAGTCTTACGCATGGCTCCAGACATATCGGGACAATATGGAAGCCGACCACTACTCTGTACCGGTTGCCCGTTTGATGTCGGATTTGGAGGGAGGGGGACCGGAAAGCCCTCTCTGGAATCTGATGAGTGATCTTTTTCGGTATCGAGCAACGTTGATTGCCGAAACATTTGTGCATGTGGCACTTCTGGATCCGGAACGTTTTCAGTCGGACCTTGAGCCGGGGCCGATAACACAGGGGGATCTCTATCATTTCTATCCGGCCCCCGACCCGGTAACCGTCTTGGGGATCACCAGAGACCAGGTGGACGAGTTGGCTCATCAAATTGCACGATCCGGCCCTCTACCCATGAGTGGATTGCGGATGGTGATCTCCGGAGATCGTGCATACAATGTGGTGCTCGATTATTCGGATCTGAATCGGGATGGACTTTATCATGTCGCCGTCCCGACCCATCTGTTGGCCAGTGGGAGGTATCCGGTGTTGCAGGAGGCAGAGACCCGGTCTCAATTCGATGTTCGGGTTCGGGATTTGATTGCCGCACACATGAAAACGTACCGATCCCTGGAAGCGTACCGGGACCTTCGTCTTCGGATCACACCGGAACAAGAGTGTGAAGACGGGCAGGAGGCTCTCGCTTCGCGATGTCTTTGATGGATCGGCGCCGATTTTTGGGGAGTACAAGCATTGCGTTGGCAGGAGCGTTGCTCACTCCGGCAGTGGTGCGAGCTCGCCTGTCGGAACCTCTGGTGAGTATACTTTTTACCAATGATCTCCACTCCCGGATCGATCCCAGACGAGAAGATGCACGAGAGAACTCATTGGCAGGAGGTTTTGAGCAACTTGCCCGCTGGGTTGAAGCGTTTCGTCGGGAGGGGAGAGAGATTGTGTTGCTGGATGCCGGGGATGTGGTGGAAGCACGTTCGGTCTGGGTGGAGCGCTGGAGAGGGGATGTGGAGTATCGCTGGATTCAGGAGACCGGGTACGATGCCGTGGCGCTCGGGGATCAGGAGTTGGCATTGGGTATGGAGGAGTTGGGAAGACTTGGTTCCCGGTGGTCTCCGCCATGGATCGCTTCCAACTACCGGGTTTCCGGAACACCCCTCGAGTCTTTTGTCGAACCGTATCGAATCATTGAACGCGGAGGCATACGGATCGGAATTTTTGCGCTGGGTTCCCCGGTTCCGGAGTCCTTGAGAGGAGAGGTGGCCTATGGAGAGCCGATTCCCTGGGCGAACCAGATGACCCGGTATTTACGTGAACGTCGAATGTGTGAGTACTGCATCTGCCTGAGCCATCTTGGCCATCAATCGAACAGTGGAGTGGACGATCTGGATGTAGCAGGAGGTACGACAGGCCTGGACCTGATCGTCGGAGGTCACTCCCATACACTTCTCGAAGACCCGGTGCGGGTTTCCCGACCGGACGGCAGCGAGACCTGGATTCTACAGGCAGGAAGCGGAGGAATACATCTTGGACGAGTCGATCTCTGCCGGGCCGGACAAGGGGAGAATCAGAGGGTGATTTCGTGCGTCCAGCCGTAAGGATCCGAATCCTGTCCGTACTGAATGTCGGATATGGTGTCAAAGAGGTCCAGTGAGAACTCTCCGGCTTTGCCATCACCGATCTTGATGGATCGTCCATTATGGTGGATCTCTTTGACGGGTGAGATGACAGCAGCTGTCCCGGACCCAAAGACTTCTTCGAGTCTCCCTTCGTCAGCAGCATCAAAGACCTCGTCAATGGAAATTTTTCGCTCTTCGACGGTCAATCCCCGGTCTTGGGCCAGATCAATGACCGAGCGGCGGGTAATTCCGTTCAATACCGATCCACTAAGTTCGGGCGTGACGAGAGTTCCGTCTATTTTGAAAAAGATGTTCATGGTCCCGACTTCCTCGACATACTTCTTTTCGATGGCGTCCAGCCAGAGGATCTGTGAATACCCTTTTTCGCGCGCTTTTTTGGCCGGCAGAAATCCTGCGGCGTAATTGCCACCCGTTTTCGCCTCACCGGTTCCACCGCGGACAGCACGAACAAACGTGTCGGTCGTCGTCAGGGATACCGGGTTGAACCCCTCTTTGTAGTAGGCGGCAACCGGACAGGTGATAAAGTAGAAATTGTAGCGTGAGGATTCGACGGCAGCGATGAACTCTTCGGATGCGAACATCACCGGTCGGATATAGAGTGCTCGCCCGCGCTGCTTCGGTATCCAGGCATGGTCGAGTCGAAGCAGAGCTTCGAGACCGGACAGAAAGGTCTCGTAAGAAATCTCCGGCATGCAGAGTCTCTGACAGGAGCGAGTGAAACGTGCGTGGTGAAGGTCGGGGCGAAAGAGATGGATCCGATGCTCATCCACGTAGTAGGCTTTCATCCCTTCGAAAATTTCCTGCCCGTAGTGAAGTACATTCAAAGCCGGAGTAAATTCGATCGGGCCGTACGGTCGTATCACCGGGTCACTCCAACTCCCGTTTTTCCAGATCATCTCGAGCATGTGGTCGGAGAATGTCCGTCCAAATTCAAGATTGTCAAAATTGACGGTCCCGATACGGCTGTGGTCAGTCGCTTCTATCTTGATGTCCATCCGAACGCTATTCTTGTGAATCTTGAGCAAACACCAAGATAACGGTTTTTGAGAAAAAGATGACCCCGCTTTTTTGTCTCGAAGAAGACGCACTCGATCCATGGAGCGCATTCATTTTCAATCGTGAAGGGATCTGTTATCTTTCCGGCGAAACTGAAGCAAGATTTGGAAGGAGTGGGGGAATGGGCTCTGTATATGCATTTGTCGATACCTTGAAAGACTGCCCAGCCGGTCATCTATTCAATCCTTGGTTTGAACAAGATCATGAGCATGATGCCACCAAGGAGGCTCCGGAGATCCGACGCCAGC
Organism: Balneolaceae bacterium; assembly: GCA_040882505.1. Taxonomy (GTDB): domain Bacteria; phylum Bacteroidota; class Rhodothermia; order Balneolales; family Balneolaceae; genus JBBEBE01. The sequence goes on along the minus strand of JBBEBE010000001.1, from coordinate 60,592 downwards.
AGCTGGAAACCTATCTGACTGAGCGAGCAGGAGCACGGGTACTACTCATTGCAGAGGCTCTTGGATATCAAGGGGGACATTTTACAGGAATTGCGATGACTTCCGAGCGCATTCTTCTCGGGCATCAAGAGGAGTCGTACGGAGTTCGTCCGGATCATGTATTCCGGAATCAACAGCCGGTGAGAACGAGTAAACCGTCTGTTCGAGGCAAGGGTATGAGCGAACCGACAGCGACTATTGTATGGGGGGCCATGATCGAGCTGGGACTGGACCCATTCGATATCGTACTATGGAATGCTCTGCCGTGGCATCCATACAATCCGACTCGTGGTCTGCTCAGCAATCGTACGCCGACACGCGAAGAGATGGATGCTGGACGTGAACGACTCCCGAATTTCATGAGACTCTTTCCGGATGCTGTACCGGTTGCTGTCGGTCGAAAATGCGAGTTGCTTCTTTCAGAACTCTCCATACCCCACAAAGCCGTTCGCCATCCTGCCAATGGAGGAGCCCCCGCTTTCCGATCCCAATTGGCCGCATGGGTAGAGAAACTTCCGAACGAGGGGATTCCCCATCACCCGGATTCAACGTGACATGAATCATCGACTCCACTCGCCTCATCTGGCACAACTCTACCTGGACGCCGGGGAGAGGTATGGAGAGTTGCCTGCATTTGCAACCAAAATCCGTACAGAAGAGTGGGAGCCGGTCTCGTTTTCCCGCTTGGCCCAAAGAGGATGGAATCTCGCAGTAGGATTGGCAGAGTTGGGAGTGCTTGAACAAGAACCTGTGGGCTTGTTTTCAGACAATCGCCTGGAATGGATATTGAGTGATTATGCGATTCAGTTTTCAGGGGCCATCACGGTACCCAGAGGGACGGATGTGACGACAGATGAATTGAAATATATGTTCAATCATGCCGGCATCCGCGTGGCAGTGGTGGAAAACAGACAGTTACTGGACCGGATTGACGCCATCCGGGAAGACGTTCCGGAATTGGAGCATTTGATTCTGATGGAGGGCGAGCATCGGGAATCAGCACCCGGTCTGCACACATTGGCTACTCTGGAGAAGTTGGGTGAGATGGCAGGGTCCGGTGGCCATGAGGAGATCAAAGATCGGGTAGAGAGGCTGGATCCCGACAATCTGTTCACAATCATCTATACATCGGGGACAACAGGACGTCCAAAGGGAGTGATGCTTACTCACCGAAACATGATCTCACAGATGGAGGGGATTCCGATCGATCTCACCTGCACGGATCGTGTACTATCCATTCTGCCCGTATGGCACATCTTTGAACGGGTGTTTGAAGTCTATACCATTTGCTCGGGGGCATGTACCTACTACTCCTCGGTACGAACACTGGGTGATGATCTCAGAGAGGTTGAACCCACCTTCATGGGCTCGGCTCCCCGCCTGTGGGAAAACCTCTATCAGCGTATTCTCGGATCGGTGCAGGACGCGCATTGGATGCGGAGAGGATTGTTCAACTTGGCATATTGGCTGGCTCACCACTACAGATATTCGCTATCCACACTTCGGGGGCAGGTGTTGCTGTATGAAAGTGAAGGAACCGTACGAAAAATCATGAAACGGGTCTTCCATCTTGTTCGGTGGGCACTGCTGCTGCCATGGTACGGTTTTTTCAATGCAGCCGTGCTGGAGCCGATTCGGCAGTCGACCGGAGGGTCGTTGAAGGCAACGGTTTCGGGTGGTGGAGCGCTTCCTTTCGAGATCGATCAATTTTTCAATGATGTGGGCATCCCGGTGTTGGAAGGGTACGGAATGACCGAAACAAGCCCGGTCATTGCGGTTCGGACGTTTGATCAGTTGGTCGTTGGAGCGGTTGGTCCCTGGATGCCGAAGACCGAAATCCGGATTGTGGATCCAGAGAATGGAACACCTGTTCATACGTTGGAGAATCCGATTGGCAGGGGTATTCGCGGGGAGATCCAGGTGAGGGGTCCTCAAGTGATGAAAGGGTATTACAAGGATTCGGAAGAGACCGATGCCGTTCTGGATGACGATGGATGGTTACGTACCGGGGATTTGGGAATGGTGACATGGAATGACTGTCTGAAGATCCTTGGTCGCAAGAAGGCGACAGTGGTCCTGTCAAGTGGGGAGAACCTGGAGCCGGAGCCGATTGAAATGCGAATCAATCAGAGTCCACTTATTGATCATTGCATGGTTGTTGGACAGGACCAGAAAAAGATCGCTCTCTTGATTGTACCAAATATGGATGCTTTTCGTGAGGCGGGTCTGGACGTCGAGTCGTTGCATGACTTGTCCAGTCTTCCAGAAGCAAAGGAGTTGATTCGGTCAGAGATTCGCTTGAGAGTCCATACCGGTATTGGATTCAAGCCGTATGAGTGTCCTCGGGAATTCCGACTTCTTCCCGAGCCGTTTGAAACGGGTCGGGAGTTGACATCACTCTTCAAACTCAAACGCCACGTGATTGAGTCTGTGTATCGGGATTTGATTGATGACATCTATAAAACCTGACGAACGGGGAGGAATTTCTTGATGGAGTTTGACGCGCCTCTTTTACATGATATGGATCAGATTCTTCTGGGGATCATGATTCTACTCATCATGTTCGGAATGGGGGCGAGCTTGACAGTCGATGATTTCAAGACAGTGGCCCGCAAACCGAAAGGAGTGTTGATCGGATTTCTCTCCCAGTTCGGACTTATGCCATGGGTGGCGTGGTCTCTGTCGACCCTTCTCGGGCTCTCGCCTGCCATTGCGATCGCACTCATTCTGATCGGAACACTTCCCGGGGGGAGCACCTCCAACATGTTTGCCTATTTTGCCCGAAGTTCAGTGGCATTGAGCATCGCCATGACAACGGCATCGACACTGCTTGCACTTGTTATGATGCCCGTTCTGTTGGAGTTCTATGCGACGGACTATACGACTCAATTGAGTGAATCCGTTCGTTCGGCAGGAGGGGCGGCGGATTTTGTGATTCCAACCGGAAATATTGTTGGATCGCTACTTCTTGTACTCGTGCCGGTTGGTTGCGGGATGATTCTGCGGGTTCAGTCTACGGGGTGGGCAAAGACAGCCGAAGACACCGCCGGTTTTATGGCAATTATCGTGATTCTCTATCTGATCGGTACGGCCTTTTTCCGCCACGCTGAGCTGTTTATGCAGACCCCATGGCAAGTTTATGCCGGATCGGTCGGAGTCGGTCTGATCGGATTTCTGTTCGGGTACCATCTTTCGCGTCTTTTTGGACTGGAACCCATCTTCCAACGTGCAATTTCACTGGAAACGGGGATTCAGAACGGTCCGGTGGCATTTGCCATTATTCTTCTCAGTTTTCAGGAACCGATTCAGAGCCAGATGATCTGGTTGGCCATTCTTTATTCGACGTTTATTGTTATCACATCATCCATCGTAACCCTTTGGTATCGCCGATCGGGGGAACAAGATTGGGCATTTTACAAGAATACGGCTATTCACAATCGCCTGTTCGGAGAGTCCTATAGAACCGACTATCCGGAGGATCTGATTCCGCTGAGAATTGCACACGACCCGAGCCAGGGAACGTCCCCGTCGCAGAGACGTGACGTCTCCGAGACCAGGAAGCCCATCGGGTAATCCGGTACAAGCGTCGTCGAGTGAAGACCGACGATTAACCGGTACTCTGCATCGCTGCAGCTACACTATTGATGCTCAGATAGAGAACGTTGCGCAGGGCATCCCGTTCCTCGTCACTGGAGGCTTGATCCCATCGTTTAAGCAACTCGACCTGAATCAGGTTGAGCGGGTAGGTGTAGTGATTTCGGAAGTGAATGGAGTCCTGGATCACTTTTCGGTTGTCAAGAATCTCCTCTTGTTCCGTAACAGCGAGAATCGCTTGCGTCGCCTTCTTGAACTCTTCGACGAGTTGTTCGTGGAACGGCTCCGGTTTCCGTTCGTTGTAGAGCTCTGATGTAGGGAGGTGGGTACGAGCCATCTCGCGCTGGGAGTTGTCGACGATGGACCGAAAAAAGGTTTCGTCCCGGTACCACTGTCGACAAAGTTCCAGATTTTCTTCACTCTCGTCAAGAAACTCGTTCAGTGCCGATCCGACTCCATACCACCCGGGGACATTGTAACGAACTTGTGTCCACGCAAATACCCAGGGAATGGCACGAAGATTCTCGAATTGAAGATTTCCGGAGCTTCCCCGTGAGACCGGACGGGAGGCGATCGGAAGATTTCCGATGTGTCCGACAGGTGTAATCGTTTTGTACCAATCCCAGAACTCCGGATGATCGATAAGATTTCGATACATCGACATGGAGTGATCGGCAAGTCGATCCATGGTTTCAAAGAATGCCTTGTCGTCGGACGACGAGGCAGCTCGTTTGTCTCCGGCCGCAGTGACTCGTGCAACAGCCGTTACAATCTGTTCCAGATGGCGACGGGTAATGTCGGGAAGCGAGTATCGGAAGGAGATGATCTCTCCCTGCTCGGTAAAGCGGATACGTCCATTGTTGCTGATGGGCGGGAGTCCGGAGATTGCTTTGTTGGATCGTCCTCCTCCCCGTCCTACAGTTCCCCCTCGACCGTGGAAGAGACGGAAGTCGATGTTGTACTCCCGAAGGACAGCACCGAGTTGCTCTTGTGCTTTCTGGAGGGCCCAGTTCGCCATCCAGTAGCCTCCGTCCTTGTTGCTGTCGGAATAGCCGAGCATGATCTCCTGAAATCGGTCTCTGGACTCCAGATGTTCGCTGTAGAGGGGGTTTTTGAAGATTCCCTCCATGATACCGGCGCTCTTTTCCAAATCTTCGATGGTTTCAAAGAGTGGAACCAGATCGATGGAGCTGTCTACCTTTCCGTCCCGGTAACCCCAGAGCCCGGCCTCTTTACTCAGAATCATCACTTCGTAGAGATCGCTGACGCCGTGCGTCATACTGATGATGTATTCACCAAACGCGTTGGAATCCAGTTCTATGATATCGTTCAACAGAATGAATACACTGAGCACACGATCGGTATCGTCCGAAATGTCGGCGCTGACGGGAAGCAGCGGACGTGGATTCCTGAGTTCACTCGCCAGAAGATCGATCTTCTCCTCTTCGTTGAGCGACGTATACTTCTTGTGCACACCTGCCAGTTGCAACAGCTCTTCCACTGCAGCTGCGTGCAGTTCACTGTGCTGACGGATGTCCAGGCCTGCCATGTGGAACCCAAATGTTTTGGCTCGGATAAGCAGATGGTGATATCGGCCAAAGTTGGCAACTTCATCAAGACCGCACGTGATCAAGGCGTTTTTGATGAGTTCCAGGTCTTCAACAAAATCCTCCGACGTGTAGGCTTGTGCCCGGTGAATCAACACAGCGGGGTCTTCGGTGAGATCTTCAATCAAACCCCGGAGACGGTGCATGATATGTGTGATTTTTCGGCGAAACGGTTCGTTGGTGTATCGTCGGCCGTACCGACTGGAAACGGGCGCTTCATCTTCGTCCCGCGCCAGTGAATTGGCGAGGTTCTCCGGGACTTCCACAAGCTGATTGGATACACTGAGGTAGCGTCGAATATCGTCAAGCTCATTCAGATAGAGTTCCAGTACTGTGCGTCGTTGATCCAGCAGGGTATTCCAGGTCGTTTCACTGGTTACATTGGGATTCCCGTCCCGGTCACTTCCGATCCAGGAGCGGTATCGAAGAATAACGGGAATGTCCGGTGCCTCTCCATAATAGGTGATAAACGCGTTGTGGATATCATCGTAGAGGCGTGGAATGGTACTCCAGATCGAATTGGTAAAGTAGAAAAGCCCGTTTTCCACTTCGTCTTCGACGGTCAATCGTTCCGAACGAACCTCGTCAGTGGAGATGAGAAGGACCATTTCACTGAAAATCTGGTGAAGGAGTGCTTCTCGTTCGTCCGGTGTCAGGTTGTCTTGGTCCAGCTGGGTAATCATCCCGCTGATCTGATCCTGTTTGTTGAGTATGCTCCGGCGACGCGCTTCGGTCGGGTGAGCGGTAATGGTCGGTTGTATATCCAGTCGGGAGAAGAGGGAAGCGGTCTCTTTCAGACTGTAACCCTCTTCTTTGAATGAACGAACGGCATCCCGAATGCTCTCGGTTCTTGGATTTTCCGGGGTGCTTTTCAGAGAGCGATTCCGGTTGATTCGGATGATTTCGTGTTGCTCGAACGAGTTGATCAGGTGGAAGAAGATGGTGTAGATGCGCAAGAGATTCACCAACTCCTTGTGAGAGAGATCGGCGATGGTTTTTTGCAGTTTTGTCGTGGATTTGTTGTTCTTGCCCTCAGTGAGAACACCGGCAGTCAGTTCCGGTAGTTCGGCAGCCAATCGGGAGAGAGAGTCCTCATTCCGCTTGAGAATGAGTTGTTCCATGATTTCCGTCAGCGTAACAATGCGTTGGGTCAGCGTCTGACTGATATTGGATTGGGCAGCGTAGGTCTCGATCGTTTCTTTCCAGGTCATAGTAGATATTCTGAGTTGGTCGTTGTCCCTGTTGTTTCAAAAGGTAGTGTTGGAAGCGTTAACGCTCGGATTCAAATCCGGCATCTACCAGATCCTGATATCCCCCGATATTGTACACCTCTTCGAATCCGTTTTCTTGCATCCATTTCATCGCTTGTCCACTTCGGTTGCCGGATCTGCAATAGAGATAGTACGTCTGATTTCTATCCAGTTCTCCAGCTCGATCTTCAAAATCGTCATCCATGAAGTTGATCAGCTGGTCGGTCCGTGTCAAGTGCCCTTGGGCATATTCCTCCGGAGTGCGGACATCAATGATGATTCCCGGTCGTTCCTGAATCTGGTTCATGGCATTCCCGGACGGGATATTCCCCCCGTCATGTCTATCTGAAAAGGTTCCTGACATATAGAGTAGAATTATGAGTAAAATTCCGACGATTCCTGCAACGATTCGAATCATGGTCGTTTTGGTTGGTGTGTCGGTCGTGATTGGCCGGGAGGTTGGCTGGTGTCAGTTCAACGGCTCCCCATCTCTTTTAAAATAAGGGATCTTTGGCGTAATTGGAATGAAAGGACGTCGGTTTCTCTTTTGGGGATTCAAACTGGACATTCAGCGCATGCTGAAAGATCTTCTGAAGACCTCTCAACCAAACTTTGAATGTTTCATGTCCATCCTGACACTTGACCCATTGAATGAACAGTCTGTATCCCGGAGCAAACAGTGGCTGGTCTGCGCATTGCCCGTCTGGTTTGTGTGTTCGATCTTCTCACCTCTCGCTTCCCAAACGTTGGAGCGGTTCGAACATTCGGTGTACGAAACCACGCTGGAAAATGGACTTCATTTGATTGTGGTAGAGCGGCCGGATGCTCCAGTTGCCAGTTTTGTCACCTATGTGGACGTCGGAAGTGTGAATGAACCGGCCAATCGAACGGGTCTGGCCCATCTTTTCGAACACATGGTCTTCAAAGGAACCGAGCAGATCGGAACACGGAATTGGGATGCCGAATCGGTCTGGATTGAACGCATGGATCGTGCATATCGGTCTTGGCTTCGAGAGAGTCGGCAGCCGAAGCCGGATTCGATCCGGATGGATCAGGAGTGGCGTCGATTCCAGACTGCACAGGAACAAGCCTCGCTTTTTGTGATCAATAACGAGTTTTCCCGGATCGTGGAGCAGGAAGGGGGGACCGGGATGAACGCTTTTACAAGTGCCGATGCGACGGGTTACTACTACAGTCTTCCTCAGAATCGGGCCGAGTTATGGTTTCTGTTGGAATCTTCCCGGTTTCGAAATCCGGTCTTTCGTGAGTTCTATTCAGAGAAAGAAGTTGTGCTCGAAGAGCGTCGTATGCGCACCGACTCTCAACCGGTCGGACGTCTGGTCGAGGAGTTTCTGAGTGTCGCCTATTCGGCGCATCCTTACCGGAATCCTGTCATTGGATGGGAGTCGGATATTCGTGCAACAACCATTGCCGATGCTCGGGAATTTTATAATACGTGGTATCGTCCCGATCGAATGACGGTCGTCATTGCCGGAGATGTGAAAGCAGAGCGGATGGTTGAATTGGCCAACCGGTATTTCTCATCACTTCCCGGTGGGGAATCCCCGGCCGAGATTGTGACAGAAGAGCCAGAACAGCGTGGAGAGCGCCGGTTTGTCATGGTCGAAGATGGCCAGCCTTTTTTTCTGGCCGGATACCACACGGTGAGCCGTACCCACGAAGATTGGCATGCACTGCGTCTGTTGGGATCCATCATATCAGAGGGCCGGATGTCACGTCTTTATCGCCGATTGGTTCAGCAGGACCGGATTGCTCTGAATGTAGCCGCGTTCAACGGATTCCCGGGGACCCAATACCCGTCCATGTTTTTGACACTTGCCATCCCCAATCGAGGGGTTTCTCTGGATCGAATTGAAGAGGTCATTGGAGAGGAGATCGAGAGGGTAAAGGAAGGGGATGTGCGCCAGGAAGAGTTGGATCGGGCCATCGCCAATGCGCGGGCCAACCGGTTGCGAGAGATGGAATCAAACAGTGATTTGGCCATGGCCCTGGCCGAGACTCACGCTGCCAGTGGAGATTGGCGTACGCTGTTTACCGACCTGGAGAAGACAGCTGCGGTCACGTTGCAGGATATTCAGCGGGTTGCTCAAACCTATCTGGTTCGGGAACAGCGAACAGTCGGGAGAATCGAGAGCCGGAAAACGGAGGATGAGTCGTGATGAGTGAAAGGATCTGTTCGAGGCTTCGTCAGACGGTTGCAACAGTGATATGTATGGGGGTCGTTCTTCTGCAACTCCCCTCCACTCTTCAGGCACAGGAGCGAACCTGGGAGTCTCTTGACTATCCACCGTTGAACAAGGTGACGTTTCCGGAAGTCGACCGGCGGGTATTGGACAACGGGGCAACGATCTACGCCATGGAGGATCGAACATTGCCGATGGTGACCCTCAACTTGATCGCCCGGGGAGGTCGGTTTCTGATTCCTTCATCGATGACCGGTCTGGATCGTTTGCTTGAGGAGGGGCTCATGGCTGGTGGAACCGAGCGACTGGATCCGGATGCGTTTCGAACGCTACTGGAGGGGAGAGCCGCAACACTTTCGGTGACGGTAGGGGTGACATCGACCCGGATCCGGATTCAGTTTTTGCGGGAAGATCTGGAACGGCTGGCTCCACTTCTCAAGGAGTTGATTCAGAACCCACGTTATCCGGAATCGGAATTGGAGCGGACCCTTTTACAGGCCGAAACGGCCGTCTCTCGTCAGAATGAGGATCCAGTAGAAATTGCCAGACGAGAGTTTCGCGGGCTTCTGTTCGGGAAGGAGTCGGTATTGGCACGCGTTCCCACCTACCGTACTCTTGACGGGTTGAACCGGAACGTAGTATTGCAGCTGCATGAACAAATATTTCGAGCACCCAATCTACATATCGGAATCTCGGGAGACCTGGATCGATCCATGATGATCACCTTCATGGAGGATCTGTTTTCAGAAATGGAGACGAGCAATCCGATTCAGGTGGACATACAGATCGAAGCTTCCCGACAATCCCGGGAGGAATCCGGGACGGTCGTCTACCTGGCAGAGAAACGGGATGTAAATCAGAGTACGTTGTTTCTGGGGCATGCGGGAGGACGTCAGTCCGATGAGGATCTGCCTGCCCAGGAACTTTTTAATCAACTTTTGGGAGGCGGATTCTCCGGACGACTTTTCCAGCATGTTCGAAGCGAGAAGGGATTGGCATATGCCGTCTTTGGTTCCTACGGGCACCAGGTTCACTATCCGGGGATATTTGCTGCCGGCGCGTTGACAAGGAGTGAGGCGACCGTCGATGCCATTGAGGCGATTCAGGAAGAGATTCGACGCCTGCGGGAAGAGTTGGTTTCGGAAGATGAGTTGCGTAAAGCGGTCGACCGGTATTTGAATCGACAGATTTTCGAGTACGAGAATCGGGAGAGACAACTTCTGGAACGGATGCAGAATCAAGTGGACGGACTTCCTGAACGTTGGACAGAAGAGCTGATCGATTTGGTTCCAAAGGTGACGGCAGAGGAGGTGCGCACAATGGCGCACCAACGTATTGAGCCCGACAAGTGGATCCTCCTGGTCGTCGGGAATCCCGACGAGCTGGGCGATTCACTTGAAGAGTTGGGCCGAGTCGTACCGGTGGATATTTCCATCCCGGACGCGGAAGAGTAGTGTCGATCAGATGCTGTCTGAGAGACGTTCGAGCAGTTGGTCCGGATCGGTGATCTTCTCTTCACAATGTGTCTGATAGCAGATCCAGGCGGTCGTGCTCTTTGTCCGGGGCAGGGATGCCATCCAGGGGGCAAGATGAATCATCGCTTCACGTCGGTTTGATGAAAGGAGTGCGGCCCAGCGAGAGGGACCCGGCGCCTGTTGAATGTGGCGAATCATCTGTTTTGCAGGTTCGGAATTCTCCTCTCCGGTGACGACGACGAGTGGGTGTCTCTCTTGTGTCAGAGAGAGAGCATGGAGAGTATGCAGATGACCACTTGGCCCGTTCAACACGGCACCCGACGCCCACTTCAGGATTCGGTCTGCCCGGTTCAGCCAGTCTGAATCTCCGGTCAACATTCCGAGATGAATCATTTGATGTACGGCCATTGAATTACAGGAGGGGAGGGCTCCGTCATCCAGTGGTTTCTGCTTCTCGAAGAGTGGATCGATCCCGTCTCTGCAGAGGTAGAATGCACCAGTGTCGGTGTCAGAAAAATTCATGACCCACTCATTTGCCAACTGCAGGGCTTCTTGAAGCCAGACCGGATCGAATGTAGCGCGATAGAGTTCCAACCATCCCCAAACAAGTGAGGCGTAGTCGTTGGACGTTGCTTCGATCCCGGCATGACCGTCTCTATAGCGATGCATCCATCGTCCATTCGTATCTTTTAGATGGCGTTGAAGTGCGTATGCAACCCGGCGTGCCCGACCAATCCACTCCGGTCGTCCTGCGACGGCTCCCGATCGGGCCAGTGCGGCAACGGTCAAGGCGTTCCAGTCGGTCAAGATCTTGTCGTCCAGAGTCGGACGTGTTCGTCGGGACCGAAGGGCACGAAGCGTCTTTTCCCAGTCGGGAGTCGGAAATGGGGGGTGAAGTGACGGAGGATCGTCATTGCAGGGCGGAAGGGGGGATCGGTACAGCACGTTCCGACCATCCGGTTCGTCTCTCCCGTCTGGAATGATATTTCCCTTGTGAGAGACATTGTAGGTCTTGAGAAAGGAGTCGAGCTGTTTGTCAGACAGTGAGGGTTCTGATTCGGAAGGTCTCCAGAAGTAGTAGGTGCCCTCCTCGCCTTCGCTGTCGGCATCTTCTCCGCAGTAGAACGCTCCTTCAGGTGAGCGCAATCGAGTTTCCAGGTAGTCGATTGTTCGTTCAAGGTTTTGAAGATACAGGGGGGACGGATGGTGTCTGTACGCTTCGCTCACGGCCATCAACCAAAGCGCTTGGTCGTAGAGCATCTTCTCAAAGTGAGGGAGACGCCATGCCCGGTCGGTTGAATACCGATGGATTCCACCTTCGAGTTGATCGGTGATGCCTCCTCTGAGAATCTGTTCGATGGTGAAGAGTGCTCGATTCAATGACGGAGAATCGGATCGAACGGATCCGGCTTCCATTTGGCAGAGAAGGGAGTGTCCCATCGGGAATTTGGGAGCTTCTCCGAGCCCGCCGAACCGGGAATCGAACGATTCAAAACCGGCTTGGAGGGTCTGCCGAGTCTGTTTCGGGTCGAGTCCGTCTCCGGGTACTGGATTGTTCAGGGACCTGTACCCGGCTTCAATGGCTTCGGTTGCCCTCTGTATACGCTCACGATCATTTTCCCACTGTTCACTCAGAGACTGCAGGGTGTCAAGAAGACCATTCTGTCCGAACCGACTCTCTTTCGGAAGATACATGGCGGCGAAAAAGGGTCGATTCTCTGGTGTCAAAACGAGATGGAGAGGCCATCCACCCTGTCCATGAATCATTAGACACACCTGCATGGCAGCACGATCCAGATCCGGATACTCTTCGCGATCGACCTTGACGGAGACAAATCCGGCGTTCAGTATCCGGGCAACCTCCGGATCGTCAAACGATTCGTGTGCCATGACATGGCACCAATGACAGGTAGCGTATCCAATGGACAAAAAGACAGGACAGTCTCTGCGTTTTGCCTCCTCGAAAGGTTTTTTACCCCAAGACTGCCAATGGACCGGTTGGTCGGCATGTTGGAGGAGATAGGGGCTGGAGGCGTTCGAGAGACGGTTTTTCATGAGCTCTCATTAGAGAACCGTTTGCTGTAATCGACGATATAACGTTTGTATGTGGTGTTGATCAGATTGGATGAGATCAAAAAGTCTGCAGATGAGCGTGAACAGGCGACCGGAATGTTGTAGACCACGGCCATTCTCAAGAGTGCTTTGACATCCACATCGTGTGGTTGAGCCTGTAGTGGATCCCAGAAAAAGACGAGGATGTCGATCTTTTTCTCAGCGATAGCAGCTCCAATTTGTAAATCCCCTCCAACCGGTCCGCTCATAAAGCAATGGACATCGAGACCCGTTTCACTCGAAATGAGCCCGCCTGTTGTACCCGTACCGAAAAGTTCATGGTGTTGGAGGACTTCGTGATTGCTTCTCACCCACTCCAACAAGTCTTTTTTCCTGTAATCGTGAGCAACAAGGGCGATTCGTTTGGTTTCGCCCATCGTGACGGTGTGGTCCAGAATGGATGGGTCCATGATATAGTCGGGTTGGTCAGTGTTTCAGAACGGGCGCTTTCGGACAGGACTTTGGTGCAGGCCGTCCAACACCCTCGAACGGACAAGGTACAAAAGGGGGGCGGGAAAAAGCTACTCTGACTGGGAAGAGAACAGCAATAGAAGCTGAGGAGTCCAGAATTTCCCGCCCGAACTTCCATGCTCCGGCATCCGTTCATTCCAGGGGTCGTGCTCTGCCAAAAGAGGGATCTCCTGGCGAATGGATTCCGGAATCCTCGTCTGTTTCAAGAGTGGATCCCCGGGAGTGAGTTGCCCCATCATCGTCTCGGCCTCTTTGAACCACCGACCGACTTGTAACCAGATAAACGGATTATTCCCACGGGTCTCCAGAATGCCCCTGATGGGAATCGACACCGGTTTGTCGATTGGTTTCTCTCCGGTTATCAAGTGGTTCGGACGATCCAGAAACAGGAATGAAAATCTCCAGTTGAGTGCCAATTCGGCAAGTGCTTCAATTGGATCGTTCGTTCGAATCGGGTCGGGGTGTGATGGCGAGTGTTTGCGACCTCCTTGATGAAAGCGAACCGAAGCCACCCATTGGGCTTGATCCAGACTGGGGAAGCTTTGAATCTCGAGAACTTGATTCGTTGACTGAACCGTATGATCCAGCGTCTGCAACATATACCCCACATCAATGACTCCCTCCCGAAAAGCCTCCGGCGATCGTGCAAAGTTGGAGCGGACATGAATATCGAGGCGGTTCCCGTTCCAACGGGAATACCAGGAACGACGCACATCCGGAGGGAAAATGCTGGAAAAATGTTGCTGCAGAGCGTTCAAAACAGGGTCGCTTGTGGCTTCCCGTCTCGGGCAGCAGGTTTTGCAACGATCCGGAAATGGACCGTCAATTGATCGTGGGCGCGGATAAGTCCCAATAGTCCGGTAGGAGGGTCAATGGAGAAATCACTCATCAGGATTGGCTTCTCTCCTTCGATTTTCAGGGAACCTTCCTTGGTTCTGGTTCCCGTGGCGTGAAATTGAATCGATCTTGTGACACCTGCGACTTCAAGATTTCCTTCAACTTGGAGTCGAATTTGGTGGTCCCACTCAATATCCGGTTCTACATGAAGCGTACGGTGGTAATCAAATCGAATATTCGGGTGTTTTTCTGCCTTGAGAGACTCCTGTAAATCTCGGTTCATTCTACGTTGCCCACAATCCATCTCTTGAACAGGAACCTCCACGTGTACTTCCCAGTGATTCGACGTCAGAAGAGTCGATTGCTTGGTTGAAACTGCACTCGCTTCTCCATCAAAGGTACCGGCAACACATGTAAATGTGTTGACATTCGATGACCCTTCGATCCAAATTCGGCTCTCGGAAACAAGCGGAATCAAGATGGGTTCCCCGGCCGGGGCGACGGCATCCGGATCCACATTTGCGGGATCCGTGCCGCCAATCAACAGCCAAAAAAGAATGGGGAATGTGAGGGCCGTTATCATCGATGGTTCGGTTTCGGTCAGAGTTGAAACAGAAGAGTGTAGTGGATTTGAACGTCATCGACGGCTCGAATCGCTCCAAACATGGCCGTCGGTGGATCGATTCCAAAATCGGTCATCTTCAAGTCCTGGACACCATTTACAAGAAGTGTACCCTCGCTTTCAAGACTCATCTCGTTGGAGATCATGACAGGAAGTGTAACTCCGGCGACGGTGACTTCACCACGAGAGGTGAGTTCGGCCGTTGATCCATTGACGACCAGACTATCTACACCCGTCAGTTTGAAGGAGATGACCGGGTGGTCGTTCCCTTTCAGGTACTTATGCATGTTGCTGGTCAGTTTGCCATTGTTGTTCTCCAGTCCTTCGACCGGGATTTCCAGCGTCAAGGATTGCAGGTCGGTGGCTTGCAGCTCTTCCAAACTGCTGACCGGTTCGGAAAGCAGAAGGGTCCCGCTTAGTTCGTTCGCAACTCCGTCCCAGTCACGTACATTGGATGTACCTTCAACAGAGAGTTCCGATCCGGTGCCCAAATCATACGTGGTCTGGGCAATGGCAGACGTAGTTGTCAATAGCAGTAGGAGTAGTATGGATGATAAAATTCGTTTCATGATGTCAGCCTCTTGATCGTTTTTGTCTTGATTCCCGACGACGGGAGCTCCGGCCCGTAAGGGTGGAGCTCCAAGCCGGGTGTCTCTGCAGTTGGCTGCAGAATCCATGGTTTTCTGATGGTTAGAAGCTGATAACTGCCTCGAGCATCAGGCCGTTGAATGTGCCACCGTCATACAGACTTCCTGTTGCAAATCCATCGTATTTCTGGGTTACATACTCCAGTTTGGCCAAGACATTTCGAGTCATGAACCAACCGCCACCCACGTTGATGCGAGTGACATCGACATCCAGACCGCTTCCGATCTCTTCACCAGTTACCAAATTGTATCGACCACCCAGGTAGATCTGCTCCGCTGTACCGAATCGGTAGAGAAGTTCGGCTCCCAACTGCGTGAACGCGCGTCGATCTGCTTCGGCTGCCGACTTTCCGCTTGCTTGCTCGATCAACCCGAAGAACTCCAATCCCTGGTACTTCACAAATGGGTTCAACATGAACGCTGTTACCTCATTGTTGAACGCTGGATTCCATCGTCCCGTTCGAAAATCGGCTGTACTGGCAGTCATTACATTGTAATACCGTGCTCCGGCCCGGTCTCCCGTATAGAGAGTGTTCCCGCCGGACTGTGAGGTGTGATAGACCGATCCGGTCAATCGTACCCGAAGGTCTTGATCGAGTTGTCTGTCTAACCCGATTTTCCCAACCACTGACGGGCGTGTCATGATCTGTGAGTCGACAACACTCTGATTCAGCTTGCCATTTGTTACCCCGGCCATGAACAGGAACCCGTCCTGCTGCCAGTAGACTTCTCCCCCGACTTCGGTGGCAAAGGAGTCCATCAGGTAGTTACCGACAAATGGATTGAAAATGGCTTGTCCGTTGTCGCTTCGACGGAAATGGGCATCCCCGTAGTTGATCTCCATGTGTCCCACTTTGATGGTCACGTTGTCCATCAACTCGGAAGCAAATCCCTGCTCAATGAAGTCAAGCCGGTCAATTTGAAGATAACCACCTTTTACCCAGGCTTCGGAGTGGTGTCTCGAGGAGAGATAGGTCCGAAGGTGCATGCGCAGTCCGTTGTGAAGCTGTGCATCGATATCCAGATTGGACGTTGCAAGATTGAAGTTGGGGCCAATCTCGTGAAGAGCACCCGCCGTATTGGACTCATGGTCCAGTGCCTGGAACTGGAGGGTATTGGATCCGCTGATCCGGAGATTGAATCCGTCATAGGGGGTATCCGACTCTTTGGATGGTTCAAACTGATTCAGTCCGGTTTGATCCGGGGCACGAAAATATTGAAGCTCTCTTGAATCCTGTGCCTGAAGAGACCCGGTTCCCCAGATCATCAGTGCCGTAAATAGTATGACTAGTCGTTTCATGGTCTCGTCCTGTTCGTTTGTTCTGTATGAAGAAGGTTCCTCTTGTGAATCAGAACCCGAGAACAGGATACCATGAGTGGACCGCCCCCCCTGCCGGTCTCGTCCCAAATCGACTATCAGGGAAATCCCTCGCCGGTGTAGGGATCACCACTACACAATGTCAGAGTTCGTTGCGATCGGTCCACTGAACCGCCCGACGGAGGAGATCGTTTGCGCTCTTCAGATCCATCTTCTCCTTGATGCGGGCTCGGTAGGATTCCACTGTTTTTACAGAGACGTGAAGTTTGGAGGCGATATCCTGGGTCGTCAGACCTTTTCCAGTAAGTTCAAAGACCTCCAACTCCCGGTCACTGAGCAGTTGGAGGGGATCGTCTGTACCACCGCCCTTGCCTCCGGCAAGTTTCATGATCATTGCGTTCCCGATCTGTTCACTCAAATAGAGATTTCCGGAGAGAACACGGCGGGTTGCGGTTACCAGCGTATCACCGGCTTCCAGCTTCATCAGGTACCCGCGGGCTCCTGCCCGTATGGCTCGTTCGGCATAGAGCTCTTCATCATGTCTGGAGACGATTAAAATCTTGAGTTCCGGGAGGTGAACCAGCAGGTTTTTGATCAATTCAATCCCATTCATTCCGGGAAGAGAGATGTCCAGAATTGCAATATCCGGTTTCTTTTGAGGGATCTCCTGAAGAGCTTGCTCGGCTGATTCCGATTGTCCGACAACATCAAAATCGATTTCGAGATCGAGGGTCATGGCCATTCCCTTTCGCATGAGAGGGTGGTCATCTACAATATATATGGTGTGCTTCGTTGCCATGGAGTGGAATGATTATGTTCCGTCTGTATGATTCGGGTGGTGGATGGTACAGATGATGCTGGCTCCGCCGAGTGTAGAGTCGGTGATGTCGATGGTCGCTCCGATGAGTCCGGCACGAAACTGCATGATGCGGACGCCGAGTCCACCCTTCTCGTCCCAATCCTCTTCAAACCCCTTGCCGTCATCCTCGACCCGGAGACGGATTCTGTCTGCAGACCCACTCAAATGGATCTGGACCTTCTCGGCACCTCCGTGTTTGACTGCGTTGCTTACCGCTTCCTGTGCAATGCGATAGATATGGGTAACGTGATTGGCATCTTCAAATTGAACCTCTCCACTTGACTGGTACCGGCACTGAATCCGGAACAAGGTTTCTGCCCGACCTGCAAGACGTTCCAGCGCGGCGTGGAGCCCTTCCGAGTCATAATTGACCGGAACAAGTCCCCGTGCCAGCTCACGCGCATGCTGGTCGGCTTCCCGAATCAGATCGGTAATTTCACGGGCAGACTCCTTGTGGGGATTCTCTTGTTTCTCAAGTGCGTGTGTCAGGTTTTTTGCCATCAATCCGATCCCGGTGAGCATCTGCCCCAGTCCGTCATGCAGATCCTGGCCGATGCGTCGACGCTCGTGTTCACTGGTTTGAAGGATCTCCAACTCGAGTCTCCGCTGTTCGGAAATATCCCGGATGATCCCGGTAAAAATGCGTTGGTTCCGGATCCGGACTTCACTGACGGCAAGATACATGGGAAAGGTGGTTCCGTCCTTTCGTCTGCCGGTGACCTCGCGGCCGATTCCGATGATCTTGCGTCGTCCGGTACTCAGATAGTTTCGAATGTAGTCGTCATGCTCCTCTTTATAGGGTTTTGGCATGAGAATGTGGACATTTTTTCCGATGACTTCGGAGTCACGAAACTGGAAGAGCTCTTCGGCCGATCGGTTGAATGTGCGGATCAATCCACGATCGTTGATGGTAATGATCGCATCGACCGTGGTTTCGACGATACTTCGATATCGCCCTTCACTCTCCCTCAGTTTCTGTTCGGTAATGCTCCGTTTGATCTTGTCTCTGGCCAACTTTTCTGCAAAAGCCAACCGGATATCGAGACGCTGTTCATCATAGAGGGATTCAACAATGCACTGGTCAAATCCGGCATCCAGGATTTCATGAAATCGGTCGATGGTCTCCCGGTTCAAGATGGCAATCAGAGCGAGATTGTCGTGCAGATCGAGTGCCCGTATCTCTCGCGATTTTCGAATGGCCTCGTTGGTAACATCATAGAAAATAATCAGAGTGACCGATTCATGGACCAGATGTTTCGGGCTCAACTCCTCCGGTGTAACGGTTGTAATGTTGTGTCGACGCAGTTTGAGGGCATCCTCCAGAAGCTGCCTCGATTCATTCTCATTGCCTACCAGAAGTGTATCCATTCCCTCGTACCCGCCGTCGCTTTCCCCGTTGTTGTTGTAAAGGTCTTCTATCTTGTGGTTCGTCAATCTCTTGACAAAATAGTATATTTGCCGTCCAACAAAAGCTGACCCAATCCAAAATATGGAACGAACATTGACGATACTCAAACCCGACTGCGTCCGAAAAGGACTGATCGGGGAGGTAATTAAACAGATTCAGGAAGCCGGATTCCGGATTGTTGCCATGAAACTCACGCGTCTCACGAAGGAGACAGCCGGAGGTTTTTATGCTGTCCACCGGGAACGTCCTTTCTATGGCGAGCTTGTGGAATTCATGAGCAGTGGACCTTGCGTCCCGATGATTCTGGAGAAAGAGAATGCGGTAGCAGACTTTCGTGCACTGATTGGAGCAACCAATCCGTCGGATGCCGAAGAGGGGACCATTCGTGCCCGATTTGCCGACAGTGTGGGAGAGAACATCATTCACGGATCCGATTCTGCCGAAAACGGGCAGATCGAATCTGCCTACTTCTTCCCCGAATCCGAAGTGGTTGCCAATCAGGCATAACACGTTGCACCCTTTTTGACCCGAAGCAGCGGCCCGGCCGGTAGAGCCCCCTCTCTATCGGTGGGTTCGCGCTCGGAGTCGACCGTTTTTCCACTCCAGTTCCAGCTCCTTATCCGGATGTACCCGATCGGGTTGAACCACCCAAGACCCAAACTGCCAAACTCGTACAAACCCCCGATCGAGCGGTTCGTTTGGATCTTTCCGCTCCAGCCGATGGTGCAGATTCAAAAGCGACTCCTGTCTTGATTGGAAACGTCGTTCCAGGTGAACCACAAGTCGATCTTTTGTGTGTTCCAGACGTTGACGGCGCAACGGGATTCGCTCAGACGAGAGTCGCTGAAGGCGTTCACGTTGCCACTGAACGGTCTGTCGAAGTTGATTCATTCGGGTTCGAAGCGTCCGTAGCGCGTGAGACTCGCCAAGGAATCGGACCCGATCCCGGGAGCGATCCATCCGGCGGCGAACCAGATCCCCGAGTGTTCGTGACCGATCATCAATCTGAAGTCGAAGCTCATTCTGGTCCGGAGTGGCCATGAGGGCTGCCTGTGTCGGAGTAGCTGCCCGTTTATCGGCCACAAAGTCGGTGATGCTGAAATCGGTTTCGTGACCAACTGCGCTAATGGTGGGTACGGGAAATTGGTAGAGCGCCCGTGCGACGGACTCTTCATTAAACGGCCAGAGGTCCTCAATCGATCCACCTCCCCGGCCGATGACAAGAAGATCCAGGTCCGATCGTTGTTTCGCATGCTGTAGTGCGAGAACCAACTCTCCTGCAGCCCGGTCTCCCTGGACCGATGCGTGGATGAGGAGAAGTTCGGCAAGCGGCCATCGCCTCTCCAATGTGGATCGAATGTCATGAAACGCGGCACCGGTCGACGAGGTGATAACAGCGATTTTTCTCGGGAAAGGAGGCAGGGAACGCTTCACCGACTCCTCGAAGAGACCTTCGGACAGCAGTTTCTTTTTGAGTCGTTCAAATGCAATCTGAAGCCGGCCCTCTCCGGCAATACGCGCCGACTGAACAATCAGCTGATAACGACCGTGTGGTGGATAGATTTGCAGTCCCCCGGAGAGGATCACTTCGTCGCCATCCTGTAGCTCCCTGTCCAACAGTTCGACCCGATTTCGCCACATGACCACCGGCAGTTGGGCATCCGAATCCTTGAGCGTCATATAAAGATGACCGTTACGGCTTCGATTGACGTTGCTTAGCTCGCCACGGACCTCGACCCGATCGAACCTCGGTTCAAGCAGGGAGCGAATTTGGTTTGTAAACTCGGAAACGGTCAGTGTCGAATCAGACATACATCGATATTCTCTACAGATCCATCTATATTTGCTCTGCTGCGCACCGCAATCGTGACGGTGGCAAGAGGAGTTTGATCAAAATAAGAGGAGCCTGTATGAATCGCACCCCCGACTGTCTATTGAAGAACGTGATCCCCGTGACCCCGGAGGAGACCGCAAATGTACCGGTCGATATTCGCATCCGGGAGGGAAAAATTACAGAAATCGGCGCGTCATTGACGCCAGAAGGGGGAGAGGAGACATTTGACGGAGCGGGCTGTTTTGCAAGTCCGGGCTGGATGGACATGCATGTTCACTTGCGTGAGCCGGGTCAGGAACACAAAGAGACGATAAAAAGCGGATGTGAAGCGGCCGCTTTCGGTGGGTTCACGGCCATTGCCTGCATGCCCAATACCCAGCCTCCCATTCACACTCGTGACGTGGTGGAATATGTGATTCAGCAAGCGAAAGCACGTCCGGTTCGCGTGTATCCAATCGGAGCCGTGACACGAGACCGGAAGGGGGAAACGATTACCGAAATGGCCGACATGAAGCAGGGAGGAGCGGTTGCATTCAGCGATGACGGAGATCCGGTTCATGACTCCCAAGTCATGCGGATTGCACTGGAATATGCATCGATGCTTGACTGTCCGGTGATCAACCATGAAGAAGATCTGAAACTCTCCCGTCCAGGGCATATGCATGAAGGTGAGGTTTCTGCCCGTCTCGGGTTGGACGGAACGCCCGCAATTGCCGAAGAGGTGATGATCGCCCGCGATATTTTGATTGCAGAAGCAACAGGTGGGCATCTGCATGTGGCTCACATCAGTACAAAAGGAGCCGTCGAGCTGGTTCGGCGTGCCAAAGCGGATGGAATTCGGGTGACAACCGAAGTCTGTCCCCACCATTTCGAGTTGACGGACGAGGAAGTGGAAAAACGTCGATTCGATACATCCGTCAAAATGCACCCACCTCTCCGGTCGGACGAGGATGTTGAAGCGATCAAAGAGGGGCTTCGGGATGGAACCATCGATGCCATCTGTACGGATCACGCACCGCATGCGATCGAGGAGAAAGAGGTGGAGTTTATTTATGCACCCAACGGAGTGATCGGGCTGGAGACCGCGTGGAGTATTTCAGTTCGGAATCTATTGAAGACGGGAGTGCTCGATCTTCAACAACTGATTCGTGCTCTGGCCGTCCGTCCGCGAGAGATTCTCCGAATTCCGGTCCCGACCCTTCGGGAAGGAGCCGTTGCAGATCTGACACTCTTCAATACGGATGAACGCTGGACATTTGACGAAGCAAACGTGAGATCCAAGTCTTCCAACTCTCCCTGGTTGGGTGAGGAGTTGACCGGTCGTGCTGTAGCCATCTACAGTCGAGGGATTCTGCACAGGAACGAACTACGTCCGGTCCATTCGTAAGGTGCATCTCATGCGATGTCTCCGGTTCATCCTCGCACTGGTCTGTTTTGGAATGCTCGTCCCGCCATCCGGTGTGAGCCAGGCAAGAGAGCTGGCCGATCCAGAGACGGATTCGTCCTTTGGCGCCATACCAGACTCTCTTTGGTCCCTGGATTCTGCGCCGAACGCCCCGTATGAAGTATTGAAACGTGAAGTCTCCATCCGTTTTATCGATCGTGGGGACCGGGTGATCGCCCGTATTCGCAGGCACGAGCGCATCATCGTCTGGTCCGATGATCCGGGAGACCAATTGGAAGCGAGTTGGATCTCCATCCCACTTCCCGAGAACGATGATGTGGAACGTATTGTCTCCCTGCGCGGCGGAACCTGGAATCAAGGGGCCGATCCGGTCCGGTTTGAATTGGAGGATACGAGTGAGGGGGAGGTTAATCAGATGCAGCGAGTTCGGGAACACCGATTTCCGAATGTAAAGGCAGGTTCGATACTGGAGTTGGAATACGAACTCGAGCGCAGTTTTCTTGAAGAACTTCCCTCGATTCCACTGACAGGTCCGGTTCCTGTTCGACATGCAGAAGTGATCCTTTACAATGAACATTGGTTGCGTTATCGCACCGAGTGGACGGGGGACCTTCATCCGGTTCGTTACGTGGAAGAGGTGCGTGATACCAGTCGTGTCCCCCTCATTTTTACCTATCAGCGACCGGAACCGGTGTCGATCGAACGATGGGTGGCTCACGATCTTCCCGCCTCTCCGAGCCGGCCCTACTCCATTCCCGCATCTGATCGGTTCTTGACACTCCATCTGCAGTTGGATGAATGGGGAGTGCCCCGACAACCCCTGATCAACAGCTGGGAATATGTAGAGGCGGCCCTTCGCCGGGGAGAGGGAAATCCTTGGGCCTGGTTGGATCGTCTTGACACGTTGAGGGTTCAGGGACGTCGTTTTCGGACAAGCGGAGGAGAGAAAGATCGATTGGAGGCAGCATGGACGTGGTTGGTCGAACGCAGAATGTTCAATGGAGATCTGCGGTGGATCCCGGAGTCAGACCCCATCCTGGTTGTCGAAGGCGTGCCATCCGACCAGGCGGCCATCAACCTTGCGTTGATAGCAATCCTTGAGGGTGCCGGTCTGATGGTTGAACCGGTTCTTCTTCCTCATCTCGAAAGTGGACAGCGAATCGAACGATTTCCCTCGTTGCAGAGATTTCGTCAATTGGTTGCAAGGGTTCGGATAGGGGGGGAAGATATCTGGCTCGATGCGTCCCTGCCATTTGGAAGACCGGGTCTACTGCGACGAGAGTCACTGGGAATGGAGGGTTGGGTATTGGGTCGTGATACGTCCAGGTGGGCGCGAGCATTGCCACCAAACGCACGTCACGACCTGTCGATTCGTTTCGTTGGAGAATTAACAGCAAATGGAGACCTGAAAGGAGAGGTCGAGCTGACCAGCCGTGGGTACTCTGCACTGGAAATGCGACGATCCCGTGAGGAGCGTGACGGACTACTCGAGTTGGCTCGCTCGATCCTGTTACCCCGGTTTGGTACACTCGATGTTCTGCAGGTTGAAATGGACGCTACGAGAGAGGGAACACGACTTGTTGTTCCATTTGATATCGACGGATTTGCAGTAGATGAAGGGGATCGGTTACGATTCCCTCCGCTGTTGGCGGGGCGGTTGCCGTCCCACCCGCTTGGAGACTCCCAACGGAGAGAACCCGTTCGATTGGATGCCCCGGAGCGGATACATATGGACGTACAGATTGAGCTTCCACGAGTTGTTCAGGTCGAATCCGGCGAGTGGAGACAGCAAACCGGTGGCTCTGCCGGTCGCCTTCTGGAGCGATATCAGCGAGACAGACGGAATCTTGCGTATCAGTTTGATATCGAATTGGATCGCTTGTACTATCGTGGAGAAGCCTTGGCCGAACTGCAGTCTATCTATGATCGATGGATGGCGTTGAGTCGTGAAGTATGGATACTGGAAAAAGAGATGTAGTGGATCGAATCAAATGAAGATTCTTGCTTTGGAAACAGCTACACCGATCTGTTCGGTCGCTCTCGGGATTGACGGTATCCATCATATTTTGAGTGAGGAGGGGCGCGGGATCCATTCCGAAGCGATGTTTCGGATGACAGAAGATCTTCTGTCTCGCTTTTCACTGGGGATTCCGGATCTGGATGCCGTTCTCATCTCGCGCGGCCCGGGACAGTACACCGGCCTCCGCATTGCAGCATCCGGAGTAAAAGGGTTTCTTTTTGGTCAACAGGTCCCTTTATGGTCCATCGGTACGCTGGAGGGGTTTGCAGCCGGGCTCATGGCCGGGGAGAGGAAGAAGGGTCAGGTAATACACGCGGTGCTTGATGCCCGTCGATCACATCTCTACCATCAGCGGTTTGTCGGTACCGAAGGAGGCTGGGATCGTTCCGTTCCAGCTGTTCGGTCACTGAAGGAGTTGAACGAGGAGATCGAATCCCGCAGTTGGATTGTTGGAACAGGCATGGATCGTCTCGATCTTTCGGAATCCGGAACTCCCCGAAAGGTCTCTCCGGATATGATTTCAGCTGGGACCATTCTTCGAGCCTGGCAGGACGAGTCGCTCAACAACTGGTTTCGAAAAGAGGATCCGGTTCGGTTCGAACCCGAATATCTAGGCAGCGGGGCACCTCGGAAGAGCGGTTGATTCCCGATTTCAGCTTCGGGGCAAGTTCGTTATTTTGTACAGTCTCTCTTATTCGGAAAAAGGAGACGACTCACAGCATCCAGTTTAACTGAACGGAATGATATGACTTGGTTCAAGCGAAAGGACGACAACATTCAGACCGATAAAAAGAAGGACATGCCGGAAGGGATCTGGATCAAAGTTCCAACCACTGGCGAGACGGTCCACCGAAGAGAGATA
This sequence comes from Balneolaceae bacterium, assembly GCA_040882505.1. GTDB lineage: Bacteria > Bacteroidota > Rhodothermia > Balneolales > Balneolaceae > JBBEBE01. Next base: position 36,028 of record JBBEBE010000001.1, on the reverse strand, counting down.
GAAGACAACTTTTGGGTAGATCCAAACAGCGGATACCATTTCAGGGTCGGAAGCAAGGATTACTTCCGCATGCTCTTTGATGAAAATAAGTTCGACGAGCTGGGCCTGGAGATTGAACCGACCGATCCGCTCGAATTTGAAGATCGGAAAAAGTATGCCGACCGACTGCTGGCCTACCGCGAGTCGACCGGTTTGAGTGATGCCTGTCGTGTGGCCGTGGGCAAGATGAATTCGATTCGGGTTGTGATCGTCTGTATGGATTTCACCTTTATCGGCGGGAGCATGGGTTCGGTCGTTGGGGAACGGATCTCCCGGGCGATCGATCACGCCATTGAACACCGTTTGCCACTGATTATCATCTCTCAAACAGGTGGTGCACGGATGATGGAGAGCGTCTTCAGTTTGATGCAGATGGCCAAGACATCCGCCAAGTTGGCTCTCCTGGAGAGGGAAAAACTTCCCTATATCTCGGTCATGACCAATCCAACCACGGGTGGAGTCACAGCAAGTTACGCCATGCTCGGGGATTTCAACGTCGCAGAGCCGGGAGCTCTCATCGGTTTTGCCGGTCCCCGGGTCATTCGACAAACCATCGGGCGGGACTTGCCGGAGGGGTTTCAGACGTCCGAATATCTGCTTGAACACGGGTTTCTGGACTTCATTGTCCCCCGATCCAAGATGAAGAGTAAATTGACGCGTCTCATCAAACTGGTGACACACAAGTACGAGAAGTAGCCGTCCCCGTCAGCCCCGGATCGGGAACGATTCAGGCAGGGAGAATGACCAGGGAGTCCAATACATGAAATTTGCCGACTACGCCAAAATCTATGTGACGGCCGGTGACGGTGGAGCGGGCATGACCCACTTCCGCCGGGAGAAATTTGTACCAAAAGGGGGACCTGACGGAGGAGATGGAGGGAAAGGCGGGGATGTGATCCTGGTCGGAAACGAGCAGTTGAATACCATTCTGGATCTGCGATATCGCAAGTTCATCAAGGCCGATGCCGGACGACCGGGCGAGGGAGGTAAACGAAAAGGAAAGGACGGAAAGAATGTCATTCTGGACGTTCCACCGGGAACGGTTGCCTTCGACGCGGAGACTCGGGAACGGCTCGGGGAGATAACGGCTGGTGGAGAGCATCTGATCATCGCTCGGGGAGGCAGAGGCGGACTGGGAAATTGGCACTTTCGAAGCTCGACCAATCAGACCCCCGAACATTCCCAGCCGGGAACATCCGGTGAAGAGCGGGTGGTGGAGCTGGAGTTGAAATTGATTGCTGACGTGGGATTGGTTGGATTCCCGAATGCAGGAAAGAGTACGCTCCTTTCTGTGCTTTCGGCAGCCCGCCCAAAAGTAGCAGACTATCCATTTACGACGTTGGAGCCCAACCTTGGTGTCGTCTCCTTTTCTGACTATCGAAGTTTCGTGATGGCAGACATCCCGGGAATTATCGAGGATGCACACGAAGGGCGTGGATTGGGTCTTCAGTTCTTGCGCCACATTGAGCGAAATCGTCTTCTCCTCTTTCTTGTCTCGTCACAGGCAGATATTCGTCACGAGTATGAACAGTTGTTACACGAACTTCGCTCCTACCGCCCCGACCTCTTGGACAAACCGCGAATATTGGTTGTTACAAAGATGGATCTTCTTGAGGGATATGAACTTGATCAGGAAATTTCGTTTGAAAAGGATCTCCCGGTGTTGCATATTTCTGCCGCAACCGGATATCAAATCGATGAGTTGAAAGAGTCCATCTGGACCTTGCTCAGGGAGATTGACGAAGATTCAGACGAAACCGCACCATAAAGAGTATCTCGCCCTGTCCATGGTTCACGGCCTGGGCCCCCGTCGGACTGCATGTCTGCTTGACCATTTTTCGACCCCGAGATCCGTTCTGGAAGCGCCACTTCCGGAGTTGGAAGCCGTAAAGGGTATATCGGAGAAGATGGCTCGGTTCATTGTCGATTTCGATCGCTGGGATGATGTGGATCGAGTGTTCCGCGTGGCAAAAGAGCGAGGGATCGACTGGATGACACCTGCCGACGAGATCTTCCCCGACCCTCTGCTCCAGATCTACGATACTCCACCCATCCTCTGGTCGATCGGTGATCCATCCATTTTGAAACGTCCGATGGTTGCTGTGGTCGGTACTCGTCGTGCGGCCACGTACTCCACGGACCTGGCACGTGAGTGGAGCATGAAGCTGGCACAGGCCGGGTTTGTAGTGGTTAGCGGCATGGCATCCGGGGTGGATCACGCAGCACATCAAGGGGCTCTTTCGGCGGGAGAGACGGTCGCCGTACTCGGGAATGGTGTAGACAGGATCTATCCCCGTGAAAGTACCGATGTCTACAAAGCGATGACGTCTGGTGGCGGTGTGCTCCTTTCTCCGTTTCTTCCGGGAAGTCGGCCGGTCAGAGGAAATTTTCCTGCCCGAAACCGTTTGATCAGTGGCCTTTCACTGGGGCTGTTGTTGGTTCAGTCGGGGATGAAGGGAGGGAGTATGCGTACCGCCAGGATGGCACTGGACCAGAATCGGGAAGTCTTTGCCATACCGCATGATCTTCATCGTGCGTTTTCGGAAGGGGGGCACTACTTGATCAAGTCCGGAGAGGCAAAGCTGGTCGACTCTCTTGAGGATGTGATTTCGGAACTTCCACCAATGGAGCAACCGGACGGCCCGAATCTTGAGGCTGTGGAGGTTGCTCTCCAATCACGACTCCAGTTGCTGTCGGAGGTCGAGAATTCGATTCTCGAACTGGTTGATGACGAGAAATTGCATGTGGATCAAATCAGTCGGACACTCGACCTGCCGATGCATCGGCTTTCTGCACATTTGACCGGTCTGGAGATACAGGGTTTGATTCGCCAATTTCCGGGTGGGCATATCAAAAGACTCTACGTTTGAATCAAGGGCTCTCACATTGTCTTGTCTCTTTGTATCTTCTGACCGGATGAACCGGGTATCGGGCATCAAGGACGCTCTTGATACGTCGTTGACCGAAATCCGTCATTGAACAGCAACTCGGGAACAGGAGCATGTTTCAGGTCGGCCAAACCATTCTTTCGGAAGAGATCGCTCATGCACGATTTGCGTGTAATATTTCGCGTTGCAAGGGGGCGTGTTGTGTCGTCGGGGTATCCGGCGCTCCCATTGCTGCAACCGAACGATTTCCACTTCAGCGTGCTTGGGAGTTGTTGAAAGAGGATCTGGATCCGGAGGCTGTTCGAACAGTCGAGAAGGACGGGCTTTTCAAGAAGGGGAACCAGGGTGGTTGGGAGCTTGCTTGTGTGGGACAGGGGGCCTGTGTTTTCGCCATTCAAGATGATCAGGGAGCTTCGATCTGTGCGATTCAAAAAGCGTGGATGGAGGGACATTTCAACTGGGAAAAACCAGTCAGTTGCCATCTCTACCCGATTCGGTTGAACCGGATTGCAAATGTTGAGTATGCCAACTTCGAGTATGTACCGGATCTTTGTGGTGCAGGATGTGAACGTGGCGAAGAAGAGGGAATCTGGTTGTCTGAGTTTCTGAAACCCGCCCTTCGCCGCCGATTTGGAGAGGCGTGGGTGAGTGATTTTGATCGTGAGTGTGAACGGATCCGGGGGGGAGGATAGGTTATGCAGAAGCAGCACACTCGCCTGGAGCAGAAACAGTCGCAGCAACAGAAACTTTCGCCTCAGCAAATTCAGTTCATTCGCATGCTTCAACTTCCGCTGATCGGATTGGAGCAGCGGATCAAGGAGGAGCTGGAGGTGAATCCAGTCCTCGAAGAGGGCGAAGATGCAGGGATCGAGGAGTCGTTGGATCCGGAAGAGGCATGGGAGGCAGAGAATGAGGAGGAGTCCGGAGATCCCGATCCGGTCGATCGAAACGAGGAGATCGATTGGGAGTCCTTTCTTCACAACAACGATGATGACGGAACTGCATTTCATATGTCCTCCGGGTCGGGGGGAGGCGAAGAAGAGTGGAGAGATCTTCCCAATCCCTATCACGAGAGTCTCTTGGAAGAGTTGGAGCGACAAGTTTCCCTTGTGGATCTGGATGAGACGGAAACATTGATAGCCGATCAGATTTTGGGTTCACTCGATTCGGACGGCTATTTTCGACGGGAGACGACTGCAGTCATCGACAACATCTCCTTCAATCACGGAGTGCTTCCGACAGAGTCGCAGGTCGAGCGTGTTCGCCGACAGATCCAGAGATTGGAACCTGTCGGAGTCGCTTCAAGAGATCTGCAAGATTGTTTACTGGTTCAACTAGACGTACGAAACTCCGACCGGCCGGAAGAGATACTGGCCCGACGGGTTTTGAGAGAGGAGTGGGATGCGTTCAAGCGAAAACATTTCGAGCGTTTGAAACAGCGGTTGGATCTGTCTGACGACCAGCTTCAATCCGTATTTCAGGTGATTCAGGGTTTGGATCCCAGGCCAGGGGCTGTCAGTACTCCCGAAGAGGAGAATAGCCAGATGGTGGAGCCGGACTTTGAGGTTTATTGGAAACCGGCCAAAGACTCTCCTGAATCAGAAGAGGGGGAGTTTATAATCCAGCTGACGAAAAGGAATACACCGCCACTTCGTATTTCACCACACTACAAGGAGATGTGGGAGAATCTTTCCGGATCTGCATCCGGTTCGGAGAGTGTGCGAGACGAGAAGACACGTACATTCATTCGGGAGAAGGTGGAATCTGCTCAGTGGTTTATTGATTCAATTCGGCAACGCCAGCAAACGTTGCTCAATACCATGAAGGCCATTGTCTCCCTCCAGACTCCTTTCTTTCAAGAAGGGAAAGGATTGCGACCCATGATATTGAAGGATGTTGCCGAGCGGGTTCGAATGGATATTTCCACGATCTCCAGAGTCGTAAACGGGAAGTATGTTCAGACACCATTTGGAGTCTTTGAACTTAAATACTTTTTTAGCGAAGGCTTGGTTAATGATAGTGGAGAAGAGGTTTCGAGTCGAGAGGTCAAACAGCTTCTGGCACGACTGATCGAACAAGAAAACAAGAGACGTCCACTGAGTGACAACGAGCTGGCAGATCGGCTCAAGGATGAAGGGTTTCGTGTAGCGCGTCGTACCATCAGTAAGTATCGGGAACAGCTTCAGCTTCCGGTTGCACGATTGAGACGTGAGTTGCGCTGATTCATACAAACTCTGTTTTTTTACAGCAGATACCAGAGGGTTTGAAGCGGTTCCTGCAAGGGTGGATAGAATAAGAGCGCGAGAAAGAGCAGGAGTGTCAGAGTGAGGTGAAATGTGATGGCCATACCAAAGAGGACCCTTCGCTCTTCAAGTGAGCGAAGAATATCAAGAGCGGCCAGGTAATTGATGGTCGTCCAGAGTAGAATCCAGATCACCGTTCCGGAGCCAATCCAACGTCCATCTACTCCATTCCAGTACAACATGAGCAGGAGGAGTGTCGGAATCAAAAGAACTTGAAGGGGCCAGCCGAAGAGCGCCAAAACCTCTTTCAGATTGTACCGGCTGTTGAAAATCCAGACCCAGAGTAACAAGAGGGTGTGGAGTGTGGCAAACAGTCCGACCCACTGAAGAGGTACCCAGAGATCACTCCGTTTCGGGTTCATCTGGAAGACCCAGTCCTGAAGAAGAAGCTGACCCTGTATCGGAAGTGAATGATAGAGAAGGGTCCAGAGAAGAAGCCACATCAAGAGGAGTTGAACCTGGAAAAAAAGCCCGGGTCCGGCGGAGCGGAGTCGAAATGGAAGGATCTGTTCTTTGTAGTAGGAATGTGAGGTAAAGTAGCGCCATCCGCTCGCTTGAATGAATGAACTGAACTTGTAGAGGAGAAAATAGATCAGTGCCATAAGAAGGACCCAGAGTCGTTCGAGGCCGAACACAAGAGGCATATCCTTAGCGTGAGGATAGGGTGTAACCAACTCGTTCTCTTGATGATAGGTTGCAAGTACTGTATCCAGCCAGGGATGGGTCGTTGTCATTCGGTTCAACCAGTCCCACGGGATCAATAGTAGTGTTGGTGACGACGAGAGAGCCGGGTCGAGAAGCCTGTAAACGTGGCGGAGAGTTTCGGTGTCGTCAGAATTTGGCAGAAGACGGACCAGATCGCTGTTCGATTCAAAGGGTGCGTCCGATACATTTTGGGTTGTCACTCGAAGGTCCCACCCGTTCAACGTTGATTGGTCGTGATTAGAAAGTGTGGAATAGTAGATCCGAACGGTTTCATCCGATTGTTCATCTTTTAATCGTTCTACATAGGCTGAAAGCAGGGATCGGACCTCTTCTGATCGATCGTACGGCCAGAGAAAAGGGGAAAAGGCCGTCAGATTTCCGTCGGCTCTTCGTTGAAGGGACCGGATCACCTCCAGATCTTCTGCCAGATAGAGTGAATCACGTTCTTGAAGCCTGAAACTGGTTACAAACCGTCGGGGTTGTTGCACCATCAAAAGCAGATCTGCTGCAAGTGCGTCGCTGACCAACTGATCATTGACCGGTGGTGTCAATTCCAGGTACCGGATTCCCATCGTACGAAGTTGCTCCAGCCGATCACGGTCGGGTAAAGGGTTATCCGTAGCATCGATTGATACAGCGAGCACAGGACGGGGCCGGTCTGTTTGGCCTGCAACACTCATTGGGAAGAGGATGAGCAAGACCAACGGCAAAATCTGCAAAATGTCCGGTCGATGCAGTCGGATCAAGAGAGTTCTTATTTAAGGGTTACCGTCTTTTCAATGGGTAAATTTCGTGTCTCTTTGAAGCTTGTAAGCACGATATTGGATTTGGTTCTCTTGACCCCGATCCAGGACTGGATGTTGGAGAGGAACCGTTCGAAGGATTCCGTATTTTGTGTCCGGACTTTCAGGAGATGCGATCCATCCCCTGTAATGGAGTGGCACTCCAGTACTTCCGGCTCTTTGACCACTCGTTCGACAAACTGCTGGTAACTGTTGGAGCTGTCTACTTCGACAAAAATGAAGGCTGTAATGTCAAAATTAAACTTTTTGGCATCCAAAACTGTGCAGTAATCCTGAATGAGCCCGCGTGCTTCCAATTTGCGCATTCGCTCGGAAACCGAAGGGACAGAGAGCTCGACAACTTCGGCAATTGCGTTTCGTTTGGCTCTTCCATTATCCTGCAGATGTTTCAGAATGGCGATATCGGTGGCATCCAGGTTCTGGCCCATGAACTCTCTCCCTGACTCTTGTTGTCGTTCGGTTGGTATCCAACAGGTTGAAAGAGCCAAATTAGCTGGATTCCTCACCGTATTCAATGGAAAAAGAGGGATACCGCGATTGAACGTGTGGCAGCGAGGGGAGTCGACTGAAATCATATTCCCAATTCGAATTAAATTTCATGACCTCTGGAAGGTCTCGTATCTTCCGGGACACTATCTGGAAAGTTGATACTTGATCATGCTGGACATCCAATTTATTCGTGAGCACCGGAGTGTCGTCGAAGAGGCGATGAGAGTGAAAGGGGAGAGCGATCGTACCCTGGTTCAACAAGTAGTGGAGCGAGACGAGTCTTGGCGCTCAAGTACGACGCAACTTGACGAGTTGCGGGCCGAAAGCAACCGCAAAGCGAAGCAGATCGGCCAGTTGATGGCAAGCGGTGAAAAGGAGAAGGCGACTGCGCTGATTGCCGAAACTGGAACGATGAAGCAGCAGATAAAGGACCTTGAGGAGAAGGTCCGGCGCTTGGAAGAAGAGAGGGAAAGCCTGCTCCTTCGGATCCCCAACATCCCGCATCCGTCGGTACCGATTGGTTCGACAGAGGAGGAGAACAAAGTGATCCATCAATGGGGAGATCCGCTCGAGAGAGAGTGGCGGGAGTCACATTGGGAGTTGGCCGATGCCAATCATTGGATCGATTTCGAAAGAGGTGTGAAAGTTGCTGGTGCAGGATTCCCTTTTTATTTGGGAGCGTTGGCGCGTCTGCAACGGCTGTTGATTACTTTTTTTATCGATGAAGCCGTTAAAGAAGGGTATCTGGAGATGGAGCCTCCATTTTTCGTCAATGAAGAGTCTGCCCGCGGGACAGGGCAGATACCGGACAAAGAGGATATGATGTATGTGGTTCCCAGAGACGGTTTCATGGCGATTCCAACCGCTGAGGTTCCGGTCACCAATTTTCATCGGGACGAGATTTTGTCTCCCGGGGATCTCCCGCGAAAATACGTGGCGTATACCCCTTGTTGGCGCCGGGAGGCTGGTTCTTACGGAAAAGATGTACGCGGGCTGAACAGGCTTCATCAATTCAACAAGGTTGAACTGGTTCACATTGTGCATCCGGATCACTCCTATGATGAATTGGAGCGTCTCCGGTCACACGCCGAAGGTCTTCTTGAGAAATTGGAGCTTCCCTATCGAACCCTGCTGATGTGTACCGGTGACATGGGGTTTACCCAGAGTAAAAAGTATGATCTCGAGGTTTGGAGTCCGGGTCAAGAACGATGGTTGGAGGTGAGCTCCTGCTCCAACTTCGAAGCGTTTCAAGCGCGCAGATTGCAGTTACGGACCCGGAATGAGAAAGGGGTTCCGATGCCGGTACATACGTTGAATGGATCGGGCCTCGCCCTGCCACGAATTGTAGCCGCATTGTTGGAGACATTTCAGACCGAGAAAGGAGATGTGCGACTTCCAAAGGCTCTGCAAGGTCTTGCCGGAACTGAAACACTTCTCGGTTGACACGTCGTCAAGCAACCGCATGGAGTTCTTGTTCGGAGAAGGTGTTCAAAAGGTCCAGGATGGGATTCACCTCTTTCTGATCCATGATCGCGGCACGCAATTTTTTTCCATTGCGAATTCCTTTCAGATATTGCCCGTAGTGCTTCTTCATGATGATGACACCGTATCGCTCTCCGTGATGAACGACCGAGAGTCGTAGCTGATCGGCGCAGAGCTCCAAGCGTTCTCGTATTGTGGGGTCTGGCAGCCGTTCTCCGGTATCGAGGTAGTGACGGCATTGACGGAAAATCCATGGATTTCCAATGGCTCCCCGACCGATCATGACACCGTCAACTCCGGTCTCTTCGAACATTTTTCGGGCTAAAACCGGATCGGTGACATCTCCGTTTCCGATAATCGGAATGGAGAGTCCCGGTGTATCACACAAGGTTTTGAGCCAGTCCCATCTCGCCTCTCCTTTGTACTTTTGAGCACGTGTCCGGGCATGAACCGTAAGCGCTTGAATTCCGACTCTCTGTAGTCTCAGGCCCACTTCGCTGATTTGAATGGACTGGTCATCCCATCCAAGTCGAGTTTTGGCTGTCACCGGGACCTTTCCCCCGACAGCGTCTACGACGGTGGCTGCCATCCGTTCCATCATGTCCAGATCTTTCAGGCAGGCCGACCCAGCGCCTTTCTTGACGATCTTGAAGACCGGGCATCCGAAATTGATGTCGATGAAATCGGGATTGTTGGCCAGGGCTACTTTTGCAGCCCCTTCCATCGCCTCTTCCCGACCCCCGAAAATCTGAATGCCGAATGGACGTTCCTCCTCTTCAAAGTTCATTTTGTGGGATGCGATATCTGAATCACGAATGATCGCTTCTGAACTGATGAACTCTGTATAGACTGCGCTCGCGCCCATCCGTCTACAGATTTGCCGAAATGGAGAGTCCGAGACATCTTCCATGGGGGCAAGAAGGACCGGTCGTTCTCCTAAATTGATGGTTCCAATATTCATGGCGCATAAAATAAGAACTTTTCGGGAGTTCCTCAGATTTTCAAGCAGATCTCAATTGTCGGTAGAATGGGTCTTGGCTCTGCATCAGGTCTTCGCGGGTTCCCGATTCAGAAATGGCTCCGTTCCTGAGCAGATGGATTCGGTCTGCGTGTCGGAGGGTACTCCAGCGGTGGGTGATCAAAAGGACGGACCGTTCGGATGTACACCAGCTTTGAACCGATTGCAAGAGAGACTGTTCGGATGTTCGGTCCAGGAAAGAGGTGGCCTCATCCAGAAGCAACAGTGTCGGGTCTCGATAGAGCGCCCTGGCAAGTGCAACTTTCTGTTGTTGACCACCGGAAAGTTGTTGCCCATCATCTCCCAAACGGGTTTCAAAGCCATTCGGCAGTTGTGTCAGAAAGGATTCGAACTTCAGCAATTGGAACAGTTCGAGAAGGTGATTCAGATCCGGATCGGGATCTCCGAGAGCGATGTTTTCGAGCAGGGTTCCCGAGAAGAGATGGAGTGACTGGGGAACGACGGCCATGTACGTTCGCAAAGATTCGGGATCGAGATTTCGGAGATCCTCTCCCTGAATACGTATGAATCCATCCTCGATGGGATAGAGCCCTTGAATCAAAGAAAAGATCGTGCTTTTCCCGCATCCGCTCTCGCCGGTAATGGCGGTGACCTCTCCTTTTTGAACGACAAGATTGCAGTTGTTGAGTATCGGTGGATGGAGGCCATAGCGGAAGGTGACTCGTTCGAACCGAACCGGACTGTCGTGTTCGGGAATGGGCAGAGGATGCCGCGGTTTCTGCTCCGGTTTCAATTCAAGAAGTTCGAACAGACGGTCGGATGCAATGGACGCATCCTGTATGGTTCGGTTGGCGGTCGTCAGTTCGGCTGCCGGGCCGGTGAAGTATCCGATAACGGCATAAAAAGAGAGCAGCTCCCCTGCAGTCAGATTCCCTGTCAACACAGCAGAGGTTCCGAACCAAAGCGTTGCGATGGTAAAGAACGATGAAACAAAACGGGTCGATGTTGTCGCGAATATCTGGTGAATACCAGAGCGGTACACACTTTGAAGAAGACCAATCATGGTCCGTTCGGTTCGCTGCGTCTCCCGCTCTTCCAAACCGAACAATTTGATGGTACGAATGGAACGGAGGGATTCGATCAATCGACTCTCCAATTTTGCACTTCGCTCCATGGTTTCACGAAGTGTCTGGCGGTTCCACCGGTTGACCACTGCGAATAGAACAGCATAGCAGGGAAGAATGAGTAGCAGGAAGAGGCCCAGTTTCCAGTAGGTACTCATCAGAAGGGCCATGGAGAAGAGGATGGTCAAGAGGTTCACAGCGAGTTGAATGGCCACATCGTTGATGAAGAGTCGGATTTTGACGGCATCGTTTAAACGGGAAATCAACTCTCCTTGCTGCATCCCGTCGAAGAATGATTGCGGGAGTCGGAGGAGATGTCGGTAGTATCCGGAGATGAGTGTGGCATCCATCATCTGCCCCGTTTTCAAGACGAACAAGGATTTCAGAGCGCCCAAACCGGTCTGAAAGACAAGGATGGTGATCATGAGAAACCCGGTCAGTCGGAGTAGTCCGTCCCGGGCATCGGGAATGATGTGATCGACGATAATTTGAAGAAAGATTGCCATCGAGAGACCGGATAGTGTATAAAATACAGCTCCTGTGAGCGCCTGCAGAAGAGCGACCCGATGCGGCCGAATCAACTGTATCAAGCGTTGAAACCTGGAAGAGGTTGATCTCTCCTTCGAGAACGACGAGTCTGGTTCGAGAAGAAGGAGTACCCCGCTCCACTGATCGTTGAAACGGGTACGTGTCCATTTTTCGACGTTTCCGGAGGCGGGATCCATGATCCGGATGGTGGTTTTTCGAACATTGTCGACCACGACAAAGTGATGACATTTGTTTGACTGAACCATGTGGGCAATGACCGGGGATGAGAGCTCGGGCAGGTGGCGGTTTCGTGCCCGAACGGCACGCGCATTCAAACCTGCTTTTCCGGCTGCCCGTATGAGTCCGGCCAGATGGGTTCCTTCCCGGTTGGTTCCCGCCCATTGTCGGATAACGGCAATGGAGTGGTGAAGGCGATGAAATCGAAATATGCATGAGAGGCAGGCAGGGCCACAGTCGGATTGGTCTTGTTGACGTACTCCGGGAATACGGGTTCGAATCATGATGGATAGGTAGATTGTGTGTCAAGACTGGACCACCGCGGATCCAGCCACTGTTCTGCTCGGTCAAAAAGAAGCTGCAGGAGGCTGCGACGTTTCAATAGCAGCCTGGCTTTCAACGCCATCCCCTTTCGAAAATGGCCGTGAAACCCATTATCCAGCTCCAAATGTGTAGTCGCCAGGGACACTCGAACACGATAGTGGGGGGTTGGATCCATGGTGATGTCTCGGGGAATCGTTTGAACCGTTCCGTGCAGCAGACCCCATTCCCTGTAATCAAATGCCTCGAGTTGGATCATGACGGGCATCTTTTCCCTGATCCACCCGATGTCATCAGAGGGAATGTATAGTTCTGCGATCAGTTCACCGTCGGGTGTGATTCGTCCCAACTCCTGCTGTTCATGAAGTTCACTTCCGGGTTGGAGGGAGATGACCTCATGCAGGGTTCCATTTCGGGGTGCCGTAATGATGTGGCGGTTTCGCTCTTTCATCAGACGGTCCCGTTGTTCCAAGAGCTGTTTGTACGTCAATCGGGTCTCTTCATGAAGCTCTTGCCATCGGTACACTTGACTGGAGTGGATCTGCTCCAGATTTTGGCGAATCTGCTGCGCTTCGTAGAACGCATTCTCGAGCTCTTTCGGACTGCTGAACTGCTTCTCGGCAAGCTGATTGATGCGGTGAAGCTCCTCATTTGCGTGATTCAGACGAGTCGTCTGTTGGTGGTGCCGATCCATCCATTGAGCAAAAGAGTGTCGAATCAAAGGATCCCGGAGTGAGTCGAGGTTGTCGTTCTCGGGAAGAGGATTGTTCAACAATGTCTCCAGATCGTGCAGACGTTGAGAGAGCTGGGTAATTTCATGATCTGCATGAGTCAACTCCAAATCCAGCTGGTCGGTTCGAAGAGTGGCCAGGGTATCGTATCGACTCACGGACTGGTTCTCCTTCATATTGGTCCACGAGAGCGTGCCGGAAGCAGGTGACCGAAGAATATGTTCCGGGTCCGTCGTACGAATCATACCGGTTGCACTCACACCTACCTGTACATGCAGAACAGGTAGAATCAGAACAGCTCCAAGAAGAGAACCCATAATGAACAAATAGATCCAGTTGGTTTTATGTGTCTGTCGGGAGAGGTGGAAGTAGAGGCTCTCTTCAAATGTCTCTTCGGAATCGGGCACCATGATGGTTGAGCCTTTTGATGAATGGTTGGACGTATGAAGGATTGGCTCCGAATCCCTTACACGACTTTTTCGAGAATGTGACCGAATCATTATCAAGTGCGGGAATGAAAAGAAAAGCAGGGGCACTTTTTAGCCTTTGCAGACGAGAAGCACTATATTGCCGGACAACAAATTCTATAAGATTCGGCAGTTTTGATCATCGCCGAAGGGGTAAAAAAAGGAGACTGATATGGCTACAAAACTGGATAAAATCGTTGAATATTTGGGAGATGAATCGGATTCTCTTCTGAATCATGCCTGTACCACAATTTCCAAAGATCGTATCCATCAGCCAGGACCTGACTACGTCGAACGGACCTGGTATCATTCGGACCGCTCGCCCCGGGTTCTTCGAAATCTCCAGACATTGATTGATCATGGACGTCTCTCCGGCACCGGGTATCTCTCCATTCTACCGGTGGATCAGGGTATTGAGCATAGTGCAGGTGCATCATTTGCCAAGAATCCGGACTATTTTGATCCGGCCAATATTGTTGAACTGGCGATCGAGGGGGGATGTAATGCCGTCGCATCCACATTCGGGGTTCTCGGGGCTGTAGCCCGAAAATATGCCCACCGAATCCCGTTCATTGTGAAGATCAATCACAATGAACTTTTGACTTATCCCAACACGTATGATCAGATCATGTTCGGATCGATCGACAAGGCATACGACATGGGGGCCGTTGCAGTAGGCGCGACAATTTACTTTGGGTCTGAAGAGTCCGGTCGCCAAATTGAAGAGGTCTCTCGTGCCTTTGAGTATGCCCACGATTTGGGTTTGGCTACCATTCTGTGGTGTTATACCAGAAACAATGCATTCAAAGTGGACGGCCACGATTATCATACGGCCGCCGATCTGACGGGTCAGGCGAATCATCTCGGAGTGACCATTGGTGCAGATATTGTGAAGCAGAAGCTTCCGACGACCAATGGTGGTTTCAAAGCACTGAATAGTGGAAGTTCGACCTATGGAAAACTGGACGAACGAATCTACAGCAAACTGACCAGTGATCATCCAATTGATTTGACAAGATATCAGGTTGCAAACGGATATATGGGTCAAGCAGGTCTGATCAACTCGGGTGGTGCATCGGGCGAGAATGATTTTGCTCAAGCGGTCATGACAGCTGTGGTGAACAAGCGAGCCGGCGGTATGGGACTGATTAGTGGACGGAAGGCGTTTCAACGGCCACGGAAGGAGGGGGTCAAACTCCTTCAGCTGATTCAGGATGTCTATCTACTGGACGAGATTGACCTGGCGTGACGAGAAGAGAATCGCAATCGGTGGCAAACTTCGGGTATGCCTACAGGTGAAGGCTCCGGGAGGGGGTCGTCGGTAACATGAGTCACAATACGCCGGACAACGAAAGCGGGAATCTCTTTTCCGTCAAATATATATTGATTTCGGTCGGGTTGAGCCTGCTCGGAATGGGTGTTGTGATCTACTTTACCTGGTCACCCGGGATCCTTGATCATCTGGCAATGAAACGGATGCCGGGGTTGGTGATCGCACTGGCAGTAGCCTTTCTGAGAATCTGGTTCGTAGCAACGAAGTTTCATTTTCTTGCAGAGGGCGATATGGATTGGCATGCCGCTCTACGCGTTGCTTTGACGTGGGATTTTGCTTCTGCTGTCACTCCATCGACGATTGGTGGAGCCCCAATCGCAACGTATGCGATGACCAGTGAAGGTATGAAGCTGGGCAAAGCAACAGCTCTAACACTCTATAGCGTCCTTTTGGATCAATTCTGGTATGCACTAGCCATCCCGATCCTGTTGATCGGGGGTGTGTGGGTAGAGGTTATTCCCCCGGAGATCGGTTTTGTGGGTGCGGCTACCATGTTGTTGATCTATGGAGTACTTCTTGCCTATGGTGGCGTTCTGACCTATGGCCTGCTGGTCAAGCCTTCGACAATCGGGAATCTGGTTCGCTGGACGTTTCGCCTTCCGTTTTTGCGACGATTCGAGTCGCAGGTATCAAAAGAAGCCGACAACATGGAAGCCTATTCAGAAGAGTTGCGTGAAAAATCTTTCTCCTTCATCTTCAAGGCGTTCTTTCTGTCGACGATGGCTTGGCTCTGTAAAGTTGCACTTCCGGTCATTGTTGTGCTCAGTTTGCTTCCCGCACAAGAAGTTGTGCTCGTATTTCGTAGTCTTGCAATGAATCTTGCTTCTCTTGTGATCCCGACGCCCGGTGGATCGGGGGGTGTGGAAGGTCTCTTTGCTCTTTTTATGGGACCATTGATCGAGCGTGAGGGATTCATTGGATTGGCGGTCTTTCTCTGGCGCTTTATCACGTATTACATGAGTATCGGGATCGGCGTCTTCGCAACGACGTGGTATATGAAAGAGCGAACCGACTCGCGGCAACTCATGGATAGTTGACTCGAGCGCTGAACAGAGGCGTTTTGAACCCGTTTTGATCGACCGTTTATGGCCAAAGAGAAACAACAGTATGTATGTGGTTCTTGTGGGCATATTGCTACCAAATGGATGGGGCAGTGTCCATCGTGTCGCGAGTGGAATCGTTTCGAGGAGCGTATTGTACCCTCCACAGCGAGTGCAAAAAAACACCGGGTCGAAATTACAGAAGATCCTGTTGGTGCAGTGGAATCGGTACGATTGGCCGACGTTCCCGATGAGGATCGGGAACGAACCTCCACCGGAGTGGCCGAGCTGGATCGAGTGTTGGGTGGTGGCCTTGTGCCGGCTTCGCTGATTTTGCTTGGCGGGGATCCTGGAATCGGGAAGAGCACTCTGATGCTGCAACTTGCCAAGGCTTCTCCATTCATGAGAATTCTCTACGTAGCGGGCGAAGAATCTGCACATCAAATCCGACAACGCGCGTCACGTCTCCATCTCACGGGAAGTGAGGAGTTACGCATACTTACCGAGACTGAACTGGATCGGGTCATTCAACATGTCCGAAAAGAGAAACCGGATCTCGTGATTGTAGATTCCATTCAGACCGTCTACAGAAGCACGGTCTCTTCGTTGCCGGGGAGTACGCAGCAGGTTCGGGAGTGTGCAGCACTTCTCCAGCAGTTGGCCAAGCGGGAGGGGGTGACAACATTGATGATCGGGCACGTCACGAAAGAGGGTGAAATTGCTGGACCACGGGTGCTGGAACACATGGTCGATACGGTTCTGCAGTTTGAAGGGGATCCCTCCCGACTTCACCGACTCTTGCGTGGGGTAAAGAACCGGTTCGGCCCGGCCCACGAAGTGGGTGTATTCGAGATGAGGGGAGACGGTCTGCAGGAGGTTCTGAATCCCTCGGAGCTATTTCTTTCAGAGCTGGATGAATCAGTGAGCGGCAATGCTGTGACCTGTCTCATGGAGGGAAGTCGACCTCTGCTTACAGAAGTGCAGGCGCTGGTCGCCCCGAGTACATATGGAACACCTCAGCGGACGACCAGTGGATTTGACCAACGCCGTCTTTCATTGCTGTTGGCGGTACTGGAGAGAAGAGCCGGAATTCCGTTCTCCTCCCACGATGTGTATTTGAATGTGGCAGGAGGTCTTACGATTCAGGATCGGGTTGCCGATCTTGCCGTATTGGCGGCCCTTGCATCCAGTTTTCGGGATACATCCGTGCCCGAAAAGGCACTATTTCTGGGAGAAGTCGGGCTTGGCGGGGAGATACGAATGGTGCCCCAGTTGGATATACGACTTCGAGAGGCAGAAAAAATGGGCTTCAGACAAGCATATGTTCCGGGTCGAACCGGCAAGGTGTCGTCGGAGATTGTACGACGTTCACATTCCTACATCCAGCCGTTTGTTCGTTCTCTCTTCTCCAACGAATAGAGGTGACCGACCGGGATGGTTAATGAACGCGCCATCCCCGATAACAAATGAAAATCGGGGAGAGAGGTTCTCCCCGAAAGGGTCTTTGGTCAGTAGTTGTCTCTTTGACGTCTTCGCTCTTCTCGAACGCTTTTCTTAAGCGCTTCACGACGCTCTTCGGACGGCTTTGTGAACTGCTGACGATCTTTAAACTCGTTCAGTACTCGAGAGCGGGTGACCATCTTCTTGAAGCGGTTGATCGCCCGGTCGATACTCTCATTGTCTTTTACGTTGACTCCAATCATGGACATTCGGTCAATAAGGGTTGAATTCAGTTTGGTAAACAGACAAGAAGTATAGGAAAATTTTTAATGAAGATCAGCTGTCTCTCTTTTTTTTGTCGGTGACAAGTGGATGGATCAAACGTGTAACCAGAGTCCGGTTTGCTTTCGGAAACGGGTAGTCTGCCAACTGGTTCATGGGAACCCAACGGATCTCCTGGCTTGTTCTGGCGATGGGCTCCGGACTTGTCGGGGAGAGTTTGCACGTCCATGCGTGAAGCGTAATTTTGAAATGGGAATAGGCATGATCCAGCGTATGAAACGGTTTCAGTGAGTCGATTTCGATTCCAAGCTCTTCGCTCAGTTCGCGGTGAACGGTTTGTTCGATGGACTCTCCCTTTTTCTGTTTTCCGCCGGGAAACTCCCATAATCCACCCAACATGACATCTTCAGGGCGCAGGGCAATCAGTGTCTCGTTTTGGTCATTGAGAAGGATCCCGACACCGATTTGATGGTGGGGGACACGTTTTGCCGGAGATTTCCAGGGGATACGGTCCGTGGCAGTCGTACGATAAGCTGTGCACTCCGATGCCAATGGGCAGTGGTTGCAGGCAGGGTTGTGGGGTGTGCAGATGGTTGCACCCAATTCCATGACGGCCTGATTGAAGTCTCCGGGGCGATCGGAGGGAATCATGGATTGTACGATTTTCTGAATTCGGTTGCGGGTTGTACTTCGGCGAATATCCTCTTCAATGCCGAAAAAACGCGTCATGACCCGAATCACGTTTCCGTCTACTACCGCCCGGGGTTCACCGAAGGCGATACTTGAAACAGCGGCAGCTGTGTAGGGTCCGATGCCTTTCAGTTCGAGAAGCTCGTCATGTGTTTTCGGAATGACACCATCGAATTGTTGCATCACCTGCAGCGTGGCATCCTGAAGATTCCGACCTCGACTGTAGTATCCGAGTCCCTCCCAATGTTGAAGGAGCTCTTGGCGGGAGGCATTGGCAAGACTCGAGAGAGTCGGGAATTGGTTTAAGAAACGTTGGTAGTAGGGGATGACAGTGTCGACTCGTGTCTGCTGGAGCATCACTTCCGAGACCCAGATGGCCCATGGGTCATCGGTCCGACGCCAGGGGAGGTCTCGCTGATGATGATCAAACCAGGAGATGAGATCCCGGACCGGTAATGGATTTTCTTGGGTCAAACTCATTCGAAGGGAAACTCTTGTTCGCTCTCGCGTGAGGCCTCGGTTACACTGATCTGAATTCGGACATTGTTGGCTGCGCCGAATTGGTCGGTTGCAATGATTTGAAACCGGTGATCCCCGACCTGTGTTCTCTCTGGAGTCCAGAGTAGATGCCCACGGCGTTCATCGAGTGAGAGTCCCTCTGGGAGATCTACCCCGATGTAGCGGATCAATTCCGAATCCTGTCCGTCCGGATCAAATGCACGAAGTTCCAGTTCCCACTCCTCGCCTGCCGGAATTCGTTGACGCGGGATGGGTGTGAATCTTGGGGGGGTGTTGAAGGGGCGAACATCGATATCGAATTGGGTCGTTGTGCGCTCCCCGGTCGCAGGAATGGCTGTGATTTTAATCGTGTGCCGGCCGGTGTCGGAAGGGCCGGGCGTCCAATAAAATGAGGATCCTCGAATTCGGGCATTGTCGATGGTTTCGGATTCGTAGGCGAAATCGACAACCGTATCGGTTCGGGGGCTTCGTTCGAGCGGAATCAAAACAGGCTGGGAAGTGGGCGTGGCGAAGTTTTCGATCGGGTTCAATCGGACGGGCTGGTCGTTTGTGACCGGATCATCGGATTCCCCTCTCAGAATAGGAGTGACCCGGTTCTGTTCGACAATCCAGAGTCGGTCGTCTGCAACCGTAAAGAGAGCCGGCTCGATTCGACTGTCTCGAAGTCGAGTCGTTTCCCCGCGTTCTGGATGTACGACGTCGATGGTTCCGTCCTGACCGGAGAGAACCCAGAGGGGTCCCCACTCTTGAAGTCGGAAGATGGAAGATTCTGCCTGGAACCGGCGTTCGGTGCCTCCTTCGGATCCAATCCGATAGACGGTTCCGTCGCGAGTGGTGCCCAACAGGTCGGACTGCACCAGAAAAAGTCGTTCGATTGTTCGACCCGTTTCGACAGTTCGGTCCAGATTTACAGGAGATGCTGCATCCGGTTGACGGACAATATGGACGTCCCCTTCTTCGTCCAGCAGATAGAGTGTGCCGCGTTGATCCGATATCAGGTCGATCAGGGTTCGACCCGAGAGATCGTCGTCAAGTACCGCTACAGGTGGTTGATCAACCGAATTCGGTGATTCGAGTGACAAAGTAAAGAGCCTGCCATTCAGGATCAGGTAGAGTCGGTCGTGAAGACGTTGAACGGCTGAAAGAGGATGGGGCAGTGTGGTCGAGGAGTAAACACCCAGCAGGGAAGTTGGCTCGATGATGGTCAGGCTGGTGCCGTCGCCATGCAGATAGGAGAACCGGGAGTCGGAGGTCAGATGGCTTCCGCGTCTCTCCATTCCTTCCGATGTGTAGAGCCACTGGAGGGAATCTGCATGAGAACGGAATACGGCCAACCCTTCCTGTTCGGATAGCAGATAAAGGTGCGTTTCGGAGCTACTGATTGCCTGAATCCCTGGCATCGTCATGCGTTGCGAGGTGTCCCGAATCAATGATTGGGCATGTAAGGGTTCCATGGCTGGAAACATGAGTGCAACCAACAGGATCAGCAGGGTCCATAATCGGTTGATCGACATCATCTCTACAACCATTCCTTCTCTTGATACCATTGCAGTGTCTCCTTGAACCCGTTATCGAGTGTGTAGCGTGGGGAGTACCCAAGCTCTTGCGTTGCCAGATCGGACGAACAGGTCCATTCGAGGATCATTTCGTCCGCTTTTTCACGGTTGAAAACCGGGTAGTGACCAAACCAACCGGCTGTTGTTTCGGTGACGGCAGCCAGACGACGGACCCATGAGGGGGGTACGTACAGAGTCACAGCCTTCTTGTCCAGTAGAGTCAACGTCAAATCGCGTAATCGGTTCCAATTGGCAATTTCCGGCCCGGTCAGAAAGTAGGTTGAGACGCCATCGCGATCGGTCTTGGCAGCAGTCAACGTGCCTTCTACCAGATCGGAGACATGGACCATGGAGAGTTTGGGGGATTCGCCCCGCCCAACGATGGGACAAATACCTCGATTGACCATCTGGAACCAGGTGTAGACCTGATCCTCTCTCGGACCGTATACAACGGGTGGACGGATCAAGGTAACCGGCAATCCTGTGGGCGCACACTCATGAATTCGCTTCTCCATGGCCCACTTGGAGATGCCGTACATACTGGTGGGCACCGGAGTGTCTGTTTCAATTCGCGGTCGTCCCTTGCTGGGTCCTGAAGCAGCCAGGGATGAGAGAATGAGTACTCTCTGGACGCCGGCTTTCAGAGCAAGTTGGAAAAGGCGTTCGGTCGCCTCGACATTGACTCGATCGAGTGCTTCCTGTGTGGGCGCTTTCAGAATGGCTGCCAGATGGAACAGAGTGTCGCACCCTTTCAGGCCTTCAAGGATGGCATTTTCATCGAACAGATCTCCGTGAACCGGTTCGATCGGTTTACCCTTGAGCCACCGCATATCGGACCGGATCAAGCAGCGTGGTGGTGAGTCCGGGTACTGCTCCAGAAGCGCGTCGACGAGGTGACTTCCAATAAATCCTGTTCCGCCGGTAACAAATGCCTTCATAAAATCTTTATATTCGAGTGTCTTGCGGTTCAGGGAGGCCACGATTGGAACGGGTCGAACCGTTTCCGGTTCCCCGTTCGAAGATACAAAGTTGAATGTAGCATTGGAAAAAGTATGAGACGCTTTCGGCTGGCTCTCTTTACCGGAAACTACAACCACATCCCGGATGGAGTCTCTCTGACATTGAATCGATTGGTTCGGTTTTTGGAAGGAGAGGGGGTCGAGGTGTTGGTGTTTGCTCCTACGGTTGACGAACCGCCAATGAATCATGCCGGAGAGTTGGTACCGATTCCGTCATTTGCCCTTCCCGGCCGGCCCGAGTATCGAATGTCCCGTCCAATGCATGGCGAGGGAAGGCGGCGGTTGGAAGAATTCAAACCCGATTTGATCCATATTGCCACGCCGGATCTTCTTGGGTTTTCTGCGCTTCGGTGGGCAACAAAACAGGGGCTCCCGATCGTCAGCTCCTACCATACACACTTTTCCAGTTATCTACCCTATTACCGGTTGGGATGGATGGAGCCTCTGATGTTGAGTTATTTTCGTTGGTTCTACGGAAAGGTAGACCAAGTTCATGCGCCCACTCCGTCCATGATTGACGATCTTCGTGAGAAAGGAGTCGGGAGGGACCTTCGGGTATGGGCAAGGGGAATTGATACTGAGCGGTTTTCACCCGTTCACCGATCTACTGAGTGGAGAAGTTCATTGGGTATTCGTTCGAATGATCGGGTGGTACTCTTTGTCTCCCGGTTGGTTTGGGAGAAGAATCTGGACATTTATGCAGAGGCGGTGCAGTCAGTCTCGGCCTTGATGGAGGGGGTAAAACCCGTGATCGTGGGTGAAGGTCCAGCGCGGGAAGGGCTTGAGAAGCTTCTTCCGGACGGGATTTTTACAGGGTATCTGGAGGGTAAAGAGCTCAGCCGTGCCTACGCCAGCGGGGATATATTTCTCTTTCCTTCCGTGACGGAGTCGTTCGGGAATGTGACGCTTGAAGCGATGGCCTCCGGTCTTCCCTGCATTGTTGCCGATGCCGTCGGGAGTCGCTCTCTGGTCCGGCACGGAGTGAATGGATATCATGTTGCACCCGGTTCGGCAGAGCCGTTTGCGGAACGGTTGGCAGAGTTGATCGGAGATGCAGAGCTTGGAGAGAGAATGGGAAAGGCCTCCCGATCACGTTCATTGGAATATTCATGGGAGCAGATCAACGGGCAATTATTGCAGTCGTATCGGGAGCTACTCTCAACCGAATTGTAACTTCATGTCATTTCGAATTCTCTATGTAAGTCACTCGATTCCGCCGGTCGATCAACCTCTTCAGAACATTGGGGGCATGCAGAATGTAAGTCTCCAGTTGATGGAAGAGCTTGAACACCGTGAGGATGTGGAGCTGTTGTCGGTCGTTCAGCGCACACCCTGGTCCGGTATTGGATCTGCCACAACCCGTTTTCTCTTCTCTCTGGCTGCGACACTTCCAGGTAAAGCACGCGCATTTCGCCCGGATGTCGTTCTGTTCTCTTCGATGGTAACGGCGGGTGTTGTCCCATTTCTCAAAGGGCGGTTTCCCTGGCCATCTGTGGTGATCAATCATGGTCAGGATGTAACGTTGCCTTTTTGGGTGTATCAGTGGTATGTACCCCGCATCTTTCGGTCGATGAGTGGAGTGATATCGGTGTCGGCTGCAACACGAGAGGCCTGTATCGAGCGGGGAATGGATCCTGCGTTGGGAGTGGCACTTCCGAATGGTCTGGATGTCACACGGCGAACAGATCTGCCCGATCGTAGCGTATCACAGGAACGACTGAAATCCAGATTCGGACTGGACGTACAGCAGGGACAGCATCTTTTGTTGACGGTTGGTCGCCATGTTCTCCGTAAAGGTCACCGTTGGTTTGTCGAGGAGGTGTTACCAAACGTAGAGTCGAACGTTGTTTATTTGATTGTCGGTGATGGACCGGAGACACCGACAATTCGGGACGCAATACGTCGGATGGGGATGGAGGAGCAAGTGATTTTGAGTGGCAGAATCCCGGAAGAAGAGTTGCAGATGGCCTACTCCCTGGCAGATCTGTTCATCATGCCCAATATTCCGGTACCGGGAGATATGGAGGGGTTCGGAATTGTTCTACTGGAGGCAAATCAGGCCGGAGTTCCGGCTGTGGCATCCGACTTGGAAGGCATTCGTGATGTTATTCGCCCCGGTATCAATGGATACAGAGTTCCACACGGAGAGCCGATCCTCTTTGCCCGGGAAGTGGATCGGGTACTCCGGGAGGAGCTCCAGGAATTGAAGAAGAAGTGTGGGCCGTTTGTTCATGACGAGTTTGGGTGGGAACGAGTGGCCGAACGGTATGTGTCTTATCTCAAACAGGTGGCCAGCAGGGAAATATCGCCATCCGTTGATGCATGAAGGGTCTCTATTGTTTGAAGCGACTTTATTTGTAGCTATATTTACAGGCTAAATATTAATGATCAAGCCGCATAGAGAATGGGTGAGTCCAGACCCGAGTTGAACAGCTCTGACATATTCAAAAAAGCGTACGATTTTACCAAAGCGGATGAGGTAAAGGAGTTGGGACTTTACCCGTACTTCAAGCCTCTGCAGGCAACGGATGGGTCGGTCGTCAAGATAGAAGGCCGGGATGTCATCATGGCCGGTTCAAACAACTATCTCGGGTTGACGAATGACCCCCGCACCATTGAAGCCGCTCAAAATGTGATTTCTACCTATGGAACCGGTTGTACTGGATCAAGGTATTTGAATGGCACCCTCGATCTTCATTTGGAGCTTGAGGAGAAGCTGACTGCTTTCATGAACAAAGAGGCGTGTGTCCTGTTCAGCACAGGGTATCAGACCAATGAAGGGTCGATACAGACGATTGCCGGGCGGAACGACATGATCTTCTCTGACAAAGACAACCACGCTTGCATCGTTGTGGGAACCCAGATTTCCAATGCAAATACGGTTCGTTTTCGACACAATGATTTGGGACATCTTCGGAAGTTGCTGGAGAAGGCAGATCCGGACGCAGGCAAGATCATCATCAGTGACGGAGTGTTCTCCATGTCCGGTATTTTGGCCGACATTCCCGGTTTGGTTGAACTGGCAGAAGAGTTCAATGCCCGTCTCTATCTGGATGATGCTCACGCGATTGGTGTAATCGGAGATGGGGGTCGTGGATCCGCTTCCGTATTCGGGTTGCTTGACAAGGTTGATCTGGTCAGTGGAACGTTTTCCAAATCGTTTGCATCCCTGGGAGGATTCATAGTTGGTGAACAACCGGTCATTGATTTTATCCGGCACCATTCTCCCGCACATATCTTTAGTGCAAGCATGCCTCCTGCCAATGTTGCAACGGTACTGAAAGCCCTGGAGATTCTTCAGAGCGAGCCATGGCGACTGGAACGGCTGGAGGGGATCTCGAATTTCATGCGAAAAGAGCTCAGTACTCTTGGATTCAATGTCTGGAACAGTCAGACACCCATTATTCCAGTGGTGATTGGTGACATGATGGACTGTTTCAAATTCTGGAAAGATCTCTTCGAAGAGGGGATCTATGTGAATGCAGTGGTTCCACCGGCGGTTCCGCAGAACCAGGCACTGGTCCGAACCAGTTATATGGCGACTCATACAGACGAGCAGCTGGACAAGGTGCTCAGTGCATTCCGGAAAGTGGGTATCCGACACGGCATCATTGACAGCAACGGGCAGTCCCTTCGAGACTCGTGACAGTTACGGACCGAACCAGACATTCATGACGGGTGTTACCTACATAACGACGTCAAAGGAGAAAAAGGCGTTTTTGGAGTTTCCCTACAGGCATTACAAAAAAGATGCAAACTGGGTCCCTCCATTGAAATTCGAAGTCCGGAAAAGACTCGATACGCAGAAGAATCCTTTTTTTCAGCAGGCCGAAATGGCTCTGTTCCTTGCCGAAAAAGATGGTGAAGTTGCCGGGCGGATTGCAGCGATCATTGATCACCGATACAACTCCTATCACAACACCCAAACCGGTTTTTTTGGGTTTTTCGAGTCGATTGATTCGGATACCGTCACGGACTTGCTGTTTCGGTCGGCGAGTGGATGGCTGGAAGCGCGAGGTATGGAAACCATGATGGGTCCGGCCAGTCCCTCCATGATGGATGAGGTAGGCATATTGGTGGACGGATTTGAGAAACCTCCGGCGATCATGATGCCCTATAACAAACCTTGGTACGGTACCCTTCTCGAAAACGCAGGTCTCTCCAAGGAGATGGATCTTTTTGCATTCGACGTTGATCAATCAACAGTCGATCGGGAACGAATGGCACGAGCTGTCGGACTTGTCAAGAGAAGAATTCCGGGTATGAATGTTCGTCCGATTCGACTAAAAAAGATGCAACAAGAGGTGGAGATCATCCGGCAAATCTTCAACAAGGCGTGGAGCCGGAATTGGGGGTTTATTCCATTGTCAAAAGCGGAACTGGAGCAGTTGGCCCGTGATCTGAAAATGATTCTGGATCCCGATTTTGCCCATATTGTTGACGTGGAAGGTGAGCCAGTTGCCTTCTCTATTGCACTTCCCGATTACAACCAGATTCTTTCGGATATGAACGGGACTCTCTTCCCGACCGGACTTTTCAAGCTGCTGACGAGAAGAAAATCGATCCGGCGCATCCGAACGGCACTTATGGGTGTACTGCCGGAATACCGGGGCAAAGGGATTGATGCCGTCCTCCACCATCAATCGATCGAGAATGGGCTCAAGCGTGATTTTTACTCATCCGAATTGAGTTGGGTATTGGAGAGCAATACCGAGATGGTTCGAGTGGCCGAAAGAATTGGTGCCATCCAGAACAAGACCTATCGGATCTACTCCAAGTCCCTTAGATGATTCACCTCTTGTCGGTCAGATCCCTCTCTCTTTTCAGGTTGTCCGTACGTATGAACCTCCGATTTTTGCCAATTTTCTGTACATTGCAGAGGCTGGTTTTATACGAAAAAAATTTCAACTGAAGAGACGTTTTCCATGAGTAAATACCGTATTGAGAAGGATTCGATGGGTGAGGTCAAGGTTCCGGAAAAAGCGCTGTATCGTGCTCAAACACAGCGTGCATACGACAACTTTCCCATTAGTGGAATCGGATTTCACCGCGACTTTCTGCGAGCTCTCGGGTATGTAAAGCAGGCGGCTGCACGGGTGAATGGAGAGTTGGGTCTGCTGGATGAAGACCGGGTAGAGGCCATTTCACAAGCTGCTGACGAGCTTGTCGCCGGTAAATTGGATAGTCATTTTGTGGTGGATATTTTTCAGACCGGTTCGGGAACCTCGACCAATATGAATGCCAACGAGGTACTTTCGACCCGGGCTTCAGCGTTATTGATGGAGAAGGGGATCACGGTTCATCCGAATGATCATGTCAACTTTGGTCAGAGTTCCAATGATGTGATTCCGACAGCGATCCGGGTGGCAGCCGTTCTCTCTGTTCGGGAGTCGCTTCTTCCATCGCTGCTCCATCTGGAGAAGACTCTGAACGTACGGGCAAAAGAATTGAGTCAGGTGGTCAAAACGGGGCGTACACACTTGATGGATGCGATGCCCGTGACTCTGGGGCAGGTACTCGGTGGATATGCACGGCAAATTGAGTTGGGGATCTCGAGATTGGAGTCGGCCCTCGAGCGAGTTCGGGAGCTTCCACAAGGTGGAACGGCCGTTGGCACAGGAATCAATACCCATCCGGAGTTTGGAAAGCGGGTAGCCGAAGAGCTTTCCAGACAGACGTCTGCACCTTTTGTAGAGGCTGTGAACCACTTTGAGGCACAATCAACCGTCGATGCTCCGGTAGAACTCAGTGGACAGTTGAAAACGTTGGCGGTCAGTCTGATGAAACTTGGAAACGACATGCGATGGATGAACTCCGGGCCCAATTCCGGATTGGGCGAGGTGGAACTACAAGCACTTCAACCCGGTTCGTCCATCATGCCTGGGAAAGTGAATCCGGTGATTGAGGAGTCGTTGACCATGGTCTGTGCTCAAGTGATCGGAAATGATGCGACCATCACTGTTGCTGGTCAATCCGGTAACTTTGAGTTGAATGTCATGCTTCCGGTTGTTGCCCATAATTTGCTCGAGTCGATCAGGATATTGGCCAATGCTGCCAAGAACCAGGCCGATCGATCGGTTGCAACGTTCACCGTTCGCGAGGAACGGTTGAAGGAGATGGCTGGCAAGAATCCCATTCTGGTTACGGCGTTGAACCCTCTGATTGGATATGATCTGGCTGCAAAAATTGCAAAGAAAGCCTATGCAGAGAATCGTGCAGTCCTCGATGTTGCGGATGAAATGACCGATTTGTCGCGTGAAGAGCTGGAACGTGCACTCGATCCGATCCATATGACACGGGGCGGGTTTATGGAGTAAACATTCCCATTTCTCCTGAAAAATGGGGACATTAACCAGACCGAACGAAACGGGTAATGGCCATGGCAGACTCAGATGTAGCGCTAAAGAAGAACAGGAAGATCTCGAATCGGGTATCCGAGGTTCTTGCAGACTACAAGCTGATTCGTATCAGTCGTGAAATTTCCAATCTTGGCAGACGAGACGTTCTTAACGGCCGCGCCAAATTTGGAATTTTCGGTGATGGAAAAGAGCTTCCCCAATTGGTACTGGCCAAGTATTTCAGGAAAGGGGATTTCCGTTCCGGATATTATCGGGATCAGACGTTGATGTTGGCCATTGGCGAGTTGACCGTCGAACAGTTCTTCTCGCAGCTCTATTCCAACCCCGATATTGAGAGAGATCCCAGCTCGGGTGGTCGCCAAATGAATGCTCATTTTGCCACACGTCTTCTGGACAAGAACGGGAATTGGCGACCCCAGACCGGGATGAAGAATACGTCGGCCGATCTCTCTCCAACGGCTGGCCAGATGGCTCGAATGGTTGGGTTGGCTCAAGCATCCGTACTCTACCGAAATTTACCAAAACGAGTTGGCCAGGAGATTTTTAGCAGGGACGGGCAAGAGGTTGTATTTGGTACGATTGGAGATGCCAGTACAACGGAGGGGGTGTTTTGGGAAACCGTGAATGCCGCCGGTGTCTTGCAGATTCCTCTCGTGCTTTCTGTTTGGGATGACGGGTACGGTATTTCAGTGCCCAAAGCGTACCAGACGACAAAAGAGAGTATTTCCGAGGTACTGAAAGGGTTCAAGCGAACGAAGAAGAAGCCGGGAATAGAGATTTTTCATGTCAAAGCGTGGGATTATGAAGGATTGATGCGAACCTATGAAGAGGCAGCCCGACTGGCCCGGGAGGAGCATCAACCCGTGTTGGTTCATGTCGACGAGGTGACGCAGCCCCAGGGTCACTCTTCGTCTGGATCTCACGAACGATACAAGAGTAAAGAGAGGCTCGAGTGGGAGAAGGAGCACTGCTGCTGTCGTCGCTTTCGGAATTGGATTTTAAAAAATGAACTGGCATCCGAGAAGCAGTTACAAAAGATAGAGAAGGAGACCAAAGAGGAGGTGGCGGCTGCCCGAACACGTGCACTCGAGGCGTATTACAAGCCGATTGAACGTGAGAAAAGGGAGTTGTTGACTCTGCTCGAGCCGCTGTATCAGAAGTGGCCGGATTCCGGTGTGGACGCACTTGCAAGAGAGCTGAAATCTGTTCGAAGAGCTGTTCGTAAAAACGTGATTTCCATTGCAAGGCGAACCCTTGTTGCGTTGAGGGGGCGTTCATCGGATGAGAAGGAGCAATTGCTGGACTGGATAGAGGAGCAGGAGAACAAGAATCGGAGGCGGTTCAGCAGTCAATTGCAGGTCGAAGGAGACAAGTCGCCACTTAAAGTCGGTACCGTTCCCCCCCGCTATTCGGACAAACCGGAACGTGTCGATGGGCGCGTCGTGTTGCGCGACAACTTTATGGCACTTTTTGATCGGTACCCGGAGCTTGTCACCTTTGGTGAAGATACCGGGAAGATGGGAGATGTAAATCTCGGTATGGAAGGGATGCAGGAACGCTTCGGAGAATTGCGGGTGGCCGATACCGGTATTCGAGAGGCAACCATTCTTGGACAGGGCATCGGTCTGGCACTTCGTGGATTTCGACCGATTGCCGAAATTCAGTATCTGGATTATCTGCTCTACTGCTTCCAGGTCATGAGTGACGATCTGGCTACTCTACACTATCGAACGGCCGGTGGACAGGTGGCACCGGTAATTGTTCGGACTCGTGGGCACCGACTCGAAGGAATCTGGCACTCAGGTTCACCCATGGGGATGATCATCAATGGAATTCGCGGAATTCACGTCTGTGTCCCGAGAACGCTAACCGAAGCCGCAGGTATGTACAATACGTTGTTGCAGGGGAATGATCCGGCACTGATGATTGAACCACTGAATGCGTATCGACTCAAAGAGCCACTACCCGAAAATCCCGGAGAGTATACCATTCCGCTTGGTATACCTGTTCGATTGCATGAAGGCCAGGATGTCACGATTGTTTCGTATGGGCCCACTTGTACATTGGCACGTGCCGTTTTGCCACAGCTTGAAGATGTGGGAATCTCCGCAGAGTTAATCGATGTCCGAACACTGTTGCCTTTTGATCGGGCCGGTGTCATTCTTGAATCCCTCAAGAAGACGAATCGGATTCTGTTTGTTGATGAAGATGTGCCGGGAGGCGCTACAGCCTACATGATGCGGGAGGTGGTCGAGAGTCAAGGAGGTTTCCGGTATCTGGATTCACCTGCCAGAACATTGACAGCCAAAGCCCACCGACCTGCTTTTTCCAGTGACGGGGACTATTTCTCCAAGCCCTCTTTGGAAGATATCTTCGAATCGGTCTACGGAATGATGCACGAAGTTTCTCCAGCACGGTTTCCAGCGCTACGCAGAGAATCCTGAGAACGGTTTCTCGTCTGCCCGCTCCATGGGAAGGCAGGGGTCTTCCCCGTCAGACGATCCAGTCCAGAAAAACCAGGATCCAGATAAGCGGCAGATAGGCGATGGATGCAAACATCAGGGATCGGGCAGATCCGTGGTCCCGATGGAGCATAAATTGGATTCCGTAGTAGAGGAATCCAACAGTTAGAAGGAGCGAACCGGCCAGATACATGAAACCCGCAAGTTCCATGACATAGAGTTTCCAAACGGTCGGGAAGAGAATGAGAATGGGGACAAGAATCCACAGGGAGGTAACGAGCCCGTTTCTGTCCCGTTTTGGCAGCATCTGGAATCCGGCATGTTCGTAATCCTTTCGGCAGACCCATGCAATCGCCATGACGTGGGGAATTTGCCAACAGAAGACGATTCCGAAGAGAATCCACATTCCATGCTCGAAGATGGTTCCACTGGCAGCAGCCCATCCACCGACAGCCGGTAGTGCTCCCGGGATGGCACCGACAAAAACATTCAGTGCAGATATCCGTTTTAGTGGAGTGTAGACCCAGAGGTACAGGCCGGCTGTAGCAAGTGATACGAGTCCTGCAGCCGGATTCGTTGTCACCATCAAATAGAAGAAACCGGCAACAATGGACCCAATCGAGAGAAAAAGTGCCGGCTGTTCACCAATTCTTCCGTCAGGCAGTGGGCGCTGCTTGGTTCGGTGCATCAAACCGTCAAAACGTCGTTCCAGGTACATATTGTGGGCAGCTGTCCCTGAAGCGATGAGCCAGGTGCCGAGTGTGGCGTGAGCCATGAGCAGATAGTCGACGCTTCCGGCGGCGCCCATCAGAAATCCAACCCACATACTGGCCAGAACCGTGAACGTAATGCCCGGTTTGGTCAACTCATAGTAGTCGGCAAGGACTCGCTTGAGGGAGCTCTCTTGGAGGATACCTGTTTCTGCTCTCATGCGTAACAACGGACCGTGGTTCAAAACAAAAAGGTAACCAATTTTACTTTGATATGTTACCTTTCGGGGAGCGGTTTGACAGGAGTAATCGGCACCAGAGCCCTTTGGATTGGGGTGTTTTGTCGAGAACACCTCTTGGAATTGCAGCAGATGAGACAGACTGGAAGAGGTGAAGATGAATCGATATCAAAAAGTTGCCACGGCGACAGTTGTCGCCACACTGTTTTTAATATTTGTTGGTGGATTGGTCCGGGCATCCGGTGCCGGTCTGGGCTGTCCGGATTGGCCCAAATGTTTTGGTATGTGGATTCCTCCAACTTCTCCTGCGCAACTTCCGGCAGGATTTGATGCCGCTTCCTTTAATGTGGTTCACACGTGGACGGAGTATGTGAATCGCCTCACCGGGGTCATGATTGGATTACTGATTACAGGAACGTTTCTGCTTTCTTTTCGATATCGAAGATCGGATCCCTGGATCCCGACAGCCTCTTTTCTGGCATTTGTTCTTGTATTGGTTCAAGGGTGGTTGGGTGGACAGGTGGTTCGGAGCGGACTGCATGAGGGATTGATTACCCTGCACATGGTATTGGCCATGGTGATCGTCAATATCCTTCTTTTCGCTGCCTGGAGAGCCAATCGTGATCGATTGAAGGTGTCGATGCCGGAATCCATGCGAAAGTGGTTGGGAAGATGTAGCGTGATCCTTCTTGTATTCCTAACGATTCAACTGATTTTGGGTACACAGGTTCGAGAGATGATCGATTTGATCAAAAACGCTGTCGACCCTCTCCCTCGCGAATTATGGATCGATGCATTGGAAGGGTGGCGATATCCCGTTCACAGAAGTTTCTCCTGGCTTGTGTTGGGGGTTTCGATCCTTCTTTTTCGATATCGATTCTCAATCGATCTGGATAAACGCCTTCGCCGGGTAATCGATGCTGTGGGTGTACTGATTCTTCTGCAGATGGGAGTGGGTGTCGGAATGGATTGGTTTCGAATGCTGGGCGTGTTTCAGGTAACCCATTTGGTTGCAGCCTCTCTTGCCATCTCCCTGGTTTTTCTACTGATATTGATGATCTACGGTGCCGGCGGGCGAAAGAGTGACTCAGAGTGAGTCGGAGATCTCTTGAAGGAGTATGCGTAGCTCCTGAAGGTCGCGGCGTACAGGAGCCGGTACGGGATCTTTGTGCATTTCATCCGGAACATCTGTTTGTTCCATTTCCCGTTTTGCCCCGGCTGTGCTGTATTTTCGGATCTGAATCAACTCCTTGAGCCGAAGAATGGTCTCGATATCCTCTTTGCTGTAGGTCCGATTGCCTGCCCGGTTCTTTCGCGGGGTCAACTCGTCAAAGAGAGTCTCCCAGTAGCGTAGTACATGAGGTTCTACCTGTGAGATCTTGCTCACTTCACCAATGGAGTAATACAATTTTTTCATCGCATGAATAAATGTATTTTGACATCCTCTTGACGGATGGATATCAACGGGATCTGTACGATCCGAAGTTTTGACCCCATATGCAACCCTCCCCGACACTGACAGTTGATTATGAACCGGGCACGAGACCGCTCGCGGGCCCGGCTACGTTGGACGTGTCGGTTGTTGTACCGCTGTTGGACGAGAAAGAGTCGATCGAGGAGTTGACGGGAAAGATTGAAGCGTCACTCCAGGGACGATCCTTTGAAATCATTCTGGTGGATGACGGGTCGTCCGACGGATCCTGGAACGAGATTGGCCGGCTCGCTTCCGCCCGACACTGGCTTCGTGGAATTTCACTTCAGAGAAATTATGGAAAGAGCACGGCTCTGCAGTGCGGCTTTGATCATGCCCGTGGAGAACGAATTGTGACACTTGATGCCGACCTGCAGGATGACCCGAACGAAATACCCGCACTATTGGACCGATTGGATCAAGGGTATGATCTGGTCAGTGGATGGAAGAAGAATCGTCAGGATCCGATTCAAAAGACCATTCCATCCCGATTCTTCAACTGGGTCACCCGACTCATGACCGGCATTCCACTCCACGATTTCAACTGTGGGTTGAAAGTGTATCGTCGGGAGGTCATTCAGTCCATCGAACTCTACGGAGAGCTGCATCGGTACATACCGCTTTTGGCCGATCGGGAAGGCTTTTCCCGAATTTCCGAGCAGAAAGTCCGTCATCATGCACGTAAATATGGACAGACCAAGTTTGGACTCAGCCGGTTCCTCTACGGTTTTCTGGACCTGTTGACGCTCCTTCTCGTTCGCCGCTTTGTAACCCGGCCCATGCATTTTTTCGGCAGTATCGGGATACTCTCTCTTTTAGTGGGCTCTGCCATCAATCTCCACCTTTTCTGGATCAAGGTGGTCCATCAAGCATCTCTTTCCAATCGCCCGTTGCTTATACTGGGGGTTTTGTTGGTGGTTATTGGAGTTCAGTTTTTTTCTATCGGATTCCTTGGCGAGATGATGCAGCAGGATCGTACGACAAGGAAACCAGTCCGTATAAGAGATCAGGTCTGAGCGATGGCCCGAATTGCGTACGATCGCATCAAAGATCAGCTGGCCGGGAAGGTTCGAACCCATCCTCTGCTTCGACGGCTCCTCTATCTGATTCTGGACCTTCTGTTTCTGCGAAGTTGGTTCCTGCGTCGCGAGATTCGCAGGTGGATTCGTGCCAGAGAGGAGATGCCTTTTTTGGTACTGGACGCCGGGAGTGGATTCGGGCAGTATGACCGTTTTGTACTATCGGAATCTTCGTTGGCAGAGATCGTCGCTGTGGATGTGAAGCAGGCCTATCTCCAGGATGCGGAAGCATACATGCGATCGACCGGATTTGGTGATCGAATTCGGTACCGACAGGTAGATCTTCTGGAGTTGGAAGAGGATTCCGGGTACGACCTGATTCTCTGCATTGATGTGTTGGAGCACATCGAAGAGGATCGTGAAGTATTGAGACGGCTGCAGCGGGCGTTGAAACCGGGCGGAACCTTGATGATTCATTCTCCGTCTCATCTTTCGGCAGAGGACGCAATGGGAGAAGAGGATAGTTTTGTGGATGAACACGCCCGTGCAGGGTATTCAGATGCAGAGCTACGGGAGAAGTTGATCTCCTCCTCACTGCAGGTCGAACGAACGGGATACACCTACGGCTTTTGGGGACACCTCTCCTGGGTCTGGACCGTCAAGTGGCCCATGCTATGGCTCACGCGGTTTGGTATGTCGGGACTTCTGCTTGTTCTGCCATGGTATCTGATTACTTTTCTTCCCGGTATGGCTATGAATGCTTTGGACCTTTTCGGGTCGAACCGGAAGGGAGCCGGGATCTATGCCGTTGCGAAACGTCCCGGTTCTCCGACTCCAAGCGAGGATTCCGGAATTCCATAAAGATTAGACAGGAGAAGAAGTCCCGTCGGAAACGACACTTGTCCGGTGCCTGCTCTATAATCTTGTCCGGTGCCTGCTCTATAATTCAGATACCGGATCGAAAAACTCGAGGTCTGAGTCTCCTATTTGGGAAAATGTATTCTGGGTGCCACCTTTCGCTCGCTGGGAAGTTCTGAGAGAGAACAACAAGTTGGCTGCCGAATGGAATGTAGTATTACAGACGGTGTCAGGAGTTCGTTGCTTAATGGAACAGTCGGTGGAGACACCTCTCGATTGTCTATTTTTCTCCAGGACACATGTACCGGGGCGCAACGTGGGAAAGTAAACGATCCTTTAAATAAAACTGTCCAAACTATCTTGAGACCACCCGGTCATTCAATATATATCCGAGATTAATACGAATTGGGATGCTCATATAAATCCACATATTGTTCTATTTCCACGGCGTTTTTGCAGAAGAGATTGAAATAAAATAACTTCCGGGAATTGATCACCCCAAAGTCATCTGTATGTATGGATGATAAACGTATTATGTACAGATCCTGAATCTGTGGTAACGGAGTTCTGATTCGTTCCTTAATATGCTGATTTTGAGTTCTCGCCGTTGGTGGGTGGATCGACCTGAATATCTTGTCTCTGTGAGAGTTAAGCGGGGTGTCGGGGTGATGGCGTGAAGGTTAAATCGAAAGTCACCAAGAAGTTCGTTGGATTCGCAGGAGCTACGATAAACGTGATGTTTTCCGTTGTCCCGGTTTTCAGGACCGGAAATTCGGGAAAATACCGGAAACATTGATCTTAGAAATAAAGTAGACGAATAACTCACGAAGTTAGACAAAAATAGTGAAGAATAATATTTAAATTATATAAATAACAAGTAAACTTTTAATTGTATTTAAATAGAAAATAAAATTTTATGTTCTTAAGAAGAATAAATTTAAGAGTAGTAGCCATTATTTGTTTTCCGATTTCAATATTATTTTTTCTAGCGGTTGAATGCGGGACGGCCAACGAGGAAAATGGTGAAGAAGTAATCTTTCGGGCATTCAATCTAGAGGAATCCGAATCGAATGTTTTACTTACACAAGTGGGTGAAGATGGAGAAGAACTTCCATTTCCTCTGGTATCTGGGGTCTCTTATATAGAAAACAATGATCAAGAGGATAGAGGAGTAGTGCTTGCTCTTATGCCTTACAATTCTGAAGGGACTCCAATTGATCCTGGGCCTGGATGGCTTCAGATCAAATTTAATCCCGAAGAATCAAACACGGTACTACAGGCTGAACAGATAAGTAGCAGTGCCTACCTGTATCTTTCAGAAGTTCCGGATTTAGGTACCTTCCAAGCACTCTATTTTGATGAAGATGCGAATAATGTACCTGTTGACGGCACAATCCTTGTAAATCAGTTTGACTTTAGCTTAGGTGAAGAGTATTCCAGTCTGGATTTGGATCTTGAGATAGATGAGTTAGAAATTGGTGAGTCTGATCCTGTTTCGGTAAATGGACTTGTCGAGTATTCAGCGGAGAGTTTTACGAGAAACGAAAATAGTTCTTCTGAGAACGAACCATCCCCAGACGTACCTGGTGGATGTAGTGAATATTCTGGACCTACAGGAGATCTTCAGTGGGAAACTCTTTGTAGATCAGCACATCAATATGCGTGTGCAGGTCAACAAGATGGTGTAAAAGCTACATGTGCAAATATTGATGGTCTCCGGAATTTATATCCCAATATACCAGAGTGCCCATATTGTGACTAATGTAATTTCGTGTACCAAGACTACGGCAGGCTGGCTTCGATAGTATTCCGACTAGCTGTACATAATCGTATTAAAAGAGTCTCTACGTATCCAAAAGAGATGCGTTGAGACTTTTTTTTGGTACCGCGTACGGGATTTGAACCCGTGTTACCGCCGTGAAAGGGCGGCGTCCT